>NZ_CP114887.1:1597500-3077500 GCF_028747805.1 Solibacillus daqui
AATTTCCTTGTATCAATTTGCGATAAGCGAGGTTTATCGTGGTCAAGGGTTGTTAAAAAAGATGTTAAAAACGATAAATGATGTACCTATTGTTGCGCTATGTCCAATTGATTCCAATTTTAATGATTATTATTATAAATCAGGTTGGATTTTACAAGAACAAAGTGACGAGTTCAAAATCTGGGTTTTTAGTAACCCTAATTAAGTTTTGCGAGCTTCTTCACTAAAAACTAACGGATGCTTTAACTAAAGATTCGCATTTAAAAATGAGGATTATCGGCAAACTTGGTTCAATCATTGTTCTAAGTGACTATAACGATTAGAGGTTACAGAATTAACGTCTGAAAACCAATTAGAGAATAATTTCAATATAGTTGACAAAAAACACCACACCAGACATTAAAATATTTATTTCCCGGGAATTAATTGAATTTTCTGCTTTCTGAATCTATCCTTGTTCAACAGGTATTTCAAGCGAGGGCTCTGCAAATGCTTTGTAACAAGCTCCATAAGTCATTGTTTAGAAAATTAAAACATCCTTACGTAATCTCAGTATCCTACGAAATAAAAAAGTGCGTATTCGTTAAAAAGAACGAAACGCACCTTACGAATTATTCTAAGCATTTACATAAAAACTTATCAAATTTCTTCCCGTGTTTTTAGATTGGTATAAAGCTTGATCGGCAAGGTCTAGTAATGTTTTTAACTCTTTTACTTCACAATCAGCAAGCGATGCAACGCCCATACTAATTGTTAACTTTACACAAATTTCGTCTGTTTGGAATTCAAAATCGGTGATACTTGCGAAAAGCTGTTGGAGTATTGTTTCAGCATCTTTTCCTAGCTGCTTTGCGAGAAAGACGAATTCATCACCAGCATAGCGTGCGAATAAAAAGTTTTCTGGCAAAACATCTTGAATAATCTGTGCGAGCTGTTGAATAGCTAAGTCACCAACGATATGGCCAAAGCGGTCATTTATCTTTTTAAAATTGTCGATATCGATGATGGCACAATGGACATTATGCGCTGCCTCATCGATTAATTTTGCGCCAAATTTTTCTAAATATCTGCGGTTAGGAATTGAAGTGAGTCCATCAAGATAAACAAGCTGCTTCATATTATCTAAATCGATTTCTTTGATGACTTTAATTGTCTCATTCGTCACGTGTTTCTTTTGTTCATCTAACATTTTTTCGTTGAACTTCTTTGCATAATACAGTGCTTCTTGATAATTACCGCTATTTTCGTGAGCTTGTACTAAATTTTCAAGAATAATGGTTAAAAAAGGCTCTTCTTTCGTTTGAACAATAAACGCATAGGCATTTTCTAATTCAGTGATGGCATCAGGATAACGCTGTAATTGATTGTAATAACGACCTTTCACACATTGATAATACATCTGTTCGCGACTATACTTCTCGATATTTGCGATGGCTTCGAATGCATGGAATAATGGTTCGATTGTTTGTAATTGCTGCCATTCTAATTGGATGGTCATTAAATTTAAGTAATAGGCAGCTTCAGACATGGTCGTTTTGATGCTAGGGTCTTGTTCGAATTGTTTTTTAACTTCTAGTGCAATGGCATTTGCTTGCTTAAAATCTTTTATTAACAGATAGACGCCTTGTAAATTGATTAAACTAATTACGTAACGTTTGGTGTCATTTAATTTTTTGGCAATCGCAATGGCTTCTTGATAATACTCAATGGCTGATTTTTCGTCACCAATTGAAGTGCTAATGAACGCTAAGTAGGTACTGAGTTTTAATTGATTGAGCTCAGTTCCATGCTCTTTGCAGATTGATTTATATTCAGGTAAATAGTTGTATAATTCTTCAACACGGCCTAAGTTCGCAAGATTTTGGCAAATCCAGCCTAAGCAATCAATGACACGATCATATCGTTTTATGGCTTCGTACTCTGTTTTTAAGATTCGAAAATAGCTTAAACCTTCTTCAAATTTAGCGACTAGGTGCATGCTTTTTGCATATTCAAACTTTTCTTCTAATGACTCAAATTTATTGAAATCTAACTTTTCCTGCTGTTGTATAAGCATTCCTGCCTAACTCCTTTAATTAAAAGTAAAATGGACAATAATAAAATATATTATATCATTTTTATAATAAAATTCATATTTTTATGAAAATAAAAGGAAAATAACGGTATGGATGTATAACCAAAAGGGGGGGATTAATACAAGTTTAGACGTAATTACCGGTGATACTTGTTCGCTCTATATATTTGTATAAACGTTGATTATTCTCTTTAGTATGCGATTGCTTTTTCAAGAGTTGTGTCATCACACGGGGGTTAGGGGGAATTAAATTAATCCCTTTTGCTGGATCAGTTATTAAAGACAATCAAATTGATATTGGTGAAATCATCTACTACATAATTGATTTATCCCATTTGGTATTTATTTGAGCATGATTAAACCACTTCATCAACAACCTGAAATTTTACGTAACTAAATATCTTGGTCAGAAAATATTCAAGCTACATGTGGAAAATAGCCAACTATCTGAAATAATTTCAGATAGTTGGCTATTCGTCGTACATACCGAAAATGCGCGATTTTTAATGTTTTGAGCTTATGATTCAAGGAGGTGTTTTCTTCAAAGTATGCTGTCAGGAATTTCCATAACCTTAATATTTCATAAACACGTTTTGCGACCTTCCGAGCTTCGGTACCTTCCGTTAAGATGTAGCAACCATCACTACCTTTATTTTTCCGATGACCAGGGTTCATTTCGATTTCACTAGCTATCATTTATTTTCACCATCTTTTGATTTGTCTTCGTTGTCATTCTGTAATTGTTTAAATGCATTTTGCATAAAACGAGGTACTTTAATTCCTAAATGCCCGAGGTTTTCTATCATACTAATCCCTTCTATACCGATTAGAAATAAAATCATAGCATTCCGCATGAAATCACCACTATTAGTAGCGTTGTCCAATTGCACTGCTGCTACGACCATTAATATCATTGCTAACTTTTTCAATAACCCCTTAGAAGCTTTACAGGAAATTACATCTTTAATTAACCAAGTTACCATGATGCCTAATGTAAAATCGATTGCCATCAAAATACAGAGCGCCGTAACCAATTCATCTACATCACCAATTAAATATAAACTCCATTCTGTAATACGATCAATAACCGACGTCCAAAATGTGTTTGTTTCCAATTCTAAACCCTCCTTTCTTTTAAAATAAAAGCCCTCCACAGATAATTGTAGAAGGCATAAAATTTTTATCACAATTACAATAATTCAATTTAAGAATTTCATATTTTTGATAAATAACTTAGTTTTATTCGATTTATAGTTCATTTGTCCTTTTAAACTGAAGTTTTCGGGACTCCGCCATACCACCCACTTTAACGTTTTAACTTCGACAAAAGGAAGGGATTTCCTCCCGTTTATAAATAAAAAAAATAAAGTTGAGAGCCATCCCAATATGCCGAATACTTAGATTTAAAAAATCATTTAGTGGTTTGTATTTGCTACCTCAGTTACTCACTTTTAACTCTATTTCGTTTTTATAATTTAACAACTAATTTGGTTATTCTCAGTGAGTGAGGCAGATGACGGAATTACCTAATGTACCGTATCGTCAACAACTTGAAATTTTACATAACTACATACCTTGATCAGCAATTATTCAAGCCAAATGTGCAAGGAATTACAGTTTAATGGGCGATCCCCAGAATGCACGGTAAAGAAGGAAAAAGTCTGGTGTAGTCCTGCTTTATTTCACTCACTTAATTTTGAAAGAGCTTTTTTCCGACTACAAGAAAGCCCGTATGATGAAATTAATTCGTCATGCGGGCTGTTTGCTCTCTTTATTAGTTTGTCCTTGACACAATTACTAAATCGTGGGCTCTTTTGCCTCAAAGCTTTACGATAATTCCCATTTCTTATTCCTCAAAAATTTTACAAGGAAAGCTTCACTCTGTCTCAATATAAATCGCTAATGGTAAATTACTGCCTCCTGAGTGCATTAATTCTAATGTGATGACTTCGTTTGCTCCATTTACTGTGTAGCTAGGTAGCTCAATGTATTCTTTGCCAGGTTTTAAGGTAGGGATTAAATGAACTTGTCCGTTAAATTTAATCGCGCCACTGTACAAACCGCCTCGGCCAGAGAGTTTGATTTTTACATTTTTTGCTTGGCCTGTAGGGTTGGCTACAGGGATTTTGACAATATAATTTATACCGAAATGCCCTGAATTGCCGACACTGCCATTAACTTGTGCAAGTGAGTTTTCTTTCGTAAATAAATGGTCTGTTTTGCCGTTTGAAATACTATAGCCGACTTCTTTGCCATCGATTTGATACGTTGGAAATTCCCCAATAATGGATGAGCTTGGCCAAACACCGCGTGGATGGGCTGCAGATGCATTAATTGCAACAGGGTCCGAGTGAATCGTCGCTAGGTCTTCATTATTTTTTGCAACAACCGTTCGGATTGTATAGTTGCTTTCACCTTCGCCTACTGACTGAATATCGAAGTCGTGCAAGAAGCCGATAATATACAAATTCAGTAATTCATAAGATTGGATAATTTTCGTTTCACCAGGAGCAATAGTAATGCCTTCTGATTCAGCTGGCTGTAAATTATTGTTCATTACTTGATCGGCGATTGGTAAGCCAATATCATAGTTAATCCAGCTGTGACTACTTTTTCTAAACACACCTTTTGAATTGGTTACTTGTAAAGTCGTATTTGTAGAATTATTTTCTAATGTTATGCCTAGCATTATGTCTTTACCGAGTGTATTGTAGTGCCAGCTAAATATTCGGTGCTCATTTAGCGCATTTTTTGTAACCACATTTTGCGCAGCAAGTGTTGCTGTTGAATGAGGGACATCACTCGTTGTTAATGTTTCGGGATTATCACTAACAAGCAACGAACGAGTACCTGATAATGTCGCAACAGGTATGCTTTGTGGTACAGGTGTTGAACCAAAGGATTTTTCTAAAAACTTACTTGTAAACATCGTTTGATATAAGTAAATATACATCTCTTTTTTATCACTTAAATAGCGTAAGTTGCCGCCTTCATCGACTGTATCGACGATGAACTTCACCGGGACATACATATTTTCTGCTTGTTTAAACGGCTGTTCTGCGGTTACGATCATTTCGTCGTTAATTTTGATGACATTACTACCATTTGTGAAAACAAAAATTAACCCGAAAAGCTGCAGTTCAAATTGATCGCTAGAAAGCCATTTACCTGTAGCATTTTCAAGGTTTTCATATAAATACTGCGCAGGGATATATGTTCTGCCTTGCTTTGTAATAATAGGATGATTCATCACAATTCGTTTGTTATTGATGTGTAAATAATAAGGCTCATCCGCAGTGGGTGGGTTTGTTTGTCCATCATTTAAAGATATGCTAACTGTACGTGTTTGCTGATTCCATTGGACGCTGCCGCCTAAATTTTCACTTAAGAATCGAATCGGTACATAGGTCTTATCCTTATAAAGAAATGGTGGCACATTAACTGTAACCTTTTTGCCATTCACGATTGCTGTTGTTGAATTGAGTGTGACAGCTACCTGATTATCATTGCGTACGGCACTTGCAGTTTTTGTTTGTTGATTCCATTGAACCTTCGCACCAATAATTTCGTATAAATTCCGCATTGGTAAAAATAGATGGCCGCTTTTATTTAATACGGGGTCTTTAAATGTTACTTTCTTTCCGTTTATGAGCACGGTCACGTTTTTTTCAATCGTCAAACCTTTGCTGATCGTTTGGTTTGCGAACGCTGCACTTTGATTTACGGATAAAAGGGCAATCGTCATGATCATCATAATAATCCAATATTTTTTTAACATAATAAAATTAATCGTTCCTCCATTAGTAAATAGTTGAATTACCGTAAGCTAATGTTGCATAGATACTTGCGGTAAATGTTTGAAACGATTGTATCGAATCAAAAAATCTTATTAATTATAGCATATTAGTCAGTCTGTCCTAAGGGTAATTTTTTATGATTATTGAGGGTAATGCTACTATCTATAATAAATTTCAGTAAATGCTTCCTATTGTTTTGTGATAAAAATTTGCTATCGATTGTTTGTTATTGTAGAAATGCTAAAGGTGAGAAAGGCTCACAAAAGAATAGAAATTAAAAAACATGAATTCGCAATTTTACTAGCGAAATCATGTTTTTTGAATTGTAAAGTATGATTTTTTTAGGTTAGTCAAAATAGAAAGGCTACTAACTTACATTATCAGAAAGCTCGTTTGGATTTGGCTCGGTCCTTTTCTCAGCCTTTAACGCGAGATAAATCATCATGACCAAAATGAGTGAAGTGCCTAGCCATTGAAAAGGTCCGAATGGTTCTTTAAGCCATAACACGGTAGCAAGTACTGCAGTCAGCGGCTCGATATTACCGAGTAAGCTCGTTTCCTTTACCGATAAAGTTTGTAAGCTTTCGATATAAAACCAAAAAGATAGCATCGTTCCGAAAATAATGACGATTATTAAATAAAGGATTGTCGATGCCGTCCAACTAGAAACATCGACTTCCCATGGTGCCTTAACAAAGCTAAGTGCAATACCAGCAAGCACCATGGCCCAACCAACAACAACTAATGAATCGAATCGTCTTAATAACGGAATGGCGTACAGTGTATAAAACGCGAGCGAAACCCCCGAAAGCAATCCCCAAACAACGGCAGGAAGTGGAACCGCAAGAGCCGAAATCGAGCCGTTTGTTAATAGCAAGAAGCTTCCACCAAGTGCGAGTGAAATGGTAACAGCATCCTTTTTCGTAAATTTTGCTTGGCCCCGCAATGCAACCCAGACAATAATCATCACAGGAGCTAAGTATTGCAATAATGTTGCGACCGCAGCATTGCCTTCCTTGATAGACGCCATATATGTATACTGTACTGCTAGCATGCCAACGAGCCCAAAAATAATAAGCCGCGTTGCACTGTATTTTTCACGCCAAATTTCGAAAATTTGCCCGCGGTCTTTAAAAATGGCTTGCGTTAACAATAGTAAAGTACCGGCAATAAGTAATCGTGTCGATACGAGCCAACTTACCTCGATTCCCTGAGAGAATAGCTGTTGTGTAACCGTTCCGCCAATTCCCCAAAAGAAACAGCCAGAGACAACGAGCATAAAGCCTATCATTCGTTTGTTTTTCATAATATCCCTCAATTTTTATATAGTACTTTCATTGTAGCGAATCTTAATTTGAAAAGCCACGTCCCTTTTTTCATGCAGACTTGATATTTAATAATTAAACAGTATTGGAGGGAAGTTTATGTTAACAATAAGCGCGGGGCATTTTGGGAGAGCTACGGGAGCAATTGGCTTTATCGATGAAGGAAGTGAAGTTGTCGAGGTGGTAAAAGGCTTACAAACGCATTTTCAGGCAAGTACTATTGCGCCACAGTTCATCATCGACCGTTATTCTAAAAACCAGGCACAAAATTTACGCTATTTGATCGCAGCGCATAACAAAACCAATCGTGTGCTAGATGTGAGTATACATTTTAATGCGATTAGCGAAAAAAGGGAAGCAGGTATTGGTACTGAGGTATTGTATGTCAACCCAAAATTGAAAGAATTTGCAGCTAATATGAGTGCGGTCATTGCTAAGGCAGGCGAATTCAAGGACAGAGGAGCAAAGCATCGAACAAATTTGGCATGGTTAAACAAAACGATGAAACCAGCCATTATCATTGAAATTTGCTTCGTGAATTCAAAAACGGATGTGCATTGCTATCAGAAAAATAAACCACAAATTATAGAAGAGATTTTTAAGCTGTTGGAAAGCTACGAACTTTATAAAAAATAATGAAAAATTTTAAAAAAGTTGTAACCTTTTTTTATTTAGTGCAACTAATGATATGTAAACATGGAAAGGAATGAAATTTATGACATTGAAAAGAATTGCACCTTTAGCGATTTCTGCATTATTATTAGGGGCTGTTGCAGCCAATGCAGAAGAACCAACTACGACAAATAGCGTAGAAGAAGTAGAAAAAGCTTCAATTTTCGTTCAACAAACAGGGAAGGTAACATCGGTTGAAGACTTTAATGATGGCAAATTATTCTTTGTAGAAGACGGCGAAAATATTTTCCACTTTTATGTAGACGATAACACACTTGTCTACGATAATACGGGGAAAGAAGTAAACCTAGAAGTTGGTAATACGATCTCATTATACGTTTATGGAAATCAACCAATGATTTTAATTTATCCACCACGCTACACACCATCAGTTGTAATTGTAGAAACTGAAAAGCCAGGCTTTGTAAAAGTAGATCAGTTCGATGAAAATCATTTAAGCGCTGATGGTCAATTACAGTTAAACTTAAATGAGGATTCAGTAATTGTGGACGCAAAAGGCAAAAAAGTTTCTGCTGAAGAATTAAAAAATTACAGTGCTATTGTATTTTATGGACCAACAACGAGAAGCTTACCACCACAAACTTCACCAGAAAAAACCGTGGTATTCCCAAAATTAGATAACACTGTTGCAGAAGAAACGCCAGATGCTGAACCAAAAATTGATGAAATTATCGACGGTGATTTTAGATTACTAGAGGGTCAAAAAATGGTACCTCTTCGTAAAGTCGCAGAAGGCTTAGGCTATAAAGTAGATGCGACGAAAAAGGGAGCAATCATTTCTAAAAATGCATTAACTTATACAATTACTCGCGACGAAAAAACGTATGGCTACAACAAAGCATTAGGTCAATTTAAAGTAGCACCAACGTTGTTAGAGGAAGGTAAAACATACGTAGAATATGATTTTGCATTAGAGCTTTTAAAATAATAGCGAATTAAAAACGTCACATGGAGTGACAAAGCATTCGAGACCAGTATTTTGCTGGCCCACATTTTTGATGTAAAGGGCTTATCCTGAAAGTGATTTCTGGATAAGCTTTTTTGCATAAATAAATTATTATTCCAAGAAAATGATTTCAAATGGCATTTTCCGTCTTTTGTAATCGTTTTGTAATGTATATGTAACAAATTTTTGATGTTTATACCCGTTATACCTATTTAAATTACATGCTTGTTTATTATACAATAATAGTCGAACAGCTATAGAAAGGAACTAGAAAACAAATGAATCAAAAATTGATTACATTGGTTGTTGCAGTTATCCTCACATGTGTAAGTGTACTAGCTGTCAATCCAGCATCTGCTAATATCGTGTTTGAAGATGTTGCGACAACCAATCCTGCTTATGATGAAATTCAGTATTTAATTGACCTCGGAGTAATTAATGGCTATCAAGAAAATGGTAAAACATTATTCAAGCCAAATGAAAGTGTAACTCGTGGGCATGCAGCAAAAATGGCAGTAATTGCAGCAGGTTATGGTCCACTAACAGTAAGTAAATCTTCTTACACAGATGTCAAAGTTGGCACACCAACGTCTGGTTATGTAGAGCGTGCCAAGGAATTAGGATTATTTTCGACAACATCAAGTATGTTTTATCCAAATGATCCCCTTACTCGTGATGAAATGAGTTATGTTTTAACAAAAGCTTTTAAATTAAATGCAAATGATTATAAAGACTATGCAATGGTGTTTACAGATGTAAGTTCTTCAAATACATATGCTTCATACATAAAGGCTATCTATTATAATGGGATATCAAATGGTAGTGGTGGAGGTAAGTATTTACCGAAAAGCCCGGTAACGCGTGCACAATTTGCTTCGTTTATCTCTCGTGCAAAGAGTGACAAGTTCCGATTACCTTTACCGTCAATTCCAGAAAAGGTTGATACAACACAAGTAATCGGTTTAATTTCGGTTACAACAGACGCATTAAATGTTCGAACTGCACCGAATACAAACGCGACAGTGATTGGAACGGTTAATACAGGTGGTAAATTATCTGTATACGCAGTAGAAGGAAACTGGTTAAAAGTTTCGTATAAAGGGCAATACGCTTATATTAGTAAGTCATATGCGAAGTTTTTAGCGCATGATGGTAGTTCGATTGGTTCGGCAATTAAAAAAGTCACAACGAACGAGAAGTTGAATTTATATTATACACCATCATCTTCATCGAAAGTCATTACACAAATTGCACAAGGGACAACCCTGTCAGTATATAAAGATGCAAGTGGCTATTACCTAACGATGGTAAATGGCATTCCAGGCTATATTGTGAAATCAAGTACAACAGATGTCGTAACGGAAACGCCAGATCCGGATCCTGGTGATGGTGGTGTGACGGTGAATACAATGGGGAAAGTAACAATCGGCGGCTTAAATATGCGTCAATCTGCTTCTTCAAGTTCGGCATCGTTAAAAACATTAGCAAAAGGGAAAGTTATTTCAGTTCATTCGATTTCAGGTTACTGGGCAAAAGTAACGGCTGATGGTGTAACAGGCTATGTACATAAATCGTATATTAAGCTCATGAACACGTCAGGTAGCTCGGTGAAGGGACGCATTATAATTATTGACCCAGGCCACGGTGGTAAGGACCCAGGCACATCGAAAGAAGGCAATACTGAAAAAGCTATCGTATTAAAGGTCGGAACACTTGTAAAGCAAAAGCTCGAAAATGCGGGCGCTAAAGTGTTCATGACTCGTACAGGCGATACGTACCCAACTTTGGAAGAGCGAGTAGCATTTACGAAGAACAATTACGGTGAAATTTTTGTTAGTGTCCACGTAAACTCCGCAACAGCTTCAAGTGCTAGCGGTACAGAAACATACTATAATGTTTCAACGGGCGATCAGTATGAAGAAGATAAAAAGCTAGCAACTTATATTAACAACGAAATCGTAACAAATGCGAACATGAATAACCGCGGCGTGAAGGAAGGACCATTTTACGTAATTCGCAATATGATGATTCCTTCTGTATTAGTTGAGCTTGGCTTCATTACAAACCCGAGTGACCAAGAAAAACTAATTAATGATAAATACGTAGAAATATTTGCGCAATCTATTTACAAAGGGATTGTCGATTACTACGGAAATTAAATTGGACGAGTACTTGCATTGAATTGCAGGTGCTCGTTTTTTGTGTACCGATTGAAATGATTTTTTCGGAATAATGAAACAATTATAATTTCCAATCGTATATAGAATTAATGGGGGTGTCGTTATGTATAAAATTTTTCAAGTGATGTTCTTTTTTTCGATCTCATTTGTGGTGCTATATGCTGTTGATAAATATGAAACAAAAAAAATGATTGAATCATTACAGGAAATGGAGTTAGTTTCACCTAATTCGTTAAATAAGTTATCGATTGTGTCATATCCAGATGTTAAAACGTATATGTCCTTTGACTATCAGGAAGTACAGGATACATATCGGGCTATACAAAAACTGGATGTAAAGGAAGCAAAGCCTGGTAATGGAGTTGGGAGTTATATGAAAATCCGTTTTTCTGAAGATGGCATGCTAAGTTTCATCGAATATTATTTATATGAAAATGGCTATTTAACACGTGCAGAAGATGCGATTTCTGTTAGTACCTATTTTAATTACAAAACCGATGAGGCAGAGTTAAAGGAGCTTATCGAGGAACTATTAGCTGAAAAAACGTTTGATTAGCGCTACATTGGAGGAAGCTCATGAAAAAAAGAAGAAATCTAATTGTACTAGCATTTTTACTAGTAAGCGTGCTGATATATTAGCAATTGGTACCTATTCCATTAAAACGTGATTTAAAGGATGGGACAATGCTTCAAATGCACGATATGAACCGCATGTCGATCACCGAGTTTCCTGAGATGAATTCTAATATGACAACCGATTTGCAGGAAATTAAAGAAATTAATGCGCTTCTTATGTATGTACAGGTGAGAAAGGGCTCCTTTTTTGATGAACTAACTCGAGATGATGAGGTATTAAAGGTGCGTTTTTCAAATGATGAAACATCCTTTGCTATTACCTATACGTTTTATGAAAATGGGGATTTGGTGCGTTTAGAAAAGGCGATGGTCAATGAAATGGGCATGTATCGCCATGTATCGGACAAAGAGCTTGAGCGGGTAAAGGCGCTTGTGCTTGCGGGGAAGACGCTTGACTAATCCATGGTGATTTAATGGGGAGGAATTGCTTGTTGTGTTTGGAAATGAAACGTATAATTGGGGATACGTTTCAAGTAAATGAAACCTTTGGCGATTATCCAAAACGGCAAAGAGGCATGGTTAATTTCTGTATTAACATTAAGCAAATATTGTAAAGCAGAGAAGTATTTTGGATTGGAGAGAAGGGTATAGGAATGTTAAAAATTTTTTCATATTTACAGAGAAAAGAATGGATACTTGTATCAATTAGTATTGTGTTCATCGTTGTGCAGGTGTTCCTGGACTTGAAGCTGCCAGATTACATGGCAGAAATTACGATGCTTATTCAAACGGACGGCACAAGTGTAAACGATTTGATTGCACCGGGTAGTTATATGTTGCTGTGTGCGATCGGTAGTATGATTGCAGCGGTTATTGTTGGTTATTTCGCCGCGCAAGTTGCTGCTGGATTAGCACGGAGATTGCGAGGTCAAGTGTTTGAAAAAACGCTTTCCTTTTCAATGGCGGAGATGAATCATTTTTCTACGGCGAGTTTAATTACACGCTCTACGAATGATATTACACAAGTGCAAATGCTTGTAGCGATGGGGTTACAGGTCGTTATTAAAGCACCAATTTTAGCGATTTGGGCAATTACAAAAATCGCAAATAAAAATTTAGAATGGACGGCTGCAACGGGTGTAGCCGTATTAGTTTTGATTTTACTTATTTCGATAATAGTAATATTTGCGATTCCGAAGTTCCGTATTATTCAAACATTGACTGATAATTTAAATCGCGTAACACGTGAAAACTTAACAGGAATTCGCGTTGTGCGTGCGTATAATGCAGAGGGCTACCAGCTAGAGAAGTTTGACGGGGCTAACAAAGAATTGATGGATACGAATTTATATGCAATGCGTTTAATGGCACTCATTTTCCCGACGATGGGGCTTATTATGTCAGGGCTTAGCTTATCGATTTACTGGATTGGTGCGTTTCTAATTCATGAGGCTAATGCTGCTGAGAAATTGCCACTGTTTTCGGATATGGTCGTCTTTATGTCATATGCGATGCAGGTCGTGATGGCATTTATGATGGTTAGTATGATTTTCATTATGATGCCACGTGCAGTTGTATCGGCAAAGCGTATTCTAGAAGTATTAAACACGAAAATTACAATTCAAGATGGTAATGGCGCAGTAGGTAGCGGGGTAGGGACAGTCGAGTTTCGCGGTGTAAGCTTTAAATATCCTGGTGCTGAGGAAGCGATTGTTGAGGATGTTAGTTTTAGTGCAAAAAAAGGTGAAACAGTGGCCTTTATTGGAGCTACGGGAAGCGGTAAAACAACGATTTTAAATTTAATTCCGCGCCTGTATGATGTGTCTTCTGGAGCAGTTTTCGTTGATGGTATTAACGTGAAGGACTATAAGCAAGAAGCATTACACAAAAAAATTGGCTATGTGTCACAATCAGCTGTGTTATTTAGTGGCTCAGTAGCGTCAAATGTATCGTATGGTGCTGAGGCGACAATGCTAGAGCGTGTGAAGGAAGCAGTGACGATTGCACAAGGACAGGATTTTGTTGAAAAGTTAGATGGGTCTTATGAGGCAACGATTTCACAAGGTGGAAAAAATATATCTGGTGGACAAAAGCAACGTTTATCGATTGCACGTGCGATTTATCATCAGCCTGACATTTATTTATTTGACGATTCCTTCTCGGCGCTCGATTATAAAACCGACCGCGCATTGCGACAGGCACTGAAAACTGAAACAAAGGACGCTATTACGTTTATCGTGGCGCAGCGTATCGGGACGATTAAAGAAGCAAATCAAATCATTGTACTTGAGCATGGTCGCATTGTTGGTAAGGGGACGCATGAAGAGCTCATGAAAACTTGCGAAACCTATAAGGAAATTGCGTATTCACAGCTTTCGAAGGAGGAGTTAGGCGATGGCAAATAAACATGGCGGTGGTCATCCTGGTGCTCCGGGTATGAAGGGCGAAAAGCCGAATCATTTTAAAGCAACGATTAAAAAGCTGATTCGCTACTGTAAATCGTATATGCCGTTTATTACTTTTTCGCTTGTATTGGCGTTTATTAGTACAGCGTTTACCGTGTATAGCCCTGATTTACTAAGTGATATGACAGACGAAATCCAGCAAGGCTTAATGGGGTCGATGGATTTAGATGTCATTCAAAAAATCGGTTATATTTTAGCAGTGTTATACGGCTTAAGCTTTATTTTTAGCTATGTACAGGGCTTTATGATGGCAACAATTACGCAGCGTATTACGAAAAAAATGCGCGGTGATTTGTCGACGAAAATCAATCGTCTGCCACTTAATTATTTTGATAAAACAACAGTTGGTAATACACTGAGCCGTATCACAAACGATGTCGATACGATAGGGCAAACGTTAAATAACAGCTTAGGGCAGCTCGTGTCAGCTGTGGCAACATTTATTGGTGTGCTCATTATGATGTTTTACACGAACTGGATCATGGCGATTACGGCAATTCTTTCAACGCTACTTGGCTTTGGCTTGATGTCGGTTATTATGGCAAAATCACAAAAGTACTTTGATAACCAGCAGGCACAGCTAGCGGAAATTAATGGTCATATTGAGGAAATATATACCGGGCATCAAATTGTTAAAGTATATAACGGAGAAGCCGAGGCGATTTCAACGTTCCACGCAACAAATGACAAGCTTTATGACAATGCTTGGCGTGCACAGTTTATGTCGGGCGTGATGATGCCATTGATGCAATTTATCGGCAACTTTGGCTATGTGGCAGTTTGTATTGTCGGTGCGTTACTTGTTATTAATGATGTCATTACAATTGGGGTAATCGTGGCGTTTATGGTCTATATTCGCTTATTCACACAGCCGTTAGCCCAAATTGCTCAGGCTGCAACGAATTTGCAATCAACAGCGGCAGCGGCTGAGCGTGTATTCGCGTTTTTAGAAGAGCCAGAGCTTGAGCGTGAAGATGCGAAGCAAATCGTGTTGGGTGAGGTAAAAGGTGCGGTTTCCTTTCAGCATGTGTCGTTTGGCTATACTGAAAATCAGCAAGTTATTAACGATTTCACACTGGATGTACAGGCGGGACAAAAGGTGGCAATTGTTGGGCCAACAGGTGCTGGTAAAACGACGATTGTAAATTTACTGATGCGCTTTTATGAAATGAATTCAGGTGATATTAAAATCGATGGCATTTCGATTAAAGACTTAACACGTGAGCAGGTTCATGAGCAGTTTTGTATGGTGTTGCAGGACACATGGCTTTTTGAAGGCTCAATTCGAGATAATATTGTTTACTCAACGCAAAATGTGTCCGATGAGCAAGTAATTGCGGCAGCAAAAGCAGTAGGGATGCATCAAACGATTTCGGCATTACCTGATGGCTACAATACGTTGTTAAATGATAAGGTCAGTCTATCAATTGGGCAAAAGCAGCTGTTAACGATTGCCCGTGCGATGATTGAAAATGCACCGCTTTTAATTTTAGATGAGGCAACAAGCTCGGTGGATACACGTACCGAGGTACAAATTCAAGCGGCGATGGATCAGCTGTCAGTTGGTAAAACGTCGTTTGTTATTGCTCACCGTCTATCAACGATTCGCAATGCGGATGTCATTATTGTCATGAAGGATGGCTCGATTTTAGAAACAGGAAACCATGAAGAACTGCTATCGCGCGGTGGATTTTATGCGGACCTATATAATAGTCAATTTGAAAGTGCGTCATAATATAAAAGCCCACAAAGTAAGTGTAAAAGCTTACTTTGTGGGCTTTTTACTGTTATGGAGCTGCAATCCTTAACTGCTGTTTTATAAATGCTGAGCTTGCTGCGACGAGGGTTGTCACAATTACTATGATTACGCCCATTACCGCAACAATTGGCGGTAATGCATTGGCATAATCCAGTATAAAAAATCCACAAATATATAAAGCGATAATGACAAATGCGCAATATTTAATGTGGTTCAACCCTTGAATGATCCGAGTTGAAAAAATTGATTTCCGCTCAATCGTGCGAATCATGAGTATCGTTTCAACAAGCGCATAGAAAAAGGGCACGGCTGTCGCGTACATACCAAGTAATATCGGGTAGTGCAAGTAGGCAACTTCAGGGTTTGCGTTAACTGTTTCACGCGCAACTGCTGGCAAAACAGTAATACATAAAAACAAGACAATACAGCCTAAAGAGCCAATGACTAAGCTTAAAAAAGTGGCGTTGATTTTTTGCATAGGTACCTCCTTGTTTATGGTAATTAATATAACGACGGAAAATTTGGAATGTTCCTCGATTTATTTGTTTTTTTGAAATATTAAAGAATATAGCAAGCGATGTATGTATAATTAAATTTAAGGATTAAACGAAATTTTAGATGAGAAGTTTGACGTTTCGAGGGGGGAAGTACTTTGAATAAATTCCCTAAAATAATGGGTTTTTTGTTTTTAATAATAAATTTATGTTTTGTATGGGTTTCTTTAAAAATATCTGATTTATTTGTAAAGCTAGAAAGACTTGACGAGCTTAATGGGTATATGTTGACGGATGAAGAGGAAGTTACGAGTTTCCTTATTTTCAGTATTCCAATGTTCATGATACAAGTTCTATTTCTTTATTTTATTTTTAACTATTTGAAAAAAAGGCACGTTAATAATCCTGTAATCATACTGTACTTAGTAGCAAATTCTCTTTTCTTTTTATGGTTTGTCTTTAATGTATATCAGTTCACAATAAATGGATATTAAACACTATGTGATATTAAACGTATACATATACATAAATAAACCTAATAACATTCCCAAATCAAAGTTAGTGAATCCCCTTATTCCATCGAATAGGGGGTAATTTGGGAGTGATTTATATTTAGTTATTAAGGTCACTATAAAGCTTTTTTATATGTTATTTCTCCGTCATTATATGTCAGAATGCCAAATTTTTCCACATCGATTTCAACCACTAATACATATTCTAGAAACCATTCTTCCCACGAACCAATACTATTTCTCATTTTCAGAGTTGTTTTCTATACTATATCCTTCACCGTACTTAATTACCTCAAGACCTTCAATAATTGGTTTTTATATATTCGGTTAGATTTGCGACTGTATGAGAAACATCGGATAAAATCGCTCCTGGACTTTCTGGTTCGACGCCATAAATTTCAAATAGTTCATTTTCTATTTGCATAAGTTCTAATCTAATGTCGCTTAATTTTTCAATAATCCTCTCTTTTTCCATTTCAATCTACCTTTCGATACATCAGTGTATTAACCCTTGTTAACCGTTTTATCATTCTCATTCTTCAGTAAAATGATTCTTATAATTGACGAACTGTGCATTACATAATAAATTAAAAACAAACACACGACGTGGTATAATTATCCATATTGAATAGGGGGGATTCGTAAATGACCACGATTTTCGCTTTTATACCAATCTTTTTTTACCTTTGCCCAATTGTATTCGTAATTTGGTTTCTAGTTAAATTTCTTAAAATACAGCAAGAAAAAAATGAAATACTCAGGACTATTGCTAACAAGCTAAAAAATTAAACGGGGAAACCCGTCTTTTTTTATGACACAGTTTGGTTCTATAATTAAATAATTTTTGTTCAGTAAAATTAATTTTTCAAGAATCAAGAATTATATTTCTGAATTTGCCCATGCAAAATAAATTTAAAAGGGAAGTGCAAGTATTAATGGGGGTCTCATTATGTGGTTAATATTAGGTTTTATTGCAATAGTAGCAACTTTTATAAATCTTTATATGTATGGAACAGGCAAAGATTATAAATTGGCAATGGCAATGGGGTTATCATTTACGGCATTGACACTCTGTGCAGAACATAGTCTTGTATCTGATTGGATAAAAGGTGAAGATTGGTCAGCTTTAAGTGAAGTACCTAATTTTGGAAGGGCTTTGTGGTTTTTGACAATTGTTTCTATCTTACTAAATATAGCACCTATACTTATAGATCTTAAAAATAAAAAATAATTACTTATTGTTGTTCATTTGGATTTACAACGTTAAAAGCAAATTGTCCCCAAATCTCGCTTTGAGAATGAATTTTAAAAGGACATTAGAATGTTAAATCGAATACAGCTTATATAACTGATAAAAAGGTGGTGACTTATGAAGAAAATATTAATAACATTCGGGCTAATCGTAGTATTGGCTGGAGCATTTGTATTTTACAACAAACTTTATTACCCTCCGTTACCAATAGAAACTATAAGCAAAAAAGAAGTGATTGAAAAACTAAATAAATCTGACGAAAAAATCATTAAAATAACTAGTGGAAACGAGAAAGAATGGTACATAGTAAACGAGCAAGATCAATCTATTGTTGATGAAACAATTATAGATTTGTTGAGCCAAAAAGATTGGGTATTCGAACGAAAAGATGGAAGTGGACTCTTCTTTGAAAAACAAGGTGAGGATTTGATTGTCACAACACAAAAATGGACTGGTGATTATTCATTAGTTGATATTCCAATGAAATTTGACAAATAGAATTTACATTTCATTATCTAATAACATTCACAAATAAAAGTTTAGCAATACAAAAAAAGCCAGAAACATTGTTAAATCAACGTTTCTGGCTTTTTAATTGATACATTGTTTAAGTGTTGTTTTGTACAATTTTACTAAAATTCAGTGTCGGCAATGGATTGAGCGTGTTTTGGGGAATGCTTCGTCAGTGTAATTTCTGTATAAAATTGTGCATAAATTTAGCGTTGTAAATTCACATTTTTCTAGAGCCCCCATTAACAAAAGTCTTAATATCAATTTAAAATATTGGAAAATTATTGACATCTATATCAGCTGTCGATATAGTGTATATATCAGCACTCGATATATCATTGGGCGATAGTTGGAGGAGGGAACTACTTGCATCAGCCTTTAACAGAAGGGATTTACTATATATTATTGGCACTTTATGAACCACGGCATGGTTACGGCATTATGCAAATTGTGGAAGAATGGAGTGCTGGGCGTGTGAAATTAGGGGCAGGCACAACTTACGGAGCTTTAAAAAATTTACAAGATAAGAAATATATTGAAACTTTAGCCGGGGAAGAACGTAAAAAGGAGTATGTCATCACTCAGCTTGGCAAAGAAGTTGTCGAAATGGAAGTCGCGCGTTTAAAAGAGCTTTACGACAATGGGCAAAAGTTAATCGAGGCGAAGGGGACTAAGTGATGCGAGTATTTAAACTAATTTTAGATGATGTCAAGGAAGAACAATGGCTCAATGACATGGCAAGTCAGGGCTTGCATTTCCAAAAGTTTCGCTTCCCGTTTTACACCTTTGAAAAAGGGAAGCCAGGAGAATATGTTTACCGTACGGAAATGCTCGAAAATTTAGGCTTTGGTCAAGAAACGAAGAACTATTTGGCATTTATTGAAAGTACGGGCATTGAAGTTGTGCAAAAACGTTTTTCGTGGGCGTATTTTCGTCAGCATCAAAGCAAGGGAGCGTTTGAGCTATATAGTGATGCTGCGTCGAAGCTTGCTTATACAAATCGTATCTACGCCATTTATGCGATGATTTTTGGGCTTAATATTGCGTCAGCGCTAATGAATGGTGTTATTTCTTACGCAGATGCTAGCGCGGATGCCAATAGCTTTTTGGCAGGCTTGAGCACAGGGGTTTCTGTAGTAATACTTTACCCAATGCTGAAATCGTTTTTCCGTAGACGTAATTTAAAAAAAGAAATCGAGTTATTCGAACTGTAGGAGGGAAATTGAATGGTATTACAATTGTCTGGTGTAACAAAGCGTTACAAAGATTTTACCGCGGTCAACCAGCTGAATTTTACGATTCAAAAAGGCGAAATATTTGGTCTGATTGGTCAAAACGGGGCAGGGAAAACAACGACGTTCCGTATGATTTTAGATTTACAAGATACAACAGAAGGAACAATCACATGGGGTGGTCAGCCGATTAAATCCATTAGCCGTGACATGCTCGGCTATTTACCAGAGGAGCGCGGGATTTTCCCACAAATGAAAGTCGAAGAGCAGCTGTACTTTTTCGGTGAGCTACACGGCATGGATAAGCAGGAGCTAAAAAAGGATATCGATTTTTGGATTGCACGCTTTGACCTTGAGGAGAAGCGCCATGTAAAAGCTGAAACGCTGTCAAAAGGAAATAAACAAAAAGTACAGTTAATTGCGAGCTTTATTCACAAGCCAGACTTCCTCATTTTAGATGAACCTTTTAGTGGGCTAGACCCGGTGAATATGGAGCTACTAAAAAATGCAATCTTGCACTTACGGGACCAAGGGATGACGATTCTATTTTCAAGTCACCAAATGGATAATGTCGAGGAGCTGTGTGACCATTTATGCTTATTAAAGCGTGGTGAATCGCTGTTTTCGGGCTCGCTATTAGACCTGAAAAAGCAATATGGAAAAACGAATCTCACAGTGCGCACCGATAAATCGGAGGCAGAGCTTGCTGGGTATCCAGGCGTTGTAAAGGTGAAGATGGAGCGTGATGAGCAAGCGATGCTAACATTACAAGATGAATCTTTTGCACCACAAATTTTCGAATTGCTGTCAAATGGCGCATACATCGAAAAATTCAGCTTAGATTATTTATCGCTGCATGAAATTTTCAAGGAGAAGGTAGGTGCGGGTCTTGTCTAAATTTAATGTACTCGTAAAAAAGCTTTATAAGCAAAAAATACGGTCAAAATCATTTATTTTAATGACATTACTGTATTTAGTTGTGCTTTCGGGTTTCATGTTTTGGTCGGAAATTAAGGAGCTGCTGTTTTCAGGAGATGCCGATGTAATTGCAGTTGTAAATGAAACCGATTTTGATGTGTCACAGGTGCTTCAAAATACGGATGACTACACATTTGAATATGTTGCGGCCGATGCAGTGGCAGATAATTTAAAGGATGACGATTATTACGCCGCGTTTACATTAAGCGATGCTAGTGGAAAGCTTGCTGCAAAAATAGAATCATATGATCCGCTGCCATTAAATGACCAGCAAGAGTATCAAAATATACTTAATCAGGTTGGGCAAATGTATGCCATGAGTCAGGTTGATTTAAGCCCAGAACAGCAGGAGTTACTACTTTCTTCGGAGCCTGTCATTACGCTTAATTCGTTAAATGAAGCGGCTGAGGACGGGAAATCAGCAGATGAAAAAATGGCGGGCGTTTGGATTAGTTATGCAATTGGAATTATTATTTATGCTTTTGTTGCGACGTACTTATCGATGGTAACAACGGATGTGGCGTCTGAAAAGGGCTCACGCGCTTTAGAAATGTTACTTGTTAGTGTAAAGCCTGAGATTCATTTCCGCTCGAAAATTATCGGAACATTTTTAGTTGCGTTAACGCAGTTTGTCGTGCTGTTTGGTGGACTGCTCTTACTGCTACGTTTCTCTGATGGTGGGAATAAATGGTCGTTTGTGACGGATTTACTTAATTCGTTATCGGTTGGCTATTTCATGTATGTGGTCGGCTTCTTGTTCTTAACGATTTTAATGTATTTAATTATTGGTGCGCTATTTGGCTCACTTGTTTCGAAGGTAGAAGAGGCGGGGCAAGTGATGATGCCGGCGATGATGTTAACGCTTATTGGCTTCTATGTCATGCTTACAGGGATGGGCAATCCTGATACAATGCTCATTAAAGTGTTCTCATATATTCCGTTTACGTCGGGAATGGTGATGCCGATGCGTTTAGGAGCAACGGATATAAACGCCATTGAGCCAATTATTAGTTTTGGGTTATTAGTTGGTACGGTGCTTGCATTATACTTTGTCAGCCTATCGTTCTACAAACGTAGTGTATTAACGTACTCTGCAGGCGGCATTATCGAAAAAATGAAAACCGTGTTCAAGGTGACAACATAATGTGCGAGTAGCTATTCATGCACTTTCGTAGTACACTAGGAACATACGAGAGACTTGTCTTTTGCGGGCAAGTCTTTTTTTAATTGAACGCAAAACAAAAGGATGACTTTATGAGAAAATTAGTAGAATTACAAGTAGATGCGAAGGCAATTAAGGATTTAACAAATGGCTATCCGTTAATTTTAAAGGATGCCATTGTGACAAATGAAGTAGAGGTCGAGGAAGGTAGCTTACTGCACTTAGTTGACAAAAATGGTGGCTATATCGCAACGGGCTATTACGGCGCGCAAAATAAAGGCATTGGTTGGGTGCTATCACGTAAGGAAAAAGAAGCGATTGATGTGAAGTTTTTCACAAGCAAAATTCGTAAAGCGGCAGAAAAACGTGCAGACTTTTTTGCATCAGACGATACATCAGCCTTCCGCGTATTCAATGGTGAGGGAGACGGCATCGGAGGCTTAACAATCGATTTTTTCAATGGCTTTTACATGGTGAGCTGGTATAGTGAAGGTATTTATTCATTCCGTGCAGATATTTATGCAGCGCTTAAGCAAGCGGTGAACACGCGCGGAGTATATGAAAAATTGCGCTTCAACACAAATGGTCAGTATATTGAAAAAGATGATTATGTGTCAGGCGAAAAGGGCGAGTTCCCGTTAATCGTGCAAGAAAATGGCATGAATTATGCAGTAGATTTAAACGACGGTGCGATGACGGGGATTTTCCTCGATCAACGTAATGTGCGTAAAGCGATACGCGACCGTTATGCAAATGACAAAACGGTATTAAATACATTCTCTTACACAGGAGCATTTTCAGTTGCGGCTGCTTTAGGTGGCGCGGCTGGTACGACAAGTGTAGACCTTGCAAAACGTAGCTTAGCGAAAACAATCGAGCAGTTTAGCGTCAACGGAATTGATTATGAATCGCAGGATATTAAAGTGATGAATGTGTTCGATTACTTTAGCTATGCCGCACGTAAAGGCTTGGCGTTTGATGTTGTTGTACTTGACCCACCAAGTTTTGCCCGTACAAAAAAAATGACGTTTAGTACAGCGAAGGATTATCCGAAACTGTTAAAAGATGCACTGACAATCACAAATGACGGTGGTGTCATTGTCGCATCAACAAATAACGCAAGCTTTAACATGAAAAAGTTCAAAACGTTTATCGACAAAGCGTTTAAGGACTACGGTGCACGCTACAAAATTTTAGAGGAGCACCAATTACCAGAGGACTTTGTCGTACCACACAACTTCCCAGAGTTTAATTACTTAAAAGTGGTATTTATCCAAGTAACGAAATAGGAGAAAAAATATGCGCTATAATAAAACAATAATGCTCAAGCTGATCAATGAACATCGTGAGCTACATGACGAATTAAAAAAGCTCAAAAGCGAAATGGGCTTAGAGAAAAACTTTGCCGTAAAAGCATTGTATCATTCAATGGTGGCCGATAGCGGTCCATATATGCAGGATTATCAGGATTTAGACCGTCTGAAATAAACGAGGCGTGTTTAGTATAAGCATGTAAAAAATTAAATAAGTGTTTCAATTTTAGGTTCAAATCGTATTTGATTTGAACCTTTTATTTTTAATCCATAGTTTGGATATTAGATTTGATTATTATCCTACACAATCTCTAAGATGTTTTTATCAAACAAGTGAAGGGGTTCCTTCAATTTTTCTACTATTCATGGAGAAAAGTACAATCTTGATGCACAATTGCGCACTTTTTCTGAAGACTTAATACTAACTTTTGTACGATTATCCTTTTAACTGATCTACTAATGTTTTTGCTTGATTATCAAGCTGATGGGCTGATTCACCAATCCCAATAAATTCGCGTACTGCTTGTTCGATATGTGTCTGGCTTTCAGAAATTGACTTTTCTGAACGCTCTGTTCCTAAACTAATATTTTGCACCTGTTCAGAAATGTTTTTTACATTAGCTTGTACTTGTTGAGTCGCTTCCTTAGCTTGATTGGCTAACTTTCGAACTTCGCCTGCAACAACGTTAAAGGCTCTTCCGTGCTCACCAGCGTGAGCTGCTTGAATTGCAGCATTCAAAGCTAATAAATTAGTTTGCGTAGCAATGTCATCGATGGTTTTCACGATACCTCGAATGGCTTCAGTTTGAGTATTGAGTTTCTGCAAGACTTCCACGTTTTTATTGGTTTGATCAACAATTTTTGATATTGCAGATTCTACATCATGACTGCGGCTAATCCCTTTGTCCGCCCGTTCTTTTAAATCCTCTGACATACGTAGCAAATTAGAGATAACATTAGCAGTTCCATTTTCACGAGCTGTAATATCAGTAGCCACTTTTATTACGGCTTGAATTACTCCGCTATCATCAAAAACGGGTGTATAGGTTGCTTCGAGCCATATCAAATTTCCTTGTTTCGTAATTCTTTGGATTTTTTGTTGAAATGATTCTCCATTTCGGAGATTTTCCCAGAAAGTATGATACTCTGGGCTTTCTACAAATTCAGTAGTACAGAATTGCCGATGATGGATATTAGACAGTTCTTCAACCCTATAGCCCATCGCTTTTGCGAAATTAAGATTTGCCCAAAGTACATTTCCATATGGGTCAAACTCAATCATTGCTAATGATGATTCTAAAGCAACCAGTACGAAATTTTGGTTCAGTACCTGTGTACTGGTACGTTTTATAAGATGTTCAATCGACATATATTAATCTCCTATTGTTTTGGGATTTCCCGATAATATCTAATTGTACTAAATATAAAGTCTTATGTCATATTTCAGAAGAATCATAAATTGAAATTGAGTGAAAATTAAGGCCTATTAATCTTCCGGGAAACGGTACAATTATTATTTAAAAAGCCCTACTAATTGTTATTTATAAACAATTTTCCTTGGTGTTGTAAATTCCTGTAAATCTTTCTAGGTGTATTATTCAACAATTTGGCAGGGTTTTTGAAAAACGTGACTGGTATTAGTTTTAGAGGCGCTATTATACATTGACCATTTTATTTTCTCTGCAAAGTTGAAATTTTTTCCCTCGAGCGTCCCCAAATTGAACGCACTTTGTAATTTACCTTATAAAGGAGGAATTACAAATGCTTCATCATTTAACTTCGTATAGACAATTTCAGTCGGTTGGTGAGATGGATTCAAATGTTCAACAGTACATAAACGACCATTCGTTGACAAAGTCACAGCTCCGAATTTTACATTGCATTGCAAGTCATGCGTTGGCAACACCAGGCGTAGCACATCTAAAAGCAGAAACGATTGCCAAAAAGCTCGCGATTTCTGCAAAAACCGTATACCGTGCAGTGAAGTATTTACAGCAGATTGGTATTATTCAAAAGGTAGCTTTCACAAAATTAAACGGTATTAAGGCGGCGAATATTTACATCATTTGTCCGTATGTCCCATCGGAAATGTCCGAACGAGATGTGCCTGTGAAAGCTTGTCAAACTAAGCTTGAACCGCCGAAAACTGTAGACGAATCAATTTCTTTTGAATCTAAAAAAAGTAGTAAAGATAATCTATTATGCAAAACGCATAATAGATGGCATATAGATTTACAAACACATTTTAGTTATTTTCCATTAACACAGTATTTTGCAAATCAAGTACATGCCATTATTCCAAAATTAGCGATATATAATGAGCAGCAATTTGAACGCGCAAAGAAAATCATTACAGATTGTGTGTTTCTAGTAGCCAATCAACAAATTACAATTTATAGCTCATTTGAAAACTTTGTACTAGGTGCTTATAAGAAATGGATTTTGCCTACAATCGAACAAGCACCAGTAACGGATCAACAACCGACGATTTCGACAAGACCAGTGCCGTTTTACAATTGGTTAGAAGAGCGAGCTTGAATATAATTCGGAGCTCGAAAAAAATGTGTTCAAATATATCAAAAAATTCAAAGTTTTGTTAAAATGGTAAGACTTGAGAATAAAAGAGGGTGAAAAAATGAAGGTGTTTTTAAAGCTTGGCTGGTTTTTTAAAGAGCGTAAACGCCAGTATGTTATAGGTTTATTGATGCTCATGCTTGTGGCCATCTTACAGCTTGTGCCACCGAAAATTATCGGCTACACCATTGACGAAATTGGACAAGGCACATTAACGAAAGCAAAACTGTTTACGTTGATTGGCATTATTGTAGCGGTTGCGCTTGTAATGTATGGATTAAGATATTATTGGAGACAAATGATTTTTGGCTCGTCGAACTATTTGGCGCGCGTTTTGCGTCAAAAATTGCACCGTCATTTTACGCGCATGTCGCCATCCTTTTATCAAAAACATCGTGTTGGCGATTTAATGGCACATGCGACGAATGATATTAGCGCGGTTCAGCAAACAGCGGGTGGCGGGGTGTTAACGCTATTTGATTCGCTGACAACGGGTGGTTTTGTTGTACTTGCGATGGCCATTACAATTGATTGGCGTTTAACGTTAATTGCACTGATTCCGATGCCTTTAATGGCGTTATCGACAACGTATTATGGTAAGTTGTTACATCAACGTTTTCACCATGCCCAAGCAGCGTTTTCAGATTTGAATGATAAAACGCAGGAAAGTATATCGGGCATTAAAGTGTTGAAAACGTTTGGTCAGCAACGACAAGATGTAGAGGATTTTACCCGTCTTTCTGATGAAGTCGTGGATAAAAATTTACAAGTAGCAAAAATCGATTCTCTATTTGACCCAACGATTAGTTTTGTAGTCGGTATTAGTTTTATGCTGAGCCTGGGCTTTGGGACAAAATTTATATTAGAAGATGCGATGTCGATTGGCGATTTAGTAACATTTACGACGTATTTAAGTCTGCTTGTGTGGCCAATGTTGGCAATTGGTATGCTCTTTAATATCGTAGAGCGAGGCAGCGTTTCGTACAATCGAATTGAAAGGCTATTAAACGAACCTATTGAAATTGATGATAAAAATAATGCGATTACGAGAATGCCATCAGGTGATTTGGCATTTCATATTAATTCATTTACATTCCCTGGAGATAAGGAGCCAGCATTACATAATGTGCACTTTGACTTAAAGCGTGGCGAAACGCTTGGCATTGTTGGGAAAACAGGTGCAGGGAAAACGACGATTTTAAAGCTTTTACTACGGGAGTTTGAAGGCTATAACGGACAAATCCACTTTGGTGATTATTCGATTACGGATTACCAAACATTAAAGCTACGTGAAGCAATTGGCTATGTACCGCAAGAGCATTTCCTATTTTCTGCTTCGATTTTCTCAAATGTCGCGTTCGCAAATGCAGAGGCAAAAATCGAAGAGGTGCGTGCGGCGGCAAAATTGGCTTATATTGATCATGACATTATGGACTTTACGGATGGCTATAAAACGGTTGTCGGGGAACGGGGCGTATCGTTATCAGGCGGGCAAAAGCAACGAATTTCCATTGCACGTGCGCTATTAATGAAACCAGAATTACTCATTTTAGACGACTCGTTATCAGCGGTCGATGCACGTACAGAGGAAGCCATTTTACAGGCGCTCAAAGCGGAACGAAAAGATTCCACAACAATTATTACCTCGCATCGTTTAAGTGCTATTCAGCAAGCCCATGTCATTATTGTAGTCGATCACGGCACGATTATAGAAAAAGGGACACATGAGGAATTAATGGCATTAAAGGGCAGTTATTATGAAATGTATCAATTACAACAGCTCGAACAGTTAGTAGAGCAAGGTGGTGACGGGCATGGCGAATGAGCAAACGACGGAAACAATATCATCGAAAGAGCAACGTGTCGTATTAATGCGCCTATTCACGTATTTAAAGCCACATAAAAAGCTATTGTCCGTTGCGTTATTTTTACTGGCGCTAACAGTTGTAGGGGATATGTTCGGGCCGTATTTTATTAAAGTATTTATCGATGATTATTTAATGATGGATAACATCGTCTTTAAGCCAGTTATGACATTGGCGGTCAGTTATTTTGTCATTCAAGTATTGAATATATTTATTACGTACTATCAAACGTTGAAGTTCCAGGAGCTGGCATTAAAGGTTATTCAGCAACTACGGATCGATGTGTTTTCAAAAATTCATAGACTTGGCATGCGTTATTTTGACCAAGTGCCAGCGGGGTCTATTGTCAGTCGTGCAACTAATGATACAGAAGCGATAAAGGACATGTTCGTAAGTGTTTTGATTAGTTTTGTACAGGCAGCGTTTTTAATTGTTGGTGTGTATATCGCGATGTTTTTACTCAATGCGAAATTGGCGTTATTTATGCTATTAATTTTACCGGTTGTCATTTACATCATTTATTTATATCGCAAAATTAGTGCTGTTGTGTATATGCGGATGCGTGAGAAACTTGGTCAGCTGAATGCGCGTTTATCGGAAACATTGTCTGGCATGAGTATTGTTCAGGCTTTCCGTCAAGAAAAGCGCTTTAATGAGGAATTTGATGCTATTAATGATGAGCATTTTGACGCGATGATGGCGAATACGAAAATGAATAGCTTGCTGTTGCGCCCGATTATTGACTTAGTGTATTTCGCGGCGATTATTATTTTACTATTTTATTTTGGGTGGACTTCGTTTGAAACAGCCGTAGAAGTTGGGGTTGTCTATGCTTTTATAACGTATATGAACCGCTTCTTTGACCCGATTAATCAAATGATGGAGCGTTTAGCATTATTCCAGCAGGCCATTGTTGCGGCATCGCGCGTGTTTGCGTTAATGGATAATGAGGAATTGGAACCAGCCCAGCACGATAAATCACTAACTGTTACGAATGGTCGTATTGAATTTAAAGAGGTTTCGTTTAGCTATGACGGGGAACGGGATGTGCTGAAAAATATTTCATTTACCGTCAATCCTGGCGAAACGGTGGCACTTGTTGGGCATACGGGAAGTGGGAAAAGTTCGATTATCAATTTATTGATGCGCTTTTATGAATTTGAACGTGGCGATATTGTCATTGATGGTGAATCGATTAAAGACTATTCGCAGCAAGAGCTTCGCGATAAAATGGGGCTTGTGCTGCAAGATCCATTCCTGTTTTACGGCACGGTCGATTCAAATATTCGACTTTACAATGAACAATTAAACTTAACCGATGTCAAGCATGCGGCGGAATTTGTGCAAGCAAATGACTTTATTGAAAGCTTACCAGATGGCTATCAAAGTCGTGTTACGGAGCGCGGTTCAACATTTTCAAGTGGTCAGCGTCAGCTTATCGCCTTTGCACGTACCGTAGCAACCAATCCGAAAATTTTAGTATTAGATGAAGCAACGGCTGCAATCGATACGGAAACAGAAGTTGGCATTCAGCAATCGCTAGAAAAAATGCGCAAAGGACGTACGACGATTGCCATTGCTCACCGTTTGTCGACGATTCAAGATGCCGAGCATATTTTAGTGCTGCATAAAGGGGAAATCGTCGAGCGAGGCACACATCAAGAGTTACTTGCTCATAAAGGGTTATATGAAAAAATGTACTTATTGCAAAATGGGATTGTGCAAAAAGAATAGATGTTAGGGCTCTGCATGACTTCGGTTGTGTGGGGTTTTTTGTGGGCTGGAAAAAGGACCATTAGAGTAAACAGGATTTTTTTGGAAACAGCCTATTTCTGAAGTTGTATGAAATTGTTTATAAATAGGGGATTGAGCATTTTTGCATGAAAAATGTATAAGAGCAATGAAATAAAGACCAGTCAAAACAAGGTTATTTTAAAGTTTTGACTGATTTTTTGTGTTTCCAAACTTTCATTTGAAAACGTTATTTGTATAGAAAATAACCGCATAGTCTTCTGCATTTGTTGAGCATTTTCGCATAGTCCATGAATATTTTTACCTTTCCAGCCTGAACAAAATAAAAAATCTTAGAAAAAACGGTATCACGGTTTTAAGACTTTTCATTATTCGATTAACAAGTACAACCTAAGTGCACATCTTTACCTTAAAATCACTATGTATTAGGGTCGACATAATTCCTAAATTTATATTGATAATAGTCTAAGTAAAGAAACATTCATTACGTATTATACATTTACCGCTGTTCTTAAGGAGGTGTCTGTTGTGCCTGGAAAAAAAGGAAAAAAAGGTTCGGGTAGTCATTCGTCTACAGGAAGTACTTCTACTAGTTGTACTTCTACTGGTAACACTTCTACTGGTTGTACTTCAACTGGTAGTAAATCAACTGGTAAACGTAAATCTAAACGTAAATCTACTGGTTGTAAATCAACTGGTAAACGTAAATCTACTGGTTGTAAATCTACTGGAAAACGTAAACGTAAACGTAAATGTAAGTAAAGTACGTTTACCAGAAACATTGTAAAAGTACCAGGTGAAAGAAAATGCCTCCATTCACTATTCAAAAGGTTAGTGGGGCATTTTCTCCTTATAAAAATTTAATTAGCTACATATAAAGTCTATTTACTTTAACTGACATCGAATATAACAATTATTTATTAGCTGTGTACTTAAGCTAATTCATGTCTAATACCGTGAGAGTATATACATTGATAACCGAAAGGGTACATTAGGGAGGTGAGTACATGTCAAACATTATACCCTCGTATTTATTAATGATTAAAGAAAAGGCATTAAATAAGTTAAGGAAAAAAGTATCAAAAGACGACCCTGTTTCCGCAAAGTTGATGGTAGATAACATTACGTACAACATTAAGATTGCCTATCGTGGAGACTATACACGGAAATTCCGTAAAAGATCCTATATGATTGACTTCGATGATACTGAAAAATTCTTAGGAGTACGTAGAATCCACCTCAATGCAGAATATAAAGACCCCTCACTAATCCGCAATAAGCTTTCACTTGACTTCTTTCAAGATCTTGGAGTCCTTTCGCCAGATAGTCAGCATATCAATTTTTACAGAAATGACTCATTGAAAGGTGTCTACCTGCACTTGGAATCAGTTGATGATTTATTTTTAGAAAAGAGGGGGCTTCCCGCCGGTCCCATTTACTACGCTATCAACAATGATGCAAATTTCTCATTGGTGCGTGATAAGAAACCCAAAAAATCACTTTTGTCGGGCTATAAACGAGTGTGCGGAGCTTCATCAGACGATACCTTTCTTCATGATTTGATTACAACCATAAATAATACAATTCCATCTAAATTCCCCGATGAAATCTCCCAGAAAATTAATATTGATCAATATTTCCGATGGCTCGCTGGAGCAGTTTGTACAATGAATAACGACGGTTTTACACACAATTATGCCCTATATCGAAATAGTGACACTTGCTTATTCGAAATACTTCCATGGGACTATGATGCAACTTGGGGGCGGAAAGTAAGTGGTGGGATAATGAATCATACGTATGTCCCAATTGAAGGTAAATCAGGAAACCATCTTAACTATGTTCTATTGCAAGTTCCCGAATTCCGCAAACTTTACAAAGAAACATTAGAAGAAATTCTTGAAACAATGTTTACAGTTGACTATATGGAAAACAAAGTCTTACCACTACATCAATGTATACGTCCCCATATCCTCCTTGATCCTTATAAAAAAAATAAGATTGATATTTTTGATAATGAACCAGAATTGATTTTCCAATTTATTCGAGAACGCAATGATTATTTAAAAAATCAACTCTCGAATTTAGATTAAAAATCTAATCAATAATGATTTTTTTGATTGGAGAGATATAGGGATTGGGGAAAGGAGTTACTGCTTTGGGTCCTATATGTATAAAAGATACCGGGAAATATGGTAAAGGTATATATGCTACACGTGATATAAAAAAAGATGAACTTATTGAGGTATCACCCGTTATAATATTACCTAAAGGGGATTGGAAATATTTAAAAAAGACTTCCCTTCTTTACTATAGCTTTTATTGGGGGAAAAATGATACAGCCATTGCACTTGGATTTGGATCACTTTTTAATCATTCATACACTCCAAATACTAATTTTGAAAATAATACAGAAAATTTATCAATTGACTTTTATGCACTAAATGATATTTTGATGGGTGAAGAATTAACTATTAATTACAATGGTGATCTTGAAAATAAATCACCGTTATGGTTTGATGTAATCGAATAAAGATCTTCCCTTCATGAATAATTGTTTTGCTTTCAAAAATAATGGTAACACCAGAATATATGATTAGATACGCTCACCAATAGATAGACAGATAAAAAAATACAATCTGTCTATCTATTGGGAGTATTTTTTACGGGGAAATTTTCAATAAAACAAAAAATCGAGATTATCCAGTGCTACGAAAAACTGTGAGCCGGGCTGTTTTTTAATAGATCTTAGTAGTCTAATTTGTTCGGTGAAGACCATCTTAGGCCATTGCTATTATATTTTTTTGTGTTACAAACTTTTTCAAAATAATTTTCCTCTGCTATAATTACTTTTTGATTTGATAAATTAATTAGGGGGAGAAAAATTGAAAAAAATATTAACTGTACTTTCTATATTTTTAGTAATGATCTTAAGTGCATGTAGTTCTCTTTCTAACGATGAGTTAATAAAAAATTATGTGAAAGATACACATGGAATTGACATCGTTGTAAAAGATTCATATAAAAATTCATTAGAATTAGGTGAGGATTCATACATTGTTGCTCCTGTTGACCATCAAGAAATGGAATTTTCCGTTGTGGTATATGATAATCCATCAGAAAATGAACTTAATTACAAAAGTAAGTATTTAATCAAAGATAATTATTTAAATGCATTTGAAGCGGATACGGAACTACATAAATTAGATAAAGTCATTCCGGATATCAATAAACTTGGATTTGATGAATCATTTAATGATGAAAATAGAGTGTTTATAGGAGAAGTTGGTGGAAAAAAAGCTATTTGGAGTTCTTTTTATTCTACCTCTCATATGGAAATAGCAAGTTTTGAAGAAAAAGATTTAGACCGCTTATTCGAGTTATATAAATTAGTAAAACAAAGCGGGGCATTATTGGAAATTATTCATGTCTCAGATATGAGAGAGCCACACGAGAGTGAAACCTTTGTATTTGATATGGAAAAATTAAAGGGCGTAAATACAAAAGAAGATTTTTTGTTGGAAATGAAAAAAACAAATGCAAATATTGCTAGTTTATATGAAAATAAAAAATGGGAATCTGAGAAAGAAAAAATTGGAAATGAACGTTTCACTTTTGATTCTGAATATGATGATTATTGGTTTAATTGTAGGCTGACTAATGGAAATGGCGAATGTACCAATATTTTTGCCACTGTATATTTCAAAGAAAACAGCCTAACTAAATCAAATGATAATTTAGAAAAAGATTTAAACTCTATTTTTACTTTTTTCGAAAAGACGATTAATCCAAAAGCTTCAATAGAGTATAGTTTTATTGAAGAAGGTTCAGATGACTCGGTGAGATTTACAGATTATGAAATCAAAAAATATTCTTCCACATTAGATTTTATCAACAAGAATTTTAAATAAGGAGAAGCATTCGGCACGAATATGTTGCGCGAATGCTTTTGCTTGTGCATATTTACTTAAAAAAAAGTGCTGACGTAACTTTCTTTTTGTCTTTTTAATCTACATTCGGCTGATTTTTTAATGAGATGGGTGAAAGTATTCTTTATTTCACGCACTCAAATTGATTTCGACATTTACATCTCACGTTTCGACCTCTATAATGAATTCTATTAAATTTATAGAAGGTGCAAGTATGTCACAACAAAAACAAGGCGTCCTGTTTGCGGCAGGAGCCTATTTAATGTGGGGGCTTATCCCACTTTATTGGAAACAAGTGCAGTATGTTTCGAGTCTCGAAATTTTAGCGGGCCGTGTTATTTGGTCATTCGTTTTTACGGCGCTCTTTGTATTACTCATAAAACAGCGAAAGGAATTAATGGAGGATATTAGATCGCTCTGGGGGAGAAAAGCTCAGTTTTGGTCGCTCTTCATTGCATCACTAGTTATAAGTGTCAACTGGGGTGTATATATTTGGGCGGTTAACAATGAGCAATTGCTACAGGCGAGTCTTGGTTATTACATTAACCCGCTTATTTCTGTGCTCTTCGGTTTGATCATCTTTAAGGAAAAGCTATCAGGTGCAACGATTGTAGCTGTCATTATCGCAGCAACTGGCGTAGCATATCAAGCAATTTTGGGTGGGACGATTCCGTGGGTGTCCCTAACACTTGCGCTATCATTTTCAATTTATGGCGTGCTGAAAAAGAAAATTCCGCTAGATGCAACGCGAGGCTTGGCAATTGAAACACTCTTTATTTTACCAATCGCGATTGTAGGATATATTTACTTAATGCAGACGACCGATATTGCCTTTTTACAAGTGGATATGAAAACTAACTTATTATTAATAGGAAGTGGGATTATAACGGCATTACCACTTGTGCTTTTTGCAAAAGGAGCACAAAAAATTCCATTATATTTATTGGGCTTTGTGCAGTTTTTATCGCCAACGATGAGCTTAGTAATCGGAATCTTTGTTTATAAAGAGCCTTTTACAATGACGGAGCTCTTTACGTTTAGCTGTATTTGGCTTGCGGTCCTTATTTTTTCTGCTGGGAAATTTATCGAAGTGAGAAAGCGAAAATTAATCTAACTTGTTTCAGCAAAAGTCCCTCACTCGAATAACTAGGGAATAAATGCTAAAAATGTCCTCCGTTCAGCGGGGGACATTTTTAGCTGAATCAAGTTACTGCCCCCGGCGGATGTCACAGATTTTTTAAAGGAGTTTTTCGAGCGGGCTCGAAAAAAATCTGGACGCAATTACGCCGAGGCGTAATTGATATGTACAGCTCCTTGTAAACATTGTTTACGAGGAGTTTTTTTATCCAAAAACAACTCGCATGAAACTACCAATGATGAGAATGCAAATGAAGGCGATTAATCCGACCTTTGTAAATTCAAATAACGAATAATATTTCCTCGTAAACAGTTCACGTTTATAACGTGGATTATTGCGCATAATAATACCTCCAAAATAAGTTTTTACTTATTATTTGCAGTAATATATCTGATTATTATACCAAAAATAGCGCGAAAAATAGCACTAAGAATTCAGAATATTGTTAAATTTGATTTTTCTCTCTTATATTCTTATTTTCTAATTGTAACAACCGAATCTTTGTGCTAGGATTGCTTATTGAATGATAATGTGAAAGTTTAAACATAGTTTTTGGACTTTTCATGAAGAAAAAAATATTAAGTGTTGGCAAAGGAGAGTTATTATGTCAGAAATGAATAATCAGGTAGAAAAAGTGTCTGTTACACAAGAACAATTAGACGTACTAGACCAACTATTAAAGCCAGAGGTACAAGCTTCGTTAACAACTTTAGTTGACAACTTACCTAAGTTAGCAGAAATGACAACTTTATTAACTAAGGCATATGATTTCGCGACTGCAGTAGCAACTGACGAAACATTAAAAAGTGATACAGTTGCAGCTGTAACAGAAATGGCTAGCCCAGTAGTAGATACGGCAAAATCTTTAGCTCAAACGGCTATCGAAGCAAAAGACCGTGCTGAAGTTTCAAGTGAAACAGTAGGTGTATTTGGTCTATTAAAAATGTTAAAAGACCCTCAAGTTCAAGGCGCATTACGTTTTGCTAATGCATTTTTAGCTGTAGCAGCTGAGAAAAAAGACAAATAATTAATTCGCACAATCTAATTTAATTGGAGGATGTTATCATGGTAACAAAAGATATCGTTATTTTAGGTGCTGGTTTTGCTGGTGTTTTAGCTGCTCAAACAGCTCGCAAATATTTAAATACGCTAGAAGCAAACATTACAGTTGTAAACCAGTTCCCAACGCACCAAATCATTACAGAATTACACCGCTTAGCTGGTGGTACAATTAAAGAGGGCGCTGTTTCTCTATCTTTAGAAAAAATCTTCAAAGGTAAAGACATCAACCTTGAAATCGCAAAAGTAAACAGCTTCAACGCTGACAAAAAAGAAGTTCAACTTTCAAATGGTAAAACTTTATCATACGATACATTAGTTGTTGCTTTAGGTTCTCAAACAGGATTCTTCGGTATCCCAGGCTTAGAAGAAAACTCATTCGTATTAAAATCAGTTGACGAAGCAAACGCTATCCGTGAGCATATCGAAGCACGTATCGCTGAATATGCAAAATCAAAAAATGAAGCAGATGCAACGATCGTTATCGGCGGTGGCGGTTTAACAGGTGTTGAGCTTGTTGGTGAAATCGTAGACCACTTCCCGAAAGTAGCTGCGAAATACGGCGTACCTTTCGAAGATTTAAAAATCAAATTAGTAGAAGCTGGTCCAAAAATCTTACCAGTATTCCCAGACAACTTAATTGCTCGTGCGACTGAATCATTAGCAAAACGTGGTGTTGAATTCATCACTTCAACTCCTGTAACAGGTGTTGAAGGCAATGTTATTCAATTAAAAGACCGTGAGCCAATCGTTGCGAACACATTAGTATGGACTGGTGGGGTAGCTCCACTTCCATTAGTTGGTGAATCAGGTCTTAACTGTGACCGTGGTAAAGCAACAATCAACGACTTCTTACAATCTACTTCTCACCCAGAAGTATTTGTATTAGGTGATGCTTCTGCACACATTCCAAACCCAGGCGACCGCCCAACTTACGCGCCAACTGCTCAAGTAGCATGGCAACAAGGTGAGCAAGCTGGTTACAACATCTTTGCTCAAATTAAAGATCACGACATGAAAGCATTCCAGTTCACAAACTCTGGTACTTTAGGTTCTTTAGGACGTAAAGACGGTATCGCAACTATTGGTGCAAACAATACACAATTAGTTGGTTTACCAGCTTCATTAATGAAAGAAGCTTCAAACATTCGTTACATGACGCATATTAAAGCGTTATTCGGTTTAGCGTACTAAGCCAATTATAATAATAGCAATGCCGCTTAGAATTTATTTTCTAGGCGGTTTTTTTCTGTTGAAAGTTGAACATTTTATACTTTTTCCTATGAAATAATCAAATAAATTAAACTTCATACTAACATTGAGTAAACTTACTAACAAAAAATGTATTGAGTGCAGTGTTACTTATTTTCGGCGGGCTACGGCATGACAGCATTATGGCCACGTGGTACGTGTCCATACTACTGTCTTTAATGCCGCATGCAAGGCCCGCCAAATTAAAATGTTACGTTATTAATAAAGGTAAAAGAGTCCAATGTTGCCGCTTGCGCTATCGCGAGGCGGCGGTGATGAATAAAATAGTACGCTGTATACAATGTTGTATCTTTGATTAAAAGTTAGCTTTGTAAATAAAATTGGCTACATTGATTGCGTCAAAATAAAACCATACTTAGACTAATTTTTACTTAATTTTATTAACAGTGCTTGACCCAACAAACTTTTTTCGAAATATTTGTAATAAAAACCAGCTTTAGCTTGAATGTAGAGTGCCGCGAAGTGAAGTAAGGCTCAAATGCCGTATGATTTGAGCCTTACTTTGCGACGAAAGCGTAGCGACAGGAGCACATTTCTTAGGGCGACTCCTAGAGGATTAAGCGTGTGCGGAAAATCCACTTGTATGTGCCACCGTAAGAGGCACATACAAGTTAGTTGAAGCCACGCCCTCAGGAAAGCGTCCCCCGTAGCGTAGCAGAACGGACTCTATTAGATAAATACACTTGGTGCCAAATTTTGTATTGAAAAATGCTTGTTATAAACTACATATATTTCTTTTTAAGCTATTATAATATGTTAATATTTCATAAAATATGTATAATATTTTATAAATGGAGGGGTGATGCGATGAACGTATTAGATTCAAAGGATTCGTTATTTTTTTTAACCGAGGAACAGCAACAGTATTATTCGCAGTGGCATCATTATGAGTATTACTTTAGTTTATTGCGTCATGAATTTTTACATACCCCATACGTCCTATTAACGATGGCTGATTTTGGGATATTTTATTATTATGATGATAAAAAACTACCTGTCGTTAATTCAGAAAATGCATTTGTATTTTTATTGCGTCAATTTATGTTAGATACCGCTATGAAAAACCAAAAGTTACACCGAATGAAAGCAATTACGGTAGGTAACCCTGTTCAATCATTAATAGCGGCGGCTGCAACAACGAATTTATTTTTAGATGGCTTACGCGATGTTTTACGAGAAATTCCAAAGGATGATTTAGTTTTTTTTTCGAAATACTCGAATAATTCCATGCTATTATATGACCCTCGTTTTTTACTTAAGGAGGGCTATCCGAAGCGTCTAGTTCAATTGGAAACAACTATTTTAAAAGAGCTTCGAAACTGGATACAAGTAAACAATGACCTTTTTTCGGAAAAGGTTCAGCAAATTATACGTATGTTAGACGAAATTTCAATTATCGAACGAGAGCTATTTAGCGAATTTCAACTATAATAGGGGAGTTGGCAATCATGAAGGAACAACTGCGTATTGAAGATGAAATTTCGGAATACAAAACGAAACAATTTGCATCAATCGAGCAACAATATGAACAGTTTCAAACGATTGTGCATGAGTGTATTCACCAAGAGAAATTTGAACAGCTAATTCAATTTATTAATGCTGAAATCGAACCATTTCTATTTTCAACATTGAACAATGAAGTGTTAGATTTAATGATTACAATCGAGCCGATTATTAAGGAAAAATATCAGGAAAACGTAGCAACTATTTATTTGATTATGGGTCATTGCTTCTACTTTTATATGGACTTTGAAGATGCTCGAAATTACTATAAGCTGGCAATGAGCTATGCGATGGAATATAAACAATTTGGAGTTTTATCGTCATCCTTGAAAAAATATAATGCGTCTATGATTGAGACGAGGATCGATAGTGTATTGTGGGAAAGCAGTAAATATCCATCTATTTTTTGGGTGAAAAATAAGGGTGCTGCCTGTAATAAAGATTTTTTAGTATGCATTATCGCGCATATTGAACTGTCCTTGAAATTGGAGAAAAATGAGTATGCTTACCAAATTTATAATAAGTATTTTGAGCAAATACCATTTGAACTGACACCCCGCTTTAAGCTAAAGCTGGAATCATTAAAGGGGGATATTTTAAATTCTTTAAACAAGTACAATGAGGCGTTGACACTTTATCATAAATTGCTAAAAATCTGTATAAATGAAGTATGTTATCGTGATTTAATCGTCGGTTTATATGAACGTATTTCAGTAATCAGTCAAAAAATAAACGACGCGCAGCTACCTCTAGAGATACAGCAATCCTACGATCAATATTTTAAGCAACTTCACATCGATAAAGAGTATTTACAAAAACATTTGGCAATGGCCACGTCTAATTTGAATTTTGTCGATAGCAGTTTTCCAATGAGCTATGACCAGTTTATCAACGAGGTAAATGAACTCTTGAACAACGCATCTTTGGAGGGCCTTTCGCTAGTAATCGTTGATATAAAAATACGTGAAGATGATCGACAATTAGAAAATGAAATCCTTTATTGCATAAACGAAAAATTACAGGACGCGTTTGGGGACCGGCGATTGCTAAATACACGGATAGATGAGACGACAATTGGCTACCTAGTTCGGAAATCAGAACTCGGTACGGAGGTACTAAGTGGGCGTGCATTTCACGAGGTGCGAAAGCTATATCCAAAAGAGGAGAGCCCGTTAGCAGCAATCTATTTTGCAGCTGTAAACAATGCCGAAAATAATTTAACAACGTATGAGCAATGTCGAAAATTGGCCTATGCTTATATTTATTATGAATTTTATAAGTAAATGTTGAACCAACTTTCGCGAGTTGGTTTTTTTATTGTTTGGTTTCTTTACATAAGGTGGGAGGAGAATAGGGGGTTTTTTGGGGATTCGCACATATCCATGCAAAAAGTGCACATATTCCACACAAAGCAGAAATGCGTCTGTCGCTTCGCTTTTGTCGTAGAAGTTATAACCAATCTAGAGGGCGATTGATTTTAACTTTGTGGTAGCTCATGACCAAAGATATACAAAAGCCGGTTGGGAATATCAATTTCATAATACGTTATTAATATTTTTCTCAAAATACAAAAAATTCTAAAAAATAGCTTTCGCATTGAGCATAAAGCCTATAAAATATAGCTAATGACATCGAAGGAGGCATCATTATGTTAGTTAAACAAAGAATCGTAAAAAAGAAAGAGGTAAGTTTTGTAAAAGAATCGGACACTATTTCACAGGTGTTAGGGCAACTAAATGACAATGGTTTTCGTTGTATTCCTATTCTAGATGACAACGGTGAAAAATTTGTTGGTAACATTTATAAAGTGGAAGTACTTGAGTACAAGCTAAAAGATGGAGATATGAAACAGCCAGTCAAAAACTTAGGTATCGAAAGCGATGCATTTGTTCATGAAAACAGCTCGTTTTTTGAAGTGTTTCATTCAATCAAACAATTACCATATTTAGCGGTTGTAGATACGAAGGGGAATTTCTCAGGCATTTTACCTCACTCAAAAGTATTCGAGCTGCTTGAAGAAGCATGGGGCTATCGTACAGGAAGCTGCGCTGTAACGATTGCGTTACCTGACACGGATGGTATTTTAATTAAAGTCCTAACTGCAGTAAAAAAGGTTTGGCCATTACACTGTGTGTTCTCGCTAGATGATGATACTACCTATCTGCGACGCGTCATTATTACATTAACAAAAGGGGCTAAGCAATCCACTGTAAACGAGCTTGAGCAAGCGATTACAAAGCAAGGTGCGCGGATTATTGATATTGAAATATTTGATAAGGAAAACTTTTAACTTACTACAATACTATACAGATAATAAGTTGTTTAATTTATTATAAAGTCGTTTAAAGAACAATAAATGCATAGCCATGTTGTTCAACAAACGGGCCATATTATTGAATAACGTTTTTTAAGAAAGTTACCAAACGACGCTTTGTGTAGGTTTTAATCAACTATCTGATAATACTTGTATAATAAAAAAATAATGGAGGAAGTAATATGCGGAAAGTTGAGATATCTTCACATAAAAGAGAATGGTCGTTGATGTTTGAAGAAGAAAGCAAGCAACTTAAAAATATATTAGGAACTTTAGTAATAAATGTTTTTCATATTGGAAGTACTGCAATACCGAATATACAGGCTAAACCAGTAATTGATATTTTGATTGAAGTTACGTGTCTTAGTGAAGTTGATAAATTTAATTATCAGTTTGAACAGTTAGGTTACAGAGTTCATGGAGAAAATGGTATTCCTAATAGACGTTATTTTAGTAAAGGTGGGAATAATAGAACTCATCATGTTCATATTTTTGAACAAGGAAATCCTGAAATAACTCGACATCTTGCATTTAGAGATTATATGATTGCTCATCCAAAAGAAGCCCAAAACTATAGTCAATTAAAACAAACTTTAGCTGATAAATACCCTAACAGTATTGAGATGTATATAGAAGGTAAAAATGATTATATAAAAACAATAGATTACAAAGCAGCTAAATGGGAAAAACTGACTAATTGTTCTGATGAGGGATTTAATGCAACAGAAATTAAAAAAAATTAATCACTTTTACCATCTATCATAAATATACAAAACTAACTAAATAAACGTTCCCAAATGAAAGTTATGTAACAAAACACCCCATTCTAGCAAGGCACTGACCTAATAACATGAGACAAATAAAAACACCTTTCATTGAATAACGGGGACTTAAACCTGAAATAATCAATGTGGAGGTGTTTTTCTATGGGAACAAGAGTCAGTTATCCAGTAGAAGTGAAAATGAAGGCAATTGAAATGCGAATGGCTAACGTACCGGTAAAAGAAGTAATGGAAGAATTGGACATTCGAAACTATACGCAGTTGAAGCGATGGATGCATTGGTATCGAAATGGTGAAATGCACCGTCTTAAACAACCAGTTGGTAAACAATATGCCTTCGGCAAAGGACCGGAATTTGAAAGTGAGACAGCCAAGCTACAGGCAGAGAATCTAGAGTTGAAACAACAGATTGAAGTTTTAAAAAAGTACGCGGAATTGGAAGGGAAGTGGCGCCAAAAGTAGTACTTCAATTAGTTGAAGAATTAAAAGATGTTATGCCAATTGGTGAAATCTGTCGTCATTTAGGCGTAGGTCGCTCGTCATACTATCGTTGGAGAAAGGATGTGGATCAATCCACACAAAAGGAGATTCGAGATCAGCAGATTGGCGACTTGTGCAAACAGAATAAATTTCGATATGGTTATCGAAAGATTGCTAATCTGTACCCAGGAGTTTGTAGGAAGACTGTGCAGCGTGTTATGCAAAAATATGGTTGGCAATGTAAAGTAAAGGTGAAGAAACGGAAGCGTACCGGGCAGCCAGCATACGTCGCACCGAATTTATTAGCACGCGATTTTACAGCATCTAAGCCTATGGAGAAGCTAGTCACGGATATTACGTACTTGCCTTTTGGACAATCGATGATGTATCTTTCTAGTATTCTCGATGTCTACAATGGCGAAATTGTGGCACAAACTACTGGTATCAAACAAGACACTGATTTTGTGTTGGATACGCTCTATCAATTGCCTAAGCTACCAGAAGGATGCATTCTGCATAGTGACCAAGGCTCCGTTTATACATCCTATGCTTATCAAAAAGCAGCCAAAGAAAAAGGAATTACCATGAGCATGTCCCGCAAAGGCACGCCAGCTGATAATTCCCCAATCGAATCGTTTCATTCCACGCTAAAGTCTGAAACGTTCTATCTCGACGATATCTATCGCACAACGAACGCACGTGTGATACAGATTGTCGAAGAATACATTACTTATTATAACAATATCCGTATTCAAACGAAACTAAACAGCCAATCGCCGGTTCAATACCGTCAATTGGCTGCATAAAATGGTGTTTTATTCTTGTCTCAAAAAGGGTAGTCAGTGCCCAATGAGTGGGGTGTTTGCTTTTGACTGTTTATAAACAGTATGTCCCCCTAACGATGTTTTGAGTGAATTTTTTATTCAACAATCGAAGTCAGTTAGCTGAAGAAAGATAGGACCATTTAGTTTAACAAGGGAGTAATTATCATTTGAAGAACTAACTACTTAATACTTTTTGAAAGGAGAACGTAGATGAGGCAAATAATTGCTCTTGGTGGTGGTGGCTTTTCAATGGAACCAGATAATCCATTGCTAGATTTGTATATAATAAAACAAGCAAAGAAAGCTAATCCGAAAATTTGCTTTATTCCTACTGCAAGTGGAGATTCTGATAATTATATATCAAGGTATTATAACTTTTTTAATCAACAGGATTGTATACCCTCCCACTTATCTTTATTTAATCCACCGACTAGGGATCTTGAGAACTTTATTTTAGAGAAAGACATTGTCTATGTTGGTGGAGGAAATACTAAAAACCTTTTAACTTTGTGGAAAGAATGGGGCTTAGACGATATTTTAAGAAAAGCGTGGAATCAAGGTGTTATTTTAGCTGGGTTAAGTGCAGGTTCTATTTGTTGGTTTGAAGAAGGGGTTACTGATTCGTATGGTGATGGACTTGAACCAATAAAATGTTTGGGGTTTTTAAAGGGGAGTAATTGTCCACATTACGATGGAGAAATAGAAAGAAGACCCGCATATCATAAACTCATTGAATCAAAAAATATACAATCAGGGGTTGCGACATATGATGGGGTAGCAATTCATTACAAGGAACAAGAAATTAGTAAAATAGTTAGCTCAAGGCCTAATGCTAAGGCGTACAATGTTTCTTTCGAAAGTCAAGTTATAGAGACAGAACTACAAACGGAATATTTAGGTTCTTATTGATCTAAAGGGCGTTTGATGTATAAGGTCTGTGCTGCAATCGGGCCATATATTTGAACAACCCTCTTCAGATATTTATAGTGAAGAAATTTCAATTATGAAGTTTAAAGAAAATCTTTAATTTCCTTATAAAATTTTATAAAGCATATGAATGTAAAAACTTATATGTTACAATTATGGTAAAATGTGGGTGTTTAATTAAAACGATTCACCATAAGAAAATCATATTAACCGGATGTATCTTGATAACGAGTATATCCAGGATAATATGCTCTACCAAATCGACTAAGAAGAAAATGGAGGAATAAATGATTATTGAAATTGAAAAGCTGATTTATGCTTTAAATCAAAAGTTCAAAACGAATATCATCTCTACTGATTACCAAACTATGCCGTTACAGGGCGGAACTGTAGGAGATGTGTACCTGGTAACGGGAATCGCCGAGACCGTGGATGGCGATAAATTGCATTACCGTATCGTGCTGAAAATCCAGAAACAATGGGAACGTTACGGCGATCCGGGTTCATGGCGTCGGGAATATGATCTCTATTCGTCTGACTTGGGAGCGACTTTCTCGCAAGCCCTTCGTTGGCCGATATGTTATCACGCCGAACTCAATGCCGAAATGAATGAATACTATCTGTGGCTGGAATATATCGATGGCGTAACCGGTTTAGACTTGACCAGTGACATGTATGAAGCGGCCGCGTTGGAGTTGGGGCGTTTTCAAGGCAAGCTGTATGCGGAGCAACCCGCCGTCCTTCAGAGCCTGACGAATCTAAGCCATCCGGATCTTAGGAAAAATTCGTATTTGCGTTACCGGTCATGGCCGGTCGTCTACGATTATATACGATCAGAAGACTGTGAATTGCCCTTGCACCTGCGTCAAATGCTCATTGACATTGATGAGCAAGCAGACGAGATATTTGCCCGTATTGAAAAATTGCCCCTCGTGCTATGTCACAGGGACTTCTGGGTAACCAATCTTATTTATGCTGACGGGAAATTCGCGCTTATCGATTGGGATACTAGCGGATGGGGCTACCTGGGCGAGGATCTTGCAAGCCTAATCGCGGATGAATCGGATATCGATAACATGGTCGAAAACTACCAGCGCTGCATCCCTGCTTATTACAATGGCTTTTCGGAGTATGCGGACGTATCCCAAATTTCCGATCCTTGTGTCTACGAGTTAATCCTTCTCGTATTTGGGTACAGGCTTGTCGAGGGATATCTCTACACAGAGGCTGATGACGAGAAGACGAAACTTGTCGATACTCTTCAAAAAATCTATGAAATGAAAACCATACCCGTTATGGTTTAATAAAATGAACAGGCTATCACATCAGCCTATTTTGAGCAGCACCGTATGGGATAGCATTTCCTGCGGTGCTGTTTTGAGTTTATCCATTAGGGACAATTTGGTGATTTTTTGTAAATACCTCGAAAAAGGGTATGCTTATTCAAGATTAGGGCGCAATTCTGCAACATGAATTAGGCCCTTTCTTTATACATAGAGCCGTATTGATGAGGTATGCTTTCTAAGTATATTAAAGATAGATGGAGGGAGAAAATAGGCTTGATTTTTGACAAAGAATTACTTATTCGACTTATGAACTATGGTGATTTTGATTTAATGGTAAAATGGCTAAATGACCAGAGAGTATTAGAATTTTATGAAGAACCACCTTCAAATTTAGATAGAGTGATAAATAAATACGGTCCAAGGATAGAAGGTAAACACTATGTTACTCCTTGTATTGTAGAATACAAAAATGAATCAATTGGCTATATACAATATTATAAGATTAAAGAAACTGAATTAAAAAAATACGGCTATCTAGGAAACCAAAATATCTATGGAATTGATCAATTTATAGGAGAACCTGAATTATGGGGTAAAGGGATAGGAACCAAAATGATACAAATGATGTTAAATTCCCTTTGTAATAAAGGTGCCTCAAAAATTCTATTAGAGGTAAAAAGTAATAATGTCAGAGCAATATCAAGTTATAAAAAATGTGGGTTTAAGAGAATTAAAAATCTTAACAACAATCTAGTATTAATGGAATGGATAGCTAAAATCGATTAAAATTTATACTTTTTCATTATGCAGGAGAGCTTTATCTGCAATAAACGGGCCATATTCTTGAAAAAAGGTTAAACCACTAAAATAAGTTCGGGGGATAAAAATATGAATCAATTGGGGACGCTTTACTTTTTCTGTGGAAAAATGGGAGCAGGAAAATCAACTAAATCAAAAAAATTAGCAATAGAAAAAAATGCGGTACTGTTATCTGAGGATGAATGGCTTTCAGCTCTTTATCCCAATCAGTTCACATCATTTGAGGACTATCTAAAATTCTCAGCGCAGCTCAAGCCGTTGGTGAAAAAGCATGTGCAAAACATATTAAGTGTTGGTACAGATGTAGTGATGGATTTTCCAGCTAACACTCAAAAACTGCGAAAGTGGTTTTTGGAAATGGCGTCAGAGGTCAATGCAAACCATCAACTAATTTACCTAAATTTAAATAACGATCAATGCTTACGCCAAATTGAACAAAGGCGAAACGAACAACCCGAAAGAGCAGCTTTTGACACGGAAGCGGTGTTTAATCATGTTACTAAATTTTTTGAAGCACCAGAAGCATCCGAGGGTATAAATATTTTAGAGTTTAGTGGAAAAGAGTAACATGAAGTTCAACACAGAGTTATAGAACCAGAAAAATAATAGTTGAACTAAACCAGCCAATAGAAACTCCTTAGATCAACAATCGAGCACAATTCTTGAAGAGTGATTGTACTTTTTTCAGTAATAGGGCCATTTTATTGAATATCTTTCTTTTATGAAAGGTATGGTTTTGGGACTTGTTCAAGGCAAACCTTTTTATTGATAAAAATTTCAGAAAAAACAATAAAATTTGATATAATTAAATATGGAAATAATCATTAGCTTATGAAACGGAGTGTTTTTATGCATCTATTGGATAAAAACCAACGTATCTTTTAGGGGACGAATGCCATTGTCAGTGATTAAAGGTGAACACTTACTAGTGGAAGGTGGAGTAAGTCTGTCTTACAGTGGTTGATACAAATCCATAAAATTAATCGAGGTTCGGATCAAAAGATGAAAGATGCTATTGTGAAGTAGGAACTAGAAGTAATCGCTTTGCAGAACAAGGCGGTGAATTTGTAACTTCCCTTTAAAAGCCTGAAACTATCTTGTGATAGGAAAACCTAACGGAACCCTTTCTTCAGATGAAATCATTCATCTTGGAGGAAGATACGTTGAGTAGAAAAACTGAAAATACAGCTTTTCATTGTGAAAACTGTCATGCATATGTCGAACCATTAACAAACGGAAGCTTTCGAAATCATTGTCCATTTTGTTTATTTTCAAAACACCTAGACAATCAACCAGGCGACCGTTTAAGTAGTTGTAAAGGATTAATGAAGCCAATTCGACTTGATTATTCAAGTAAAAAAGGATATCAAGTTGTACATGAATGTATATCCTGTGGAAAAATACAGCGTAATAAAATTGCTGTTAACACGAAACAAGAAGACAATATATTACACTTTATGACATTAAGTCTGTAATACTAGGTTATTTCCACCCCTTTTAGATTTAATACTGAAAGGGGGTATTTCTATATAGCATTTGAAAAGTGGTATATTAATTTCCCAAATCCCGCTTTGGTACTTAAAATAGGACTTTACAGAATCAAATAATACATGTAATATTTGGATAATTATGAAATTAACGTTGATTGGAAGTAGTAAGGAATAATTATTGCTTAGAGAGCTGTTGGTTGGTGAAAAACAGTCAGTAAATTCCCGAACTCGTCCAGGAGTGTTTATGCTGAAATTAAGTAGGGATAAACGGCAGCTACCGTTATAGCTTAAGTGGGTTAATTTAAATATTAACTAATTAGAGTGGTACCGCGAATTGAACTTCGTCTCTTTGTTGAGACGGAGTTTTTTATTTTTAAGGAGGGATTATATGTTTGTAAGAAAAGCAATTGACAAAGATGCACTAAAAATACTTTCTGTTATGACAGATGCGGAAGCGTCGGGTTTCATGTTATTTGCACCTGGTGAAAGACGCATGGAGGTGGCATCACTAAGCAAATTTATAAATTCAATTAATAATGCTCCAAGGTCTGGTTTTTTTATTGCTTTAGAAAATGAAGAAATTTTAGGTTACCTTATAGTAAAGGGAGAAAATCTGTCTCGTACATCTCATCGTGCTTCCATTGCAATCGGGGTACACTCGAATAGTCGAGGAAAAGGTGTGGGGACAATTCTTTTTGAATACATTACAAATTGGGCAAAACAAGAACAAATTCATCGATTAGAATTAACGGTAATTGAAAATAATGAACAGGCCATTCATCTATATAAAAAAATGGGCTTTGAAATGGAAGGTATCAAAAAAGATTCACTAATAATAAGTGATTCTTATGTAAACGAATTATATATGTCTAAATTACTTTAATAACGATAAAAGTTGTTTGGGAAGGGATTCAATTAGGGGAGGGAAATAATTGATAGTTACAAAGAATAACTGTTTCCAATTTCTTGAATTTATAGTTGTGAAAGAAACTGAAATATATAATTATCACCGATTGGCTGGATCATATGCGGTAATAAAGTGTGATGACAAATATCTATTATGTTATAACACTTTAAGAAAGCAATGGGAATTACCAGCAGGACAAAGGGAAACGAATGAAACACCAAAAGATTGTGCAATAAGAGAACTTTACGAAGAAACTGGGCAAAGAGTTTTGAATATAGAATTTAAGGGTTTGTTAAAAGTAAAAAATGTAATAGATGATGCAATTAAGTATAATCCCGTCTATTTTACTACTCTTGAAAAACTCCAACCATTTCAGAAAAATAACGAGACTTCCGAAATTCGATTATGGGACTTAGAGCAAAAGATTGGTCACATAGATGAAGTAGATTTAAAAATATTCGATTTTATAAAATAAAATAGTACTCGTTAACAATGCGCCCAAACTTGAAACTAATTGAAACGTAAAACGTAATTTATAGCTATAGAGATTAATTAGAAGGGATTTAATTAGATGGAATTTCTATTTAGTGGTTTCTTTGGTTTACTGATTATTGGATTTGTTGGTTATGTGTTGCTGCTGAAAATTATATCGAAAGTGTATCATTGGATTAGATGGCAAAGAATGAACCCAACCGAACGTAAATATGAAAAAATAAGACAGAATAGACGTCGTAATTACAATGCAAGTAGTAAAAAATCTTACGATTCATCGCCTGAAATACCGGGTGGTGATTGATTAGTTATAATTATCGAGCGTGATTCTGTCATAAGGATCAGCGCTCGTTTTCATTAATGGGCCATTTAATTTAAAAAAGAAAAAGGTATTTTAGGAAAGAGGCTAATACCTTATTAGACTAACAATTAAACATTGGGGTGTTTTCAGTGATTAAATTTTTTGAGTATAACTGGCAGGTAAGGGACGAATGGTTTAACTTGTGTAAACAATTATCAACCGAAGATTTGTTAAAAGACCGTATTGGAGGGGTAGGAAGTATTTTATATACTCTTTTTCATATAATTGATGTGGAGTATAGTTGGATTCGTGCTATTGAGGGTAAAGACGATGTAGTAGTTCAGTTTAATGAATATAATACCCTTGAAAAAGTTAAATCTCTTTCAGATACATTTCGTAATGACATAGTTAAGTTAATACAAACAAATTCGGATGAATCAAATGATCAACTTGTGTCTGTTCCTTGGGATGAAGATACTTATTCAAGAAGTGGAATATTACATCATATAGTTGCTCACGAAATTCATCATGTTGGCCAACTTTCTGTTTGGGCAAGAGAATTAGAATTAAGTCCAGTTTCAGCTAATTTTATCGGAAGAGACTTCAAATTAATTTAATTCTTATTCAAGAAAATGGCGCAATTCTGCAACAAGAATTGTGCCTTTTCTTTATGAAAAGTGCCATTTTACTGAACATCTTTCTTTTATGAATGGTTACCAATCGACGCTTTGGTAACTTTAACTCACTTTACTTGCTTTTTTTATTTATAAAGGAAAAAACGCTCATTAAGAAAGCTTTATTGATCATTGCAGTATTTAAATATATTGGTAGATTTGAGAAGTGTATTTTACCGTTTACTTTTTTTGTCTCTTAATTAGAAGTTTTGTCGAAAAAATTTTGCTATTTAATAATAGTGGTATGATTTAAATAGTTTGAAAAAAATATGTATTTTAAGACTTTTCAGTTGAAAGGAGTTTCCTCATGCTAAAGAAAACGAGAATCTATCTCTCATCAACAATCTTAATAGAATAGTTTTAGGATAATCAAATATATTCCTAGCTAGCAAAGTCATAAAAAAAATTAAATATAGTACGCAAAAAAATAAAAAGTAAATGTGAGGTAGTCTATGGGCTTTTTCAGAAAGAAAAGTAATTCTAAAATGCATTCCAATTCTATTTCAACTAGCCAAATGATGGAGACAAGTTCAGCAAACGAATTAAAAGCAAATCTTCAAGAAAATATACAAATAATAAAAGATTCCCTTGGGAAAAGCTCAGATATTATCATTCGAGAAATTCGAATTGGAAAAGAAGAAACTATTAAAGCCGGTATTATCTATACAGATGGATTAACAGATACAGCCTCATTACAAAATTTCATTTTGGAAACGCTCATGCTAGATATTAAAGGGGACGAATTACAGAAAAAGCTTTCTCCTGAACAAAATCTGATTAGCGTATTAAAAGATTATGCCATGACAGTAGGAGAAATTAAAGAACTAACTAATTTTGAAGTGCTTTTTACTGGACTTTTATCGGGGGATACGATTATTTTGATCGATGGATATGCCCAAGGTTTAATCATTTCCAATAGGCATTGGGTTGAGCGAGGAGTAAATGAACCAACTTCCCAGGTGGTAATAAGAGGACCCCGCGAAGGATTCTCCGAAAATTTGCGTGTAAATACCGCCTTAGTTCGTAGAAGAGTGAAAGACCCAAATCTTTGGATGGAATCTAAAGTTATTGGAAAACGCACGAAAACGAATGTTGCCATGATGTATATCAACGGAATTGCAAATGACAAAATAGTGAAAGAAGTCCATTTGCGTTTGGATAGAATAGATATTGATGGAATTCTCGAAAGTGGAAATATAGAGGAATTGATTCAGGATGCACCATATTCACCTTTTCCAACCATACTTAACACGGAACGTTCGGATGTAGTAGCTGCAGAATTATTGGAAGGAAGAATAGCTATTTTTGTAGATGGAACACCATTTGTCCTAATTGTTCCAGCAGTATTCATTCAATTTTTTCAAACGTCAGAAGACTACTATCAACGTGCGGATATTGCGAGCCTTATTCGACTCCTTCGTTTTTTTGCATTCGGGATTGCATTGCTTGCACCTGCATTATTTATTGCGATCACAACTTTTAATCATGCCATGCTACCTCCTGCACTCCTTATTAGTCTGGCAGCCCAACGAGAAGGTGCCCCATTTCCGGCATTTGTTGAAGCAATCGTAATGGAAGTCACTTTTGAAATCTTGCGTGAAGCAGGCTTAAGAATGCCACGAAGTATCGGTACAGCCATGTCTATTGTAGGGGCATTTGTAATTGGAACCGCAGCGGTTGAAGCAGGCATCATCTCTGCTGCGATGGTAATCGTGGTTTCAATAACCGCCATTTCTAGTTTCGTTTCTCCAACTTACGACTTAGCTATCTCTGTCAGGATGCTACGCTTTGGGTTTATGGCAATAGCTGCTTCTTTTGGATTAGTAGGAATAATGATTGGTTTAATTGCTCTACTTCTGCATTTATGCAGTTTGCGTTCTTTTGGTGTGCCTTATATGGCTTCACTAGCTCCTTTTAATCTATCCGATCAAAAGGATACGTTTATTCGCTTGCCTATATGGAAAATGTTTACTCGACCTCGTCTAATCAATCAACAAAATATCGTTAGGCAACAAGATTCAGCCTCTGCAAAACCAGAACCACCAAAAAACGAAGGGGGTTAAACGATGAAAAAGTGCATGTTTGTTCTTCTGATTCTCAGCCCCATTCTTATGGGGTGTTGGGACCGGAGGGAATTAAATGAGCTTGGCATTACGTTGGCAATAGGAATAGATAAAGTAGAAGATGAATACCAAGTAACTGCTCAAGTGGTTGTACCTTCGGAAATAACCATGAAAACAGGTACTGGGCGTTCACCAGTCACCCTGTTTCAGGAGAACGGAAAAACGGTATATGAAGCCATTCGAAAAATTACAAAGACATCTCCAAGGAAAATATATCCAGGACATCTTCGAATACTTGTGCTAGGTGAGGATTTAGCTGAAGAAGGAATAGCGAAATCCTTAGATTTACTGTCAAGAGATCGGGAACTTCGATCTGATTTCTTTGTTGTAATTGCTAAGGATATGACCGCAGAGGAAGTACTGAATGTTAGTACACCGATTGAAAGTATACCCGCCAATAAAATGTTTAACACCCTTCAAACGTCAGAAGCTTCTTGGGCTGCAACAAACGGCATTAAGTTAGATGAGTTGATAGCCTCTATGACAAGTAGTGGAAGGGAAGCTGTATTAACAGGGATACTAGTAACAGGGGATCAAGAAATGGGATCAAGCAAACAGAATGTGGAATCGATTATTCCTTCTGCACGAATTAAATATGATAATTTAGCGGTGTTTAAGAAAGATAAACTAGTGGGCTGGTTAACTGAACGAGAAGGCAGAGGGTATAATGATATCGTCAACGAAGTGCAAAGTTCTGTAACTACTATATCTTGTCCTGAAGAGGGGAAAGCCACTATAGAGGTTATTCAAATGGATTCTAAAATTAAAGGAAAAATAAACCAAAGTAACCCTGAAGTGGATGTCAATATTAAATTAAAAGGAAATGTTGGGGAAGTAGAGTGTCAAATTAATCTTAATGACCCAGAAACATTTGTTAAGCTAGAGAAGAATACTGAAAAAGAGATGGAAGAGCTCATTAAATCGACCATTGAAACGGTACAAAAACAGTATAAGTCAGACATATTTGGATTTGGTGAAGCCATTCATCGATCTAATCCGAAAGAATGGAAAAAGCTTAAAGAGAATTGGGATGAGGAATTCCCTGAAATGACAGCGAATGTTAACGTAGACGTAGAACTTATGCATACGGGTACAGTAGGTAATTCTTTCTTAGAAAAGATAGAGGTTAAATAATTATGATAAAAAGTATAGGAATACTCCTGATTGCAGCAGCCATTCTGTGGATTGAAGCTCCACCACTCTTGGAAAAAAAGTATAAAAAAGAGTTACTTGTGTTTTCAATTCTACTTGTAATTGGGGTAGGTCTAAGTATTACACTTTTTGGATTTAAAAGACCTATTCCAAATCCATTTGATTTACTCACTTTTATTTTTAAACCGCTTAATGATTTGATTTCTCTTTTGTTGAAATAAAAGAACAGTGTAGAGGGGAAGGGATGATATGAAATGATGCAAGACGTTAAAATTAATTCGTACCAATTCTTAGTCTTAGTTATTTTATTTACGATTGGTACGAGCATCTTAACCGTGCCATCAGCATTAGCAACCGATGCAAAGCAAGACGCCTGGATTGCAGCTATAATTGGTACGGGAATCGGTCTATTAGTCATATGGCTATTCATTACTATAGCACATTGGTTCCCTAACCTCACCTATGTCCAAATCATTGAAAAACTATTTGGAAGATGGATAGGTAAAGCCTTTTCAGTATTGTTTGTGCTCATATCTCTTCTATATGCTTCAGAACTTCTGTATTATTTTGGGCTATTCCTAAACATTTATATGATGCCAAATACTCCAATGGTAGCTCTTAATATTCTTATGGCGGGGATTGTGGTGATGGGAGTCCGTCTTGGATTGGAAACCTTCGCTCGTACTGCAGAAATCTTAATTGTCGTGTTTTTCGTCTTTTTTTTCATTTTAGTGGTGTGCCTTTCACCTGATATGAACTTTGAAAACATACAGCCTGTATATGAGATGGGGACAAAAAAGATCGTTCAATCATCCATTTTTTACGTCATAATATCTTCAGTAAATGCGGTTGTTCTCTTAATGATTTTCCCCTCTTTTGTTAATAAAATGAAACAAGGTAAAAAAGCTTTTTTAATTGGAAACTTAATAGGCGGCATCGTCATCATCATTATTACATTTTTGAGTGTTACGGTTTTAGGTTTTGAGAAAACGGCAGGAGAGATTTATCCAAGCTATGAATTAACCAAAAAGATAAATATCGGGAATTTTATACAGCGTATTGAGGGATTAATTGCATCACTTTGGATAATCACTCTCTATTTTAAGACGACCCTTTATTTTTATGCTTCCGTTCTAGGGATGGCACAAATTCTGAATTTGAAAGATTACCGCCCTCTAACCTTACCGTTAGGCATGATTGCCGTTGTCCTTTCTCTCGTGATTTATCCTAATATCATCTACCAAAAACATTTTGACGATACAACGGGTAATTCTTTAACATTATCAATCGGACTTTTTTTACCTCTTTTGTTGGTAGTCGTATATGCAATACGAAAAATAACGATAAAGAAAGAAGTAAAAACAAATGAATAGCTGATTATTTAGAAAAAACAAAGAGAAATACGTGATAAAAACCTTTGAATTAAAAAAAGGAATTGTAGCCACTTATATGGCTATTTCAGGATTTAATGTGCTTGTTTTCGAAAGAGATGATTGGCAATATATGCTAAGTTTTGATAAACGAGTATCAGATAAAGTTACTCCTGAAACCTTGTTAGATATAGCCAATTCTATTGATTATTGATTCAAATTGGAAGTTTTGTTATTCAACTAACGGGGGCGATTCTGTAACAAGGATCTGCGCCCGTTTTCATTAAAGTGCCATTTTACTGAACATCTTTCTTTTATGAATGGATACAAAACGACGCTTTGGGAATACTTCTTTTCCTCTCAAATAATTTAATGGTGTATAATATTTTTAGTAAAATATTTCCAATTTATAACAACGAGGATGTGGCGTAATACATGAAACAATTTTTGAAAGTAATTGGTTTAGAATTTCTCGTGTTAGCGTTTTTTATTGTCAATGGTGCGTATGTTTCAATAACTTCCACTAACGATCCGTTTCTCTCATATTTGGGCTTAGTACCATTTGCTTTAATGTTATACGGTTTTTTATTATTCTCTAAAAAAAGTCGAACAGCATTGAACCTATTTTCTACTCGTTCAGTAAAAGAAACATTATTATATTCAATGCCACTGTTAATTATTTTAATAATTTTATATATAGGAAATGGTGGGCTTAGTTTAGGGGATTATTCGAATGTAATTTTAGTAATGATAACTAATATACTTATTATTGCCTTTATAGAAGAAGTGATTTATAGAGGATTTATGATATCGGTATTAAGAGAAAATGGGATTATACTTGCGGTTACAGTATCAAGCCTTTTATTTGCAATAACCCATTCTTTACAACTTCTTGGTGGTCAAGACTTGTTGAGTACAATTATCCAAATAAGCTACGCATTTTCGACTGGCATGGTTTTAGCTCTATTAATCGCATTAGGACAACCGTTAATAGTTACAATATTATTCCATGGAATCAATAATACTTTTATTGTTCTGGCTTCTAAAGATGGTGACGATATTTTTACATTTGTGATTCTTGCAATCTTAGTTACTTATTCAATTTTCCTTTATAAAAAATTAAAATCATCACAACAGCACAATCATATTTATTCATTAGAAAATTAAAAAACGTTCCCAAATGAAAGTTTTGGAATACAGAAATAGCTAAGAAATGCTGTGAAACCAACGTTTCGTTGCTTTTCCTTTGAATATTGTTTATACAGCTTTTTATGCTAAGGTACCGTGTAGGAAAAGAAATATACTATAAAATAGAGCAACTTGAAAAATCTCAAGTTGCTCTATTTGTATTATAAGCTGTTTTTTTCTTACTGCTAATAGAAATGACGACAGTAATGAATGATAAAATGATGAATATTCCACCAGCAAATGGATTTACTTCGACTGAAAGTGTATCTACAATTCCAGCCCCAATCACTGAACCAACAGCAACACCTAAATGAAGAGCTGAATTATTCAAGCTTTGCTGAATTTCCGATGATTCAGGTGCTATTTCAATTAAATAAGATTGCATAGCTGGGGAAATCGCCCAACTGAGAATCCCCCAAATGATAATGATTATGAGGAATACTGGAAATGAATCTGTTGAATATGGAAATATAAAGAATAAAGCGCTAAAAACGACTAGAGCAATAATCATTGTTTTTCTTGATCCCAATAAATCTGCCATTACACCACCAAGACCTCCACCAACTACAGCAGAAAAACCGAAAATGAAATAGATGACACTAATCCAAGTAGCATTAAAATCAGAGGTTGCTTCTAAATAAGGCTTAAAATAGGCATACATAATCGTATGGCCTGTCATATAGAGGAATGTCGTTGTTAGCCCTAATGTGGTTTTGTAATTTTTAAATGCTAAAAGCTGCTTCCTCAATGGAATTTGAGGTTTCGGTTGTATTCTTCCCATTAATACATGAACCCCAATAATAGATAATGCTGTTAAAATAGTTATCAGTACGAATGGTGCTCTCCAGCCGAAATTATCTCCGATGATAAGCCCGAGCGGTACCCCTAAAACTAACGAAGCACTTACTCCCACAGAGACGATTCCAATGGCCCTACCTTTATACTGTTCTTCTACTAAGCTAGGAGCCATAACTAAACACAATATGATTAATAGCGCTCCACTTAATGCTAAAATAATTCTTCCTATAAACAAAATAGAAAAAGTAGGTGCAAATACTGTTACGATACAACCAATTAAAAAAATGTACAAGCAAACTAATGTTAGCCTTTTTCTTTCTATTTTAGCTGTCATGACAAGTAAAATTGGCGATGTAACTGCAAAAATGACAGCAAAAACAGTGATTAGCAAACCTGCTTGGCCGATGCTTACATGTAAATCCTCTGCAATCAAATCTAAAATCCCGCTAATAATCAGTTCAACCAGACCTATTATAAAGGATAGAATCATTAAAAAATATATACGTTTATCCATGTTGTCTCCTTCCTAATTATATCCCAAACTATATACTATCTTTTGATGAATGTTTACTCAAGAATAAGATAATAATGTCACAATAACATAATTACATAAATCTGAAAGGACTAGAGAAAATACGTAATTTAATTTATCAGAAAGAATGAAATAAATATGGATGATAACGGAAAAAGCAATAGGCCTATATCATTTAAGGGCCATTTAATGGAGGAATAATCCCAAGCAAAATTGAATACATATGGTAATTCGAGCATGGTATTTGTGAAAGGGGGATAAAAAAGGTATGAGTAAAATATCTTTTAATGAGTTAGAAAAGAAACTTAAAAGTATTAGAATTGAAGCTTTTGTCATCTATAAAGGGAATACACGGATCTACGAATACTTGAAGAATAAAAAGGTCGTAGAAAAGCCGTCAAAGGTTTATTCCATTACAAAGAGCATTGTTTCTATATTAATTGGAATTATGGTAGATAAAGGATTAATAAAAAATATTCACGAACCCATTCAAAACTATTTTCCAGAAATATTAGAGTCTAATGATCCGCAAAAGAAAGAAATTACAATATTTCATTTGCTGACCATGACTTCGGGGTTAAAAGTAGGGAATTTCCAAGGATCAAAAAATTGGGTTAAATTCATACTAGGACAACCGATTATACATAAACCAGGTTCAATCTTTCAATATAATTCTGGAGACTCTCATTTACTAAGTGCGATAATACAAAAAATTTCTGGAATTTCCACCGCTTCATTTGCTGAAAAAAATTTATTCTTTCCATTAGGGATAAATAAATACACTTGGCAAAGGGACCCACAAGGAATTCATGGGGGTGGTTTTAGCATTTCGTTAAATTTAGAGGATATGGTGAAGATTGGATTGTTATTTTTAAACGAAGGGCGATTTAATTCAAATCAGGTGATTTCATCCAACTGGCTCATTCAGGCAATAAGACCATATAAGCAAACTACAACCACAAAAGAAGGAATATATGGATATGGATATCAGCTATGGACTTATGAAAATACTAAAACTAACTCCTCGATTGATTATTACTATGCTAATGGTATATTTGGACAATATATATTTATTGTTCCGAGGTTAAATATTATGGTGGTGGTAAAAAGCCAACTACGAAATGACCAGCAATCTGCACCGAGACTCATTTTCGAAGAGCTATTAGGTAGTTGGCAGGATGAGAGAGTTATTTGAACAAGTCAACTTGGCGCAATTGTTCAAGATGGAACGTTACCTAAAAACGTTTCGTAGCTTTCAACAGGAAAAGTGTTTTTTAGGGATTTTCCGACATATCTTTTTAACAGGAGGCATCGTATGTTAAAAAAGATATGGATTGCTGCTGTACTATTCATAGTGGGTGTAATCTTATTGTACTTGTTGAAAATCCCGTCCACATTGGATGCTCATGAAGTCATTCAAGAACCATTCATTTCTATAGAGCAAGCTACATTAAATATGATAGCTGAAAAACTACATGAACGATATGTAGGAGTTGACGTGAAAACAACCTCAAACAATCAATTAGTATTACAAGTAGTGGGGGATGAAGCGTATTTCAATTCTGTTAAAACGGACATGGAATCTCTAGTAAGAAGTGAAATTAAAAGCACGGTTTTAAAGGATTATAGTATTGTATTTAACAGATTTAATATGATTGGCGATATAAATGAAGTTATCAACAAAGAATCTCAGCAGATGCTCGAAACGTTAATGTCAGGTCTTAAGGATTACCATGAAATTAATTATATAAGTACAGTATCGGAGCAATACATTATCATTCATACATCTTTAAAAGGTTCGGATAAACAAGCACAAAAGGTAGCGTTGGAAATAGAACAAAAAGCGATGCATCTTTTAAATTCAATGGAACTAAAATTATCATCAATTAGTGACCCTTTCAATATTAAAATCGTGAATGTCGGAGGGTTTGAAATTAATAGTTAGCTTCATCATTGAATTAAACCAAAGTAAAAAATGCGTTCCAAAATAAAAATTTGGAAATACTTACTGAAGCCAAAAAACACTTTTATTGCCGTGTTTTTTGGCTTTTGCATGCAAGCTGTATTATTTACTATTTGAAGTAGCAAGTTAAATGGCCCCTATACAATTCATACACCAATCTGGTTTTAAATACATAAAATGCAGGGAATAGTAAACTAAAAAGTAGGTGAAGGGCATGCAAATAGCATTAAAATATTTTCGTCAAACGCATCATGAATATTTGTGGCTCCATTTTTTAGTCGGGGTTGTGCTAATTTTTACATCCGTCTTTTGGTTTATCGTACCATACTTCATCATTAGCTATGGCAAGTATTCAATTTCAACATTGCAACAAGTGATACTATTATGCGCTTTGTATTTTGCGCCGTCACTGATCATTACGCTTCATTGCTGGTTTATCAATTTTAAAGCTGTAATGAAATGGAAAGAAAATCACCCGGAAGAAAGCTGTTGGCGGTGGCTTGTTCGTTTTCAAACGATCACCATTGTCATCGTTATCGTGTTTACGTCAATTATCTATTCGAGCCTCTTTGTAATTGATATGATTCGTTGATTGTTTCTGCTAGTAGTGCTCCTGTCGCTATGCTATCGTCGCAAATCCCACCCTAACCTATAACGGAGGTTAGGGTGTAAAAAAAGTGCTCCTGTCGCTACGCTTTCGTCGCAAATCGTACGTCAACCTGTTACGGAGGTTGACGTACGATTCCCAGACAAAAAATGTTCACAAACGAAAAGAGGGTAATGTTTGTGAAAATTTGGTACGATTGATGCATCAATGTGAGGGGGATTTGAGCAGCATGAACACAGATTTAAATGTCATCTTAGCGTTTGGTGCTGGCTTTTTAAGTTTTATTTCGCCATGCACCTTACCGCTTTATCCTGCATTTCTGTCGTATATTACCGGCATGACGTTAGACGAGCTTAAAGGCGAGCGAGGGATGATGCAAAAACGAGCTATCTTACATACTTTATTTTTCCTACTTGGTTTTTCGATTATCTTTATTGCAATTGGCTTTGGTACATCATTTGCACAAGAGTTTTTCTGGCAATATCAAGACTTAATGCGCCAAATTGGGGCGATTTTAATCGTGACATTTGGCTTAATGATCGTTGGCTTATTACAAATTGATTTTTTAATGAAGGATCGCAAATTTCAATTTAAACATCGTCCATCGGGCTATTTTGGTTCGGTATTAATTGGTTTATCATTTGCGGCAGGTTGGACGCCGTGTACAGGGCCGATTTTAATGTCAATTATTGCGCTAGGTGGGACTAATCCTGATTCTGCGATGTGGTATATGCTTGCATATTATTTAGGCTTTGCAATCCCATTCTTTACGTTATCATTCTTCATCTCTCGTATGAACTGGATTCGTGAGCATAGTCAAAAAATCGTGAAAATTGGTGGCTATATTATGATTGCTGTCGGAATTTTATTATTCTTTGATGGACTTACATACATCATCACGATTTTTACTTCAATTTTTGGAGGCTTTACAGGGTTCTAATAGTTTCGTGCGCAATTTTTGCGTGTTATACTAAGGAAAGTAGTGTGGTTGCTAAATGCCAACAGTTTTAGTTGTCGATGATTCGCTGTTTATGCGTGTCACTATAGGAAATATGTTTAAAGAATGGGGCTTTGAGGTCATAGGTGAGGCGGCAAACGGAAAAGAAGCGGTCGCATTATATGATCAATTAAAACCAGATTTTGTCACGATGGATATCACGATGCCTGTTATGACAGGGATTGAAGCAGTGAAAATTATTGTTGAAAAGGATGTCGAGGCGAAGATTATTATGGTCACGGCTCTTGGCCAGCAAAAAAAGGTGAAGGCTGCAATTGAAAGTGGCGCGAAGGATTTTATAACGAAACCTTTCCAAGAAGAGCAATTAAAGATGGTTGCATTTAACGTCCTCAACTTAACATATTCCAGTCAACATTAGAGGGGGGATAGGATGTTTGACAACATACCTGCTTACTATTTATTAATAGGAACGACGATAATGGCTGCAGCAATGGGAACATTCGCGTTATTTATTCGCATACGAGCTCAAAAAAAGCCAGTAAACGCGAAAAAAATACTCATTCCACCTATTGCCATGTCAACGGGTGCATCGATGTTTTTATTCGAGGAATTTCGTGTTGCACCTCCACAAATTTTAGAAGCAGTAGCGGTAGGCTTAGTATTCTCTACGATATTAATTGCCACGTCAAAATTCGAAGTACGTGAAGGCGCAATTTATATGAAGCAATCAAAAGCGTTTCCTTTTATATTAATTGGATTATTAATTTTCCGTATTATTATGAAAGTAATATTTGCTGATAGTTTTGATGTAGGCGAATTGGGTGGAATGTTCTTCATATTAGCATTCGCGATGCTGTTACCTTGGCGAATTGGCATGCTCATAAAATACAAAAAGCTTGAGAAATCACAAATTGTTGCATAAAAAAGGGGGTGTCCGAGAAGTGATTCTGGGACACCTCCTTTGCGCCGAGGATGGTGGAAATTTTATTTCGACCACCGCAGAAGCACCGCCTGCAGCGGATAATTAATACATGAACGAAGCACTGCGCGAGAAGTATTTACTTTTCGCGCAGCACCTTTTTTAAGCTTCAAATAAATGATCGTAAGGGGTTGTATCGATTTTCATTTCGTTTAATTTCTTTCGTAAAAACTTATGATCGCGTTTTGGTGAAGCGATAATATAGCCCCGAATGATTAAATCCGTATTGATTTTCGTTGCATGTTCAGTTAATGCAATTTCGCCAATTTTACCCGCAATTTTTTCCTTTGCTACCTGACGAAATAGCTCTGGTACAGGGCTCACTAACTCCCGAAGTAACTCTTTTTCCTCTTCACCCCATAGATGAATCGTTTTATCTAAATAAATATTTTGCCAATCTAAATCGGATTTGCCATCTTGTTTTGGAAGCGATTTTAAAAACTTGCGGAACATGAAAAAGCCTCCGATGCCCATAAGTCCCACTAACGCAAATACCCAAAATACGATAAACCATAAAAACCAACCTTCTAAGCCCACAATTACTCACCTCTTTTTCTCACTAAAATCTATTATATAATTTTTCGTTGATAGAAAGTATAAATTTTTCAATAATACCCACAAATTCACATAATGATAGCCATTATTTCGTGCGATTTCATGCATAATGTTCATCCCCAATAGCTGCGGGTGAGTTAATTCTTATTTAATAGAAATGGAGCTTATGGGGTAAACGCACATAAATTCCAGAAACCCGCACGCAAATCCCGAAATTCGCACGTATCCCACGGAAACCCGCACGCAAATCCTGAAATTCGCACGTATCCCACGGAAACCCGCACGCAAATCTCAGAAACCGCACGTATCCAGTATAAAAGGACATGCGTTAGCTCACCTCCTAATGCCAATGTAGAAAATATTCCCTGTTTCGGTGATACGTCTACAAAACGAAAAAAAGTCAAAAAAACTTTCACCGACCTTTCCCTTTTTTCAAATTTTAATGACATATATAAGGTAAGGAGGTGATCAACATGAACGATTTCGGATTCTTAAGTTCGACAATCTCGGTGTACTACGAAACAGGTTTAGACGCTAATGATGAGCCAATTATCAACAGTTCTACGTACCGCAATGTTTCAAATAATGTCACTGCTGCTCAAATTCAAGCAGTTGCACAGGCGTTAGTCGGTTTAACGGACTACACGTATATTGAAACAGTAAAAACCACAAAAGATCTAGTTGCACAATAGGTTTTGCTACTAGAGGGAGGAGGTGAAGGACATGGCACAAGTATTACAAATGACATTTGCAAATTCGGCGGGGAAGACGATGACACTCAATGTCGCCAACCCAAAAGCTAGCTTAACTGAAGCTGAGGTAAATGCAGCGATGCAAACGATTGTCGACCAAGGTATTTTTTCACGTGAAGGGTTGTTGTTCAATGTGAAGAAAACAGCGAAAATCGTCGAGCGAAATGTAACTGAATTTGAATTAAATGCATAATCAAAGAAGCCGGTAAAGTACAGACTTTGCCGGTTTTTTCATTCTAAAAGGAGGGGAATTTCATGGAACAATGGATTGCGCTTGTTCAAGACGTAACGTTTCCAATCTTTATTTCATTTTATTTGCTATATCGTATTGAAACGAAGCTTGAGGCGATTCATACCGCACTCGTTTCGTTGAATGCACCACGGAAAAACAGTGAATTGTGAACTTCAATTTCACAAATTTGCAATGAAACTTTCGAGTATTTACTATTGTACAACTTGGAAACTTACATTAAGATGAAGGTAATGATTGGAAGAGTGGAGAGAGAGACATGACAAAACGATTCGCACTACTAGCTGCAGTAACTATACTGGTGCTTGTACTAAGCGCTTGTAGCAACTACCAATTTAAAGCAACGACTAATTTTGAGCTGGATAATTTTAATGTGCAAGACCACCGTGGTAATCCTGTTTCACTGGACGATTTAAAGGGTGAGCCATGGCTAGCGATGTTTATTTATACAACATGCCCAGATATTTGCCCTCCGATGACGTACAACATGAAAATGATTCAAGATGAGCTAATTGAAAAAGGGATTGAAGACTATAAAATTGTCGCCTTTACAGTAGATCCGAATACAGACTCAGCGGATGTATTAACAAAATACATCGGAAATTATGGCGTCGCAGATGAATCCAAATGGTATTTATTAAACGGCTATGACCCAAAATTTATCGAGCAATATGCAAAAGGCTCGTTTAAAACAGCGGTTGTTGCACAGACTGAAAACCCTATTCATGCGAATACCTTTTTCCTAGTTGACCAAAACGGTGTCGCAGTGAAAAACTACAACGGCGTTCAATCAGGGAATACCGAGGTGCCATACGACACAATTGTGTCGGACCTTGAGGCATTGATAAAGCAAGGTAAATAAGCAACCATCAACTGTACTCAATTTGGGTGCAGTTTTTTTGTTGGCAAAAATCATAAATTTTTACTAATCTTTTAAGCATTATTTCCGATATTAGAGGTAGATTATGTATTAGAACTATTGCATATATCTTTGTTATCTCAGGATTATAGTAAATTCCTTAGGATTAACCAAAATGTAGAAGATGTTATGTATACTGAAATGGAAAAGTTAGGAGAGATGTCTTATGAATTACAAGAAAATATTGGCAGCTACAGCCGTAACCTCAGCAGCATTTGTTGTGCCGGTGATGGTCGGTGCAGAGGATATTCTACCTATTGAAAAGGATGAGTTAATTAAAGATGGTACATATTCAGTAGGAGATACGGTTAATGCAGCACTCACAGAAATTAAAACGACTACTACAGCTGAAGACGGAACAACTACTGAAACAGTGGATAAAATTGTTTCCTATGAATGGTTTGTTGGCGACGCAACAACAGCTAGTTCTCAAACTGCTGAAATCAAGCTTCCTATTCATGCAGAAGGAAAAACTGTAAAGCTTATTGTGACAACAGAGGGACAGAAGAAATATTTTAAAGAAATTACGGTAGAAGCACTTGGTACTTTAACAGCTGATGTTGGATATGAAGAAGGTATTAATTCACCTCGAGTTAATTCAACAATCACGATGAAAAGCTTAAATATTCCAGATAAAAATGAAGTGATTTCGGGCTATGAATGGTATTTAGTAGATGGAAGTCAATACAAATTATTAGTCGGTGAAAACGCTATTGACTTAGAGATTCCAATTGAATTTTCAGGAAAAGAAATTCTATTTGTTGTAAAAACAGAATCAGGAAAAGCTTATAAGAAAACTGTAAAAATTGATGAGCTTAAATTTGGCTCAAATCCGGTTACCTATTCAGTAAAAGTAAATGGTAAGCAAACAGAACTCCCACTTTCGACTGAACTTTTACCAGGCGATCAGATTCAGATAGACCATTCGGAAATTATTGGGAATGGTGGCGAGATCTTAAGTGCTGAAGATTATGAGGTGCAATATAAATGGGTAGCATTTAATGGGAATGACAACCAGTTTACTTTGCCAAATGCAACAGGGAAGACCTTTACAATTCCGGTAGATAGCGAAAAGCAAGGGTATGAAAGATTTGAAGTAACGGTAACCATTTCAGTTCCAAATATCGCTACTGTAGATAGTACGACGATTGGAATTGGTACTAGTAACGAGCCTATCAAAGATTTAATCGATAACATTAACAAATTAATTGAGTTTAAAAAATATACAGATTTACAAGCTAAAGTAAATGGATTATTAGATTCCTATAATCAATTAAATGACAGTGCCAAATCGGCGATTACGAATTATTCAAAGCTAGAGGAATACGCGCAAGCCTTTAAAGTAGTAGAACCGTTAACAAAGGACTTTAGCAAACTTAATTCTGATTATACAAACCTCGTATCGGGTATAGATACGACTGTTAAGCAAGCGGAATTATTAAAATCGGTTAATTCATTGCGCCAATCTTTCAATAAATTAACAGCAAAACAAAAGGAAATTTATCATTTATTTGAAGTAGATAATGCTGCCCCATCAATCGCTCAATTGCATGAATGGATTGTAAAAATTGGTGATAATGATATTGATTATGTAACGAACAAAGCAGTCAAGGCATTTAATGATAAAGTTACAGATGAGGTTTTTGATGGCAAGTATAAAATTGTTTTCGATAACGATTCAAATGACTTTGTGGAACTAAAAGCTTTCGAGGAAAAAATTAAGCAATATTTAGACGAGGCAAAAACATTTGATAACGCGTACCAGGCACTACTCAAAACAGATGTGTTAAAAATAGCACAAGCGGATGTGAAAAAAGCACGCGAGGTTATTGAAAAAATAAATAAAATTAGCACATTAACTGATAAGAAGAAGGCAAGTGCAATTATTGCCGCAGAAAAGGCCTACAATAAATTAAACTTAGCTCAAGCATCATTAATATCAGTAGATACAATGGAGAAGTTACTAAATCCATTTACGGACGATGAAGAACAGAATCAAGAAGATGCTAAAGAAGCAGTACAAAATCTTATTGATCGAATTAATGATATTTTACCAACAGCTGGCACAGGTAAAGAGTACCCACTTGATATTGAAACGTTAGAGAGTGAGTTAGATGGAATTGCCATTGATTATAAGCTACTAACTTCTGAACAGAAAAAGCTAGTGACAAACTATAAATCGGTAAGCCAAGTGAAAAAAGATGTATCTGCGGCGAAACGTGTAGCGATGTCCGTTGTAAAGGCTGAGGAAGCAGAAGCAGAGGCGACAAACTATGAAGGGGATGAAAACCGTTCAAAGTATATTAGTAAAATGAAATCAGCGCATAGTAAATACAATTCTGCCTATAAAGCCTATACAAAGCTAACAATCGAACAAAAAAGCTTAGTAGATGGTGATGCGTTAAAGAGTGCCATCGCCAGTATTACTGCGATTATTGATGATGAGGAATTTGCTGGTAAAGGTGAGTATGATAGCAGTAAAAGTAGTGAAGTAGTGTCACAGATTGAAAAAATCGCTGAGTTATTAAAGACGGCAGAAAGTACGGCGCTAGCGAATAGTGGTGGCATGAATACGGATGCGGATTTACAGCTGGCGATTAATACAGCAAAATCAATGTATAAATCTTTAAACTCGTTCGAGAAAAAATTGGTGCATAATTATGCCCTTATTTCAACAGCATCTAGCCATTTATCGAAGGCGGATTCTGTAAAAAAACGCTTATTAGCTGTGAGCGACGAGAAAAAATTCGCCAGTGCTAAACAATCATTTGATAAGCTACAACCTGTCCAAAAAGGCTTGATTTTTGGCACATATACAGAAGTAAGCGATAAATATTCATCATCAGGTTCGTCAACTTTACAAGAACTTAATGATTTGTTGACAGACTTTTTCGAGGTTGGAAATTATAATATCGTAGAATTTAAAGAGCTTCAAAAGCAATTGCAATATTTATCAACTACACAGCTCAAAACATTAACATATTATAAACAATATCAAGCAATGGAAAAGGATGTAAAAACGGTTGATTCCTTTGTTGCCAAAATGGTGAAGCTTGGTGAGAATCCAACTTATTCACAAAAGGATTCGATTTATAAGAGCTATTTAAAATTAACGCAAGTACAGCAGCAATTATTAAGCACTTACCCTAATACAGATGGAACAGGTATGTACTCTGAAATTCTTTTCAGTTGGATGGACGAAGCGAAGGGAGCAGCATCTGATTTAAATACTCGTATTGGTGAAATAATTGTCAGCGGTAAATACTTCGTTACCCTAGAAGGTACTTCAAAGTTAGAGAAATTAGCCAATTTTGAACAGCAATTAGATGTCTTTACAAAAGAATACAAGGCACTGGATTCAAAAGAGCGCAAATTAGTGGTGAACTATTCGTATATTAATAGCGCTGAAAAGGATATGAAGGCGGTGCGTACGGTAATTCAGTTAGAAAAAGAGCTTGAAAATGCTGAAGATCAAAGTAAACTACAGCAAGCTATTAATAAGCTGACAGTTGAGCAGCAATCTTTATATGAACTAGTAAAACAACCATAGTAATTTTCTCCCCAAATGTATAATTCCATACATTTGGGGTTTTTTTATCTCGTCAAACCCCGCCGCGCTTGTTATAATTCAAATAATCAGAAAACTTTAAAGTGATAGGGGTGTGCGTTATGACGAGTGTGACGCTATTCATCGTTGCCTGTGTGCTACTCATTATTTTACCAGGACCAGATACAGCGATTGTCACGAAAAATACCGTGATTGGTGGACGTAAGGGCGGTATGCAGACGATGATTGGCTCTTGCGTTGGGCTATCCATTCATACGGTCGCGGCAGTCGCAGGTTTATCTGCTATAATCGTAAAATCCGCTGTTGCCTTCACAATTATTAAATATATTGGAGCCGCCTATTTATGTTATTTAGGGATACGAACACTTATAAGTATGCGTGCAAAGAAAAATCAAGTTGAAGAGGAAGTACTTGTCGATGCGAAGGGCAATACGTATTTTAAGCAAGGATTTATCACGAATATTACCAATCCAAAGGTTGCTGTCTTTTTCTTAACGTTTTTACCACAATTTTTATCACCTGGAGCGGATGCATTTTGGTCATTTTTAGTGATGGGCATTATTTATACGGTCCTGACATTTGCATGGTTTTTCTTCTATGTGGTGTTACTCGACAAAATCCGCACATTTATGAAGCGCCCATCAACACAGGCCGCAATCGAAATGGTGACGGGCATAGTACTCATTGGCTTTGGGATTAAGCTAGCGTTTGAAAAGGCGTGATCATCTAGCCCCTAGTAGCGTTCATCAACGAGTTTGGTAATTGGGTAGAAACATTAAATAACAATCTTATTGGAGGCACAATTCGCATTTGAATTCGTGTCTCCTTTTTTTTACATAATAAGTCGCCCTTTCTGAAAAGTAATAAAAATGGGGATATTATCCAAATGTTGTGTTATATTTCTATAAACACTAAAAAGGGGCGATTTCTATGAAGGACTGTTTTATTTGCAATAAACACGCAGGGAATATCGAAACAGCTGGGGTTATGATCTATGAAGATGAACATGTGTATGTGGGACACATTGATAGAAATGGTAAACCCAACTATATAGGTCATATTATGATTGACCTAAAAAGACACGCACCGACACTTGCTGAAATGACAGTAGAAGAAGCAAAAGCTTTCGGTATCATTATGGCTAGAGTTAGTAAAGCACTAAAAGATTCAGAAAACGCTGAACATATCTACTCACTTGTTTCGGGGAATTCTGTTCCACATCTTCATATGCACCTAGTTGCTCGTTATCCTAACACACCAAAAGAGCATTGGGGACCGATGGAAGTTTACGATTGGGAGGATGCTCCTATGGGTAGTAACAATGAAGTGATTGATCTTTGTAATCGTTTAAAAACATACTTAGAGAATAACCAATATGAATAATAGTATCAAAGATTTTAGTTGGGTTGGAAGTCAGGAAAACTTCGTGGATAGAGAAAACATAAGGTATGTAAACCATATCATTGTAGGGCGATATGGCGGAAATTCAAATGCAGGGCAATATAAGAATGAAGATGGATGCCTTGTATGGTTGAACGAAAACGAAGATTGGGAGTTCGTTATTATTTTAGATGCACATAACACAGCCGAGAGTGCCGAAAAAATAGTAGAATTATTCGAAAATGAAAAGATTCAAATAAAGAATTTATTGTCTATGAAAATATCTCAAAAAACATTTAAGACGCTAGAAGAAAAAATTTTAAGCATGTTCCAATCTAGAGAATTCATATCTACCTGCCGAAATGTCCAAGGTGAAACTGCATGTTTAATTGTTGTTAGAAAAGATAAATATATTTGGTGGTTTTCTGTTGGCGACTGCGTTCTTTATTTATTTCACCCAGAATTATCTGCATTAGGTCAATACCAAGTAAATCAAAGACAATTCTATGAATGGATAGGACAAGTCAATACATTTGAACAAGAAGTACCTTGTTACAGTGTAGGAAAAAGAGAATTAAGACAGGGAGAAAATCGCCTATTTCTAACCACTGATGGTCTAATTGAATGTCCAAATGAACCATATTCAAACCCCAAAAGCATCTATGATTCTTTCGATAATTCTAAGGAAGAAGAAAGCATTAAAACACTGTTTCAAAACATCCAAGAAAACAATGTCCTAGATAGTACTACCATTATTTCTTGGAATGTAACTATTCTAAAGGAAGTTACTTTACCGAGTAATCTGTAGTTTTATAAAAAAGATTGAACATTTGAATGCGACTTCGTAATGAATTGGGCCAGATTGTGGAAGATAAAGTATAAATTTCAGGAGGGTATTTTATGTTTGTAGTAAATGTAGAAGGGGCAATTCGTCGCAATGAGAAATGGCTTTTAATCCGTAGAAGTGAAAAGGAGGAGCATGCTGGTGGGGGTCTCTCATTAGTAGGCGGAAAGTGTGAAATTGAAGGTGATTCATCTGATATTCTGGAAAGAACGTTAAAGCGAGAAATTTTTGAAGAAGTAGGTAGCGAAATTACAGGTATTAAATATGTAAATAGCTCCTCCTTCGTTACCGAATCAGGGATAAATGTAATCGATATAGTTTTCCTATGTCATCATAAATCTGGAGAACCTTACGCTAAAAGTACTGAAGAAGTGGATGATGTTATTTGGATGACTACTTCAGAGGTTCTTGCTCATACGGAACTACCTATATTTCTAAAAGAAAACATTAAACTTGCAGAGAAAATATTACAAGATAATTTGCATGTGAAATATTAGTTATCCATATTCCATTATAGGGCCATATTGTGGAATAACTCTTTACGTAAAATATGAGAAATAATAATTGAATTGATCTGGGTAGTATTAAGTGCCGGTAGTTCAGAACAAGAAGGATTTAACAGTTTGTTTTTTGTACTTATATGTGTATATAAATATATTTCTAGGAGGGGAACAATATGTTTAGATATAAGATTAATGATGAAAGTGAATTGCGATTATTAGAGGTGAGACATTCAGAATCCCTTTTTTCATTAACTGATCAATCGAGAATATATTTACGTGAATGGTTACCTTGGGTTGATTTCACGAAAACTATTAGCGATTCGAAGCAATTTATTGAAGGTACTTTGAAGCAATTCTGTAACAATAATGGGTTTCAAGCAGGGGTTTGGTATAAAGGAGAATTTGCGGGAGTTATAGGATTACATAATATAAATTGGGCTAATAAATCAACTTCTATTGGGTATTGGTTAGGAGAAGGATATCAAGGGAAAGGATTAATGACAAATGCTTGTAAAGCAGTTATAGATTACTGCTTTAATGAATTAAAGTTAAATAGAATCGAAATACGGGTTGCCACAAAAAATCATAAGAGTTTAGCTATCCCTGAAAAACTCGGATTTCAGAAAGAAGGTTGTCTCAGAAGTGTTGAGTGGTTATACAATAATTATGTAGACCATTTTGTATTCAGTTTAACAAAAGATGACTACGATAGAATCAATTGATTTTTTTAAAAAATCGATAATTTGTAATAAAGTTTGAATAAAATCATGTTTCCTCTTTAGAATTCTTAGAGGTTAGATGATATTTTTATTGGATATTTATGTTAATGTAATATTAAAGAGTGTGAAGAAATGAACTTAAACTAATGTTGCAATTTAGGTGATCAAGGACAAGTTTACAAAGAAAACTAGTGAAGCGAAAATACTGAGAAGTGGGGTTTAAATATGGATAAAATTCTTGAAAAATTACAGGAGCTAGAGTCAGGTGAAGTAGGGATTATTGTTTATTCTCAAGTAAAACAGGATATAGTTTTATCGTTAAATAAAGGGCTATTAGTGCCGCTTGCTTCAGCTGCAAAAGTTGCGATTGCCTTTTGTATCGTAAAATTGATTGAAGAAAGACACTATAAATGGAATGACATTGTTGAAGATGTAATTTTTAATCCAAAAGAGGATAGCAACGAAGTGTATCCACACTTTCAAAGTAGAGAAAACCTGAAACTCCAGGATGCGGTGGAAGTTATGATAGCTTGTCACGATAGCTTTGTCGCTGAGAGAATTGTTCAATTTTGTGGTGGATGGGAATTGATTAACGGTAAAATAAAATCATATTTTAAAAGCATAAATATTACTCAAAATGCCAGAGACTTGGATAACAATGGAGAATTGAGTGAGATGTTAGAACTTTTACGATTAATACATCAAGGATACAAAACTAATCCTGATTTATGGATTCCAGTTATTAATGGTTTAGTTAGGCAACGAGGTGATATTGAAGGTATACCAAGCCACTTGTTAAATCATATGACTGGTGGATTAGATAATGTAGTAGTTGATATTGGGATAATAGGTGAGTTTTCCAAAAACCCGTTATTATTTGTTTTAGGTGCAAAGGATTTACCAAATCGATTTATAGAAAAATTAGCTGACGAAATAATTATTGATGCAATGAAATTACTTTATGAGGAGTATTGCAATCAGGAAGTTGAATTGAAGGTGAAAATCTAGCTAGCATATAAAATTTTATTAAGTTAACTGCAGGTTAGTTTAATAAGAATATTCACTGTAGCGGATTTGAACCATGATGATATTTCATTGGATATTTAATAATTTTATAGCGTGTTGTATAACTAGTGTTCAACAATCGAGCCACATTGTTATGTTATCATTTTGTGGAATAGTGAAGTAACACATATGATTTTTAGGTGGAGGATTTGAATGATATTTTTTATTTCTGGAATTAGTTTGATAGCGATAAGCGGTATATTATTCACTTTAGGGGGCTTTAGTTGAATATTCGATTTCGAAAATGTTCAATCTTTATTATTAAAAACTCTATAAAGAAATGTAAAATAGCCCCTTTTTGAACAATCTTGTTCAAAAAAGGGCTATGATTTTCTAAAAGAATCATCATTTAAAGCTGTATTATAATTAATCCTTATTCCAAGTCAACAACTTCTATTATTCGTTATTTAAAAAATACAATCGACATAAAGCCCATGTAAAAGCATAACGCGATAGCTACAGTCATAGCCGATGCTACAATTGTTGGCAATTGTTTCACATAACTGACAATGGTCAACCCGATAAAGACTGCAGTTAACAGGAAGAACATTAAGCCTATTCCAGTCATTTGTAAATAGGCTCTCATTCCAGCTGCAACGCTATCTTGATAAAATAATTCGAAAAACGGTGAAATGGCTTCGACCGTAAAGTTTGGCGGCTGTTGCTCAGTGAAAATAGCCGTTACTACTAAAATAGCCGCAAGTAATGTTAGCTCGATTTTCACCCAAGTGCGTGGTTCAAATAGCGGCTGATTGATTTTTAATTTTATCAGTAGTCCATTGCCTAAAATAATGATGGCTAATGGTACAAGTAACACATGCTTGATAAATAAAAATTGCCCATATGTACTTGCCCAGCTTGTTACGTATTTAGGGACGATTACCTCCATCATTAAAACACCGCTTATCGCAATCGATGTAAAGGCAGCAAGTGCAGTAGGGGAGAACCATTGCAAAAAGGCGCTCCAATTTTTCGAGTCCGTTGAAAAATAGCCAACGATTACTAAAATACCAAGCCACACACTGACTGCTAATAAATGTATAAAGTCGAGAAAGGAGCCACCCATCCCAGACATCGAAGCCGCATGACTGGCATAGCCGATTGCTGCCATGATGGCCATTAGTACGAAAATGGCACATACATAAAGCCAAGTTGATGCTTTTTTAGTTGCTGAGCGCACAATTACTATGAGCAATAACGCAAATACAAAAATCGCAAGCCAAGCATGCCCCACTTTATATTTCGAAACAATCATCCATAACGAATCCACTACGCCAAATTGTGGACCTAAAATCGAAAGCAGCTGAAGATTCGGAAGAAAAGCTGCAATCGGAATAATAACGACGCTTAATACGAGCCATTTTGGAGCAATTTGAAAGCCTGGGCGGTATTTTTCAGGGATACAATGCATAATAGATGTACCCATTAAAACACTTAAACTTGCATACAAAATAAACTGACTTACTACAATAAGAGTCATCATTACGCTTTTTTACGCTTTGCTAATGCAACTATACTTATGATTATTATGATGACTAAAAGACCACCTACAAGCATTAACGGAGAATTCGATTTTTCGGCATCCTTATCGTTTACTTGTTCAGTCGTTTCAACAGGTTCAACCGACTCCTGCTCAACACTTTCTTCTTCTACGTTTTCAGTTGGTTGTTCTACGATTGGAGCATCCACTGTAAAGCCAAATTCACCAGACAGAGGGTGACCATCCTGACTAATGGTATTCCATTTTACTGTATAAGTTTCATTTGGAAGTGCGGGATCAAAAGTACCCGTTAAAACACCATCCACAAGTGAAATCGATTGCGGAGTGTATTCTGTACCGTCTGCTGCTACCACTTTAAACGTACTACCTTCCTCAATTTTCCCTTCAAAAGTAAGCACGACCTGCTGTACGTTTTCTGTTACAGTTGAGCCGTCCTGTGGGGTTGTTTCACTGATATACGTGTGTGCCGCTGCGTTTGGCACGAATAATAACAATGCAGCTAAAATCGAAAATAAGAATGTTTTCATATTTAACGATTCTCCTTTCTAGTTAATAATTCCACAATTTACATTGTAGCGAATTATGCGTGAGTTTTCACTGTTTTCGTGTTGAAAACCTATTGCTTATGACAAAATTATGACATTCAATCACTAACGATTTTCATTGCTAGAAAAAAAGATAAACCAGCAAACTAAGCCCAATACCGTTTACTGGTTCTATTTAATCGATAATGATCACGAAGTCAGTATATAATTATTCATTCCCCGTTAATGATTTCACAACCTCTATAAAGCGCTGTACATCAACATTTTGTCTAGATATGATTGGGTTGCGAACGGTGATGAGATAATTTTGTGAAGGTGCTTGCATAATAAAGCGTAACGTACGATCTTCTTCACTATAGTACATTTCAATCCCTAGTTCGTTATTTAAAGGCACATAATTTGATAAATTTTCTGTTGTTTCTACACGCGTATTAATCGTATCAATGCTTATTTCAAATGCTTGCCAATTAGGGAAATCCTTTGTTTCATAGTGGAGCGTTATGGCATCGATTTCATTGATAAGCTGGCCCTGTAAAATGCCATAGTGTTGGTTTTGTTGCTTTGCTTGTGCTTGCAGTTGCCCAATAATTTTCATCATTTGATCAAGGTCATTCTCAGGAAACTTATATAACAGTGTCCCATTTGTTAAATGATAGTTTTCTAAAAGTGTATCCTCTAAATGAATATGCTGAGTAATATCGTTTGGGATTTCATCAATTTTAGTAATTGTCGGGGGATTTGTCAGTTTAAATAAATTAATAATTCCAGTTTGTTCGTAAACTTCGATATCCTTGAAATATAGAAACTTTCCATCTGGAATCGTCTTTTTCAAAGTTTCTATTAATTTTGCGTTTTTATGCCGAATTTCATCGCCATTTGTATGTGGTGCCATATCTTCTTCTTTAATATTTGTAATTTCAATTATTTCATCCTTGTTGCCTTTAAAAAATGTCAAACCCGTATATTCCATTGCACCTACTGTTGCGACAGCTAGTAGTAAGCACATGCATATAACAAAACTGATGGTTAACTTTTTAGATTTTCGCTTTGATGGGGAGCAAATGTTTTGAATGATGTGCTGTTTATTTTCAGATTGAATGTGCACATATTCGCTTTTGAATCGCTCTTCAAAATCGTTAAAATCTTTCATGTTTTTCATGTGATCCCTCCGTTTCTAGAACATTTTTCTGATTTTTTCTTTTAAACGTTCATAACGCTTGCGAATCGTTGGCGCAGGCTTGTCCATGATAGCGGCAATTTCCTCGAAACTATAATTTTCAATAATGCGTAACACAACTAATGCGCGTTCGTCTGGCTTTAGCTGACTTAATATGTTGTGAAGCTGTTCATCTAGCATATTTTCCACGATATTTACTGTATTTTCAGACTCAATGAAGGGAACGAAGGAGAGAATTTTTCTGCGTTTTAACTTGTTCATGCAATGAAAATAAGCAATTTTGTAAAGCCACGCATTCGGGTTATTAATCGATGAAAGATTATTACTTTTCATGGCTTTTAAGAATACCTCTTGCACCGCATCTTCCGCGTCTTCCACATTTCTTAAAATGCTATAGCAATATTTATATATTTTGTCATAGTGGCTCGAAATAAATGTTTCAATATTTTCTAGGATCGTGTTTGATTGGCTTAATACCAGTATTTTTTGCTGCATTTTTTGCACCCCCTTTAACTATATAAGACAATTGAAGAAGATGGAATGTGACATTTATTTCAAATTGTTATGAAAGGGGATGTAAAAGGTCTTTTATTTGTTTAACAAAGCATTTTAGTCCATAAGAAAATGAAAACGGATAGTGCCATTCACTTAGCTGTATGATGTGTCTTTCTTGTGGTAAAACTGCATATGTGTGTAATTACAGTTCTTTCGTTCCTTCTATAGTAATAACCTTATTAATAATAAAGGGAGTTAACTTAAGAAAATCGATGCTTAAAACGGGGGGAATTTATTTGAGAAAGGAAGAAATATGATCAAAATTAAAAGATTATTAGCTTCTGGGATTGCATTAAGCGCCATTTTGTTAGTTGCATGTAATGGTGATTCGAAGTTTGAAAAGGTAAAAGCAGAAGTGATTAATGAACAAGAGAAAACAAATCTCCCAGTTGCGGAATATACAAACTTTTTAGTTACAGAAGAACAGGCATTAGAAAAAATGATTACAAATGAGTCAGGTCTTGAGAAAGAATCTATAAGTGTCAATTTAACCCCTATTTCACCGGGTGAAATCGTTAAGATAGTATGTGTAATTTTTTTACCGATTGAGCACAAGCTTGATATGACTATGGAACAACAAATAAAGAATAATATAATGACCGCTGTTTCTGACATTAAAAATGTGGAGCTTAGTGAGAAATATATAATTTTTACAAATTTAAAAAAGTGAATATCTTAATTAATATGTGGCTCATCACCGAAAACTTGGGGTTGAATTTTCCTAAACGGCTTTAGATGAGCTATTGCATGACTGACTTGTGTGAAATATGCTCGGGTTTTCGGGTCTTATGCTCGGTTTTTCGTTTTTGTGCTCGGAATTGTGGTGTTTATGCTCGCTTTTTGAGATTTGTGCTCGAATCACCATATTTTACCTCTTACCTCAGTGTAAATGTACACGGTCAAGCAAATATGGCTTAAATTGATTTCACAGATAAATGAAATAGCCTTCAATTAATGAGAGCATTGAAAAAGTCCCATAGCCTCAAGGGAGGGTGTATTGGAATGAAATTTCGTTCCGATGTGCTCTTTTTTATTGTATTTTTAAAATAATAGAAGAAATAAATTTCGTGCAGATACTATATTACGATAAGTTTGTTTCGTGCTAATATATAGGAAACATACAATAAAGGGGGCTTAACAACATGATTGAATCGATTATACTTCTCGCCATTTGTGCGGCGGTTGTTATTTGGAAAAAGCGTCCAGTTGAAGGGGTTAATACGATTTCGACAGATGAACTACAAACGATGCTACGTGACGACGATAAAATTTTTATTGATGTGCGTAGTGCGCGTGATTTCAATAAAATGCATGTCGCACCGTTTATCAATGATCCAAACGGGCTGGGCATTGAGGCATTACCAATGGATAAAGAAATTGTCGTGATGTGCCGTTCAGGTATGCGCTCACTAGAAACGTGCAAAAAGCTGAAAAAGCTAGGTGTTAAAAAAGTAACAAATGTACGCGGTGGCATTAGTGCGTACAATGAGCGCGGGTTGGACGATAAATAAGGAGTTTTTACATGCAACAGGTTGAAGATATTTATAAACATAACGGTGAGCAGGCCGTGTTATTACTGCATAGTTTTACGAGTAACGCGAAAGAAATGAAACATTTAGCGCATATTCTTTTTGAAGCGGGCTACACGGTCTACGCACCAAATTTAGCAGGTCATGGTGCCGCGCCAGAGCGATTATTCGCTTCGTCAATGGATCAAATCTGGCAGGGGGCTAAGCAAGCATTTGAACATCTAGTAGATGATGGATACAAACAGATTGCCGTCATTGGGCAATCGCTTGGTGGCGTGCTAGGAATGCGCCTTGCGAACCGATACATGACGTGTAATGCATTGGCACTCCTATCATCACCTGTTTTGGAGCGTCCGATTGCCGGTCTAGAAAAGCGTGTAGAATTCTACTCACAGCGTTACCTCCAAAATAATGGGGCAACGGAAGAGGAACTTGAAAATTTTCTAAATGAGCATTTCCCTCGCCCAACAGAAAAAATGATTGCCCTGCAGCAGTTTATCGTCGGCTCACAGCGCGAAATGAGTGAACTTAAGCAGCCATTGTTTTTAGCAAAAGGGATGCTGGATGAAGTCGTATTTCATGAAAGCATTGACCTGATTGCCAGTGCCGCGCAAAGTGACCGAATCGTAAAGATAAGCTACGAAAAAAGTGGTCATTTAATAACACTTGGTAAGGAACGCGAAAAGATTGCGCAGGATTTACTTGATTTTTTAGCGAATAGGAAAAGATAAATATTTTCAAGGAAATCTACATATGAAAAGACATCATTTCGCGCTGTATGGCGCGGAATGTATTTTTTTAAGCGATGCTGTTAGGGAAGTCAATCATACAAGCGAAGCAATCACCTATATCGTTTTCACAAAAACACCAAAATAATGGCTCATCTTCGAAATATGGGCTTGATTTTCCAAGTCGGCTTTAATACATGCTTTGGAGGACTAACGCATAATCGGAGTGCGTGGATACGTGCGATTTTTCAGGTTTTATGTGCGAATTCACGCAAGATACGTGCGAATTTTAGAGGTTTATGTGCGAATTCAGGGCATTTGCGTGCGATTTCCCCCAAAAAAGGAGCACTGCACTTACTTTTCGGTAGAAAATTTACTCATTGTTAGTGTCAAAACAAAATAAGTGTAACCTTTTTAATGCTTCATACGAATAATAAGTGAATACAGAATAAGGGGGGACAGCGTGATTGATTTAAAGAACTTAGAGTCGAGTATTGTTGCTATTTACAATGAGCATTATTTAGACGTGTATCGGTTTCTCGTTTGTTTTTCAGGAAATCAAAACGATGCAGAGGACATGACCCAAGAAGTGTTTATTCGAGTATTAAAAAGCTTACACAATTTTCATAACGGAAATAGTATAAAAACATGGATTTTCTCTATAGCAAAACATGTAGCAGTGGATCATTATCGAAAAAAGAAGTTTGCTTCCGTTTTTAAAGACGGATTTTTTAAATTATTGGAATCGAATGACAACACGCCCGATGAAGAGTTTGAAATTTCGGAAACTAAACAGATTGTACATGGAGCGATTTCTAAGTTAAAGCCGAATTATCGAGCGGTCGTAATACTACGTGGAATAAATGAATTTTCCATCAAAGAAACTTCCGAAATTCTACAATGTACGGAATCAAAAGTAAAAGTTGATTATCATCGCGCATTAAAAGAACTCAAAAGAAAACTCAATCTTGATGCCGAGGAGGTTTTGATCAATGCAAAATGAAAAGGATTTGTTTGAAACGATGAAGGAGACCTACCCTCAAAATCCGAGTAAAGATTTCATCGTATCAACTGAAATGAAACTAAGACAAAAGGCGCGAAGCATGAACCGAAAAGGAATGATTAAAAGGATAACGGCCATTTCAAGTGGCGCTTTACTTTTTGTCGCTGCATTTTCATGGTTCTTCTTTTTTAGTGAAAAAGAGATAATGACTGAAGTTCAAAGTAACATAGGAAATCAATCATTCGCTTCGGCTGTTGAAGAACAAGATCCATTAGTGTTCATTTATCATTCGCATAATACGGAGTCGTTTATTCCAGAGCTTAACGAAACCGATCCTAGAAAAGCATTTAGCGATTCAAAAAATGTAACATTAGTAGGGAAGGAATTCAGTGAAAAGTTAAAAGAGCATCATATTAACACGATCTTAGATGATAGCGATATATCAAAAATCTTAGAGGAACGGGGATTATCATTTAAAGATTCCTATGTCGTATCAAGAGAGAAATTACAAGAAGCATTAACTGAGTATGAGAGTATAAAAATGGTATTTGACATACACAGAGATTCACAAAAAAGATCAGATACAACGATCAATATTGATGGAAAAGATTATGCCAAAATTGCATTTGTTGTATCAACAACATCCAATAATTATGACCAAAATAGGGAATTCGCGACTCGCCTTCATGATAAATTAGAAGAATTATATCCTGGACTATCTAGAGGGGTATTTAAAAAAGGTGAAAATCCACAAAACACATATAATCAGCATCTTCAAAACAATTCTGTGCTATTAGAAATTGGCGGCGTTGAAAATACGTTGGAAGAAACGTTTAGAACTACGGATGTTTTTGCTAAAATCGTTAAAGAAGTTATTGAGAAGGAAAAATAAACTAAACAGGTTAGTATAGTCATGCTGAAATGTTTCGCGCAGCTTACATTGGAAGAAGGGTTAGGAATGAAATTTAAATAAGCGCGGTTTTGTATTTTGTACAAAACCGCGCTTTACATCAAGTTAAAATGTAGAAAGCCCCGTCGTTTCTTGAATGAAATACGGGATTTTTTTCCATAGTGCAGGATCTTCATACACTTCAAAATCAACCGTATATTGTCCGTTTTCATTCAGCCATAGACGCTCAAAATAAGTTTCTACCGTTGTCGCTAGCTCGCTTGATGCCGGCATTTTCATATATAAATTGGTTTCTAGGTTATAGTCTGCAATATTTCGTCGAGTGAAGTTGGCTGAACCACCTAGCAGCTCGGCTTGTTCACCCGATTTTACATAAAGAAATTTACTATGGTATTGCTCACCTTGTGTGTTATAAAAACGAATCTCGGCGCCACTTTTTTTAAGCTCTGCAGCGACTTGACGATTTGGAATCCCGTTTTTTTCTAAGCCAAATGCGTCCTTGTTAGGGTCTACAATTACCTGGACAGTAGCACCTTCTTTTGCTGCTTTCTTAATCGCCTTTACGACATCACGATCTGCTAAATAAAACACACCGATTTTAATTTCACTGTTTGCATCTGCGTCATCGAGCATCGTAAGCATCGTTTTTTTTATTTTACCCTCTGTTACAATTTTCGTCTGAATATCAGATGCCTCGTTTGTATAGTTCCAATCAACATCTTGAAGTGTAATGTTTGATAGCTTTGCAACTGCTTGCTCAGAGGCGTACAAATCTTCTAAAATCGCACCTGTTACAACAAAGCCAATATTCGAGTGATAGCTACTTCCATCATGTGTAATGTTAGCAGATGTTACAAGTGCCTGCTGCTCATTTAACACAATTTTGCGGTGATTTGCTTTAAAGTTGAATAAATCGAAATATGAGCCAAAGGAAGCCTTTGCACCGTCTGGGTTAAAGGCATTTGGTAAAAAGCCATTTTGTGACGTCGGCCACCATTGTAAATACGAGCGCCAAATGCTTGAGTACAATGGATTTGAATCAGGAAGTGGCTCCATATTGGTGAAAATCACTTCTGCACCAGCCTCTTGTAATTTAGAAAAGTTTTCAGGTAATGTCGAGCCATACACTGTATTAATAGCGTCGGTGATGATTGTGACATTTAATGTCGGATTTTCATCGATGGCAGCTAGCACCGCGTTCGTAATATCATGGGCGCGCGTTGGATAGTCACCTTTAGAGCGGTCGTAATCATCGTTGAATAAAAACATATCGATGACAAGTGTATGCTCTGCTTCATCAATAATTCTCAGCATTTCATCATATAAATGCTGTTCCATAACGCGACCGTTGTTGTCATACGTTAAATCATACACGAAACGTACATCACTATCCGTATGTAGCTCGCCATCGACCGAAACGCCATTTGGCATTGGTTTTTGCGCATAAATAATACCAACAATAAGTGGGATGATAAGAAGAAGTATAATGAGTGCAAATAATTTTTTTCTTAATCTTTTCAAAAAGTTCCCTCATTTCAAAATAAGTAATATCTATTAATATTTGGAATTAATACCTACTACTAAAATACGTATGAAGACGGAAAAAGTTTCATAGTTTGCTAAAATTATTATTTTCGAATAAAGAAGGGGACGTCAGAACAATAATTCTGAAACGTCCCCTAAGGAGCCTATTGAATGAAAAAGTTTCTACTTTTTGCGCAGCTCCTAATGCGTGATTACACGCGGAATTGTTGAATTTGTGTTTGTAATTCCTGTGAGCTTTCTGTTACAGAAATCGCAACATGGTTTACTTGCTCCATGCTTGCCGATTGCTCTTCCATTGCTGCGGCAATCATTTCGACGCTTTCTGATGCTTTGTTAGCACCGATGGCAATTTCATTAACTGATGCGGTAACTTCCTCAGCACTTGCTGATAATTGCTCGGAAGTTGCCGAAACATCCTGAATTGAATTTTTCATTTCTTCTACGTCTAACTCAATTTGGTTGAATGATTTGCCAGCTTTCTCGATAATCAAGACGCCTTCTTTAACAGAGGCTAATGAGTTTCGAACAGCTTCTTCTACATCTGCTGTGTCACGCTTAATTTCTTGAGTAAGCGCAACGATAGATGTTGCTGAATTTTTCGACTCCTCAGCAAGCTTTCGAACTTCATCTGCTACGACTGCGAAGCCTTTGCCATGTTCACCTGCACGCGCCGCTTCGATTGCAGCGTTTAATGCTAGTAGGTTTGTTTGATCGGTAATCGCAGTAATTACTTGTGAAATACTGCTGATTTCTTCTGTTTGTTTAGCGAGTTTCGTCACTAACTCATTGACAGTGACAGTCGAACCATCGATTGTTGTCATTTGATCTTTAGCTTCGGTAATAATTTTACGACCACTAGCTGCCGCTTCACTTGCCGTTAACGCTTTACTGTGTAATGTTTGTGTTGTTTCGGCAATGCGTTGTACGCCAATCGCTGTTTCTTCCATCGCTATTGCACTATCTGAGGCAATTTGGCTAGAGCTTTGTGCGGCTTCTGCTGTTTCTAAAACGCGATGTGTGACATCATTAGTTGTTGCTGTTATTTCCTGTGTACTTGCAGATAATTCTTCTGAAGCGGCACTTAATTGCTCTGTATTTTGCTGTACATTAAAGACTAAATTACGTAAGTTTGAGCGCATTGTATTGAAGGTATTTGCTAAGTTGCCGATTTCATCCTTAGAGATTACCTGGATGTCCTGACCAGTTAAATCGCCGTCTGCAATTTTTGTCGCCTCATCTGAAACTTGAACAAGTGGTTTTATAATGCGTTTGCGAATGTATAAAACAGCTGCTGCGCTAATTATCAAACTTATGATTAACACAACAACCGATGTAATTTTTGAAACACGGATGTCGTTAGCAGTTTCCACTTTAATGTCTTCTAAACGTTGCTTTTCAATTTTCTCCATTTCTAAAGCTGTTGTTAAAATACCGACATTCGCCGTTTGTAGTTTATTATTTACGATATTTTTTGCCTCAGCAGCATTCGTTTTATAGTTTGCAATTACTTGTTCAGCTTGCGCATTAAAGTCTTCATTGAATGCGCTTGCTTGCTGCACGAGTTGCTTCATTTCATCTGTGTCGGCATGTTCTTGCATGTAGGTGATACTGTTATCTAAATTTTTTGCATATTTACGTAAATTTTCTTCGTTTGCTTGACTTGGGTCAACAATGATGGCACGTGCGTATAAGCCCTGCATCGCTAAATTAAAGCGAATATCATCAATCATAGCCACCTGTGTCATACGATTATCCATCGCTTCTTTCGTACTTTTTTGAATGTTGTTATAACTGTTAAAACTAATAACTGTTGAAAGTGCAATGATTGCAATTAAAATAGAAAGCATTGTATTCAATTTTTTTCCAATACTCATAAATTCACCCTATCTTTTTAAAATATCATTTAGAATTATGACAGATTTGTGTAGTTTTTTGTCGGAAAATATAGAAAAATAGGGAATGCAGCGATTAAATAAGGGATTTGTTATTTGAAGCAGAAATTTACTGAAATGGGTAGTATTTTTGTGTCAAATAGCAAATGTCACTGTTTTGGTAATACAGGGGAAATATAACAATAATTATAGTATAATAAGAATATATTGAGTTGAAAATGGGGGAGAAAAGTTGTTTGTTGAAAAGTTAGGGCATAATAAATGGCTCATTACAGCTTTTATCATTTTACTAGCTAATATTACAGCCTACCAACTGTCATTTATCGATACCTTATCAGTAGAGCAAGTACGCGGTATGGTTGTTGGCTCATTGGTAGATTGTGCCATTGTGGCACCAGCACTTGTATTACTTCATACGAGAAACTGGTCAATAAAAAGGGCGATTATTTTTGCAGCTGGTGGCATTGTTATCGCACGCATCATTATTCCAACAAGTTTTATTGAACCATTTCGCTATTTAACATGGTCAGCTTTTGCGGTTGAAGCATGTTTAATCGCGTTTGAGCTCATGTTACTTATTATTGTTGTGAGATATGTTCCAACAATCATTAATACGGTCAAAGGGCAGCACGAGCAATTACTTTTTGCATTTCCAAGGTTAGTAGCTGAAAAAGCAAAAGGCAATCCCATTATTCAAGTGCTGGCGTCGGAAATGCTTGTATTTTACTATGCCTGCTTAAGTTGGCGCAAAAAGCCTGATACGGAAGGGTATACCGTTTATAAAAATACGATGTATATCCCTATGCTTATCATGATTTTTCATGCGGCGACGTTTGAAGCGGTCGCGTTCCATTGGTTTTTCCATGATCGCATGCCAATACTTGCATGGGGACATACGATTTTGTCGATATACGGGATCATTTTTTTAATTGCTGATGCACGAGCGCTTATATTAAATCCAACAAAAGTGGATGGACAAAAGCTCTATCTTTCAAACGGCTTGATGAAGCGTACGAATTTTTACGTGGGGCATATTGAAGCGATTCATAATGAGCTTGACTTGGATGAAGTCTATCATATGAAGGTACTTGGTAATACCGATGAAAAGCCCGCATTTGTATTGGAGTTTACGGTGCTACAAACGATTCATTTTGTAGGTGGCTTTGAGAAAAAGGTAAAGTATTTAGGTGTGTATGCGGATGATGCGCACGGGTTAAGGAAGCAACTTGAAAGTTATATGTAGATAAAAAATCCAGCAAGCACGCAAGTTTGTGTTTGCTGGATTTTTATATTTAGATTAGTTTACCTGACTGCATTTTATAATTACGCTTTAACATCGCATTACCTTTAAACATACCGAAGTTTTCATAATACGGTACTAAATCTTCGTCGCAGCACAAATCGATCATATATATGTTTTGAAGCTGTGCTAGCATTTGCTCAACTAATTGTTTGCCAATACCTTGATTTTTGTATGCTGGTAATACTTCAAGCAGCGGAATATAAGCACTTAGCACGCCATCACTAATTGCTGTAATAAAGCCAACAACTTGATTTTTAGCTTCATCAATTGCTAATACAATATGAGCACTATTTTGTAATAACGTTAAATGCGTTTCTGCACTTGGCGGACTTGGCCAATCGACAAAAAAGCCGTTTAACATCGTTTCTGTAATACTTTCAGTGTTTGTTTGAAATTTCATTTGCTTTCAGCTCCTTTTTGAATGTGAGGTTGAAAGCGTTTTTCAATTATAAAGTAACATCGTACGTTACCTCCTGTTAAAGTTATTACAATTTTACCATATTTTATAATATTTTTCATTATATAATTAGAATAAAAGTTTTTGGGGGAGATATGATGGAAAATGTATCGCTTCAACAAGTAGATTCACTAGAGGATGTGCAGCTAAATGCATTACTAATAGAGCCATTACAAGCAGTAAAATGGCGAATTGATGCACGACACTTTATCGAGCTGTTTATTGTAAAAGAACAAAATCAAGTGGAAGGCATCGGCATCAGCTGGACGAATCCAAATCATCCAACAGCGAAATATATTCAAATCATCGCAACAAGCTATATGCCCAAATTAATGAAAAAGTTACTTCAAAGCATTACGCCATACAATAAAACTATATTATCGTGCTGGGAATATGAAACAGAAAAATTGGCCTATATGAAAAACTTTGGCTTTCATTTATTTCGAAAAACGTATATAGAAAGCTATGCGATCAATGAATTACTCCAAAAACTGCAACATATTAAGGAAATATCAAATAGCTATTCATTACAGCAAATTACCTCGAATTCTAGGCTAGAAAAGGAACTGTTTTCATTCGTTAAAACAAATTATGAGCAGACACATTTACATAATGAAGCAAAGAACAAAAGCTGGGAACTTTGGCGTGATACGGTCATAGAGGATACACCTGATATGAAAGCACCGTGCATTATTGTCGATGAGGATAAGATATCTGCGTATATGTTTGTGCATCCGGTTGGAGAGAATCATGTAGAAATCGGTTGGATGGGAAAAGCCAATCATGTGGAAATGCAGCGCTTATTAAAAACTGTGTTGCTCTATTTAGTAGAAGCGTCTGTTGAAACAGTAGAATTTGAAATTGATACGACTGACTATTTTGCTTACGAATTAGCAGACTTACTAGAGCTTGAAAATAAAGCAAGCTGGCATTCTTATATGTATCATCAAAAATAGGGGGCAATAGTATGTTGAAAAAACGTTATTTACATCGAAATGATTGGAGGAGAATAACCTGTCGTCATTATTCGCAGAAGTGGGTAGAGGAACCGGGTTTTACAGGCTATATTGCGCTCATCGTAATGAATGAAGTAAAGGAGCCACTTGTGACATCGCAAGCGGGACAAGAGCTACGTATTGTAGACAAAGATTACTCATGGCTACAGCAGCTTCCAATGAACGAGCACTATGTGGTAACGACAATGTTCGATGACAAAGGGGAAGTTGTTCAGTGGTATATCGATATAACCAATGTGAATGGTGTCGATCAAGGCGAGCCCTATATGGAAGATTTGTTTTTAGATATTATCGTACTTCCAACAGGGGAAGTAATAAAAAAGGATGAGGATGAAATAGAGCAGGCGCTAGAGAACGAATGGATCTCAAAAGCACAATATGACCTTGCTTATGCGACGTTTTATAAGCTGCTAAAACAGATAAAGCAAGGGGAGTTCGAACTTTTAGCAAATAGTAAGAAGCATCGGGAATATTTGTTTCAAAATCATCCCACACCAAAATAGTTTAGCGACAAATAAATGAAAGCAACAAGGATGTTCTTAATGAGTTAACTGACTGGAGAGTTCAATAAATCCCGTAATTTTTCGTTTCTCTAACCTACAAATGGGATGGGTACTCATCTATATTTACCAAGATGAATATCTTATTGTTGAAACCATATTAACTAGGGAGGAATCCTAATAGGCTATTTTGTTCCTGTAGAGCCAGGTGTGAATTTATATGTAGAAGATATTAATCCAGGTGGAAATAAGACCATCGTGTTTTTACATGGCTGGCCGTTAAGTCATAATCAGTTTGAATATCAGTTTAATGTTCTTCCTGCTATGGGTTATCGCTGTATAGGTATTGATTGGAGGGGCTTTGGTAATTCGGATAAACCAATGAGTGGCTATACGTTTAACAGACTGGCAGATGATATTCGTACATTGGTTGGAACACTTCAATTAAACAATTTTACGCTCGTAGGTCACTCAACAGGTGGGTCTATCGCAATTCGATACATGTCTCGCCACAACGGTTTTGGGGTATCGAAGCTCGTACTTGTTGATGCGGCAGCTCCAACTGGATTTACCGCGGAAACTGCTAATAACTTTCTAAAAGAAACCTTAAATGACCGTCCTAAGATGATGCAGGACGTAACAGATGGCTTTTTCTTTCAGTATATAACTAAACCGTTCTCGGACTGGTTTTTACAAATGGGATTACAAGCAGCAAGTTGGTCGACAGCTGCGATAATAATTACATTAAGAGATGAAAATTTGCATGCGGATCTTCCACAAATTAATGTCCCTACTTTAATCATTCATGGTATTCATGATAAAGTTATTCCATTTGCACAAGCTCACGAACTCAATGAAAAAATAAGAAATTCACAGCTTGTTCCATTCCAATATAGTGGGCACGGTGCTTTCTGGGAAGAACGAGACAAGTTTAACCAGCTATTGACACAATTTATTTAGTGAAAACAGGGGGCATTTTATGATTAAGTCGTTAAAAGGGCAATTTATCTTGTCTATATTTGTTGCTATTGGCTTTGTTTATGTTAATTTTTCTAGTATTGAGTTTATTGCTGACAAGAGGGATCCAACCGTTCGGGTAATATTTTTTTTCATCATGATTTTATCGGTGTTTAATGCAGGATTATTGACAGAAAAATACATTCAAACAAGAAAGAAGAAATAACTTTATCCAACTAACGGGGGCTTTAGTTGAATATTCACATACCGGAATAATCAAATTTTATTCAAAAGCTACATTAATCTGAATTTCTTCTATTATAAGATCAACGTTTATAGCCAATTTTTATCAAACTTTACTTCAAACAAATAACAAAAAGAGGTTCTCTAATGAAAGAGAACCTCTTTTGGTCGTTACTTCAATAAAAATTAAAGTTTAACGATGTTAGCAGCTTGTGGTCCGCGTTGACCGTCTTCTACTGAAAACTCAACTTTTTGACCTTCTTCAAGTGATTTGAAACCTTCACCTTGGATAGCTGAGAAGTGTGCGAATACGTCTGCTCCGCCTTCAACTTCGATGAAACCGAAACCTTTTTCTGCGTTAAACCATTTAACTGTACCTTGTGCCATAATAAATGACCTCCATATTCGAATATTTATTTAATAAGATCATTTACTACTAAAAAGAAGAAAATTCACATATTGCAAAAAGTACCAACTAAAACGCGAATACTCTTTGTAATAGGTGAATTAATTATTTTTTGTAATTTGACTTATTGATATCAGTATACATTGAAATATTACAAATGTCTACTATAAAATAAACATTATTTTTGTAAGGGTTACTTTATACAATGTTTAAATTTTTCTCCGTGAAAAATAACTGTCCCACATTCAAATTCTGTTTAATCCAGCTAGGTAACGATTCGATTGCCAAGCGATCTTAGAACATACCAACGCTTTTTTGAATTGCATCAATTGTGCACGAGAAATCAGTGATGAAATTTGAGCTTTTAACGGCTGTTATTATTTACAGTGTAACTACATAGTTGTTTTCAAGTAAATGTGAAAATATTGTAACGAATTCGTCTCTTATAGTCTAAGTGATAATAGCGATTTTTAGTTTATTTAACGATAAAACTAATTTAAATAGAAAAATAAGTATAAATAAAAATAAACACTGTTTACTTTTGATGGTGCTATTGTTAGAATATTTTTAAAATAGGGGGTGCATTAAATGGAAATGGTAACGAAAATAAATGAATATTCTTTTCAACAATTTATTAAATTACGAAACAATTTGAATGATTGGGATAATCCTTTTTTGCAAAAAATGTTTCGAAAACTACTGCAAAATGATTATGAACAACTTGAAGCAGAGCTAGAGCCATACACAAAAAAATTATCCTCAACATGGCGAAGTGCTACAAATGAAATTGCGCGACCTGAAAATGCACCAACGATTCGCCAATATAATGCCTACAATGAACGAATAGATCGAATTGTACGTCCGTTAGAGGCGATTCAGTTAACAGAAGAAATTTTTAATGATGGTTTATTTAGCGCAAATCAACAGCCATTTAAGGGTATAGTGAAACGCTATTTTTTACATGGCAATGGGGAAGCGGGAATAACGTGTCCACTTGCATGCACCGATGGACTGATTGCATTGATTGAAATGTTTTATGATGAAGTGCCTCAAGCGGTTCGAGATATTTATGAACATGCGAAAAATGGACGGAATGGACAATTTGCAATTGGAGCGCAATTTATGTCTGAAATTCAAGGTGGATCGAATATCCCAGCAAATGTATTGCGCGCGGTTGCGCATGACGACCATTATTTATTATATGGTAATAAGTTTTTCTGTTCCGCTGTTCATGCAGACTATTCTGTTGTAACTGCACGAATCGAAGGAACCGATGATATCGCCGTATTTGTTGTACCGACTTGGTTACCGGGAGATAAGGAACACGAGCGACGCAATCACCATACGGTTAATCGTTTGAAATGGAAGCTTGGAACAAGTGAATTGCCATCAGGGGAAATAGATTATAATGGGGCAATTGCTTATCGTATAGGGCCACAAAATCGAGGGGTTGCGCTTGCGGTAAGTGTTGTTTTAACACGCTCTCGTTTAGATATTGGTTTTTCGAGTGCGGCCTTTGTGATGCGAGCAGCACGTGAAGCTATGTTGTACGCGCGATTCCGTCAAGTATTTGATCGAAAAATTGACGAGTTTCCAATGGCAGCAGCTCAGCTAGAAGATTTACAAGATGCGGCAAAGCGTATGGCAGCAACAGCTTTTGCCGTATATGAGCGCTTTTTACAAACGGACAATGAAGATGCCGTTCAAGCTTTTGCAACACGTGAAATTATTTTACTACAAAAGGTTTTTGCCTCAAAAGAAGCAGTTGATAAATTACGTCTTGCCATTTCCATTTTTGGCGGGCACGGTGCAATTGAAGACTTTTCTTCGATTCCGAGATTATTCCGAGATAGTATGGTCAATGAGTTATGGGAAGGACCGCGTAATGTATTGCTCGCACAAATTTATCGAGATTTACACAAAATGACGAAAACTGTATCATTGCAACGTATTTTACAAGCCATGTTTCCAAATGTATCATTGGAGCAATTACAAGTAGCTCAGCAAGAATTGCAAAGTATTATGCAAATCGATTTAACCGCATTGCCTACAATGGAAAACCGACAAGCAGCACGAAGATGGGAGCAAATTTGGGAAGAGTTATTTTTTACCTATCAACAAAATATAGTAGGTAACTTAGAAGAAACAACGATATTGCCAGACCAATTGTTAGCACAAATTTAAATTCATTAAAGGGGTGTCTTTAGATGGGAATTAATATTGGACAAATTTTAGCAAGTCGCGCTTCATTAACAGGTGGAAAAGTTGGGTTTATTAACGGAGAAAATCACATTACATTTACTGAAATGAACAATCGTGCCAATGCGTTTGCGGCATATTTGCAACGACAAGGTTTACAAAGCGGAGATAAAATAGCGCTTCTTTGTAAAAATAATGAAGATGTGATCGCAACATTTTTCGGAGCTGCCAAAATTGGGGTAGTTACGGTCGTAATGAATTATCGTTTACAAGCACAGGAACTTGATTATATTTATTCGCATAGTGATGCGCAGTTGTTAATTCATGATGTTGCGTTTCAAGAGCTTGTCGATCAATTAACAGTTGTGTCTCAAACAATTTCCCATCAATCAACGCCAAGTTTAACGGAGATTTATGAAGAAGTAGCGGTTGAACCAGTTCAGCATACCTTTGCAAATGATCCGATATTAATGATGTATACTTCAGGCACTACTGGTCGTCCAAAGGGTGCGTTAATTTCGCATAACAATTTACAGGCGGCTTCAATTGGCTTATCACATACGATTGATTGGTGGGAGCAAGATCGCTTTTTAATGGTTGCTCCATTTTTCCATATTGGAGGTTTCGCCCCATTAATTACGAATGTGCATATTGGCGCAACAATGGTATTAATGGAAGATTTCCATCCAGTTGAAGCTTGGAAGCTTATTGAAAAAGAAAAAGTTACGACTTCAATGACCGTTCCTGCAATGCTCGCATTTTTACTACAAACGTATCCAATGGTGAAATCAGATATTTCGTCGTTGCGCTATATTACTTGTGGCGCTTCTGCCGTTCCAGCTCCACTTATTTTAGGCTGTCGTCAGCTTGGTATTCCAGTGCAGCAAGTATATGGCATTACAGAATATACTGGGGCCGTTTCGTTTTGGAAGCCGAGTCAAGGGGAAGGAAAATTCGACTCGATGGGCAAAATAGTGATGCAAGGTTCGGTACAAATTAAAGATTTAACAACGAAAGAGGTATTACCAGCAGGGGCAATTGGTGAAATAGTATTAAAAGGTCCACAAATTTTTGTTGGCTACTATAAAAATGATGAAGCATATCATACTGTTATTGAAAACAATGAATTTTACACAGGGGATGTTGGCTACTTAGACCAAGACGGATTTTTATATGTAGTGGACCGCGTAAAGGATATGATTATTAGCGGCGGCGAAAATATATATTCGGCAGAGCTAGAGCTTGTACTTGCGCAACACGAAGCAGTACAAGAGGTTGCTGTTGTTGGTAGACCTGATGAAAAATGGGGGGAAGTACCTGTTGCATATATTGTGAAAAAGGCAGAGAGTGAAGTAAACGAAGAAGACATTGTTGCGCATTGCAAATCTAAGCTCGCTTCCTATAAAGCAGTGAAGGATGTTGTGTTCTTAGAAGCTTTACCGCGCAATGCAGTAGGAAAAATTTTAAAAATGCAGTTAAAGGAATTACAAAATATTTGATACTGAAGGGAATGTCCGAGAAGTAATTCTCGGACATTTCCTTTGCGCCGAGGATGGAGGCTAGCACGATGCTAGTCATGAATGCGTTGTCACAGGATGTGACGGTTTTAGCATTCGTTCTTTAATTCTGACCACCGCAGAAGCACCGCCTAAAGCGGATAATTAATACATGAGGAGGCATCTGTCTAAAAAGTTTTGACTTTTTAGACAGACCCTTTGCACCGAGGATGGAGGCTAGCACGATGCTAGTAATGAATGCGTTGTCACAGGATGTGACAGTTTAGCATTCGTTCTTCTATGACCACCGCAGAAGCACCACCTACAGCGGATTATTAATACACGAGCCGAGCACTGTCCAAAAAGAACTTTTTTGGACAGCACCTTTTATTTTCATGAAAAAACTCTTCCATATTATTTTGTAGGGATTTTTTGAAGTGAATGTTCCACTAACGATAAAATGAGTGCCAATGATTGCTCTTTTGAATATTGCGGTAAGTTTTTATAAGTAATCAGCAGACCATTTAACGTTGAAAATAACAGTTGTGTTTCGACTTGAAGCTGTTCTTTTGATGCAACTTTTGATAGTGCTTTTTTGAATATCTGAAATAACTTTGAAGTTTCCTCAACGAAAATTTGTGATGTTTCATAGCCCTTTGGTTGAAGCATAAAGTGTGACATCATTTGGAACAATGTATCATGCTCGAAAAAATAGGTGATATAGCCTTTCGCTACATCATCAATTGTTGAGTATTGCGAAAGCTCCTGTAATAACTTTGAATTTTCATGTTGCATTGCGATTAAAAATAAATGTTGCTGATCATCAAAATATTGATAAAGGAGCGCGGGAGAAACATTCGCCTTTTTTGTAATGTCACGCACACTCACTTCTGAGAACGGTTTTTTACTAAATAGTTCAATTGCAGCCTGAATCATTTGCTGGCGATTTTGTTGTTTTTTTAACGCACGTTTTGACATCTAGTTCACCTCATTACGAGCATTATAGCAAATATTTGAAATGCTAGTAGATGAATTTATGTCTATACCGACAATGCAAATTGCAGTAAGAAAACAAACCGAAAATTCGATGCAATGTAATTAGGAGTTAATAATAGAACGAAATTATTTAGTATTTCAAATGGGGAAATAGTAGAGGGAATTTCAGCGTATCTAAAAAACAATACTCCCTTAATGTGAAAATATGATGAAAATTCCGTTATTGAAATAACATTGTAATATTCTCTTGAAAGCATTGCGACGACTTAAAAATTTTGCCCCTTTTTGTTACATCGTTTCGTAAACTATGGTCAAAGGAGGGAGCGCAATGAAAAGTGTAGTTGCAGCTATTATAGGTATATTTATTTCCATAGGGTTAGGTGTAGGAGTGTACAACACATTTATTAGCGTTGATCCGGCACTAACTACTGAGCTTGTAGAACAAAAAAATGCAATGGCATTGGCACAAGAAAGAGAACCAAAATTCCCGGAAATTAATATGGCAGACATTCCAAAAGATCATGAAAATTTAGATGAAATTATTTACGGTTATAATTTAGTGAATGAGACTCATGTTTATGCGGAAGACAAGGTAGGCGCGAATTTATCTTGTACGAGCTGTCATGCGGGTGCAGGGTTACAGGAAGTAGCATCATTAGTTGGGGTACAGGCTGATTATCCAAAATATATCGCACGCGCAGGGGATATTGTGACAATTGAAAAACGAATTAATGGCTGTATGGTGCGTAGTATGAACGGTAAGCCATTTGAAGCGGATTCTAAGGAATTAGAAGCAATGGTCGCTTACTTTGATTATATTTCTGAAGATGTAGAGCTAGGGCAAAAACGTCCATGGGCAAAATCAGTCGATATGAAGCAAGTACCAACACCGAATGTACAAGACGGGGAGCAATTATACAATAAATCATGTATTTCATGTCACGCAGCAGATGGTTCAGGTATTGGTGCCAATGCAGGTCCGGCACTTTGGGGCGAAACATCCTTTAACGACGGAGCAGGCATAGCGCGTATGTCGAAAATGGCAGGCTTTATTCAGGCTTATATGCCAGTTGGTCAGGAGATGACATTAACAGATCAAGAAGCATCGGACTTAGCGGCCTATATTTTAACGCAAGACCGTCCAGAGTGGGGCAAGCATGATAAAGACTGGCCAAAAGGGGATAAACCGTCAGATATTATGACGAAGGAACGCCGTGAGCAAGCACAAAATGGCACGATTGATTGGGCAGAAGTTTTAGTAGATTATCAATAAAGAAAATAAAGGCTGTGCAAATCGAATTCGTTTGCACAGCCTTTTTTTATTCATCTGGTATGTATTTATAGCCCTCACCACGAACGGTTACAATGCGTTTGGGCTGTTTGCGGTCTACTTCAATTTTGGCACGCAATTTTTTAATATGTGCATCGATTGAACGTTCGAAAATTTCCTTTTCAATATTCGGATATAATTGTTCTATTAACGCCTCACGTGAAATAATCTGATTAGGATGGTCCATTAAATAATATAGAAGCATAAATTCATGTTTTGTTAACTGAATCGGTGCGCCATTTAAATACACCTCACCTTTGCGTGGTTTGATGCACAGCCCATTGTGAATAATTTTTTGGCAAAATAAACCGGTACGGCGTAGTACAGCATGCATATGTGCCAGCAATTCCTCTAAATACACGGGCTTTGTTAAATAATCGTCTGCACCAATTGTTAAGCCATTAATTTTATCTTCCACATGATTTTTTTCGGTTACCATAATAATCGAAACATCGGCTGTTTGATTGGCACGAATCCACTTACAAAACATCTCGCCCGAACCGTTTGGCAAATTTAACTCCATAATAACCATGCAAGGATAAGATTGATGGAATATTTTCATCGCCTCTTCGGCAGAGGAGGTAATGATGACAGTAAAACTATTTTCACTTAAAAAAGCCGCTAACTTATCCGTCCATTGTGTATTTGGATCGACAAGTAAAATCTGTTGTTGCATTAAAATCCCTCATTCATTTCAGACACTATTTATAGTCTAACATAATAATTATTAAATTTCCTAAAAGAGTTAAAATTAGGAATTACCAAATGGTACACGAAGAAATATAACAAAAAATAGATTAAGTTCAGTATTATTTTTTTTTGCGGGCTACGGCATGACAGCATTACGGCCACGTGGTACGTGACCATACTACTGTCTTTAATGCCGCATGCAAGGCCCGCCAAACTAAAATTTTACTTTTCCCTATGTAGTTAAGAGCGTAAAATGCTGCCGCTTGCGCTATCGCGAGGCGGCGGTGATGAATAAAATATTAGGCTGTTTTCTATGATATTTCTATCAATCAAATTAAGCAGTGTAATCAAATTGGCTACTTTGATTGTGTCGAAAGTAAAATCATTTTTATTCTAATATTGACTTCATTTCAACAAAAGTGATTGAATCAGCACACTTTATTCAAATTCTTTGTATTAGAAACCAATTTTAACTTTATAGTTTAGTGCAGCGAAGTGAAGGGGGCGACTCCTAGAGGATTAAGCGTGTGCGGAAAATCCACTTGTATGTGCCACCGTAAGAGGCACATACAAGTTAGTTGTAGCCACGCCCTCAGGAAAGCGTCCCCCGTAGCGTAGCAGAACGGATTTTATTAGATAAATGCACTTGGTTCCAGATTTTTTATTTAAATGTGCTCATTATTTATCATACTTATTAATTTTAAAGGTTTTTAAGTTGAGATATGTATAGTGAGAAAACTATTAATTTTAAATATTCTAAAAATAGTTGATATTCTGTTTTTGTTATGCTAATTTATTGTTAATTAATTATTTTCTTCACTGGAATAAATTAATATTAGGTATTTATATTTCTGCTTTACGTAGGAATATTTATATAAAATTACTAAGGGGTGTAGGAGAAATGAAGTATGTAAAAAATTTAGCATGGCTACTTGTTGTAATGTTATTTTTAGTTGCATGTTCTTCTGATGACAGCAATAGTGCATCAAATGATAGCTCTACTGATTCAGGCACAAACAGTGAATCAACTTCTTCTAACGATACAACTTCAGGCGAGAATTCCGATGAAATTGTTATCGCAGTGAATGAAAATTTCATTTCAATGGATCCACATAACACAGGGGATACGAACTCTAACTCAGTTCAAAGTGCGATGCTAGAGGGCTTACTTGGTTATGATGGCGAAGGAAATATTATTAACGTGTTAGCTACTGAATATAATGTAAGCGATGATGCATTAGAATATTCATTCAAATTACGTGAGGGCGTTCAATTCCATGACGGTGAAGCATTCAATGCAGAAGCAGTAAAAGTGAACGTGGAACGAATTATGAATGATGAAAAATTACGTTTGTATTCACGTGGATTTAATATTGTAAAGTCAGTGGATGTTGTAAGCGATTACGAAGTGAAAGTAACGCTAACAGAACCATACGGACCGATGATTACGCGCTTTGCTGCAGCGAAGATGATTAGTCCGAAAATGATAAAGGAACAGGGTGCTGAAATTCCAAAGTCAGTTGTTGGAACAGGTCCATACAAATTTGTTGAATGGATTCAAGGGGATCACTTAACAGTTGAGCGCAACGAAGATTATTGGGATGGCGCAGATCGTGTGTCAAAAATTACGTATAAACCCGTACCTGAAAATGGTTCACGTGTAGCAATGTTAAAAACAGGTGAAGCAGATGTTATTTATCCTGTACCACCTCAAAATATCACTGAATTAAATAGCAACAAAGATGTTGAAATTAATCAGGTGCCTTCAACAATTGCACGCTATGTATCTTTAAATACATTTAAAGAGCCATTAAATAATGAAAAAGTGCGTCTTGCTTTAAACTATGCTGTGGATAAAGATGCCTTTTTAAAAGTAGTAAATTCAGGCTTAGGTTTACCTTTAGATTCAATTATTCCATCAAAAACGATTTTCTATAAAAAGCAAGAAATGTATAACTTTGATATTGAAAAAGCGAAATCATTATTAGCAGAAGCTGGCTATCCAGATGGTTTTGAAATCGAAATCTGGGGCAATACCAACTCGGATACGATGAAAGGTATGCAATTCATTCAACAACAATTAAGTCAAATTAACGTAAAAGTTGAGATTAAATCAATGGAGGAAGCAACATTATCAGACGAAATTTATGGTGCACAAACACCAGAAGAAGCAAAACTGATGATGTGGTATGTAAGTTGGTCTGCTTATCCATCTGATGTGACAAATGCAACAAAACCATTATTCCATAGTAGCTCGTTCCCTCCTAACAGTGCAAACACTGCATATTACAACAATCCAACAGCAGATAAGCTAATGGATGAAGCAAACTCAATTTCAGATCAATCGAAGCAAGAAGACTTGTATGGACAACTGCAAGAGGAAGTTTATGCTAGTGCACCATGGATTTTCTTAGGGGTTGATGAAATTGTCTATGGAGTACGTTCGGATGTAAGTGGCGTAATTGTGAATCCTGGCGGTGGCTTAGACGTTCGAGATGCAAAAGTTAAATAGTCATTAACGTTTAAAGGAGGCGGTAGCAGTAGCTTCCGCCTCTTACATACACAGCTAGTAAACAAGGGGGGGATTATCGGTGCTTAAGTTTATTTCTCGAAGATTGGTAGAGGTTATTCCAATTTTAATTGTTGTGTCTATTGTGACATTTTTATTTATTCATTTAATTCCTGGGGATCCGGCACGTTTAGTAGCTGGAAAGGATGCCACGCTTGAAGAAGTAGAAAATGTTCGACAAGAATTAGGCTTGAACGAACCAATTATTACACAATATTTCGACTTTATGAAGAACATGGTTACGGGCAATCTTGGCACATCTTTAACGACGGGCTTACCTGTAATTGACATGTTTAAAACAAGATTTATGCCGTCTGTTTATTTAACATTTTTCGCAATGATTTGGGCAACGATATTTGGGTTGTTAATCGGTGTATTAACGGCTGTATTTAAAAATAAATGGCCTGATTATTTGGGGATGATTGTAGCTGTATCCGGTATTTCTATTCCAGGGTTCTGGTTAGGGTTATTATTAATTCAATTTTTCTCAGTGCAGTTAGGTTGGCTACCGACTGGTGGAATCGACAGCCTAAAGAGCTATATTTTACCCTCGATTACATTGGGTGCAGGTATTATGTCTATGATTGCCCGTTTTACTAGGTCTTCATTATTAGAAACATTACAAGCGGATTATATTCGAACGAGCCGTGCAAAAGGCTTATCTGAAAAAACAGTGATTTTTGGTCATGCATTACGAAACTCTTTAATTTCCGTAGTAACGATTGCTGGTTTACAATTCGGCTTTTTATTAGGTGGTTCCGTTGTTGTTGAAACCGTATTTAGTTTCCCAGGAATGGGACGTTTATTAATCGATTCCATCGCATTCCGTGATTATCCTGTTATCCAGTCTGCGTTATTATTATTTGCTTTGGAATTTATTTTAGTGAACTTAATTGTAGATGTACTCTACAAAGTTTTAAATCCGAAAATTCAGTTGAATTCATAAGGAGGCTTACTTGTGTCAACTACTATTATAGAAAATCAAGAACGCCAACAAAAGGTAATAAAATACTCACCTGTGAAAGAATTTTGGAAAAATTTCCGACAAAAAAAAGTAGCATTAATCGCAAGCAGCTTCATTTTATTATTGATAGCCATTGCTTTTATTGGGCCATATGTAGCGCCATATGACCCGTACGAACCAAATTACGATGCAATTTTAGAAGGTCCGAGCATAGCTCATTTTGCAGGGACTGACGAATATGGGCGCGATATTTTCAGTCGCCTTATTGTCGGGTCAAAAATTTCACTTCTTGTCAGCTTTAGTGCGGTATTTTTAGGCTTAATCTTAGGGACAATTATTGGATTAATTAGTGGATTTTTCGGTGGATGGGTAGACAAAATCATTATGCGTTTTTGTGATGTATTGTTCTCATTCCCGGATTTATTATTAGCCATTGCCATCGTAGCCATTTTAGGACCAGGCATTAACAACGTAATAATTGCCGTAATGATTTTTAGTATTCCGTCCTTTGCGCGATTAGTGCGTGGGGCTACATTAAATGCAAAAGAGAATGTCTATGTAGAAGCGGCACGTTCGATGGGTGCTTCACGAACACGGATTATTTTTAAGCATATTTTTCCAGAAACAATAAGTGAGCTAATAATATTTGTAACAATGCGTGTAGGTACAGCTATTTTAGCAGCATCAAGTTTAAGCTTTTTAGGTTTAGGCGCAAGCCCTGAAACACCTGAATGGGGTGTGATGCTAAGTAGTGGGCGAGATTATTTAGGAACGAATACTCATCTTGTCTTAATGCCGGGAATTGCCATCTTTATAACTGTTTTGGCATTTAACTTAATAGGTGATGGCCTACGTGATGTACTAGATCCTAAAACAAAGAATAGTTAAAGGAGGATGCAAATGGCACAATCTTTATTAGAAGTTCAACAATTAGAGACATCCTTTCAACGTGATAAACAACAAATCAAAATCTTACGTGGTGTCAATTTTTCGATTCGAAAAGGTGAAGTGCTTGGCTTAGTAGGCGAATCGGGTAGCGGAAAAAGCATTACATCCTTATCAATTATGCGCCTATTTCATGGTACAACCGGAAAGATAAACAAAGGCTCGATAAAATTTGACGGTCAAGAACTTACTACCTTATCAGAAAAGGAAATGCGAAAACTTCGTGGGAAAAATTTATCAATGATATTTCAGGAGCCGATGACGTCATTAAACCCTGTTATGAAAATTGGTAGACAACTAACAGAAGTCATTCAATTGCATTTAGGACTAAGCAAAAAGGAAAGTGAGCTCCATGCGATTGATATGCTTAAAAAAGTGGGTATTGGGCGTGCAGAGGAAATAATGAATGAGCACCCTCACCAATTATCAGGGGGGATGAGGCAGCGTGTAATGATTGCCATTGCAATGGCATGTCATCCAAGCTTGCTAATTGCCGATGAACCAACAACGGCTCTTGACGTAACGATACAGGCACAGATATTGCAGTTAATGCGAAATTTAAAGGATGAAAATGAAACTGCCATATTATTAATCACGCATGATTTAGGTATTGTTGCTGAAATGTGTGACCGTGTAGTTGTCATGTATGCAGGTGAAGTTGTAGAAGAAGCAAGTGTATTTGAGCTTTTTGCTAATCCAAAGCATCCGTACACACAAGGGCTCATTGCATCTGTGCCAAAGCTAGGAGAGAAAAAGGAAGAATTAGATTCCATTAAAGGCCAGGTTCCATCACCGATGAATATGCCAATGGGCTGTAAATTTGCACCACGCTGTGACAAGTCAATTGAAAAATGCTTAAAACATGAGCCCCCCGTGTATAGCGTAGGCAGCGATGCGAAGTGTGCATGCTGGCTCTATGAACCAAAGGATGTGAATGGTTAATATGACGAATATTATTTCAGTTCAAAGTTTGAAAAAGCAGTTTCAAGTGGCAGGGGGATTATTTGAAAAGAAGGAATTCGTCAATGCTGTATTAGATGTATCCTTTGATATTAAGGAAGGGGAAACGTTTAGTTTAGTAGGCGAGAGTGGGTGCGGTAAATCCACGACGGGTCGACTGATTACTAGATTGATTGACCCAACAGAAGGTAAAATTTTCGTAAACGGCAATGATATCGCCAATGCAAAATACAGTGAGCTAACACAACTACGTGAAACGGTGCAAATGATTTTCCAAGATCCGTATGCGTCATTAAATCCGCGAATGAAGGTAAAGGATTTAATTGCAGAGCCATTAGTAATTCATACGAAGCTGAATAAGCAAGAACGAGAAAAGCTGGTCTATGAAATGCTGGAAATCGTTGGGCTGAATGTAGAACAGGCAAATCGTTATGCCCATGAATTTAGTGGAGGTCAGCGTCAGCGTATCGGCATTGCACGGGCACTAATTACAAAGCCGAAATTAATTATTGCAGATGAACCTGTTTCAGCGCTTGATGTGTCGATTCAATCACAAATATTAAATTTATTAAAGCGCTTGCAGCAAGAATATAATGTTTCCTATTTATTTATCTCCCATGATTTAAGTGTTGTCGAACATATTAGCCATCGTGTAGGAGTAATGTATTTAGGAACAATTGTGGAACAAGGGGATAAGGAAGCGATATTTAATAATCCACTTCATCCCTACACAAAAGCATTATTATCATCTGTTCCAATCGCAGACCCAACATTGCGCCGAGAAAAAATCATTTTAACTGGGGATATCCCAAATCCAAAAAATCCACCACCGGGTTGTACATTCCACACGAGATGCCCATATGCGATGGATATTTGCAAAAGTAAAGTTCCGGAAATACAGCAAGTAAATTCACAGCAGGCGGTTGCTTGTCATCTAGTTAATGAACAGAAAGCACAAATTACAAACTGAGGAGAGAGAAATATGAAAATTGGATTAAGTACTTACAGCATGGTAAAAAAAATGCGCTCAGGAGAAATGAACGTAATCGATGTTCTACATTGGGTGAAGGAAAATGGCGGAGAGCATGTTGAATTAGTGCCATATGAATTTACAGTAGTTGATAACTATGAATTAGCAGAGCAAATTAAAGATACAGCTGCAGAGCTAGGTTTAGAACTATCAGGCTATTCATTACCAGCTAACTTTGTACATGATACAGAGGAAGCGTTACTTGAAGAAGTAGAACGTTTAAAGAAACATATCGATGTTATTAATTTCATGGGCATTAAAGTACTGCGCCATGATGTGACGTTGTTTACAATTCCTAAAGAAGATACATCCATTCATTTTTACAATAAGCATTTTGATAAAATGGTACGCGGTAGCCAATTGCTGGCTGATTATGCGAAGCAATTTGGCATTACAACGACAATTGAAAACCATGGCTTCAATGTGCAAACAAGCGACCGTGTGCAATCATTGATCCACGCAGTCAATCGCGATAATTTCAAAACAACGCTTGATGTAGGAAATTTCCTATGCATTGATGAAGAACCGTTAGTAGGTGTACAGAAAAACATACCGTATGCAGCACGCGTGCATTTTAAAGATTTTTACATCCGCCCATATTATGAAAATCCAGGTGGTGGCGAATGGTTCCATACTGTACAAGATAACTATATTCGCGGCGCAATTATCGGTCATGGGGATATCAAAATGCGTGAAGTGATTAAAATTGTAAAAGGTTCAGGCTACGATGGGTATTTAACAGTTGAATTTGAAGGAATGGAAGATTGCGCGCTAGGTTCAAAACTTGGCATGGAAAACTTAAAGCGTTTATGGAATGAATGTGTAATTGCGGAGGAAGTGAAGGCATGAGTAAATTAAAAGTTGCAGTAATCGGTACGGGTTCGATTTCAGATTTTCATTTAGGGTCTTATGAAAAAAACGAAGACGCTGAACTATTCGGTGTTTACGATGTATCCGTTGAACGAGCAAAAGAAAAGGCACAGCAATTCGGTGCAACAAAAGTTTATGAGAGTTTAGATGAATTGTTTTCAGATGAAGCACTTCAAGCAGTTAGCATTTGTACATGGAATAATACGCATGCAAACTTGGCCATTCGCGCGTTAGAAAGCGGTCTCCATGTGTTAGTCGAAAAGCCACTCTCGATGACATATGCCGAAAGCTTAGAAATTCAAGCGGCTGCGCAAAAGGCACAAAAAGTATTCCAAGTTGGCTATGTACGTCGATTTGCAACAAATACAAAAGTGTTGAAGCAATTTGTTGATGCGGGAAGACTTGGAGAAATTTATTATGCAAAAGCAACTTGTACACGACGTTTAGGTAATCCGGGTGGCTGGTTTGCCGATGTCGAAAAATCGGGTGGCGGACCGTTAATCGATTTAGGTGTCCATATTATTGATATTTGTTGGTACTTAATGGGGAAACCAAAAGTAGCAAAAGTTTCTGGCAACACGTATAAAAATTTAGGTAACCGAAGCAATGTCAAAAATCTTTCGTTTTATAAGACAGCGGATTATGATGCCTCAAAAAATTCAGTTGAGGATTTGGCGAATGCCATCATTACGTTTGAAAATGGTGCATCGTTAATGGTCGATGTTTCCTATACATTGCATGCAACGCAAAATGAACTTAGTGTGAAATTATTCGGTACAAAAGGTGGAGCCGAGCTAGAGCCAGAGTTAAAGATTGTTGCGGAAGAATTCGATACAATATTAAATGTTCATCCACAAATCGATTATTTATCGTTTGACTTTAACGCGGCATTCCAAAGTGAGATAGATAGCTTTGTTAACGCAATATTAGAGAACAAACCTTCTGAAGCACCGGTGGAAGATGGAGTAGAAATTATGAAAATTCTTGAAGGCATCTACACTTCAGCACAAACAGGGAGGGAAGTATATTATGAGCTTGAAACTTCAAAATAAAATCGGTGTCATTGTTGATAGCTTACAACTCCCTCTAAAAGAAGGTTTACAAGCTGCAAAAGAAATGGGTGCGGATGGTGTTCAAATTTATGCAGTAAGTGGTGACTTAGATCCAGATGTAATGAACGAAGCAGCGCGACTTGAATTAAAAGCCTATATCGATTCACTAGAATTAGAAATTTCTGCACTATGTGGTGATTTAGGTGGTCATGGTTTTCAAGATGCAGAAGCTAATCCAGAAAAAATTCGTAAATCGAAAAAAATATTAGATCTAGCAATTGATTTGGGAACAACAATTGTCACAACGCATATCGGGATCATTCCAGAAGATGAAAATGACCCAATTTATGCAACAATGTTAGCGGCCTGTGAAGAATTAGGAACATACGCAAACGAAAAAGGGGCTTATTTTGCAATTGAAACAGGTCCAGAAACAGCGCAAACATTGAAAAAGTTTTTAGATAAGCTATCGACAAAGGGCGTATCGGTAAACTTTGACCCTGCCAACATGGTTATGGTAACAAAGGATGACCCAGTTGCAGGCGTGAAATTATTAAAGGATTATATTGTGCATACTCATGTCAAAGATGGCATTCAACTAAAGCCAACGAACCCAAAAGATGTATACGGCTATTTGCATAATGATGTCGAAACATCTCATGAAAATATAGCAGAAATGGTAGCAAACGGTGACTTTTTTAGAGAACTACCATTAGGCCAAGGTGATGTGGATTTTCAAAAATATTTTGCGATGCTAGAGGAAATCGGATATACAGGGTATTTAACAATCGAACGAGAAGTGAAAAATAACCCTATACAGGACATTTCGGAGGCAGTAAAATTTATACAGATGTATAAATAAAGAGGTGACGCAACAATGTTCAAGCATGATCAAGTACAAATGAAAAAACAAAATCGAAAAATTGTACTTGATAGAATTCGAAATCATGAACCGATTTCTCGAATTCAACTAGCCAAAATAACGAAAATGAGTCCAACAACAATTACGCGTATTGTCCAAGAGCTAATTGAGGAAGATTATATTATCGAAGCAATGAGTGAAGAAACTGCAATTGGCAGAAGACCGACGTTAATCAATGTTAACCCAGAAGCTCGGTACTCAATCGGTGTAGAAATAGACCGTTCAAAGTTACGAATTGGTTTATTAAACTTCATTTGTGAACTGGTAGATTTTGTTGAAATTCCATTAATGCGTAGTGAAAGCTATGAATTGATTATTGAAAATTTAGTTCTAGAAATTCAAAAACTTATTTTGAACAATCAAATCTCTCAAGAACGTTTACTCGGAATTGGTATTGGTATACCGGGGCGAATCGATCAGGAGCGCGGTATTGTAATCATTTCAGAACAATTTAATTGGAAGAATAAGCATGTTAGGGACGATTTGGCACAGCATTTTCAATGTACAATTGCAATCGACAACGAATTAAAAATGCAAATATTTGCGGAATCCGGTAAGATATATAAGCCAATTCAAAGAAACAGTATATTAATTGGGGTCGGAAGTGGTATTGGTGCAGCGATTATTTTAAATGGAGAAATTTACCGAGGAATAAAAAATAACGCCGGTGAAATTAGCCATTTAACAATTAATCCGTTTGGCGAACAATGTAGCTGTGGCAATCGTGGCTGTTTATCGAATTATACGCGCGAAACTACATTACAACAATTTATTCCAGAAGCACAAAGGTCTGAATACAACACACTTGAAAAAATTGTGGAGGGAATACATGCAAACGAAGAGTGGTCGATTCCACTCATCGATCATATTGCCACGTATTTAGCGATTACAATCAATAACTTAATCTGTATCTATGAGCCAGACGAGGTCATTGTAACCGGTGAAGCATTAGAAAAAAATATTAAAATACAAAACGTCGTGCTTGATAAATGCGAAAAGCACATATGGCGTGAAATAGGAACAGAAATTCAAATTAAATTTTCCGAATTAAATGAAACTGGCGTCGTAAAAGGGGCAGCCATGTTTGTACAAAAGGTTGAAATGGAAATTTAATTTAACATTTTAGCCATTTATCTATTATTGGATAAATGGCTTTTTTTTTATTGCCCATAACTATAGTTGAAAGTATTTGAATACTGTTCAGTTGCCTAATTTACTCTTACCAGATTAGGTGTATATACTACGGTAATATGTCTTGGTATATTCGCTCACCTTTGTTTACAGATTTCCATTGATACATTTTCTACTAAACAAACCACAAATTTTTATTTTTTATAAAAACATGAGTAATAAGACTAGAGTATGTAACAAAGTACTGCATACTATGAAAATATAATCTGCAGATTATGAACCTTTACTTTTGAGGAGGTGAATTTAACATGCCTTTAACTACTGGTCCAATTGAAAATCAAGGAAATCAACCAGCTAATGCGACTAACGTTCGTATCAAAGTTCTCAATCTCACTGGAGGGTTGCTTACTGGAGTAGTCCGAGTTTTTAGACTTAACGGAACAAGACAACTAGTATCTACAACACCATTTGCTGCAAATGCAAATGCTTCTACTTTTGTAACTCCGGGTGTAGGAGGCGCATTTCAATATGAAGTTGAAATTGTTCCGAACCAAACTGGCGGATTATATAGCGTTTACGGTCGAACAGCTTCAGGAGTTATTATTGAAGCCCAACGGTTTGTGCACTCAGAATTAACACCGATTCTTTAATTTTTTATAGATTTTAACAGTTAAAATCTTGAAAGCCTTATACTCAAGTATAAGGCTTTTCGTTTATAACGAATCCCCCTACCGTGCAATTTACATACCGGCAATTTCTTCGACTGTAGTATTTCTTAAACGTGTAACAACGCGAATTACATCACAAAACGCCTGATAAAATAGAATGATTGCTAATAACAAAAAAATCCCCTTCTCTAATTTTTAGAAGGGGATTTGCTATAGAATTAAAAAAAAAAATATTAACTTAACTGTTTATTCACAAGTTCTCTCATATTTTCTAGTTTTGATCTAAATGTATGCGATTTTCTGTTTCTTTATCAAAGAAATGGGCTTTGTCCATATTTATTGCCATCGTAAGAGCTTCGCCTGGTTTAACATCTATGGAAGCGTCGACACGCGAGATAAATGGTTGTCCCTCGATGTCGGAGTAAAGAATTGTTTCTGCACCGAGTAATTCCGCTACATCGATTTTTACATCAATTTTAGAATCTGGAGAACCTTCTATGAATGAAAGTTCAGTATTGAAATCCTCCGGGCGAACCCCCATCGTAATTTCTTTGTATACATAACCTTTCTCACGTAAATAGTTCATTTTTTCTTTTGGGATGGAAAGTGAAACATTACCAATAGTGAATTTCCCGTCTAAAAGGGTACCCGTAAAGAAGTTCATTGCAGGTGAACCAATAAAACCACCAACAAAAACATTATTTGGTCGTTCGTACACATCTTTAGGCGTCCCAACTTGTTGAATAATACCGTCCTTCATAACAACAAGTCTAGTTGCCATTGTCATCGCTTCTGTTTGGTCATGCGTTACATAAATAGTAGTTGTTTGTAATCGCTGATGAAGCTTAGTGATTTCGGCACGCATATGTACACGAAGCTTTGCATCTAAATTTGATAATGGCTCATCCATTAAGAAAACTCTTGCATCACGAACGATTGCACGTCCTAATGCAACACGCTGACGCTGACCACCCGATAATGCTTTTGGTTTACGGTCTAAGTATTGCTCAAGATCTAAAATTTTGGCAGCTTCCTTTACACGACGATCAATTTCTTCTTTTGGTAGCTTTCGTAATTTCAGACCAAATGCCATATTATCGTAGACACTCATGTGTGGATAGAGGGCATAGTTTTGGAATACCATCGCGATATCGCGGTCTTTAGGCGCAACATCATTCATTCGTTTGCCATCTATTATTAATTCACCTTTTGAAATTTCCTCCAAACCAGCCACCATACGCAGTGTAGTCGATTTACCACAACCTGATGGACCAACGAAAACAATAAACTCTTTATCTTTAATTTCAAGGTTAAAATCTTTTACCGCAGTTACATCTTTTTCATAAATTTTATAAATATTTTCTAACTTGAGTTCAGCCATTATCAATATCCTCCTTAAAAATGAAAGCGTTTTACATAGTTTAGTGGAAATGAGTGGGAAATGTAAATATTCAAATTGCACAAAAATTTCTGATAATTTGTAGGGCAATGTGTACAAAATTGGCTCCTCAGTCATTTCAGTAGCTAGCAATGAGTTTAACGCCTTTACTCATAACGAGTATTTTTCAAGATAAAATTTGGAATCAAGTATATTTAATAAAATTCGTTCTGCTACGCTACGGGGGACGCTTTCCTGAGGGCGTGGCTGCAACTAACTTGTATGTGCCTCTTACGGTGGCACATACAAGTGGATTTTCCGCGCACGCTTAATCCTCTAGGAGTCGCCCCCTTCACTTCGCGGCACTCTACTAAAAAGTAAAAATTGGTTTCTATTACAAAGAACCTGATTAAATGTGCTGAATCTAGCTCTCTGTTATTGAAATAAAGTAATAATTAGTCTATGAATGGTTTTATTTTGACGCAATAAAAGTAGCTAATTTTATCGCTGTAGCTAACCTTTAATCAAAGTTTTAATATTAAAACAGAGCAATAAATTATTCAGCACCGCCGCCTCGCGATAGCGCAAGCGGCAACATTGTATTCTTTTACCTTTATTTAAAAGTAACATTTTAATTTGGCGGGCCTTGCATGCGGCATTAAAGACAGTAGTATGGACACGTACCACGTGGCCATAATGCTGTCATGCCGTAGCCCGCCGAAAATAAGTAACACTGCACTTAAACCATTTTTTGTTAGTAAATTCACTCAATGCAACTCTTTTACTTAATGGTGGTTTCACCGGCTTATTGCTGAGTAATTAATCGATTCTCTTGGTCATTAATGGAATAACAAGCGCTAGAAATGCTGCATTTGAGAACTCTCGACAGTCAATACCTGTTTTATTGATTAATTTATCCAAACGGTATTGCAAGCTATTTCGATGAATATGCAACCTTTTAGCGGCTAGAGAAGCATTCAAATTATATTGTAAAAACACTTTTAACGTATGTAGCATTTCTCCGTCCTGTAGACTTTCTATTAAATGGTTGGAGAGTATTTTTTGATCGATTGAATGTGCTGATGTAACTAGAAGCATAGGGAAAGCTTCATAAAATAGGACTGTTTTTTCTTGTTCAACATAAAAGAGAAGTTCTTGAAAACATTGTTTTTCTAGACTAAATTTTTCTTTTAACAATAAATCTGCTTTATGTAATTGTCCGATAAAACTATAAATCACAACAAGAAAGTCACTTGTTAATGTGTCGCTTAACTGAATGAATTCCTCTTTATCTAAAATACTTTGCGGTTTTTCTTCAATGATAATTCCATACATATTGTTAATCCATAGAACGATCGGTTGCTGGAAAGCCCCTTTAATAGCTTCTTCAAAGTTAATCGGGTCAATGATTGGTTGTTTTAAACGAAAATAAAAAAAACGAATGGATTCAACATCTTCCGAAAAAGGTAAGTCGTTTGAGTGACCAAATAAAAATTGCTGCCATTTCAAATCAACAATTGATTTTTTTGAATTTGTTTCTGTGTCTTCAATTAGAAGAAATAATGAACGTAATAGGCCCAGCTCAACTTCTGAAAGAGCTGTTTTTAATATGCCAAAAATTTGCCCGTCTTCTGTTTGGAACCAATAGTTGTTTGTATCTTGAAGTGTGAATTCGGTAGTAAAAGCCATTTGGAAATGGTTCGCTAGTTTTTCAATCATATGCGCTGCTCCTTCTACTAGAAAATAATTCTCATTACTTGTTATTAATTTGCTTGAAAAGGATAGCTTTGTCAATGGAAAGGGGTTGTTAGGTTTTTTTGTAAATAATTTTCTAAAATTAAAAATATTTAGAAAATTATTTACATATCCTAAAGTGTAGTTTATGATTACTTGTAAGCGTTAACAAGAAAAAACTGGGAGGTAAGGTAATTAGTAGAAATGCATAAAATGATGGAGGGAGAAAGTTATGAGTGGACTAAAAAAAGTACTATTAGTAGCAATGATGTTTATTTTTGTTTTAGGTATTTTAGTTGCGTGTAATGAGGAAGAATCCGGAAAAGAAGTTGATGCTCCGGAAGAATCCGGTAAGGAAGTTGAAGCTCCGAAAGACAAGGTGGAAAACACGTCTGTCGAGTTTTGGACGATTTCTCTTCAACCAACATTTAATGATTACTTTAATGAATTAATAGCTAATTATGAGAAAGAGAATCCAGGTGTAAAAATTGATTGGAAAGACTTCCCGTATGACGCAATCCAAAATAAATTATTAACAAGCATTGCGAGTAAGCAAGCACCGGATGTTGTCAATTTAAATACTGAATTGGCAAGTCAAATGGCTTCAAAAGGTGCATTAACAGACTTTAATAAACAATTAACAGAAGAACAGCGAAGTATTTATTTTGACGGAATCTACAATTCTACAGTAGTTGATAATGGTGCATATGCATTGCCTTGGTATACAGGAATTCCAGTGCTTTATATCAACACAGACTTAGTAGAAAAAGCTGGACTAGATATTAATAATCCTCCACAAACAAAAGCAGATTTGGCTAACTGGGGTAAACAAATTCAAGAAAAAACGGGTACTTTCGGTTATGTTTTCACGATGGAAACGCGCTCTATTCTTGAAGAAGGGTTCAAAGTGGCTGAAGGAGGAAAAGCTGCATTTAATAATGATGAAGTAAAAGCGTATATCCAAAGCAATATAGAGCTAATTAAAGCTGGGGTTATTCCTAAGGATATTCCTGCATTCGCCCAACAAGTTCAACTATTCGGTAGTGAGCAAGTAGCGATGATTATCTCGAGTTCATCATTTATTAATCAATTAAAAACGGCTTCACCAGATGTATACAAGAAAACGATTGCCGTGCCAGCACCACTTGGAAAAGCAGGGATTCGCTTTACGAACTCTATGAATCTAGTTGTACCAAATGCTTCTGATAATGTTGAAGCAGCAACGGCATTTGCACACTATGTAACAAACGATGCAAATCAATTGGCATTCTCTAAAGTAGCAAGTACACTGCCTTCGACGAAAGCAGCTGCAAAGGATGAATTCTTCTATAAAAACGATGGAACATTAGAGGGGCAAGCATTAACAGCATCTGTTGAAAGTTTAGATAAAGCGTCGGACTTTTACCTAGGTATTGAAAATGCGAATGATGTAAATAAAGCCTTTAATAAGCGCCTGCAAAATATCTATATTAATGAACAAGATCTTAATGCTGAATTGGATGCAGCTGAAAAAGAAATTAACGATATTTTAAGTCGCTAAAGACTAAAAACGAATGGGCAGATGCATTTCTGCCCATTTTCGATAGGAGGGAAGTCCTTTGAAACAGAAAAGAGTTGCAAAATTAAGTAGATTTTCAGAGGTCCAAACAGCATGGTTATTTATGGCTCCAGGACTCATATTGCTCGCTCTTTTTACCTTTTGGCCGATTATTTATAGTGTCCCTCTAGCCTTTACAAATTATTCGGTTATCGGCGAAACAAAATTTGTAGGGTTTGAAAACTTTAAACGGGCATTTTCTGATGTCAATTTTATTGCGTCTGTTAAAAATTCCCTGTTTTATATGATTATTGTTCCTTTTATTCAAATTATATCGATACTCATGGCGATCTTAGTCAATCGAAAGATAGCGGGGATTAAATTTTTCCGAGCTGCCTTTTATATTCCTGTCGTTACTTCGATGGTTGCGGTTTCGATTATTTGGGGTTGGTTAATGAGTTCAAATGGGGTTTTGAACTACATACTACTGTCTATTGGTATTATAAATGAAAAAATCAGTTGGTTATCTGATAAGGATACGGCACTTTGGGCAGTAATGTTTATTACCCTGTGGAAAGGGTTGGGCTATTATATGATGATTTATCTTGCAGGCTTACAGGCAGTTCCGACAGACTGTATTGAGGCAGCGAAGATAGATGGGGCAAGCAACTTCCAAGTCATTAGAAAAATCACCATTCCATTATTAAAACCATATGTGTTTTTCTGCACATTGATTTCCCTCATGTCAGCGATACGTGTGTTTGATGAAGTATTTGTCCTGACATCTGGAGGTCCTGGGAATGCAACGTTAACGAGTAGCCTCTATATTTACGAACAAGGATTCGAAGTATTTGAATTTGGATATTCATCAGCATTAGGGTTAATTATTAGTTTTATTATTATGTTCTTTAGTATTTTCATCTTCCTATTTAATAAGAAGGGTGGTGTAAATCCATATTAATGGATAAAGCGATGAAAAATAGAAAACTACTAAAAACCATTCAAAATAAAGTCCTTATTTATATACCGTTAATGCTATTTGCTCTTTTAATGATGGGGCCATTCCTTTGGTTACTAAGTGTTTCACTGATGCCTGGGAAAAATATATTTGCTTTTCCACCTGCTATATTTCCGACATTTATTGATTTTAAAAATTATGTAGATGTTTGGCAGTATATGGATTTCCTTAAATACATATGGAATACAGTCATTATCACATTTTTTGGTGTGGTATTCAGTATTTTATTATGTAGTTTAACCGCATATCCATTAGCTATATTCAAGTTTAAAGGGAAGAATATTATTTTTGTGGCGTTGATTGCTACGATGATTATCCCTGCTGCCGCGGGTCTAGTTGTCAATTATTTAACAATAAATAAGCTTGGTTTAATCAATACATTTACTGGCGTGGTACTTCCAGGCTTAGTAACCGTTTTTAATGTATTTCTATTTAGGCAGGCATTTATGGGGATTCCTAGCGACATTAGGGATTCTGGAAAGATGGATGGTGCCTCTGAATTACGTATTTGGTGGCAACTGATGATGCCGATGATAAAACCAGCGATTGCAGTTGTTGCCTTATTCGAATTTATGGCAAGTTGGAACAGCTTTTTATGGCCAATTATCATATTGAATACAGACAAGTATCCATTAGCTTCTGCTTTAAGTACCCTAAATGGACAGTTTTCTTATAACTTTGGATGGATAGCAGCAGGGACGGTTATCTCTGTTCTTCCTATTATTATCGTATTTTTATTAACCCAAAAATACTTTATGGAAGGCATTTCAGGTGCTATAAAAGGATAGATGGTCTGCTTCTGCTACTTTTAAAACGTCGATTACGAAGGGGTGTATACATGCAAAAAATTGTTTATGTTCCATTAGATGAGCGACCATGTAATTATTCTTTTCCAAACCTTTTAACCGACCAAACGGAAGTAAATCTCGTACGCCCTAGTTTAAATTTAATGGGGGAAAAAAAGAAACCAGGGGACATAGAACAACTATGGGATTGGTTATATAAGGAGTCCATGGATGCAGATGGTCTTATTCTTTCAATAGATACATTATTATTTGGCGGAATTATCCCTTCAAGACTGCATCAATTGTCGTTAGAGGATTGCGAAAAAATACTAAACAAACTTTCAAGAATTAAAGCGGGTAACTCAAACGTAAAAATATATGCTTTTAATCTCATTATGAGATGTCCTCAGTATTCTAGTAATGATGAAGAACCCGATTACTATGAGTACTGGGGAAAGGAAATTTTCCGATATGGCGAACTTTCACATTTAATAGCTGCTAACCTCGCATCAGAAGAAGATCAAAAGGAATATGAAGCATTAAAGTGTCAATTGCCTAAAGAGCATGTTGAGGATTATTTAGCTAGAAGAACGATTAATGTCGGTGTCAATCAACTTGTACTCGAATATGTGAGCAAGGGAATCATTGATTTTCTTATTATTCCGCAAGATGATTCGGCTCCCTATGGTTGGACCGCTATGGATCAACAGGCAGTAAGAGGAGCTATTGCAGCCCATCATTTAGAACTAGATGTCTATATGTATCCAGGCGCGGATGAAGTTGGTTGCACTTTACTTGCCAGAATGTTGAACGCTTTTAAAGACAAGAGACCGTTGATTTATCCGGTATTTTCGAGTAGTCAAGGACCTGCAGTTACGCCACTATACGAAGACAGGCCATTATTGGAGACACTTAAATATCAAATATTAGCTGCGGGGGGACTGATGACGACAAATATGCAAGAAGCGGATCTTGTTTTATTTGTAAATGCACCTGTAGAACCAATGTTAGAGGCTTCCTGTCAAGGGGACCTGAGTACAACTTATCAAGTGAATCGAAATCTTATTGATTTTGTTGAGCAGCTTGAATTCACGGCGAAGAAACGAACTATTCCTTGTATCGTAGCGGATGTAGCTTTCGCGAATGGTTCAGACTTAGAACTATTAAAATTAATGAAATTTAAAAACATTCTTTTCTCATTGGCTGGATATGCAGGTTGGAATACAAGTTCAAATTCATTAGGTACATGCATAGCGCAGGGGATGTTTTACAATATTTTTGGGGAATCACAAGCCCATCGCAATTTTTTAGCATTACGCTATGTAGAAGATGCGGGATATTGTAGCTATGTAAGGAATGATGTAACGAATAACAGATTACCTGAGCTAGGTTACAATTACTTCCGTGTGGATGGCAAAAAAGGGGTCGTTGCTAACATTGTGCAATCACAACTAACCTCATTTATACAAGAGCATCTGATCGATGATGAAAATAGCATACACATCAAGGAATGTACGATGCCATGGAGCCGGATGTTTGAAGTTGGCTTGACTGTTGAACATATCAAATAGGCAGGGAATGAGAAAGCTAGTGACTAAAGGGGGGCTTCTATATGATGAAACAAGAAAATTCGGATGTTATTGTAATAGGTGGAGGCCTAGGAGGTTGTATGGCAGCATTAGCGGTTGCCAAAATGGGCTATCAGGTTATTATGACGGAGGAAACAGATTGGTTAGGTGGACAACTTACTAGTCAAGGAGTACCGCCAGATGAACATCGATGGATTGAGCACTTTGGCTGCACGAGCACGTACCGAGAATTTAGGAATCGAGTGCGTCAATATTATCGTGACAACTATCCACTTACTAAAGAAGCAAAAGAAAATGATTTATTGAATCCTGGCAATGGCTGGGTGAGTAGGCTGGCACATGAGCCTAAAGTTGCGCTAAATGTAATTTCCGATATGCTAGCACCCTATGTAAATAGTGGGAAAATAAAAATTTTATATAACTATAAACCGATAGAGGCAACAAAGGACGGAGATACGGTACAGTCCATCACAGTTGTACATGTCAATGAGTTGGCAAAAATTGAATTGAGTGGGCACTATTTTTTGGATGCAACTGAATGTGGTGATGTCTTACCAATTGCAGGGGTTGAATATGTAACAGGTGCTGAATCTAGATCAATTACTGGGGAACCTCATGCATTAGAAGAATCAAATCCGAAAGATATGCAGTCCTTTACTTATGTTTTTGCTGTTGACTATATAGAAGGTGGAAATTTTGTTATTGAAAAGCCAGAGCAATATGATTTTTGGCGTAACTATATACCAAAGTTCTCGCACCTTCCTTTATTTAGCTGGTATGCAGTAGATGCAGATGATACGACAAAATTAAAGGAATTCACATTATTCCCCAATGAACAACAGATACCCTCTTTGTTTACATATCGGAGAATACTGGATACTAATAATATTGATGGAGCGCTATATGAGGGTGATATATCACTTATAAATTGGGCGCAAAATGATTATTTTCTAGGGCCAATTATTGGAGTTTCTAATGAGGAAATTGAGAAGAACTTAAAAAATGCTAAACAACAAAGCTTATCCCTCTTATACTGGCTTCAAACAGAGGCGCCAAGATTAGATGGGGGAAAAGGTTTTCCTGGTTTAAGACTTCGAAAGGACGTTATGGGTACAGAAGATGGGCTAGCAAAGTATCCATATATTCGAGAATCGAGAAGAATTAAAGCCATGCATACAATAACAGAGCAAGAAGTTAGTAAGGAATTAAGGGGTGACAAAGGCATTTGCACCTATTTCGATAGTGTCGGTGTTGGTAGCTATCATTTAGATCTACATCATACGACGGTAACGAACCGAAGCTTTTATATACCAAACTATCCTTATGAAATCCCGTTAGGTGCCTTACTGCCTATCCGCGTAAAAAATGTCATTCCAGCTTGTAAAAATATTGGCACAACACAAATTACAAATGGCTGCTATAGGCTTCATCCAACAGAGTGGAATATTGGTGAATCCGCAGGATATTTAGTGGCATTTTCTTTGTTGAATCAAGTTACTCCTCATCAGGTAAGACAAGAACAAAAGTATTTGAAAGAGTACCAAACGTTACTTCTTGCTAATGGCGTTCAGCTTCATTGGCCAGAGGATATTGACTTATAAGGAAAGGAAGAACTAAATGGAACAATCGAATATTTTATGGGTAGATTTTTTAGCAAATGCTACTAGATTGCTAGATGCTAATAAAATGAAAGAGTTAATCGAACATGCCCAAAATTGTAAAATAACGCATTTAGTAGTTGATGCGAAAATTCCATATGGATTTACAACATATCCAAGTCAATTTGCCTTCCATGTAAGCGAAATGAAAGATGAACAATATAAGAGATGGGAAGGCCGAGATTTTCTTCAAGAGATGATCGAACATGCCAAAGGGACTGGTTTGAAGGTTATTGCAAATGTTGATGTGTTTTCAGAAGGCAGTGGCATCAATAAAGAAGGAATGGTATATAGCAGACCAGAGTGGAGAGTTACGCACTATGATGAGTCATTTTCTGATATGCCGACAGCTATGGAAAATCATAATGATCCGACCATTTTCGTCAATCCAATTCACCCAGAAGTGGAAGCATACGAATTATCTATTATTCAAGAAATTATTAATCATTACGAAATCGATGGTGTCGTATTAGATCGATGCCGTTATCCGAATATTTATGGCGATTTTAGTCGTTTAAGCAAAGAGAAATTTGAAGCTTACATTGAACAAAAAATAGAAAATTGGCCGACAGATATTATGACAGTGGAGCATAAAAAACCTGTTTTTGGTAAGCTGTTCCCTAAATGGGCAGAGTTCCGAGCAAATAATATTAAGAATTTTGTTAAAAAAGCAAGGAATGTAGTGAAAACAAAAAACACAGATTTAATTTTTACTGTATATGTTGGTTCGTGGTACCCACTTTATTACAATGAAGGTGTCAACTGGGGCAGCAAAACGTATCAGCCATCTTTCGAATGGGTTTCTGATACATACTGCACAGCAGCGTATGCAGAGGAATTTGATTTTATCATGACAGGCTGCTATTACCCAGAAGTCACGATAGAAGAGGCTAAAAACAATCAAAGACCAGCCAATTGGTACAGCGTTGAAGGTGCAATTGAAATGAGCAAAGAAGTGATTAATGGACAAATACCTGTTATCGCTAGTTTGTATTTGAAAGATTATCAAGATAATGTCGAGCAATTTTTGAAGGCTGTAAAGTTATGTAAAGAACAAACAAATGGGGTTATGTTATTTGACACGATCTATTTAGAGGATTATCAATGGTGGGGCGAATTTGAAAGGTTCATAAAATAAAGCACGCAGATAATGAATACGTATATTGCCACGCTGCTAGAAGGAGCTAAATGTATTGAATAAAAGTCATCGTGTGTTCAATAGTTTGCATTTAAATAAAGCGATAAATTATACAGTTCTCACGATGTGTAATGATATTAAAAATGCGTATATAGTATATGTTCAGGACGGATTTGACTATTTGGAATTGGGCAATTTAGAACAAGCTATGCTTCATTTAGTACGTGACAATCCTGAACTAGCACAGCACCTTGTATTTGTGTGCATTCATCCTGGAGATTCGTTTGAAAGATGGGCATCATTTAGTAGCAAGGGTGCGCTATTTCCGCACTATATTCGCTTTATGAACGACGAATTTATCCCCACTTTCGAGAAAAGTTTACAGGTTGAAGTGATTTTAAAAAGAGGGCTATTAGGAGATTCGTTGGCAGGTAATATTAGTTTAAATATTGCATTGGACAACCCGGATCGATGGACGCATTTAATGCTACAATCTCCTGCGGTGTCAATAGAGGATATAGGGCGAATAGGGAACCTGAATCTTTCGGGGTGGCATGTATATCAAACTGTTGGTATTTACGAAGACGAATTTATTACCCCCATGTCAAACGAAAAATTATATATTTTGACGAGAAACCGTCAATTGTATAAACGCTTTCTTTTACACAGCGCAAATGTGAGCTATAAAGAAACGCAAGACGAACATCTTTGGCGTGTTTGGGAAAATGATTTATTTAATGCATTAAGATTTTTTGTCATGTAGGCTTCTGTGTTGAGCTGTTTTTACCGGAAATTATGCTCCTCAGCACTGATTTCGGAATTTCAATTTTCCAATTGTTAAAAATGTGTATTTTAATTATGCAAAATACAGTCGGTGTTTGTTTAGCCATAATAATTATGAGGAACATTAGATGAAGGTTAATTTGGCAATCGGCAACCTCAACCTTAACCTCAACAAATTAAGACAGCTCTATATATTGAATAAAATAACTGTCTTTTTATTTTCATCGAAAATACGTAAGGCCGGGAGTAAAGCACCTGCTTTACTCCCGGCCTCTTTAAGAGACGCGGAAGATGTAATATTTTTTACGTGGAGATGTATGTAAATGAATAAAAAACAAAGAATTTTTAGTCGTATTCATGGACAATTAATCGTTTCATGTCAGGCGCTTCCAGAAGAACCCCTTCATAGCCCTTATATTATGAGTAAAATGGCTTACGCTGCAATGCTTGGAGGGGCAAAGGGGATTCGAGCTAATAGTGTGGAAGATATTAAAGAAATGAAAAAGGTTGTTGAACTGCCGATTATTGGCATTATTAAGCAGGTGTATGAAGGGTCGGATGTATTTATAACACCGACAAATAAAGAAATTGAACTTCTTTACGTGGAAGGTGTAGATATTATTGCACTCGATGCAACGAAAAGGATTCGACCTGACGGAAAGACAATCAGTGAAGTATTCCCTGAAATTAGGAAAACGTATAAAGAGCAAATTTTTATGGCGGATTGCTCGACCTACGAAGAAGCGAAAGAGGCTTATGAATTAGGGTTTGATTGCTTAGGTACAACATTGAGCGGTTATACCGAATATACAATGGGGCAGCAATTACCCAATCTACCGTTAATGGAAAAATTAGTACAGGATTTCCCGATCCCTGTCATTGCGGAAGGGGGAATTTGGACGCCGGAGCAACTGAAGCGCGTTTTCGAAGTAGGCGTTCATACAGCTGTCGTTGGCACAGCGATTACGAGACCTATGGAAATTACCAAAAGATTTATTTCTGCCATAAAAGATGAATAAAAAGGGTAATATTCTGCTAGAAAAGATAGTTGTAGAGGATGACGGAAATGAAAATATTAGCAGCTGATATTGGCGGAACATCTATAAAAGTTGGTATCTCAAATAAAGAGGGTAAGATTGAATTATTGAAAGCGTTCGACACGGAAAGTGAAAAAGGTGGAAAATATTTAGTTGAAAAACTAATTAAGATAATAAGTGAATACGAGGACTTTGATGCGATAGGCATTAGCACTGCTGGGCAGGTTAATAGTATAGAAGGTTCGATCATTTATGCGAACGACAATATTCCAAACTATACCGGCACACAATTAAAGAAAATTTTAGAAAATCACTTTAAAGTTCCCGTTAAAGTTGAAAATGATGTATATGCAGCCGCTTTAGGCGAACAGCACTTTGGGGTTGCCAAGGAGTTTAATGATTTTTTATGTTTAACATATGGTACAGGTATTGGTGGTGCCATTGTACTGAATTCGAAATTATATAAAGGGTATACCGGTTTAGCAGCAGTGTTTGGGCATATCATTACCCACCCTTTTGGAAATAAGTGTAACTGTAGCAAGGCAGGTTGCTATGAAACATACGCCTCGACAACCGCTTTAATTAAAAAAGCACAGGAAATACATCCTGACGTAGTAAATGGTCGTCTATTTTTTGATCGATTAGCTGAGGGAGATAAAAGCCTCGCAAAAGTTCTTCATGATTGGGTTGAAGAAGTAGCATTAGGCCTCACATCCCTTATTCACATTTTTAACCCACCAGCAATTATTATCGGTGGCGGCATAATGGAGCAGGAAAGTGTTGTCAATATGGTATCAAGTAAAGTTAGAGAGTTGACGATGGAGTGCTTTTCAGATGTGAAAATTATGAAAGCCTCCCTTGGCAATAAGGCTGGACTTCTTGGTGCAGTGTCACTTCATCAAAATTGAAAATAAAGGAGTTCAACATGGGAAACCAAGATATTTTTTCACTCATTCATTCAAGGTATAATTCATTCACGAACACAGAGAAAAAAGTGGCTGACTATATTCTTGAAAATATGAAAGACGTTATTTACATGTCCATAACGGATTTAGCAGACGCATGCAATGTAGGGGAATCCAGTGTTTTTAGATTTTGCAAAACGATGGATTTGAAAGGATACCAAGAATTTAAAATTGTTTTAGCACATAGCATTTCCCTTGATGACGAAACCCCACAACTATCCAGCGTTATTACTTTGCAAGACACGATTGGAGAGTTAGCTTCTAAAGCATTAACCTCAAATGTAAATGCACTAACAGAGACGTATAATTTAATGTCAGAAATTGATATTTCCGATGCCGTTGAAAGTATGGTACAAGCGGAAAGGATTCATTTTTTTGGGGTAGGTTCCTCCTTAATGACCGCAATGGAAGCGAAAAACAAATTTATGAGGATTACGAATAAAACGGAATGCTCGATCGATTCACATCTTCAAGTAATGTCCGCTGCCTTAATGACAGAAAAAGATGTAGCAATCCTCATTTCCTATTCAGGTTCAACAAAAGATACGATCGAAGTGGCAAAAGTAGCAAAAGAACGCGGCGCAAAAATTATTTCCATTACAAGATTCGCAAAATCCCCTTTGACGAGCTTCTCGGACATTACTTTGCTTTGCGGTGCGAATGAAGGCCCACTTCAAGGAGGGAGTTTATCTGCAAAAATCGCGCAACTGTATCTTTTAGATCTTCTCTACTTTGAATATTTTAAACGAACGATTACGGAAGCAGTTCCCAACAAAGAACGAACTGCAAAGGCTGTTATTGAAAAAATGCTATAACGTAAAGATCTATAAAGTTGGTTAATTAAACTGTTACGAAAAGTCAGGACCATTTTGACTGATCGTAATAGTTGTAACTTGATACAGTAGAAGTCCCCCTGCTTCTACTGAATCAAGTTAAGGCCCGGCGAATTCGATTAAGGCGAAACAAAACCAGGTGTAAGAACAAATGCAATTTATTCAAGAACAATTCTTTCTAAATAAACGGGAAATTTAAAGAGGGCGAGATTTTTACGTAATATTACTTACAGTATAAATAAATGATGAGCATCTCCAAATAGGATCGAGTGATTCAACTAAGGAGATGCTTTTTTAGGTGGTAAAAAATACACTTCCGATTGTAATGGAGCCTGAAGATAAAAGGTATTATTAATGAGTATCATATATTGTAATTGGAGTGTGAAGGGAATTACTTGATTTTTTAATGTATGGATAACGATGCCTAATTCCATTTTTTGTTATAAAATAAAATATACATAGTTTTGATTTTATTCAATTACAAATAACTGGATAGGGGGAGAAGGTTGAAAAAATTATTGGTGATTCTTGCTGTTGTTGGGCTTTTCCAATTTGCGAGCATTGTTTATTATGAATCAAAAATGCTGGAGAAACCGATTGTGATAGCTACTGAAGTCAATGGTGATACGAATCAAATTAACATCTCGTATATTTCGAATTTGATGCGACCGAGTGAGTTGCAATCCATTGAAATTGATGGGATGCACTTCTATCCGGGGCAAAATGATTGGTTTATGTATAATCCTTCAATGCAGCCAATTCAAGACCAAAGCTACGCCAAGTATGCGTATTATGCGATTTTTGCCCCAACCATTGGGCTACAAACGAAAGAATTAGCCAATCAATTAGCAAACGCAACAGAGGGAACATTGTATTTTACAGATGGCTATTCAGAGAAAGTCACGCTAACACATCGAAAAACAGCGCATAACGATTTCTTTGAATTTATCAGAAGCTCAGCTGGATCAAATGGCACGGAGGCACGCTATCGGCTAAGTAAATCATTTACATTAACGGATGTGAACGTGGTGGAGGATAGGGTCGAACTGACAAGCTTCCAAATTAATAACAAGGAAGTGTCGCTACCTTTAGTGCAACCGATTGAATTAGATCGAAAAGATACGATTTTTCTTGCAACAACAGATGGTATGTCACGCTTTCAAATGGACCGTTTTACGATTAACTTAGTTGGATTAGATGAATATAACAATGAAATCATATTAACTCACAGCAATAGTTTAAATAGTCTTCCAAGTGCAGAGTGGGTAGAAAGGGTTGTTAAGGAGCGTGGGGAAAAATGAATTTTCATAGACGTATCGTAATAGGTGTGCTATTTCAATTAATTGATCTTAATATCAGTGGCATTGACATCATTCCCGATTTTATTGGCTATTTAATAACGGGATTTGCGCTTTCGAAGTTGAAAGTTCCTTACGCAGCAATGGGCATGTATTGCGCGGTGCTATTGACGGTGAGTTCATTTGTCGAACTATTTCTGCCAAAAACACAGGGTATGTATTTATATGAACCAGTCGCGTTCCCGATGCAAGTAGTAACGATTGCCATCGGATTACTTCATATTTTCTATTTAGCCTGCATTTTTAGTGTGTCAAAAGAAATTGTACCAACGAAAAAAAATGTTTTTCCGATGCTATTTATTGGCATGCATCTGTTGACACAACTATTAATTTCAGTAGGCATCCATTTGAATGTCAATGAGGTGGAAAATTATATTCCTATTTGGATCTTTATCTATCTACTTTTCTATGTCTTTTTCTTTGGCTTTTTATGGCGAAGGGAATATATAGAGCTGGAGCTTCAACAGAAAAACAAACAGCCTTTACCGAGTAACTCGTTGTAAGTGGCATGAATGAGAGTAGAAACGTCATTTTGGAATAACTTTGTAAAGGGGGAGTACGATGTTTTTTGTTCAAATGTCAGGGTTTCCTGGTTCGGGAAAGTCTACATTAGCGCTTGAAATTGCCAATCGAACGGGCTGTATTATTGTAGAACATGATGTTACGAAAACGGCATTATTACAGTCGGTGGTTGAATGCGAAATTGAAGAAAACGCTACCGGTAAAATTGCCTACAATACGGATTTTGCATTAGTCGATTTTTATTTAGCACAGGGGAGAAGTGTCATTTTAGATAGCCCCTGTTTATATAGTGAAATCATTGAGAGAGGTACTGCAATTTCTCGCAAATATGAAGCCAAATACAAATATATCGAATGTTATCTCGATGATTTTTTCGAGATAAATTGTCGTTTAACAAGTCGTCAAAAGCGATTAAGTCAAATTTCTGAGGTGAAATCAGTCGAGGTATTTCATAACGCACTTAAGCATTGTAAAAAACCGCTTAATAACGATTTCCTTACGGTAAATAGCAAAGAACCATTAAATTCTTATATAAATCAAGTAATGGAATATATTCATAAGTAAACTTGCTACAAAGTTAATCAAAAGGAACTTTGCGTTTATTGGATAAATAGTATGCTTAAAGTTTTAGTTATTGACATATTTAAGAAAATATTAAATTTCTATAATTCATATAATTATTTAAGGGGAAATCATTAACTCTTGTTTGTTTCAAGTTGCAGTTACGGAAAACAAATTATTTCATTTGAAGGGGGAAATATTGTATGAACGAAAAAGATAACTCTGCAGAAAATAAAGAGGATATAAAAATTTCAATTATAATACCCGCCCATAATGAAGAAAAGTATATTGGAAAATGCCTAGCATCGATTTCAAAAGCCTCAAAATTATTTGAAAATCAAGTTGAAATCATTGTTGTGTTAAATCGATGTACAGACAGAACGGAAGAAATTGCAAAATCTTATAACTGTATCGTAATAAGGAATGACGATAAAAACCTATCTAAGATTAGGAACGCAGGTGTTGAAAAAGCTAGAGGAGAAATCATCGTTACAATTGATGCAGATACACAGATGAACGAACATTTGTTGTCTAAGGTAGAAGAGAACTTAATGTCTGGAAAGTACATTGGCGGCGGAGTTACAGGGAAATTTGACAGAATGTCTTTAGGAATTTTTGTTTCATCTTTGTTATTAATTGGGCCACTATTATTTAAATACGGAGCAATTTCTGTGGGAATCTTTTGGTGCTACAAAGAAGATTTCAAATCGATTAATGGATTTAATGAAGATATGCTTATGGCAGAAGATGCAGATTTTGCTAAACGATTAAAAGAGTGGGGAAAAAAGAAGGGAAAAAAATTCGGGACGATTCAAAATGGGATGATCACTTCAACCAGAAAGTTTGATAAACATGGAGACTGGGTTTTGCTTAAACGTCCGAAAATGATCTTAGCTTATCTTAAGGGAAAAGACCAGAAATATGCAGATGAAGCATATTATGAAAATCAAGATAGGTAAAAATAGAAGTACCATTAGATTGTTCAAAAGTTAAACAGGGAAACAGATTGTGAAATAATGTACTTAACAAAGAAGAAGTGTTAATCAAAGAAGGATTAACGCTTTTTTACTGAAGTAACAAACCCTTTATACAAATACAACCATTTATAAAGGATTAAAATACATAAAAATAAGGACTGGTTAACTAGAATGGAGATAACTTTTAAAAGCTTTTTTAGGGAAGAACTGTCAGTAAAAGAGATTCAAGAAGGTATGGCTAAAGGAGAAATAACTTCAAAAGAATTAGTAATGTATTATTTGTATAGAATAGCAAAGTATGATCAGGATGGACCAAAAATTAATTCTATGCTTGAAATAAATCCTGATGCGATATTTATTGCAGAAGCACTAGATAATGAAAGGCAATTAAAAGGTGTAAGGGGACCTTTACATGGTATTCCAGTTGTACTCAAAGACAATATTGAAACGCATGATTCGATGCACACAAGTGCAGGAACTATTGCATTAGAAAATAATTTAGCTAATCAGGATGCATTTCTTGTAGAAAAGCTCCGAGAAGCAGGTGCTGTTATATTAGGAAAGGCAAACATGACAGAATTAGCAAATGGAATGTCCAGTGAAATGTGGGCAGGGTACAGTTCTAGAGGAGGACAAACATTAAATCCATATGGTGATTCTAAACTTTTTGTTGGGGGCTCTAGTTCGGGGTCGGCAGTCGCAGTTGCTTCAAATTTTTCAATGTTATCTGTTGGAACTGAAACAGATGCATCAATTCTTAGTCCTGCAATTCAAAACTCGGTAGTCGGAATTAAACCCACTGTTGGTTTATTTAGTCGAAGTGGCATAATTCCTTTTACATATTCTCAGGATACTGCAGGTCCCTTTGCTAGAACCGTTGAAGATGCTGCCATTTTATTAGGCGCATTAACAGGTATTGATAAGAAAGACGTTGCTACATATAAAAGTGAGGGTAGGTTACATCAAGATTATACAAGCTATTTAATTCCGAATGGATTAAACGGTGCTAGGATTGGAATTTATAATAATGCTCCAAAAGAATATTATGAATCCGGTGAGTATGACGAACATTTATTTGAAAAAGCTATTCAAGTTTTAATTGAACAAGGTGCAACCGTTATTAAAGACATCGAGATTCCTTCTTTCCATAGAAAATGGAATTGGGGTGTAACCTTATATGAATTAAAGCATAGTCTAGATAATTATCTTTCTAAATTGCCATCTCATATGCCGGTACATTCAATTTTAGAATTAATTCAGTTTAACAAAAGTATAGAAGGAAAAGCATTGAAATATGGGCAGGACAAATTGGAAAAAAGAGTGGAATTTCCTAAAACACTAAGAAATCCTGAATATTTAAATTCAAAAATTGAAGACTTATATTTTTCTCAGGAACAAGGAATTGATTATGCATTGAAAAAGTATGAATTAGATGCAATTCTTTTCCCTTCATACATTGGGTCTACAATTAGTGCTAAAGCTGGATATCCATCTATAGCTGTACCAGCTGGATATATGGATAATGGAAGGCCATTTGGTATAACTTTTTCGGGCACTTCCTTTAGTGAAGAAGTTTTAATAAAATTTGCATTTGCATTTGAACAAGCAACTAAGTTCAGGATGGCTCCAAAGTTGGATGAAAAGTGTTAATACCTTATCCACGTTGGGCGCGATTGTTCAATAACACTTAGATTTTCAAACGACTTTTCTACTTTTTTTAGGATAGTGAAGTATCTTCAATTAAAAATTAAACAATTAACCCCGTCCTAAATTAGAACGGGGTAAGCTTGTTTAATCTTATAAAATTAAACAACTTTATTTTCATTTCACAATTGTATTAATTAATATTGATAAAAATTAGTTTTCAATTGAATATTGCTTCACCTTGTCAACCGCATTTAAAAGCTTGACGGTCACAACATCCGATTCTTCGATATGCTGCATCAGGATGGTATTTGTTTCGTCAAAAATGGAAGTTGATCGCTTAAAATTATTAAGCACTTGTTCATTCGACTGCTTTTGTTTAGTAATTAAACTTAATAATGAGTGAATCTCAACCTGTACATTGTCAATCATGCCTAGTAAATGATCAATTTTATCAGATGTTTCAGAAGTTGTTTTCATACCTTGTTCAACGATGTGCATATTGCGACTTGTATTTTCCGAAACCTTTTCAATTTGTAACTGCGTGTCCTTTGTTAGACTTACAATATTTTCTGCGCTTTGTTTTGTACTTTCCGCTAATTTTCTCACTTCGTCTGCTACAACAGCAAAGCCCTTGCCATGCTCTCCAGCACGTGCAGCTTCAATTGAAGCATTTAACGCCAGTAAGTTTGTCTGGTTAGAAATCGTACTAATGACCGTTACGATGTCCTCAATTTCCTTTGAACGAATACTTAATTCGTTCATATTATGAGCCGTTTTTTTCGATTCTTGCCCTAATTCATCAATGATTGATTTGACGTCTGCTACGGCTTCGTGACTTTTTTGCGAAACGTCCACCATCACATTTGATACCTCAATTAAATTACTGCTTTTATTTAGCGCATCAATCGAAATTTCATTGGATTGATGCGTACTTTGTTCTACCTGATTAAATTCCGCAAGAATATCCTTCACCATTGCACCCAATGTAAGATGCTGGCTATTTACTTTGTCATGCTGCTCAATCGCTAAAATAAGCTCTTTATGTAGTTCGTTTAAAAAAATCTGAAACGCATGATCTTTTTTATCTAATTTGGAATTTAAATCATCAATTTTTTGCTTAAATAAATCGATATCCTCTTTTTTTGATGTGAAAATAGAAAGCATTGTCGTACCTCCATAAGATGTATTTACTATATATCTTTTTGGAAAAGTATAACATAAATTTCCTATAATGAGCGGATGTATAGTTAATTCATTTGAAAAAATTGTGACGAAATTAAAGTATTTCACAAATTAGCACTACTTTATTTCTATAATTGCTATTTCTTACGTACGTATTATGAATGTATAGAGCAAAATACACTAAAAAACTAATTCCATACGCTTAAAATTCGAAATTAAATAGAAAAACATACAACGCTTCTTTTCACAGAAGGGCTGTATGTTTATGTATTTGATGCTTATCAAATTAACAATTACTCATACCAAACCTCAAATTCGATTTCCTTTCCATTTTCAAAGATATGAATGGTTTCATATGCTTTATCTAATTTAAGGGCATAGACAATATCGTCAATTTCATCTGGTGTTTGATCGTCTTTATGAGTAATTTGTACATTTAAAAGATTGTCCGCTGGCTCTATCTCAACAGATACTGTACCAGTCGCATTTAATAATAAATAACTCGTACCGGTTTCGCTGTAAATAAACGACGCAAATTTATCATCTTCTGTTATATCAACTAATGATTGCACGTCCTCATTGACATTTTCAACCTTGTCAATCGTTGGACCTTTTGTTTCTTTTTCACTACATGCCGCAAGTAATACTATGGTTGTAAGTACTAATAGCCATTTATTCATTTTTGTCACCTACCTTAGCTTAACGCTACCATAACTCATTAAATACATGCCACTATAAACCATTCAAAATCAAATAGAAAAAAGGCATATGAAATACAGTAATTTCATATGCCAGGGTGAATATTGGTTTAAAAATACTTCTAGTCAGTTCATTTATTGTGTTAAATTAACCTCTAAATATGCTCATAATAGAACTGAATTGTTTGATCATATTAAGGCCATTATTAATTGTCCCCATATGACCTAAAATCGTATTTAAATGATCAGGTCTTTCTGTAGGACCTTGCATTGGCATTTGCTGATATGGCGAAAAAGGCTGCTGTCCCTGCCCATAACTATAGGGGTTTTGCGGATAAATTGGGTAATTAGAATTTCTTGGTGGTGGAAATGAATTTTGCATTTGATATCCAAATGGTTGTCTAGCAAAAGGGGGAGGCCCAAATTGCTGCCCGGGCATATACATTCTATTTTGTCGCGAATAATATGTCAAAGTGCTCACCTCCAATATAAAATAATTTTCAAAATAGTATATGTTGGTATGCTATTTCAACCTAGACGTTCAAAGGACTTTCAAATTCTAAAAAAGCAGCATAATTTTACTGTTATTCTTCTTCGTTTAAATTGTAATTAAAAAGCCTTCTATCTGATGATTCTCAAGATAGAAGGCTCTTTGTGACGCAGTTAAACAATTTTGGTCACAACGCAAGTTATTTATATTCATTTTTTCGGGCTTGTAATGCTTTTTTCTCCCTTAATTGCTTTTCCATTTGGGCAATTGCCGATTTGCGGTGCGCGTTTTTCTCCTCTAAATGTTCTAGTTCCTCGGGTGTTGCAAATTCCATGCTAATTTCTGCTTCTTGAATATTTTCCTTCGTATTATTAATCATTTTCCCTACACTAAGCGCATTTTTTGATGGCTTATTAAAGGTGTCGTGTCGGTCGTTTTTCAAATTTTTTTCCTCCTAAATGATAATTAATTTCTTTAATAGTTTGTTTTTCTTTGTAGTATTTATGCAGATAAAAAAATCTTCAATTAATTACTGTATATGAATCTCGCTTTTTAAAATTTTGCAAAACAAATCGTAAATGTTAAAATATTCCTTTGAACTAAATGTAGAAAGGGAGAAGGCATGAGAGAAATAAAACTCTATGATATTACTAAAGGCTTTTCAAAGGATAAAAAATACGTCGCGGAGATGAACGGTGAAAAAGTAGTGGTGCGCTTATTTGATAATCAGGAACGTAAAGAACGCGAATATGCGGTAATGGAAGAGGCATATGGACATGGTGTAAATTGTGGGAAGCCGATTACGATTGAGACGGGCAAAATGGTGTCATCTTTTATAGAAGGAATCGATGGGGAAGAAGCAATTCATACGCTATCCGCTCAGCAACAGTATGATCTTGGTGTTGCAGCAAGTGTAGACTTACGTAAAATTCATACGATTGAGGCGAGTGAAAATACTTGGTATGAAGGTCAGATTGCGAAATACCGCCGATACATAGCGCGCTATCAGGAACTGCCACTGAAAATTGAAGGGGATACGCAAATTATGCAGTTTATTGAGGAGCGAATCCATTTGATGAAAGACCGCCCGAGCGTACTACAGCACGATGATTTTCATTTACCGAATTTGATTGTGAATGATGGGCACTACAACGGCGTTATTGATTTCGGTAGATTTGATTACGGTGATCCAGTGCATGATTTTATTAAGCTTGGGATGTTTAGTGCGGAACTCAGTGTGCCGTTTTGCAAAGGTTTGCTTGAGGGCTATTGTAACGGTCAGCCGAGCGCAGCGTTTTGGGAGCTTTACGCGCTCTATTTAGCGATGGGTGTGTTTTCGGCCATTGTGTGGGGGCAACTGATGGAGGATGGAGCGAATTTATTGCAGCATGCCAAACGTTTTACTGCCGACCATGATGGATTTACGCGCGTAGTGCCGAGGTGGTATCAAGAATAAAATGGGACAAAGAGCTGATTGGAAGGAAGGGTAATTTAAATCATTTTTTGAAAACTTCATTATATTAATAAAAAAGATCGCGGAAGGATGTAATTTACATTGAAAAAAGATATAAGTGCGGTGTTATTGTTGAGTGCCGTCATGTTTTCAGGGTGTAATACAGATAATGGTGGAGATAACGTACAAAAACAAGATTTTAATGAGATATCAAGTGAACAACAAGTAACAAAAGGGGATATAATAGATGCCAAATTAATAGGATCATCTGAAAACAAAGAAGTAAAACTATATGAAAAAGCAAATGGCGTAAAACTTGTTATGAATGGTAAGGTAAAAGACTTTAACTGGGAAAACCCTGGTGATACAGGCACTGACCCACAAGTATTTTATAAAGATGTTACAGGTGATGGAGAGAAAGAAGCTGTTATTATTCTAAAAACAGGTAGCGGGACAGAGCTAAGTCTTTATGATATACATATCGTGGATAAGGATTTACATGAAATAAAGGTACCAAGTTATGAGGAAATTGTTGGGAATCATATGGAGTCAAAAGTTGTAATAAAAGATGGAAATACATTAGGGATAACAGTGAAAGCACAAGGGGAAGAACATAATTTTGATTTTGCTATTGATCCACAAACAGATTTAAAGTTAGAGCAGGATGAACTTTATTTCGGTGGTCAAGTCACTTATTTTTTAGAAAATCAAAAGATAAAATTGAATTTTGTAGGATCTGTTGGAATATACGCTTCACCAACATATGTGGTTGATATTATAGTTACCTATGAATTCGATGACACTGAGAATGAATTTATTGTGAGTCAACTAGATGTTAAACCTGTGCAAAATAATAAAGAATAAACATTTCATTGGATGAAGTAATGGACAAAGTAATAATCAAGAAATCAAAGGGAGGAAAGTTATTTGGGAAGATATAAAGCAATGATATTTGATTTAGATGATACCTTACTTGATAGGGATAAGGCAGTAGTTCAAATGTTTTTAGTAATTTTAGAAAAATGTTATGAAGGCGTTAATCATTCATTCAAAAACGAAATGCTACAAAAATTCAAAGAATACGATAAGAGCGTTTATGGTTACGGGGATAAAACCAAAATGTTAGAATCATTTTTTGATGAATTCCCACCTAAACATCGATTGCCTAGCGATAACATTCAGGATTTTTGGAATAATAATTTCCCTAATTGTTTTTCGATTAGCCAAGATACCCTAAAACTTTTAAATACTCTAAAAACTCAAGTAAACATTGCAATTATTACAAATGGTGTAACTCAGAGACAGAAAGCAAAAATAATAAATACTAATTTAAATAGTTGTTTTGATATAATACTTATTTCTGAAGAAGTAGGTTTTAGCAAACCCGACAGGCGCATATTTGAATTAGCGTTGAAAAAGCTTAATGTCCAACCAGAGGAAACTTTATTTGTTGGGGATGACCTTGAAAAGGATATAAGCGGTTGTCAAAATGTAAACATAAAGGGGATATGGTTCAATCCTCTTGGAATCGAGAATAATACCGAAATAAAACCGTATGCCGAGATTAATTCTTTAGATAGACTATTAGATTTTAAAATAATAGGTACACAATTGAAATGATCCATTTGTGTACCTACACGACAAAATTGCAAGTAGTTACCTTCTATTGCAAAACTACTATTTACTTTTCCACCTCAAGAGAGATTACCTTTGTTGCAACGGATTCTACGAACGTAATATCATGCTCGACAAATAACAACGTAGGCTTAAAACGTGTAATCATTGCCTCGATTTGCTGCTGATTAAACACATCTAAATAGTTAAGCGGCTCATCCCAGACATATAGTTCGGCAGGGGATCCTAGTGATTTTGAGAATTCTACCTTTTTCTGCTGGCCATTACTCAAATGTTCGATCGCGACATTAAATTCATCACGGCCAAAGCCTAAAATGCGTAAGTTATTTAGAAATAATGTGTATTCAATATTGTGCGCATTAACAAAATCCTTGAGCATTCCAACATTATCAAAATGCTGCTGACGAATTACACTTTGCGACAATCCTTGAGGCATATAAACTTCTCCATGTACTTCGCCCGTAAATGTACCTTGTAAAAACGATAATAGGGACGTCTTGCCGCTACCATTGGGCCCAACGATTGCTACTTGCTCACCTTGTAGCACTTCAAACGTAAGTGGTTTGAACAGGGGCACACCGTCATAGCTTAATGTAAAATTCCTTACACGTAGCACCGGGTTACGGTGGCTGAACTGACGGTTTATCGTTAAATCACTGATCGATTCAATATTCTTCAAGAGCTTCGTTTTTTCCTCGATTTTTTCAGTTGTACGTTTTTCGATGGCTTTGGCACGTTTATTCATACGTCTCGCAATTGCATTCCCAAATGGGTCATTGCCAGATGGTTTTTCACGTTGCGCCGCCCAATCAGATTTTTCACGCGCCGTTTTTTGCAAGCGGTCAATTTCAGATTTTAGCGCGCGGTTTTGTTCAAGCTCAAACGCGTCTTGTAGCTGTTTTTGCTGTTCGTACGTAGTGAAATTTCCTTTATATAAAGCAATTTGACTTTTTTCAATTACTAATAGATGATCGACCACCTCATCTACAAATGCGCGGTCATGGCTAACGACAATGAAGCCTTTTTTCTTTTGTAAATACTTCGCAACAGTTGCGCGCGCTTTTCGATCTAAATGATTTGTTGGTTCATCGAGAAGGGGAAAGCGGTGTTCCTCACAAAAGAGAGCAGCCAGTAATACCTTCGTTTGCTCACCGCCCGAAAGCTGTTCAAATGGTTGCCATAATAGTGCTTTATCAAGACCGAGCAACTGGCACTCTCGCTCAAGCTTCCACAGCTCAACAGGCGTCACTTCATCAATCGCATAATACGTAATGTTGTTCGGATCACGGATCGTTTGTGGGAAATATACAAATTCCTCATCACTAAAAATTTCACCGCGATACGATAATTTGTTCATAAGCATGTTTAATAATGTTGTTTTACCACGACCATTGCGACCGATTAAGCCGAGCTTCCAAGATGTATCCAGCGTTAAATTGACATCGTGAAATAACGCTTCATCTAATGTATCATAGCTAAAATGGACATGTTTGAATTCGATTGGCATATAGCATACCTCCAAATAAATAGATAATGATTCTAAAAGTTTGAAAGTATACGCATTGACACCTTTGAAAAAAACGGGATGTTTTTTTCAAGTAGGAGGATTAAATTGAATAGTGAATAGTTTTATGCAATAAAAAAATCCTCCTGAATAGTCAGAAGGATTAGTAAGTATACGTAAATAAGCCGAAAAAACGGCATTATCAAGGTATGATAAATGGGCAGACTAATCCTATTTTATGTGAAAATGCGTATACATTTTACGTGTAAAATAGAATTATAATTTCATCGGCCATTCATCGTCCCTTCAAATTAGATAGTGCTATTATGGCATGATTTTGGTGAAAATTCAAACATAATTTTACAAATAGTTATTCGCGTCATTTTGCGGAATCGTTACCGTAATTGTTGTGCCTTCACCTAGAGTACTTACTACATCAATGGTTCCGTTATGCAGCTGAACGATTTGTTGGACGATCGCTAAACCTAAGCCTGTCCCCTCAATTGTACGTGTTCGGGCAGAATCAACGCGGTAAAAACGTTCGAAAATTCGCTGTTGCTCCTGTTCAGGAATCCCAATACCGTTATCGTGAAAAATCACGGAAATTGCATCTGAATCTTGCTGTAATTGAATGCTAATCATACCAAATTCGTTTGTGTATTTAATCGCATTTGACAGTAAATTGTCCCACACCATATTTAATAATTCGCTATCGCCGTAAATAGTTGTAGCAGGTAGGGAATAGCTAGCCATGAGATCCTTTTGTTGAAATTGCCATTGGTATTGATGAATCAGCTTTTGTAGCTGCTCGTCTAACGAATAGTTTTTGAACTTTACGGTACGTTCCTGCTGATCCAATGTAGTAAGTTGAAGCAATTGATTTGTTAACGTCGAAAGTCGATTAATTTCAGCATTGATCGATAGTGCATACTGTTCTTTAATGGTATGTTCGTTTTCGATTAATGTCATAAATCCTTTAATATTCGATAAAGGGGACTGGATATCATGCGAAATGTTCGAAATGAATTCCTTACGCTTTTCATCGACATAAGACAGCTTATTTGCCATTTGCATAAAGCTTTCTGATAACTGGCCCAATTCATCATTTCGATGATCCAGTTGAATTTTATAGTTTCCATCGGCAATTGACGATGTAGCTGCTTTTAATTTTGTGATAGGATGTACGATGAATTTGGTACTGAGTAATACAAGGACAATACTTAATAAAATCGTAAAGACAATCAGCGCTGCAAATAAATAATGCATTTCATTGAAAGCAATTTTAACATTCGGCCTTAAAAAGAAGGCATATGTTTCATTGGCATAGTGAAGGGGCACACCGATCGAGTTTTTGAGCTCATTGGCAAAAAATCCAGTTACAAATGTTTGATGTGGAAATTCTGAGATACCGTGATAGATATCACCATTTAGTACTTTTTCAATAGTTGCCTGGTCAATGGCTGTATCGCGAAAAGGCTCGCCGAACATCTTGGTATTATTTTTGCTGTCAATTAGCATTATGTGATAACCGTTCGCTGCACTATGCTGTAAGTAATCTGGTAATGGTAGCTCCGGATGCTTTTCAATATATTGCACCATTTCAACTGCGAGCTTGGTTGTTTTCGCATCATTTTGAGGCTTTAATGAAGATTGATAGTACAAATTCGAAATGAAAAATGCCGTTAAACTACTAAAAATCATAATAACGATCGTTGTGACCACAAATTTTGTATATAATGTTTTCATTTGCTTACCTCAATCGAATAGCCGACACCGCGCACCGTTTTGATATGTAGATTAGGTGCTAATTGCAAAAGCCGTGCGCGCAATCGTTTAATATGCACATCAACTGTTCGTTCATCGCCAGCAAAATCAATATTCCATACTTCATCAATAATTTGCTCACGCGTCAAAACACGCCCATGATTTTTCACGAGATAGCTTAGTAGCTCAAATTCCTTCAATGGAAAGAGCAATGTTTGATCGCCGATTTGAATTTCATAACGATTCGGGTGAATACTAAGCGGCCCAAGTCGTAAGGTATCAGTTGGAGTCGTGTCATATAGGCGCAATAATGCCTCCACGCGAAATTGTAATTCTTTCGGATCAACAGGCTTCACGACATAATCATCCGTACCAGCATGATAGCCTTGTTCCTTGTCCTCGATTTGCCCTTTGGCTGTAAGTAAAATTACGGGCAAATTATACAGTCTTCGAATTTCCTTTACAACGTCAATGCCGCTTAAATAGGGCATCATAACATCGACAATCGCCACATCAATAGGAACGGTTTTTAGCGTTTCGAGCGCTTCAATGCCATGCTGTGCCGTTACAGTCGTATAGCCAATTTGCGAAAAATAAATGGAGATGACTTCCCGAACTTTCGGGTCGTCATCTACAATTAGGAGAGTTGTCATAGTTAAAACACCTCATCATATGAATTTGTACATTACGATTGCACAGGGGTTTGAATAATTTCTCCGTCCTGCATCGTTACAATGTTGTCTACAAAATGTAGCACTTCTTGGTCATGTGTGACAAGTAAAGTTGTTAAATTGAGCTCTTTTGTTAATGTTTGTAGCAAAGCCATAATATCTTCTGTTTTTTTCGAATCAAGGCTTGCTGTCGGTTCATCGGCAAAAAGAATTTCAGGCTGATGAATTATAGCACGGGCAATGGCTACACGCTGCTTTTCACCACCAGAAAGGGAAGAAGGGTAGGCATTTTTACGATGTTCCATACCAACAAGCTGTAATACTCGCGTAACTTCGGCTTTATTAATCTTTTTATCGGCAACATCTAACATGAGTGTAAGCTGTTCTTCCACTGTTAAAAAGGGAACGAGATGTGAAAACTGAAAGACAAAGCCGAATTTTTTGGCGCGAATGGCACGGATTTGTTCCGCAGATAATGCTGCTAAATCTTGGTTTTCAAATAAAATCTGTCCATCCGTTGCCTGTTGTAAACCGGCTGCAATCGTTAATAATGTACTTTTCCCAGAGCCTGATGCACCAACTAATGCTGTTAATTCGCCTTTATTTAACGATAAATCAATATTTTTTAAAATCACTTCTTCACGATCCTCAATGAAGAAGGATTTTTTAATTTGCTGTAATTTAAATGTCTCCACGTTACATCTCTCCTTGCTGAATCGCCTGAAGTGGCTGAATTTTTTTGATTTGTAAGCCCGATAAGGTAGCACCAATAAAGCCAATAATTAAGAAAATAGCTGCAAACACTAACGTCGTTTCAATTGTTAAATGGAACGGCATACCGTCTGGTGCAACTTGTTGGAACAGTTGACTTAAGCCGATAGATAAAGCAAGTGAAATCGCCGTAATAAATAGCATTTGCACCCACATCATTGCGAATAATGTTTTCGTTTTGACACCAATCGCTTTTAAAATACCGAAGAGACTTGTTTTTTGAATGTTCATCATGTAGAAGAAAATGGCAAATAGTAAGCCGCTAATGACAACTAAAAACCAAATAATCATGTTCAAGCTTAATTGCTCTGCAGAATAGCTTGGAATCGTGTTTAAAAATTCTTTATTCGTATAGGCAGTTAATCCATCAATTGAATTTGCTTCATCGCCAGGCATATAGATTAATTGTTGATCCAGTGTGCGATACATTTCTGCAAAATTATCTGGGTTAATAAAGGCTACGGCAGCGTGGTTAAATTTCGTTTGCTCTGAAAACCCAACGATTTTCCACTGTCCGCTATATTGATTGTTTGTTAAAATATCGCCAACTTGATATCCATCTTCTTGTAACGATTTATCAACGATGATTTCACCGCTTTTGACTTGAGGGAACTGCTCAGAATCACTTGTCGTTGCAAATGCTACACTTTGCTGTTTGCCCTCTTCATTATAAAAAATCCCCATTTGAATTGACAGCGCCGTTGCATCATCATATTGCTTTAAAATGCTATCCTGCTGTTCAGGTGAAATGGCTGACAATGCATAATTATCTTCCGCATCCGTCGTCATATAAAAGTGTCCATCCGGCATCTCTTTAATAAGTGCGGCATTGTCCTGTGACAGCCCGTTCGCTAATCCGGCAATCATAAATGTTAGGGTACTAATTAAAAAGACAATAGACCCGAAAATGAAAAATTTACTTTTATTTTTTTTCATTTCTTTTAATGCTAAGTTCATAGTAATACCTCCGTTAACTTGATGTACCTAGTATAAAAAATGAATATGAACGGAATATGAACGAGGGGCAGGTAATAAAAAAAGACCATTTCTTCTTAGTGGAAATGGCCTTTTTGGAATCATTTTTTCAAGCATATTGCTGTGTTTTATTTGATCGACAAGATGTCTTTCGTTTGTTGTAGAAATAGTTTATGCTGCGCGATGTTGGCAATGCCTTTATCGACGCGATCATAGCGAAATGCGCGGATAATCGCAAATAGATATGGGGCAAGATCGTTTTCTAATGATGCCCAAGGACGGAATTGCTGGTAGCCGCTTATAAATAATTGATATCTTTGCTCCGAAGAACGTTCACCTTCATATGCTACATGCCAGCAACAATAAACAGCTGCTGCAATACATTCATTTAATAAAATTTCGTCACCAGCTAAATTAAAATCAAAAATGCCGGTCATTTTATTATTTTCAAATAGCATATTATAGTAACAAAAATCACCTTGTGTCGCAGCCTTCGGTAAAGTTGACCAATTCTGTTTTAATAAATTTCGGTGCGCGTTATACAGTTGCTCAATGGCTGAAAAGGCTTCAAACTGCTGAAATGCTTCTTTAAAATTGAGAAAGCTTAATTCATTTTCATCATAGTCCCCAATCGCCACTGTTGCATTGCCGCCAAACATCGACCACGAAGTTGCTTTATGTAAGGATAATTTATGTTTCAATGAAAAGGCATGTAATTTGCCAAGCATCGCGCCAATTGCTTCAATTTGCGCATCGTTCAATTGCTGAATTTCAGCCCCGATACCTTTTTGTTCAACCGTATAAACAAACCCATCTTTTTCAGCAGCGAAAGTCGAATCTGTTGTTTGGAGATAAGGTGATATCGGCAGCACAGTTTGCAGGCTATTCGCAAACTGACAAAATGTCTCGACTTCCTGTAAAATTTGTTTTTCTCCTTTTACGATGTACGTTTGCATTGGTGTGATGATTTCAAAAATGCGCTTTTCTTGATTGCGGATAATTGTATAGTCTTGGAAAGTTATGTTCCATTTGTTTTCAATAAATGATTGCAGTTTCCGAAAATCCATGTAGTAGGTTCACTCCTTGATAAAAAATATTATAGTACATCATATGTAGGGGATTTCTGGACATTCGCACATATATTTATAAAACCGCACATTTCCACACAAAGCAGATAGGTCTTAGCTTTACAAAAGCTGATTGGGAAAATCAGTCCCAAGTTACAGTGGTGAGTTTTAGTATAACAAAAAATGGAATATATTTCCGTGGCAAATAGTATGATATGATAAACCAAATATCAAATTGTTAGTTACAATTGAGATCCAAAATTATTTGTATTTGACTTACTTTTTAGGAGGTATTACATGTTATCGATTCAGCAAATTGATGAAAAAACCTATCCTTTAGGGAAAAAAGTGATTTTTTCCTATCAATCAGAGAAGTATTATAAAATTCACTCGGAAAATAAAGGGCATCTGCAAACGTTTACGTTAACAGAAGAAGAATTTGAAATTCCTTTTATAAAAGAACGGGAAGAAGAAATCTTTGAACCGTATAAAGAAGGTTCGGAAGTTTATTTGGCACAGTTTAACAACGAAGAAGCAGCAATTATGGTCATCCAGAAAATGGAGTGGAATAATACATTATACATTCATGATTTATATGTGAACGAAGGATTTAAGCAAAAGGGCATTGGGCAAAGTTTAATTGAATTAGCGAAAAAGAGAGCAACAAAATTAGGCGTTAGAGCCATTGTATTAGAATCACAAACGTCTAATTATCCTGCGATTCAATTTTATTTGAAAAATGGCTTTCAGTTAGTAGGGTTTAATTTGATTTCCTATTCAAATGAAGATGTAAAAAATCATGAAGTTCGTATTGAATTGGGCTTTTTGTTAGAAAATCTTACATAAACCACTGTATTGAAATTGGGGAGTAAAGGGAAATAAGGGCGATAATCGTTTTATTGAAAACCGACCTTACCAGCTTGCTTATAATTTTAAGTTATTTTCATAATGAATGTAGCTTCTTTTTAAAATCCACCCGCAAATACGTTTTTTCATATGTCGTGCCATCTTCATTATAGTAGATGGCACTTTTTTCATATGGTTCACTAATGGCTACGTAGTAAAGTGTTGTCACAAGCCGTACCATTTTAGGGTTTTCAAACGGATCGACACTGACGAAAATTTCATCATAGCCGAGTTCAAATGCCAACTGCTCACGAAATTTGATGAGCGCCTGGCCAATACCTTGATGGCGAAATGCAGGCTTTACAAAAAGGTCACTCAGTTTCGGGATTAAAGGTCCAGTCAATTTTAATAAGCCAAAACCAACAAGCACATCTTCAACTTGTGCGACTGCTAGATAAGCTTCTTCGTCGTGCTGAAGTTGCAAGTATTTTAAAAATAGCGCTTCATGGTTACGAATGAGGCAAAGGGCATTTATGTCGTCACTATTTGCAAGTCGGATATGATATTTCAGCGTATTATTCCTCATTTTTTGGATGGTCTATATACGTTTTAAAAATCCAATTTGTGATGCCTATATATTGTTGCTTTCGAATGAAATGCACATATAACGAAAGCATGAATTTTTTAATATTCCAATGAACGCGATAATGTTTTAAGTATTCATCGTGTTGGAATTGGGATAGTTTTTCAAGCCAAGTATGTAGGTCGGCTTCGGATAATCCTTTTTCTAATAATGCATCAATGACAGGCATCATGCGTTCATCTTCTTCATCGATATAGGCATAATCGGTACATAAACATTTTTCTACTATTGTAAGTACTTCAGCTGTTGTAGCGACGTTAGAAAATAGGGGATGGGAAACCGCCCGAGCAAGCAGATCACTACCATGTGCCACACTATGCGCCCAGCCTTTATTGTCAATATAGCCCCGGTAATCGTGCTCGAACTTTAAATAATCAATACTCTTAGTAATGATATGTGCTGCCAATTGTTCCGTTAAAAATCGTTCGTTTTGGTCTTTGTATAAAACGAGTTGAATGGCAAGTGCCGAAAAGGAACGCGTCAGCACCGCATCACTTTGTAGTTCGTTAATGTTGAAATAGAGACGTTCATCATCACTGCAAGTTTTTGCAATTAATATAAGCTGCGAATCTGTTAGATGGTTGTTTAAAATAAGTTCGCAAAAGCCGCTGTAGATGAGGGTATCGCGAATGTATGAATCCGTATGACCGATATGTTCAAGCATAAAAACTAACAGCGCATCTAGTTGCTCTGGTTGTAAATGTGTAAACTTTTTTTCATGAATCTGCGTTAAAAATTTGATTGAATCGTTCATTTTATCCTCCTACACCTGCAATACATAACTCAAAAGCGCATCCTGCTTTTGGAAGCCTGTTTTGTAATACAGGCTATTTGCATGGGTGTTCGTATTATTTACCGTTAATGTTACGTGCGTAATTGCTTCATTCGCAAAAATTAGTGTTAATGCTTCGTTTAATAGCTGCTTACCAAGTCCTTGTCCACGGTACGCTGGCGCAATTGCGATAAATTCTAAATGTGTAGAGTGTTGCGCGTCATCGATTTCAAAGTAAGCATAGCCTTGTAAAGCATGATTTTCTTTCAAAACAATGAGCTGGTGCGCGCTCTTATGAAGCCTTTCTACAATTGTTTTTGCGCTATTGTACGTATTGGGAAATGCTTGTGAATGAATCGCTTCAAATTGTGCGAAATCCTGTTCATGATACGGTTCACTGCGTATAACATCAAGTGGCTGAAAGGTTTCCTTCATTCGTTTTAAATACAATTCGTCACTCGATTTTTTTGCATCAATCATTTGCATGAATTGCTGCTGAAATGTATTTTCTTCATTGATAAAGAATAAAAATTCCTTGACCTGATTTAACTTTGCAGTCGCAAAATGCCAAAACTGTAACTGGTTTTCAATCTGTTGCTCTCTTGAAAATGGTCCCCAAACTTCGGCCGTTCCGTCGTAAATGTCAAAGCCTACAAGTCCGGTAATTTCATCTGCGTTCCTCGTAACAAATATGTACACTTGATTATCTTCAACAAAATCCTCATGCAAATCACCTAAAATATCCTCTTTTTCCGTACCACAAAAGCCGATATGAAATTTCTTGTTTGAATTGAGTGCGGCAATATAAGCAGCTGCTTCTTCTAATTGCTCGACTGTTAGTTGTTCAAAAGTTGTCATTGTAACCCCCCTAATTATCATTAATGGATATTATAACAAAAAATGGAATATTAATTTAGGTTCGATATTTTGAAATGATAAACGAAATAACTATTTGTTTGTTGTAATGCTGACTAATTTTATTTTGTTTACAAATAAATAAACGTATAGTATAAATGTTTATAGAGGTGATTATTTTGGATATTCAAAATATTTCGGTAGATACATTGGTTAAGGGATATGAACTTCACGAAGATCGTTATGAATGCTTGTTTTGCTCGCAGCAATTTCAAGCACATGAAGTATTTCCAATGGAAGGACGCTTTTTTACAGCAGAGGGCATGATGAAAAACCATATCAAACAAGTACATACATCGCCATTTCATGCGTTGTTAGCGCTCGATAAAAAGGTGACGGGCTTATCCGATGTGCAGCTTGATATGCTTCAATACTTTTTTGAAGGAAAATCCGATCAGGAAATTGTCTCAGAAAGTAATTTGACGAGTGTATCAACTGTACGTCAGCATCGATTTAAGCTACGTGAAAAGGAAAAACAGGCAAAAATTTTTATTGCGTTAATGCAGCTAATGAAAAGCCCAGAGCATTACGCGATTCATAAGGGAGCGAGACAAGTGGACGAACGTTATAGTATTGAAGAAAAAGAACGTGAAAAGGTATTAGCAACTTATTTCAAAAATGGCTTAGACGGTGGGATTGACACGATTCCAAGTAAGGAAAAGAAAAAGCTAATACTATTGCAACATATTTTAAAGCGCTTTGACATGAGCAAGCGTTATCGTGAAAAAGAAGTGAATGAAATATTAATAACAGTAAATGCGGATTTTGTATCGCTACGCCGTCATTTAATAGAGTATGGCTTTATGGAGCGCAGTAATGATGGTTCGGAATATTGGGTGAAGAAGTAGGGGGATATTCTATGAATGTGGAATTGACAAGGTATCGTGTAAGGGCTGGTAAATCTTCTAAAGTGGAAGAATGGTTAAACTTTTTGAATGACCATATGGAAGATGTACTTGTTACACTTGAATGTGAAAGGATGTATGTTGAAACGATTTTTCATGAAATTTTGAATGGCGAAGAATATTTATATTGGTATTCAGTTCGTGGACAGGGTGGAGTGAATGTCGATGATTCGTCCCACTGGATTGATGTAAAACACCTGGAATATTGGGATGAATGCATCGATGAAAGCTTTGGTTCTTTCGATTTAACAACAAAAGTCGTAATGATTCCGAAAAAAGTCCGAGCAAGTATGGATTTTTGATTTAGATTGTAGTTCACATAGACCATAGACAGGAGGATGATTGATTGACGATTGTAAGATTAGCAACTTTAGAAGATATAGATGCTTTGGTTCAAATGCGTTGGGATTTTTCTGAGGAAGATAATGGTGTTAGTGCAGTTCGTTTTGAGGAGTTCGATCTGATTTGTCGTAAGTTTTTGATGACAGCATTGGAAAGTGGAGACTGGTATATTTGGGTGGCAGAAGCGGAAAAGGAAATCGTTTCACATATGTATTTACAGCTGATACATAAAGTACCCAGACCAGGGAAAACGTCAGATCCATATTACGGATATGTGACGAATGTCTATACACGCCCGGCGTATAGAAGCCAAGGTTTAGGAAGCGAGATACACGCTGCTATGGAAAAATGGTCAAAAGAAAATGACGTTGAATTTCTAATCCTTTGGCCGAGTAGTGATAGTGTGCCGTTTTACGAAAAGAACGGATTTGCTCGATGTGAAGAAGCGATGGAAAAACATTGGTGATGTCATAGTTGTTATTCATAGTGATCAATTTTCATAACAAAATTTGGATTCAAATGTATTTATCTAATACAGTCCGTTCTGCTACGTTACGGGGAAGCTTTTCTGGGGGCGTGGCTTCAACTAACTATATGCTAGCCACTACGGCGGCAAGCATATAGTAGATTTTCCGCACACCAACGTTGCACATAATCGCTTTTGGTCGCGTGTTTGTCGTTTATCAACCATTTTCTGAATCGCGCTCTAAATATTTACGAATCACAATTTTATCTGGCGGGCTAATATGCTCCGGCAGCGAATCTAATCGAAAGAACTGTAAATCTTTCGCTTCTTCAGGATCACAGCGCAAGTCACCGCTATAGTCAGTACAAATATATGCTGTTGAGACGTTATACACTTCATCGCCATGCGGATATTGATAGTAAAAATCTTTGCCAGAGAAAATATCAAATAGCGATAATTCATGTGCAGTGAGGCCTGTTTCCTCATACATTTCACGTAGTGCAACGTCTTCTAACGTTTCACCTAATTCCATCGAGCCGCCTGCTAATCCCCAGCAATCATTGTCAATTCGGTGCTGCATTAAAAGCTCATTACGCTCATTAAAAATCAAAACACACGCACCTACCATAAATATTGGGTCAGTCCCAATTTTTTTTCGTAAATTCATGATATAACCCATAATCACAACTCCTTTTGTCTATTATTTACAAAAGACGTTTTGCGAAAGAGTTAGTTCCTTATATTTACAGCCAACTCTCAATACATGTAATCGTTTTTTCAATCGTATTGACGCGAATTTTTTTACCGATTGCAAGTGGGAACATGGGATGTGTATGTGAACAATCCACTTCTGCTAATATCGGAATGGGTTTGCCATTAAGCTGCTCTAAAAGTAGGTCAAGCGGCGTTCTACCAGTGCCCTCATCATCAAAAAGTTCATGCTTACCGAGTACAATTGCACTTACCTTGTCAAAAATCCCGTGTAGCTTAAGCATGGCAATGTTTTTTTCAACGGTTGAAGCATCTTTAAGTGAATCTTCAATGAGCAAAATGTCACCATGCTTGATTTCAGGGAAATAAGGTGTACCGATAAAGCCGTACATCGTATTGTTATTTCCACCAATTAAGCGTCCTTCGACTATTCCTTCATTAACCGCAATCCACTCATTTTTATAAAGCGTTTTTGGCTTTTCAAATTCAAGCCAGTTTAGCATCTCATCTGACCAAACGGCCGACTTTTTTAACGTATACGGTAGAGTAGGATTACAAAAATAGTGTTCGAAATAATCGTACGTATCCTGAACAAGTGGCTCAAACTCACCAAAAGAAGGGATAAGTGCAGGACCATAGAATGTTGGAATATTCGTTTTCGCAAAGAGTGCTAGTAAAATCGTAGTTGTGTCTGAATAACCAACGACAATTTTAGGTGCGTTTCGAAATGCCTCAAAATCGATATAGGGCAGTATACTGTTTGAGTTTGTCCCACCAATCGTTGACATGATCATCTTGATGGAAGGGTCACGCAAAAGGGCATTCAATTCTTCGGCGCGAGCCTTTGGAGTACCAGATCTATAGAAATCTTCCTTCCCAGTTAAACTTCCTTCAACAATTTCAAAACCCTTATTCTCCAAAAAAGCTTTCGCGCGCGTGTAACGTTCCTTTGCAATTACCGTTGCAGGATACGAAGAAGAGAAAATGCCAATTTTATCACCTTTTTGTAGTGGTTGGAACATATGAATCACCTGAATCACCTAACTTTCTTTAAATGTTGACATGACTTTTTCATATTCAAATAGTGTTAATTTATCCGAAATTTTATGCTCGCCGATTTTGACATAGCCTAATTTTTCATAAAAATGATGATTGCGCGTGTTCAAATGCGGGGTATTAAGCGACCAGCTACGCGCATCAGTGAATTCATTCTCAATAAGCTGCATAATTTGAGAACCGAGGCCTTTATTTTGAAAAGCATCTGCAATAAAAATTCGATTGAGACGATAATGGTTGTTTGGTAGCTTGCGTATATCAATACCGCCAATGATTTCCTCATCAAACCAAATTGTAAAATGCTCGAAATGAGCTAGTTTATACTGTAAACGTTCAATCGGTTCATTCACAGGGCTTGAAGTGACGTCTTCGTATGTTAATAAATCTGCTTGAAATGCTTGTTTTTGAATTGCTAAGAGTATTGCTGCTTCATATTGGTTAGATTTTTTTAGCATTAAAGTCATCAAAATACCTCCAATTAAATTGAATTATCGAACGGCGATTTTTTGGTTAAGCGTAATAGGATGAAAAAGAACACGCATAATAAAATCAACTTTGTCACTTCGATTGTTTGCAAAGGTAATTGCATCTCTATCCCATCACCAAAGTAAAGCACATTCATTAATCCATGAAAAATTGCAGCTGGGATTACAGAACGGCTTTGTTCTCGTAAATACGAGAGGATGTAAGAGACAATAAATAAGATGGCGAGATAACTAAATGTCCCGATTGCAATATTTGTATAAGATTTATAGAAAAGTGCGATAGGTACATGCCAAAAACTCCATATTAATGCAGTGATGCAGGCCGTTTTGTGAAATGAATAAATTTTTCTTAATTGACTATGTAAGTAGCCACGCCAGATGATTTCTTCTAGTAGTGCTGAAAAGGTAGCAATGGTAAGTCCAATTAATAGTAAAGGTAATAGCTCTGAAACCTGTTCAAATAAGAAAATGCCTTTTTTTGAATAATAGAACACGCCATTAATTAATAATCCTAAGAGAATAGGGGTAAAAATGGATAATAGTAAATCTTTTTTTCTTGGTAGTTGTAATGCTAAGTCTTGCTTGATTGGCTTCTTAAATAATATGATATGGATTAATAAATACGAAAATAGGGGAATCGCCATTAACAGCCCTAAGTTCGGATTATTCATTTGAGCCATTGTAATATGAAAAATCAATGAGAAGAAGAAAATAATAATGACTAGCCATTTTACTTCTTTTGAAATCACTCAATCACCTCAATTCAGTTTTTAGTTATTTGTTAAAATTATACAATATTAGGTGAGGCGAGGTGGAAAAAATATCATATAAAAATACTTTCGCTCTTTTTGCAAAATATCTTTTATATTTTCTTTTACTAAAACAATTAGACTGCTTTAAAAACGCTCAAGTTAAAAAAATTGCGAGGGGGAAGCTAATTATTTCGATTAGCTAGAAGATAGATGAAAAACATGCAAATAATATATGAAGACGCAAAAAAAATGACTCAAAAGGGCAAGGTTGCATCCTATATTCCTGCTTTAGCTGAAGCAGATTCTACTGCATTTTCGGTAAGTCTGATGTCAAGGGATGATCAAATCGAGCTTGGAGATTGCACAAAAACGTTTACGCTTCAAAGTGTTGTCAAGGTGCTAAGTTTCATGGTGGCTGCGCATCATCATGGTATAGAGGAAATCATGCGTTATGTAGACGTCGAGCCAACAGGGGATTCGTTTAACTCAATTGTGCGCTTAGAAAGTAACAATAACAAGCCGTTCAATCCGATGATTAATGCAGGAGCCATTACCATTGCATCGTTATTACCCGGGCAATCAATGTTTGATAAGGTGAAGTCTGTAACATCTTTCGTTGAAAAAATATTAAATAAACAAGTATCGGTAAATAATGAAGTGTATATGTCAGAATATCATTCGGCTGATTATAACCGTGCCATTGCCTACATATTACAAGCGAATGGCTTCTTAAAATCCGATGTTGAGGAAGCGCTACAAGTATACTTACAGCTTTGTTCGATTTCAGTGAATTCTTCAGATATAGCGAAAATCGCACTATATTTAGCGACAAATGGTCAAAATTGTGAAGCCGCGTGCAGCAAAAAAGTTATCAACATCGCTAAAGCGTTAATGATGACATGTGGCATGTACAATTTTTCGGGAAAATTCGCCGCATTCGTTGGTCTGCCAGCAAAAAGCGGTGTATCAGGTGCCATTATTGCTGTTGTAAAAGAGGGGGAAATCGAGCATTTAAAGGGTTCAATAGGGATAGGACTTTACGGACCAGCAATTGATGATGTTGGAAATAGTGTTGCTGGCATTGATTTTTTAGAGAAGTTATCAATGCAGTACGATTTGTTTTGTTTATAAAAAGAAGCCTGCTTAAATATCATGAGCAGGCTTTTAGGTGTTATTTTAGTGTTACTTCAATTATTTTCAATAAATTATCTTTCATTTCATCGCGTTCAAAACGCAGAGCAAAAATTTGATCATCAATTTTTAACCCAATAATTAAGTTTTCCTCATCATAAAAAGATAGTTCAAAATTGGCAAGCGAAAACGCGCTAAAGTGCATCACGTTAAGCGTTGTTCCATTCGTAAATGTTAAGGCATTGTTCGAAGCGTCAAGCCTAGTGAGTGTATGGACCTCTTGTGTGGCAAGTTCAGTATTATCACTTGCCATCGCACCGGCGAAGTTAAGCGCAGATTCTACAAGGCGCATCATTAAAATGTCATTATAAATCGGCATATCCTTCGATTCTTTTGTGACAATTTGACCCTCGGCAAACGGAGCATTCATCATGCCAAATCCAGTCACAACAAAGGTTAGCGCAATGAGTGTAAGTATCAGTTTTTTCATGGTACCCCTCCTAACTATTCCCGAGAATTTGGCTAATGCGGTATTCGTCGTTGGCATTTAAATCTTTGGACAGCATAATTTCATATGAATGATGATCAATTCGGAAAATCATGAAAATATTATCCTGCTCCGTTAAAGAAATGGTCAAAAGCTCTAGATCGGTCGCAGAAAACGGTTGGAAAAAAGCTTTTTCAAATGAAAATTCTCCATCATGACGAAAAATAATCGTTTCATTTTGCTCATCAAGCGTTGCCTCTGAATGTAGAAATTGTTTCGTCGTAGCAAAGTCACCTGTAGAATAAGCGGTCAAAAATTTCAGTGTTTTTTCAACGACTTGTAACGCTAATGCACCATCTTCAAACGTTGAGCCATTCGTGCCATTACCAAGGCCGTAGTACGACTGAGAAAGGTCATTCACCAAATTGATTTCTTGTACGGGATTTTCGGTCGTAACATTTGGTGCCTCGGTTGGTGTAGCAGAAGTTAGTATGAAAAACAGAGCAATTCCGATTAGAGCAATGCCTATAATTGCGGAGGGGATCCATTGTATTGGGAAGCGCTGTTTTTTCGAACGTGTCTTTGCTTCACTACGAATTTTTTTACGAAGATCGGGTGTAAAAAGTACACGTTTGCCGATGACTGTATCTATCCCACGTTGGACATCTTTTTTCGTTAACTTATCCAATCGAATCACCTTCCATTCTTAACACATGTTCCTTTAATTGTGCCTTCGCACGACGCAGCCTCGTATAAATTGTATTCTCCGAGTTTTTTAATAAATCCGCAATTTCCGTAATCGAATAATCCTGATAATAGTGTAGCACGAGCACTTCACGATACTTTACTGGTAACGCTAATATTTGTATACCAAACTCATAATCTTCTTCAAAGCGAATGATTGTATCCTCAGCGCCGATTTCAACACATAACTCATGCGTAACATTCGTAAAAAACAAATTTCTAAACGACCAGCTTCTTAAATGATCCTTACAGCGATTAATCGTCATGCGATATAAGTACGTTTTAAACGAAGCATCCCCTCGATACTGGTCGTGAAGCTCATAGGCTTTTAAAAATACATCTTGAATAATGTCCTCGGCGATATGCACGTCCTTCACATAGGTATAGGCCAGTCGAATAAGTGCCTCACCGTATTGTGTCATCGCCCATTCTAGCCTAGACATTTCTTGATTTGACAACTGTTTCGCCTCCTTTTATCAATTACGCCTCGGCGTAATTGCGTCCAGATTTTTTTCGAGTTTAGGACCACAGGACGTGGGTTAGTCAGCCGTTGTCACACGATGTGACGTTTTTAGGCTGACTTCCTCTTTAAAACTCCTCTAAAAATCTGTTACATCCGCCGGGGGATTTACTTGTTTCAGCCGGGGTTTGATCCCCCGCTGAAGCAAGTTAAAACTTTTCTACTTTATAGACGAATCAACAGTGCCATTTTGTTCAAATTTTTCACAAATTATTAAAGTAATTATTCTGTTATAAAAAAACTGCACCTCCCTTGTTAGTGGGGGTGCAGTTTATTTGATCATATATTGCTGAAATTCGTATTACGGTTGGCTTAAATTGAAACTTTAAATACCTTTTTCGGTCGACCTCGTTGTTTTTCGTGCTTTGTAGAAATGGTATGTGCAATGCCTTTTGCCTCTAGTTCATTAAGCATGCGATTGGCGCTTCTTACAGTAATCGCTAAATGAGTTGCAATATCATCAGATGTAATTTCGTTGCTGCCTTTTTTATTGATGACGAGTAATAATTTATTAAGAATCAATGCTGAAATACCAGTTTGTTCACTTAGCTTTTGTACAGCAGGGTTATTTTCGATAACAACTTCCTGCTGTTTCTCGCTATTTAAATAGATGAATTGATCTGTGTTATTGATGATAACAGAGCATTTCTTTTGAATTTTGGCTTCGTGGTTGGCAAGGTGAGCTTTTCGATGCGCCTCCTCAATATTAAAATCAATGCCCCAGCCGACAAAAATATTGAAGGATAGGCTTTCATTTAGTGCTGCTGCTACGGGATCTGACTTTAAGTTGTGCGAAAGCATCATCAGCTCGCTGTGCGAAATCAAAATTTCGATAAAGTTTGCATTTTGTTGAATGATAAATTTTTGCTTATATTTACGTTTGAATTCATGTAGCTCTGAAATGGTTAAGTTAATATTATAGCCCGCGTTGAGATGGTAATCAGACGCATTAAACGCATCCGAAGTAATTTTTCCGACAACGATTTTATTGTCGAGTAGCTTTTGGTGACTTACTTCCAAAATAATTTTTTCTATAAATTGAACTAAAGTCTCCCGAGAAGGCGTAATTAACTCAGTTGGAATATTGGCTTTTACGAGTTGGCTGTAAATATTGCTGAATGTCGTAACAGATAGGGTAGCTTTCCCGCTTTTATGGGCTTGTATATGCTTGTCTAAAATTCGATTATAAAAATTACTTTGCCATTGATCATTAATAATATTCGCTTCAAAAATAGTTAGAAATTGCTCATACATCTCATTTGCTAACTCATTTGGCGAAAAATTTGTAATCATATCATAGTCTAAAAATACAGTAGATAAATCAATATTGCGATAGGTAAGACTAAGGTTAAAAAGCTTTTTATATACATCTGTTTCACTTGGAATATAGGAATAGGTAGGTGTATTAAATTTGATGCCAATGCGCTGCAAAATCATAGTGGAGAGTTGATTGATAATAATGGCGTCATGCAATAATTCCGATTGTAAATAAAGTGCTTGAATTTCGGACGTGTCTTTATATGTATAAAATGTAAATTCATTTTTGTCATTTACTATATCTTTTAATTGAATAAAATCATTTAATGCACTTTCAGCAAGTATAATCCCGATACGTACCATGTTGCACTTCCTTTCTCTGTTTAAAGTATAGGAATTAACTGTTGGTAATGCAATTAAATAATATAAATAAGGTGATTCTAAAAGAAATTTCTGAAAACTTATTGCGCTTTTTTATAGTGTGTGATTATAATCTTTTTAAAGACGTCTTTAATACGTCTTAAATAAAGGGGGATTTTGTTTGAGTAATGAAGTATATACAAAGCGGAAATATGTAGTGTTAGTAGCGTTATTTATAACTTGGATTGTTAATTATTTGGACAAGCTTTCGATGAACGTAGCGATTATTCCAATTACAGAGGAATTTGGTTTAACGACATCGCAGGCGGGCATGGTACTAGGGGTATTCTTTTTAAGCTACGCGATTATGCAGCTAATTGGCGGTTATTTATCTGACCGATTTGGTGCGCGAATTGTTATTATTATTTCAGTTCTTCTTTGGTCGATTTTTACAGTTATTACAGGTTTGGCTTGGTCTCTAGCATCTTTAATTATTATTCGTTTCTTCTTTGGTTTAGCGGAAGGAAGTTTCCCGTCAGCGAGTACGCTGTCAATTGCAGAAAATTTCCCTAAAAAAGAACGAGGCCGTGCGAAATCCGTTTTAACTGCTGCTACAACAGTGGGGGCTATCGTTGCGACATTATTATCAGCGGTATTAATTACACAAATGGGCTGGAGAAATTTATTCTTTAGTTTTGGGGTAATGGGTGTAGTTTTAACAGTTATTCTTGTGTTTGCTCTAAAACCGAGTAAGTCAAAAGTTAAAGAAAAAGAAGAAAAGCCAAAAGTGTCATTGAAGAAAGTATTGACAGCACCAATGGTATTTCAATTAATGCTGATTTATTTTGGCGTAAGTATGACAAACTGGGGGCTAAGTTCTTGGATGCCTACCTACTTAGTAAAGGTTAAAAATCTTGAAATGATTGAAATGGGGTCTCTAGCAGTTATTCCAGGGTTAGCGGGTTTAGTAACAGCGTTATCTATTGGCTTACTTTTAGATAAAATAAAGCCAGGTTTAGAAAAGTTCGTTATTGCAGCGGGAACAGTCTTTGCAGCGATAAGTTTATATTTAATGACAACAGTCGATGCAATTGGACTAATCGTTACTTTTCAATCTTTAACGACTGTTGGAACTATGACAGCAGCAACTGCCGTATTAATCATGCCATTAAAATATTTCTCACATGAAATCATCGGGACTTCAACAGGGATTGTATATTTTGGTGGGCAAATGGCAGGAGCAGTTGCACCAACCGTTATGGGCTTTGTTATTTCAATCTTTAACAATTCATATAACGCAGCTTTCTTATTCTTAATGATTATGATTTTAATTTCTACAGTAACTGCATTCTTTGTGAAAATAAAACCAGAAAATAAAGATCAACAAGAACGATCTAATAAAGACATACAAAATGAACTTGCGGAGGTAAAATAAATGCTGCAGGAAAATACAATAGAAGCAAAAATTTCAGATTATATTGATCGTAAAAGAGACACATATATTCAGATTTCGGATGAAATTTGGAATTATGCTGAAATTCGATTTCAGGAGCATCAATCAGCGAATTTGTTAAAACAAGCACTGATTCAAGAGCAATTTACAATTGAAGAAAACATTGGTCAAATGGAGACAGCATTCATCGGTTCTTGGGGACAAGGAAAACCGGTCATTGCGATTTTAGGGGAGTATGATGCCCTATCTGGATTAAGTCAACAAGGTGGAGTTGCACAACAAAACCCAATTGAAGTGAATGGCAATGGTCATGGCTGTGGTCATAATTTGTTAGGGACAGGTTCGTTAGCAGCAGCCATTGCAACAAAGCAATATATGGAAGAACATCAGCTAAGCGGTACAATTCGTTATTACGGCTGTCCTGCTGAAGAGGGTGGTTCTGGTAAGACTTTTATGGTGCGTGCAGGTGCATTTGATGATGTAGACATTGCCCTTTGTTGGCATCCGGCTGATATGAACGGTATTATGGGGGTCGGAACATTAGCAAATATTCAGGCAACATTCAAATTTAAAGGACGTGCTTCTCATGCGGCAGTCGCTCCGCATCTAGGGCGAAGTGCATTGGATGCTGTTGAGTTAATGAATGTAGGTAGTAACTTTTTACGTGAGCATATAATTCCAGAGGCACGCTTACATTATGCCATTACAAATTCAGGAGGTATTTCACCAAATATCGTCCAGTCAGAGGCTTCTGTCTTGTACTTAATTCGCGCACCAAAGACGACACAAACACAAGAAATTTATGAAAGAATCATTGATATTGCAAAAGGTGCTGCGCTTATGACGAGTACAGATGTAGAAGTGATTTTTGAAAAAGCATGCTCCAATGTGATTCCAAATGATACGGTTCAGCAAATTATGTACAATCAATTTGAACAAATGGGTGTGCCAGAGTTTGATGATGTAGACAATGAATTTGCACAAAAAATTCGTGATACGCTTTCTGAACATGATAAAAATAGTAGTATACTTGGAAAATTGCCAGCGTATAGAACAATAGAAGCAAGTCAAAAAAACAATGCGTTATTTTCAGCACTACTTCCTTATGATCAGAATTTAATGCGTCTAACAATGCCAGGCTCAACAGATGTAGGAGATGTAAGCTGGGTTGTACCAACAGCACAAATTGTAACGAGTTGTCATGCAAGAGGTACACAATTACATTCTTGGCAGGCTGTTGCGACAGGAAACACTCCTATCGCGCATAAAGGTATGCTTCAAGCAGGGAAAGTAATAGCATCTACAGCAGTTTACTTATTCGAAAACCCTGATCAAATTATGATTGCGCAACAAGAACTAAAAGAGGCTTTAAGTGGAGAGGTTTATGAAAGCCCAATCCCACAAGATGTACTGCCTTCTATATTAAAAAATCAAATTACAGATGTAGATTAATTGGTAATGATACGAGTGTTAGGATGTAAATTATTTCATTTATAAACACTGCCTTAATCCATTTATAACAAGTAACCGCAAAAACTGATGCCAGCTTTTTGCGGTTTTTTCTATTAATAGAAATGGACGAAATTGAACAATCAGCGATGCATATATTCCTGAAAAATGTAATAATGGTAAAAGGAGGGTGTTAATATGATTATTCGAATAGCACAGTTAGAAGATGCAGCTAATATTGCTAAGGTACATGTGGATAGCTGGCGCACTACCTATAAAAATATTATTCCACAAAGCTTTTTAGACAAGCTAAGTTATGAACAACGCACAACGCTTTGGCAAAATAATATGGCCAATCTTGATAGAAATATTTTTGTTGCAGAAACAAACGATGAAATTATCGGCTTTGTTGTAGGAGAAAAGCGCGACACAAATACAGAGCCGGGTGCAACTGATTTATCGGCCATTTATTTATTTGAACAATGGCAGGGGAAGGGTGTAGGAAAGCTTTTGTTAAAACAAATAATGCATACGTTTAAAGAACAAGGCTTTCACAAAGTATATGTCGAGGTACTAGCAGACAATAAGTCACGTGAGTTTTACAAATACTACGGTGCGGAGTATGTGAAAACCATCCCAATTACAATCGGTGGGGTAACGATCGATGAAGAAGTATATGTGTGGAACAGTGTGGATACTGTTTTAGAAAAGTTTTAGTATTTATTTTTTTAGAAAGAAGGCGAGCCTATGTGGAAACAGCATGTCATTGAAACAAAGCGTGGAACATTTGAATATTTTACAAAAGGGCAGGGTGCACCACTTGCAATTTCGCATTATTTTTTACAATTTGATGCGCGTGGTAATCTGTTTGCCAATCCGTTTACAGAACACTATGAGGTATTTTTAATCAATGTGCGCGGTGCAGGAAATTCATCACCAATTACTCAAGATGAACAAATGGCTTTTTCAGAAATCATTGCAGATTTAGAGGCGATTCGTGAGGCATTAGGCTTTGAAAATTGGGCATTTGCAGGGCATTCAACAGGCGGCATGCTGGCATTACAATACGCGGTGTTAGCACAACATTCCTTAACGAAAATAATTGCGGGCTGTACAGCGGCGAGTAAGGCTTATGCAAGTCACCCTGAAAGCATGTACTGCGCGGACAATCCGAATTTTGCACGAATCATAGAAATCATGGAATTATTAAATAACCCTGCTACAACAGTGGAAGAGCGCCAAAAGCTATCATATGAATGGTCATTAATGTCGTATTACGATGAGGAAAAATTAAAGTTGACAATATCATTACCGAACAGTGGCAAAACAAACGGAAAAGCGCTTGATTATTTTAGAAAAGTAGAAGTGAAGAGTTATGATGCTCGTACAGCATTAACAAACATTACGATTCCCAGCTTTATATTTGGCGGGCGCTATGATGCACAATGTCCGATTGAGTTTACATATGAAATGGCAAACCTGATCCCAGATGCGCATGTAATGGTGTTTGAAAAATCCAATCACAATCCATATATTGAAGAGCTTGAGAATTTTGAGGCTTTTGTGAAGGAGACGATAGGTGTCGTATGAGGCAAAATGTCCAGAGTAAATCTACGTTCAAATCGCTATTTGAGTATACGAAAGAGCCGATAGAATAATGAGTGCATCTGGTGCTCTCTAGACATTAATTAGAAAAAATCGAGCATGAGTGGTATAGCATCCATCACCATATTGAACCTGGAGAGTGGGTAATGGATGCTATCTCACATTTTAAGAGAGTACCGTATATCGTTTTTTCAGCAATCGTAATAAAAATGAGGATAAATATGGACTATACTTACAAATAAAGTTATTAAATGAAGGTACGGAATTCCCCATTCAATTGATTGAGGGAGATTTTGGTTGCTTATGAATGTTATATTCCCTAATGACGATTAGGAAGCTTTACATATAATTTTAAATAGGTTTATAAATAATCTGGATAGATATTAAGAAGAGTGTGGTTTTTATCGAATATTAATTACCGAAAGGAGAATTTTATGCAAAATATTTTAGATAGAATTTCAATAACATTAACATTCGAACGGTTAAAAAAATATTGGGATGGTTTTAAGCCAGTTGCCTTTGCGATTTTTGACGATAAAGATGTCTTCTTATTTAACCATCCTAAATTCAAAGAAGAGCAGTATATCAAATTAGTAAAAACGGAAGAATTTCATGCTTGTACTTGTATACTATTTGAAGATGTGCCAACAGCTATTGTAGATACAACAATATATGATTCGTTTGAGGTAATCTACTCTTTAGTTGTACATGAATCGTTTCATGTGTTTCAACACTTATCAGAAGAAAGCCGTTATCCAGATGAAATATTAGGATTCAACTATCCGATTGATTTTAATAATATTCATTTGCGCATTTTAGAAAGAAAAAGACTTTACGAAGCTTTTGTATCAACAAATCTAATAGAAAAACAGCAAAAAATAAAAGAATTTATCGCACTCAGAGATAAAAGAACAGAACTATTTCCTGATTATGTAGAATATGAAAATTCAGTTGAAACGATTGAAGGGCCTGCATTTTATGTTGAATATCAAGCTTTAACCGATATTAGTTCCAATGAAGAAAATGTGATCGGTAAATATGCAGAACAATTATTGGATAATAACTTATCGCACATAAATATCCGAAGTAGCTGCTATAATTCGGGATTATTTATTTGTCTATAATTAGATGACATTTCAAAGGACTGGAAAGTAAAATTTACAAAATCAAAGTTAAACTTGTATCAGTTTTTCAAAAATACCTACCCTAACTACACGCCTATTGAAGTACATGTTCCTAATAATTCAGACGAAGTTTCCCAAATAATAAACAAAGCTAAAACAACTAAATTAACAGCATTCGAAAAATTTTATAAATCCGAAGGCATAAAACTAACCATTTCAGGTGCCATAAAATTAGTAGGCTTCGATCCAATGAATATTACCCAATTAAATACACAAGCATTACATCACAATTTTCTAAGCATGAAAGTAATGAATCAAGGATATTTTATTGAACAACCTGTTTGTACCACGTTTGAAAATAATTTCAGAGATGTTCTGTTCCTATACATATTGAAAATCGCCTTATAATTGCAAATGTTGGGGAAATTGAAGGTAGGATTATTTCAAAAGAACCTAATTCAATTCATATAGTTGTTTAATCTTACTGAAATTTAATTTTGTATAGTTCTTGTATGAACATTATTCATACAGCCTTCTATACAGGAAGTGCAAACGATTAATTTAGCAGTATTTATTCTTGTTTGCTGGACTAATTTGATTGATTTTTAATAAAATCAATTTTCCCCAATCGGGCAATTTTGTTTTAGAATCATAAGAAAAGGATAGTATAAAAAATAGTAAAAAAGGGGTATGCGAGATGAAAATCCATAGAATAGATCATGTTGGAATAATCGTAAATGATCTACCTGCTGCGAAAGCATTTTTTCTTGAATTTGGCCTTGAAATGCTAGGGGAAGGAAAAGTGGAAGGTGAGTGGGCGGATCGTATGGAGAGAATAATGGGGATTCAAGACAGTAAAGAGGAAGTTATAACGTCGCGAATGCTAAATAGTGATGCAAATATAGAATTAGTATTGTTGCGAACGCCTAACGGAGAAGTAAACATAGAACTATTAAAATTTCACACTTCAAGAGATGAAAATGTCATACAGCTTCCTGTAGTAAATAATCTGGGTATCCAGCATATTGCATTTGCTGTTGAAAATATTGAAGCTCTTGTAACCAAATTGAAAAACAAAGGCGCAGAACTTATTGGTGAAATACAAAACTACGAAAACGCGTATAAATTATGCTTCGTTCGTGGGCCAGAAGGGATTATTTTAGAGTTGGCGGAGAAAATTAAATAAATATAGTCTTTGCATACAACTGTTATCATTATGATTCATCAATATTTGCAATAAATAGTTTGTCATTAACTTGAATTGCAATAGCCTTTTCGACACTTATATCCTTTATCTTAAAAATTTTACTCGGATTTTTATATGGGTTTTGGGCTTCTGAGTAAGAAACAAGCACCTGAATCTGAGTAACCTTTCCTATTTGATCTTCAACCTCGTCAGTAGTTAAAATTTCTTCAGTCAAAAGATAAGTAACGTTATCCATCTTAATTTCGGCTGGTGTAATGTTCGTAAATTCAGCATCACTTAAATTGGGAGAATTACATCCTGAAAGAATAATCGAAACAAAAAATAAAGCAATTGTTATTGCATTTTTCAATGTATTCACCTCATTCTTTTTCATCTAAAATACTATCAATTAACTGAATTATTTTTTAATTGTATCATTGAATGGGAAGGGGAGAGGCTACTTTTGAATGATTCGTTGACAGTTGATTCTTTGGGGACCTTTTGAAATTAGAATGAGCAGGTATATTGAAAAAATATAAAAAGAAGAAAACGATACAATAATGATAAAGTAAGGTTTACATGAAAAAAATTATAGTCACTGGTGGGGCATTAATCAAAGATAGAAATGGAAGAATTTTGTTACAAAAAAGGTCGGATTATGGAAATTGGGGTTTACCTGGAGGAGCAATGGAACCAGGAGAGTCAATTGAAGAAACGATGATACGTGAGGTGAAAGAAGAAACGGGTTTAACTATTAAAGAGTATAATTTTCTTTCCGTTTATACTGGTAAAAGAATGATGTATACATATCCTGATGGTAATGAAGTGGTTTTCGTTATGTTTTTATTTGAAGTAAATATAGATACACAAGGATTACTGTTAAGTGATGGCAAGACATTAGATTATCAAGATGAACATAATGAATCACTATCTTTGCAGTTTTTCGAAGAGGCAAAAATTGATATTAATCAAATAAGTATTGTTCAAAGGCCAATATTTGAGGATATGAAAATTGGTGTGACGAATTTATTAAGAGAATAAACCTAAAACATATTCCTAACTCAAAATTAGGAAAGAGATCTAATATCCATAAAATATAAAGTGACCTCTAATAATAGACACATCTAACAATTGCTTTTGGGACTTTATTTGCTGTGATCTAAATCAATTGGTATATTTAGTTAAAATATTTAAATTTTAGGGGTGTAGATTAGGTGAAAAGAATAATAGGATGCTTGAGTCTTATGTTTATTCTCGTTGCTTGCTCAGATAATAATCGCGATAACTCTACAAATAGTGATGATATAGATGAAGTAAACGCTTCGACGCAGATTCTGGAAGATAAAACCACTCAAATTGACAAACTAGAAAAGCAGATTGAGGAACTTCAAGCTGATTTGTATAATATTCAAACTGATTTTAACTTTAAGAAAGAGGAAGCAGATTACTATAAGCAATGGATTGATGACCTTATTAAAGGCTATAGTAACGCTCAATTAAAAGATTTAGCAATTAAGTTATGGGATTATGAATTGGAAATAAACGGAATAACTGTTCCGACAAACGGTATAGTTGAAATACATGAATCTATCATTGAGATTTCTTTGATGGAAAGACAACCCGCCTACCTGGTATTACCAAATGAAATATTAATACAAGGACAAATAAATGGAAATTATACGGAGCACATCACAATGAATTCTGAACCTACTGAAACATATTTCACTGATGGAACAGTTGTTACTGGAATCCATCATAAATTTGTAGATGTAAAGGAAGGCTCAACTAATTCATTTACTATTACTGAAGAATTAAAAAAACGACTTGGATTAGAGACTACTCAGATTACAATTAATAATCGATGAACATTTCATTTTCTACGGGGGTACTTATGAAAACTCACTATTATTTAGGTTGGTTTAACGATTTTTTTCCTGAAAAACTAGGCAAGGTGTTACGGGAGGATATAGCTGATAGAAAATCACTCGCTATGATTAGCTCGAATCCATTTTCATATGAAGCTGATGGTGCTACTGAACGCTTGTGGCTTGATCAGGCCGGCATTATGTTTGATGAATATCATTTAATTAACTATCACGTACAGAAGGAAGATGCCCAAACCTTAATTCAAAATGCTTCAGTCATTTTCTTGTTGGGTGGGGATACTCTTAAACAAAATGAGTTTTTAATGGAATATGAATTGTCGGATGTGATTAAAAAAAGCGAAGCCGTTGTGATGGGGGCAAGCGCTGGAGCGATCAACATGTCCGCTAAATGGGTATGCTCGAAAAACTTAGGCTATAATGTTGAAAAAAGCTCTGTTTACAATGGAATCGGCTTGAACGATTTTTCCGTCCTGTCTCACTTTGATCTTGAAAACAACATTGCTTTGGTTCAAGACGAACTGTCGGCCTTATCGGAAGAAATGATTATTTATGCTTCGAACAAAGATTGCGCAGTACGTGTAAAGGGAGACAAAATCGACATTATAGGCAATGTATTTTTAGTTTCCCACTCAAAGATTCAGAAATTGGATGAAACGCTTTAGTTGTGGGAAATGGCAATGGCATAACTGAATTTAATCTTTATGCAAAATTTCTCCTTGAAAAAGATTTCCTATTTTATTTGAAAAAAGCGATGTGAACAACAAGATTCACATCGCTTACAGCAATCTTATTTAAATGAACCTTCGAATACGATTTCTTCTAATGGACGGCGACCAGATGGTGTTTCACGTTGTTGTAGCTCAGGAGATAGCATTTCTTTGTCTCCTTTATAGCCGATTGCAATAGCTAAGTGAACATCAAAAGTTTCTGGAATGTTAAATGCTTCTTTTGCTACGTCTTTATAAATGCCGCTCATTGGGTGAGTGACTAAGCCCTCATTAGCAGCTTGTAATGATAAGAAGCCCCAAGCTGTTCCTGCGTCAAATTCATGAGAGCCCTTTGTATTATCAGATACAACTAAAACAAGTACAGGTGCATTTTTTGCCCAAACTAAATTACCTTCCATTAATACAGGATGGAACTTCGCTAAATCCTCTTCCGTTTTCGCAACGATGAAGCGCCAAGGCTGGTTATTACCAGAAGATGGGGCCCAGCGAGCTGCTTCAAAAAGACGGTTTAATACTTCCTCTGCTACCGGTGTGTCTGCGTATGCACGTGGTGACCAACGATTTAAAAATACGTCGGCAATGTCATGCTCCGCTGTACGAAATTCTTTTGCTTGAAATGTCATATGAAAATCCTCCTCATTGTATGTAAGTAATACAATACTTATTTTGATATAGTTACTTACTTTTTGCAAATAATATGATTACATAAAGTAAGTAGATAATTTATGGTTAGTGGAATATGCTGATTAATTCTTGCATATTTTTTCAAAAGGAAATAATTATATAAAAAATTATTTGATTACGGGCTTACTGTTAATAGTTGTATTTCGCAGTCGAAGTAATTCATTACCTTCAGATGACCCAGTTTTTCATTTTCGTAATTGACCGATTTTAAGAAAGTGAAAACACAATTACTGTCTAAGAATTTTGGACAAATCACTTGACTAAATACCTATAGGGGTATATGTTAATGGTGTAAGTTGCTTATAAAAAAACACGTAATGTTTGGAGAGTTTTAGTGGAAAATCATCATGTACTCCAATAGTTGGTCAATTGGACATACTGGACAAGGCTATCAAGTAATGTCGATCTCCATTACGAGACTGTTAGCCGCAGTCTGAAAAAAATGGTGCAAATGTGCGCTAAGTAAGAGAGCAAATATTACACCATTTAGTATGAATTAATTATAAAATTTTTAGGAGGCTATACGTATGGCTATTGTACATGCAACAGATCAAACATTTGAAAAAGAAATTTTAGAGGGAGTTGTGTTAGTCGATTTTTGGGCAGCTTGGTGTGGCCCATGTAAAATGATTGCCCCAGTCCTTGAGGAAGTAGATGCAGAAATCGGTCATGAAGTAAAAATCGTAAAAGTAGATGTGGATGAAAACCAGGTGACAGCTGCACAGTATGAGATTATGTCGATTCCATCCTTACTATTATTTGTAGACGGAGAAGTAAAGGCAAAAACAGCTGGCTTCATGCCGAAAGAACTGTTAATCGAGTTCATTAGCGACAACAAATAAAGGTGTGAAAGGTCGTATGCATTTTGTATACGACCATTTGCCTTTTTAGTGGATAAGAAAGTATAAGATTTTCAAATTAATTCACATAAGAAAAGACAGTAATTTGCGCTATTATGTGTTTTTCTAATTTTCGATATCGAAAGGAATGTTCAAAATGAACCAATGGGATGAAAAATTCAAATCAGATACGTATTATTATGGGACAAAACCGAATACGTTTTTAGAACAACAAGAGAAGATCTTCGGGCAAGCGAAAATGATTGCGTGTTATGCAGAAGGTGAAGGAAGGAATGCGGTATTTTTAGCAACAAAGGGGCATGATGTTACTGCATTTGATTACGCACAGGAAGGGTTACAGAAAACGATAACATTAGCGAAGTCACAGAAAGTACATGTAATAACAGAATTAAAAGATTTAATTAAAGACCCTTTTGAAGTGGGGCGCTATGACGGAGCGGTCATGATCTTTGGTCATTTTTCAAAAGTCGATCAATACGAAGTGTTAGATAAAATTGTTGGTTCATTAAAAGCGGATGGCATCTTTTTAATGGAAGTGTATGAAGATGCACAATTGCAATATCAAACTGGTGGACCAAAGGAAATCGACTATTTATATAACGAATCGGAGTTATACAATTGGGCAAACAAACATGACGTACTTCATTTCGCATGTGTAGAAGTAGACCGAGTAGAAGGAATTGGTCATAACGGGAGAAGTAAAGTGCTTCAATTGATAATGAAGAAAAAAATATAAAGTGATGAAATGTCTTTTCGTTACTGAGTCAGGACATAAGAAAAAGTGAAATCGTTGACTGCGATTTCACTTTTTTTTTTATTATAGAACTGTAATGAAATGAAAATAGGAAGCCATCTGACGAATTCATTTTTTGTGATACATCGAATAGTATAACCCTTGCTTAGCTAATAATTGCTCTTCGGTACCAGATTCTATAATTTGTCCTTGCTGCATGACATAAATGCAATCAAATTGGTCTAGATTTGATAGTTTATGTGTAACCATAATGAGCGTTTTATTATTTGCTTCGTTCATAAGCGTGTTAAATAAGGATTGCTCTGTTTGTATATCCAAGCTTGTAAATGGCTCGTCTATAATCCATAAATCACTTTCTTTTAAAAGAAGGCGAGCAAAGGCTAAACGCTGCTTTTCACCACCAGAGAGATTGCCGCCTTTTTCGAAGATTGGATCTTCTAAATTTTTTGCTAGGCAGGCTTTAGTAAGTGCCTGCTGTAATGTAATGTCTGCTGCTTTAGGATTAGCAAACAGTAAATTACTTTTAATCGTGCCAGAGAAAAAATGATTGTGCTGTAACATCGTACTAATATGCTCGTATAGAGAAGAGATACGAATGCAATCGATGTCATCATCTCCAATAAAGAATTCCCCCTGATTTCTTATAAATTCCTTCATGAAAAGCTGCAACAGTGTAGATTTACCAGAGCCACTCGGACCGATAATCGCCACTTTCTCACCCGCACGAATGTCCATTGTAATATTTTCAATGGCTAATCGTGTAGCTGAAGGATACTGATAGGATACATTCCTTAACTGAATGGATTGCTTTAAATCATTTAAATCTATTGAGCCATCTGTTACTTTTTTCGAGGTAATCTCTTCAAGTTGATCAATCGCTTTTTTCGTATGTTTTGCAAAAATAGGCACCATTGAAAGTGGTACAGCGGATTCGAAAACGGTTAACGATACGAGCACAATCATTGCTAAATACACACCTTCTAATTGCCCAATCGTAGTAAGGTAAGCACCGACAAAAACAACACTAAAGCCTGTAAGTAGGGCAATGAGCTGGTTCCATAAATAAGAAGTTTGTTCTCGGTCGAGCTCTTTTCTACGATTTGAGGCGTAGCTTATGTGTAATTTTGATAACGTCTTTTTACTCGCATGTAATTGATTATGAAGAAGCAGATCTCGATAACCATAAAAATATTCCGTTGCGTTGACAGTTAACTGCTTTTTTTCAGCAGTTGCTGTATGAAATGGACGACGATACAAAGCAAATGGAATGACAATACTTGTTAACACTATTCCAATTAGTAAAATGAAGGCAATCCATGGCGAAAAGAATAATGTAAATAAAATCGTTGCTAAAAATACAAGTAACGCAATGAAAGGTGGATACAGTACACGTAAAAAGAAGTTTTGCAGCATTTCAACATCACTTGTAATACGTGCCAGCAAATCGCCACTTTTATAGTGATTGAGTACATGTGCTTGCGGCAATAGTTTTTTGAAAAAATCCAGTCGCAAAATACTAATAAATTGAAACGTCACGCGGTGTGAAATATAGCGTTCAGCGTATTTACTCGCGGATTTTGTTACACCAAATAATTTTAAAAAGGCAGTTAAAATTAAGATGATGTAAAAGGGTGGCATAAGGGCTGCCTTTGAAATTAGTAGACCACTTTGCGCAAAGAGGGCAACCGCAGTTAAACCGCTCACTGTACCAGCTAATAAGGCAAGGAGCACATTTTTTTTATCAGTCCATATCATCTGTAATAACTGTTGCATGATTAAGCCCTCCTTTACGTAGGTTTTCATAAAATGGATGATTTTTTAAGGATTTCGGTGTTCCAGATGCTGTGATGTTGCCATCTTCTACAATATGAATAACATTTGCGAAACGTATGCTTTCATATTGATGAGCAGCGATAATAACCGTAGCAGTTTCACGTAATACACATATCGACTGCATTAATAATCTTTCAGTGATCACATCTAATCCCGCAGTTGGCTCATCAAAAAATACGATAGCAGGCTTTTTCACAAATGCTCGTGCAATCGCTACTCGTTGTTTTTCACCGCCTGATAAGCCAAGTCCACCTTCTCCAATTAGAGTTTCGAGACCCGTTGGTAATTGATTTAGCCAGTCGAGTAAGTGTGCCTTTTGTAGCGCTTCATATATTTCTTCGTCAGGCAGCTCAGGTCCCATACAAATATTTTCTTTTAATGTACCTGCAAAAATATAAGGATGCTGCGAAATATAACTTGTTTGTGCATACCAATCTTCAGCCCGATATGAACTACGTGGTGCGTCATTTAATAGCAGTGTGCCGCCATCTAGTTCAGTTAAGCTCGCTAGCATATTTAAAATTGATGTTTTCCCTTGACCTGTTTGTCCGATAAATGCGACCGTTTGCCCAGGGTGAATTGTCAAAGATAAAGGACCAATCACTGGACCATGTGAATAACTAAAGCGCGCATCGTGCAATGAGATTGTAGGTTGAATAGCTAAGGGAGCTGTACCCCATTTAACCGGCTTTTCGGGTTGTGTTAGCTGTTCCTCAATTAATGCTGCTGCCCCTAGACTACCTCGACCAGTGTGAAATGCAGCGCCCAATTCTTTTAACGAATTATAGTACTCAGGTGCCAGTGTCAAAATAAAAAAAGCAGGTGCAAAAGTGAGTGTTTTAAAAACAATCATTTGGAAGCCTATTTCGAGTGCAACGAGTCCGATGCCAAGTGTGGCAATTAATTCAATAAAGAGCGTAGAAGCAAAAGCTATTTTTAAGACACTTAGCGTCCGTGACATAAAGCCCGCGTTACTGTCAGCTAATATTTGCTCCTGCTGTTTACTTTGACCAAATAATCGAATCGTTTGCAAGCCTTGTAGTAAATCTAAAAATTTTCCGGAAAAGCGATTCAATGCATCTAATTGTTCTTCCGATTTTTTCTTAGTTTGTATCCCGATGATGATGTAAGTGATTGGAACAAATGGAGCGGTAATCAACATAATCCAACCGCTATTTGGATGAACGATAAAGATCGTAATTAATATCATGATTGGTACGATAATTGTTTTAATCACTTGAGGGATATATTCTCTGTAATAACTTTCAAGCTGGTCCACTGTATCAATTAAAAGCGTTACTTTTTCGCCGGTTTGAGAGGCGACGTGCTTTTCCATTGCTGTGAGAGACCAATGTTCGAATAATTTCTCTCGAATCGATTGTTTCACGCCTTCCGCTAAGAGCCCCCCAATTCTTCCCATTGTAAACTGCGCTACCAATCTTACAATAATCGCTAAAAGAAAGTATGCGAAGAACATATATGTCTGTGAAAAATCACCTTTTTCGATAAAAACATGGTTCACGATTTTTACGATGCTCATTCCTTGTAAAACAATGCTGCCCCCAATAAGAAATGAGAGAGAAATTAATATAAATAATTTAGATTTTTCTGCATGTATGAAATGCTGTAAAAACTGCATATCATCATCTCCTTTCTTATATAATAGGCTATTTTTTCTAAAAGAAAACTAGGGGTTTTCCACTAAAAACGTTTGATTTGATTAGCGGAAACCCCCTTTATAATTTATTTTTGCTTTATTTATGATAAGTTTGAACAATTCAGAGACATTTTCATAATGCAGGCAGTATTGTTTAAAAAAGAAGCTATAAGAAGGATAATAAATAAAGAGGAGGAGATTGACATGACATCTCGTTCACCAATTGATTATTTAAAAGATATTTATGAACACATTCAAGATGGCATTATTATAATGAAAACGAATCGAAAAATTATGATGATGAATCCAGCAGCCAAAAAATTAACAGGCTGGAAAATCGGTGACACTGTGCCGTTCTGTACATTTTGTATGGAAAGACAAAAAGAAGAGGGCGAGCCTACCTGTTATTTGATAGCAAATAGTGAAGTTCCTTCTTTTCTATCTCAAATGCCTACATATCACGGCATGAAAATTGACGTAGAAATGAGTACGGCTGCCATTTATTCGAATGATGAAACAGGTGAGACAGAATACTTACTTGTACTGCGTGATCAGGAGACATTTAAAAAGGCACAAGAGGTAGAAACAACCAAAAAAATGATCCGAGCCTTAATAGAAGCTAAAGAATCTGAGCATAAGCGTCTTGCTCAAGAACTACATGACGGGGTCGGACAATCATTATTCACCGTTTCAGTGGCCTTACAAGCCGTTGATTCATTTATAAAAGATAATGACAAACTAAATCAATATATTAAAGAGGTACAGCAGGAACTTCAAAAAGCGATGGATGATGTTAATGCCTATTCGCATCAATTACGTCCACACAGCCTAGATCAATTAGGTTTAGAACCGACGATTCGGATGATGATTGAAAACATTATGAAAAATCTACCTTCGATTTCAATAGAGCTTTCAACAAAAGGCTTAGATCGTTGTGATCCGGTTGTAGAAATCAATTTATATCGAGTTATTCAAGAAGCTCTGCATAACGTAGTAAAATATGCAAATGCCAATAAGGTTCAGATTCGCATTGTAAAGGATAAAACGCATATTTATATGAATATTCGGGATAACGGCAATGGATTTAATCGAGAAAATATACAAAGTGAGGGCTTAGGATTGAAGCATATGGAGGAACGCATTGATTTACTAAATGGAAAGTTCGACATTGATTCAACGATAGGAAATGGTACATCGATTGACGTCGTTGTACCTAGTTGGAGATCGGAGCATGATTAACGTTTTATTAGTAGATGATCATATTCTCATTCGTAAAGGCATTGCTTTATTATTAGAAAATCAGGGTGATATTTCTGTAGTAGGAGAAGCGAATGACGGTGAGGAGGCCATCCAATTAGCGTACCAAAAGAACCCAGATGTAATATTAATGGACATTTCGATTCCAAATGGAATTGATGGTTTTACAGCAACAAAGGAAATTAAAAAGAATCTCCCTCATATAAAAATCATTTTTTTAACAATGCATAATGAAGTTGCTTTTATCCAACAAGCAATCGAAGTTGAAGCTGATGGCTATATTTTGAAAAATAGCCAAGGTGGCATTATGTATGAGGCAATTCAAGCAGTGATTCATAACAAAACCTATTTCGAAGTTGGATTACCGCCTGAACAAATTGAAAAATTATTTAAAAATAAAGGAAAGCAAAAAAGTGATGTACTTTCTACACGGGAACAAGAAATTGTACGCCTAACAATTTTAGGCTATACCAATGTACAAATTGCGGAAAAGCTATTTATTAGCTCTAAAACCGTAGAAAGTCACAAGTCTAACATTATGCAAAAATTAAAAGTCAAATCTAAGGCAGAAATAATTCAATATGGCATAGCGAATGGCTATATCAAATAATATAGATGAAGCTCAATACCTACTAAGTGGTGTTGGGCTTTTTTTTATAGTTTTGTCCACAATCTGCTCAAATTTTTAAGCAGTTATAGTGGTAAACCCCTATATTTTAAGATGAATTATCTTACTATAATAATTTACATTAGTAAGATTGATCTTTTAAAAGAGGTGAATAAAAATGAAAAAAAGGTTTTTGATTGCAAGTTTCACATTATCGGCCATTGCAATGGTGGCTATTGTTTCAGCGATTTTCTAGTGGATAAGAGAATGTAACTTTTTTAAGGAAATCCCCATAAGAAAAGGCATCATTTTGCGCTATTTGGCTCGAAATGTGCTTTTCTAAGGAATAGGAGGCAAATAACATGGAGAACTCAGCCGTATTTTGGAGCAGAGCATTAACAGAACTAACTTTATCCTTCCATATACTATTTGCAACACTTGGTGTCGGTGTACCACTTATGATTTTAATTGCTCAATATGTAGGATATAAGAAAAATGATGAGCACTATACATTAATGGCTCGTCGTTGGGCACGGGGCTTTACGATCACAGTAGCGGTAGGTGTTGTAACGGGCACAGTAATTGGTCTACAGCTATCTTTATTATGGCCGCAATTTATGGAGTTGGCAGGACAAATTATTGCACTGCCTTTATTTATGGAGACTTTTGCATTCTTTTTTGAAGCAATCTTTTTAGGGATTTACTTATATACTTGGGATCGCTTTAAAAACCCAAAGCATCATATGTTGTTACTTATCCCAGTAGCGATTGGTGCTTCGATGTCAGCTGTATTTATTACGGTGGTCAATGCCTTTATGAATGCACCACGTGGCTTCGATATCGTTGGTGGTGAATTAATTAATATCCAACCAATTTTAGCAATGTTTACGCCAGCGATGCCAACAAAAATTGGGCACGTATTAACATCAAGCTTTATGACGGTTGCCTTTATACTGGCTGCAATTGCTGCGTATAAGTTATTAAAGGGTGAGGAACAGGTATACCACAAAAAAGCACTTTATTTAATGATGAAACTAGGAATTATTTTCTCAATCGCGACAGCTGTTGTTGGTGACTTCTCTGCGAAATATTTAGCAGAGTATCAACCTGAAAAATTAGCGGCAGCGGAATGGCACTTTGAAACAGAGGAAGGTGCTGATTTAATCTTTTTCGGTGTTTTAGATGGCGAGGAAGTCAAATATGAAATTCGAATTCCAAAGGTTTTAAGTTTCTTAGCGAGCGATGATTTTAATGCTGAAGTTACAGGGTTAAATGAGTTTTCAGAGGATGAAAGACCACCATTAATCATTCATTACTTCTTTGATATTATGGTGTCAATTGGTGTTCTGATGATTTTCCTTTCTCTAGCCTTTGTACTAGGGAAATGGAGAAATTGGCTATGGATTGAAGCTCGTTGGTTTAGATGGCTGATTGTCTTAAGTGGGCCGTTATCGCTTGTAGCCATTGAAGCAGGATGGTGGCTAGCAGAGCTAGGACGTCAACCATGGATATTATATGGATTAATGCGAACAGAAGATGGTGCTACGACAGCAACTGGTGTCGAATGGCTGTTCATTGCATTTGGTATTGTGTATTTAATTCTTGGAATTGGAAGTGTGGTTGTACTTCATCGAATGTTTAAAAATAACCCTGTTGAAAAGGAAATAGCTGCACGTAAAGGCGGTGTACATCAATGAGTTTAGAGTTATTAGGTATTTCCGTTCTTTGGATTTTCTTATTTGGTTATGTTATCGTAGCGTCGATTGATTTTGGGGCAGGATTTTTTAATGCATATAGTTTGATTACAGGTAAAAATCATATTTTATCGAAAGTCATCAAGCGTTATTTATCGCCGGTATGGGAAATTACAAACGTCTTTTTAGTGTTCTTCTTTGTTGGAATTGTGGGGTTCTTTCCGCAAACAGCTTATTACTACGGGACAATTTTATTAGTTCCAGCATCTGTAGCGCTAATTTTACTGACGATTCGAGGTAGTTACTATGCATTTGAATCCTACAGTGGTACGCGAGGTCATAAAGGCTATGCACTGGCTTATGGGTTAGCAGGATTATTTATTCCGGCATCGCTATCTGTTGTTTTGACGATATCTGAAGGTGGCTTTGTGATGATGAACGAAGCGGGTCCACAATTAGATTACGGGGCATTACTTACAAGTCCGCTCGCTTGGTCGATTGTAGCCTTAAGTGTGACAGCCGTACTTTATATTTCCGCTATATTTTTAACATGGTATGCACAAAAAGCTGGAGATCAAAAGGCGAGTGATTTAATGCGTAAATATGCATTAGTATGGGGGATTCCTTTAATTATCAGCGCATTTGGCATCATAATTGAACTACGATCTACTGACAATTGGCATTATGAGCAAATGATTGATTTATCATGGTTATTTATTGTGTCAGGAATCTTATTTTTAGCGACGTATTGGTTACTTTGGGCAAAAAGTAAGTATGGTTTAGCCGTGACCTTATTAATCTTCCAATTTGCGACAGCATTTTTTGCCTATGGGATTTCACATTATCCATACTTGTTGTACCCATATTTAACGGTTCACGATAGCTTTACAAATGAAACGATGGCCATTGCACTTGTTGTAGCATTTATTGCGGGACTTTGTTTACTTGTACCATCTATTTATTTAGTATTTAAGCTATTTATCTTTAACAAGGGTTATATTTCCGGAGAGGATGAAACGCATGTATAAGGAGATGACAACATGAGTGACTTTTTAATATTCTATGCACCATTTATGATCGTATTGCTAGCGATTATTGCAGCGTTCGTTGTCGCAACAAAAACAAAATCACATTAATCTATCTTGAAACAGGAGACACCTAAATGGTATTAGGTGTCTCTTTTTATTGAAGCATTTTTAGAAAAAATTAGTTCTTTTTAGCAATCCAAAAATTTTTTGAAATAGTAATCGCTTACAAAATTGACATCCTACAAATGATGGAATAATCTGAAAATATACCGTCTGGAGGTGCGTAATAATGAAGCGTTTAACGGATCCTAAGCCATTTAAGGAATTGATTCCGAAGGTTTTGCAAATGATTTTGAATGTCGGTTTAACGGTACTTGCGTTTGCTTTATGCGTCATGCTCATTATTGAAATGGTGGAGTTTTTAAAGTTTATCGTTGGCGGAGAAAAGCGAGAATACAAATATTTTTTAGCGAAGATTTTAGTATTCTTCCTTTATTTCGAGTTCATAACTATGATTGTAAAATACTTTAAAGAGGATTATCATTTCCCGCTTCGTTATTTTATGTATATTGGAATTACGGCGATGCTGCGGCTTATTATCGTCGAACATGATTCCGCGATGGATACGCTTATTTTTGCAGCGGTTATATTAGTTTTAATCATAGGTTACTATATTATTAACATTACCCCGAGAGAGCGACCACTGCGAAAATCGTAAATTTACGCCTACTTGTATGTCGCGAGTAGGCTTTTGTTAAGAGATTTAACTGATATACTATTATTGAGGGGAATTGGAATTTGAGTTAGTTATTATCATAAATATGTCAACGATATAAGAAAAGGTGTAAGATGAAAACTTTTTATCATAGTTTAATCATGTGGATACCATTTGTGCTGTTGTTTTCTTGTGCAGCATTTGGCATAGAATTAATAGAAGGAAATAAAATCAGGACTACGGAATATTTTGGATTGAATGATTTAGGCCCAGCTTTAGTATTCATTGAGACCTCTATAGTGATAATTTTATATCCGATTTCGTTTATGCCTCTAACATTCATCGTAAGTAAATATGTGAAAAAACCTGTATTCAAAATGATTATATTCACTTTGTTTGGCGGGGGAATGGGGACATTAGTTTTTAAAATCATCTATGATGCGCGATTTATAGAAGAATTTAATCTAAGAATTATTAGCCCAATTCTTCTTTTTAGTGTTGCCGGTTTACTCTTTGCATTGGTTGAAATTGCTATTAAGAGAAATATAAAATTTGTTTGATAATGGTGTTGTTAGTTTGAATATTAATCTTTCATAATCAAAAAACAGAATCCATTTTAATCACTAGAGGGTATACCATTGCCAGCAAATAAATTGTCATTTTTATGTGTAGCCTTCAATGTAACGTTAAGTATAATCAGTTTTTTAGCGGGCTATTTTGACGGTAATATTTTTCGGGTTTTAAGTATAGGTATCCTTTTTTTACCACCAATAGTGACATTTTGCGGCGTTCTTTTAGGAATAGGTGCAATTGTGTTAAAAGAACCTTTCATCAAATCAATTACTGCGATAGGACTAAATATTGTATTCATATTTGCATATAACTATGTTTTTACTAATTTTTAGATTGAATGTGAAGGAAGTTCACCCTATTTTAATGAGCAAAAACCATATCGCAATATATGAAAGCTTAGTTGGTAATTAATTAAACAACTGAAATTGGTAGTTCAAATAGTATGATGGTTGGAACTGCTTTAGGTAAAGTGCTCAAAAAAATCGTATGTGCCCATTAAAGGTTCACATACGATTTTGTTCACTTGAGAGCTGAAAATTGAAATTATTTTATCGGAATCCAAATTTCAGAATAGCAGTCAGGGCTAGATGGATCATCATCTGTATATACCTCTAACTCGGGTGTTCCGGTTGGTGTATAAGGATGGGCAGGGAACCATTCACTATAGATTTGCTTCCACGTATTTTGCATCGCATCTGGCATCGCTCCATGGACTTCAAACTTCACCCATTTTGATGAAGGAATCGTTAAAGTCTCAAAGTCATCTGAATGTGTAATAGACGTTGTCGCAATCCAATAGTCAATCATTTCTGTATGTGCATAGTCGGCATGGGCTACACAAACACCAAGTATTCCGTCAATGACCCCATCATTTTGCTTACTTAGCAGTTCCGTTGTGCCATTTGCATTGGCCTCGTCCCAAAATAACGGGATATTTTTTGTGTTTTCACCTGTTTTACAATTGTACGTGCGTTTTGAACCTAAAATTTGAAAGCTGTCTTTGTCAATAATTTGATAATTCATGGGTTCCGCTCCTTTCAAGCTCACATGTATTGTTAATGGGAGATAGCTCGTTATAGTACCTTCTTGCTTTCTCACCTCTGAAGGGGAGAGTTGATGCTGCTTACGAAAAGCCTTCGTAAAGGATTCAGGTGAATCATAGCCATACTTTAATGCAATCGTAATAATTTTTTCGTCTGTACTAATTAAATCCTGTGCGGCAAGCGTCATTCGTCGTTTTCGAATGTAGTCAGCAACGGTCATATTGGTTAAAATTGAAAACACACGCTGGAAATGAAATGCTGAGCAATGTGCCTCTCTTGCAATATCCTCGATCGCTATTTCTTCTAATAAATTCTTCTCAATATAAGTAATGGCTTGCTGAATCGATTGAATCCATGTCATTTTATCTGCTCCTTCTAAACACAGTATAACAATATGCAATGAGTAGAACCTGTCCATTTATGCGTTCTTTGGACAAGTAAAGATAGTAGTCTCATTCACAATTACAATATTAACTAACATTGAACAAATTTACTAACAAAAAATGGATTAAGTGTAATCTACTTATTTTCGGCGGGCTACGGCATGACAGCATTATGGCCACGTGGTACGTGTCCATACTACTGTCTTTAATGCCGCATGCAAGGCCCGCCAAATTAAAATGTTACTTATCCCTATATAGTAAAGAGCGTAAAATGCTGCCGCTTGCGCTATCGCGAGGCGACGGTGATGAAGAAAATGCTCGCTGTTTACAATATTGTATTTTGATTAAAAGTTAGCCACAGCAATAAATTAACTACTTTTATTGTGTCAAAGTAAAAACATCCTTAGACTTTATTTCAATTACAAAGCTTAAATCAGCACACTTTATTCAAAATCTTTGTAATAGAAACCAATTTTAAATTAATAGTAGAGTGGCGCGAAGTGAAGGGGGCGACTTCTAGGGGATCAAGCGTGTGCGGAAAATCCACTCATTTGTGCCACCGTCAGAGGCACAAATGAGTTAGTTGAAGCCACGCCCCCAGAAAAGCGTCCACCTTAACGTAGCAGAACGGATTATATTAGATAAATGCACTGTATTCCAAATTTTGTAATGAAAAATGCTCTAATGAGTTATTAATTTAATCGTATCCTTTTTTGCAATGGATTAAATACATTATTTTTGTTTGCTTGAAAAAATTACCTTATAAACTGCGGTTTCTTTCTCTAAATCTACTATGATAAAATGATAAATATTTGATATTTGGAGGACATGATGAAACCGTTTTTATATACACTTATGTTGCTTTTTGGTTTTTCACTTCAGGTGAATGCAGAGGAACCATTAAGTGATTATTTAAAAAATACAGCCTTTTGGCATGAGGGTGAGGTATTAACTGCACCTACTTCAAAATATTCATCAGGCTATGAAAGGTACGGTTATTATCGAATTGAAGTCGCGGAAGATTCGCTGTATACCTTTACCTTAGTAAAGGATACGAACATCAAGCTAATGTACGGAAGTCCGACAAAGCAGGGGGATATTATTTGGCTGAGCTCGAATGTAAATGACAGAGATCCTGAAAAGACCGTGCATCAAATTCAATTGAAAAAAGGGACATACGGTATTTACATTAGTAATTCACCTGAACAGCCATATGAGGCGAGCTATCAAGTGTCAGATTTAATCAGTCCTTATTATCTAGAACCGAATAATAGTCGTCAAGAAGCAATTGATATTCCGATCAATACGGTGATTGAGCAAGTGACAACAAGTGATGATTTGTATCAAAGTGATTATTATCGTTTTACATTAACGGTGCCAAGTCTCGTAAAAATTAATGGCTCTGTTGCCAATAAAGACTATAACTGGGTAAGCGTTTCAATTACGAATGCAGAGAAAAATGTGTATGATTTGGGGAGAGATTTAAAAGCTGGCGAGCAATGGCCTGCCAATAAAGGGCATGTGGTGGAAGTGTTACAGCCAGGAACGTATTACGTATCAACTTTTACGCAGAATCGTGTGTATGATCGTCAATATCGTTTTGAAATAGAAGCACAGCCAATTGAAAATCCTGAAACATTCAAGCGCGGTGATTCTGACACACCGATTATGCTCAATACAAAATATCGCGGTGTCATTTCTCGTAATGACGATTTCAGCTTTACACTACAGGAGTCAAAGAAAATAGGAGTAGTTGTCAATAGTGAGCTAGCGGAAGAAAATGGACTACAAATGCAACTTATAAAACGCGACCAACAGGATTTGTCGAAGAATATCTATATAGAATCTGATATTTATGCAAAGTCCAATCGCCTTCATTATACGTATAATCTCGAACCAGGGAAGTATACTATTATTCTAGGATCCAGTTTTGATAGACCGCAAATCGACTATACAATTTCGGCATATGATGTACCGTTTTCAGATATCACATCAAAAAATGCGTATGTTGAGGAAATTATGTATTTGACAGACAAAGAAATCATTAAAGGCTATGAGGATGGTACTTTCAAGCCAGCAAATTCGATTACACGCCGACAAGTATTCTTAATGCTTTCTCGCGATACAAATTTACAATTTGAAAAAATTCGTCCAATGACGTCATTCCAAGATGTAGCGGAAAATAGTGAGGACTATGCAATCATTACACCATTTTATGAAGCAGGGATTATTGATGGCAGCTACGGTAAAATGCAGCTGTCACAATCGTTAACACGTGCACAATTAGCGAAGATTTTAGTTAATGCATATAACTTAAAAATGCAAGCTCCAGTCGCCGATTTTAACGATGTCAGCAAAACACATTATGCCTATCATTACATTAAAATATTAGCATCAAATGGCATTTCAATCGGCTATAAGGGCAACTTTAAGCCGAATGACCCTGTAACAAGGGAACACTTTTCAGTATTTTTAGCTCGAATGCAGTAATATATTGCCACAATATATTTTCAAAAAAAACAGCCAAAAAACGTTGAGTTCACAACGTTAGTGGCTGTTTTTTTCACTAACTCATTAATTTTTCAACATGCGATAGCCGACACCGATATGCGTTTGGATATACTTTTGGTGATGATCTGATTCGATTTTTTTTCGTAAGGTAGCCATAAACACTCTAAGCGAAGCCACATTATTCTCCCAGCTATTTCCCCAAATTTCTTTTGTAATATAATTATGTGTTAAGACTTTGCCTATATTTTTGGAAAGTAGAACAAGCAATTTGTATTCAATGGGTGTTAAATGCAGTTCTTTTTCGTTTACATACGCACAACCACCAGCGTAATCAATGGTAAGTTCTCCATTAGTAAAGAGGGCATTTTGTTGTGTGTTTTCTATATTACTATAGTGAATACGTCGAATGGCCACGCGTAAACGGGCGAGTAGTTCCTCAACAGAAAAAGGCTTCGTTAAATAATCATCGGCACCTGCGTCAAGTGCATCAATTTTGTCTTGATCCGTACTTCTTGCACTCACCACAATGATGGGCATCATCGACCAAGAACGGATTTTTTTTATAATGTCAATGCCGTCGAAATCGGGTAAGCCTAAATCTAAAATGACAATGTCCGGATTATGCGAAACTGCTTCTAATATGGCTTGACTACCATTTCCAGCAGTATGAAAATGGTAGTGCTGTGTTTCTAATGTTGTTGCTATTAAATTTTTGATGGCTTCATCATCTTCTACGATTAAAATAAATGGCTTGATCATAGTTCAACCTCCTGTGATTGCAGCGTGAATCGGAATATAGCACCTGTTGGCAAGTGGTCATGGACTGTTAATGTGCCCCCATGTGCTTGAATAATGGACTTACATAATGCAAGGCCAATGCCCATTCCTCTTCGGCTATCCGCTATACTTTGCGATGCGGAATAAAACATATCAAAGAGATGCTCTTTTGCTTTGTCGTCTATGCCGCTCCCGTTATCTGCTACATCTACTACAATCCAATCTTTGTGTTTTTTAGTTGAAATCATAATTTCTGATCCGGCCGGTGTGTATTTAATCGCATTATCTACTAGATTGATGAGGACCTGAACAATGAGCCGCGTATCAACCTTTGCCATTAAAAAATTTTCGTTGTGTGCAACCTGAATGACATGTTCATCACGTTTTCGGTTAATATGTTTTAGCGCTTCTTCAATCACTTCATCAATTAGCTCTGCTTTCATCTGAATTTGCATGGTCCCATCTTCAATTCGTGTAATCGAAAGTAAGTTTTCAACTAAATGAATGAGCCACTTTGCATCATCAAAAATATCCTCGTATAATCGATTCTTTGTTTGTGCTTCAAGCTGCGTGCTGTTTGCTAAAAGAATGTCGGCATTTCCTAAAATCGTTGTCAAAGGTGTCCGTAAATCATGGGAAATAGCACGTAATAAATTCGCGCGTAATTGCTCATTTTTTGCCTGAGAAACGGCTTCTTCCCGTTGCCGAATAAAATGTTCTTTTTCAAGCGCTACTGCACATTCTCCAAGCATGGATAAAACTAGGCTTTTTTCGAAAGTATCAAGTGTTTCGCCTTGTTCTAGTGAGATGCCCATCACACCATAAACATTTAAATTTGTTCGTAGTGCCAAATACAAACATTTCGCATTACTTAATGTATTTGTTGATGCCCCGGCATGTTTACTGTTATTAAATACCCAAGACGCAACAGCATGTTCATTATCTGTAATCAATGTTTCGTGATCAAAACCTTGAGTCGTTGCAATCACGACAGGTTGTTGCAGCACATTATCGAGTACCGGATAGTATACGATCGACCGATTTACGAGTTTCCCAACTTGATGTGCAGCTGTATCCATAATTGCAATCGAACTGTTGGATTGCTGAAGCAATTGATTCGTTTCTAGTAATATTTTTGTTCGATAAGCAGTTTCAGCTGATATGTGCGCTTGTCTGCGAAGTTTACTTGCTAATGTTCCAATTGTAAAAGCGGTGATAAACATAATGATAAACGTCACATGATAACTCTGCTCGTATGCTGCAAGTGAATACGTTGGGTAGATAAAGAAGAAATTAAAGGCTAAGACACTGAGCGTGGCCATTAAAATACTACAAAAAAGATTCGCCGTTACAATGGCCGTCGCAAGAACACCGAGTATATAGAGATTAATAATATTGGTTTCGTTAAAGTCTAATCGCTTAAATAAAAAACCAAGGGCAGTGGTGATTGCTAGTAAGACCATTACTTTTGCTAAGTCAGACACTGAAAAAGAAGGCCTTTTTGCCCAATCTTTCTTAACTTTAAAAGGTTTCGTTTGTTGATCTGGAATGACATGTATATCTAAATTTGGTGCTAATTGTGTTAATTGTTCGGTAAAAGACTTTTTAATATGAAATAAAGAGCGCTTTGTATTGGTACGACCGATGACAATTTTTGTGACACTCGCATAGCGGGCGAATTCAGTAATTTGGAACGCTACATCCGCACCTTGAACTTTTTCAATGGATGCACCGAGTTGTTCGGCTAAGCGCATATTTTTACTTAATCTCGTTTTATTGGCTACAGTCCAATTGTTATAATCGGGTGTTTCTACAAAAAGTGCAGTGAAATGACCTTTAAATGCATGCGCCATTCGTGCGGCTGTTCGGATTATTTTTTCATTGGAAGGAGAGGAAGACAAACAAACTAATAGATGTTCTCCTGCATTTAAGTGATCTTTGTGCTTTGACTTCGTTTTTTCTGCTACATGATGTACACGGTCAGCGGTGCGTCGTAAGGCAATTTCACGTAATGCCACTAAATTTTCTAATTTAAAAAAACTTTGTACGGCTTTTTCTGCTTGCTGCTGCTTGTATATTTTACCTTCATTCAGCCTTTCTAAAAGGTCAGCTGGCTCAATATCAACGAGTGTTACTTGATCTGCTTCATCGAAAAAATGGTCTGGGATGCGTTCACGTACGATGACACCTGTAAGCGAGGCAACTAAGTCATTCAAGCTTTCAATATGCTGGACATTTACAGTAGTAAAGACATCAATACCAGCCTTTAATAGTTCCTGAATATCTTGATATCGTTTCACATGCCGTGATTGTTCGAGATTGCTATGCGCAAGTTCATCTACTAGTAAAAGCTTCGGTTTTCTAGCTAAAGCCGCGTCTAAATCAAATTCATGTAAGGTCATGCCTTTATGCTCAGTTGTTTGTGTTGGTATTTGTTCTAGTCCTTCTAATAAAGCGGATGTTTCAGGTCTTGCATGCGGTTCGAGATAGCCGACAACAACATCGACACCATGCGCCTTCATCTCATGTGCTGCTTTTAGCATGGCATACGTTTTACCTACACCAGCCGCATAGCCAAAGAAAATTTTAAGATGGCCCTTGTGCTTTTCTTTTTTAATCGTATAAATTCGTTTCAAAATCGTATCAGGATTTTCTCGCTCGAAATTCATCGTCATCCCTCATTTATTCCATTAGATTTATTCATAGTATAGCGTAATGCATGTTAATGAAAAATAAGAATCTACCTAAATCGTATTAAGATAGTATAAAGATTTTTCTCTTCTATTAATTAGTGAAAATCCTTGATGTATCCCCAAAATAGATCATCTTCATTCTTAACACAATCTTAATCCCAATTGTTGTTTTCCTAACACCGTCTTCATTTTGAATTTTGTATTGTTAGGTGAGAAGGGAGGAATGGTCATGCAATTCGTTGTAAATACCATTGGAATAAGTGCAATGATGTTACTAGTTTACTATGTTGTGATTTTGCTAAGGGGGGACCAAGCATGATGAATAGCATACTGCAGTACGGGTTGTACTTAGTGATTTTAGTACTGCTGGCAATTCCATTAGGCAAATATATTGGAAAGATTATGAATGGCGAGCGCGTGTTACTTTCAACAATCGTTTTGCCATTTGAAAAGGGAATCTATAAATTATTAAAAATTGAATCTACAGATGAAATGGACTGGAAGAAATACCTGTTTTCGGTGCTGATTTTTAGTGGGATAGGGTTTCTATTTTTATTTGCTTTACAGTTAGTTCAAGGCTATTTATTTGGAAATCCTCAAGGAATTGCGAATATGAGCTGGCATTTATCGTTTAATACCGCAACAAGTTTTATAACAAATACGAATTGGCAATCGTATACAGGGGAAGCGCAGGTTTCATACTTAGTACAGATGCTTGGCTTAACGGTTCAAAATTTTGTTTCAGCTGCTACAGGCATTGCTGTTTTGTTTGCCTTAATTCGTGGATTTATGCGTGTGAAAGATAAGGGACTCGGTAGCTTTTGGGTTGATTTGACGCGAGTGACGTTATACATCTTATTGCCGATTAGCTTAGTCATAACAATCGGTTTAATATCACAGGGGGTAGTGCAAAATTTAAAACCAGCACAAACTGTACAGTTACTAGAACCGATTGCCATTGACGAAGATGGTGCAATCATTGAAGGTGCAACGATTGAAGATGCATCTGGTGAAGTGATGCTTAATGGTGAAGTCTTAAATGGTGCACAAGTGATTAAGGAGCAATTTGTGCCAATGGGTCCAGCTGCGAGCCAAATCGCCATTAAACAGCTAGGTACAAATGGCGGAGGATTTTTCGGCGTTAACTCAGCACACCCAATCGAAAATCCAACAGCGTTTTCCAATTTACTAGAGTTAATTGCAATTTTATTAATTCCTGTGGCACTTTGCTTTACTTTCGGTTATAGCTTACTAGATAAGAAGCAGGGAATTGCCATCTTTATCGCGATGTTTAGTTTGCTAGTACTTGCCATAGCTGGTTTAGCAATCGTAGAACAAACAGCTACACCGCAACTCGCTCAACATGGGTTGGTCGATCTTTCGATGGATGAGCAGTCAGGTGGCAATATGGAAGGTAAGGAATCGAGATTTGGAATTGTGTCCTCCGTAATGTGGACGGCATTTACAACCGCTGCATCCAACGGCTCTGTCAATGCGATGCATGATAGCTATACACCGCTTGGAGGTATGATTCCGATGCTTTTAATGCAGTTAGGGGAGGTTGTATTCGGCGGTGTCGGAAGTGGCCTTTACGGCATGCTGTCATTTGTAGTGTTAACGGTATTTATCGCAGGACTATTGGTCGGACGTACACCGGAATATTTAGGGAAAAAAATTGAACCCTTTGAGATGAAATGGGCGGTGCTTTGCTGCTTGGCAACACCAATTGCGATTCTAGTTAGTGGAGGCATTGCTGCGATCGTACCATCCGTTATGAATAGTTTAAATGATTCGGGGCCACACGGGTTTTCAGAACTGCTGTACGTATTTACGTCAGCAGGAGCAAATAATGGCTCTGCATTTGCAGGATTTGCTGCCAATACACCGTTCATCAATATGGCTTTAGGATTATCGATGGTTTTTGCTCGCTTTGTTCCGATTTTCTGTACATTAGCGATTGCAGGAAGCTTAGTGCAGAAAAAAAGAATGGCTACTACAGCGGGTACGTTATCTACAAGCAATGGACTGTTCATTTTCTTACTGATTTTTGTTGTCCTATTGGTAGGTGCATTAAGTTTCTTCCCAGCTTTAGCGCTTGGGCCAATTGCCGAGTTTTTAATTATGTTGAGTTAGGGGGTAGTTAATTTGATACAAGAGACAAAAAATAGCTCGTTCGATAAACAAGTTATTATAAGAGCAGTAAAGGATTCCTTTGTGAAGTTCAGTCCGAAATATCAAGCACAGAATCCCGTCATGCTGCTTGTATATGTGAGCGCCATTTTAACGTCAATACTATGGGGATTGTCATTAGTTGGCATTCAAGATGCGAGTTCGGGTTACACATTGGCAATTGCACTTATTTTATGGTTTACCGTTTTATTTGCGAACTTTGCCGAGTCCATTGCGGAAGGAAAAGGGAAAGCTCAGGCGGATACTTTAAGGGCTGCTAAAAAGGATGTAGCAGCAAGTAAGTTAAAACGTATTGATGATTTAGATACGATTGAAATTGTTTCCTCGGCTACATTACAAAAGGGCGATTTTGTCATTGTCCGAATGGGTGAGCAAATTCCAGCGGATGGAGAGGTTGTGGAAGGTGCTGCCTCTGTTGACGAAAGTGCCATAACCGGTGAATCTGCCCCAGTAATCCGAGAAAGTGGTGGGGATCGAAGTGCTGTGACAGGTGGCACAACGGTAATTTCCGATGCGCTCATTATAAAAGTGACAAGTATACCCGGTGAAAGTTTCTTAGATAAAATGATTGCCATGGTGGAAGGTGCGCAACGGAAAAAAACACCCAATGAATTAGCACTTCAAATTTTACTTGTCGCGTTATCGATTATTTTTATATTAGTCACAATATCGCTTTATACGTTTTCAGCATTCTCAGCAAATTTAGCAGAGAAAAATAATCCTGTTTCAGTAACAACGCTTGTTGCATTACTTGTTTGCTTAGCTCCAACTACGATTGGTGCATTGCTCTCAGCCATTGGGATTGCAGGCATGAGCAGATTAAACCAGGCAAATGTTCTCGCAATGAGTGGGCGAGCGATTGAGGCTGCTGGTGATGTTGATATTTTAATGCTCGACAAAACGGGAACGATTACAATTGGCAATCGTCAGGCGACGGAGTTTATCGCGGTGGATGATGTAAAACCAGAAGAATTAGCAAATGCCGCCCAATTATCTTCATTGGCGGATGAAACACCGGAAGGACGAAGCATCGTTATTCTTGCCAAAAAGGAATTTGGAATTAGAGGGCGTTCGATGTCGGAACTGGCCTTGAATTTTATTCCATTTAGTGCGAGAACACGCATGAGTGGTGTCGACTTTGAAGGGCATGAAATTCGAAAAGGTGCAGCGGAAGTGATGAAGCACTATGTGGAACAACATGGTGGCACGTATAGTAAGTCATGCGAGGATGCGGTGAAGCGAATCGCTGAAAAGGGTGGTACGCCGCTCGTGGTAGCGCAAAATTTCAAAGTATTAGGTGTTATTTACTTAAAAGACATCGTGAAGCAGGGCGTAAAAGAAAAGTTTGCAGACCTTCGTAAAATGGGGATTAAAACGATCATGATTACGGGTGATAACCCGCTAACAGCTGCCGCTATTGCTGCGGAGGCAGGGGTAGATGATTTTTTAGCAGAGGCAACTCCCGAAGCTAAGCTTGAAATGATTCGTGACTATCAAAGGAAGGGCCATCTCGTAGCAATGACAGGTGACGGTACAAATGATGCCCCAGCCCTAGCACAAGCAGATGTAGCGGTTGCTATGAATACCGGCACACAGGCGGCAAAAGAGGCTGGCAATATGGTAGATTTGGATTCTTCACCAACGAAGTTAATCGAAATTGTGCGTATCGGGAAGCAACTATTAATGACGCGAGGCAGCCTAACAACCTTTTCCATTGCCAATGATTTAGCGAAGTATTTTGCGATTATCCCAGCGTTGTTTATCGGCTTATATCCACAATTAAATCAGTTAAATATTATGCATTTGCATAGCCCAGAAAGTGCGATTTTGTCAGCGATTATTTATAATGCCGCCATCATTATCGCGTTAATTCCACTAGCTCTTCGAGGCGTTAAGTACCGAGAAGTCGCAGCTGAAAAATTATTAGCAAGAAATATTCTTGTCTATGGCGTTGGAGGGATCATTACACCGTTTATTTTTATTAAGTTAATCGATATGTCACTGGCCATTTTTATGTAATGGTGTAGTGCATGCTTGAGAAAGGGGTTTTCAAAATGAAATGGTTTAAGGGAACTGTGTCTAGAGCGATATTAATTTTTGTTGTGTTTTCAATCATTTGTGGGGGCTTCTATCCATTGGTAATGACAGGGTTTGCACAAGTCGTTTTTCCCGAAAAAGCGAATGGTAGTTTAATTGAAATCGACGGCAAAATCTATGGGACAGAGCTTCTGGGTCAGCAATTTACAGAGGATACGCATATGTGGGGAAGAATTATGCAACTGGATACGACCACATATAAAGATACAAAGGGTAATGCGGTGATGTATGCTTACCCTGCAAATTTGAGCCCTGCAAGTCAGCAATTTGAAGCATTAGTAGCGGAACGAATTGACCGGATTCAAAAGGCGCATCCTTCAAAAGAGGGCGAAGCAATTCCGGTAGATTTAGTCACAAGTTCAGGCAGTGGTCTAGATCCAGGGATTTCAGTGGCATCTGCAATGTATCAAGTAGAACGCCTTGCAGAAACAAATCACTTATCAATAGAAGAAGTTGAAAGAATCATTGATGAATGTACGGACGACAAATTTTTAGGAATTTTCGGTGAAGCAACCGTCAATGTATTAAAAGTGAATTTAATGCTAGAGGGAATTTTAAAATAAGTTTCTTCTCGTAATCAATAAAAATGCAAGCGCCAGCCGCCGATTTTAACGATGTCAGCAAAACACATTATGCCTATAATTATATAAAAATATTAGCATCAAATGGCATTTCAATCGGCTATAAGGGTAACTTTAAACCGAATGACCCTGTAACAAGGGAGCACTTTTCAGTATTTTTAGATCGAATGCAGTAATTTTTTACGCCAATATATTCAAACAAACAGCCACAAAACGTTAATTTTACAACGTTAGTGGCTTTTTTTGTTTTACTAAACGTGTATTTTGGGGAATTATATATAACAATCATTTGTTTATTCCCCTGGCATAAAGCCAATCACTGTATTGGTAACAGGGTCTACAAGAATAGAAGGCGTACTAATTAGTACGTTATCCCTGTCTTCAAAAGTAATAGATAAAGCTTCTTTTCCTTCATCCGTTTTATCTAACAAATGATAGTTATTCGTAGCAATCACCTTTTTCACTGTCGCACTTTGCCAATCTCCCTTGGTAGTAGTCGTCCACTCGTTTTCTTCCACAAACGCCCAAGCCACTTGTTTAACCTTTGTATATTGTTCGGGATTAACCGTCTTTTCTAATGTTTCTTTATTTGTACAACCAACAATCAACCAAATCGATAGGATCGGGAGTATAATATATAGAAATTTTGGTTTCATTCCGCTTTATCCAAAGTTTGGTACCAAGCAAAAATGGCAGTTGGTAAACAAACCGTGAATAATATGCCACCGATCAATAGGGCGCTATTACGAAAACTGTTCAACATAAACAGAAAAATTTCCGTGTCTATACTGCCTCCAATTGATTGAAGCCATAAATTGCTGATTGACCTACCAATCCAGCCACTACACAAAATAAGGACAATCCCCACTATCGATAAAATCACGCTTAGCTTCATTAATCTCGTATTCTTCGTCACTTTTCCCTCCACCTTTTCAAAATTATTCTGTTGTAAAACTACACCGAGAGCTAGGGGGCGTTCAATAAAACTAAATACTAGTAATGTATTTTTCAATCTGCTTTTCCTTTTGAGCGACTAAGCCAGTTTTGGAAAACATGTTGAACTGTTCTTTATCTAGCGTTTTTGTTAACTGGCTCATTACCATTTCAATAACCATATCTTTCACGTTACTAGTGCCTTGTTCATTCTCATTTGATTTTGGTAATTATGTTTCTCTTAACATTATTTTTTCGCCATTTGCCTTCGTAACGTAATGGCGAATATAGCCGTTTTCTTTTTTTATTTCATAGGCTGCTTCAGATTTTTTGTTTTTATCTAAAAATAAAGCATCTGATAAGCGAATAGAACTCTCTTTTTTTATGGTGTTATAATAGTTATGACTTTCTAAATGTATATTCATCTCATGCCCACCTCTAAATATGTAAAATATTTACTTTTATTATCGGCAATCCTTTCAACTTTTGAACAGGATGTATTTTGTATATTCGGTAAAGTGAATAATAATCATAGAACCGAATGCATAAGACGTAATCGGTATTGAGGTAAATGAGCTATACTGTAGAAAATAAATGGAGAGTCATTACGTGAAAAATTGATTAAAAGAGGGCAGAGCTTATGAAAATTGATATTCCAAAAATTCCATTAGCGTTAACTGAAAAAAGATTCCATGATGTTTTTTATGAAGAGGATCCAATACTTGAAAATTGCATTATCACAGGGGCCGAGTTTTCAGATGAGTCTGTTGAGAGAGTTCAGCTATATCGTTCCGTATTAAAAAATTGCACTTTCATAAATACCAATTTTAGTAAAATGGACATTCTTGATGTACGATTTGAAAATTGCGATTTATCAAATGTAAATCTTCATAAATCGTCCATTCATCGAGCTGAATTTATTAATTGTAAATTGCTTGGGAGTAATTTTTCAGAATCCTCAATAGGGAATGTTAAATTTGAGAACTCGATTTTGAATATGTCTATCTTTGGAGATTCAAAACTTGAAAAAGTGGTTTATCAAGATGATTCTCTACAAAACGCGGACTTTTATGAATGCAAATTTAAAAAGGTTGAATTTAACAATTGCCATCTAAATGAAGCCAGTTTTGAGGGCACGTCACTTAAAGGCGTAGATATTAGTTCTTCTAGTTTTGATGCGTTAACGATATCGGTTGAAGAATTAAAAGGATGCATCGTATCAACTTCTCAAGCCATCCTATTTTCAACCTTATTGGGTTTAATTATAAAAGATTAGCAGTACGGGGAGCACTTGATCCATGATGAATTCCGCGTTGTGTTCAATGCAAAAAATATAACGGAAGCCGATTTGAGGGCTGCGCTTGATGAAACTTATTTAAATGTGATGTATGAAAATTTATCGGGTGATGTTGTAATAGAGAAGATTTATTTAGTGGATTATTTGGATTTTAATGATTAATTTTAAAGCTGAACTAATTTTTGCGATAGTTCAGCTTTTCCATGTGGTTATGCTTCTACTACGTGTAGAGTGTAAATTTGTGTACACTTTTTAATCCGATTTAACTCGATAAAAACCTCTGCAAAAAATGGAGTTTTTCGGTTTAATTTGAACAGGTTGATTAAAATCCATTTTTAACGTTTTTATTAAATAAACCCATACAAAAATAGTCAACCCGACTGAAAACGTTATGACAACAACACTTTCAGTCGGGTTTATAAATGCATGTATGCCTAGTAAGTTATTTTGTACATGCATAAACCCGATAGCTAATAATTCCTTGATAGTTAAGCATGATTTCTAAATGCTTTTTCATGACGTCGTAAAGCGCCGGGTCAATATCATTAGAATAATGAAAATCGGGTTCGGATTCTATTGTAGTGCGATTTTGGATTTGAATATTTTCAAAGCCAGCCTGTATTAATAATGCCTCCCAATCGCTTTCCATAAGAAGCGAGTCAAAGCCATAAAATTGCATGATTTCGAGTTCGTCAGCAGGAGCTAATCGTTCATTCATTGTTTGTTCAATGGCAATGAAGCGACCGCCATCTTTTAGTACCCGATAGATTTCACTTAATGCCTTTGGTTTATTAACAAATGAAAGCACCGATTCAGTAAGAATAAAATCAAAATGACTATCCAGTAAAGATGTATTTTCGATTGAGCCTTCAATGAATTCTACATGTAATTCATTGTTTTTCATTCTATATTTCGCCTTTTCTAACATCGTTGGGTTAATGTCGAGCGCAGTAACTTTTGCACGGAATGTCTGGGTTAAGTATGCGGCCGTTTGACCCGTACCACAGCCGACATCTAAAACGTGACACGAATCATTAATATGTTCGTGTTTAAAAATTTCTTTTGTAAGATTAATTCCACCAGGATGTGCACCACCAATACCAAGAACGGACAGGAGTTCTAAATACTTGGAGTTTTGTATTTGTATCACCTTCTTTATATTTTAATAGGGAAATAACATTCACACGGTATGCTAGAATCACTGTTGAAAATGTAAGCGTACAAGGAAAATTGTTCATTCTCGAATGCAGCTAACATAATGCAAATATTTCTTTGTATCATATGAATTAAAAAAACGATGGTTCTTACATGAGAATTTAAGCGGGTATTTCTAAAAGGACCTTATGTTTTTTTATTTAATCTTTATATTGATAGCACGTTTCAAAGCTATTACGTAATAACAAACTTTGGCAAGCTAAACCGTTCTCATGATATATTTCGCGTTCAATATTTAACTGTATACTTCGATTTGAATCCGTATATGTTTGGTCCTCATTGTTAATAAACAAAGAGGTTTCATCTATCCACTGTAGTGTTACTTGATTTTTCGCATCCGCGTAATATACGATTTTTGTCGTTTGCTTTTCGTTATCCGTCACTTCCACCCAAACGTTCACACCACCTAAAACCCCACCATACGGCTCATAGTAGACCTGTGCGGCATAGTTTTCCGATGGAGATAATACCGGCCCCGCTCCGATTTGCATATGCTCTTTACCGATGAGTGCAAACGTAAAGAAATATTGAATGTACACAAAAATCGCTAACAATACAAGAAATCCCGTAGAAGTTATGAGAGCAAGCTTTTTAGGGAAAGTTATTTTTCTAAAAAAGTACCGAATACATTGAATCACTAAAATAAATAACAAAATTGCAGTAATTAAAAATAGAAGCAATGCGATTGTGCGAATGCCAAGATTCATGGAATACCTCCAGCCTTTTTTAGTTACAACGACGAGATGCAAGGAATTGTTTCCGGTAATGGTATTATTCGGTTGTTTTTATTTGGTAATTAATTGACAATATAAATAGAGGTGATTCTATGAAGAAATTCATGTTTACATCATTAATTGCGCTGCTGCTTGTAGGCTGCTCGCAAAAAGAAAAAACTTTGGACGATGAACTGCAATTGGAGCTTCAACATTTGAATGAAGAAGAAGTAAAATTGTTAATACATAGGAATGGCAATTTTACAAAGGAAGAAATCGAACAATATTACGCGGTTGTGGTGTTTGATTATCGTGTTCGAAATGGCAATAAGTTTCGTAAGCTAGTGGTTCAACATGATTTCGACTGGGATATCTTGAGGGATCAGGTCAAGTTGGACTATGGGAAGAAGTATATGAATGGGAATGGACGCGGGTAGAATTTTAGAAATGGTAGCTTTGAACACGATTCAGATCGTTTTATTTTTTACGCAAAGGATTTCACAGCCGAGCAGTTACAGAACATTTTTGAAACCTATAAACTAAACATTTCATGGATCGATTCAGAAGGACGTTTCAAAGAGCAAACCATTTTTGCTGGCCAATATTTTCAGGATAAACGAGGAGAATAAAAATATGACATTATACACCGTATTCGTGGCAGACAAACAATTGAATGAAGTGGATTATACAGGTATTGACTATATTTCTGTAAGTGAATTGAAAAAAATGTATCCGATTTCTGAGCAATTTCCAGAGCAGCCATGGCACTCGATGGATGATGACGCGCAAATATTACATGCGCCAGATGAAGGGGCATTTGCCAAGCTACATGTTTACGAGTGGGGAAATCCGCCCTATGATTTAATAAATTATAATGACAAACCTTTCATCTATGGCGTCGATGGTAATTGGAATGAGGAATTTGTAAACGACTTATTGAACTATATTAAGAAACAGCTTTCCCCCGATCAAATTGTCCAGTTACTGCGCTTTTGGGCGGATGAAATCCCTCGACCAATTCTAAAAAAACGTACAATATCGATACAAGAAATTGAATTAACACAACTACATAATATCGCGCAAGAGCAATATATACGCGTTTCATTCGTGTAAATGAAACCTTATGTATGAAAATCCGTTTCCATTTCAAAGGAGCGTGTAGGTGTGAAAAAAGTGCTTATTTTCGGCAGTATAGGTGTGCTGCTCTATTTACTTTTAAGACCGTCGTTTGAGCCAACAATGCTTGAAATCGCGCAACGTTATGAGGAAAGATGGGGCATTGAATTGCCAGAGCCACAACGTTTTGAACAAGTTTGGGAGACAAAATATGCATCACATGGGGACGGCGAATGGTATTCAATCATGCATTTTGAACAGGAACTTCTTACTCCAAGTGATGCGGATTTGATTAAGATAACAGAAAAAAATGATACGATTATTTCGGGCAAGGTCAGTCGTTTTATAACCGATACCATTAATACACATTTAGGAGATACAGAAACACAAACAGCAATTCGTGAAGCATTTGACAAACACCCTATTGAATATTCGATCGGTGATTATTATTTTCATAAAGCTGAAAATTACGGTCAAGATTATGTAATTGGCGTGTATAGAAAGTCGCAGAGAAAAATCTACTTGCTGGAATGGCATCAGTAATGGAAATGAGAAGGAGCAGTTATGAAACATATAATTTTCGGTGAATCAGCAGCTTGTTCTTTAAAGTTTGCATTAAAAAAGGAAACAGCCCAAATCATTGCGTTCCCTGACTATTTAGGGGAGGGTCCAATTCAAGAGCTATTAACAAAAGAAGGATTGAAACAGCGGTCATCTTGGCTCGAGCATGCTTTTCGAATGGATGGCTCACAGTGGGGAAATAGTTTTGAACAGGCAATAAAGCAACTAGAAAAGGTGACTGAAGATGATTCGGTGCTTGTTTGGGCGAGTGAGAATGCTGCCGAGCAGTTTGGGCTATGTCTTATTTGTCATGTCTTACAGTTTAAAAATTGCCCAATTTATTTCTGTGATACCTATGAAAATATGCTGTATTTACACCCTCAGCATAATGTTCAGATGGAAATTCGTCATACAGGAGAGGTCAGTTCAGAGCAGTTTCGTCATATGCTCACGGAAAAGCTGTTTGAGCAGTTAGCACCAGAAGAGATAAGTGATTATGCTAAGCAGGCAGCGAAACTTATGCAGGGCAACTCGCTTCTTCGCACATGGCGCCGTGGTGAAATTTTAGAGGATGTCGAAACGCGTGACGATGCGCTGATTTTTCATTATTTACAAGAGCTCCAGCAGGAATCCAATGAAGAATATATTCGAGCACCACGCATCATCGGTCATGTGCTAGGCTTTAGTGTGCACGACATTCATGATACATGGATTGAATATCGTTTGCTTGCACTCATTGGGGAGGGCAAAGTGGCATATCGCGGAGATTTACGGACAATGCGGACGTATGAAGTGAAATACTATGATAGGGTGAATGAAAGTGTTTGGCTAGGGGCAAAATTATGAAAAAAAATATACCTCTTATTTTAGTTGTTTCCCTATTATGCGGACTTTTATATTGGGCACTCACTGCGCAACAATACACAGTGTCAAAAGGAAAACTGATTGATTTACTTGAACAAGGTGAAACGGTCATTGATTTAACCAAAGTCACGAATTTCGAATGGACACAAGTTGATGCATTCGGTCCATATACGACAACGGAGATGATGGAAGAAGCATTGGGAATTTCGATTGGCTTTGGTGGTGGAGAAGTACTGGAGTCGAACTTTAAAATTGTCTTTGCCAATGATGAAAAAAAGCTAAGCTCCATCACATTAAGTAGGGAATACGGTGATTATTCAGTGAAGGATAATTGATATTTGGTGGTGGAGAAAAATAGTGCTGCATCGCAATAACCTCACGTAAAAAATAACGTGAGGTTAGCATTCATTCAATAATTTGATATTTTGTTTTCGGCCCATATCCGATACGTTCAATTTGATTGGCTAGAATTAGCTTATCTATAATTTTACGCACAGTTGTCTTACTTTTATTTAAAAAGGTTTCGAGCTCTTTTGCTGAAAATTCAGGGTGATGGGTTAACCAAGTAGTTAAATGTTCATCTTCCATTGGTGCTGTTAGAAATGGTTTTTTAGGTAATGTCACAACGAAGGCATTCGGTCCGATTCGCCATGCAGGTGACACGGTGCTATCTTTGTAGCTTTCAACCATACATTGTAAACCTGTGCCGTACCTTTCAATCCATTTTAAACGGTAAAAAACATTCGCTAACTTTGCATTGCGGCTTTGTGAAATCCCCAGATCAATATCCTCGACCGTCAAACCGTTTACCAAACCACCAACAGAAATAATTTCAATTTCGTTTTGGAAAAGGTGAACGAGGATACTTCCACTATAGCTATAATCACGGTGTGTAACTGCATTGACTAACGCTTCACGTAAAGCATAAGAAGGGAAGATTTCATGTTCTTCGCTTTGTAAACCTTCAAGATGAGCGGATTTTTCATTATCGAAATTCAAATATTTTAAAGCTTGATCAACTTGGGTTAAAATGGATCCGCTAAACTCTTTGCGATTTTGAACTTCGAGTTTATCATTATCTAAAAAACGTGCGCATTTAATGGTATGTTCACATTGGTCGGAAATAAGTAAGGCTAAATTTGTAAAATAGCCGTCCTCTGTTAGCAAGCCAAGCTTTCGTTGCTGCTTCGCTGCAAACTTTATTCCCTGTTTTTCGAATACTTCTAAAGCATCATGGAACGTTAAGTCCTGTTGTATACTTGGCATTGTTTCGAAGTTTGTGCTATCTGTTTCGAGAATCATCTGACGGATATTTTCTTCAGAAGCCTTTATAACAGAAGTTCCCTCGCGAACAAATACGCCTGATGGGTTCATTCCTTTATTCTTCAAATAATAAGGACGTCCTGTACCACGTGACACGGAAATTTTTATGATTTCTTTTTCGTCAATTGTTTCAAGTTCTATAAAGGTGTGTACTGAAATGTCCGGTTGAACGCAGTCACGTAGCATATTAGAAACAGACTTTGATACTTTCTTGGCATTTTTTAAACCTAATACGGAGCCGTCATTGTCAATACCAATATATAACTCGCCTCCTAGAGTATTAGCAAATGCAATAACTTCCCGTTTTACATCCTTCGTTAATTTACGTTTAAATTCTACAGTCGGAGATTCTTGTTTATCCATAATTATCACCTCTACCGATTATTTATTTGTAATCAATAGGAATCGATTATAATCGATTAACCAATTCACAGCATCCTTATTAAATATATGTTTAACAACCTGATAAAATATCTCCACAACACAAAAAAGCGAGAGAAAATCTCACTTTTGCTCTAGCATTTCAATAAACGCTATTAATATATCAGTATTGATGACTGAAACATCCTGCAGTAAATCAAAGCTTCTTCCAATTATTGTCAAATGCCATCCTTCTTTTGTATAATCATTTCGATTTTACTTAATAACTGCTGCGCCGTAGTCTGTTCATCAACTGTCATAACATAATCGACCTCATCGCAAGTGGGGGAATCGATTTGTGGAAGCTGACTTTCTAGCAATTCCTCATATGTATAAGTTGAGTCGCGAAATAGTTTTGTGTCACGCAATGTGTTGTCAATTCGGGTTTGTAACACTTCTCGTGCAAAATCAAAGTGAATGTACACGCGAACAAATTGCTCAGCAGGGAAGAAGCGTGCCAATAGCTGCTGGCGCGGGGCTTTATGGATATTGCTATTACATAAAATTAAATTGTAACTAGTTTCTGCAATGGCATAGTGCAATAATGTTTCAGATAGAAGAAATTTCAGAGTATTCGGCCCGTTTTGTGGTACGAGCTTTTCATAATGTGCATTTAAAAATTCCGCCTGATTATCTTGATCGAGCACGACAAAATTCACGAGCGCCTGTTCAAGTTGCCGAGCAAGCGTCGTTTTTCCACTATGCGTAGGGCCAATAGTAAGAATCACTATTCGTTTCATCACATTCATCCTTCAATGTTGTTTTTATTTTCGATACATATCTACTACATAAATTCTGTAATCAAAATAAGCATATAAAATGATTGCGATTTTACATGCCTTTATTTATGAGATTTTGCGTATTAAATTCCTAAAGGCTGCTCCTTTACATGCTCCAAAACACCTTATTTATTCCACCAGCCCCATACGAAAAGCAGTCGAAATGATTTGAGTTCGATTGTTCGCCTGCAATTTGTCCATTAATCGTTGCACATAATCACGCACTGTAAATTCGCTTAAAAACAGAACATTCGCAATTTCTTTATTTTTATAGCCTTCAGCAAGCAAATACAAAATCGTATATTCCTTCTCGCTTAGCTGCATACGGTGATTCAAGTGATTGCGCAGTTGCTTACGGGCTAAATACATACCAAGACGCTTGCCTGCTTGTTCAAGTAAAAACAATTTTTCATTGTCACAATCAAATGTTTCTCCCATTTGGTCAAATGATATCCAACCAAATAACTGCTGTTCATATTCAATCGGAATAAATATGACGGAAGAAAGCCCAAACAAATCAATTGCTACTTGTTGTACATATGGCGCAGGATCTTTAAGGAAAATGGGTTTTTTTAACGTAAAAACCGGCTCGATTTCGATATTACCTTGCATACGTTGTACTTTAGGTAATTCAGTACCAATGACACCTGAAAACTCATTGAGCCAAGGATTATAACTATAAAAAATACAGCGCTTAAATTGAAAAATTTCCTCGGCCTTTACTAAAAGTAGCGGTAAATCCTCCGTACCATTAAGCTGAATCAATTCAATACTAAATGCATCAAGTTGCTTTAATGAAGCCTTCGTCAATTCAAGGGTAGCTATAGGCTTTTCAAGTAATTGCATAAAAGAACGCATACTTTGGTTCATAACTTCTTCATGCGTTGCTAAAATCGCTTCTTTATTGGAATGGTCGATTGAATCTAATACTGTACGCAAAACATGCTCAATTGCTATGGGGAAATAGTTTGATTTATCAACAGGCAAGCCGTGCTGATGAACGCGCACCCAATATTGGAGTGCTTCCAAATTGACTTGCTGCTGCTTCATTTGATTTGCTAAAAATTGCAAAAATGAAATTGAAATGAGATGAAATTGACGCTTCTCAATTGCGGTCAAATCGGGAATACTCTCAATGTACGCTGTCGCTTCATTTTGCAGGTCACTTCGATACATCTTTAAGAATAACAAATACGGAAATTGTTCGCTTGTCATGATTTCACCTACATTTATATGTTTTTTGTTTATGAAATAACCTTAATATATATGTATCATATCACATGAAAGCGCTTTATCATAAAGGTATAAGTTATATCATTAAAATTCTTTCAAAGGAGAGATTCTTATGAATTTCAAAAACGTAACGATCGCTGGTAGCGGTGTATTAGGCAGCCAAATCGCATTCCAATCAGCATTTTTTGGTTTTAACGTAAATGTTTATGACATAAATGACGGTGCAATTGAAGCAGCAAAAACACGTATGGAGTCATTAAAGGCGACATATGGTGAGTATTTCAACGATACAGAAAAAGCAGAAAAGGCATTTGCTAGCCTAACTTATTATACGGATTTAGCACAAGCAGTAAGAGACGCAGACATCATTGTTGAAGCGGTGCCAGAGCGTATCGAAATTAAACAAAACTTCTATGAAAATTTAGGTAAAGTTGCACCTGAAAAAACTGTATTTGCATCAAATTCATCCACATTATTACCAAGTCAATTTGCACATTTTACAGGTAGACCTGAAAAATTCTTAGCATTACATTTTGCGAACTCCATTTGGCAAAACAACACAGCAGAAGTAATGGGTCACCCTGGTACAGAAGAACAGTACGTGGAGCAAGTAGCAGACTTCGCGCGTGCGATTAACATGATTCCATTCGTACTAAAAAAAGAACAACCAGGCTACATCTTAAACACATTATTAGTGCCATTTCTATCAGCAGCGATGGAGCTTTGGGTTAAAGATATTGCCGATCCACAAACGATTGACAAAAACTGGATGATTTCTACCGGCGCACCACGCGGGCCATTCGCGATATATGATGTTGTTGGTATGGAAACACCGTACAACTTAAACTTAATGCGTGCTGAGATAGACCCAGCTGCAAAATTTGTTGCAGAAAAAATTAAGCGTGAAATGATTGACCAAGGGAAAATGGGGATTTCAACAGGAGAAGGCTTTTACAAGTATCCAAACCCAGCCTACATGGATCCTAACTTCTTAAAATCAAATTAATTTTTTGTACATGCGCATCTTGCAAAAGGATGCGCGTTTTTTTGTGCATAGAAATGTCTAAATTTTTTAGTGTAACCCTTTCGAATTTCGAAACTGCCTTCATTCGACCTCGAAATGTGTTTTCTCTTAACGAAAGAATACCAAAGCTAAGAGGGGCGCGTTAAAGAGAAGGAGCTATAATCTAAAATTAGATATGGCCTATTAGTATAGTCTTTCACTATAAATCAAAAAACAGTCTATGTGTAATTTTACACATAAACTGCATTTATTAATTTTCGCTAATTTCATGCTTTTCCATCAAATTTTTCACCCAAATTAGCACAAATGCAATGATAGCAATGACAATTAGCACGGTTGAATTACTGTTTAACACGTCGTCACTGAAGAATAAAATATCTTTCAAGCCCTCAATTAAGAAGCCAAATGGTAACCAAGACACAACATAATCGCGATAGAAACTTGGAAGCATTTCCGGTGCTAATTGAATTAAAGGCAGTCCGAAGAACATTAATATTGCAAAAATTGGCACGACAGCGATACCAATCCATTTTAAACATGCCAATACTAAATACACATAGCCTAAAAATGCGATAGATAGCATCAAAGCAACCGAATTGAACGATTCGAACTCATAGCCTAATACCCATGTGGAAACTAGCGTGATAACATAGCCTGCAAAGAAGTTATAAACGATTGGTAATAGTGATTGTGCCATTTGAAATAGGCGGGCTTGCTTCATCGAACTGAAATTGCGCTTGCGTCCAGCAAAGTAAAAGAGAACTGCGCCAAGTAAGCTAGAAATCCATATAGATGTAAATAACCCCATTGGTACAGAGGCTAACCCATTTACTGGATTAACTTTATACGTTTCTGTTGTAATCGGAGTCGCAAGCAACGGAATCAACTGTGGCTGAACAGGGGATACTGCTGCCGCTAATTGCGGATTGTCTGCGAATTGCTGTTGCAGCGAAGTTTGTACCTCTGTTAGTTTTGCAATCGTTTGCGCACTCATTGTTGAACCAAGTTGTGTCGCCATTTTTTGAAGCATCGTTTCAACGGTAGTTGCGACGCTTGCATTGTAGCCTTCATTTACATATATTTCTACAATCGCTGCTTCAGGTGCGTTTGATTGCAATGAAGCCAATTGCGCCGAAAAATTTTCTGGGACGACTAAACCGCCGTAAGTTTCACGCTGATTCATAGCCTCTTTCATAATTTCCACAGAATCATATTCAATAAACTTAACTGCATCTGGCGCATTCTCAATTAATTTTTCAGTAATGGTAGCCCCAATCTCTCCAGTATCTTCATTGACTAATGCAATGGGTAGATGCTTCGGCTCTATTTTCGCAGTCGGAATCTGTGCCATTAAAAAAATGAACGACACTAATATAACCGCAAGAAACGGAATGATAAAAAATTTATTTTCCTTCATATGCCAATTTGGTCCTTTCTATTTACTCAACGTAATGTTGATTAATGTATAATGCGATTATAAAGAATTTCGTAATCGATGCCCATAAACAATAATAGGTACTCTGTATGTTACTCAACATAATGTTCCATATTGTTTATTAAAAGGAGGAGAAAAAATGGATCGTAGAAAACGAAAATCCCGTGAAGCATTGCGTAAAGCATGTTTAGAATTAGTAAGAGAAAAAGGATTTGAAGCGATGACGATTTTAGATATTACCACGCGCGCTGATTTAAATCGTGGCACGTTTTATTTACATTTTGTTGATAAATACGACATGGTGGAGCAATTTGAAAAGGAGCTTATTTCGAAGATTGAACATGCGCTGCTAGACGATATAACTGAGATACATACGCTTGAAGAATTAGTTCATTCACGCAAATTATCACTTATCAAAATCTTTGATTGTTTTCAGGAGGATCGCGATTTACTAGAAATTATTTTCAATACGAAAGGGGTAGTTTCGTTTCAGCAAAGTTTAAGTGACATTGCGGAAACGGTATTTGAAGACAAACTCAATCGTGAAAAATTAAAGCTTGATAAACATATTCCCCCAGAACTGTTTCGCATCGTGATCGTGTCGCTCATGGTTAGCATTGCACAATATTGGCTTAAAGGCGATAAGCATGTATCTTCTGAAGTAATGGCGCACGGCTTTTTAAATATTATGATGAATGGACCTGCGCGTGCAACAGGGTTAATTCCAGGGGTTTACATCGACATTGAAGATATTTTTAGCAAAACCCAAGACTAAGGTGCGCCGATGCTTTACGGTAGCACCTTTTTTTTTCGCTCCCATAGAATAGTCAGATAGGCAGTCGCAAAAATTTGCGCTTGTTTTATTCGAACATCGATGGTGGGGAATAGATTAAATGAAAAATGTAAAATAATAGGTGTTGATTATGATACAATTACTTCAAATACAATAATAGGGAGCTAGTTATGGATATGATGAACCAATTTGGATCGGTGTTATGGTTGTCACTAATGCCACCGATTTTTTATATTTGTTGTTTGTATTTTACATTATCCTTTTTTCAACATTTGAAATCTGGGGAAGAGGCAAAAATTAAAAAAGCAAAATTAGGTGCGGTAATCTCTCTTTCAATTGCATTATTATTACCTTCTATATCACAACTAATTATTTATTTAGTCATGATGCGATAAAGATTTTAAGGGCTACTAGCAAAATTGTTAGTGGCTTTTTATTGTAGCGAGTGTTCAATAATGCTCAATTGATAAAAAATTCACCTCGAATAACGACATTTTCATGTATATTCATCGAAGATTTATCCTTCCTATCCACTACTTTATTACGTTAATTAACTAAAAACATATTAAACTAATAAGAATTATAAAAATTAATTATTGACTTTAGCAAAATGAATCTGTAAACTAACGAATTAAGATTTGTTGAATTGTAAGAAAATTCAAGGACTTTAAATTTAAAGGGGTGCACACAACATATGACAGCAGTGGCAAACATTCAAGAAGTTGCCTATGAACTCGCAGCGCAGTTTGAACAAACAGCGGTACAGCGAGATAAAACAGGAGGTAATGCAAAATATGAACGAGACTTAATCCGCGAAAGCGGGCTTTTAAAGCTTTTAATTCCTAGTGAATATGGTGGTTTAGGTGGTAATTGGCGAGATGTTTTTGAAGTTGTTCGTATTTTTGCACGAGTAGATAGCTCACTTGCACATGTTTTTGGTTATCATTTTGTGAATTTAGCAACTCCGCATTTATGTGGAAGCGAGTCACAGAAAGAATACTTCTATCGTGAAACAGCAGCGCATAATCTATTTTGGGGTAATGCCTTTAACCCGGTAGACATTAAGCTAGTTGCAACAAAAACGGCGAAAGGCTATGTGTTAAACGGTGTGAAAACATTTTGTTCAGGTAGCGTTGATTCGGATGTATTACTTGTATCGGCACAGGAAGAGGGACGTGAAGAGCCTTTGTTGGTTGTAATACCAAGTAATCGAATAGGTATAGATATGAAAGGCGATTGGGACAATATGGGGCAGCGTCAAACAGACAGTGGCACAATCATTTTCAATCAAGTTGAGGTTTCAGCAGATGAAGTGTTAGAGCGCGGTTTTAATGCTAGTGAGTTTTCAAAGCTGCGTTTAAATATTGCTACATTCACTCTGAATCATCTGTATTTAGGCATTGCAGAAGGTGCGCTACAATCAGCACTAAGCTATACAAAGCAGCACACTCGACCACGTTCAATTGCTCAAACGTCCGCGATTGAAGATCCAATCATACAGCATCATTACGGTCAGTTTTACGTCCAGATAGAAGCGGCAAATTTGGTGGTACATAAAGCCGATACATTATTACAGAAACTTTGGGACAATCCAAATAATATTACACCTGAAAAACGTTTTGTGCTTGAAATGGCATTGCAAACAGCGAAAGTATTTACGACAACAGTAGGCTTAGATATTACTTCACGAATTTTTGAGGTAATGGGTAGCCGCTCAACATCCAACCAATTCGGCTTTGATCGATTTTGGCGCAATATTCGTACCATGACGTTGCATGTACCAGTAGACACAACGATTCAAAACCTAGGCTATCAATTTTTAACGAAAGGGTGATGTGAGATGGTGTTATTGCAACAAGAGGTGGAACTGCCCATAGAAATTCCTGAGCAACGAAAGTTTTCGCGCAAAAACAAAATCGAAGCGCGTGGCATTGATTTTAGCTATGATGGGACGACGAAAATTTTAAATAACATTGATTTAGATGTAAAAGAAGGTGAATTCCTTGTATTCATGGGACCGTCTGGCTGTGGCAAAAGTACATTTTTACGCATGATTGCCGGGCTTGAAGGCTTTGATAATGGAGACATTGTCATCAACGAGAATTCAGTAAAGACGAAGCATCCGGATTGCGGCGTTGTGTTTCAAGATTATTCGCTGTTCCCATGGTTAACTGCTCAAGCAAATGTTGTGCTAGCACTCAAGCAACGCAACAAAACCAAGTCGAAAAAAGAGCTAACACATATCGCTGAAGAGTATTTGACGCTTGTGAATTTAGGGCATGCCATTAAAAAGTACCCAGGGCAAATGTCGGGTGGAATGAAGCAACGAGCGGCTATTGCACGGGCACTGAGCTACGGCTCGGATCTGCTGTTAATGGATGAACCATTCGGCGCACTTGACCCTGTTACACGTATTCACTTACAAGATTTAATCGTTCAAATTCGTGCGCAGCAAAATCGTACCATTGTTTTTGTAACGCATGATGTCGATGAAGCCATTTACTTAGCAGACCGCATTATTATTTTTGCACCTGGAAAAAATGGCGCAGTGACAAAATCAATTGAAGTGTCAGTAAAAAAGGGAACAGACCGTCAAAAATTATTTGAAAGTTTCGAATTCCGTTCGTTCCGCGAATCATTACTAAACGAAATGAATGAACAAATTTTAAATAGCATAAAAAACGAAGTGTCAGATGGCGCAGGAATTTAGGAGGATTTTTTAAATGAAGAAATTAAAATTATTCGCACCTTTTCTACTCGCGGCGAGCGTATTAGCAGCATGTGGGGATGATACAGACGTAAAAACAGGTAGTGCTGAAGAAGATTTTGAAATTACAGTCGGCTTAAGCCAATCATCTGGTGGAACATTAGTAGACATTGCTTACCAGGAAGGCTACTTTGAAGATGAAAATTTAATAGTTAATCGAGTTGGGTTTGCGAACTCCGCAGATGGTTTAAATGCATTACAGGCAGGGAAAGTTGATGTCGGTGTATCGTTCGGTACTGCAGGTCCGCTAACATTTATCGCAAATGGTTCAGATTTTTCAATTATCGGTGGGCATTTAGAAGGTGGACACCCGATTTTAACGAAGAAGGAAAATGCAGGTCAATATACTTCGCTTGAAAGCTACAAAGGTAAAAAGGTAGGGACGATTCGTATTTTTACATCAGATATCGTATTCCGCTCAGCGCTTGAAGATGCCGGTATTGACTGGAAAAACGAAGTCGAAATCGTTGAATTTAAAACGGGTAGTATGTTGTTAGAGGCAGTTGCATCAGGAAAAGTTGATGTTGCGGTATCAGCGAACTCGTTTTACGCACAAGCGATAGATATGGGCTTAGAAGCGGTTGCGTGGAGTAATGATTTACAAGAGGGGCATGTATGCTGCCGAGTTGTTACACGTACCGAATTATTATCAGATCATGACGGTGAGGCATATAAACGTTTCTTAAAAGCATTAATTCGTGCTGAGCGTATTAAAGGCGAAGACCCACAAGTTGCGGTCGCTGCAGCGAAGGAATACATGAAAGTAGATGAGAGCGTAATTAAGACAATTGTCAACGATCCGCATTCAAATTACTCATCTGACCCAAGTAAGGAAAAGGTTGGACAAATGTGGGAGCAAATGAAGGAAATTGGCTACATTGAAAATGTGGATGATATTAATATTAACGATTATGTAAATATTGACCTATATGAGCAAGCGTTAAACGAGCTCATCGAGGAGCATCCAGATGATAGCTACTATCAAAAGCAGCTTGTACGCTTTAACGAACAAAATATTTAAAGGGAGTGAGAACCTGTGCTCACATTTTTTAAGCGCTATAATCTGACTATTTTTATAGGAATTCTAATCATTGTTATTTGGGCACTTGTAACCAAGTATGCTTCGTGGATTAACCCAGTTATTTTCCCAGAGCCACTTACGGTTGTCGAATCATTTGTCACAAAATGGGGGGAGCTAATTGGTGGTGTTGGTAGCTCGATGAAGCTCCTTATACCTGGCTTTTTTGGGGCATTACTTGCAGGCATTGTAGCTGGTCTGTTTTTTGGACTAAACAAACGCTTACGTGAAATTTTAATGCCATACTTTCATGCACTAAGCCCGATTCCACCAACATTATTTATTCCATATGCAATTGCGCTGTTACCGACATTCCAAACTGCATCCATTTCACTCATTTTCATCGGTGCATTTTGGCCAGTGTTTTTAGGCACGATTCACGGCGTGTTATTGATTGAAAAGCATTATTTAGACAACGCTAAATCACTTGGCTTAAAGGATCCAACGTTTTTATTTAACGTGGTGCTACCAGCGAGTGCTCCCCATATTTTAAGTGGTGCAGGCACAGCGCTTGGTATGAGCTTCTTAATATTAACAATTGCCGAAATGTTCGGTGCATCGAGTGGCATGGGCTTTTTCATTCAATACTATAGCGACTTCTCACAATATCATTACGTGTTAGCCGGCATTATTTTCAACAGTATTATCATTGTTTCGGTGATGGTTGCGTTCGAAAAAATAAAAAAGCGTCTGCTGTTTTGGACGAATTTAAAGGCAGATTAAATTGAAACGACTCTTCCTTACTGTGCTGCTACTTGCCGGCTGTAGTGCACAGGAAACAGAGCACCTAGAAGTAACGATAGAAGCAAGTAAACAGAATGTCGAAGCATTTGAGCCTATAACAATTACAGCGCAAATTGAAGCTGGTGAAAAGCCGGTGACTGAAAATGCCGAGGTAGATTTTGAACTTATCAATCCGAATGGGCAAACGATTGGAACCGTCAATCCAATAAATAATGGCGATGGTACGTATTCAATCGAAACGAGTTTTGATGCAAGTGGCGTGTACCGCATTATTTCACATGTTGATTATGAGGAGATGCACGAAATGCCTGAAGTTGAGGTGAAGGTGAAATGAAGCGCATTACTCAACTTTCTTTAGTTCTACTACTTGGGCTTGCAATTGTGTACGCCATTTTTTCAAACGTGTCACAACAACAGGTACTCGCCAAAGATGTCACACTACATTCTCTAACTGGTGAGGGGCAAACGATTTCCGCTTCTGGCAACGTCATCTTAAATTTCTGGGCTACGTATTGCCCTCCATGTGAACGAGAAATGCCTGCACTGAATGCGGTATATTCAAATTTGCAGGCAAAATCAGTACAGCTGTATGCCATTAACGTTGAGGAACCAACGAAAATCGTCAATCAATATGTAAAGAATAAAGACTTAGATTTTCCGATTTTACTAGATCGCAGTGGCGAACTAAAGGACGCCTACGCGATCACAACACTACCAACAACGCTGTTTATACGTGATGGTGAAGTAGTGCATACGGTGAAGGGTGAAATCACCGAGCCTGAAATATATGAGTTAACAAAAAAATACTTCAATTAAAGGAGCACATCCAAATGACATTTTTCAACCAAGAAACAATCGCCCTACATACTGGCCAAACGGTAGATTCAGTTACCCGTTCACGCGAAGTTCCACTTTATCAAACAACATCTTATGTTTTTGATGATACTGAGCACGCAGCAAGCCTGTTCAAATTACAAGGCAGTGGCTATCTATATTCACGAAATGCTAACCCAACAAACGCTGTATTCGAGGAGCGTTTAGCTGCACTTGAAGGTGGTGTGGCAGGCTTTGCGGTTTCTTCAGGGCAAGCGGCAATTTTAATCGCGGTTTTAACATTAGCGCAAGCTGGTGAAGAAATCGTAGCGACAAACGCATTATACGGAGGTACGTATACATTATTCTCTAAAACATTACCTCGCTTTGGCGTAACGGTTCGTTTTGTTGAAGGTTCGGATTTAGCAGAAGTCGAAGCAGCAATCAATGACAAAACACGCGCCGTATTCACGGAAACAATTGGGAACCCAAGTTTACAAATTGCGGATATCGAAGGTTTAGCAGCAGTTGCACATCAACATGATGTTCCGCTCATTGTAGATAACACATTTGCAACGCCATATTTATCGAAGCCAATTGAATTTGGCGCAGATATTGTTGTTCATTCAACGACAAAGTTCATTGGCGGTCATGGAACATCACTAGGTGGTGCAATTATTGATGCCGGGAAGTTTGAATGGAAGGAAACCCGTTTCCCGACCTTTGTTCAGCCAAATGAATTAATCGAAAATCGTTCATTTGTTGAGGCGGCTGGAGAAAAGGCATTTATCGCAAAGGCTCGATTTGAATTAGGGCATGATTTAGGTGCGACATTATCACCGTTTAATGCATGGTTGTTTATACAAGGTTTAGAGTCATTAGCGGTGCGCGTACGTCAGCATGTATTGAATGCACAGGCCGTTGCGGAATATTTGGCACAGCATGAGCTCGTAGAATGGGTGAACTTGCCAACATTAGAGGGAAATGACCCAAATCAGTTAGTCGAAAAATACTTACCAAAAGGCGCGGGCTCCATCTTTAGCTTTGGCATTAAAGGCGGATTAGAGGCAGCAAAAGCGTTCATTAACAATGTGGAATTATTATCACATGTAGCAAACGTAGGTGATTCGAAATCACTTGTGATTCACCCAGCGAGTACATCACATTCACGTTTAACACCAGAGCAGCAATTAGCAAGCGGTGTAACACCGGGCTTAATTCGATTATCAATCGGTTTAGAAGATATTGAAGATATTAAAGCGGATTTATCACAAGCTTTACAAAAAGCGAGTGAAGCCGCACAAATCGCGAAATAGGAGGAACTGGAACATGGCAATCGCAGTAGTAGTAAATGATGGCGGCATCGTAACACCAATCGTAGAGGGAACAGTATTACGAATTATCAAAAAGGACGGTACAGTAGAAGATCATCGCAACCCAGCGCTTGATTTAACAGAAGGTCGTCGCGGTGCAACATTACGTAAAGCAATCGAGTTAGGTGCAACTACATTCGTCGCTCCACCAGCAACGTTTTGTGAATTATCGTATGGAAAAGCGCAGCAAGAGCAAGTAAACTTCATTAACATCGTAGCAAATCAAACATTTTCGAATGTAGCTGATCAAATCAAATCAGGTGCCATCAACGTAACGAACAAATTACCACCAGACGAAGTTGTACCAAGTGCACCTGTAGTGAAATAAAAAGGAGGAAATGATTGTGACTAAAGTGGAATTTATTACAATGGCGCCAACTTCAGGCGATAGCGAGTATGTAGGAAATCAAGCTTCGAAAAAGGATCAACAAACTTGGTCAGGCGCTGGAGTTGATTCAGATCGTCAGCCTTCAGTGGAATACATTACAAAAGTAGCGCAAGCAGCAGAAAAAGCGGGCTTCACTACATTATTATTACCAATCGGTGGTAGCTGCGTCGATTCATTAGTGGCGGCTGCTCATTTAACGGCACATACAGATAACTTGAAATTTTTATTTGCAGTACGCCCAGGCTCAACAGCACCTACACAATTAGCTAAACAGTTCGCATCTGTGAATTACTGGACGAATAATCGCGTATTCGTCAATGTTGTTACGGGTGGTGCACCGAAAGAATTAGAAAACGATGGCGATTTTTTATCACACGCAGATCGCTATAAGCGTACACGTGAATATATTGAAATTTTAAAGCGTTTATTTAACGGTGAAACGTTTGATTACAACGGAGAATTTTACACATTAAAAGGTGCAAACTTACCGTTACCATTAAAAGAGGCACCCCCAATTTTCTTCGGAGGGTCATCTCAAATCGCCAAAGAAGTGGCAACCGATTTGGCAGATGTTTATATGCTGTGGGGCGAAACATTAGAAACGACGCAGGAAGAGCTTGAATCAGTTGTGAAATTAGCGAAGGAAAAAAATCGCGACCTTTCATACAGCGTGTCCTTCCAAGTGGTGTTAGGCGATACAGAGGAAGAAGCGTTTGCCAATGCCAACAAAATTATTAGCCAAGTAGATCCAAGCGTATTAGCAGCGAAGCATGAAAATACGCTGAAAAATGGCGCGGTTGGTGTTGGACGTTTACACCAAATCATGCTGGAATCAAAAGACAATAATTTCGTCATCGCACCAAATATTTGGGCAGGCTTAACACAAGTTTTATCAGGCAATTCAATTGCTTTAGTAGGTACACCGCAGCAAGTTGCAGAGCGTGTTGTGGAATTCGTAGACTTAGGCTTTGACAAAGTATTATTACGCGGCTTCCCACACTTAGAGGTAATTGAAGAAATTGGCGCAAAAGTAATTCCATTAGTCAATGCGATTTTAGCAGAGCGCGAAAAACAAGTGGTATAAGGAGGTGTAACAGATGACAAAAAAGCAAATGAAGTTAGGGCTGTTTTTAATGGGAACAGGCCACCATATCGCTTCATGGCGCCACCCACAAGCGCAGGCTGATGCGAGTGAAAACGTGGAATTCTTTAAAGAAGTAGCCATAAAAGCTGAGCAAGGCAAGCTTGATATGCTGTTTTTAAGTGACGGCTTATCGTTCAATGAATTATCCCACCCCGCCGAGCAAGTTCGTTTTGAACCGCTGACATTACACGCAGTCTTATCAACAGTAACTAAAAACATCGGTTTAACGGCAACAGCATCAACGACGTATAATGAGCCGTTCCATATTGCGCGTAAGTTTTCATCATTAGACCATTTAAGTGGTGGCCGTGCCGCTTGGAATATCGTGACATCTTACTATGAAGCAGAGGCGAGCAACTTCAATCAGGATAAGCATTTAGACCACTCGTTACGTTACGAGCGTGCAGATGAATTTGTTGAAGTTGTAAAAGGTCTTTGGGATTCTTATGAGGATGACGCATTAGCACGAAACAAAGCAACTGGTGAATTTATTACAAAGGGTAAATTACACACATTACATCATAAAGGTGAATACTATGCTGTGCGTGGGCCTTTAAATTCAAGCCGTCCACCACAAGGTCGCCCGGTACTAGTGCAAGCTGGTTCATCGGATTCAGGGACGACACTTGCGGCAAAACAAGCAGATGTGATTTTCACCGCACAGCAAACATTAGAGGACGCTCAAAAATTTTATAAACTGCTTAAGGACAAAGCAGTAGCAGCAGGTCGTGAGTGTGATGACGTGAAAATTATGCCGGGCGTTTCGGTGTACGTAGCGGAAACAGAAGAATTAGCACGTGCGAAATATGAGGAGCTACAACAGCTCATAACACCTGAAATTGGCCTAGACTTTTTAGCGGATTACTTAGGCTATGACCTATCAAATCATGATTTAGATGGTCCATTACCGAAGGACATTCCTCCGACAAATGGTAACCGCAGTCGCCAGCAGTTAATTATTGAACTAGCCGAGCGTGAGAATTTAACAATTCGTGATTTATATTTACGTATCGCTGGCTCACGTGGTCACCGCATCATTTTCGGATCACCAACGCAAATTGCCGATCAATTAGAGGAATGGGTAGAAAATGAAGCAGCTGACGGCTTTAACTTAATGCCGCCATACTTCCCAGGTGGCTTTACCGATTTCATTGATTTAGTCATTCCAGAATTACAAAAGCGCGGTACATTCCGTACTGAATATGAAGGCACAACTCTGCGTGAAAACTTAGGCTTAAAGCAAGTACCTTCACGCTATGCGCTACAGAAAGTGTAGGAGGTTTTAATTATGACAAAGGCAATTTTAATTAATGGTGGTAATAGTGTATCGTCACGTTTAACAGGTGTCGAGCAGTATATTGCAAACAACTTGACAGCTAAGGGAATAGAAGTAGAAACGATCCAAGTACATCAGTTACCGGCAGAAGATTTAATTACAGCGAACTATAAGAGTGAGGCGATTGCAGCGGAAATCGTGAAAGTTGGCGCGGCTGACATCGTAGTCTTTTTAACACCGATTTATAAAGGCTCGTATACCGGCATTTTAAAAACATTTATCGATCTATTACCACAAAAAGGGCTAGAAGGAAAGCAAGTATTCCCAGTGGCAATTGGAGGCTCGATTGCACATTTACTAGCATTAGAGTATTCGTTAAAGCCGGTATTATCGATATTAGGTGCAACGAATATCGATTGTCCGATTTATATTGTCGATTCTCAAGTAGCGCGTATTGAAGGTGGCTTTACTTTAGACGAAACTGCGACAGCACGTATTGATAATGTTTTTTCGACTGTAAGTGGGGTTAAGGTAGGGGTTTAGGAGGAACAGGGCACGGAAGCTGAAGAATGGCTTTCGTGTTTTTTGTTTGTAACTTTTTTAATAACACCTGTTTTAATTTTGAATAAAATGAGAATTTAATTAAATCATTTCTCACACTAATTTTCCAAGCGACAATTTCGTTATTATATAAATCTTGAACAGTCGATAGATAAAGGAATCCACTATTAATATAAAATAATAAATTTTTTTAACCTAAATTTAACCTTTGTTATTTATTCTATTTAAGGATGATGCAATAGGAGTGTTCTACTTTGGGAAGTTATTATCTTTTTGAAAATAAATAAGCGTACCGTTAACGTTCGACAGTATTACATAATCATATCCTATTCTTTAGTGGAGTTGAGACGCTTAGAAAAGATAAGTATCTAAAAATACAAGAAAGGGTGCTTTCAATATGTGGATTTAGGATTTTATTACAGAGGTATAGTTAGAATACGAACCTAGATGTCAAATAGGATTTTACTTACTAGATGCTGTTAGTTGAAGTACTAGAGAATGAAGTATGCAGTATATTAGTGTTGTATATAGCAACGTTCAAGGAGAGCTGATGTATGAAAAAAAATAAACGTACGGGATTAGTAGTACTATTTTTATTATTATCTGTAATAGTACCTGATTTTGCACCATTTGCTGCTGGAAGTACAGTAACAAGAACCTATATAGCCACCGCAGATACTATGCAATTAAATGGCCAAGCGGAATATAACGGTATTTATGATAATGAAGGTGATAGTTATCTTTATGTCGGCATGAGCAATAATGACGGCTTCGTCAATGTTCGGAACAGAATGGGCGTAACCTTCAATCTAGGGGCGCCAGAGGGGACTATCGTGTCAGCAGAGCTGGTTCTGACGGTTGCTACTGTTCTCAGAGTTCCTAACCATAATTTGTATATGGAAGTTAGGGGTTCTGCTGCGAATTCATTGGACCATAATTTCAATGGTACTTTCCCCTCTGTAGATACGAATAGCCCCTATGCAGATAAATTCACTGCGAAGAGCACTGCTGAGGTGCCGATGGGTACTTATCTTCAGGATCAGACAATAACGCTAAATGTGAAGAATGCCATCGATGCTTTTACAGATGGTTCTGATCGCCAAATAACCTTTACACTTAACGGGAATGAAGCCGATGCAGATAGCGGGAGATTTTCATTGTACTCCCTGGAAGTTCCGAATGCTGCATTTCGCCCGAAGCTGGTCGTTACTTATGAGACTGGTCCGGTAAATACACCTCCTACGGGTTCCTTCACGATTGCTGACGGAGCTGAGACAAACGCAAGCACTGTCAATCTATCCGTAACAGGATCAGATGCTGATGCAGTGGATAGTGTTACCCATATGAGATTTGCGGATAGCGTTGCTAATTTATTAACGGCATCTTGGCTACCTTTCAGCAATACAGCAATATTCACTCTCTCAGGAGGAGATGGACCTAAGACCATCTATATGCAATTGAGGGATTCCAATAATGGGGTATCAGCCAATTCATCTCAGACCATTCTATTGGATCAGACAGCACCAACAGGTACACTGAACATTAATAATGGTGCCGCATGGACGAATTCGGCTACAGTCACATTGAAAGGAACCTATTCGGATGGAAGCGGCTCAGGAGTTGATCAGGCGCGCCTTTCTAATATCAACGGCACTTGGCAGACCAGTTGGTTCAACATCGCTGACTTGAACGGGAAGTCATGGGTCCTACCGGCTGGTGATGGAGCTAAAACCGTATATGTACAATATAAAGATAGAGTTGGAAATACGAGTAACTCGATCATTACCAGTACGATTACAGTAGATACAATAGCTCCTGTTATTACGAATATAGTGAATAACAATGCATATAACAGCAAAGTTAATCCTCTATTTAACGAAGGCAGCGGATTGCTTAATGGGAGCCCCTATATCAGTGGCACAGACATCACACAGGATGGAACGTATACGTTAAACGTCAGCGATCCAGCAGGCAATAGTACGACGGTGGTTTTCAAGATTGATACGATAGCACCTAGCGTAGTGGGAATAGCGAATGGTGGAATATACAACACGAGCAAAAAAATTACTTTTAACGAAGGGACTGCAACTTTAAACGGAGCTGCTTTTGTTAGTGGTTCACAGGTTGCTCTAGATGGTGTGTATACTCTGGTTGTCACAGATGCGGCTGGCAATGTAACAACAGTAAGCTTTGAAATTGATAAGACAGCACCTATCATTAAGGGAGTAAGCGACGGTAAATCTTATAACTCGAAAGTAACCGTAGGCTTCAACGAAGGAACAGCGACATTGAACGGAGCGGCATTTGCTAAGGATACAGAGATTAATCAAGATGGAGCCTATACGCTTGTTGTCACAGATGAGGCAGGGAATGTAACAACAGTAAGCTTTGAGATTGATAAGACAGCACCTATCGTTAAGGGAGTAAGCGACGGTAAATCTTATAACTCGAAAGTAACCGTAGGCTTCAACGAAGGAACAGCGACATTGAACGGAGCGGCATTTGCTAAGGATACAGAGATTGATCAAGATGGAGCCTATACACTTGTTGTCACAGATGAGGCAGGGAATGTAACAACAGTAAGCTTTGAGATTGATAAGACAGCACCTATCGTTATGGGAGTAAGCGACGGTAAATCTTATAACTCGAAAGTAACCGTAGGCTTCAACGAAGGAACAGCGACATTGAACGGAGCGGCATTTACTAAGGATACAGATATTGATCGAGATGGAGCCTATACGCTTGTTGTCACAGATAAGGCAGGCAATGTAACAACAGTAAGCTTTAATGTGGATAAGGTATCTCCAATTGTGACGGGAGTAGCGGATGGTGAATTCTACAAAGTAAAGAAGACGATTGACTTCAATGAAGGAACAGCGACGTTGAATGGAGCAAACTTTACTAGCGGTACAGAAGTTACACAAGATGGTATCTATGCGCTTGTTGTAACGGATGAGGCAGGTAATGTAACAAAGATTCAATTCATCATTGATAGAACTCCGCCCACAGGAACGCTTGTTATTAATAATGGTTCTGCTACTACAAATAGCAAATCTGTGACGCTTAGTCTGACTTCATCTGACGGGGGAGGAAGTGGAGTCACTGAAATGCGTTTTTCTACGGATGAGCTAACTTGGTCAGCATGGGAAAAAGTAATGCTTACAAAAAACTGGGATTTGATTGGTGGTACTGGGCCGAAGAAACTCTATGTGCAATATCGTGATGCTGCAGGGAATTCAAGCATTTCATCTATGGCGTTAATTGAGTACAAGACTAGCAACGGTTCAGATAGTAGTGGCGGTGGCTACAATTCGACACCGGAGCCAAGTCCAACACCAATAGAGCCAAAGCCGGAACAACCAGCACCATCCCCGGTAGAGCCAAAGCCAGAGCAACCAGAAGAACCAATACCAAGTTATCGATTCAACGATATTTCGAATAACTGGGCAAAGGTCATGATTGAAGACATTGCAGCTCATGGTATTATCACAGGCTATCCAGACGGCACATTCCGACCGAATGCGCCAATCCAACGACAACACGTTGCATTGATGTTTACCCGTGCTTTCGAGTTAACAGCAAAACGTGATGCTGCATCGTTTAGTGATGTACCAACTGATCACCCGTACTATGAGGCCATTACATTATTACAACAAGCGGGCATCATTGATGGTTCGGATGGGGCATTCAATCCAGATGCACCAATGACGCGCGCACAAATGGCAAAAGTTATTGTGCTTGCATTTGGTCTTACACCAGGAGGGACAAGTACCTTCCAAGACGTTTCGAAGACGCATTGGAGCTATGACTATATTGCTGCGCTCGAATCGAATGGTATTGCCTTAGGTGATAACGGAAGCTTTAATCCAGACGAGCCAGTGACACGCGCACAATTCGTGGCGTTTATGTACAGAGCACTAAACCTATAAAATAGAGATTCTACACTAGTTAGGATTTGGGCTTACCCCCGTCTAGTAGACAGCTATAAAAAAGACTAAGCAGCCATCTGGTGTCGATATTCTATCGATGTCAGATGGTTGAGTTGTTTTTGGAAGCGTTACGTTGGACGATAATTGAACAACAATATAGCAATTTATTCCAATTGATAAAGTGATTGTATTAATATTGTAATAGTGTGAATTTTTAGAATAAAAAGAGGGGTAGAATGATAAATAAAAGCTCAATAGAAATAAGTTTGTTTAAGGTTTATATATGGGTTGTATCCTTTTTAAAGCCATATTTAATGAAAGTTTTCCTATTAATCATTTGCGGGGTAGTAATCTCTGTAAGTGAACTAATAATTCCCAAAATGTTTGGATATTTTATTGACGAAGTTTTAAAAAATAAGAATATAAAATTATTTGTTTATTGCCTATTTGTAATTTTTTTAGTATTACTACTAAAGTTAATCGTTTCAGCTTCAAAAGAATATTTGCAACGGTATATTCAAGAAAATAGTGTAAGAGACTTGCAGTGGAGTATTATAACAAAATTACGAATTCTTGGTGCCAGTTATCTTGAGAAAAACTCTACAGGGACAATACTTGCGTTAGTAAACACTGAAGTTGCAGCTTTACAAGAGCTATATAGAAGATATTTCCCTGAAATGATACAACATGTTTTATTTGTTACTATCTCTATTTATCTCATGTTAGATATTAGTCTATATTTAAGTATATCTATAATACCTTGTATATCCCTGTACTATTTATTTGGCCCAAGGATTGAAAAGAAGGCTTCTAATATTGGACAAAAACTAGCAGATAGTCAAATAAATTTAGGACAGAAATATTACGAAAGTGTCTCTTTACTCAAAGAACTGAATGTGTTTAATAGCTTTGAATGGGATTTAAATAAAACATTAAAAGAGGTAAAGAACAATACAAATTTATATTCGAAGCGGTATTGGTATGCATATTTAAGAGGATCGATTCGACGTTTTACATATTATTTTGGAGCGATTATTCTTATAATATTTGGTTGTTTTTTAATAAGTGAAGAAACCATAACAGCAGGAGAATTTGTTTCATTTTTACTACTATATTTAGCTACGATGCATAAATTAACAACAGTAATTACTCTTTTAACGGAGCAAAAAATGCTCATGTTTCAAGCGAGTAAACTTTATGAATTTGCACACTTTGAACCAACAATAACTGAAAAGGAAGGTGCAATACAATTAGATAAGGTAGAAGGAAATATTAATTTCGAAAATGTATCCTTTAGTTATTCTCCTAATAATACTATATTAAAAAATTTAAGTTTTAATATTAAGTCAGGGGAAAAAATAGCATTTGTTGGAGAGTCAGGATGTGGAAAATCTACAATTGCAAAGTTAATGATACGTTTTTATGACAGTAATATTGGGGAAATCTCAATTGATAGCAACCTTATTAACTCACTGAGTTTGGAGACGATTAGACGATCAATTGGAATTGTCTTTCAAGATGTTTATATTTTTGGCTCTACTATAAAAGAGAATATTTTATTTGGAAATCCAAACGCAACAGAAGAAGAGTTAATTGAGGCATCAAAGGCAGCTCATTTACATGACTATATTTTGGAATTACCGGATCAATATAATACGAAAGTTGATGAAAAAGGGGATACTTTATCAGGTGGACTCAAACAACGAGTGGGCTTGGCAAGACTGTTTCTAATGAATCCATCTATAGTAATAATGGATGAACCAACCTCTGCTTTAGATAATATAACTGAAAAACATATACAAAAATCTTTAGATCGTTTTCTAATAGATAAGACCGTAATAACCATTGCTCACAGATTAAGTACTATTCGAGATTATGATCGAATATACGTACTTGATAATGGCATAATTGCAGAATCTGGTCCACATGAGGAGTTACTAGCAAAGAATGGGCTTTATAAGAAATATATTTTACAAACGAAAGAAGCTGGGCTCGTATGAAGAATATGCATTGGATCTGGAATTATATTAAAAATCAAAAGTTCTTCTATTTCACTTCTATTATTTTATTAATCATTGAATCCATAAGCTTTGTTTACTCAATAACCTTGCAACAATATATTATTGATCAAATAATTATGGGATCAGATTTTGGTGGAATCTTAAAATATGTTCTATTAATTGCATTATGTTATTTAATATTCATAATGTTATTTGTTGTTAATCCATATATTCAAAGTAAAATTCATGGTCGTATTAAATATCAATTAGTTGAGCAAGGCTTATCAACTTTGTATAGTACGCCAATAAATATAATTCAGAAAGAAAGAAATGCTCGATATGTACATTTTTTTACAAATGAAATACCAATTGTAGCAAGGTTAATAGGTGAAGATATTACAGATATTATAAAGCACTTTGTAAGTACCATTATTATATGTGTTTTATTTTTAAAGGCTTCTCCTATCCTTTTCTTTTCTATCCTTATTTTATCTCTTTTCTATATTAAAACTGGAAAAAAGTTATCCAATGAGCAAAAAAAAGTTTCGAAAGATATTCAAAATAAAAAATCTTCACTACTAATTGTATTGGAAGAATGCATAACATCTACTCGTGATGTAATAGCAAATAATCGTGGGGATTGGGAAAAAGCGAGATATCAAAACCGTTTTATTCAATATTTTAAATGTATAATGATGGAAGGAAAGCTGAAGATAAAAATGGTGTTTTCATTAGAATCTATAACTTCCATTGCACAGATAATTGTAATTGGTTATGGGGGATACCTTGTATTTAAGGGGGTAATGTCAATTGGATTATTAGTTGTGATCTACCAACTGACTTTAGAACTGCTCCACTCGTTTGTAAAAGTATACAATTTAGTATTTTCATTTTCAGGTAAGATGGCTTCAGTTGAAAATATTAGTAATTGGTTAAATACAAAACCAAAGCGAACAGATAATACTAAAACAATTTCCTCAATTGAGTCATTAACAATTAATAACATCTCTTTTCGTTATAATTCAGGGGAAAAATTTATATTAAAAAATTTTTCTATAGATATACCAGTAGGAAAGAAAATAGCTTTAGTTGGACTTAGTGGTAGTGGAAAATCAACTATTGGAAGTTTACTTGAAAGCTTATATGAGGTTGAAGAGGGAAGTATAATGGCAAATAATATCAATATTAATGATATTTCTAATGATACATGGAAATCGAAAGTTAGTATTGTTTTTCAAGATCCATACATATTTCCAGGTACTATAAGAGATAACTTATTACTGGGGTATAATCGAATAACAGATAATCAAATAATAGATTTAGCCAAAGCAATGTGTATCGATAATTTTATCCAGAAATTGCCGGATAAGTATGATAGTTCATTAGGGGAGCGTGGAATAACTATTTCCGGCGGTGAAAAACAAAGGTTAGCATTAGTTCGTGCCTTAATTAGAGATCCAGAGGTATTAATTTTAGACGAGTCTACATCGGCATTAGATGTAAATACAGAAAAAATCATTCATAAAAATCTTGCAATGATTAGAGAAAATAAAACTACAATTATTATTGCTCATCGACTCTCTACTATTAAAGATTCAGATATAATATTTGTTATCGATAAGGGGGAAATTGTAGAACAAGGTTGTCATTCTGAATTATTAAATAATAAATCATTATATTATGAATTAGTGATGAATGAAATGAAAGATAATAATTCTTTAATATATCAATAAAAAAATTATAGCCCTTATAATTTTTCGTGAGCGTGGCCTTTTTTGAAAGTCTAAGGTATAATCTGCCTTTTTAATCGTTTCTAAACTTCAACTAACAGGGGCTTTAATAGAAAAATGATCTTCAACAATCAGGCGCTTTCCTTAGTTTAGGAAAGTGTTTTTTTATTAAAGGGCCAGATTATTGAATAAATGAGAAATCTTTCAAACTTGTAAGAAGGATGTATAGTTAAACGATGGAACCACTACTTTATTTCCATTATTGTGAAATTATATAATAAATAGAGAGGATTTATATTAGTAATGAAAGCAAAAAGAAAATTTAGAACTTGGATTATTATAAGAAATATTTTATTAACAATAGTAGCATTATTCCTTGTATGGATTGTTTTTCACCACGTCTTGAAGGTTTATGAGCAAACACAATATCCACCAATTGGTCAAATAGTAGAAGTCGATAATCAAAATATGCACGTTTATACAAAAGGAGATGGGGTGAACACCATTGTTTTATTAAGCGGACTAGGCACAACCGCACCTGTATTAGATTTTGAACCCTTAATAAATGAAATGGCCAAAAACAATAAAGTTGTCGTGGTAGAAAATTTTGGTTATGGATGGAGTGATTTAACGACAAAAGAACGAACTGTAGAAAACATCGTAGAAGAAATTAGAATTGCTCTAAAGAAAGCCAATATTGATGGTCCATATATTTTAATGCCCCATTCCGTATCAGGAATTTATAGTCTGTATTATGCTAATAAATATCCTGCTGAGATTGATGCAGTTATTGGGATTGATGCTCTTTTCCCACAAGCTATTGAGTATTTTAATGAACCTGCCCCGACGCTACCTAAATTTTTAAGATACGTAGCACCAACAGGAATAGCAAGACTCGCGTTATATATAAATCCTGAAGGTTTTTTACCTATTGCTGATGATGGTACATATTCTGAAGAAAACTTAAAAATGACCAAGGCTATCTCCGCTTGGAAGGGGGGAAACAAAAGCGTTGTTAATGAAGCTAATGAAATTAAAAATAATATTGACAAAACAGTTGATATGACTTTCCCTTCCAATATGCCAGTTTTATTATTTGCTACGAAAAAAGATAAGGTTACAGAGGATGGTAAAAACAATGTGACTTTTTATGAAACGCAATTAAGTAATTCTCCTTCAAGTAAAATTGTAACATTAGAAGGACATCATTATCTCCACTGGACTCGTTACAAAGAAATGAGCAAACAAGTTAATGAATTCATAGATTCATTAATAATAACAAATTAGTAATACTTTTTTCTTCAGCAAAAGAGCACTATCCTTGAACAAGGATAAGTGCTCATTTTCATTAAAGGGCAAGATAATTGAGGAACTCTTTAACCTATTCATGAAGGTAAAAAAATGAGATGCATTTCAGAAACAAAGAGATATCGGATTCTGCGTTTTTAGGCAACGTATCAATTGGTGTGTTATTATCATTTTGATATTTATTTCTTTTTGTAGTAGGATAGTTGAGAGAAAACTAAATATTGTGTCGAATAGGTGTATCTATGTTACATAGATACTTAAAAGGGAAATCGGTGAAAATCCGATACGGTCCCGCCGCTGTAAAGGGGAGTCTTTTGTAAATGTCACTGGGTCTTGATATCTGGGAAGGCACAAAAGATGTTGAACCTCAGTCAGAATACCTGCCTATTTAATAGAGATACCGTTGAACCTACGGAGAATAGGGAGGTGCTGTAAGAAATACTTAATATAGAATTGTGATGTATTTTTAACTGTATCTGTTAAAAATACTTTTTTTTATGAAAAAATTAGGGGTGAAGAAATGAAAAATAGTAGTATATGGGCAGTTTCCCTCATTTTGATGACTATTATATTATCGCTTGCTGGATGTTCTCAACAGGATGAAAAAGAAACAGCAGCTACAAAAGATGACAAGAAAGTATTTACTTTTTCTTGGTCTGGGGATATTGGTGATTTAAATCCCCACACTTATTTTCCAAACGAGTTTTTCTCGCAAGCAATGGTTTATGAATCTCTTGTCTATTATGGTAAAGATGGAGAAATTAAGCCGTGGCTAGCAAAGAGCTGGGATGTATCGGAGAATGGGAAAGAGTATATATTCCATTTGCGTGATGATGTGAAGTTCTCAGATGGCTCCGCTTTTAATGCAGCAATAGTGAAGAAAAATTTTGATACCGTACTTGCCAACCGTGAACAGCATGATTGGATTGAATTGATTAATCAAATTAAAACAACAGAAGTAATCGATAACTATACATTTAAATTAACGTTACATAATGCTTATTATCCAACTCTCCAAGAATTAACGTATGTGCGACCACTACGTTTTGTTGCAGAATCAGCTTTCCCAGCAAGTATGGATACATATAAGAATGGTTTAACTGCGCCAATTGGTACTGGCCCATGGGTATTAAAAGAACACAAAGAAAATGAGTACGCTATTTTTGAGAGTAACGATAATTACTGGGGTGAAAAGCCTAAAGTAGATGAAGTAGTTGTCAAAGTAATCACAGACGGTGAATCTCGCGTGTTAGCCTTTGAAAAAGGTGAACTGGATATGATTTTTGGCAATGGTGTAATTAGCCCAGATTCCTTTAAGTTTTTAAAAGAATCTGGAAAATATGAAACAAAAATTTCAGAACCTACGGCTACCCGTACACTGTTATTCAATACGAATCGTGAAACAATGAGTGATAAAAATATACGACTTGCGCTGCAGCACGCTTTCGATAAGGATGCGGTCATCGATAATATTTTCTATGGAATAGAAAACAAAGCGGATACGTTATTCCCGCAAAATTTAGCCTATACAAATGTAGAAGTTGATCCGTATGAGTATGATGTGGAGAAAGCAAAAGCTTTATTAGATGAAGCAGGCTGGAAAACTATAGAGGGTAAGGAATTCCGAGAAAAGGATGGTCAACCTTTACAACTCGAATTGTTATTCATAAGTACGGACAATATTCAAAAGTCAATAGCGGAATTTGTGCAAGGGGACTTACGTAAAATTGGCGTCGATGTGAAATTAACAAGTCAAGAATCAAATACATTCTGGACAACGGCATTTGATGGCAACTATGATATGTTATTCACTGCAACTTGGGCGGTACCTTTTGATCCGCACTCTTATTTAGCTTCCATCACAACCGATTCTTCTGGTGGTGGCCCAGATTACTATGCATTATCTGGCTTATCCTTTAAAAAAGAGTTGGATACGCGTATTAAACAAGTATTATTAACAACAACAGAAGAGGATCGTATTAAACAATATCATCAAATTTTAACGATGCTTCATGAGGAAGCTGTCTATTTACCAATTTCATATCAATCAAATATCGCAGTTTACAAGAAAAATATAATGGGTGTAGACTTCTTGCCACAAGAAGTAGAAATACCAACAACAACTATTGATATGAAAGACTAAATTAATTGCGCCCATTTCTTTTCGGAATGGGCGTTTGTTCTATAGAGAGGCGTTGACTTATGATTCGTTTTATATACAAACGATTGCTAGGGGCAATACCGTCCATTTTTGGTTTGTCGATCATTACGTTTTTGCTTATACAGCTAATACCAGGTAATCCTGTATTAACGTATTTACGCGTATCAAATATTCAGGCTTCTGAAGAAACTGTTCAAGCGATACGTGCTGAAATGGGACTAGATCAGCCACTTGTCATGCAATATGTACAATGGCTAACAAATGTACTGCAATTTGATTTTGGAACGTCCTTAATATCAAAGCGGTCGGTCTTAGATGAAATGATGCTTCATTTTATACCAACTTTACAATTAACAGCAGTTGCGTTTTTACTGATTATTGTTTGCAGTATACCACTAGGAGTTATATCTGCTTTACATAGAGGGAAATGGTTTGACCGAATGACGCAATTTTTTGCTTTTAGTAGTGTGTCATTGCCCACATTTTGGTTAGGTTTTTTGCTCATTTACTTTTTCTCGTTGCAACTTGACTTATTACCTGTACTTGGCAAGGGATCAGCTGCGCATTTTGTGTTACCAGCAACGACATTGGCACTTGGTTATATTGGAACCTATTTACGTTTAATAAGAGCCAGTACAATCGAAGTGTTGGAGGAGCCGTTTGTATTATATGCACAGGCACGTGGTTTGAAAGAGCGTACAATTGTTTGGCGGCATATTCTTAAAAAAGCAGCTTCCCCAACATTAACTGGCCTTGGCATGAGCTTTGGTAATATGCTTGGAGGGACGATAATTGTGGAGAACATTTTTGCTTGGCCAGGTATGGGACAATTAATAGTAGAATCGATTGTCAATCAGGATTATCCAATGATCCAAGCTTGCGTTTTACTATTAGGAATTGTTTTTTTCCTAACAAATTTAATAGTAGATATTCTTTGTGGCTGGCTAGATCCACGCATTCGACTGGCAGGTGATCGGATAAAATGAAGACATTTCGCCAGCATTCTATATTAATTGTCAGTGCGACAGTCATTGTATTTTTTACAGCTGTTGCAATTTTTGTACCGTTCATAGCTCCAAATGATCCAAATTATGTAGATTTGACACAAAAACTACAGCCAACTTCTAAGGACTATCCACTTGGCACAGATCATTTAGGGCGTTGTCAACTGTCGCGCCTATTATTTGGCGCACGCACATCTTTAATTACTGCATTTATCGTGATGAGCATTACTTTCTGTATCAGTGTGCCAATAGGTATTTTTGCGGGATATATGGGTGGAATTGTAGATACTTGGTTTATACGTATTTGTGATATGTTGATGGCTTTTCCAAGCTTTTTATTATCGTTAGCATTTGTTGGGATGCTTGGTCCTAGCTATGGGCATTTAATTTTAGCGATGGTCTGTGTACAGTGGGTCTTTTACGCACGATTTATTCGAGGGATGGTACTAAGTGTGAAGGAACGATCGTTTGTTATGGCTGCTCGTATTTGTGGAACAAGCCCATTTAAAATCGCCATAAAGCATATCGTTCCTACAATTTTAGCGTCTGTCATTGTTTTACTTTTCATGGATATTGGTGGAGTTATTTTATCAATTTCAGGTCTGTCCTTCCTCGGACTGGGCGTACAGCCACCATATGCGGAATTGGGCATGATGATAAATGATAGTAAGCCATATTTTAGAAGTCACCCGATGCTAATGATGTATCCAGGTTTAATAATTTTTCTCGTCGTTATTTCATTTAATGTATTTGGTGAATCATTGCGACAATGGCTACAGGTAGAAAGGAGACTTTAATGATTGAAGTGCAACAGTTAACGATAAAGACTAAGGAAGCTACTGTCGTAAGAGATGCTTCTTTTCAATTAACACAAGGCAAAGTATTAGGTTTAGTCGGTGAAAGTGGCTCAGGTAAAACAATGACAGCGATGGCGCTTGTCGATTTATTGCCAGAAGGAGTAACATGGTCAGGTAATATTTCTCATCATGGAAAAGAACTCAAAACCTTTTCAAAAAAAGAATTACGTCGATTACGTGGAGAACAAATTGCTATTATCATGCAAAGACCTATGAGTGCATTTAATCCTGTACGTACAATTGAACGTCACTTTATCGAAACGATTCGTGCACATCAAGCTATTACAAAACGGCAGGCTAAGGCCATAGCCGTGGCCAATTTAGAAAAAATGGGGCTACCACCTTTGCAGATTCTTTCGCAATATCCATTTCAGTTAAGTGGTGGTATGCTTCAGCGGATTATGATGGCGATGACATTAGCATTAGAACCAGCCTATATTATCGCAGACGAACCTACAACAGCTCTTGATACAACGAATCAACTTACCGTACTAAAGGAATTAAAAGCTATTGTTGAACAGACAAATGTCGGTATGCTACTCGTTTCACATGATCTCGCAGTTATTCAATACATAGCAGATGAAATAGCGGTGATGTACAAGGGCTTTATTGTAGAGCAGGCACCACTAACAACGCTTATAAAATCAGCAAAACATCCCTATACAAAGCGCCTTTTACAATCGGAAATTGGACGAGAAAATAGCCAGAAAATAGAAAATAATATAGTGCAACATAATAGCTGTCCCTATTTTGCTGCTTGCCCTTTTGCTCAAGTTTCCTGTCAATCTCTACCTCCACTATTAGAAGTGGCACCGCATCATCAAGTACGTTGTATACAGATTGAAAGGAGTATGTCAGTATGTCCTTCCTCGAAGTAGAACATGTGGCTAAAAGCTATCTTGTTGGATCGTTTATGCAAAAGAAAGTGACCTTCGATGCAGTTTCAGATGTTTCACTTTCTTTAAATACCGGAGAATGCTTAGGACTTGTTGGAGAAAGTGGTTCTGGGAAAAGTACGTTAGGTCGTATGATTCTTGGCGTTGAACGCCCTTGTTCTGGGTGTATTACTGTAGATGGAACGGAGCTTTATAGGACTAAGAAAATCCCCTCTACTATACGTCGAGAAATACAAGTTGTTTTTCAGGATTACTATGGTGCAGTGAATCCTCGGATGACAGTGAAACAGATAATTGCCGAACCCCTTCGAAATTATCAAAAGCTCACTAAGGTAGAAGAACAAGCCTATATAAATGAACTTCTTTCAATGGTAGGTTTACATGAAGAGTATGGTGAAAAGCGACCAAGCGAATTGAGTGGTGGGCAACTTCAACGAATAAATATTGCAAGAGCCATTGCTTTGAAGCCGAGGCTCATTATACTAGATGAACCTATTAGTGCACTAGATGCAATTATTCAAGTTGAAATACTCCATTTATTGAAGCAGTTAAAGGAAAAACTTCATTTATCGTATATTTTTATATCGCATGATTTACAAGCAGTGTCTTATTTAGCAGATCAGATTGCTGTTATGCATAAAGGAACGATTATAGAGCAGGTGAATAGAGTAGAAGAGCTGACAGAACATCAGTCAAAAAAATTACTTATCGCGAGGTTGCCAACTCTATTCTAAAAAATGCTACGATACGTCTTACCTATTAAAAGATGACAAAGTATATTTTTTTTCAATAAAACCAGCTAATAGAAACTGAACGATTTACAATAAAAGGCGCGATTCTAGAGTAGAAATTGCGCTTTTTCTTTATATATCTGTTCTTTACTAAAATAACTCATTAGGGGGATTGGATATTTATGCTAAAATATAGGCGAGGTTACCTTACTGCTTATGCTACTATTTCTTTCTTATTGAACTAATGGGAAAGGCTCTGTTTTCATTCATTGTTGATTTTTGATAAAAAGAAAAGACCGCACATGATATAAGCGGTAAATTGAACAATCAACCAATAAATTGGATTAGTAGCTGATTGAACTTGTCACGTTCTTCATAGAAAGGAGCATGGCCGCTATATTGAAATGGAACGAGCTGTGAATTTCTTATCAATTTGTTTGTTTCTTGTGCATTTTTAAAAGGAACAACTCTATCATGTATGCCGTGAATAATTAGCGTAGGAACTAATATTTTACCAAGATCATTGTACACATTCTCATCTCTTAATGACATCATGACCGCGGCAGTCGACCAACCCGCAGCTTGTAAGCCTAGCTGAAAGAACCAGTCAGATAATGGAATAGTGATATACTGGAAGAAGAAAGTGTCGGTTAGTCTCCCCAACATATTAGGACGATCATTAAGTGTTTCAGTAATGAACGTATTTGCTACATCTTCTTGTACACTAGATGGAGATTGAGCGTCTATTAAGACAAGTTTTGAAACGCCATAACCTTTATATCGAGCCATATATCGAATCGAGATCGCGCCTCCTGTGGAGTGCCCTGCTAGTGTGAAGTCTTTTAACTGCAACGCTTCTACTACCGCATGGATATCATCTGCCATTCTGTCAAAATTGTACCCATTGAATGGTTTATCCGAATTACCGAACCCCCTCCAGTCAATCCCAATACATCGATATCCCATTGCTGGAAGAACATTAAATTGATATTCAAACTGCTTATGATTTAATGGCCAACCGTGAATAAATAAAATCGTTTTATTTCCCTGCGGGTTTACATCCTCTACATATATTCTTACATCAGGTTCCACTGTAACAAAGTATCCTATGTTGTTCCCTCCGTTTAATTATAGTGTTTCAATAATAAGGTACTCAACTAGGGGAACATCGGTGAAAATCTAGCCGAAACGATAACACAATTAATTTCAGGGGAATTCTGCGAACATATAAAAAAAGAGTAGCTTTTTGCTGCTCTTTTTATTTTGGGTTCTTATTGCTTGGGGGAAAGGTGAACTGAGTGAGAATTTAAGGAGTCTACAATTTAGTTGCACTCAAATCCCCGTGGCTTTGAAGCAAACCATTACTACGAATAAGTTGATTAATACTACCAACAACAAAACGGTTTGTTTCTGATAACAATCGTTCATACGGACACCAAAATAATGAAACTGGAGAAAATTAAACTTGATTTACAAAGTCTTAATGTGGGATTAACGAAGTATTAAAACTATCAGATTATTATTAAACCGTAACAAACAGTAATAAACGGTAAAAAAACCACGTTTAAGGGAGGCATTTTTTATGAATTACAGATTCAAGAAGAATTGTTACAAGTCTATTCAAGCCGCAGTATTAGGGGTGAGTGTACTAGGATTAGCTGCTTGTGGAGCTACTAAAGAGGAAGCTACACCAGTTGTTAAGGATACTAGTTCGTTAACTCTGAAAGAAATTGAAACAAAGGCAACGGAAGAGGGAACGATTAATAGTGTCGGTATGCCTGACTCATGGGCTAACTGGGGAGAAACGTGGAATGAAGTAATGAAAAAATATACATTAGAACACACAGATACAGACTTATCTAGTGCTGAAGAGATTGCCAAAATGGAATCTGAAGGAGAGAATGCAACCGCTGATATCGGTGATGTAGGGGTTGCCTTTGGACCAATTGCGGAACAAAAAGAATTAACGCTCGCCTATAAAACTTCTTATTGGGACGAGGTACCTGACTGGGCAAAAGATGATAACGGAGATTGGGTTGTTGGCTACCAAGGAACGATTGCTTTCTTAACTAATAAAGAATTAGTAGATAATCCGCCAAAATCTTGGGATGACATATTAAAAGGAGATTATAAAGTAACTGTTGGAGATGTTCAGCGTGGTGCACAGAATCAAATGGCCGTTCTTGCTGCTGCGATGGCTTACGGTGGTGATGAAACCAATATTCAACCAGGAATTGACTTTTTTGCGACGCTTGCTAAGCAAGGTCGTCTAAGCTTAACAGATGCTAAACCAGCCAATATCGAAAAAGGGGAAGTAGAAGTTGCCTTAGTATGGGACTTCAATGCTCTTGGTTACGCTGAACAAATCAACCGCGATCAATTTGATGTGAGCATTCCAAGTGAGGGTTCAGTAGTAAGTGGTTATGCAACAATTATTAACAAATATGCAAAACATCCTCATGCAGCAATGGCAACGAGAGAATATATTTTAAGCGATGAAGGACAAATTAACTTAGCTAAAGGATTTGCCCGTCCAATTCGTGATGTAGAACTTCCGAAAGAAGTAGCTGAAAAAATGGTTCCAGAAGAACAGTACAAAAATGCAAAGCCAGTTGAAGATTACAAATCGTGGGAAGAAACGGCTAAAACGTTACCACAGATTTGGCAAGAAGAGGTGTTAGTCCATGTCAAATAAAGTAATAGCAATTGTTGTTGATGGTATGAGATATGATAAAGCGTGTGAAGCTCTTGGATTTATTCAACATTTAGTTGAAACAAATCAGGCGGCACTTTATAAAGTAAAGTCGGAACTTCCGAGCCTTTCCCGCCCATTATATGAGGTGTTACTAACGGGTACACCGGCATCAGTGAACGGAATTACGTCTAATCAAGCGGTTCGTCTATCTACCGAGAAAAGTCTTTTTCACCTTACGAAAGATAATGGCTTAAGAAACGGTACGGCATCGTATTACTGGGTAAGCGAACTGTATAATCGCGCGCCATTCCATTTTATTGAAGATCGTGAGCAAGAGGATGAGTCCAAGCCGATTCAATACGGAAAATTTTATTGGGATGATGACTATCCAGACAGTCATGTGTTAATGGATGCAGAAGCTTTGCGCAGAAAGTATGACCCACACTTTTTATATATTCATCCGCTTGGTGTAGATGTAAAAGGAGAAATTTTTGGTTCAGAATCGAAAGAATATCGTGAACAAATTTTAAAAGTGGGGAGCTTGTTGGCACAACTTTTGCCAATCTGGATTAAAGAAGGCTATCACATATTAATTACATCTGACCATGGCATGAGTGAAACTGGGAACCATGGCGGCATAACGGATGGTGAGCGTGATGTACCGCTCTTCATTATTAGTCCAAAAGTTGAGCCTGGTGTTTACAATAATGAAGTAGTTCCACAATTAGCTTTTGCACCGCTCGTATGTGAACTTTTAAATATTGAGCCGTCCGATAAAATGATTTCATATCAGTTGCCAGGTCTTAAAGGTAAATCACTAGTTGAATAGGCTAACCTATTCAACATTAAGGTGAAGAATGAAGCTAGGCTGGAATTGGTTTAACAGTACGTTTGTTAAACCGATTCCCCATTGTTAGAGAACAAAGAGGAGCGAATAGTCTTGAGAAAAATAAAAAAACAAAAAATTTACTTATTAGCTCTTTTACTGCCATTTATTTTGTTTGTGATTGGGTTTGAAATAGGGCCCTTACTGGCAATGATTAAAAATAGTTTTTATGCAGACGATGGAATACAAGTTACGATTGATCAATATATCACTATATTTCAAAGTGATTTTTACTTACAAGCCATTCAAAATAGCCTTGTTATTTCCTTATTTTCTGCTGTAGTTTCTGTCATTATTGCTGTCATTGCTGCCTATTCAATTACAAAGTTTTCACAAAAAATACAAAACCGACTATTGATGATTGCTAATATGACATCGAATTTTGAGGGCATTCCACTTTCATTTTCTTATATTATTTTACTTGGAAATAATGGATTGTTTACATTGCTTTTTGCCAAGCTTGGTTGGGAAGTGTTTGCGGATTTTAATTTGTATTCGTGGACAGGTCTCATTCTCGTTTATATTTATTTCCAAATTCCACTTGCTGTTATGCTTATCTATCCATCTTATCAAGGAATTAAGAAGCAATGGAAAGAAGCCTCTTCTTTATTAGGAGGGTCATCATTCTCGTTTTGGCGTCGCATCGGGATTCCAGTTCTCTTACCTAGTATTGTAGGTACATTCAGTATTCTATTTGCTAATGCGATGGGAGCTTACGCTACAGCCTATGCATTGGTCGGCAGCAACTATAACTTATTGTCGTTGCAAATTGCATCGTTAGTTGCTAGTGACGTTGCATTAAAGCCGCAGCTAGGCAGTGCGTTGGGAGTGCTTCTAGCAACAACCATGATAGGGGCGATGTGGTTCAATGAACGAATGATGCGTCGCATTAGGAGGGACTTACGATGAAAGTATCATTAACTTTCCATAAAGTGATTGTTGGATTACTAGTTATATATTTATTAATTCCACTTGTAGGAACATTTTTATTCTCAATAGCTGGTAAATGGGATCATACTATTTTACCTGAGAGTTATACAATGAAATGGTATATAGAATTATTTCAAGATGAACGGTTTTATGATGCTTTTCGAAGAACGCTGTTTTTAATTGTTATGTCTGTAGGTCTTAGTGTTGTTATTATGCTACCAACTATCTTTATCATCACGGTATATTTCAGTAAGTGGGAAAGATTGCTACAAGCAGTAGCTATGCTTCCTTATGGTATTCCTCCTATTGTTGGAGCTGTTGGATTAATCAAGGTATATTCAAATGGACCGATTCAAATTGCCGGAACGCCTTGGATTTTAATTGGTGCTTATTTCATAACCATTTTACCATTTATGTATCAAGGTATTCGTAACAGTCTTCGTACGCTTAATGCAGTACAGTTGGTTGATGCAGCTGAATTACTAGGTGCCTCAAAATTCCAGGCGTTTCGTACAGTGGTGTTCCCAAATATTATATCTGGAATTTTAGTGTCTACCTTATTATCAGTCGCTCTTTTATTTAGTGAGTTTGCTATGGCCAATCTGCTTGTCGGGGGCCGATTTGAAACCATTCAAATTTATCTTGCCGACAAATTAAACAGCAGCGGTCACTTAACAAGTGCAATTGTTATTACTTATTACTCAATGGTTTTACTATTAACAGGTATTGTATTAAAACTTACGTTAAAAAACGAAAAAAATGATGTCGTGTCAAATGAGAAGCGAGTTCTTTCATTTTTTAAGAAACAATACCGTCATAAAAATACTGCTGTAGAAGGTGAAAAATAATGAGCTATGTAACTATTGACCTAGTGACTAAGGGATATGAGAAACAAGTCGTATTAAATAATATTTCTATAACTTTGAAAAAAGGTGAATTTGCTACACTTCTTGGGCAAAGTGGATGCGGAAAAAGTACATTATTACGTTCCATTGCAGGACTTGAGGACGTTGATACAGGAAAAATCTTAATTGATGGAAAAGATATTACAAATTTATCACCGCGTCAGCGCGAAGTCGGTATGGTGTTTCAGTCTTATGCACTTTTTCCGAATATGAACGTTTTTGATAATATCGCGTACGGTCTTAAAATGAAGAAGGTAAAAAATATTAAATCAAGAGTGAACAAGATGATTGAGATGGTGGATTTAATAGGAAAAGAGGAGTCTTATCCTCATCAATTATCTGGTGGACAACAGCAGAGGGTTGCTCTTGCTCGTGCGCTTGTCATGGAGCCGAAAGTATTGCTTTTGGATGAGCCCTTAAGCGCATTAGATGCTAAAATTAGGAAAAGTTTGCAAAAAGAATTAAAGAGAATACAAAAAGAATTAGATATTACAACTATTTTTGTTACGCATGATCAAGAAGAAGCTATGACGATGTCTGATCGAATTTTTGTCATGAATAAAGGACAGGTTGTACAATCCGGTTCTCCATCGGAAATTTATACTTCTCCAGTCAATACATTTGTTGCAAAGTTTATTGGAAACTACAATGTTTGTACTATGGAAGTGTTCCGTAAACTCGTTCGTTGCACAGAATTAAAAGGAAATGAAGTAGCCATTCGTCCTGAAGTTTTACAATTAGTTCGTGTTGGTGAAGATAGCTTGGATTTACAAGAGAACTGGGGCATAAAAGGTGTTATTAAAGATGTTTCTATGACAGGGAATGTTTTAAGATATGAGGTAGAAACAGAAGAGTCCTCTTTCTATGTAGACTATCTTCATCACCAAGGATCAATGTTTGAACAAGGGACAAGTGTTCAAATAGTCTTACCGAAGAAAGAGTGCATTATTTTATAAATTATAAATGATAACGGGGCGAGAAATATGTCTGTATTACCTGAAGAAAGAAAGAACGAAATTTTAAAAGAACTGAATAAAACAGGCAAAGTAAAAGTCATGGAATTAGTTGATCAATTTAATGTTTCAGAGGAAACGATTCGACGCGATTTGATGATATTAGAGGAAAAGGGACTTTTAAAGAAGGTTTACGGTGGAGCGATAAAAATAGTCTTTGAATTTGAGGAACCTCCATTTACACAGCGTGCAACGATGAATCAAGAAGCGAAAGTTAAGGTTGGGAAAAAAGCAGTAGAACTCATTTCTAACGGAGATGTGATTATCATTGATGTAGGGACAACCATGCTTGAATTTGCGCAGTGTATTGAAAATAAAAAAGACATTACGATATTAACTAATTCTCTTCCTGTGTCGTCTGTGTTGACCGAATCGCTCAATCAAAATAAGTTTACAGGACAAATTCTATTATTAGGTGGACAAATTGATCCAAAGCAGCAATCTATAAGTGGCAGTCTCACTGAACAAATGTTAAATCAATTTAATATTGATAAAGCGTTTATTTCAGCTGGTGGTGTTTCTATTCAAAGTGGGGTTAGTAATTATCATCTACATGAATCATTAGTTTCACGCAAAATGGTTGAGGTATCAAAGCAGGTTATATTACTAACGGATTATTCTAAAATTGGTGTCGACACATTTTGTAAAGTTTGTCCTCTAGAAAAAGTTGATGTAATTGTCTCCGAGCAATCATTTCCAGAGGAATGGAGAAATCATTCGAGTTTAAAGGAAATCAATTTGATTCAAACATAATCAATTTATTAAAAGGAGCAATAGAATATGAGTTTCATTGCAACAGATTTAGACGGAACATTATTAAATGACCAGAATGAAATTAGTGATGAAAATATAAAGGCGATTCAATATGCCCAAGATAAAGGCTTTGAAGTGGTTATTTCAACAGGGCGCGCCTATTTTGATGTTCAAGAAATTTGCAAAAAAGCTGGAATTAATCCATTCGTAGTCGGAACAAATGGAGCAACCATTCATTCAAAAAATGGTGAGTGCATTTCTTCTATTACGATAACTAAAGAGCGTGTCGAATCTATTCTCCAATGGTTAGATGAACGGAATTATTATTACGAAGTGTTTACTAATAAAGCCATTTATACTCTAAAAAAGGGTAGAGAACAATTCCTTAATGAGATTCGAGGGTTGCTAAACGCAGATTTGGATTCAAATTTAAAAGAATTAGTTGAAATAGCGGAAAGACAGTTTGATCAGTTTGGATATGTTTTAGTTGAAGACTATCATGATATTTTAAAAAATGAGGAAGAATTTCACAATATAGTAGCGTGTTCGTTTGATCAAAAGAAATTAGAGGATGCATGGGACCGATTTGAAAAGTTTGATGAGTTAATGGTTGTTTCGTCTGCCGATCATAACATTGAAATTACCAGCAAAAGGGCTTCAAAAGGAATGGCCCTTGAAAAATTGGCTATCTTGATGAATGGTTCTTTAGATCAGGCTATGGCCATCGGGGACAGCAACAATGATTTATCAATGTTCGAAAAAGTGGGTTACAGTGTAGCAATGGGAAATGCAAAAGACTCCATAAAAGCTGTTTGTACAACGACAACTCTTAAAAGTAATGAAAATGGGGTAGCTTATGCAATTTACCGGTATATGGAGAACTTCGTTGATCAAGAATAAGTATTAATGTCGAAGGGAGATGAAAGATGAAAACTATACAAGATTGGATAAAAGAATATCCTTTAATAAACGAGTTAGTTGCTACAAAGGAAGTGTTTTGGTCAAATCCTAAATATGAGCCATTTAAAAAAAATGGTAATGATCTTCCGTTTAATGAAAACGATGTAAAAGATGCTGAGGAAAGATTAAAGCGGTTTGCTCCATACATTGCTAAAGTTTTTCCTGAAACAAGAAAACTAAACGGAATCATTGAATCTCCTCTTGTACCCATCCCAGCAATGCATCAACAATTATCAAACATGTGTGAGCAACCGATAGAGGGGGAATTTTTGTTAAAATGTGACAGCCATCTTCCCATTTCAGGTTCCATTAAAGCACGCGGCGGCATTTATGAAGTGTTGAAACACGCAGAAACGTTGGCTCTTAACCATGGTTTATTGACTGTAAATGATGATTATTCCATCCTTGATAGTGAAAAATTCAGAAACTACTTTTCGCAATACTCAATTGCAGTAGGATCTACAGGCAACCTAGGGTTAAGTATAGGTATCATGAGTACCAAATTAGGTTTTAAAGTAACGGTCCATATGTCTGCTGATGCAAAGAAATGGAAAAAAGATCTTTTAAAAAGTAAAGGAGCAACGGTTATAGAATATACGGGAGATTATGGTGAAGCCGTAAAAGAAGGGCGAAAGCAGGCGCTGTGTAACCCGAATTGTTACTTCATTGATGACGAAAACTCTCAGGATCTATTTTTAGGCTATGCAGTGGCAGCAAGCAGATTACAAAAACAATTAGAGGATTTAAATGTAATAGTAGATGAAAATCATCCGCTATTTGTTTACCTTCCATGTGGAGTGGGCGGTGGACCTGGTGGAGTAGCTTATGGTTTGAAACTAATATATCAAGATTGTGTACATTGCTTCTTTGCAGAACCTACACATTCACCGAGTATGTTACTTGGACTGATGACAGGGCTACATGATAAGGTGTCTGTACAAGATTTTGGAATTGACAACGTCACTTCAGCAGATGGTCTAGCGGTAGGAAGACCATCAGGGTTCGTTGGCCCAATTATTGAACCTTTATTAAGTGGAAGTTATACAGTAAGTGACAATAGGTTATTTAAACTATTGAGCACATTGGCTGTTAAAGAAAATATTCATCTAGAGCCTTCTGCATTAGCTGGAGTAATTGGACCAGTAAAATTATGTGGCGAGAAACAAGGTATGGAGTATATAAAAATTCATAACTTAAAGGATAAAATGAAAAATGCTGTACATCTCATGTGGGCTACCGGTGGAAGTATGGTTCCTAAAGAAATAATGCATGAGTATTATAAAAAAGGAGTAACGTTATCACTTTAAATGGGACATCCCCCAAAAGTAAAAACAAAAAATAAAGCATCTACGATAGATTTCGGGTTCAGATACCTCAAATTCAAATAGTAGATGTTTTTTCTATGGGGAAAAATAAGTTATCCATACTATGTTAAAATGAGTACAATTGAAATGAGAATACTGAAATTCCTATAAACATTTTCCAGAAAATTTATCTGAGAAATTTACTTTATCTGAGATATCTAGAGTTCATTTAATATTACAGATTCTAAATATATTGAGAAAGTTTCTGTATGAAATATGTGTCAAAGTAATAATTTTTATGGTTCAGATAATTAAAATAGAAGATTTTTTGTCAAATGAAATTAAAGGTTAAGCAATAGCTATTATCAAAAATATTATACAAACGGGAAAGATACTGAGTTTTGGAGATGAGTACATACATTTATTAATGCAGATTTTTATCCAAACAAGTAATCAGTGTATTCCCGGAATGATTTGATGAACAGGTACCCCGAACTAGAGAAGGAGAATAAAAATATGATGTATTCAATACAACTGATTAGAAAAAATGAGCAAACGACCAATGAATGGTCAGGTGGATTCACTACGCAGCTAGCCATTTATCCTGAGGATGCAGATTATAAAGAGCGTAACTTTAAGTGGAGAATTAGTTCAGCTATAGTTGAATTAGAAGAGTCTATTTTTACCCCTCTCCCGGATATAAACAGGTTAATTATGGTTATTGATGGAGAAATGACGCTAAAACATGAGGGGCATCATCAGGTACATTTAAAGCCTTTTGAACAAGATCGATTCAGTGGAGGATGGACTACTCGAAGCTTTGGTAAAGTAAGAGATTTCAATCTCATGTTATCGGAAGGTTGCAGCGGTGATATTGAAGCCATAGCTGTAGAAAAAGGTGGATATCACGAAACAGTCAATCCTAACAACCCTGCTGAACGTCAAATAGCTGAAGCTTTTTATTGCATCACCGGCCCGCTTCATATAACGATTGACGACCAGGAAGCTATCGATGTAGAAGAGGGTGACTTGCTCCTATTAAACAGTGAGCCTTCGGAAACAAGCATCACTATAAAAATAAACAATAAAGCTGAAACTGAAGCCAATGTCATAAAAGCAAGCGTGATTTTTTAAGATTAGGTACCCAACACTCAAATCCAATAGATTGTTTGTCCTATTCTTTATGCCAGGATATTGCAGAATTGACAGGTGGAGTCTGAGCTTGTGCACTGCGTGGGAGGACTCGACTCCGTCAGAAAAGGCAGATAATAATTACTGGAAACAAAACAGCAACTCATTATTGGTATAGTAACCTGATTAAACTGTCTTAAGTGGGATACGACGGCTATTTCTTCTTGAGGGAGTCGTATAAGATTTCCAGGATAGCGCTCCAAACACCTTAATAGTCGGCATAATGAAGCACGAATCGTATATAGGCAATTTTTGTTTCAATGAATTCAAATATGTGTTTTATTTTTTGTTAGCTTAGTGATTCATAAAGTGATAGTTAATGGATTTAGAGTTGATAACTGAGTTGTAATTTTAAAAATAAAATTGGTATATTTATATCATTTTACTTATATGAATCAATTTCATAAATCATCTTTTTTTAGAGCGTAGACTTCTCCTGTGTAAAACTTACGTTTTAAAAAAATTATGCAGCTTCCTGTTGCTCTTGTAATTGTGCATTAATGCGATCGATTGCTAATTTGCAGGCATTATAAACAAACGTCACCAGGTTGAAATGTAACTTTGCTTTTCTACCTGTTCTGTGACGGACATTTTTTAATTGAAAGAATTGCTTTAAATAGGCATTTACTCTTTCAACGGCAGTGCGTTCTTTATAGAGATTTTTCCAGTATTCTGAACCTCTTGCTGGATACGTGTACTTGCGAATATCCGTTTCGCACTTGATTTTGTATACCTTTTGACAGAGCGTATCTTTTCTTAATGGACATGTTTCACATTCCTTTGGACGTGTGAATTTGAGTGTACGATATTTTTCGTCAAAGCTATCGTAACAGTAGCTATGTTCACGCACACATGTTGGTCGGAAATGCTGGTCAAAACCGATCACTTCGCCTTCTCGACGGACATTATAAGGAATGATGACACGCATGGTTTGATCAAGTGCTTGGCGATAAATAGGTTCGTAATCATAACCTGCATCAAAAATCGCGGTTGTAAAATGGTTCGGTACTAATTGCGCTACCTTTTTGAGTAACGGAATCGCCGCTTTACTATCACTTAAGTTGCCTGAAGACATCAGGCGAGCTACGATATATTGGCTTTTTGTGGACACAACTAGATGACCCTTAAATCCATACCAGAACGTGTTTTTACCCTCACTATTTTTCTTGATGCCCCAGTTTGGCTTTATGGGAATGTCTTGCCAAAGCGTATTGAGTGGGATGGTTAATTGCGCCTCTAGGTTCTTTTCATAAGTCTTTTGTTTTTGCTTCGATTTCTACTTGTTCGGCGAGCCAGGCAGCGTGTTCTTCTTTTGATTTACGTCCAAGCTTTTTGGGTGGCATGACTTCCTTTTTTTCAGAAGGCTTAGAGGCATCACGAGATTCAAAATGTGTTGCGTCAAAACCAAGGTGCTCATCATCAAGAAAACCTTCAGTAAAGGCTGTTTGAATGAGTTCATCCTGCATGTAATCCATCACATCTGATTCACTAATCACGCGAATCATACGTGAATAAGATGCCTCAGATGGAACGGCATCTGAGAATAGAAAACCGCAATCCAAATGGAATAAAGGATCATTGACTAAACGTTTAATTAAATCCTTTATTGTAGGAATACGTTCTACAATGCGAATGATGAGGGATTGAATCATGGCACCGTAGTTACATTCACGTGGAGCCCCACGCAACGACTTTTTCGAAAAGAGTTGAAAGATTGGTTGTACGTCGAAAGTGGCGAAAATCGCATCAAATCGGTGCGAACTTTCCATTTCGTATAATTCTTGGATGCCAAAAAGGCTAATTTGTTTTACAATAGTCATGAGGCATTCGCTCCGTTCGTATAAGGTTGTTTAGTCGCTACCATTATACCGAACTTGGGGAGGTGCCTCATTTTTATTTGTTTGAAACCCTTGATACCGAAGGGATGAGAATTATGAAAATTAACTCGTATAGAAATGGTATAATATTACTCGATTTACTAAATTTTTTTACGTAATCATAAATTAAAACAATGGACTACAAGAGGAGAGATGGGTTTGAAGTATTTCACAATATTTGCTTCTAAAAACGATATTGAAGATATTGAATATGGGATTTTAGATGTTTTTGCAAAAGGTTTTCGAATTAAGAGTAATGAAAATGAATATTATATCCAGTCCAAAAGGCTTTTTAACAAAGATAAGATGACGATAAGGGTCAGTTCGGAAGATACAGAACCAGATTATTTCGAGAAAAATATACCTGGGATGATGGGGTTCTATGATGAAATTCCTTTTGAAGATGAGCAACTTAAAGGGCTAGTTTTAACACAAATATCTGTGTTAAATACGATGATTGCCATCGAATTGGAGAAGGATATGAATGAAGAACTGCAGCAGTTATTTACGAACCTGCTCGCACAAATAGGCGGGATTGGCTTTTTGCCAAACGGTACTTTGCTCGATCAAGAAGGGCTTGTTATAGTTTACCCTGATGGGAAATCGGGACCTGCTCATTTCAGACCTCAAAGTTGTACAAGAAAAATAATGGGACCTGAAGTTACATCAGAAGAAGGGGAACAAAGAAAAAACAAAACCATTGTGTATTTAAATGAACATGAGATTCCATTTATTAAATCACTCCCACAGCTCCTACCATTAGCGCAATATCCGTTTAGAACACAGGAAGATATCGCAAAAAGAGCTGTCGCATTGTTAATTGTTATTCAATACGCTTGCGATGTCGTGCATGAGGGAGATATACATAAATCGAAAGACTTCTTCATGACGATGCTGCAGAAATATGGTGTGGAAGATTTCCTAACTGATAATGAACGGAACTTTTTACAAGCTAAAGAACCAAATGAGCAAGAAGCGGGCGATATTACCTGGCAATATGAAGCATACTGGGTACTTATTTGGGCGTTGGGGATTGTTGATACACTCGATTTTCCTGAAGATATTTGCAATTGCCAATATGCAATTCAAGTTGTTTCAAGCTGTGAGTCGTTCGAGCAATTTTATGGTACAACGGCAATGCGGAACAAGGAAGAGATTGTGGATGAAGCGGACAAAATCTATAGATTGCACTGGGCTTGTGTAAATAGTCGAATACAAGGACAAGAAGCTCCAGCAAATATAGATGAAAGAATTGTCACGGAAAGACGCAGGGGATTGTTCTGGATGTTAGGACATCGGGATGAAGAATGGGATTATATTTCAATGGATACGTGATTGAAGATAGGAAAGAGGGCACTTGATGAACTGCACCGGGTGCAAAAACAATTACCTACAATTCAAGACCGGTATTTAATTTAAGTTAGTAATCAAATAGTGGTAAGCGTCAAATGCAGTATACCTTCTACCAAATGGCACCGTAGTTACATTCACGTGGAGCCCCACGCAACGACTTTTTCGAAAAGAGTTGAAAGATTGGTTGTACGTCGAAAGTGGCGAAAATCGCATCAAATCGGTGCGAACTTTCCATTTCGTATAATTCTTGGATGCCAAAAAGGCTAATTTGTTTTACAATAGTCATGAGGCATTCGCTCCGTTCGTATAAGGTTGTTTAGTCGCTACCATTATACCGAACTTGGGGAGGTGCCTCATTTTTATTTGTTTGAAACCCTTGATACCGAAGGGATGAGAATTATGAAATTAACTCAATTATATGATTAAACAGGAAATATTATTTTTAGGAAGTCACTAGATAAAATAACGAGTATAGCAATATTCTTAGCTATACTCGTATGTAATTTATGAATTGGTTTTGTTATCCTTTATGTAAGTCTATATATCTTGAAATAGGCATTTAAAACAAAAATAACCCTCAATAATCTCACCATTTTCAGGTTCACCATTATCATTTAAATAATCAACTCTATTACAACTGCCACATTCTAAAAATCTTTCTTTTTCGAATTGCTCCTTACAGTTTAAACACTTACATATATGTTGTTCGGTAGAAATAATTAAAGAATTTTTAAAGCATTTAGGACAATCTTTCAGTAAATCATAGTGTTTGTAGGGTAATGACAGAGTTTCAAAATCAGAGTGAGTCTTAATGAAATTTGTTAAGGCCATTACACTATGATAATTACAGAACAGACATATTTCATTGTCTATGTCTAAAGTGTTTTCTTGTTTACATTGAGGGCAGTCAACCCTAAAAGATGAATTAGTTTTTAAAAGTGAAGAAATAATATTATTACGTGCATTTAAATAATTTTCATTCTTATGTAGCCAATTTGATGCTTGTTGGAACTCTAAATTATCATATATATTGCGGAACTCTGAGTTTAAAAAAGGAATTAGAAAGCTTAATGTATTGTAAATTATTGATTCAAGTTGGTAACCATTTTCATTTAGGTGAAAATGTTCAATCTTATTTCTAGATTTTTTTAATCGTGTTATTGTTCGATTGAATTTTTCATCTAAATCAATTTTACATATATATTGTAAGCGATATAATGCAGTATCAAGGCTAATACTCTTAAAATCACCATCAGTATAACTATCAAAGTTGGCTTTGTTTAAATCTTCAAATACAAATGCCCAATGGTCTTGAGTTAAGCTTGCTTTAAATATTAATTCTACAGCTGAATTCAATGTAAAATAGCATATTTGATTGAAGGTGTATGGTCTTGACTATCTTCAAGCTCATATATGCATTTGTTCAAAAAATCCAAACCATTCTCTAAAACATTTAATTCTAATTTCATTAGATACCCTCCCAATAAATTATTAGTTTAATTAAAAATATAATATCCAAAAAATTGAGTGTTAGGTAAAGTTCTAAGGTGTTTTAGGTGATTCTACCACATCTTATAATTTTTTTGTCCACGTCCAACACTCATGGCATTGTGAAGAGGTTGCTTAGTTGGAATTAAACTGAATAATTCGATATGAAATAGGGTCATTTTATCAATAACGATAAATTGATCCTTTTTGATTTGACAACTTATTATGCATGAATGATTTTTGTAGTCTCACTATACTAATGATGTTCAGATTTAGTAATAAAAATAAAAGCAATGTCTCCTGTGGTCGCTAAACACACAGTCACTTCTTTTCATTATTAATATTAGTGTGTAAAGAATGGAAATCGATGATGTGGGAAATAATGTAGTTCTCTTTTGCAAATAACAATTCAAAATAAAATCAATACGGAGGTAAAAAAAATGAATGTCCTTGATTGTATCATTATAGGTGGGGGTCCTTCTGGGTTAAGTGCTAGCTTAATTTTAGGAAGGGCCAGGAGAAACATTGCATTATTTGACGATGGAACGAATAGGAATAGAGTGACACAAGCGTCACATGGATTTATTACTCGAGATGGGATAAAACCACAAGCGTTTAAAGAAATAGCGTTAAAAGAGTTGGAGAATTACCCGTCCGTATCATATTTTACTGCAACAGTTACTGAAATCATTAAGGATATAGGTAATGAGCGATTTACTGTCAAAACATCTACTAGTCAGGAATTTGTTTCAGAAAAAATAATACTCGCCTGCGGTATTCAAGAAATATTTACTATACCAAGTATAAGAAAGTTTTATGGGAAAAGTCTATTTAGTTGTCCATATTGTGATGGCTGGGAGCAAAAAGATAAGCCGTTAGTGGTTATTGCAGAAAAAGAAGAGCATGTACTACATTTGACTAAGTTAATTTATAATTGGTCGCAGGATTTGGTTGTCTTAACGAATGGAGTTCAATTATCTAAAGAAGGTAAAATAGAGTTACAAAAACACAATATCAAAATTATATCGGAAAAGATAAAAGACTTAATAGGTAATGACGGTTACTTACAAAAAATAGAGTTTGAAACAGGAGCAACAATTATAAGATCGGGTGGATTTGTTGCCCCATCTTATTATCGCGCAAATCAATTTGCTGAGAAGCTTGGCTGTGAAATTCATGAAAATGGGAAAGTTATAACAGATGGTGTTGGTAGAACAACCCAAAAAAACGTATATATTGCAGGGGAAACAGAAAGATCTAAACCATCCTCTTTAATGATTTCAGCTGCTAAAGGTAATAAAGCTGCGGTTTCAGTAAATACTGATCTAACGATGGAACGATTTTGAATACGATATAACACCTTCTGCTTCAACTAAATAGGAACTTAGCTAATATAATTAAACACATCAGCGCCAATGTGTTGCCACATATACTCCAAACTTTTTGTGTTAGTGTTAGTATAAGAATTTACGAAGAACGGATTTTGATTTTAGAGTTCGTTTTTTCTTGTTGTTTAAAAAGGATTAAAGGTTTTTTTGAAGTTGTTGAATTATAAAGGGGATATTTTGAAGAATTGTAATTAATGTAAGCACAGTTTAGTCAACAAAAATCAAATTTTAGACATACAACGTTATAAAAATCTTTTGAAAAATTTTAATTTTTACAGTTTACAAGTGTTATACACAGGAGTACAATAAGCCCGTAATTAAGAAATCTAATAAAGCCAAATCTCAACAATTGAGAACGGAGGACCCATTTTTTGGGGTTAATTCTGCATTTGCAGAAGGGATGATATATACTCTTTCGCCATCCTAACCCGTCAGCTAACTTCGTCGGCTAAAGCGAGGGAGGTCATAATAGAGACCGCCTTATTCAAGTATTGTTTTTGTTGATATAGCAAAATTAATGCTTGTTTAAATCGGTCTTTTTACTTTGAAAAAACAAGTTCATAAGTCCATTTTAGAATAAGATGCAGAATTGAAACATATTTAGTTTAATCATTGGACCATTTGGTAAGTATACTTTTAACTTAATTCTAAGGAGAGAATTATGAAAAATTTCAAAGAGAGTCTTAATCCATCGAAAATACTTGTTCTGGGCTTCGCGATTCTAATACTAATAGGAGCTTTTTTATTGACTCTCCCCATAGCAACAGAGGATGGTAAAGGACTTATATTCTTAGATGCATTATTTACCGCTACTTCTGCTACATGTGTTACAGGTCTAGTGGTTGTTGATACTGGTGATACATTTTCAATGTTTGGTGAATTAGTCATTTTATCTCTTATTCAAATTGGCGGCTTAGGATTTATGACGTTTGCAACCTTTTTATTCACTTTATTAGGCAAAAAAATCTCTTTAAAAGAAAGGATTATATTAAAAGAAGCTTTTAATGCTACTTCGACTAATGATATCGCCAAATTAGTAAAAAGAATATTAATTTTTACTGTAATAGCGGAGAGTATCGGAGGGATTATTTTATCTATTAGATTTTCATTTGATATGCCGATCGGTCAAGCAATCTATTTTGGTTTTTTCCATTCAATTTCAAATTTTAATAACGCAGGTTTTGATTTGATGGGGGAATTTAGAAGTCTTACGGATTACGTTGATGATCCATTTGTCGTTTTAACTATTTGCTCTCTTATCATTTTAGGTGGCTTAGGTTTTATTGTCATACATGAAATATATGAATATCGTGAAACACGTAAAATTTCGTTGCATACAAAAGTTGTATTGAGTACAACTCTAACACTTATCGTTGGAGCATCCATCTTAATTTTTCTATTTGAGTATGGAAATGATAAAACATTAGGACCGTTGTCTTCCACAGGAAAAGCTCTCGGTGCCTTGTTCCATAGTGTAACGCCAAGAACTGCTGGAGCTAATACATTACCAATGGCGGATTTGACTCATGCAACATTATTCCTAACGATTTTCCTAATGTTTATCGGGGGAGGTTCAGGATCGACTGCTGGAGGTATTAAGGTATCAACTTTTGCTGTTCTAATGGCAACTGCTCTTTCCCAACTTAAAGGGAAAGAAGATGTGGTTTTATTTAAACGTCGTATTGTTATAGAGAGTGTTCTAAAGGCACTTACTGTTGCGATGAGTGGCATCATGATTGTAATAATTGTCACCTTTATCCTGAGTATTACTGAACAAGGTCATAATTTTATTATGTATTTGTTTGAAGCAACTTCAGCTTTTGGTACTGTAGGGCTCTCAATGGGATTAACACCAGAGCTCTCTCCAATTGGACGGATTATTATTATATTGACAATGTTCGTAGGGAGATTAGGTCCATTAACACTTGGTTTTGCTATTTCTAAACGACGTAAAAAAGAAGCTTTCCGTTATCCTAAAGGAAATATAATGATTGGTTAATTAATAGATAGAGAAGGAAGGAATATAAAATGGCTAGTAAACAGTATGTTGTGATTGGTTTGGGGAGATTTGGAACAAGTATAGCTAGAAGATTACATGAAGCGGGTCAAGAAGTATTAGGAATTGATATAGATGAGGAAAGTGTAGAAGCTGCGGAAGGTTATGTAACACTTGCAGTTGTTGCTGATTCTACAGAAGAAAAGGCACTTACTTCGGTCGGGATAAAAAACTTTGATTGTGTCATTGTAGCGATTGGAGACGATATTCAATCAAATATATTGACTGTGATGCTATTAAAAAATTTGGGCATTCGAAAAATTATCGCGAAGGCACAAAGTAAACGACATGGACAGGTGTTAGATTCAATAGGCGCTCATTGGGTTATTTATCCTGAAAGAGATATGGGAGAACGAGTAGCGAATCAACTTCTTTCACCAAATATGTTGAACTATATAGAACTCTCAAAAAATTACAATCTCGAGGAAATCATTGTTCCTTCCAAAATGGCGGGTAAAAATCTACGAGAACTTGATGTTCGGGCTAAATTTAATGTAAGTGTCATTGCAATTTTAAGAAGTGACGATATTATTATTTCCCCTTCTCCAGAGGAATTACTTCAAAAAGAGGATATACTTGTAACAATAGGGAATAGGAAAGATTTAGCGGAATTTTCAAGTATAGAATAAATTAAGATATTAGTAAATTTCGAACTCTGAGTAATCTAAAAGGGCCTTTTCATGTTATTAGTAGATTTATTTCATAGAAGAGTAAAAGGGTCGGCAGCAATAGAGAATTTATTTACGAAAGGGTTTTAAATTTGGTGGGAACATTGAAAGGGGGAACTAAGTAATTGAGAAAATTACCGTTAAGTATTTCGCTACTCTTTATTTTACTTATTGCGGGTTGTTCTCAGGATAACAAAGAAAAAAATAACATTAATTCAAATAAAGTTGATGCCGTTTCAGAAGAAAATCAGCAGTGGGATATATCACCTGAGTTTGAAACATCAACTGGAGATAAATTAGTAGGACAAAAGAATAAAGTTGGAATAATCGAAGGTGAGTTTAAAGCCGGGGTAATAGAAAAATGGTTGTGGCATCTCTGGGGAGATGAACAAACTATAAAAAGTGGTAATTTTAAAGTGGTAGCTATCAATAAAGATACAGGAGAAAAAGAGAAGGTTTTAATAACAGATGCCGGTACAGCTAATGAAAGAAAAGTTTGGAGTTATGAGGAATTAGACTACAGTCCTAATGGAGTTAGGGGTTCTGATAGCTCAAGACCTTCCAATGTATCATTTTCAAAAGCAGGGATATGGCGTTTAGAAGTCTTTATCGGTGACGAACGTTTTGGTTCAATAGTTGTCGATGTAAAGTAGAAATCACAAATTTTTTATACAACAATCGGGCGCTTTACTGTAAAAAGGAAAGTGTCCTTTTTCTTGATTTCTTGGGTAATTCGCTATTTTTTAGGATTCCTGAATATCCTCGTATGGATAAGTCTTTCCTTGAACACAATAGAGTTTAATTATTAGGTGCTTGAAAGCATTAAGAAGGTGTTAATACAGTGATAAACTTCATTGGAATTACGAATTACAATCATTTGGAAACGGAAATTTCTATAAGCAATATCAATTTTTCTAATTATATATGGTTTTGGGTGGATTTTAATCAACCAACTGATGAAGAAATAAGACATTTAGCAGATACTTTTAAATTTCACCCACTAGCTATTGAAGACTGTATATATAGAATTCAGCGTCCCAAGTTAGATTATTATGATAACTATACTTTTTTTGTTACACATTTAGTTCGAGAAGAAGATAAAGAAATTATTAAAGAAGAATTAAATTTTTTTGTTGGAGAGAATTTTATAGTTACATTCCACCATACTCCATCACAGGAAGTTTATCAGGTATGGGAAAGGGTGTTGCAAAAGAACATTGAAAAATGGGACCCCTTTTATGTTTTTTATCGAACGTTAGACAAAATTGTAGATAATTACTTTCCAATCATATATAAAATTGAAGATGATTTAAACAAAATTGAAGATAACATACATCATAAATCGATGAACCTTCTAATGAATGAACTATTCGACATAAGACATATGTTATTAAATCTAATGCATACAGTGAATCCGATGCGTGATGTACTCTACCGTATATTAAATTCTCATCGTTTAAGTAAAATAACCGAAAGAAGAGAATATTATTCTGATATTTATGACCATCTTTTAAAGCTATCGGACGCAATTATGTCTGATAGAGAATTAACTGCTGATATAAGAGACAGCTATCTCTCCTTGAATTCACATCAAACAAATAACGTGATGAAAGTACTAACAATTATCACTTCCATTTTTGCTCCTTTAACATTTATTGCCGGGATTTATGGGATGAACTTTGAAAATATGCCAGAATTAACATGGAAATATGGTTATTTTCTTACACTTGGACTTATGGGGATAATGGGTGTTTCAATGTTTATCTGGTTTATGAGAAGAGGCTGGTTTAAATAATATGCTACTAAAGATTAAATGTTTGACCCTTTTTAATATTCAACAAAAGGTCGCGGTTGAATAGGCGTCTTTTATTTCTTCATTAAAGGGTTTATGTTGGATAAGCAACAGTAGAAGATTAATAAAAAACTCGACTCCGCTTATTGGGAACCGAGCAATTATAATTAAACTCACCAGTAATCACCACTTAAACTCTGCACATGTCGGGTGTGACTGTTATTGATGCCAATTCTTAATCCAACAATGTGTTTTATTATTGGCTACGAATTTTTATTTGTAGTTCTAGTTAGTTATAAAAAGAGGTGAAACATATGGTAAGAGAGAACCACTATTTTTGGGCAGTACGTGTTCCGGATAGTGTTAAACAAGCAATTCACGATGAACTGTCACAAATTAAACCAATATTCCAGTTTAAACGTTGGGTGGATTTAAATGATTACCATTTAACCCTTGCTTTTCTTGGCTCAGTAAATCCACAAAAACTTCTATCTGTTATTAGACTAGTTGGCGACGCAATTAAGAAACAAAAAGCTTTTATGTTAGAGATTGAAGGACTGAATGTGTTTGGTCCTCAAAAATCTCCTCGTGTATTTTGGGCAGCAGTGAATGAAGTGAATCAGTTATTTCAACTTCAAGGAATTGTCCATAAAACTTGTCTTGCAGCGGGCTTCACTTTAGAAACACGTCCTTATCATCCCCATATCACATTGGCCCGGAAATGGGGAAAAAATGAAGATTTCAAAATGGCCGATTTAGTCACGCATAACCCTTTTAGAGAAAAGATTTTATCTTTTCAAGTAAGTGAAATTGTCTTATATAAATCGAATCTAGAAAATACACCAAAATATGAATCAATTGCAGCTTTTTCTTTAGTAGACTGATGGCTAAAATGTAGCCATTGATTAATCGAACTAAATCTTGCGGACAAATCCTAAAATAGAGGCTTAAGTTAGTAAGTCATTAAAAAAGAAAAACCTGTAAACATTGTTATATCAACGTTTACAGGCACTTTATATGATGGTTTCGACAAGAACACTCCAGGTGCTTTAGTTGAATAACGATCTACTATAAAACCAGCTAATAGAAGCTAATTGTTATTCAATTATCGACGTGATTGTAGAATAACACAAATTGAAAATAATCAATCTTTATTAAATTACCGAAGTTAAAATATGTTAGTTAATAATCCCTTTTGATTAAACTTTTATCAAAAGGGATTATTTTAATTTGCCGTAAAATGCAGATTCAATCGTTACTTTTAATCAAACTTTATTTTAAAGCTACATCACTCCGCCATATTTATAATGGGCACGCCATACTTGAAATGAGGGGATTTACATTAAGAAATGTTAGTTGTTAAAAGCGTTGAATTCAAGGAAGAGTGGGGATTGTATAGGGGAAAAGTTTTAATTTCAGTAGAAATGGATAGTTTCCTTATATATTGGGAATGCTCTTATATAAAGTCTCTAAATTTGATTGAGATAATTATTAATTGATTATCAGAGCCACTTAAAAGGAGAGAGTATATGAAAATATTTAAAGGCATTCTTACACTGCCATTATTATTAGGATTATTGTACGCTTGTAACAACAACGATACAAATGTAGAAAAGGATAAGGATGTTACAGGCAATAATACTACGGTTGATGAAACAACGAAAAATAATACCACTAATAATACCGGAACAAATGAACCAATTCATAATGAGAATGAAAAAGAAAAGACTGGAATTAAAGCTACCGATGTGAATTATGCTTTTACTGACTTTGATTTAGAGGTAGAATATGCGGATTATAAATCATATGATGTTGAATATGAGAACGATGGAAATTATATTTATGCTGAAATAGATGATGAAATTAAAGGTGTTGAGTATAAAGGTGATCAAGCCTACGACCACATTGTCAAGGCATTAGAACAACTTAAATTTGATAAAGCTACGAATGATGAGGATGTTCGTAAAGAAGTTTTAAAGGCATTTGCTCTAGATGAGAATTATCAGTACTTTGATCTTGAAGTGAAATTCAAAAATGGTGAAGAAAAACATTATCATTTTAATAAATAATTGTTTATAGTGGCTGAGATAAAGACCCATTTCAATTAATAAATCCCGAAAATTTTACAAATAGTAAAATTTCGGGATTATTATTTTTGAAAAAAAAAGACATCTGAAGAGTCTTCGCTGAATTTATGGAAGAAGTAAGGAAAGAACATGTATAATTTGAGATACACGAGATGTGAGATTTAACAAGAAGCTATTCCAAAAGAGAAAGCCTGTAAACTTTAAAGTACTAACATTTACAAGCTTACTAAAATGATGGTACCGAGTGGTCTCAAACCAGCCCCCCACCGTGTCGATTTTATCTGGCTAAATAAACCGAGTTAATTTCAATTCAATTAAGTAAAATAATCCTGATTTAATAAGGTTTTTGGGACAGGCAAGAACAATTTAGTTAATTAAATCAGCACATAAAATAATTCTGCGGACAAAAGAGTAAACAAGTGGTTTGTATTACTCTTTTTTTTGATTTTCTGTTTTATTTGTTGTAGCCATTTATTTAGCTTTGTTCAACAATCGGACCAGATTGTGGAATAACACTTCTTTGTATAAATAAGGTCCGCTAACCACTTCATCAATTCTTTAAAAACAATATTTATACTCATTTCAGCCTAATTACCGATAGCATATTAAGCGATTATCCTTTATGGTTAATAGGTCGTAAAAGAAACTATCAGGTATATCCTGCAAATATATGAAATGATAGGTGGAAACAATGAATTATCAAGTTTTATTATATTACCATTACACGAAGATTGAAGATCCAGCTGCGTTTTCAACAATGCACTTAGCAATGTGTAAAGAAATCGGTTTAAAAGGTCGTATTTTAGTAGCTAATGAGGGCATTAACGGTACTGTTTCAGGTACGATTGAGCAAACAGAGCAATACATGGCAAACATGCAAGCAGACTCATTATTTGAAGGCATTGTATTCAAAATTGATGCGGCAGATGGCCATGCATTCAAAAAAATGCACGTACGCCCACGACCTGAGTTAGTAAACTTAGGCTTAGAAGAAGATGTAAATCCGCATGAATTAACAGGTCGCTACCTGTCACCAGAACAATTCCTTGCTGAAATGAAAGATGAGAATACAGTAGTATTAGATGTGCGTAACACGTATGAATACGATGTCGGCCATTTTCGTGGTGCGATTCGACCAGATGTAGAAAACTTCCGTGATACTCCGGAATGGGTACGTGAAAACCGCGAGCTATTTGAAGGGAAAAATGTTTTAACATATTGCACGGGTGGGATTCGTTGTGAGAAGTTTTCAGGATGGATGAAACGTGAAGGCTTTGGCGATGTCGGTCAATTACATGGCGGTGTTGCAACGTACGGAAAAGACCCTGTTGCGAAAGGCCAATTATGGGACGGTCAAATGTACGTATTTGATGAGCGTTTAACGGTGCCAATCAATCAAGTAGAGCGTGTGATTATCGGTCGTGATCACTATGACGGTGAACCTTGTGAACGTTACATTAACTGTGCAAACCCTGAATGTAACAAGCAAATCATAGCATCTGAAGAAAATGAAGCAAAGCATTTAGGGGGCTGTACAATCGAATGTACAAAGCATGCGCGTAATCGCTACATCGTGCGTCACAATTTAACAAAAGAGCAAGTAGCTCAAACAATTGAGGCGTTACAAGCATAAGCATGAAAAGCTGTCTTAACATAAAAAACGTCATTAAATATCTTTTAAAACCTCAACCAACTATATAGAGGTACTTAAACCACTCTATGTAAGTGTTCAAACTATCCATTTCAAAATTGGACTAGTCTGCTCGCTTACATAGGGTGTTTTTTCTTTTGTAAGGAAAAAGTAAATGACTAAATCATAGGGTGAAGAGGGTAATAGATCTAATCTCGCCTGACCGATACTGCATCCATACCAAACCTGCGTATTTCGCTAAAGCGTGATGATCACCAAAACGATGAATATCACCAATTTCAACGATTAAGCCCGCATCAGTAACATCAAACCAGCTTGCGACTTCAGGTGTTGCGTAGTATTAAATAATTTAGCTAATAGTATATAAAATACAATAAATATACAAATTGCAGCAAATCTGCATTGATTTTGACAAATATTTGTATAAAATATTTATATATCAATATTAGGAGGCATGTAATGAACTATTTTCCAAACAAAGAACGATATAATGATATGCTTTATAATCGATGTGGGCAATCTGGATTAAAACTACCTGCAATTTCTTATGGTCTTTGGCATAATTTCGGTGAATGTGATTATTTCGACAATTCAAGAAAACTTATACATAGCGCCTTTGATATGGGGATTACTCATTTTGATCTTGCTAATAACTATGGTCCACCTCCAGGTTCTGCAGAAGAAACCTTTGGACGGATACTTAAAAAGGACTTAAATCATTATCGAGATGAATTAATTATTTCTACAAAGGCCGGTTATTATATGTGGCCCGGTCCCTACGGAGATTGGGGTTCAAAAAAATATTTAATAGCTAGTATCAACCAAAGCTTAAATAGAATGGGGCTTGAATATGTAGACATTTTCTATCATCATAGGCCAGACCCTAATACGCCTATTGAAGAGACTATGCTAGCCTTAGACCAAATAGTTAAACAAGGAAAGGCACTCTATATTGGATTATCTAATTATAATGATATTGAAACTAAAGAAGCTGTAACCATTCTGAAAGAATTAGGTACGCCCTTATTAATACATCAAGCTAGTTATTCAATGCTTAATAGATCGATGGAAGATAATTTACAATCGGTTTTAAAAGATGAAGGAATTGGCTGTATTGCATTTGTTCCTCTTGCACAAGGATTACTTACAAATCGATACTTAAATGGTATTCCAGATGATTCTAGAGCAGCTAAGCCGACTGGATTTTTAAGCAAAGAAAGTATTACTGAAGAAATCATTAGTAAAATTAAGAAGCTTAATACAATTGCTGAAAATCGTAATCAATCACTTGCTCAAATGGCAATTGCCTGGGTATTAAAAAATGAACAAATTTCTTCAGTTCTAATAGGCGCTAGTCAGGTTGCTCAAATTAAAGAAAATGTTAAAGCACTTGAGAATGTTTCTTTTAGCCAAGAAGAGTTAAATTTAATAGATAAGATATTAAAAGATCATGGATCTTAATGGGAGATATCCTTTAATAGCTAAGTAATTGAATGGATTTGTTGATTCCCTTTTTATTGAAGGGTCAATTTTTCATTTTATTTAAACCATTATAGGATCGCTGGGTTCATGTGCTATAAACACACCGAGCGAATACCTATTTTAGGTATTCGTTTTTTTTGTTTGGTAAGCATACATCTCCAATAGCACTATGTTTAGCGTGTCCGTGAGGAGATGCTTTTATGAAACGATTAGTGAATAAGATCGCGATTGTTACTGGCGCAAGTCGAGTAATGGGCATAGGTACTGCAATATGTCGAGAATTAGCCAGAGAAGGCGCAGACATTTTTTTCACCCATTGGTCAAATTATGATCGTCAGATGAAATATTTTATTGATGATGATTCTGTTTGGTCGCAACATCTTATGGAGGAGATCCGCAGCTTTGGAGTACGATGCGAATCAATGGAATTGGATCTTTCGCAACCAGACGCACCGAGGAAACTGCTTGATGAAGTTAATGAGAGACTGGGCTCTCCATCAATTCTTGTAAATAATGCAACATATTCCGTTGACGTAGATTTTCGTTCTATAAATGCAAATATCCTCGATTCTCATTATGTCGTTAATATTAGAGGAACGTGTCTTTTGACTGTTGAGTTTGCTCGACAAATTGAAGGAAAACATGGTGGTCGAATTATTAACATGGTGTCAGGTCAAGACAAATCACCTGAGCCTGGCAATTTGGCTTATGTTGCAACAAAAGGTGCTGTTTCTACTTTTACTAAATCAGTCGCTCTTGAATTAGCGCCACTTAAAATCACGGTTAATGCCGTAGATCCTGGACCAACTGACAGTGGTTGGATGAACAGTGAGTTGAAGGAATCCTTATTACCGAAATTCCCAATGGGTCGAATCGGTGAACCTAGAGATGCTGCAAAGTTAATCGTCTTTTTAGCAAGTGAAGAATCTGAATGGATTACGGGACAAATTATCCATTCAGATGGTGGCTTTTGGTGATTTAACGTATTAGAGGGCGCCAACTTTTATTTGTTCTTCAAAGGATGTCTAATGTTCAATAAGTATGAACTCTTTTCAACGGCCTGAATAATTCCAGAAGATGGCGCCTTCTGTATACAAAATAAACCTAATAAACGTTCCCAAATACAAGTTTTAAAGGCTTTTTCTGAACCCATTGTACTTTTAGGTGTTATCTTTTAATTTACAGGATTTGTGTTAAGTTTTATGCTATCTTTAAAATGGAAAAAGGAAGTGGAAAGTATATATCGCTTACTACTTTTTTCATTATAATATTTTTAGTTACTTGGTTTGAAGCAATCGAAGTTCTTCGAGTGATGACTTGGATTAAAAATATTATTTAACTAACGTAGGCTTTACTTGAAGATCATTGAGTTGCATGTGCAGCTCTTTTTTCTTTTTTAACTAACGGGCAGTTTAGTTGAACAAGGGAAACCTAAATCGCTTGGAGAAATAGATAGAATAGAAGGGGATGAAAATAAGGGAAAAAATTTATAGATTGGGGGCGAAAGAATGAAAAGGACAGTAATTGGCGGTTTTATAATGTTAGGGGGATTATTTACTACATTAACTGTAATTGTGGTGGCAGCATTATATATTCCCAGCATGAATAGTTGGTCTGGTTCACAGTTGTGGTATGCAATATTTGGAGGAAAGCAATATGGGAATGAAAGTGTTGAAAGTTTATTCTTAGGTTTCCCATTTGTTGTAGGATCGTTGTTGTCGATTTTGGGGCTAGTAATACTAGTGATGGAGTATTTTGATAAGTCCTTTTTAAAGTGATTTTTTACTAACGGAGCAGTATAGTTTAACAAAGAAGAACATTCTAATTTGTAGCAATATATTATCAATCCTAATAAAAGAAGGTGACATAAGGTGAAACGAATTATGGTAATTGGAGTTTCAGCAGGCGTGGGGAAGTCAACTTTTGCACAAAAATTAGGGAAAGCCTTAAATATAAATGTTAATCATTTAGACGCCTTATATTGGAAGCCAAACTGGGTAGAAGCAACCTTAGAAGAGTTTTCAGAAGCACAGCTGGATATTGTGAAACAATGTCAATGGATAATTGAAGGAAACTATAGTAATACTTTTCAGATTCGTGCCAAACATGCTGATACAATAATTTATTTGGAACTACCACTCTATGTTTGTTTATATCGTGTTGTTAAGCGATGGCTAAAATACATCGGAAAAACACGACCTGATATGGGAAATGGGTGTAAGGAAAAATTAGATTGGGAATTCATTAAGTTTATATATTCTACTTACTATCCTCGTAAAAGAAAAATGGTTGAACAATTTCAAGCATTTCAAGAAATAGACCCTAAAAAAGAAATTATTATTTTAAAGAGTAGACAGGAAATTAAATCATATTTATACAGTTTAAGTAATTGTGAAAGATTGCACTTAAACTAACGCGGCAGGATAGTTTAACAAGGAGCGATTGAAATACAATAAATATGGAGTTTTGGGGAATAATGATACTAAACAAATTTAAGGAGAATCAGAAATGAAAAAATTGCTTTTTAGCCTTATCTTCGTTTTAGTAATTCTTCCTTTACAAACACACTCTGAGAATAAAATTGAAGAGTTGCCACCTTGTTCAACAATACTTGAACCAACAAAAAACGTACCTAAAAATGCCAGAGGAGTAGCACTGATTTATAATATTGAAAGAAAGTTTAATGATGAACGAACTAGTCTCAGTGTTCACGCACTTCATTTACCAAAACCATCTAGTTTTGGGGATTATGATGGTTATGAAGTATTAGCATATATTCCGAAAGAAATAAGTTGGATTTTCTCATTGTCTCCTTTAACTAAATATGAAGAAACTACTTGGGCTGGGAATTTGGATGAAGTTTCTCCTATAATGCGACCTACTCGTATCAAAGTTCGGACAGTCAATACAAAGACAAAGAAAACGGGTCCTATTGTACTTGAAAAAATACTAAAACCTTGTTGAACTAAGGGGGGCGTTGATTAAAGAGGGATTAACGCTCTTTTTTTAACTTTTATTGTACTTACACACCATGTTATTGAAGGTGGATAGGAAGAAACTTTTTAAAAGCTAAAATACCTGCAATAGTTAGTATTCATCGAATATAGAACAAGAAAACAACAAATAAAGCAGTAAACAAAACTTGGGGAGGTATTGTAGTGAACCAACACAAAATGAAAATTACTCAGTATAACTCCAAATACGCTGAACAAACAGTGGATATGTGGCGAGATAGTAAGGAACAGGCTATTGGTCAAAAAGAAATTCACAGTTTTGAAAATCACGTTTACTTTTTAGATCATATATTACCTGAACAGTTTCAAATAGATTTAGCGTTAATTGATGAAAAGGTAGTTGGAGTGATTGCATATAATGAACGGGAAATAAGCCAACTATATATTCATGTAGATTATCAAGGAATCGGAATAGGTCAAAAATTACTAGATAAAGTTAAAGCACAATCAAGTGGAAGATTAACATTGTACACATTTGAAGTAAATGAAAATGCACAACGATTTTATGAAAAACATGGATTTGAAGTTATAGGTAGAGGTCATGAAAATGAAGAAAATTTACCTGATATTCAATATGAATGGATAATCCAATAAATGATGTAATCAGTTATTTTAGTGATAAAAAAGTTAGAGTTATTTTTCAACTGCTGGGGGCGTTGATCCAAGAAGGATTAACGTTCATTTTTGTTGAAATTATTGAACTAACGCAGCAGGTTATTTTAAAAAGGAACTGGAAACGCAAGCAGGATAATTGAGGTGGAATATTGAACAAATAGATAAAAAAGGAGGGATTTTCACGTGTCATATATTAATGAATTTCGAAATTACTTAGACTTTAATTCATTAGCATTACTACTGGAACTTTTACTAGTTACTTCCTGCATTTCGACGATTATATTTTTATTAACTAAAAATCAATATGTATCTTATCTTTCATCAGCACCAGTATTCTATGTTTTTTCATTGCTAACACACGTTTCTACACATTTGTTTTTTTTAGTTCTTGCGATGTCTATACAGGCGATAATTATAGTCGCAATACAATATCAAAGTAAGAAGGAAAAAAATCAGAAAGCACAAGAAAAAACTGTAACAAATTACGTCAACAATTAGTTGGCTTTTTTGTTGCATCGTTCTTGTTCCACTAACCGGGGCTATAGTGAAAGATCGTTGAGTTGCTTACGCAGCTCTTTTTTCTTATAGCACTAAAGAGGCTGTTTAGTGGAATAACTTATATGGGTTTGTGGTAATGTGAGGTTGTGAAGGGTGAAATCTAAGTAACCGGTAGGCCATCAGCGTTTGTGGCGAAAAGCCCTCTATTCATTTATCAGCTTCAAATAAAGTCCATGCTTTTGACAGTAACAATTCCATTCCCCCCTAAACTAGTAATATAAAAGGGATTATTGCCAACTTAATAGAATTCTGACATAAGGAGTGATCTTACTAACGTAGCAGTTTAGTTGAAGATCGAACAAAATATCTTCAACTAATATTTCTGATTAAAGGGAATCCACATAGTGTAGAGAATTTTCTGATAATTCCGAATAAATGAGGTGTAAATATGAAACTAGCATTTTATAATTTAGACTCTGTAAATGAAGCTAAGTTAGAATTTGTAGTAATAAGTGCCATTTATAAAGGAAAGTGGGTTTATGTGAGACATAAAGATAGAAAAACGTGGGAAATTGCCGGTGGTCATAGGGAACAGGGAGAAACAATCGAGGAAACAGCAAAAAGAGAATTATTTGAAGAAACTGGTTGTACAGATGTTGATTTAATTCCAATTTGCAATTGTTCAATGGATGATTCTGTTACCAAAACTTTTGGAAGGTTATATTTTGGAAGAATTAAGGGGGTTGGTCAGTTGCCGGTTTCGGAAATTGCTGAGATAAAGTTGTTTGATTGTCTTCCAGATAGTCTTACTTATTCAGAAACTCAACCAAAGCTATATGAAAAAACACTTGCTTTTATTCAGGATTGTGAAGTTATTCACTTAAAGTAACGGGGCTTTAGCTGAAAGGCGCTATCCTTAAATAAGGAAAGGGTCTTTTTGTTTATGGGCATATTATTGAATACACTTTAAATCTCCTGGATGTATATGTTAATGTTTGGATGAGTTTATGAAGAAATGTATCTATTAGGATAGAAGAGATAAGTAGTTTATTAAAAAGAATATTAAATCATACAAGTTGAGGTATATTATGAACTTACATTTTGAATTAATTAATCCTGAAAATTGGCGCATTTTTAGTTCATTAAAAGTAAAAAGGGAACAAGAAGATTGGGTAGCTTCAAACATAACAATATTAGCAAGAGCTTATGTATATCGTGAATATAAAAGTATTGCATATGCAATCTATGATTCTAACACACCTATAGGTTTACTTTTACAACGGGATTTTATAGATAATGGAAAAAGATGTTGTGTATTAGACCAATTTATGATTGATGAACAGTTTCAAGGTAAGGGCTATGGTAAAAAAGCAATGCAACTTTGGATTTCGTTAATTAAGAAAGATATAAATTATGATTCAATAATTCTCTGTTACAAAGAAGAAGATTTTATTGCATGTAAACTATATCAAAGTTTAGGATTTCAACATACAGGTGAAGTTGATGAAGATGAAGTAATAATGGAATATAAAATGTTCAACTAACAGTGACTTTATCGCATAAGCAATTCGCCCGCACGGTACATTTATGTCCTAATGGTGAAGCGAAAGAATCAACAGAACTCGTTGACCAATGGGCACCTACTGAAGAATACACGCGTCAAGCATTCGAATATGTGAAGCAAATTGTGAATGATATTGACATTGCGGTCAACCATAACGAAGATGGCAAAATATATGGTGTGACGTGTCTATTGAACGGTGAAAAGGTATCTGAAGTTAAGGATTTTGTAATTTCCGGAAAATAGATAACTGCAACTATTCGCTTACTTTCTTTTAATAAATGATAATGATTTTCCGCTTGAAGAAGTAACGAAAAGATTGAATATCCCACCATCCGAGACAACTAATGCTGGAGAACCATTGCCTTTAAATTCTGCTAGACATTATTTGACTACAACTTGTGAATATGGGTATTGGTATTGATCAATTCATGCATGTGAAAGAAACAGCAAGTGAGGTTATTTTAGAAGTGATACGTTCTCATTTATATAAATCGGAGCATAATGCAAAATCGATCAATACCGTAATATGACGCCGGACTTTAAACCGTTAAATAAAACAAGTACGTTCATTAATATTGAAACGGGCGAAGAATTAAAATGTATAGAACCGTTATTGAAACAAAAAAACCAAAGATTATGTCCTGAGAACTGTTATACGAGTGGCTTTTGAATTAATGTAGCAAATTCTAGTTGATGTACATGCCCATCATCAAGTGTAGTAATACCTTTGACAAAGTGTACATGTTTATCCTCGCTAACACGGATAGCAGGACCTGTTTCAATTGCAACCTCATGATGATGATCTAAAAAATCAGTATTAACCATAATTACATGTACATGACTATTCCCCTTAGGAATTACTTCACTTGTAACTCCTGCAAAACGAAGATTATGTCTGTCATCTCCTTCTTCAGCTAATTTGGTACTTGCCAAGAATTCATGAACATGTGTTTGTACTGACTCTCTGAAGCTTTTTTCTTGTTTGACGGTTCTTCTTTATTGAGCTTTTCTTTTTCGTTGAACTCACTATTCATTAAATAGAGCCCTCCTTAAAATTAGACTACTGAATATACTACTCGATAGCGAAAGTATTTATGATTAAAAGGAAAAATAATTATTCTAAAAGTATATAAACATAGCTACAATAAGACTTTTCAAGAAAGTGAAGAAAACACTGCAGGTGTTGTGCTATCTGAAAAAAACTTGTATAAATAGACAATTTATTTTAAATCTGCACCTCAACTTCAATTACAGACGTTAGTTGAATAACGATCTTCAACAATCGGGCGCGATTATGGGAAGGTTTGAACTCCAACTAACGGACAAGTTAGTTAGAGTAGGTGAAACTAATTTATTGTTCATTCGTAATTAGATTAAGAACATCAAAAAAATTACGATTCAATCAATTTTCTAAGATGGAGGTTTTCAAATGATTCATTCTATGAAAGCAACAGAATGTCCAAAATGTGGTGGAAAAGAATTGGGGAAAGGTAAACATAGTGGATATGGTTCTATGTTACCAAATAATAAATTCTTAGGGGTAGATGTTGAACACATTATTTGTACTGAATGTGGGTTTGTAATCGAAAGCTATGTAAAAAAACCAGAGAGATTTAAGGGGACACTTTAGATATTATTCAAGTAATGGGGTCTTTAATTGAAAACGATCTTTAACAATCGGGCGCTATCCTTGAATAAGGAAAGTGTTCTTTTCATTTCATTAAAGGGCCATTTAACGGTATAAAGAAGGAGAATTCAAAAGAGCATTGAAATAGAAAAGATATAATTAAAAGGGAGTGTGATTGAAATGTCCCATGCTAAAGATGTTTTGGTCGATCAGTTGTTAGCAAATGCGAACGACCCTAGCTTTTACGTTCCGTTTTCGGAATCAGTAGCAAACTTGTCAGAGGAAGAAGCGTTTTGGAAACCAAACGATGAAAGTAACAGTATCGCTGAAATTGTGCAACATCTACTTTACTGGAATGAGACATGGCAAAAGAGGTACAAAAAATCTCATGTGAATGCTGTTGCGCCAATAGATGATAATAATAAAAGCTTTATTATTCCGGAAAATAAAAGATTTGCTGACTTAAAAGAGTGTCTCCTAGAGGTTCTGCTTCAGTGGCAAGATCTACTAACTGAAGAAAAGGTTGAAAGTGAAGTGAATGGTTTCCCAGAGACTGCAAAGTGGTGGGGGGTACTGGGAAATATGTCTACGCATAACGCATACCATATTGGACAAATTGTTTACATCCGAAAACAACTACAAAAAGGCTGGAAAACTAATATTAAATGAGATAGTGAGACAACTTACATTTCTTGTTCCACAATCTGGCGCATTTCAAGAACAAGAAAAGTATCTATTTCAAAAGAAATGAGGTTTATTTGTAGAAGGAACATAAGATTGAGGTAGACGGCAAAGAAATGTATAGAATTTGGAATTCATATAGTAGATAAAGTTATTCAACAATCTGGCGCAATTATTGAATATGCCCATTTTTTCTACTTCAACTAACGAAGGCTATCTTCAATAGAAGAGTAGCTTTTTTTATTTTATTCAAAAGCGTATTCTCATACGAGAATTAACTAGTACACAATCATTAATTCCACTGTTTAAGCGTAGCCCCTTTATACACGGTTCGTCCAACGAAAATTTATTTCTCATTTTTTGTAAACTTTTTGTTACAAATAGACTCTGTATTAGTGAATGCTTTAGAAAGGAGTGCCTATGGATTCGCATCTTTTGTTGGAGATATACAAGAAGCAAGCAAAGATGATTTATTTTTATTTAAAAAAGAACGGCTGCAGTCATGAAGATGCAGAAGATATTGTTCAAGAAAGCTATACGAAATTCATTGCTTATAGCAGTGGTGTTCCTTCCGATAAAGCACTTTCCTATATTTTTACGATTTCCATGAATGAATTTAAAAAACTGTTAAGGAAACGGGGCAAGGAACAATCCATATCGATTGACGATAATCAATTTTGGATCAATTTTGCTAATGACCAGGATACAGAACTGAGTGTATTAACGAACGAAATGAATCATGAAATCGCACTGGTTTTAGATCTTATTCAAGAAATCTTTAAGCAGCTTTTACTATTAAAATATGAGCTGGAACTTAGTTATAAAGAAATTGCTTTGTTACTGGGCATGAAGGAAGAAACGGTCAGGACTTATTTATTTCGGGCAAGAAAAGAATTTCAAAAGAAGTGGAGGGAGCTACATGAATGATTTTTCAGATGACCTTTTTGATGAAAAGAAGATCAAGAAAGCCGTAAGAAAAGGGAAATTGAAGACAATCATTACCGTTATTATTATTTCTATCGTGGTATTCGTAGTTTTAAACATCGCGAATACTGCAATTTCGGCACATTATAGTGAAAAGGCATTTAAGCAATGGGATGCTTATGTCCGGCTCAGCACGCCAAATGGTTACATAAGTGAAACTGTCGATTCCAAAGGTATTTTAGGTGGTACAAGTAACTATGAAATTTCGAAAGATTTTAAAATCAAACCGGTTGTTATCGAACGAAAACAATACTCATTTGGTCAGAATTCACCTGTTTTAACATCTAGGTTTAGAGATAGCAAAATAGGTAGTACAGGTGAAGATTGGCAATTTGGCTATAAAGAAAATGGTTGGCGAGAAATGATGTTTTTCCATCCGAATGTATCCTATCAAAAATATAAGGATGATGAAGAACTGATTGAGCGTATGCAAAGCGATAAAATTTATGAAGTGGCACTTTCCTTTGACCAGCCTTACAAACCAAGGGAACTGTTCATGCAGCTTCCCGAAATGACATGGTTTTGGATAGACACTTATAGTCGTGAACAATTAAACGAGTTTCAACAAGAGGCAAAAGAAAACGATTGGTCTTCAACATTTATTCGTGAATATGATGCGCTAGGCTTCTCAATAAACAGACCTTATATTTCAATCCATGATTTAAAAGGTGAGTATGAAGAATTTGTAGAATTACTGCCAATGAGTATTTCCTCTGATCACCAGAATGCTTTTAACAAGATGAAAGATGTTAAGTTAGAGGATGTAGAAATATTAGGGGTGGTCGTTTATGGAACGAAGGAAGAAATAGTAGAAATTTTAAAAGAGCCGATTATAAAAGCTTCATCAATAGGTGGAGTCATTGAAAATTATTAGGATAAAATAAATAATATTGTCTTGAATTATCGAGTATTAAACAAGCCAGCTAGTAAAAGCTGGCCGTTATTCCAGAAAAGGGCGCTTTCCTTGGATAAGGAAAGGGTCTTTCTTCATGAAGAAGGTCAGATTGTTTAGTGAGAAATCCGCTAATTCCAGCATTATTTATTATGTTCAACCTGAATGGCATATTAAAGTTTTTCCAATTTCACTTGACGCACTGTAATAATAAATACTTTAAATTTCAGGTTTCTAAATATAGTATTTAAATGAAATAAACAAATGCATATTTAAAAACATGATAGTTCCACACAGCTACCACAAGGCAGTAAAAATACATATTGGGTGGACCTTTTGAAATCAGTGCAGGAATGTAAAAATGTTAGCAAGGGGATGAATTGAGTGTTTAACGATTTTAAGATTACGGAAGGCCGTCCTGTATATATACAACTTAAGGAATATTTAAAAAGAATGATAACCAACGGGCATTTACTTGAGCACCAAAAGCTTCCATCCACTCGTGAACTCTGTTCTTTATTATCAATTAGCCGAAACACCGTTCTAACAGCTTATGCGGATTTGGAACAAGAAGGGCTTATATATGCGGTAAAGGGAAAGGGAAACTTTGTCAGTCATGTTGAGATAATCAAATCCCCATCCATCCAAGTAAATTGGACTGAAAAAGTTAACGAGCAAACCTTTTTGGCAGATGAATTGGACCTTAAAAAGCATGGTGTACGCTGGAATAAGGAAATTATTTCATTTAATAGCATCGCACCCGATGAAAAGCTTTTTGATATAGAAAATTTTAAACGGGCTTTTTTAAATCGGATGTCTATTGAAGGAGACATCATTCTTAACTATGGATATGCAAAGGGCTATAAACCACTTATCGAATACTTACTTCGCTACATGGAAATTAAAGGAGTAGACACTCGAAATAAAGATATTTTAATTACCAATGGATTCACGGAAGGTCTGGAACTCATATTATCCTCTTTAAAGAAAAAGAGCGGCCGTGTTATTTGTGAAAATCCAACCAATGACTCTGCTCTTAAGCTCTTTCGATTACATGGCTTCGAAATTGATGGAATTGAAATGGATAATGATGGTGTCAATATTAGTCAGTTGGAAACAATCCTATCAAAAAATGAATATGATTTTGCGTACTTAATTCCGTCTTACCATAATCCAACTGGAATCGTAACGTCTTCAAAAAAAAGGAAAGAAATCATGGATTTGTTTTCCATATATCAGCTTCCTATCATTGAAAATGGATTTAATGAAGAATTACGTTATTCAGGGTCACATCTCGCATCATTGGCATCCTTCGCCGGACAAGGTAATAATGTTATTTATATTAGTAGCTTCTCTAAAATTCTTTTTCCTGGTTTACGGGTTGGCTGGATTTTGGCAGATAAAGATTTGATTAATTACTTAGAAAGTATGAAAAGAGCTCGAACAATTCATACGTCTACATTAGATCAAGCTGTGTTATATCAATATTTGATTGATGGATACTTTGAGAAGTATATAAAAAAAGCTAAATCAGTCTATAAGAAAAAGTATGAATTAACCGTTCATTATTGTAAGCAATTTATTCCTTTCAAACGAATAACTGGTGACGGAGGGCTTCACATTTTTATAGAACTAGAAGACCACATTGATTCACAAAAACTTTTAGAAAAATGTTATCAAAGGGGCGTTATTTTCTTACCTGGTAATGTTTTTCACACGGACAGCAGTGGAAACCATACTTTACGATTAGGATTTTCTAGGCTGAATGAAAGAGAGATTATTCAGGGCATAAAAATCATAGGGGATACGTTAAAAAATAATTATGGGGGCTAGAAAAATGAAAGTTGGCGTAATTATGGGAGGGGTTTCTTCCGAGAAACAAGTTTCGATTATGACAGGTGAAGAAATGATCGCGCATTTAGATAAAAATAAATATGAAATTGTACCGATTCACATAGAGAACAAAGAAGACTTAGTGGAAAAGGTGAACGATCTTGACATTGCACTACTGGCGCTGCATGGCAAATTCGGTGAGGATGGCACTATTCAAGGTACTCTTGAAACCATGGGAGTTCCTTATACTGGGAGTAGCATTCTGTCCAGCAGCTTATGCATGGATAAGAATATCTCAAAAAAAATCATCCGCTTTGAAGGCGTGCAAACACCGGATTGGATTCACCTTACGAACATGGAAGAACATAAAATGGATGAACTAGACAAAATGGGTTTCCCGCTAGTTGTGAAACCTAATTCAGGCGGTTCAAGTGTGGGAGTAAAAATTGTTTATGATAAAGAAACACTAAAGCCAGCTATTGCGGAAGTATTCAAATGGGATTCCGAAGTGATAATTGAAAAGCTAATTGTGGGAGAAGAAATCACTTGTTCCATTTTGGATGGAAAGCTTTTACCTGTGATTTCGATTCGTCATCAGGGAGAGTTTTTTGATTATACCTCCAAATATAATGATGTGGCTACGATTGAAGAGGTGGTCCAGCTCCCTCCCGAAACACATGCCCGTGTCTCTTTAGCTGCTATGACTTGCTATAATTCTTTGAAATGTAGTGTTTACGCCCGAATCGACATGATGATTCAAGATGGTATCCCTTATGTGATGGAAGTTAATACATTACCAGGGATGACGAAAAATAGTTTGCTGCCAAAAAGTGCACAGGGAACGGGTATTCCTTATCATAAGCTACTTGACTTAATCATTGAACATTCACTTAAAGTGAGGAGAAATAGTATTTAGAATATGCTGAAGTTAGTCCTAGAAATATTGGCTATACGCTCAAAGTTTAGGCATATTTATAATGGGAACAGCATTTTTTATAAATACCAAACAATTAAAAAATTAGGATGCGTAAAGCGAGTTGCTAAACTGACGGGTGCTTTACTTGAAGGTCATTGAGTTGCGGCACTGACCTAATAACATGAGACAAATAAAAACACCTTTCATTGAATAACGGGGACTTAAACCTGAAATAATCAATGTGGAGGTGTTTTTCTATGGGAACAAGAGTCAGTTATCCAGTAGAAGTGAAAATGAAGGCAATTGAAATGCGAATGGCTAACGTACCGGTAAAAGAAGTAATGGAAGAATTGGACATTCGAAACTATACGCAGTTGAAGCGATGGATGCATTGGTATCGAAATGGTGAAATGCACCGTCTTAAACAACCAGTTGGTAAACAATATGCCTTCGGCAAAGGACCGGAATTTGAAAGTGAGACAGCCAAGCTACAGGCAGAGAATCTAGAGTTGAAACAACAGATTGAAGTTTTAAAAAAGTACGCGGAATTGGAAGGGAAGTGGCGCCAAAAGTAGTACTTCAATTAGTTGAAGAATTAAAAGATGTTATGCCAATTGGTGAAATCTGTCGTCATTTAGGCGTAGGTCGCTCGTCATACTATCGTTGGAGAAAGGATGTGGATCAATCCACACAAAAGGAGATTCGAGATCAGCAGATTGGCGACTTGTGCAAACAGAATAAATTTCGATATGGTTATCGAAAGATTGCTAATCTGTACCCAGGAGTTTGTAGGAAGACTGTGCAGCGTGTTATGCAAAAATATGGTTGGCAATGTAAAGTAAAGGTGAAGAAACGGAAGCGTACCGGGCAGCCAGCATACGTCGCACCGAATTTATTAGCACGCGATTTTACAGCATCTAAGCCTATGGAGAAGCTAGTCACGGATATTACGTACTTGCCTTTTGGACAATCGATGATGTATCTTTCTAGTATTCTCGATGTCTACAATGGCGAAATTGTGGCACAAACTACTGGTATCAAACAAGACACTGATTTTGTGTTGGATACGCTCTATCAATTGCCTAAGCTACCAGAAGGATGCATTCTGCATAGTGACCAAGGCTCCGTTTATACATCCTATGCTTATCAAAAAGCAGCCAAAGAAAAAGGAATTACCATGAGCATGTCCCGCAAAGGCACGCCAGCTGATAATTCCCCAATCGAATCGTTTCATTCCACGCTAAAGTCTGAAACGTTCTATCTCGACGATATCTATCGCACAACGAACGCACGTGTGATACAGATTGTCGAAGAATACATTACTTATTATAACAATATCCGTATTCAAACGAAACTAAACAGCCAATCGCCGGTTCAATACCGTCAATTGGCTGCATAAAAGGGTGTTTTATTCTTGTCTCAAAAAGGGTAGTCAGTGCCTTGCATATGCAGCTCTTTTTTTAATTGAACTAATGGTGCAGGATAGTTCAACAAGAAATTAGAAAATAATGTTAAAATATACCTATGATTAAGGGAGGGATTTTATGGTTTTTGAAACGTTAACAGGACAACTTTCTACCGTAATTACACTTGCTTTTGGGGTGTTGCTAATCGTTCTATATTCTTCAATAAATAAATAAAATAAATACTTTGCTTGGTTTAGTCTTTTAATGGGAGTTGTAATTTTATTACTATTATTATGGTTCACTTTTGGCAATGAGGTAATTAGAGATCAGATATTAAAATATGGACTTCATTAAAAATTTTTTAAAGAAACGGGTGCTTTAGTTATACACGGCCATCATCCGATGAACTATTTTTTTCCTAAATATCCAGTAAATAATAGAAATCCATTGTGAAATGTTATGATAAAAGTATCTAAAATGAACCTTTCGGAACCTACGATATCAATCCCAACGAAAATGTACCACAATATGTAGGATTCTACTCAAATAATAATAGTGGAGGAAATAATCTATGAACTATCATATGAATGATAAACTACTAAAAATCCTAAAAAAAGTTTATAACAAAAAGAGATATGAAAAAGACGAAAAAGGTTATTATCGAGAAATTGATCATGGAGATGTATGGGATAATGAAAGAGCTGTTTATCTATTTTCAACAAATAATTTAAAAGATGAGGAAAAGACATATTTGGAAGAAAGTTATTACCCATTAAATGAGATAGAGCATTTTACTCACGATCTAGTGATCGATGAATTTAAGCTATTAAACAAAAATTTCAATGTAACGATGGATAAAGCACTTCAAGCTTATGTAGCAGGTATGAAAAGTTTTCCAAGGGGAAGACAACCAATATTAAGTTATCTTTATGCCAATCAATGTAAAAATCATTCTTACCTAAGTGATACAGAGTACTGTAAAAAATGCAGTGTTAAAAAAGAAAAATACTTAAATGTGGGGGAAGTGTTATTCAGTTATTATTTTGGTAGTTCATGGAATGAAGGTATTGAATTGATGTTGATAGAATTAAGAGAGTTTTCACAGCTAGAGGTTCCAACCCCAACAGAAGAAGATATAGTAATCTTTAGAAAGTTAATAGATATAATCAGAAGTGCCCCGCAAGGAGAAACGCCAGGTAAGTTAGAACAGCGAATTAAATCGAAAAAAGTATTTCCTAAGTTCAGTAAATATAGTGTACGTGGGCAGCTATTATCCTTGGCAGAACTTGGAATAATCCCGAATGATTTTTATCCGCCAATGGTTGATAAATTCATAGATACCGAGGAAAGAATGAAACTTTATGAGAAAGCAAATGGCTCCCCACGTTCGGATATTATTCTTCCACTAGCTGCATGGCGTGGAGAGTATGCAATTAATGAAGAACGTTTGGAGAAATATTTCGGGAAATATAGTAAATAAAATTTACATTAGGAGAAAAGGAGAAGTACTTATGAATCGGATTTATTTTAAAGACAACCCGTGGCCTAGTGGACATGGCATTAAGGAGTTTGAATGGCTCGCTAGGTTGAATCCTGATAGTGGGATTTGGTTCGACTTGCATTTGAAATCAGCAGACTATTACGAAGAGGACTCAGAGGATATTGAGGAGGACGACATACCTGAAGATACACACAGTTGGTTTCACAAAGGGGTATGGAATAACTACCATCAAGCGATAATATCCTCCACATATTGGGGGAATAAAGGATTTTTGGCTGGAACAGAAATGAATAAACTAGATTTTTATAATAACAAAACAACGACATTTCAAGTAGAAATGTTACCATTGGAGTCAAATGAGAGTTTTGACGACAGCGCTTTCGGAATTTATTTATTGGGTCATGACGCTGTCGCTGGTCATCATATTCGCTTTGAAAAGGATGAAAGTATTTCAGCCTTTACCGTGCATTGGACTGGTCAGATTGCATTAAACTATTCTGGAGAAATTGATTATGATTATGAGTTTGATGCGACAATTTCAAATGTAGCCTTTGGTGGAATTGAACTACCTAAGGGTTGTGGTATTGACGAGGGACATCGTTTATTGGAAAAATACGTTTCAGATATAAACTCATTTGAATGGTCTCCGGAACAGCACAAATTTTTGTTGCGAAAGTTTCGTATTATATAGTTCAGCCAGAACTTTCTGGTTGAACTTTTTTTATTTAGCCCAGGACCTATTTTTTTGTTATACAAAGTCATGCTACCTACTATAAACTTTTCATCAGCTTTGTTAGTTTGTTTATCCATAATATATAGAGCTTTTGGGTCGTCGTTTTTCTAATAACTATTCACTATAGTTACCACTTATTATGATTCTTATAGCTTTTTTCGTGAATGTAAACTTCATTTTCCATTCGTAACCAATTACTAATAGCAGTTATAATTACTACAAAAATCCCGAGCAAAATAAAAGATATACTATAATGTCCTAAAAAAAATAATATTAATCCAGCAATTAGCAGTAATATCATTAAAATTATTGACCATATTTTTAATTTTTCCTTTTTCTTCATAATATCTCCCTTCTTTAAACGTTAATACCACATTAATATTTTGTATTATTTTACCATAAATTTAAGTTGAAAATGTCCCACAAAGCGATGTTTGGGCACGTTTTTCTTCCTTAACCTTGTAAATGAATAAATCTGATGCCACCCGTTATACAACAATCGGGCGCTTTTCTTTAAGAAAATCAGCGCATTTTTATTGAAGGGCTAGATTGTGGAATACTGTAAGTTTAATTACCATTTTTTAGCTGTGAAAGTGTTTAATTTGTTAAATTAATTCACCTAAAAACTATAAACACTAATTTATAGGGAAGCCAAATTTGCCTTTTTCCCTGAAATACTTTCTTTTTCGGTTCGTAATGATACTCTAATGTAACCAAATCGTTAGCTAATAAAACCTCCATCAGATTTTCATGAGGAATACGACTAATTTTATATGAATCGCCTTTCTCGAAAACATTCCGCATTTCCATAATTTTAACTCTATTAATATCTGTATCAGTCATGTACACTACGTCTATTGGTAAAAATTTAATAGAAGAAAGTAGGGGCAAACCAATGAAAGCACTATATGTTTTTTTATCTTCCCTTGTATTATTTGGACTTATTTCTGTTTCGCCAGCAGTAGCAGCAGAAAAATCCATCGATTTATATTATTTGGATGATGTTGATTACGATCATTGGGCATACAATGAATTGGAACGTTTCTTGTATTCGGATATCATAGACGGGTATGTGGAAACAGAATCGGTTGAGGAAGATGGAGAGGAATATGAATATACATACGTCTCTATAAAACCAAAAAATTCAATTACTCGTGCTGAATTCACTAAAATTTTAGTGAATTCGATGAATTTACATGCAGGTGAAACAGTTAAATCGTTCCCTGATGTAAAACCGGCGAATTGGTATTACGAGTATGTTAAGGTTGCCAGTAGCCAAGGCATTATCAATGGTAAACCAGACGGTACATTCCGACCGAATGATAAGATTACACGTAACGAAATGGCAGTCATGATTTACCGTGCATTCGAGTCAACGCTTGATTTTTCAGCAACAGGAATAGTATTCCCGGATGTACCGCAGGGGAATTTTGCCTATGAAGCGGTTATGAAAACGGCAGCTGTAGGAATTATCAAAGGGTACGGAGATGTCTTCAAACCTTACAATGATGCAACTCGTGCTGAAGCTATCGTAATGATTGACCGTGCCTTGCATCTAGTGCCCGGAACAGATGAAGATCAACTTGCGATCATTCAAACAGTTGATCGTAACATTAAAGATGAGATGAAATTCACTGTACAACAAGACTTAGAAGCATTAGAAGCACTTTATCGTGAAACGACAATTGGTTACCAACTAGCATATTCACTTGATAGTTTGGATATGGGAGGTATGTTTGAAGAAACAGATACTATATTAATGATGGAACAGATTGGTGAATATGCGATCAATGCTGTTTCTGTAAATAATCATTTTGCTCAAGTCCGCATTGATAACTTAGTATATAAAGTATCTATGACAGCTACAGATATGTCTTTTAACACGACAATTGACTTATCAGGAACTGCTTATCTTAAGAAAAACGATGATGGTAAATGGAAAATTTATAACGTTGTTCTTGATGAAGAGGACTATGAACAAGATTGGGAAGAATCATTAAAAACTGAGATCAACTAAGAACAAAAAAGCGGAAGGAATTCTCAATTGTAGCTTTGCAATAAAGATTGATTATTTATAATAAAGATCGATAATTTGTAATAAAGATTGATTAAAATCATCTAACCTCTATATATTTCTTAGAGGTTAGATGATTTTTTATTGGATATTTATGTTGATATAATTGTGAAGATTGTGAAGAAATGTACTTAAACTAACGGAGCAGGTGTTGAATAGCAATAAAGCTATTTAAATCCAACGGCGACAAAATAATCGATTTTGGAACAAAAAGCAATTAATGCCGTCTTGGTAATAAATAGAATTTATTCGGAGGACGAAAATTGTTTAAGTATGTTTTACAACTCATCGTTGGAATCTTTACTTTAGTGGTATCAACATTAATAGCTTGGTATGAAGGAAGTGCAATAACTTATAATTCTTTGGAATGGGGGTATTCAACACCGTTTACCAAATTATTTAACATTGAGATCACGAATGGTCGAGATATTAGTCAACTTGATTATTTTGTTTATGCAGCTAAATTTCAACCACTATTTCCTGCTATTATGATGGTTAGTGTATGCTACATTTTGAGTGTAGTTGGTTATTATTTGGTAAAATATAAGCCTATATGGGCTATTGGTTTTTTGGGATTAATAGGTTGTATTATGATACTACTAAGTGGTTTTATTTTTAATTCAACAACAATAGGCGGAAGAATTTTTTTCTGGATTACTTTAGTAAGTGGTCTAATTAGTGTGGCTTTTACGGTCTTCGTGTGCTTAAGAAATTTCAAGCACATGGTGAGTGTTAATACAAATTAAATTGTATCTTTGGGATGAGCTTTATTTAAACAAACGTGGGCTTTACTTGAAGATCATTGAGTTACATATGCAGCTCTTTTTTCTTATTGAACTAACGAGGCAGTTTAATTCATTAAGAAATAATAATGAATTTACATAAATAATACATAATTTGAAATATATATATATTATTAAGTACAATAAAGATAAGAAATAGTTTTAATACTTAGGGGGTATTTATATGATTCTTGGATTACATCACGCACAGATAACTATTCCAAAAGGTGCTGAAGAGGAAGGTAAGAATTTTTATTGTAATGTATTGAGACTAGAAGAAATTGAAAAGCCAATTTCACTTCAAGGAAGAGGGGGCTTTTGGTTACAAGTTGGTGATAAAGAGGTGCATGTAGGAACAGAAGATGGCTTTAATAGATTAACAACTAAATCCCACTTAGCATACCAGGTAGAAGATGTATCATATTGGAGAAGAGTATTGGTGGAAAATAATATAAAAATATTGGATTCAGTACCAATTCCAAATTTTGAACGTTTTGAGTTTAGAGATCCTTTTGGAAACAGAGTAGAGATTATTAAAGAAATTTAAGATTCTTTTATTATTCAACTAACAGGGGCTTTAGTAAAATATCATGGGGTTGCTATAGGTAATTATTATTTCCTATTCAAACAACGCAGCATTTTATGGGGGTGATGGGAATTACAATATCTATTCACGATGGTGTGATAATTGGGTACTCAGCAAGTTTTCTAGAAAATGAGTTAACTTTAGATATCGAAACAGTGACAGATGAAATTGTAACTGTTACATTCGAGAAATATCTAGCACATGATTTCCGTCATGTAATGGCGGGAAGTATTTTGTTTGATATTGATGAAGTTGATTTAAATACATTTTTTGTAGAGAACAGAGAACAATTTGAGAACTTTAAATTATATGCTTGGCCGATTTGGCACGGTAACACGAATGAACTCGAACAAGTATTACAAAAAGAAAATTATAAATGCTATGTTATTTGTGCATCACTAGGATTAACTGGTTATGTATTCGCTAAAGCACTTAAAATCAAAAGAAATGACAAGTTCGGCGGGATTAACCAAAGTTTGTGAAGTATTCATCTTAAACTAACGGGAGCTTTAGTTAAACATTCGATTTGCGAAAATTACACATAAAAACAGACAAATAATCTACATGTATGAAGAGTATTGTCTGTTTCTTTATGTTAAACCCTATGATTTGTTTAGCAATAATCTTTGAGAAAACAACCTTGCCCAAAAATATATAAAGTAAAAATTACCACAGATTTAAGAAGATACACAGCGTCAGCCAGAGGATTAAAAGTTTGGTAGAAACTAGATAATCACCAGGCGTGTATTCGTATCAAAGAATAGTTACTTTACTGCAATAGTCCAACAATATCTTTAACCATTCGTACGTGTATTTATTGATTGTTGAATTAAATTTGTTAAGGTTTCTATCCCTTTTTGTTCCAAATGTACTCCGTCTGAAGCAAAATATTCTGGATGGTCTAGGGCCGCAGAATGCCAATCAATCAACGTAATATTGTCATGTTCTTGAGCTTTTTTATAGAGAGAATTATTCACTTTCCCCTCCCATGAACGTGGAACGCGCGTATTTACTAAATAAATATCAGCATTCGAAAAAGCATTTAGTAGCGTGTCAATCTGATTATTCGTAAAATAACCATTTGTTCCAAGTTGAATAATGACTGCTTTTTCTTGATGATTGAAATGAGCATAACTAGGTGCCAAATCGACAGCTTGTGAAACTTGTCGTCCGATTTTTGCGTTAATGGTAATATTAGGATATATATTAGATAAGCTTGTAGCAATATCTATCATTACTGAATCTCCAATGGCTAATATACCAGTATAAGATTCGTTCAAAGGATTTACGCTTGATTCGTTTTTCTCCGTTTGAGGTGTTTCAGTGTTTTGGTCCACACTTGTCTTAACTTCTTTATCTAGATTAGTATCATTTTTCTCTGGTGTTTTCTGATCGATAGAAGAAGATTGTTCCCCAAGATTTATTTCAACTTTTGTTGGATATAAATCCTTTTCTTGTTGATCTGTACCTACCACACCTGAGATTCCTGTAAAAAATATTAGAAGGAATAGAGGGATAAGGGCAGTGGATATTTTCCTAGAAAACGAAAAGCTTCCCCACTTATTTCTATTTACTAATAGATACTCCCGAAAATATAATCGGAATCCTTGTTTACGAATCGGCATTTCAATAAAGCGATATGATAATTCCGCAATTATCAAAATAAGGGCTAGCTGAAAACCGACACGCCAGTATACTGGATTTCCTATTTCGTGAACAGGGGTACTCAACACAATAATAGGATAATGCCAAAGATAGATTCCATATGATCTTGAACCGATCCAACAAAGGGGCTTCAAAGAAAGTATTTTCCCTAAAAAGCTACTTGGATGACAAACACAAGCTATTAATACCGCTGAGTTTATGCAAATAAGGAACATGCCTCCTCTGTAAAGAAATGCTTGATATTCATCCACAAAAAAAATGCTGAGAATGAAGATACTAAAGGCAATTAATCCTATACTATTTAGTTTATAAACATGCTCAGTAGAAAGTTTTTTGGACGAAAGTCTTTTCATGGGCCAAACTAAAGCTAACCAACAGCCTATCAGCAATTCAAATGATCGAGTATCTGTCCCATAATAGACACGACTTGGATCTGCTCCTGGCTGATACAGTATGCCCATTAACATTGCTGAACAAAATGCCCCGATAAAGACGATAATTGATAATTTGCTTTGCTTTTTAAATACATATAGTCCAATAATCAACAGAATTGGCCAAATGATATAAAATTGTTCTTCAATTGCTAACGACCATAAGTTTTTCAAAGGTGAAGGAGATCCAAAGCTATCAAAATATGAGACTTCGTGAAAAATAAACCACCAATTGCTTGAGTAAAAAATAGAAGATAATGCATCTCCGCGCAAAGTATTTAGAAGTTCCTGATTAAATAACATCACCCATACGAAAGTAGTCAAAATCATAACATATGCTGCTGGAAGTAGACGTCGAAACCGTCTAATCCAAAATTGTCGCAAACTAACAGTTAACTTATTTCCTTCAATTGGTAAAATGGAAGTGGTTATTAAGTAACCTGATAAAACAAAAAAGATATCGACTCCTAGGAATCCCCCACGGGCCCAACTAAAGTTAAAATGGTAAGCAATTACAGCTAATACTGCTAAAGCTCTAATCCCATCTAATCCCGGGATATAACGTTGATTGAATGTCTTGTATAACATAAATATTCCTCCAAAAACCTATAAAAACTCTTTCACATTATTTATCTATGAAATTATTAGTATGTAGGGTAATAACGCACGTTTCTTATTTTTTAAGTGCTTCATTATCAAAGACGTATGAAGTACTTAAAAAGTTAAAATAATAATAAATTTTATTATTCAGTTTTTTTGCATTCTTAGGCATTGCCACTATCATTTAGGTTCGATGGATGCGTTTTGAATAAGCACATCAAGCGGTATATGAAGTAGATGCTTGATTTTTTTTTCAAAAATCGTTTGATGATTCGAAGTGAGTGGTATTGGTGGCATTGAATTTTTTATTTCTGAGAAATTGAAAAGTAGGGAGAATGTGTTTTTTTACGTAACAAATTGCGTGAAAACTCCAACAGATATTATGGAACCACAAAAAATGGTACTTTCCATTGAGTGAGATAGTGCCGTTTTTGTAATTAATGTATTTGTTGCTTACAAGGACATCCAGTAATACGTCAGTTGGAATTTCAAACTCTACAACCTCCATATAACCCGGTACTGAAAATCAAATATATTCAATGTCTCTTGTTTGGAGAGTTTATTTAGGTCAAGTAAAGCTAATAAGGTGAAAAGAAGAGGGAGGAAAAATGTTGAAAACAAGAGTAATTTTAGGGATATTGTTGACTCTGCCACTAATAGGATGTTCCAATACTACTAAGATTGCATCGGAACCCCCTGCCACTTCAACAAATCTAGATCAACAAGAACCAGATAAGCCATACATCAAGGATGATGCAATCGCGGCATTCAAGAAGGACAAGAATTATAGCAACTATGAAATAACCGATTATGTATTGGTGGAAGATGGTAAACTACCACTGTTAAAGGCGATCATTTCCTTTCATGACCATGAAGCGAACACAGATTCCAATCTTGCTTTTGTTTACGGTGAAACGATTCTACGAGTGGGGTTTGCAACGAATGAAGAAGATGATGTAAAAACTTACGAAATTGCGGATAATAGTCAATTAACTTATGTAGGGGATGGTGCTGTAACAACATCAATTCGTAAAATAGAAACGAATGAAGTAATAGACTATAAAATTACCTTCTCACATGATGAGTCAACATCAACAACGAGGTTTGAGATTGTAGCGGAGAAATCAACAAAATGAGTGGAATGAACTTAAACTAACAGGGTGCTTTAGTTGAATAACGTTCTTCAACAATCGGGGGCGATTGTTTAATAAGTGATTCTTTTCTTCTTCAACTAACGGGTGCTTTAATTGAATATTCGCATCCCGAAATAATCAATCTTTTTTATTATAACCAAACTAGATAAATAAAGAACCAACTGTTTTGATCAAACTTTGTTTCAAAACAGTTGATTTCTTTCTGTATAAAATCAGCGTTTGCAACTTACTTTTAATCGAACTTTATTCAAAAGCTACATTCGCGGCTTTTTGTATGAATAACAAAAGGACTTGTGTGTATGGGGTCCCATCAGATTTAAGCAGTTTTACAACGTTTAGGCAAGAATAGTTGCTTATTTCGCTAGCTTCGGTACGTCCTTGATGATATTTGTTGACGCCCAATCATAAAATAGCCATACCTTTTGGGAAAGGGGATTGGTTTAATGACTGTTGCGTTAAACGTAAAGGGCAAGGATTCCATCATTATGGCAATTGATAGTAGGGCGTCATGGAAAAATACACCGGTCCACAATGATCAATGTCGGAAAATATTCATTTTACCGAATAAAGTGGCGATTTCTTTTTCTGGCAGCTTAACGCGTGTTATTTTCAATAAGGAAACGAACGAGATTATTTCTCGATATATGGATATTAATGATTTAGTTTACGGATTGGAGCATTATCCGAATAGTGAATACATGACGATAGCTGATACGATTGAATATGTCATAAGAAAATTTTGCAGTTATTATGCGGGATTTACGACTCAAATCCATCTAGGTGGCGCGGAGGAAGGGAATTTAGTGTTCGTATCGATGGAATTCAAAAACGGTGAACATATTAAAAATTATCCAATCCCTATAGATGAGTATGGTTTTAGATTTAGCGGGAGTGACCATGAGCAAATTTTTAGTAATATGATTACATTTAGCGAGCAACATCCACCAATAAGTTATGACGAGATGGCAGCCGCACTCATACAAAAAAGTAACGACGAGCTCATTGCATTTACTTATAACGTCATTGCGGAAGTGATGAAAGAAAACGTGGATAAAAGTAAGGAGCTGCAAACAGTTGGTGGAAATATTGATATTGTGCAGATTACAAAAGATGACACGGTTTGGGTAAGACGGGACGGGAAAGATATAGTGAAATAATTGGAAGTACAAAAGGCAATTAACATCTATCCTATCTATTTTGGAAATTCCTTATTAAGCTAACGTGGCGGTTAGTTCAATAGCGTTGGTTAACTTGTGTTCAACAATCGGGCCATATTGTTAAATAACATTCTTTTATGAAATGTATTTTTTGCGCAATCCCGCAATAAAGCGTATTTCTTTAATAGGGAATGCGCCTTTTTCCATTTAAGGGCCAAATTGTTGAATAACATTCTTTTGTGAAATGTTTCCAAACGACGGTTTAGGAATGTTATACTTTAAATAATCAACTGGAATGGTTAATTATGGTTATAAAATATTATTTTCATACGAATATTAAGCAATGTGGGAGGCAATATGTTTATTATTAGAACCGTTATTTTATGGGCTGTTATATCAATTAGTATTAATGCATATTTAATGACATTACCTATACCTACTTTCCGCAAAAGAGATTATCCACCTAATTACCTTATTCAACAAAACAATCGAATAGATTTTCAAAAAAACACGGAATGTGCAGCATTTTCAACAGCGTATCTATTACGTCATTTTGGTATAGAAGCTAAGGGAGAATCGTTATATACACATTTCCCTTGTAAAACAAAAGCAGGAAATGTGTATCCAAAGGGAATTCGTAAAATATTAAGAGAAAAAGGCTTTAAAACAATTTACTATAAAGGGAATATACATACATTAAAGTACGAAGTTAGTAAAGGAACGCCTGTAATTGTTTTTATTAAAGTTCATAAGGGACGTAATAATTTGCATTTTGTCCCCGTTGTAGGCTACGACGAAGAGTATATTTACCTTTCAGAATCGTTAGGGCACCTGGTGAATTGTGACGATGACAATAAAAAATATAATCGAAAAGTTCCAATTAAGGAATTTCAAAAATTGTGGAATGTAAAGAGAATCCACATGCTTCTTTATAGCAATACTTACATAGCTGTAGACGTCACGTAGCATTAATATCAATGACGAAGAAATTTTAAACTCTCTAGTTTTGCTGACAAGAAATTTAGTTTAACAAACGTCCCCAAACAATGCTTTGGGTGCATTTTTTCAATTAACGGAGTGAGCGTTACAACTAAAGTTAAACTAATCTTTTTATATCTAAAATAAACATGCCATCCTATGCAGGATGGCTCTTTCTTTGACCTTGCTTTGTTCAAGACTAAGGTATAATAATAATAATTTCCCCTAAAATACCACGATTTTCAGCATGTCGATGAGCTTCAACAATTTGCTCCATTGGATAGATGGAATTGATGACGGGAACTATTTCACCATTATTGACTAACTGTGCAAGGTGTGTGTGGTTTTTACGATTAGGAAATGCAATTACCAAACGAGTTCGGTGCTGTCTGTACCGTGCAGAAAGAAGAACACTGAATAGACCTCTTATTGGTTTTTCAGCATCAAATGCAATTGTGAGCAATTTTCCATCTGGTTTAAGTTTCTTTCTAAATGCTTTAAGTTCTTTTCCTGCTGAATCAAAGATGATATCAAACAACTCGAGTTCTTCAGGTGATGTTTTGCGATAGTCGAATACTTCATCTGCACCATAATTTATTACTGCATCCATGGTAGTTTTTGAAGCGAGTACTGTAACATGTGCTCCTAGTGCTTTTGCAATCTGTATGGCGAAAATACCGACACCTCCTGCACCACGTATAAGGACTCGATCACCAGCTTTTATGTTCCCTTTATCTACTAGAGCACTTGACGAGTGAAAGGTAAAATGAAAGTGATTTAATATTTTTTATATGGACAATGACTTCCTACGCCTCTAGACCGACACAAATTCATGCTTTGGTACCTATTCTTTATATAAAAAGGAATATATTGTAAGTATATACACTTTTGGAAATGATAAAGTTCACTTGTAGGTGCTGTTGAAGGCTTAGGTATTCCCGGAACAACCGAAACTATTTATGGAGGGGAGTTCTTTCATATGAAAATATTCAAAGTAATATTCAAAATTAGTTTAATCATTTTATGTTATACAATATTTCTTCCTACAACGCTAGTTTCAGCAAACCAAGATATTGAGAAGGTGCTAGACTCCTATATCGAATCGTATTTAGAAGAATATAAAGTTCCTGGGGCATCGATTGCTATTATTCAAAACAATGAAGTTTTTTATACAAAATCGTGGGGGATAACAGGAGAATCGGAGGAACAGGTCACGACAGAAACTCCTTTTACAATAGGCTCTATCAGCAAATCATTAACAGGTTTAGCCATCATGAAGCTAATTGATGAGAATATGATGGAACTTGATGATCCAGTTCAAAAGCATATTCCTTGGTTCGAGCTAGAAGATAAACAAGAAGTAGCTCAAATAACTATCAAACATTTACTTACCCAATCGAGTGGGTTTAGTACGTATACAGGGTTATCAATCTCAGACAAAGAATCTTTAGATTTTGATTCAATAAAGAAAAGTGTAGAGAGTCTATCAAACGTTAACCTTACTGCATTACCTGGAGAAAAATATCAATATAGTAATGCCAATTTTTTAATTCTTGGAGCACTTATTGAAGAAGTTACTAATCAAACATATGCAGAGTACATGGAACAAAATGTGTTTAAACCTTTAGGAATGAATAGAGCAGCAGCAGATTATGAGACAGCTTATGAAAAGGGATATTTAAGTGGGTATCAGTCATGGTTCGGATTACCTCTGAAAAGTTCCGTAACATATGATAATGGAGGAGCACCTTATGGATATATTACTGCAAGTGTTGAAGATCTAGTCCAATACATCAAATTTCTAAGTGGGAAAGATTTCAATGATTTTTTAAGTGATCATATAATGAATCAATATTTAACTCCACATATTCAAACAGGTGAAAACCGTTATTATGGATTAGGAATAAGAATATCTAATCCAGACTCTCAGGATAAAATGATATGGCATTCAGGCTCAACACCTGATTCTCATGCAGAGATGTTTTATATTCCGAGTACCGACTGGGGTGGAGTAATTCTTACAAATAAAAATAATCAGTTAGAAGAAGAAGGATTATACTACCTTAAAACCGGTATTATAAATATTTTAAATGGGGAGCAACCAGTTGATATTCCAAAAAATACGCCAACAATTCAATTCGCTAGCCTTGGGTTTATTTGTATGCTGTTTGTGTTATTCATTTATTTACTATTAAAATTAAAGTCAAAAAAAATACGCAAAAATGGTTTGTGGGCTATCTTGGGTTTTTTTTGCTTAATTTTATCAGCTATTCTTGTTCCAGTATTATTGAAATTTGTGGGGTCACCATGGCATGCAATCGAAATGTTTTCACCTGATTTAGCGTTCCTAACAATCATAACGGTTACATTATTGGCATTTAACGGCTTGTTGGCGATAAGAGTATCATTTAAGAAATTAAAGGACAGCTTTTAATATTTTTCAAGCTGGAATAACACGGATCCTTATTCAACTAACGAGGGCTTTACTTGAAGATCATAGAGTTGCATATGCAGCTCTTTTTTCTTAATTGAACTAACGGAGCAGTTTAGTTGAAGAGCGTTGTATAACTTTTGTTCAACAATCGGGCCAGATTGTGGAATAACGCAGTTGATGGGTTATACTAAAAATCAGAAATAGATTGTTAAGAATTATTCTTAAACTTACAAGACAGAATAATCTAATTCAAGGAAATAAGTTGAATTTAAATGATAAACTAAAGTTTACTTATTACTAATTAAGAAAAATAAACTTATATGATAGATAATAAATTCTATATGAGGTGGAATTATATGCCTAAAATTGACAATATGTTAGCAATTCTATGGATGCTTCGTCAGGTGAAAAAATTACTGCAAAACAAATTTCAGAAAAGTTAGAGATGAATATAAGGACTGTGTATCGTTATATTGATACAATTTCAACAAGTGGCGTACCTATAATTTCAGAACCAGGACATAACGGTGGATACACTTTATTGAATAATTTTATTGAGGCTCCTCTTTTTTTTGATTTTGAGGAGCAAACTTCACTTTATCATGCTGCTGTTTTTGCAGAAGAAGCTGGATATTATGGTGGCGAAGCACTAAATAGGGCTATTTCAAAGCTAAGCAAATATTCAAATCAAGAGCAGGAAACAAAGATAAACCAACATATAACTAGTCTTGAAGTAATAAGTCGATTAAGTTCACTCTCTATGGAACCTTTTTTGAAGGAGTTGGAGCAGGCCGTAGCTGACGGGTACTCAGTAAAAATTCTTTACCATAAAAGTGGCGAAAAGCAATTAAATTATAGATTGGTCGATCCGTACAGAATTATCTATTGGAATAACAAGTGGTATGTGATTGGATTTTGTCATCTTAGGAATGATATCCGTAGTTTTAGAGTAGACCGAATTGAAAGTCTAACGCCAACCGAAAATAAGTTTAACCGGCCAGAAAATTTTTCCGCACGTGACTTTTTTATAAAAAATCTTCTTCCAACTATAGAAGATAAGGAAGGGATTATTTCTTTGGTTATTAATGGGGATAAAAGTGTATTGGCTGATATTTGCCAACATTGGTTTTTAGGACATTATTTACAAGAACGGACTTCAAATCAAGCAGTTTTTCTTCTTGAAAAAGATATGATACATACATATGTACCTTATTTACTTTTACCGTACAATAAATCTATTAAAGTTATTGAGCCAATAAGTCTTAAGAAAAGACTTATTGAAGTTCTGTCGGAACTAATAAAATTTCATCAAGTATAATAACTTCCCTGACGTTAACTGTCAGGGAAGTTATTTTATAATAGGCTATATCAATTGTGATTGGAGTGTTATTGGATGCAAACAAAAAAAGTTTATCTTTATGTTATTAATACAATGTCAGACTGGGAATATGGATATTTAATTGCTGAACTAAACTCAGGAAGATATTTCAAAAAAGATTTAGCACCTTTAAAAGTAGTTACAGTAGGAGCTAATAAAAAAATGATTACTACGATGGGAGGACTAAGCATAAAACCAGATATTTCCCCTGATGAATGTAAACTTGAAAGTAAGGATCTTTTAATTTTACCTGGAGGAACTACTTGGAGAGAAGATATTCATCAACCTATCTTAAAAAAAATTGGCGAAGCTTTAAAGCTTGGTACTATTGTTGCTGCAATTTGTGGTGCAACTGAGGCCCTTGCGAATATGGGATACTTAGATTCTAGAAAACACACAAGCAATGACTTAGAGTATATTAAAATGGTCTGTCCTAATTATAAAGGAGAAAAATTTTATGAGATGAGACCTGCGGTATCTGGTGAGAATTTGATTACTGCATCAGGAGTAGCACCTCTAGAATTTACGATGGAAGTACTGAAAAAATTAGATGTATTTGCACCCGACACATTACATTCATGGTATAACCTAAATAAGACTCATAAACCTGAATACTTCTTCCAGTTAATGAATTCAATAAATAGCTGAGCTAAAAAATCAACTTAGCATTTTTATATTAGTTCAAATAAATACCATGCTTTAGACAATGTCAAAGTATGGTTTTTGTATATAACTTAAATATTTTTATGGAAGTAAAAAACTTACAAAGAACTCCTGGAATTGTTATTAATAGAATTGGTAATTAAATCTCTTTTTAATCTTATTTAACAACGGTGTGCTTTTTTCTTTGGCAATAATGTTGGAACGATATTCAACAATCTGGCGCGATTGTTGAAGAATCGTCTCTGTTCTTATTCAACTAACGGGGCAGTTTAGTGGAAGAGTCCTGGTTGATATTTGTACAACAATCGGGTCATATAGTGAATACGGTGTATAGAGGTAAAGGGGCAAAATGGTTCAGTAATTTGCCCACCTGAATATAAATATAAAAAGGTATATCGGATTTTTTTACGAATAAACTTTCTTATACTAAGGTAAGTTGATATGCGGTTGCAATGAACAAATACTTAGGTTAAAAGGAGGTTTTTATTTGTGACACAAACATCAAAAACTATTCCTAGATCCGCAGTACACGGAACGGCATTTGGTGTATTTTTCATGGCGTTTTTCGGTACTCTGTGGGCGTACACAGGAATTATGGGATTGCAAGGCTGGGGAGTTCCATTGTTGTTAGTTGCTACTGTTACCATAGGTATAGCTCTGTTCATCGGCGGTGTTTCATTATTACGTGCATCGCGAGAATTAACGGAACAAGTTTCAAAAACAGATTTAAAGCGTGGGAAACGTATGATGTTTTGGTTTAACATTATTTTCACGGCAGAGGGTTTGGCTATAGCAATTACGATTGCTGTCTGTAACGCTACTCGTCACACTGAACTTATACCTGTCTTAATAGCTATTATTGTCGGTGTTCATTTTATCCCATTAGCCCCTTTATTTCAAGTTAGACTCTATTATTTTACAGGTGCACTCCTTTGTTTACTTGCTATTATTACATTACTGTTTGTGCCTGCGAAGGTTACACTAGGGGAACATCAAATAAATGCATTTATGTCTGTGGTAGGCTTTGGCTCTGCCCTGATCTTGTGGGCAACTGGTCTGGCAATATGGTTAATGGGTAAAAGGTTGCTAGGTATCGTCCCGAAATAAATAACTTAAAAAGTGAGATAGTACTTTACAGCGAAAAAATATACCCCTACACATTAAAGGATTAGAATTTATTGAGGTAAAAAAAGATTGTGAATGATTTCACTTAAACTAACGGAGCAGTTTAGTTGAACAAGGATAGATGGTAAATTATGATAAGAATAGAAATGAAATAGGGGGATTTCTAATGTATACAGACAATAAAACAGTATTAAAATTAGTGGAATTTGATAAATATGATGTCTTAGGCTTAGTAGAACTTTCTACATCAGTCGGCTGGGATTATGATGAATATGAAATTAGAACTGTTATGTCATCTGGTAAAATATACGGTCATAAAAATGCTGTGGGGAAAATTGTTTCGAGTGCTGCAATAATACCTTATGATACTGATTTAGCTTCAATCGGTATGGTTATTGTAAATGAAGAATATAGAGGTTTAGGCTTAGGGAAGAAGGCTACTCAGGAGTGTATAGACAGTGTTTCTCAAAATACCTCAATAATGTTAATTTCAACTGAGGATGGAAAACCTTTATATGAAAACTTGGGTTTTATTACTGTCGATTCTGTACATAAATATTTAAGTGATAATTATATTCCAACTAAATTGTTTAATAATCCTCAAGAAATTACCTTAGAGAAATACCAAGAGAAAGATATTAATGAAATTATTGAATTAGATTCTGCTGCATTTGGTGATAAGAGGAGAAAATTACTTCTTAACAGGATAAATCAATCAAAACAATGTTTAGTTGTTAGAAATCTAAAGGGGAAAATTATTGGATTTGGATTATCCATATTAGGTCCAGTAAATCTATTAATAGGACCTATTGTAGCACCAGATTCACAAACAGCTGCTTTAATAATCGATGGGTTAGTTCTTAATCATCAAGGAAAGTTAAGGATTGATGTGACATCCAGTACTGACGAGTTAATGTTGTTCTTGGAGAAAAGTGGATTTATTAAAGTTAGTAATCCTCCGATAATGATAAAGAACTCTATTAAAATGCCACATAGGAATAAAGAGTTGTTTGCTATTGCTGCACAAATCTTTGGTTAGGGAAAGCAATATCCTTATTCAACTAACGGGGGCTTTAGTGCAACAAGGGTTTCAAATGGTCCCCAAACGACGTTTTGGGAACTTGCGAAGGTAATTATTGTAAGTTTAAAGAGTGATTCTATATAATTAAATTTACGATTTAAATGATGGAAGAATAACTTTAATTGAAAAGGGGTTTTTTATTGAACCAGGCATTATTAGTAATCGATGCACAACAAGAATTGATTGATGGTAACGAAAAAGAAAAAGCCGTTTTTAATCAGTCTACTCTGCTAGATAATATTAATTCAGTGATAAAAAAGGCAATGGTTTCAAATAGTTTAGTCGTTTTCATAAGAGACAAAGATGTTGCTGAAGGAAGTGGTGAGGGTTTCGAGATTCATCAGGATATTGATATTCCAGCAAAGGCAACGATATTTGATAAAGAGGCGACGAATTCTTTTTACGGGACGCCATTATTGGAATTTTTACAAGATAACCAGATTATGCATCTTGTTGTGATGGGATGCAAGACAGAGTATTGTATTGATACAGCAGTTAGAATGGCAACCGTAAGTGGTTTTGATGTCACGCTTGTGGAGGATGGTCATTCAACGACGGATTCTCAATCTTTAACAGCCGAGCAGATTATTAATCATCATAATGAAATCCTTCATGGGCATTATAATGTTGATAATTTTTCAATGGTTAGAAAAGCTGCCGAGAATTTATTTCAACCTACTCATAATGAGTATCGCTAGATGAGCTTTAAATAATAAAGTGCATCGTTATACAATATCACATCCATAAAACGTTCCCAAATAAAAGTTAGGTAACAAAACCTCGTTAGGGGAGCATTTCTTGTTCAACTAACGGGGGCTTTACTTGTAGATCATTGAGTTGCATATGCAGCTCTTTTTTTCTTTCTTGAACTAACTGGGCAGGATAGTTGAATAAGAAGGTATATTTTAAAGACTGCCGAAATATTAAAGACGTAAAGATTTAACGTTGTTCATCTAAGAATAAACGTTCCTAATTTAGTTATCATAAGGAGTGCTTAAATTGACTGTACATAGTAATTTCCCTAATTTAGAAACTGACAGATTGATTTTGCGGAATGTGGGAAAAGAGGATATTGACTTTATTTATCGACTCTTCAGCAACGAAAAAGTATGTGAATTTTTATATGATGAAGAATTGTTTACGACTAGAAAAGAAGCTACAGAGTTTGTTGAATGGAATTCAAATCCCGAAGAAAAGGGATTTAATCGGTGGATATTAGTAGAAAAAAATAATTATCAACAAATTGGAACGTGTGGATTTCATTGTTGGGACAGGACGAACAATATAGCGGAGATCGGCTATGATTTATGGCACGAATATTGGGGACAGGGATATATGAAAGAGGGAGTGATAAGTGTTATTGAAAGTGGCTTTAATAATATGGCACTGAATAGAATTAACGCATTTGTAGCTTTGGAAAATGTCAATTCTATAAAATTATTAGAAAAGCTAGGATTTAAGAATGAAGGGGTTTACAGAGATAAGCATTTATTTCGAGGTAATTATTATGACCACTACTCTTTTTCTTTGTTAAAAAGAGATTGGAATCAAATCAAAGGTTAATTCCACAATTAGACTGACGTTCCCTTTAGTGTGTGAATGATTGCAATTAAACTAACGGGGTGCTTTAGTTCAATAACGAACTTCAACAATCGGGCGCTTTCCTGTAATAAGGAAAGTGTTTTTTTCCATTTTGAGGCCATTTAATGGAGGAAGAATATCAAGAAGAATTGAATACTTATGGTAATGATAGTATTGTGTTTTAGTTTGTACTTAAGTGATCGATGCAGGTTAGTACAATAATGGATTGATTTCTATCGGCACATACATAGTAAGATTTTTTTAGGAGCGATAGTAAGATGAAGATATTCTTTTTGTTTTCTACAATCATATTAATACTTGCATCCTGTTCTAACAAAACAATTAAGATTACTGATGAATTTATAGAAAACGTACCATATCCAAAATCAACCGAGATTATTTATGAGGAAAATTTTGAAAATGGGGAAATTATCTTGTATAAGGATGAAACAGGGTTTCGTATAGCTTTCAGGTCAGATAAAACAGGGGATTGGACTCATAGTAGTAATGCAGAATTAAAACCAAAAGATGAATTTGATTGGACGATGAATAATGACCCAACCATACCAATAGCTATGTTTGCAGGAGTGATTACTACTGAGGAAATAATAAAAGTCATAGTAAAACAAAGAACATTGGAGAATGAAGCAAAAATTATTGAGACTGAAGAGGGATTGAGATTTTGGTTTACTTCCTTTGATACCTTAGAAGAATCACATTCTGGAGAACCAGACCCATTGAAGATTGAAGCATTTGATAGTAATGGAAACTTATTGTGGAAAGATGAAGTTTTATAATGCTAAGAACCGAAACCTAAAATTTGGAACTGCGCGGGGAAAGACGTGAAGAAATATTAAATGCTGCATTAAAGGTATTTTCAAGAAGAGCAATGGTTGCATCAAAAATCAGTGAGATAGCTAAAGAAGCCAACTTAAGTTACGGGCTAATGTACCATTATTTTAAATCAAAGGAAGAAATATTTACGCTTTTAGTCCAACGTGCTGCGGAAAGTTCTGTTCAGATTATAGAAAAGGCACGTCATCAAGAAGGCACACCATTAGGGAAAATTAAATGGAATACAGATCAGATTCTCCAAAGTTTATCGGAGGGGAAACAAATCTTATTATTTTTAATTATGATACAAGCTAGTACATCTGACACTATTACTGAAGAAGTGAAGCAACTTTTAACTTCAAAGGAATTCAAATCGCCATTTAGTAGCTTATTACCTCTAATCATAGAGGGACAACAGTGCAATGAAATTATTCAAGAGAATCCACTAAAACTAGCCGTCAGTTACTATGCTTTTATTCAAGGTTTTGCCATTAATAAGTTGCAGTGGGCTGAATGTCCGATTCCAGAAGCTGAATTGATCATTAAAATATTTAAATAATTTTTTAGAGAAAGAGGTATTTAATGAGGATACATAATCAAAATATGAAATTTTGGTGTTTGTTCACCTCACCATTTTTCATTATATTATTAGGCTTTTTGACAGCAACAACTTTTACCCATTTTATTGGTGAATGGGCTTGGATTCCTCTAGCGATAGTATATTGGAGTTTGCTTGGTCTTTCTATCTGGACTTTTAAAGGCAACAAAAATCTAGGTGATTGGTTTCAAAAGTCAAAGAAGGCTCCTTTTTGGGTAACAATAACAATGCTATTCGGTATGTTTCCTTTAACTATTCTTATAATGAATTACCATATGTTTAATTCAGTTTGGTTGATTTTCTATTGGCTCCTATTTGCAATAATTAATCCTTGGTTTGAGGAATACTATTGGCGAGGTGTCCTATTCGATGGCTTATTAACTAAATTCCCTAAATGGTTTGCGATTCTATATACAACTATACTGTTTGTTATTAGCCATCCATTAATGTGGGGAGTATTTTCTTATGCAAATAAGTCTTATCATTTGTATATCTATTTATCAGTAGCTGGTATAGTGTGGTCAATTACATATCTAAAAACGAAAAGTTTGCGTTTTGTTATTTTATCTCATTTAATTGTAGATATAGGGAATTTGAGTGTTCTAACTTTCTTAAATATATACCTACCACCTTCGATGTAATAATTATTCTTTTGTTGTCAACATTATACAGTGAATGCGACTTTTTGAAGATTAAATTTGTTTATTTCAGTATATGATCTTCAAGAAATGGGCGCTTTCCTGGAATAAGGAAAGTGCTTTTTCAATAAAGGGACATTTAATGGAGTAAACTTTATAGTAATTTAGATACGATACTGAGTTTAAAAATTCTGATGATTCTTTTTTTATAACATGATAATTTTGTAGTGAAGTAAATATTGTTATAAGAGGAGATGAGATTTATGAATGTCAAAATTGAAAAGATTCCAGCATATCTGATTGCTTACATAAGGCAGATTGGCCCTTATGGAATTAACAATGTGCAAACAATGGAAAAGTTAAAAGAATGGGCAAAATCTAACCACATATTTAATGACGAATCAATAATTCTTGGAATTGCTCAGGATAATCCTGAAACTACTAAACCCGAAAACTGTCGTTATGATACCTGCATAGTTGTTTCAAACGACTATTCAGTAACTGATGGCAATGTAAGAGAAGGAAATATTGCTGGAGGAAAATATGCTGTTTTTAAAATTAATCATACAGCAGAAGCAGTTCAGAAAGCGTGGATTGAAATTTTTCCAGAGTTATCAAGACAAGGATATCAATTTGATGAAGCAAGACCAATCCTCGAAAGGTATGTAGTCAAAATGGTTAATAATCATCTTTGTGAAATCTGCGTACCTATAAAATAAAAGGGTGGTTTTCCTAAGAGCTTCTAAAAGACATGCTTTGTAATGATATTCAACTATAGGGCGCGTTTATTTAGGAATGCATCTTTTAGTTAAAGGGCCATATTGTTGAAATATAGAGTAAGATTGTAAAGTTTCTCACTTAAACTAACGGGGCAGTTTAGTTCAATAAGCAGTAATGGAATCTGTAGATTTTAAATGGTAAAATTAATTAAAATTGGGAGGGGCATAATTTGAAAATCAAAACTGATCGTTTGTTAATCGTTCCTTGTACTGCGGAAAGCTATAATGCTTTTTCTGATAAGTATGAAATGGGGCCACACATTGAAATGCATTTAGAGGAGTTAAAAAATGATATTAAATCTATCGGTTGGGGCGTTTGGTTTGTCATTCACTGTGACAGCAACTTAGTTATAGGAGATGTGGGTTTTAAAGGGAAACCAAACGATCAAAAGACTGTAGAAATAGGTTATGGAATTAATTCTGATTATCAAAATAATGGTTTTGCAACAGAAGCTGTAAATGGTATTAAGGATTGGGCCCTTTCTTCCAACCAGGTTGATAAAATAGTCGCGGAGTGTGCTGAAGAGAATGTAGCGTCAATAAGAGTCCTTGAAAAGATAGGAATGAGTCGAACTTATTCTAAGGATGGCTTTATATACTGGGAAAACCCACAAAGAGTAGATAGTTAAAGGGATTTTCTAAACTAGTATAGAATTTTTTGTTCCACATAAGGGCGCGATTGTTGCATACGCTTCACTTTTCTTCTTCAACTAACGGGGGCTTTACTTCAATAAGGAGTAGAGCCTTTTTTACTAACGAAGCAGTTTAGTTTAATTAGGTATCTTTGAAGGTGACAGATTATCAGTTGGAGGTATAAAAATGGAAGCAAAAAAATTTGACATTTTAATGTTATTTCAATTTCTTTTTGCAGTTCTTGTTATATTAATTGGTATTTACGGCAAGGTTACGGAAAACTACAACTTACTACCATTGATGTTAATACTTCTAAGTGTAACGTTATTTATAATGGGTTTACGAGAATATAAAAGAACTCAGAATTTATTGTGGGGTACTATCTGTTTATGCATTTCGTTATACATTTTTTTCGTTGCAGTTGAAGGCATTATGTTTAATTAAATTGAAGTAGTGGAGTAGTGTTCAACTAATGGGGGCTTTACTGGAAGAACATTGAGCTGTATTAAACAGATCTTTTTTCTTATTAAATTAACGGAGCACATAGTGCAATAAGGAATCTTATTTTTATAACAAATTTAATTATTAGATTCGGTGAACCCTACCATAAGTAAGTGCGGTTTTATTTCAGTTCTAATCAAGATAGAAACCTAGTTATATGGAACATGCTTAGATAATGATTACAAAAGAGCCACCTAAAACCCATGTTTTAAAAGGTTTTAGGTGATTTTGTACTATTATTAAGTTTTCATTTATTTAAATAAAGATTTTTAAATTAGTTAGAATGATCGTAAGTTTTAATGCATATTTTTACTTCTCTATTAACGATTGCTCCTTGATTTCCACAATTCGAGTTGCAACATGTTCGACAAAATATTCATCATGTGAAACGAATATAATTGTGCCGTCGTATTCATGTATAAAGTTAGCGAGTGCTTTCCTTGTGGCGATATCTAAAAAGTTTGTTGGCTCGTCTAGCAAGAGGACATTATAGCGACCTATAAATAATTCACTTAAAAGTAAACGAATACGTTCTCCACCACTTAAAACAGAAATTTGTTTTTGTAAATCAGTATGCTTAAATTGCATATGATGTAGCACACTACGAATAAAAGTATCACTATAATCGCTTCTAGAGTTTAAAAAATGCCCAACCGTTTCATTAGGTAGGCTTTGATAAGCAAGCTGTGAAAAGATACCCATTTTCACTTTTGGTGATACATCAATGCTTTCATGTCCATCGACGATTGCTTGGAATAGTGTAGATTTTCCACTACCGTTTGGACCAATCAAGGCAATTTTATCTCGTAAACCAACATGTAACTGAGCTTGTTGTAATAGAAATTTCCCATCGATAGCTAGTGAAATATTTTGAATCATAATCGGAAATTTATTATGAAGCTCTAATGCTTTTGATTGATGGAATTGAATGGACATGGTTTCTTTAACTTGCTCGACAACCTGTAACTGTTCAATGCGCTTTTCAATCGCTTTTGCTGCACGATGCACTGATTTTTGGCTCGTTCCCTTAGATTTTGTTTCAATCATACGGTTCGCCTTTGTATTTAATTCTTTCTTCGACTTAGTATTTGATTGTGTGATTTTTGCAGCTTTTTTCATTTTATCAGCTGAAGCCTTTTCCAGATGTGCTTTTTCATGCATGTATTTATCGTATGCGGCATGCAGCTGCTGTATTTCAAGCTCCTTTTGTGCCTCATAATCTGAGTAATTACCGCTATAAACAGTAATTTTGCCTTCATCAATTTCCCAAATTGTTGTGACAAGTGCATCTAGTATCGAGCGATCATGGCTAATTAAGAGAATGGCCCCGTAATAATAGTCAAATTGTGTCTGTAAAAAGCGTATGCCGTCTTTATCTAAATGGGTTGTCGGTTCATCGAGTAATATTGCTTCATAGTAATGGCTAAATGCCTGTGCGAGCTTCAGACGCGTGTGTTCACCACCACTATAAGGATCAACCGCATGTAATTTATGCTGAAGTGCTACATCTAAATTATCTTGCACAAGTGCATGGTTCGTTTGCTCAAAATAATAAAAATCGACATGGGTAGATACACTACCTTGCTGTGGATTTAGTTCTCCGGCTAATAGTTTTAATAATGTGCTTTTACCAGCACCATTTTTTCCAACAATACCAATACGGTCGAATTGATGAACGGCTAAATGTGGAATAGTTAAGATATCCTTTTCTAAAAATTGTACATTTATATTTTTAAGCTCAAAGCTAATGTTTTCCATATTCGCTACCTCCGAAATAGTTTATTTCGTATCGATAGCTTATCGATACGAGTGGATTAGGTAATCCAGCTCGTATTATTAAAAGAATAGAAGCGTCTGCATAGTTATAGTCCTCCCTAAAAAAAGTAAGTCTAAAACGCAATAAAAAAGCAGACATTTATTATGCCTGCATCGAAAAAATATAGAAATCACCCGTAAAAAAGTGATAATCTATTGTATTTCTTCGTTTACAAGGCATGACAAAAAAAGTCCCAATTTAGAGGGTATTGCTTTTTCATTGCCAGCTTAGCGTAAACGTAATAAATACATATAAAAAATCCCTCTTTCCAATAAATTACTATTATTATAATCTGTTTTCGGGGAAATAGTCAATATTAGTGGTCCTGTATCAATAGTTGCTTGTATAACGAACCAGAAATCAGCATGTTTGTATTAGTAAAAAGTCGTACTTAAACTAGGCCCGAAAAACAGTATCATAAATAAGTGTTTTTTAAGTGGAGCATCAACCTTGTGATGAATGAAGAGTATTTAGCAATCAATAAAGTTTGTGAAAAAATGTTCTTAAAGAAACGGGTGCTTTAGCAAAACAAGGCTGCCTTTTGGGTAGTTTTTTCTTATTGAACTAACGGGAGTTTTGCTTAATAAGAATTAAAGGATTATTGTTCAACGTGGTTGAATAAGTGTTATATATACTAATCCTTTTGGAGGTACATAAATGGAGTTTTATAAATTTAGTAAAGATAGTGGTAAGAAGATTTCAAAATTTAATTCAAATTTTATTATGTCTCGTGTTATTCAAACAGATAAAGCAACTAATATAGGATATATGCACTTAGATGAAAATGGCGTTGTAGGGTACCATCAAGCAGTAGTATCTCAACTTTTGGTAATAATAACAGGAGAAGGGTATGTTCGTAATGATAAAGAAGAATATTTTAAAGTTCAGTCTGGAGATGCTGTATTTTGGGAAAAAGATGAATGGCATGAAACGAAATCAGATAAAGGATTAACTGCTATTGTAATAGAAAGTGTTGAGTTAAATCCTTCCTTATTTATGTCATTAAAGAAATAGATTTTGTTGAATTAACGGGGGCTTTACTTGAAGATCATTGAGTTGCTTGGCAGCTCTTTTATCTTATTGAACTAACGCAGCAGGTTAATAAATCAATACCTTAGAAGATTTAGAAATTATAATGGAGGTGATTAGCTATGCAAAAGTGTGAGAAATGCAATGCACATTTCAGTTGGAGTGAAATCTCTAAAACCTGTTGGCGGAATTATAAACCGATTAAATGTAACGAATGCGATACAACACATAAGATAACAGCCCCAAGCAGATTAATTTTTGTCTCTTTTACTATTCTTCCAATGCTCATCTTAGCTTATTCCCTGCCCCCTTATAGCAATGGTCTTTTGATACTTGGCATAGCTCTTTTTCATTTTATAATTGGTTCTTTGTTGGCCCCTTTTTTTGTTACTTATAAGAAGTCTTTGTGAACTAATGTACTTAAGCTAAACGGATGCTTTACTTGAAGATCATTGAGTTTCATAGTCAGCTTTTAATATTGACAAGGAACTACACAAGCGTTTAAAAGGGAAGTGTTAATTCCTAAACGAGAATACTTAAATAAGCATACATCCATAAAATACTTTTTAAGGGAAATTAGAGTTAATCCTTTTTTAAAATCTGATTACTTTGAAGAATAGTATTATCAGAGTGATTTTACAGAAAGCAAATCTTTCGCTAACGGGGAGCTTTAGTACAACAAACATTTAGAAAATTTTCCCAAACAACGCTTTGGTAATCATTTTAATGATATAATATTTATTTAAAATTACAATTCGGAGGTCGAAAATGAAAACTTTTGGAATACGTAATTATAACTTGAATTATTGGAAAAGAACTGGATCCTATGCTGTTATTCAAAATGACCAACAACAATTTTTGTGTGTTGAAGATTTGAACGGATATTTGTTTTTAGTTGGTGGGGGTATTGATGAAGATGAATCTCCTCAATCTGCGTTGTTAAGAGAGAGCATTGAGGAAACAGGTCATAAAATTCAAATCGTTGAGTTTATTGGAAAGGCTGAAAGACATTGGGTTTCTAAAAAATATCCCAATGACTCTCAACATAATATCGGATTATTATTCTTGTGTGAACTATTAGAAAAAATTGCAGAACCAATCGAAAAAGAACCTATGCGTTGGGTGGATTTTAATGATTTAGAAGAGCATCTTTTCCACGAACATCATTTATACTTAATAAAACAGTACTTAAATATTTTATAATCAATTAATATAGAACAAAATACATAAAACGTTCCCAAATGAAAGTTATAGCAATACACCCATTCTAGTGTGAGTGGGGGAATGAAAGATTAAAGCGGAACCGCCACTAAAATAATGAATGCTGAAGACCCAAAAAAGATGACAAGAAGAAGAGCCCGCTTTGAAAGCGAGCTCTTTTCATTATTAGAGATGAACCTAATCTGCAATTTAATCTGTGATTAGCCTTCATTTAACTTATTAATTACTTCCTTCGCAAACGCATTGGTAAAGCGAATAGTCCCGTGATTCTGTACGATACGTCCTTCCTCGATGCGATGATCAAGCCAATCTGTAATAAAAGAAGGGCCATATCCGCCTTGACCGAATTCTCCGCCAAAAGCGATTATGTTTTGATATGCTGCCGCATATTGATCACGACTGGTGTCCGGATACGACTTCGTATATAACCAAAACTGCACATCATACATGACATACGATAATTCATCTGCATGAAAAGAAAAATGACCTTTTTTTTCAACAATCCGTGTACATATACTGCGGATTTTCTGTTCAACCTGTTCCACTTCGGTTACTGGTGTGCACAGCTCCTCCAGCAGGGGAGAAAATTTACCGTGCGCAACTTTATCCAAGGCTTCTTCTTTGTCTTCTTCAGAAGTATCATATTGTTCTTCGCTCACTAAGCCTTTTATAAACTCTTCAAAATTATCGGCAAGGAAGGTAATCTCATAATCATCTTCTTGATCGACATGAACGACTTCAGGTTCACCAGCTTTACCGCATGCTCGGTAGTCTAACATAACGACATCATGACCGGCTGAAGGACAATCACAGATCACCACGCCAATATCAGGATATCCCCATTCCTCAATCATAAATGGACTGCCCAGATCTCCGCCCAGCGAATAGCTTTTCTCGCGACCAATTCCCATAATCCCTGTAATAGCAATATGATCCTCTGCCCAGGAAGTTGGTTCCTGTGTTGGAAAGTAGGTGTTCTTCGGCACCCCGCCATTCTGATGCTTCATTAGATGAATATAAGAGGAGGGGAGCTTATAACAAAGCTCTTTTTCTATAGAAGCGATTAGTTCATCCGTCGGTGGCTCAGATTGATAGGATGTTCTAGCATACCCGCTGTCCTCCCAGAAATCAGTTAGAAACATATCTGAAAAAGGACTCTCCTTTGCTGCGGAACCGCCAAGCTCGAAGTAAGCTTGCTTCTTGGCAAGCCGGTGTTCTTCATTTTTCTGCTTCTTCGCTTTATGAGTACTCGTTCTTAAAAAGTACTCGGTACTTTTAACACCAGGCTCTAATTGATCAGACCTGTTGAAGGCTTGAGCTGCTTCCTCATATCGCTTTAAATGATAAAGAGCAAAGCCTACCCGATAATGCCATAGAGAGTCTTGTTTGCCAGCCTCAGAAATTTTATCAAATTGATAGAGCGCTTCTTTGTAAAGCCCCAAATTGTTATAGGCTCGGGCCAAAAGGCTGATTGATTCATAGTCTCGTTCTTCATCAGGAATTTGTGAAAGCGAATCGATAATTCGCTGATGTTCGTCTACTTCATGCCACTCGTTCAATTGATCAATAAGCTTTTGTTCCATTTCTACCTCCAAATGATTATTTAGAAAATAACTATATAAGTATCTGGTAGCCCCTACCTTTAAAATAGTAACATCTTTAAATGAAGGATTCTAGAATTTTCCTATATGTTACAATTATGCTGGATTCATATTTTGATTTATTTGCATTTGCACAAGTTATAGAAATTTGTACATAAAGGTAACATTGCTATCGTAAAGTGGCATTTATAGAGTTTGTGTTTCTGTTCCGGAGCATGAATAAATGTAGAATAAATATTCATATTTTTTTGTTCTACACATGTTCTACACAACCCAAGTGAAAAACCAGTAAAACCAAGGTTCTATGCGAATGTCAAATTCCCTCCTGGGACGTACTATCAAGCCTTACAGCCACAACGGTTATAAGGCTTTTTTATTTATTCATTGTATTGCGTAGGGTTTATTGGTGCCCACGACTTGTCTAAGGTGCTATCTTAAAATTTTTCACCTAAAAGATAATAGGATTTGTGAGAAACAAGGGATTCGGTCGGGGCTTCGGTTACTGACGTAGAAACCCTTTTTTATTACCATGAAAATTACGTGAATATAGTAGTTGGATTATTTGAGGTGTATTTCATACTGACAACTAGAGAGTAAACCGCTTCGATTAAAAGGGGGAAAACAACTACTTCTTCCTATAAGCTCTTTACAGATGCGATTTGAACAATTATTAATCAAATGCAAGTAAGTGGTTATCGATCTCGTACAATCAAGGATTTCTATCAATCCCTTGCCCTGACTAAAAAGCAATGCTCGGAAAATGGCTCCTTGGCGTATGCGAGACTTTGACAGCAACCGTTACGACTAGAGTAATTAAAATTTAATATCTGACTATGTCATATATAGCTAATTATTAGCTATCAAGTATTTAAAATATGAGACTAAACTATTATATTTAAACAAAATATTTTTGTGGTATAATTTCCTAAAAAAGGAGGGGTTTTTTGGGAAATAAAAAATATTTTAAAGTAATGAAATTATTAGTAAGTTTATCTGTTTGTTTTTGCATTATAAATTATCCGATTATTTCCTTTGCTGAAACACTTGATAATCCTTTAGGTAGTGAAACAAGTAAACCTAATGACATTGATACTGGTATAGCAAACTTAAACTACAATAACAGCGAAGTTTTAGCAGTGAAAGGTGATAAGATTAATAGTTTTGTTCCAAAAGAAGGTATAAACTCAAATGATAAATTTATAGTAGTTGAACGTAACAAAAAATCACTTACAACTTCACCAGTAGATATTTCAATTATTGATTCTATGGTGAATCGTACCTATCCAGGAGCATTACAACTTGCAAACCAAGCTTTTGTAGACAATCAACCAAGTTTATTGATTGCCAAAAGAAAACCGTTAAATATTAGCATAGATTTACCTGGCATGAAAAGAGAAAATACTATGACTGTGGGTAATCCAACATATGGTAATGTATCTGGGGCAGTAGATGAGTTAGTATCTACTTGGAGTGAAAAATATTCAACAACGCATACTTTACCTGCAAGATTACAATATTCAGAATCTATGGTTTATAGCAAATCTCAAATAGCAAGCACTTTGAATGTTAACGCCAATGTTCTCGACAATTCACTGGGGATTGATTTTAATGCGATTGCAAATGGAGAGAAAAAAGTGATGGTTGCGGCGTATAAACAAATATTTTATACGGTCAGTGCAGAACTACCTAACAATCCATCAGACCTATTTGATGACAGTGTTCATTTTGAAGAGTTAACTCGTAAAGGGGTAAGTAATGATGCCCCTCCCGTTATGGTGTCAAATGTAGCTTATGGCAGAACAATTTATGTGAAATTAGAAACAAGCTCTAAAAGCAAGGATGTACAAGCTGCTTTTAAAGCATTACTGAAGGATATCAATACTAATGTAGAAACTAGTGGACAGTACAAAGATATTTTTGAAGAAAGTTCCTTTACTGCTGTAGTATTAGGTGGAGATTCACAAGCGCATAACCAGGTTGTCTCTAAAGACTTTAATGATATTAGAAAAATAATTAAAGATAATGCAGAATTTAGTCTCAAAAATCCAGCATACCCAATATCATATACAAGTGTTTTCTTAAAGGATAATTCGATTGCTGCTATTCATAACAATACAGATTATATCGAGACGACAGCTACAGAATATTCTAAAGGCAGTATCATCCTTGATCATTATGGTGCATATGTTGCTCAATTTGAAGTAGCCTGGGATGAATTTTCATATGATGAGAATGGAAAAGAAGTACTATCCCATAAAACTTGGGATGGAAGCTGGAAAGACAAAACAGCTCATTTCTCTACAGTAATACCACTACCGCCTAATTCAAAAAATATTAGAATTTATGCAAGAGAATGTACAGGTCTTGCATGGGATTGGTGGAGAACAATTATTGATGAATACAATGTTCCATTATCTAATGAAATAAAAGTTTCGATTGGCGGAACTACATTATACCCAACAGGTAGTATTTATTAGGTATTATTCATGTTCAGAAGTTGCCCAAAAAGTGTCCAAAAATAAATAAGAACAAGGGGTTTGATAGAAATTAGGGATACGGTCAGGACTTCGGTCACTGATGCAGAATCCCTTTTTTATTACCCTGAAAATTATGTGAATATAGTACAGGGGATATCTTCCAACTCAATTGAATGGAGGATTTTTTTACGATCGAAAAGTAAGGATTATTTGATGTAGACTTCTCACAGAAAACTAAAGAGTTTACCTCATCTATAAAAGCGGAAAGGGAACTACCGCTCGCTATAAGCTCTTTACAGAAGCGTTAGGGACATTGTGGGTGGTTACATCCTTTTATTATTTATTAGGGAACTTCAAAAGTTATGGTAATTATTGAGAGAAATTGTGAAGAAGTACTTAAAGTAACGAAGCAGTTTAGTGGAAGATTCCTGGTTGATCTTTGTACAACAATCGGGTCATATAGTGAATACGGCATATAGAGGTAAAGGGGCAAAATGGTTCAGTAATTTGCCCACCTGAATATAAATATAAAAAGGTATATCGGATTTTTTTACGAATAAACTTTCTTATACTAAGGTAAGTTGATATGCGGTTGCAATGAACAAATACTTAGGTTAAAAGGAGGTTTTTATTTGTGACACAAACATCAAAAACTATTCCTAGATCCGCAGTACACGGAACGGCATCTGGTGTATTTTTCATGGCGTTTTTCGGAACTCTGTGGGCGAACACAGGAATTATGGGATTGCAAGGCTGGGGAGTTCCATTGTTGTTAGTTGCTGCTGTTACCATAGGTATAGCTCTGTTCATCTGCGGTGTTTCATTATTACGTGCATCGCGAGAATTAACGGAACAAGTTTCAAAAACAGATTTAAAGCGTGGGACACATATGAGGTTTTGGTTTAACATTATTTTCGCGGCAGAGGGTTTGGCTATAGCAATTACGATTGCTGTCTGTAACGCTACTCGTCACACTGAACTTATACCTGTCTTAATAGCTATTATTGTCGGTGTTCATTTTATCCCATTGGCCCCTTTATTTAAAGTTAGACTCTATTATTTTACAGGTGCACTCCTTTGTTTACTTGCTATTATTACATTACTGTTTGTGCCTGCGAAGGTTACACTAGGGGAACATCAAATAAATGCATTTATGTCTGTGGTAGGCTTTGGCTCTGCCCTGATCTTGTGGGCAACTGGTCTGGCAATATGGTTAATGGGTAAAAGGTTGCTAGGTATCGTCCCGAAATAAATAACTTAAAAAGTGAGATAGTACTTTACAGCGAAAAAATATACCCCTACACATTAGAGGATTAGATTTTGTTGAGGTAAAAAAGATTGTGAATGATTTCACTTAAACTAACGGAGCAGGTTAGTGGACGAAGGGAAATCTAATTCCTATCTAAAATACCTGCAATAGGTAGTATTCATCGTATATATAACAAGAAAACAACATATAAAGCAGTAAACAAAACTTGGGGAGGTATTGTAGTGAACCAACACAAAATGAAAATAACTCAGTATAACTCCAAATACGCTGAACAAACAGTGGATATGTGGCGAGATAGTAAGGAACGGGCTATTGGTCAAAAAGAAATTCACAGTTTTGAAAATCACGTTTACTCTTTAGATCAAATATTACCTGAACAGTTTCAAATAGATTTAGCGTTAATTGATGAAAAGGTAGTTGGAGTAATTGCATATAATGAACGGGAAATAAGCCAACTATATATTCATGTAGATTATCAAGGAATCGGAATAGGTCAAAAATTACTAGATAAAGTTAAAGCACAATCAAGTGGAAGATTAACATTGTACACATTTGAAGTAAATGAAAATGCACAACGATTTTATGAAAAACATGGATTTGAAGTTATAGGTAGAGGTCATGAAAATGAAGAAAATTTACCTGATATTCAATATGAATGGATATCCCAATAAATGATGTAATTAGTTATTATAGTGATAAAAAAGTTAGAGTTATTTTTCAACTATTGGGGGCGTTGATCCAAAAAGGATTAACGTTCATTTTTTTTGAAATTATTGAACTAACGGGGCAGTTTTGTTGAAGAAGGTTTTCGCGAAGCTTTATAGAAATAGATTTAGAAGTATTATTTTATAGGTGGGAACAACATGAGGAAACCAATTGTTAATCTTAGTGATTATAACGTTAATTGGGAAAAAGAAATTGAATATGAGAAAAAAAGAATTGTTGATGTTATAGGTGATAAAGTTGTTGGAATTGAACATATTGGAAGCACTTCTATAAAGGAATTAGAAGCGAAACCAATAATTGATATTATTGTTGGGGTACAAGATTTAGATGAAGTATCCAACTTTGTTATTCCTCTTAGTGAAATTGAATATGAATATGTTCATAAACCTGATTTTAAAGATAGAAGGTTTTTTAGGAAGGGATTATGGGGTCAAGGTACTTGTCATCTGCATATCTGTGAAATTAATAGTAGTGAGTGGATTGAAAAATTATTGTTCCGAGATTATCTTAGGTTACACCCCCATGTAGCTAAAGAGTATGCTTCATTAAAAAAAGAACTTGCTTCTAAATATAAGTTCGATAGACCAACATATACAAAGAAGAAAGAACCGTTTATTAAAACTATTATCGAAATAGCTATGAAGGAAAAGTACAGTGGATAAACATCTCTTATTAAACTAACGGGGGCTTTAGTGCAACAAGGGTTTCAAATGGTCCCCAAACGACGTTTTGGGAACTTACGAAGGTAATTATTGTAAGTTTAAAGAGTGATTCTATATAATTAAATTTACGATTTAAATGATGGAAGAATAACTTTAATTGAAAAGGGGTTTTTTATTGAACCAGGCTTTATTAGTAATCGATGCACAACAAGAATTGATTGATGGTAACGAAAAAGAAAAAGCCGTTTTTAACCAGTCTACTCTGCTAGATAATATTAATTCAGTGATAAAAAAGGCAATGCTTTCAAATAGTTTAGTCGTTTTCATAAGAGACAAAGATGTTGCTGAAGGAAGTGGTGAGGGTTTCGAGGTTCATCAGGATATTGATATTCCAGCAAAGGCAACGATATTTGATAAAGAGGCGACGAATTCTTTTTACGGGACGCCATTATTGAAATTTTTACAAGATAACCAGATTAAGCATCTTGTTGTGATGGGATGCAAGACAGAGCATTGTATTGATACAGCAGTTAGAATGGCAACCGTAAGTGGTTTTGATGTCACGCTTGTGGAGGATGGTCATTCAACGACGGATTCTCAATCTTTAACAGCCGAGCAGATTATTAATCATCATAATGAAATCCTTCATGGGCATTATAATGTTGATAATTTTTCAGTGGTTAGAAAAGCTGCCGAGAATTTATTTCAACCTACTCATAATGAGTATCGCTAGATGAGCTTTAGATAATAAAGTGCATCGTTATACAATATCACATCCATAAAACGTTCCCAAATAAAAGTTAGGTAACAAAACCTCGTTAGGGGAGCATTTTTTGTTCAACTAACGGGGGCTTTACTTGTAGATCATTGAGTTGCATATGCAGCTCTGTTTTTCTTTATTGAACTAGCGGGGCAGTTTAGTTGATTAGATAAAGCATACTACGAAAACGACTGGGGCTTTAGTGTAATAAGCATTTCAACAACTTTCCCAAACGACGCTTTGGAAGCTTTTTGATATCGAACAACCTTTATTTAGTGAAAACGTCTATGTAAGAAATAGCCAAAATATTGAGGTGATATTATGCGATTTTTGTTCAAGAAGATAACACTTTTCAGCATAAGTTTTTTATCGTTTTGTTTAATAGTGATTGGATTTCTATTACAAATTGTCCTTATCCCTATACAAGATATTAATTTTTTAAGTAGTAAAGAGTTATTGGATTTTCAAAAAGAGTATGCAATAAATTATCCCTTAGGAACGGGGCTACTCTATATAGGTCTATTTCTGATGATTTTAGTCATAATTCTTTTCATTATTAAATTAAAAAAAAAGGAAATATAACAAACAACAATCAGGTACATAATTATCCAATCTCAATAAAATAACGTTCCCAAATGTAAGTTACCTCGTTAGGGGAGCATTTCTTGTTCAACTAACGGGGCTTTACTTGAAGATCATTGAGTTGGGCACTGACCTAATAACATGAGACAAATAAAAACACCTTTCATTGAATAACGGGGACTTAAACCTGAAACAATCAATGTGGAGGTGTTTTTCTATGGGAACAAGAGTCAGTTATCCAGTAAATGAAGGGGTTTACAGAGATAAGCATTTATTTAGGGGTAAGTATTATGACCACTACTCTTTTTCTTTGTTAAAAAGAGATTGGAATCAAATCAAAGGGTAATTCCACAATTTGACTGACGGTCCCTTTAGTATGTGAATGATTATACTTAAACTAACGGAGCAGTTTAGTCAATCTTGAAAATAGAGTATCAATAATGAACCTTTCTTGTTAAAATTTAGGTGAGGTGAAAATCATGAAAACTAAAAATTTATTGATTGTAATAATCCTTATTGGCTTAGTCGTTGGGGCTTTAGGCTACTACTTATTTATGGAAGTTTTTATTCCAAATATGATGTAATGATCTCCCTAGGATGTACTCTGTATTTTTTGTCAGCAGTAGATACATCTTTCGGAATATTACATTTCAAAGTAACGGGGGGCTTTACTTGAAGATCATTGAGTTGCATATGCAGCCCTTTTTTCTTTATTGAACTAATGAAGCAGTTTAGTAAAACTAGATAACTGGAAATATTATGGCTTAATAAAGAATACATAGAGATGAATGGGGGGATTAATTGTGAGGTTTTTGATTTTAATTATTGTTCTTACAATTTTCCTTTTCTTCTTAGAAAAAATAATAAATAAATTACTTGGTGTTGAAAAGAAGAAGATTTCTGAAACCTCAGGTAAAAAAGTGGACAAATGGGGAAGAGGCATTATTTTGGTTATCTTTTTATGTACTCTTCCGTTTTTTGTTGTACAGGAAACAAATGTTCTGAAATGGTATTGGATGCTCTATTTAACAGCCTTATTAGGTTTTCAGTCTATCCTTGAGTGGAAGTATCTGAAGAACTCAAAACAATATGTTACTACACTTATTTTTCTAATTTTAGGGGTAATTTTTTTGTATAATATAAAGTACGTTCTTCAATTTTTGGGTGAAGTAGTTACTTAACGGATTAGGCATTGTGAAAGAATGTACTTAAACTAAAGGGGTGCTTTAGTAAAACAAGACTATCATTTCGAAGGTCTATTTTTACATCCAAAACATTATGTGGATTTCGGCGATCCTTTTTTGAAATGTTACACTTAAACTAACGAAGCAGTGCTACAAATTTTGTCATAAGCATCAATGTGTGAAAAGACAATGAGGCAAACAGACAAGCCAAAAAACGGTGAATAATCCAGGTTTATTTATTCCCAATGTATCATTTATTTTTGTAGGATACAGTTTGTCTATATTAATATTAGTTTACTCAAAGATGAAGCCTCCTTGCCTCATTAGGTCTCTGATAACACTCCATTTAGACTCGGAAAGGGTATCTAGCCTCCATTCAAAAATCCCACTAGTCGTTTTGGCGTCGACTAATGGGACATTTATTTCAAATTATTTTAATGGAACCCATATTTCTGAATAGCAATCTGGACTGAATGGATCATCTTCTGTATACATTTCGAACTCTGGAGTACCTGCATGTTGATATCCGTTAGCAGGGAACCATTCAGAAAAAATTTGTTTCCAAACTTTTGTCATTGCATCAGGCATTGCACCATGTACTTCAAAAACACCCCATTTAGAAGCTGGAAGTTCGATTACTTCAAATCCATCTTGAACGTCACCTGCATATTCTGTAGCAACCCAATAGTCAATTTTCTCATTAGGTTTTGCTACACAAATACCAAGAACTCCTTTAATTTGTCCATTATTAATTTGTGCTAGCTTGTCAGTAGTGCCATCACCATTTAATTCATCCCACATTTTAGGGATTCCAATTAAATTGCCATTGTTCTCAAGTGAAAATTCTTTATTTACACCTATTGCTTTGAAGCCTTCACGTTCTACGATTTGATATTTCATTGGTTCTGCCCCTTTCAATCTCACCTCAATTACGAGGCGGTTATATGATTTGATCTTGCCAATATTTTTCCTAGCATCACTTGGTGAAACCTCATGCTGACGCCTAAAGGCTTTTGAAAAAGCCTCGGGAGTATCATAGCCGTACTTAAATGCAAGGTCGATAATCTTACTGTCTGTTCTTTTTAACTCGTCTGCTGCCAAAGTCAATCTTCTCCGCCGAATATATTCACCTACTGAGATCTCCGTTAATAATCCAAATGTTCGTTGAAAATTGAATGCAGAAGAGTTTGCTTCATTTGCAATGTCCACTATCGAAATTTCTTTTAATAAATTTTCTTCGATATAGTTAATTGCTTTTTGTAACGATTCTAACCAAGCTGACATGCTATTTCCTCCTTAATTAAATAGTAAAATTATTTCACTTTAAATACCTGTCTTTAAATGCTCTGTTCTGTCAGGATTTATTTCTATAAATAATTTTATCTTTTAATTTACCAAAATAAAGGGGTATCCTAAAAGTTTTATTGAAATAAAATACATAAGTAATGTGTAATAAGAATCTACCAGCTTTTCACTGGGGGGCAGTACTTGCTGATTCGGCAAGAATCTCACAGGTATAGCAAAAAAGTAGCGTTCGAAATCCTTCGATCATTCAATGGGGCGTTTAATATAATGAGTGGAAAAGAAGAATTGGCAAAAAAAGACTTAAAATAGAGATGTATTAGAAGAACCCTACTTTCTTGGGTTTTCGTTTTAAATACCTAAAAGATTGTGAAAAGATGTACATAAAGTAACGGGTGATTAGCAGAACAAGGCTGCCTTTAGGGGGAGCTTTTTCTTTTTGAACTAACGCAGCAGTTTAATTGAAGAAGGAATCCATCAATAACGAGTAGAATTATTAGTTATGTACCAAGAAGAAAATGGAAGTTTCGGAAACACTAAAAAATCACCACATAATTGAAAAAATGAGGAGAGATTATAATTGGGGAATGCTGCTATTAGTAATAATTTTGATAGGGCGAAAGTATTTATAAAAACAAAAACTAGAGGATTAGAGCGTTCTTTGTTTGAATATGAGTTTGAAAATGGTAGCCAGGAAAGTGTTCTTGCAGAGTTAAAAACTTACCAAAACAAGGATGGTGGCTTTGGGAATGGAATAGAGCCAGATTTTTGGTTACCACATTCATCTCCAATGGCTACCTGGAAAGCAGGTCAAATACTAATGGACATTGGTGCTGATAAAGAAGAACCAATGGTTAAATCTATGATTTCCTATCTAATAAATACTAATCATATGGAAACGGGAATGTGGGATACCGTGTTACCAGAGAACAATGAGTATCCTCATGCACCGTGGTGGCATTGGCAAGAAGGTATACAAGAAAATTGGATGTTTAATCCTGGGGTAGAATTAGCTGCATTTCTTGTGCATTGGTCCAATGAGAAAAGTGAATCTGCCGAAGTTGGTTGGAGTTCGATTGGTAAAGCGGTAAATTATTTAATGAATAAGAGCGAAATGGATAGACATGAAATAAACAACTTTCAGCAACTTATTAAAATAATTAGACCTCATGAATCTAACTTTGAGGATAAAACAGAATATTCTTTTGAAGTGGTTTCTGAAAAAATTATGGATCTCGCTGAAAAATGCGTGGATAGGGATACATCTGCTTGGATTCACGGCTATAAAGCTATTCCATTGGATTTTATTGATAAACCTAATCATCCGCTATGTTCAAGGTTTGGTCCATTAGTGGGAAAAAACCTAGATTTTTACTTAGAACAAATAACTAATGATGGACTTTGGGATATTTCTTGGAGTTGGGGAAGCTACCCAGAAAACTTCGAAGTAGCAAGGGAATATTGGAAAGGGATTCTTGCTGTTAATAGATATAAGCAGCTAAAGTCTTTCGGTTACCTTGAGTGAAAATTGTTATTTAACTAACGGGGGCTTTACTTGAAGGTCATTGAGTTGGGCACTGACCTAATAACATGAGACAAATAAAAACACCTTTCATTGAATAACGGGGACTTAAACCTGAAATAATCAATGTGGAGGTGTTTTTCTATGGGAACAAGAGTCAGTTATCCAGTAGAAGTGAAAATGAAGGCAATTGAAATGCGAATGGCTAACGTACCGGTAAAAGAAGTAATGGAAGAATTGGACATTCGAAACTATACGCAGTTGAAGCGATGGATGCATTGGTATCGAAATGGTGAAATGCACCGTCTTAAACAACCAGTTGGTAAACAATATGCCTTCGGCAAAGGACCGGAATTTGAAAGTGAGACAGCCAAGCTACAGGCAGAGAATCTAGAGTTGAAACAACAGATTGAAGTTTTAAAAAAGTACGCGGAATTGGAAGGGAAGTGGCGCCAAAAGTAGTACTTCAATTAGTTGAAGAATTAAAAGATGTTATGCCAATTGGTGAAATCTGTCGTCATTTAGGCGTAGGTCGCTCGTCATACTATCGTTGGAGAAAGGATGTGGATCAATCCACACAAAAGGAGATTCGAGATCAGCAGATTGGCGACTTGTGCAAACAGAATAAATTTCGATATGGTTATCGAAAGATTGCTAATCTGTACCCAGGAGTTTGTAGGAAGACTGTGCAGCGTGTTATGCAAAAATATGGTTGGCAATGTAAAGTAAAGGTGAAGAAACGGAAGCGTACCGGGCAGCCAGCATACGTCGCACCGAATTTATTAGCACGCGATTTTACAGCATCTAAGCCTATGGAGAAGCTAGTCACGGATATTACGTACTTGCCTTTTGGACAATCGATGATGTATCTTTCTAGTATTCTCGATGTCTACAATGGCGAAATTGTGGCACAAACTACTGGTATCAAACAAGACACTGATTTTGTGTTGGATACGCTCTATCAATTGCCTAAGCTACCAGAAGGATGCATTCTGCATAGTGACCAAGGCTCCGTTTATACATCCTATGCTTATCAAAAAGCAGCCAAAGAAAAAGGAATTACCATGAGCATGTCCCGCAAAGGCACGCCAGCTGATAATTCCCCAATCGAATCGTTTCATTCCACGCTAAAGTCTGAAACGTTCTATCTCGACGATATCTATCGCACAACGAACGCACGTGTGATACAGATTGTCGAAGAATACATTACTTATTATAACAATATCCGTATTCAAACGAAACTAAACAGCCAATCGCCGGTTCAATACCGTCAATTGGCTGCATAAAAGGGTGTTTTATTCTTGTCTCAAAAAGGGTAGTCAGTGCCTTGCATATGCAGCTCTTTTTTTCTTTATTGAACTAACGCAGCAGTTTAGTTGAACAAGAACATATCTCTATCAATAATAAAGTTTAAGCAAGGGGTGAGTAAAATTAGTGAATTCTTAACAATTAATCATAATAAAATTGAGATTCTTCAAAAAGGGAAAAATGGTACACCGATAATTTTCCTTACAGGGATGGATTGCTCATTTGATGAGTGGTACAATGTGATCGAGCCATTAAGTAAATTTAATCGAGTAATAATGTTTCATAGACCTGGACTTGGTGAGAGTGAAATTCGAAATGAAGTCCGTAATACACAGGCGGTCGTAAACGAAATAAATGAGTTGATGCTTCTACTTGGAATACTTGAACCTGTATTATTAGTTGGTCATTCGTATGGTGGTTTATGTGTTCAGCATTTTGTGAAAGAGCATCCTAAAAAGGTTGCAGGAATAGTATTAGTAGATTCAACTTCTGTTGATTTAAAGGACTTAGACGAATTGGATATACCAGTTTTAAATGAAGATTCAACCGATGAGATTTGGATGGAGAAAGGTGGTACTTATTCTCTTATGAATCAGGAAGAATTAAGAGAAAGAATTAATCCTACTCTTTCAAAAAAACAAAAACAACTCCCTTTTGATTTACAACAAAGATTATTAAATTTCCAGATCAATCCTTCGTTATACAAAGCAATGCATTCTGAAATTAGCAACTGGAAGAAGGACGCAGATACTATAAAGAACTTAGGGGAATTTCCTAATGTACCTTTAATAGTAATTGGTCGAGATAAAGAACATAATATTAGGTTGGGAATCGAGGATGGGTTACCGGAGTCGGAGTTAAGATTATTTGAAGAAAAGTGGCAAGACCTAATTATGAATCAAATTAATCTTTCTCAGAATAGTAAATTGATAATAGCACAAGAGGCAAGTCATTCAATACATATTGATAGACCATATATTATTATTGAATCAATAACTTGGATGATTAAAGAATAATTCCTTATTAAACTAACGGGGCAGGTTAGTGAAATAAAAAACTTTAATGGAGGTAGATTATATGGATTCTAATTATAAATGTATTATCGATATTCGTTTCAGTGGTGGAGATATTCAATTTGACGTTTCGAGTGACACACAGTTATTTAGTTTTAAATCAGGTATAGGTTTTATTGCTATCCCACATTTTTTTTCAACACTTACCTCTCTATATAAAGGAGAAATCAGTGAGGAAAGATTGGATTGTCATGGAAACTCTGATTACTATATATTTTCCAGTGATGGAACAAACATTTTTATTGAACATATAAGCCATTATCCAGATGGTATATTTAAATATCAATTTAATTTTAAAGAGTATATCAAAGCTATTATTATAGGATTTCAAAAATATCTTCAACAACTTGAAAAGGAAGGGATATTACCTTTAAAAACTCAAGAATTTGCTCATCCATTAGGTGATGAAGTATTAAATACTTTTTATGATTTCTCATCACTTTTAAATCGTTAATTTTATAAAACTATTTATGTTGTTCAACTCCCATGAAAGAACGTAATAATCTTTTATTCTCTGTGGTGAAGTGGTGATTTTTGCGCTTCATGGATGGCTAACGGGGGCATTATTTGAATAACATTGAGTTGCATATGCAGCTCTTTTTTCTTATTGAACTAACGGGGCGGGCTAGTTCAATAAAAATAAGAAGAAAAAGGATATATAGATGTAAAACATCTTTGACATCTTATATATCTTTTTTTATAATAAGGGTGTAAAAGATGTTTTACACCTTGCAGAATCTAAAGGTGGCTTCGTGAATGGAAAATAGAATTAAGGAATACAGAGAAAAAAGTGGTCTTTCACAAGGGAGATTAGCAGAAAAATGTAATGTGAGTAGGCAAACGATTAATGCTATTGAAAACAATAAATATGACCCGAGTTTACAGTTAGCATTCGATATTGCGAGGACTTTAAAGGTCACTATGGAGGAATTATTTATATCAGAGAAGGGAGAAAAATAGTATGAATAAAAAAATTATCGCATTTATAACCTTTGTTGTTTTCTTATCAATTGCAGGATTTTCTCTATATAAATGGATAAGATTTGAAACTATTGATGCTGGTAGTATATTCTTTAGTTTCCTTGCTTTAAGTTATTTTTTCAATTGGCTTAAATGGGGGCATCATGAAGGTGGTGGCGAGAAGGATGAATTAGATAGACATATCGAAACTCAAAGTGCCAAGATAGGTTATTATGTACTAATGATTCTTTCTGGTTTAATACTATTTATTTCCGAAGGAACTGGTAATTTTAATAACATCGATAATTATCCCCTTGTTATTGTGGTAGGTCTTACATTTATTACAGTTCCGATTACTGAATTTATTTATTCAAAAAAGTACAAATAATAATAACGAATTTTATCATCATATTAAATAAACGGGTAGGAAGTTTAATTTTTTACTCTTTTATAGCTGTTTGTGAAAAATGTACTTAAAGTAGGGCTTTACTTCAATAAGGAGTAGAGCCTTTTTCTACTTCAACTAACGGGGCAGGTTATTTGAAGAAGGGAAGAAAATGCTGCTAAATTTAAAGGATAATTCCATAGTGTAAAGAACTTATTTAAAGTAATAGTAACCATAAAATTTGAGGTGCAAAAAATGAATATTCAATTTTATGATATAGGATCAGTAAATGAAAAGGATTTAATATTTGCAGTTATAAGTTCTATTTATAAGGATAAGTGGCTATATGTAAGACATAAAGAACGAAAGTCTTGGGAAATTCCTGGTGGACACAGAGAATCTGGGGAACAAATTATTGAAACAGCTAAAAGAGAGTTATTTGAAGAGACAGGGTGTAAAATAGTTGATTTAGTTCCAATTTGCGACTATTCAATGGATGATTCTGTTAGTAAGGTTTTTGGAAGGTTATACTTTGCGAAGTTAAAGGAAATTGGCCAATTACCAATATCAGAAATTGATGTAGTGAGACTATTCGATAATCTCCCTAATAACCTTACTTATTTAGAGATTCAGCCAAAATTATTTGAAAAGACACTTGCTTTCATTGAAAATTGTAAAGCTTTGCACTTAAAGTAACGGGGGCTTTAGTGAAAGATCGTTGAGTTGCTTACGCAGCTCTTTTTTCTTATTGAACTAAAGGGACAGGTAGTTGAAGAGTGTTGTTTAACTTGTGTTCAACAATCGGGCCATATTATTGAATAACATTCTTTTATGAAAGTTTACCAAATGAGGGTTTGGGATTTTTTTGCGCTGTGAAATGCACATTTACATTTCCACTTTTCATCATATGGAACAATTTTCACTTCATCCTTCCTTAAACCTAAATTCATCTCTCCCCCCTCTAAATAACAGATTATGCAGTTCGTGGAGAATTAAATTTTAATAAAGAGAACAAAAAACCAAAGAATATTTATTGGAACTATCACGAAGAAAAAGCAAATATTAAATGGATTGATGAAAATACGGTTCTAATGGTCATGAATCAAGTGTACCTAATGAAACTTTTGATTTTAGACGATAATAAAAAATCGTTCTTCATCTAACGGAGGGCTTTACTTGAGGATCATTGAGTTTATGACTATGTTCAGGATGAACCAACAGGGATCTTTGCCGTTTCAACAAAGCTACCTTTTTCAGATGATTTTGAAGATACACTGCATGCGCTGTTTTATTGGTTGTCCTGTTTGACGGATATTAGAAGAAGTATTTTTATGTGGATTGGCATGTGGATCTTGATGATACGGATGCCATTTGGGATGAGGAAAATGATGGAGGATTAATACTCATATCTCCAACATAGTGCTGGAAGGATCAATCAAGTAGTAGGCTGGAAAGTGCATTATTAGTTTTTGTAAGATTAAATTAAGCAATGATGGAATGGATTGACTACGAGGGTCTTTTCCTTTTTTTATGAGACAATATTTTACTGCAACAAGAGGCTTTTAACGAAAGTACCCTTGATAGTACAGCTTCAAAACCATCCCTTTGAATAACAACATATTCATAGAGCGGTAAATACTACAAAAAGCAAACGTATAGTAAAATATAGTAATAAAGTAAATTTTAAGATCAAATGTGAGGAGTGAAAACACATATGGGGAAGAAGAGAAAAACTTTACCGAAAAATTTTGATGAACTAATTGAAGCAGGCGATCTATTAGCTTTACAAGAGGTATTTATGAAGTGCGAGTTAGATGCCCGTGGCGGTTACAGTAAAACAACAGCCTTGAGCTTTTTCAAAGTACCGGCTGAATTGGTTCGTTGGCTCGTAGAACAGGGTGCAGATATAAATGCGAGAGACAATTACAAAAGATCGGCTCTACATAATCAGGCAATAAGTTGGTGTGGTAATACTGAATTGCTTCTTGAGTTGGGTGCAGATATAGAAGCCTTGGATTATCAAAACGAGACACCTTTATTTGCTGCGGCTACTTTTTTTAAACCAAATGCAATTCGCACGTTAGTTTCTAAAGGTGCAAATATTAGCGCGGTAGATAAGATGAATCAGACGCCTTTAGATAAAGCTTTGGCAGTATGTAGAAATATAAATATTGTTGATATGGTGGAAGTTTCTGAGATTTTGCTGAACGCAGGTATAACTGTAACGCCGGAAATGAAAGACTCTATTAAGCGAATCGGAAAAGACTTTGAATTTCACAGAGAAGGTTTTAATAAAGAATTTTTGAATCAAACGGATGAGGCACTTTTCCGTCTTTATGAGCTATTTGATGTACCTCCAGTGGAGAAGCGAAAAACGCATGATGGTACGTCTCCAATAACAGTATCTACAAAGGGCTGGCAGGCACAACATAATGAACTTTGGAGTTTACTAATTCCTTCACAAGGACATGCGAAAACAGTACAAGGTGAGGTTATCCGTATTACTGGTAAAGTTTCATACGAAATTTTAGATAACGGCGGCATCAACTGGGATAATGATTTTCGTAAAATGCTCAAAAGTTTGAACGATTATTTTAGCTTAGGTATGCCATTACATCCCGATGCACTTCAAGAAGCCGTCACTTTAGCGAAAGAACTTCACAAAGGCGATGGTGATGAAGAAACGGCGAGACTATGTGAGTTGGCAGTGCAATGGGTACTTAACAATCCGACTCCAATTGTTTTAAAACAGCCCGAATATACGCGCTAATAAAAGGAGAAATGATTCTGTCGGAAAACGATAAATACATTTAAAGGGGATGCATTTCACGATGAGTTATGATGTTCAAATTGGAAGACTGATTAGTGGGCGAAGAGAAGTGGAGGGCAAGGGGACTTACCTACAATGCACAACCGATCAAACGATTCAGGAAATCTTAACATTTGGTCCCGAGGATGGGCTATTTATTAGCAGAAAGGATCTAGAGAATGCACTTTACGACTTTTGTAAATCTGCTATAAGCAACTATATAAAAGAAGAGAGCAACGAGGATGTGTATACTTTCTCTATTTATACTGATAGTTATCACAGTAGTTATTTAGTGTACATAAACGATCAAGCTACTTTAGAGGAAGTTGCGGATGATTGCTACACAAGTTATCAAGAAAATTACTTGAAAACGGGTAAGAAAATTTATAATGAAACAAAAGAGCAAGTATATCATTCTTGTAAATTTAGTGAAGGTGATTATGCCTTTATGTTTGACGAGATGCCTGATCAACTGGAAAGCTATCTTGAAACGATCGGTTGTGTTATCCAGGAAACTCCTGATTATTTAAGGAATGAGAAGAACTATATTTTCGAGAAAACAATTATAGATTCGGAACTCTTTTTGATTGCTATTGATGTTATTCATAGATTACAAAACGACCTAAAAAAGTTAAACCAAACTGAGGACTTCATTGCCTACGTTTCAGCAGCGGATGGTGTTGGAGGGGATTATTTAACCTTAAGTCAGCTCATAAGGAAATGTGTGCCCGAAGACCAATTGTATAAAGCGATGCCAGACTTAAAGGATAAAGACCTGGAATTTCAGGCGGCTGTCGAAACCACACAGCAACTCCCTATTGCTCAGCAAGTAAAACATTGGGTGACAGTTATAGAGAGAGGAGAATTTGGTAAAGGCAGCATGAGAAGCTTTTGGCGAACTGATTATGACGCCTATGAACAACTTGTGAAGCTTGGGCATCAAGTCATCCCATATATTCAAGATCATCTGAACGGTGAACTTAAGAACGAGAGCAGGGAAATTCTAATGTTAGTATTAGATGATCTGAAAAAATAAGCTGCCTCTTTAATACTGGGACTCTACAAGATCCACGAAATGTTGTTCGTGTCATGAAGCGACTTATTAAAAGTACGAAAGTATCTAACATTCGTTTTCATGATATTCGGCACACGCATGCATCGATTCTTATTTCAGAAGGTGTAGATATCGTTAAAATTTCGAAACGATTAGGTCATGCTAACCCAAAAATAACGTTCGAGTTTTATGCGCATTTATTACCGAATGCAGATAACGACATTGCAGATATTTTTCACCAAGCTATCCAAAGTAACACTAAATAATTGGAAAAAATCTTGCGGACAAATTGCGGACAAATCCAAAAATAAAGGTGTATGGTAGGAAATCATCCAAAAAGAAAAAACCTGAAAATGTTGATATAACAACGTTTTCAGGCACTTTAAATGATGGTCTCGACAAGTCTCGAACTTGCGACCCCCACCTTGTCGAGGTGGTGCTCTCCCAACTGAGCTACAAGACCGTGATAAGATACAAAAATAACTTGTTCTTATATATCATCATAGCATGTAAGATGGAAGAGGTACATAGAAAACTACTAAATTTTACTTTTTATGTTATTTTCAAAAGGAATGTTCGCGCTTTCCTCCTACTTACTAACGTTTTTTCTTTTTATCGTCTTTTAGTAATTGTTCCTTATTTATTATTTTTTCTAAGACTACATGGACGTAATATTTGTTATCTTCAATTTGGGTGACATTTACAACTTTCCCTTTACGTCCTTTAATTTTGATACTTTCATCGACTTCTGGTATACGTTCTAAACATTGACTTAGTACAGATGTGTTTTTTTCAAAATAATGAATCGCAAACATTTTGATACGCTCCTTGTAAACTCAAATAAAAGATTGAGTGAATTTTTTTTCAATTTATGATGATTCCGAGGCGTATAGAACCATCAGAAAAGGAGAATCAATTGCACCTCTGCGTATTTGTGTCCAGTTGAAAAATAGTTTCCACCTTTTGATAATATGATAGGGTAATCGAATGAATTGAGGTGGAGAAGAAATTATGAAAAAATGGGGTTTAATTGCTGTACTAACATATGGTCTGTACGTTGTGGCGATGTATTTTTATTTTTTTCATAGCCAAAATAGTGGGATACCAACCACTCTAAAAGGCACCGTAGCGGATCCAAATACTTTTCTAACAGCGCAGGAATTGGTGTTAAGTGAGGATTTATCAAGAAAAAGAAATTTTCTGTTTTTTATAGTAACGCCGTTTGAATGGTTGCTTTACTTTGTTATTTTGATTACGGGTATTTCACGTTTGTTCGAAAGATGGAGCCTCGAACAACAAAAATGGGCCATTTGGAGAAATGCAATGTATGTATTTTTGCTATCCTTTCTATTGTTCATCCTCCAATTTCCACTAGACTACTACAAGTATACGTTGAGCAAAAGCTATGGAATAAGTACGCAGCTTTTTTCCTCATGGATGAGGGATAATTTGATTGATTTTTGGCTGGATTTTGGGATGTCCGTTATTATTGTCACGGTCCTCTATTGGCTCATCAAAAAAAGTCCGAAGAGATGGTGGTTATTTGCATGGGCATTAACTGTTCCGTTTTCAATTTTCCTTATGTTCATCCAACCAGTTGTGATCGACCCAATATACAATGATTTTTCTCCACTAAAAGATAAAGCATTAGAGACGAAGATTCTTTCACTCGCAGAGCAAGCAGATATTCCTTCAGAGCATGTGTATGAAGTGAATATGTCGGAGAAGACGAATGCTTTAAATGCGTATGTGACAGGGATAGGTGAAAATTCTAGGATTGTGCTGTGGGATACGACATTAAACCGATTAACGGAAGATGAAATACTCTTTATAATGGCACATGAGATGGGCCACTACGTGATAAAAGATATTTATTTAAACATCACTGTATATTTGTTGATGACGCTCATTGGACTATGGTTAATTGCAAAAATCATGCCTTGGATGATCAGTCGTTATGGTTCGATATTAAAAATTAAACATATGAGCAATATTAATTCATTGCCATTGTTTTTATTGATTTCATCTTTTCTATTATTCTTCTCAAGCCCACTGTCAAATGCAGTTTCACGCTATCAAGAGGTCCGAGCCGATGAATATGCAATGGAACTAATTGAAAATCCCGAGGTAGCGGTCTCGACGTTTCAACAGTTGACCAAAGTTGGACTTGGTGAAGTAAACCCATCAGCACTTGTCAAATGGTTTCGCTACTCCCATCCGCCAATGTTAGAAAGAATCAATAAAGTAGCCGATCAAGCTGTAGAAGAATAAAACTAAGTTTGAACCAATCGAAAAGCGCATTAAATCTTTTCTTATTAGGGATTTGATGCGTTTTCCCTTTTTCTGAGAAACCGACAGAACCAAACACCGCTTTGGATGCACACAGTCCTAACGCCGGATTTGGTGTTTTACGCCATATGACAGAGCAGCAGAATTACAAGCTGCATGTGAGCTATGGTTGGATTCCGTGTTTTTATTTGTATTTTCAGAAAAGTCTTGACATTGTTTTTGCAACAATTTATATTTTATATAACTAAATGGTTATATGTGTAAGGTGAGGGAATGATCATGCCAAATTTTTATCGAGCTTTAGGTGATTCAACGCGACGTCATATATTACTTATGCTTAAACAAGGAAACAAAACACAAAAGGAGATAGTTGAGGCATTTGATATCTCTCAACCAGCAATTAAGAAGCATCTGAATATTTTATTGGAGGAAAAAATTATTTCAGAGAGCTTGAATGGAAAGTATCGTATCTATTCAATAAATCTTAACATGCTTCAAATTGCCTCCCAAGAGATGCTTCAATTTATTGGAGAACTGCTTGATGATAGGCTCTTAAGTTTAAAAAATTATGTTGAAAAAGGAGAGTTTAGCGATGAAGAAGATTGAAAATTCTATTAAGAGACAAATTGTTGTTCATGCACCTTTGAAGCAAGTTTGGGATGCTTTGACGAAGCCCGAGCATTTAAATAATTGGTATACAAAAAATGCTGATATCGATTTTTGCATTGGTGGAAGCTGTTATATGAATCATGGATGGGGGGCAACTTCTGAAGGGGTATTTACAGAAATAGATCCAATGAACCGCTTTGTAATTCGTAGCCAGGATGGAGATTTTACGACCATTACATCTTTAGAAAAAGTTGAAAATGGTATTCTGGTGAGTATTGAATATCAGGCTTCATTTATTAGTGAAATGAATCAATCTACAAAGGAAAATATGTTGTTTGGTACAAGTCAATTTTTAGAAAATTTAAAGAGCGTCTATGAAACTGGTATTGATAATCGTGCAAAGATTTGGAGAACATGGATTGGTATATCACACACAACAAATGATGGGAATAGGGGCATAAAGGTTTTACATGTAAAAGAAGGTTCGGTAGCTGCAGCAGCTGGAATTGAACCTGAAGATATTATACTGGAGATGGATGGTGAAGAAATAGAAGGCTATGAATCCTTTGAAAGAATATTAAATGAAAAAGATATCAATTCCAATGTACTATTAACAATAGAAAGTAATAGTGAAAAGGTACACGTAAACTGTCTTGTAGATGCTTATCCTGTACCTTATTAATAATCATCAGATTCGCCAAAATTCAACGCTTTTTCTCGATTGATGAAAATTTTTTCAAGCTTCCATTTAATTTAATGCAACGCTAGTGATTTCTAGGGTGAATTGATTTTCTTGTATTATTGTTAGTTAATATTTACATTTCTTATCACAACCTTAATAATTCGTTTAGTTCAATGCGTTATTATAGGATAAATACTATATTAATAGAGGTGAACAAGTTGGATGCACAGGAGCTGAAAATTAAGGACTACTTGTTAGAAGGTATTGTTACAGAGCAATTTAAGGAAGATAAAAAAATGCCAAGCGAATATATGCTGGTAGAGCAATTTAATGTACCACGTATAAAAGTACGAAACGTCTATAACTTGCTTGAAAAGATGGGTTATATTTATTCGCGACAAGGAATTGGTCGTTTTATGAAGCATCAGCGTAAGCAGTTGGATGTTGTCATGACAGGGGATGTAAGTTTCACAGAAAAGATGATGAATCAAACAGCACATTATAAGTCGATTGTGACAAAAGTCGAACAGGTGCCACCTGAGCACTCAATTTATAGTAAGCCATATGTCGATGCATCCAATACATTATATTTAATTGAACGTCTTCGTTTTATCGAGGACGAACCGGCAGCGATTCATCGTTCCTATGTCGTTGTAGAAAACTTTTCTGAAATTAAGCAGGCTAGCAACCGCATTTCGTCGATGTATGCATTTTATAAGAAACATGGATTTACGGATTTTCATAGCTCATTTTCACAGTTAGAAGTAGCTTTTCCGACAGAGCTAGATCGCGTTATGCTCGGCTGCGAAATGCTAGTTCCTCTAGTACGTGTTGAGTCAGACAATTGGGCGAATGATCAGCAAATTTTACTTGAGTATACTGAAATTCTTTATCGCACAGACCGTTTTTCCTTCCAACTGTTAGATAAGTAGCAAGCAAAATAATAAAGAAGTATCCAATATGCCCGTAAATTAAATATAGATTAGAAAACGGAAATCATTTTTCTAGTGCACAAAATCCCATCACTTTGACTACTGTCAAAAAGATGGGATTTTATTTTTGAGAAATAAGCACTTTTCGATAACGTCGAGCAAGTTGGCGCCAATTTTGTAAATGGAAATTTACACAACATTCATGAAACCTTGACACTGTATGACTTGGCAACAAGTTACTATGGGTGTTGAAAGGAGCTGGTTATGTGAAACGAGCACAACGAACAAAGCTACTCATCGAAGTAGGACGTCAAGAGGCACAGTATTTAGCACAACAAATAGTAGAACAATATGAGGTCATTGAACTACAAGCTCCGAAACAAGGGCTTGTTATGATCAAACAACGTGAATCTGCACAAAATACATTATTTTACATTGGAGAGACACTTGTTACAGAAACTAAAGTGAAAATTGGTAACGCATATGGCATTGGTATTGTTCGAGAAAATGAACCAGAGTTGTCGACGGCATTAGCTATTATTGACGCAGCTTACACAGGCGAATTACCGGAGACACAATTATGGGCTACTACATTTGATACATTGCAGCAACGGTTATTAGAGCAACAGCAACATATAAAACGCTCGATTGAACGTACGAAAGTTCAATTCGACACGATGATTACAGAGTAGGAGGCAAAATAATGGATTTAACACACTTTACACAAGACATCTTTCGAAAGTTAGTCGATTGCTTTGCGCGTCCAGGTACGACGGCGCCAATGCCAATGCTAGCAAAGGTAAATGTCAACGGATTGTATGATGAAACGATGTCTGTCATGATGACGCTTTTAGATGGTGAAGTGAGCTTTTATATTGCTTCAACTAATGAACAGCTTCAAAAGGATGTGCGCATGCTAACAGGGGCCAAAATAACAAATTTGGCTGAGGCGGATTTTATCGTAATTCCACATGATGCAACAGCACAGCAAGTTGAGTCCGTGTTCCATAATGCAAAAACAGGAGACTTAATTGACCCACAAAAATCAGCAACGATCTTATATGAAGTCGCACCAAATGCATCTAGAAATAATTTTTCGCTACAAGGGCCAGGTATTAAAACAAAATATGAAATAGCAATGGGGATTTCTCATCAACTTATGGAAATTCGGGCAAAGCGTAATAAAGAGTTTCCGCTTGGTATCGATTTAATCATGATCGACAAGCAACAAGAAGTCTATGCGATACCGCGAACAACAGTTATGACGGAGGTGGCAAACTGATGGCATATGTAGCAGTCCGTGGCGGAAAAGAAGCAATTGAATCGTCACTTGAACATTTATTTTATGAACGTGTGAAGCATGGAGAAAATGTTCAAGTCGAAACACTAATTGCAACAATGCGCGGCTTTTTAGATCAGATTATGTCTGAAAGTAGCATATTTAGCGAACGTTTGGCGGCTTTAGCAATGAAGCAAAGTGAGGGTAATTTTGAAGAGGCGGTATTTTTATTACGTGCACATCGCTCAACATTACCACGTATTCATTATTCAACGGTAACGGATCCGCGCGATATGTTCGTGCTACGTCGTATTTCAGCTAGCTTTAAAGATATTCCAGGTGGACAAATTTTAGGGGCATCGCATGATTATTTCCATCGTTTATTAGATTTTACCTTAGAGGGTGAAACGCAGGCAGATGTGTTTTTGAAGAAAGCGGGCTTCGAGCAGGCAGAGTTACCAGAGACGAGTAATTTACCATTAGAGCGTTTGCCAAAAGTGATGGATTTTTTACGGCAGGAAGGCTTGCTGCGCGAGTTTCCAGAAAGTAATGCTGAACCGAGCGATGTTACAAAAGAGGCGTTTGAATTTCCGACAAATCGTTCGCAGAGGCTGCAAACCTTGACACGGGGTCTTACAGGAACTGTGACATCTTTAGGCTATGCAGGCTTGCGTGGTTACGGCGCATCACACCCAAACGTAGGGGAAGTACGTGTCGGCTGGCAACCTATTCATCTAGCGATTGATGACGAAGAAGATCCTTATTATATCGGCTCAATTAAGCTTACTGAAGTAGAATCTTTTATCCCAGTAAATGTTGAAAAGAATGGGAAGCAAGAGCTAGAGTTTGATGTTGGCTACGGTGCATGCTTCGGGCAAAATGAGACGAAAGCAATTGCAATGTCAATTGTTGACCATGCATTAGAAGTAGGAGGAGATACGCCAATTCATGACGAGGAATTTGTACTACGTCATGTTGATATTATCGAATCTACCGGCTTCATTTCACACTTGAAGATGCCGCATTATGTAACGTTCCAATCGAAGCTTGAGCAAATTCGTAGCATTAAAAAGGAGGAGCAATGATGAGTGTCCCATTTGCATTATTAGATGAGCAATCGAAGCGTGAAATTCGACGTGCAGTGTTGAAGGGAATTTCGATCCCAGGCTATCAGGTGCCATTCGCTTCACGAGAGCTACCAATTGCACGCGGTTGGGGAACAGGTGGGCTACAAGTAACACTAGCATTAATCGGTAAAGAGGATGTGCTGAAAGTAATCGACCAAGGCTCAGATGATTCCGTCAATGCGGTGAATATTAAAAAGTTGGTACAAAATACAACAGGTGTGGACACGACAATTCGTACACAAGACGCAACATTGATCCAATCGCGACATCGTATTCCTGAAGTACCGTTACGTGCAGATCAAATTTTAGTACTACAAGTGCCAGAGCCAGAACCACTTCGACACATTGAGCATAGTGAATATAAAACGAAACGTTATCATGCGGAGAAGGAATATAGTGGTGCATATCTAATGCTATTTGAGCAAATTATGCGCTACAACCAAACATCGCAAGGGGCGGATTATCCAGTAATGGTAAACGGCCGTTATGTAATGAATCCAAGTCCAATCCCGCGCTTTGACAATCCAAAAATTAATAACAGTGACGCACTTATTTTATTCGGTGCGGGCCGTGAAAAGAAAATTTATGCAGTGCCACCACATACGCATGTTGTTTCATTAGCATTCGACGACTATCCATTTGTCGTAGAGCAGTTTGAAGGAAAGGTATGTCGCGAAACGGGCTTAACAAATGTATTCCTTGATGAGCTGACAGATGAAGTGACAGGTGAAAAGTACTATATGACAAATGATACAAGCTATATGGATGAAATTTTACAGCAAAAGGCGGCGACAAAATAATGCTAGAGCAACCAGTATTAACAGTGCGAAATTTTTCAAAGCAATACGGTGAAGGCTGTGAGCATTGTGTTGACACGCAGGCACAGCTTGAAAAAAACTACTGTCCAGTATGTAAAACGATATATGCGTGTCGCGATGTATCATTTGATTTATATCGTGGTGAAATTTTAGGTATCGTCGGTGAAAGTGGTAGTGGAAAATCAACACTGATGAAAAGCTTATACTTCGATGAAACAATCACGTCTGGTGAAGGGTATTTAGTTGATTATGAAAATGGTGAAACGAATATTTTCACAGAATCAAACCAAATGAAGCGTGCCATTCGCAATGATATTTTAGGGATGGTTTATCAAAATCCAATGCTTGGTTTAAAGATGAATTTTTCTTCGTTAAGTAATATTGCTGAAAAGCAAATCGCGGCGGGCAATCGTCATGTGCGCCAAATGGAAAACCGTAGCTATGAGCTTTTAGAGCGTGTCAATATTCCGTTGCATCGCAGTAAGGAAGCGCCGAAAAATTTCTCTGGCGGTATGCAGCAGCGTGTACAAATTGCCAAAGCGTTATCCAATAATCCACCTGTTTTATTACTTGACGAAGTAACGACGGGGCTTGATTTGTCTGTACAGGCAGATGTGTTGGATTTAATTAAGCAAATACAACGCGAGCTACAAATTTCGATGATTGTCGTATCGCATGATTTAGCTGTTATTCGTATGTTAGCAGACCGCACAATTGTTATGCTAAACGGTCAAATTATTGAGCACGGCTTAACTGATCAAGTATTAGAAGACCCGCAACATAAATTTACGCAGCAGCTTGTGTACTCATTACTTTAAGGAGGTAGTTCCATGTTAGCAATTAAAAATGGTGTCATCGTAACAGAACAACAATTTTTGCAAGGACACGTTGTATTAGTAAACGGTACGACTATTGAAGGAATTTTGCCAGAGTCTTTAGTAAATCTAGCAAATTATGAGGTTGTTGATGCACAAGGTGGCTATATTTCACCAGGCTTTGTCGATATTCATTCCGATTATATTGAGACAATTGTTAGCCCACGACCGACGTCAATGATGAATGTCAATCTTGGTTTACGTGAGAGCGAGCGTATTTTAATGACGCACGGGATTACAACGATTTTTCACTCGTTATCTTATTATGGTGACGATAAATATTCGCATAAGCTTATTCGTAATCCAGAAAACGTACAACGCTGTGTTGATGCTATTCATGCGACACATGACGAGCCCCATTTAATACGTCATCGTCTTCATGCACGCTTTGAAATTGATTCTTTAGATCAAATATCAAACCTTGAGCGAAATATTTTAGATGGTAAGGTACATCTCTTGTCGTTCATGGATCATACACCAGGGCAAGGACAATATCGTAATTTAGAATTGTATAAAAATATTATGCGCGGTTACCGTGATATTACAGATGGCGAGGCAACTACGCTAATTAAAGAGCAGACAGAAAAGGAAAAAATGTCGCTGGATGAAATTGAGCGTATTAGCTGTTTAGCAATTGAGCGTAATATTGCCGTTGCTTCGCATGATGACGACGATATAGCAAAGCTTGCACTTGTACAGTCTTACGGGACAACGATTAGTGAATTTCCGATTACGTTAGATGTAGCAAAAGAGGCGAAACGTATTGGCATGCAAACAATTGCTGGAGCACCAAATATTTTACTTGGTGGCTCACATTCGGGGAATTTAAGTGCAGCAGAAGCAATTCAAGCACATGTCATTGATATTATTTGCAGTGATTACTATCCGCCCGCTATGTTACACGGTATTTTCGAGCTAGCGAATAAATACGAAGAAGATTTGCATAGTCTCTTCCAACTTGTGACGATCAATCCAGCACGTGCGGTCAATATGGCACATGAAATTGGCTCGATTGAAGTGGGTAAAAAAGCAGATTTACTAATAATTGAGCAAATGGAAGATGGTTACCCTGTTGTAACGACGACAATTGTAGACGGCAAAACGATTATGAAAACGAACTATCGCTAAGGAGGCGTTATCATTGATTACAATCGAAAATCTACAAAAGTCTTTTACGATTCATCATTTAAATCAAACGTTTCCAGCATTAGAAAACTTAACTTTACACGTGCAAGAGGGTGGTTTTTTAGGCATCGTCGGTAAAAGCGGTAGCGGTAAGTCAACTATTTTAAAAAGTATTTACCGCACATACGAACCTCAAGCGGGAAGTATTTGGTTTGATTCAGCAGCGTTTGGCAAAATCGATTTATTAACAGCATCTTTACGTGACATAATCTATTTACGTAAACATGAAATTGGCTACGTCTCACAGTTTTTAAATGTAATGCCACGTACGACAGCTATAGAGCTTGTAATGCAGTCACTGTATGGTGTTGGAGCAAAAGAGGAAGAGGCACTAGAGAAGGCACAGTCAGCGCTACGTCATTTTGATATTGATGAAAAGCTTTGGAATAGCTATCCAAACAATTTTTCTGGAGGCGAAAAGCTCCGTTTGAACATTGCATGTGCAGTCGTAAAAGAGCCGCGTCTATTACTTTTAGATGAGCCAACAGCAAGCTTAGATCATGCATCAAAAATTAAAGTGCGTGAATCAATCGAAAAATTAAAAGCAAGAGGTACGACATTAATTGGAATTTTCCATGACTTAGAATTTATGGAAGGACTTTGTGACCAAGTATTTACGATGACAAAGCTTACAGAAGAGAGGACCGCTATATGACGACAGATTTGCATACGCACAGCCGCTATTCGGACGGTTCTTCAACACTTGAAGAGCTATTTATAGAAGCTCAAAAAGCAGGCATTACACAGCTTGGTGTCGTAGACCATGATACGATAAAGCACCATGAAGAGGGCCGCAGTTTGGCTGTGCAATATGGAATCGATTTTGTTGCAGGTGTAGAGATTTCTGCGTTCGATTATAAGCGAAATCGTAAGGTACATCTACTTGGCTACGGGTTTACAGGAGATTGTGCAAATATTGAAGAGCTTTGTCGTCCATTACTTGCGCGTCGTCATGCCCATTCAATTTGGCAGCTTGAACGTATCAAGGAAGTCGGTTTCCAGCTTGATCTTGAACGAGCGCTTCACTATGCCGAGACGTGTGGCACGCTATATAAGCAGCACATTATGCATGCATTAACTGATGCACCGTATAATTCAAAAAGTTATCAAACGATATACCGTTCTTTATTTAAAAAAAATGGTGTCGCATCAGGTGACATACGATATGTTGATGCCTTTGATGCGATGCACGCTATTCATGCGGACGGCGGAATTGCAGTGCTAGCACATCCAGGACAGCTTCAATCATTTGAAATTGCTGAAGAGCTTATTGCTTATGGCTTAGATGGTATCGAAGTCATTCATCCAGATCACTCAATGGAGCATATCGACTTGGCTAACAAGCTTGCTGAGAAATATCGCTTAATTAAAACAGGCGGCTCCGATTATCATGGTCAATACGGTAACTCTGTAAAGCTTGGTCAATATATTTGTCAGCCTTTACAAACTGCTGAATTGTTAAGCAAACGTTAAGTATTTTAAAGATAACACAAACAATATTTTCTTATGAAAAAAATGATGTTTTAATGGCACTATAGGTAAGTGCCTATAATATCGAACATAAAAAGGGAGATTAATAATGAACAAAAAGTGGTTATCAGCTTTAATGGCAATGCTATGTGTACTTATTTTATCGGCATGTAATTCTTCGAGCAACGATGCAGCATCCACAGATGCATCAACTGGTCCAGTAACACTTGTATGGTATCCAAATGAATCTGGCTCAGAATTGTCGGCTTCTCGAGATGCATTTTCAGCATTAGTTAAAGAGGCTACTGGTCGTGATGTAGAGCATAAATTAACGACTGACTATGCGATTGCGATCGAATCAATCGCCAATGGTAATGCACATATCGCATTTATGGGTCCACAAGGTTACATCGAGGCAAATAACAAAAGCAAAGATGTACAGGCATTAGTCGTACCATCTGGTGAATCAGGTACGTTAGACGATGCTGTTTATTATAGCTGGTTAGCTGTACCGAAAGACAAAGCTGAAGATTATAAAGTAGATGGCGAATTTTCAATGGATGCAATTGAAGGGAAATCGATCTCATTCGTATCAACATCTTCTACTTCAGGATTTAAAGTACCAACAAGTTCTATTATTTCTCACTTTAGCGATAAAAACTTAACAGAAGAAAAACTGATGGAAGGTAACGATGTGTTCCCGACAGTATTATTCGGTGACTCTCACCAAGGCTCAGCGGTAAATATGTTAATGGAACGTTCAGATGTATCGGCATTTTGTGACACTTGTGTAAGCTCATATGTTGAGCTAGTTGAAGGTGAAGCAAATAAGCCAGGCGCAGTTTATCGTGTAAAGGACGATGCAGCCGCACCATTTAATACTTTAACAGGTGAAGAATTCACATTGATCCAAGTAACGGCAGTATTAAATTCCCCATTCGTAGTAAACAAATCTGTGTTAACAGAAGAGGAAATTACGAAGCTTAAAGAAGCTTTCATTTCAGATGAAACAGCAAATAACACAGAGATTTTCGTACCAGAAGATTCAGGTGAAGCCGGTTTATTCTCTAAATCAGCGGATGAGCGTTTTTTAGAAGTAGAGGATGCTTGGTTCAACCCAATACGTGAACTATCTAAATAAGTATGAAATAGGCGGGCGGACTTTGTCATGATGATAAAGCCGCCCTTTATTCAAAAAATGTATAGGTTACACCTTTAATTTTAAGCCAATACAAAAGGAGATCGAACAAAATGGTTACTTCTGCGGTGAAAGAAAAACAACGTATTCAACAAAAGCAAACGTTTAGTTATCCACAAGTGGAAGGCTATGAGGATTTACCAACCACAGTTTTAAAGTTAACTAATCTTGTGAAAAGCTATGATCGCCAATCGACTGTGCTTGACGGTATTAATCTAGAGCTTCAAGAAGGAGAGTTTGTATCGATTATCGGAAAATCTGGTGCTGGTAAATCGACACTACTACGCTGTATAAATCGTATGATTGAGCCGTCAAGCGGTACCATTATTTTTAATAATACATCGCTTACTAAGCTTAATAAACGTGACCTACGTAAAGAGCGTACAAAAATCGGTATGATATTCCAACATTACAATTTAGTTTCACGTTTAACTGTTTTTGAAAATGTATTACATGGTCGCTTCGGTTATAAATCAACATTAAAAGGCGTTTTAGGTATATACAGTGAAGAGGAAAAACTACTCGCCCTACAAATTTTAGATAAGTTAGGAATGAAAGAGCATATTTATAAGCGATGTGACCAGCTAAGTGGTGGACAAAAGCAACGCGTCGGCATTGCCCGGGCACTTGTACAGGAGCCAACGCTGTTACTATGTGACGAACCAATCGCTTCACTCGATCCGAACGCTTCAAAGGTAATCATGGATCATTTAAAAGAAATATCACAATCGATGGGTATTACAGTGTTAGTAAACTTGCACCAAGTCGATGTGGCAATGCGTTATTCAGACCGGATTATCGGGTTAAGCAAAGGTGAAAAAGTGTTCGACGGTAAACCAAAGAATTTAACGCAGCATAACATTAAAGATATTTACGGCTCAGAAGTGGATGAATTAATTTTTGAATAAAATGATGCAAAGTGGAGGCATAGCATGACGGATATAAATATTTTACGAGTGAAAAAATGGCGTATGACAGGCATTTTCGTAGTGATTATTGGGCTATTATATGGCTCGTCGGTGCTGACAAAATTTAATCTTGTAGAAGGTATTGAATCGATTCCGGGGACGTTTGCTTGGATGGTTGCAAATCTCATTCCTTCAGCCGAATCATTAGAAAATTTACCGCGTGTACTTGAAAGTTTATGGGAGACAATCATTTTATCGATGCTCGTAACGACAACGGCTGCGATATTTGCCTTGCTATTTGCTTTAATGGGTGCTAAAACGACACAAGTGAGCCATACATTTGGCTTTATTGTACGTTTTATTGCATCGGTATTTCGAAATATCCCAGTCGTAGCATGGGCTTTAGTGCTTGTTATATCATTTGGTCATAATGTGATTACAGGCTATTTTGCATTATTTTTCTCAACGTTTGGTATTTTAGTGCGTATGTTTATTGAGACGATTGATGAGACGAGTTCGGATGGGGTAGAGGCGTTAACATCAACGGGTGCGAGCTACTTCCAAATGGTGTTTCGAGGCGTTATTCCAGATACGCTACCCCAAATGTTAAGCTGGGTATTTTATATGATTGAGACGAATATTCGTAGCGCTACATTAGTCGGTATTTTAACAGGTACTGGTATCGGCTTTTTATTTGATATGTACTATAAGCGAATGGACTACGGCATGCTTGGGCTTATTACAATTGCCATCGTAATTATCGTAATGGCGATCGAATTTTCATCGAATTACGTAAGGAGAGCGATTTCATAATGCAAGTAATTTCACTCATGCAAGGCGTAAAACAAAAAAATAACCGCATTCAAATAAAATTAATGACAAAATCAAGCCTGGTCATGCGTATTGTACTTTGGTCATTAGGGGCCTTCACACTAATGGGACCATTTTTATTAAATTATGGCACAGTCGATTGGGGAACAGCAGTATCATTAACACTAAATAATTTAAAAATGATGTTCCTGCAGCCCGCGTTTAACCAAATAACATTTACAGGTACACTCATTCAAATCTCTATAACATTAGCACTTGCGCTATTAGCGACTGTTTTAGGGGCAATCATTGCATTTTTCTTAGCCATTTTTAGTGCGAAAAACTTAGCACCCGCATGGCTTTCTAATGTAATTATCGCGGCCAATTCATTTGTTCGTGCAGTGCCGACAGTTCTTTGGGTATTAATCTTTGCAATTGTTGCAGGATTAGGTGCCGTTGCTTGTGTTATCGGGATGATTTTTCATACAGTTGCCTATTTAACAAAAGCTTTTGCAGAATCATTTGAGGAATTAGATGAAGGAACAATCGAAGCGTTACGTGCATCGGGTGCCAATTGGTGGCATATTATTTTTGGTGCAGTAGTACCACAATCTTCTTCGTACATCGTATCATGGACGTTTTTACGCTTCGAATCAAATTATGGCGTAGCAGTAGCAATGGGAGCAGCAGCTGCAGCAGGTGGTATTGGTTTCGATCTATTTATGTCTTCAAGCTTCTACTATGACTTGCATGAAGTTGGTATGATTACGTACTGTGCATTAATAGTAGCGATTATTTTGGAGCTCATTTCTATACGTATTAAAAAGAAGCTCATGGCACAAAATTGATGAAATGCATCATTGAATAGTGAAACTCTATTCGCCAGGCATAGACACAATTTATTGGTATGAAACGAGTAAACCCATATCTAACATGGGTTTGCCGAAATATTATCAGTTGATTGAATGAAAAGGGTTTTAGAATACTAGCGCGGGCATTGACTTTTACCAACTCTCTCCACATCAAAAATCTCGCATTTTTCTGAATCAGAAAAATGCGAGATTTTATTTTTAGGACAATCCAGTCATTTTTAAAGAGTTGGATCAATTGTTTGTTGATTCTTATTTCTCTGATAAAAATACTGGATTTGTAAAGGCTTTTCGCTTAAAGATTTGATAAATATAATTGAAAGCAACTAAGACTGTAAAGCTTAAACCAATGATGACACCAGTATCATAAGCTAGAGCAAATCCTTCTGGTGCTACCATTAAGTATACAAATACCACAGAAGTCATGAATAAAGCTGGTAAACCGGCAATCCAGTGGAACTTGCCTGTTTTTAATAAATATGATGCTGCAACCCAAAGCATAACTGTCGCAACCATTTGATTCGTCATCCCTACATAACGCCATAAGAATTGATAATCAATTGTTGATAAGAAGAATGCTGGTGCTGCTACTGCAACTGTTGCTAAAATCGGTGTTGCATTATTTTTTGGTAAACGAGATCCTAAAAAGTCTAACACAATCATGCGTGCTGAACGTAATGAAGTATCACCTGTTGTAATTGGTAAAATAACAATTCCTAAAATCGCTAAAATACTACCGAATGTACCAAGTAATGCAATTGAAATTTCGTCTACTACGCCACCTGCACCAATTTCAGCAAGTTTTGGTAATAATCCTTCTGTACCGCCATAGAAACTCATACCAGCTGCACACCAGATTAACGCAATAACACCTTCACCAATCATGGCACCAAAGAAAACTTTGCGTCCTTCAGATTCTTTCTTGATTGTTCTTGAAATAATCGGGCTTTGGGTAGAGTGGAAACCAGAGATTGCACCACAAGAAATAGTTACCATTAATAATGGCCATACAGGTAAATCATTCGGATGCATATTTGTTAAAGATACTTCAGGAATAGCAATATCCGAAGTTACTAGTGCTACTAATACCGCACCAGCCATAATGATTAATACCGCACCAAATACTGGATAAATACGACCGATAATTTGATTGATCGGTAAAATCGCTGCTAATAAGAAGTAAATGAAAATAGCAATAAGTGCTGTCATAAATGTAATACCTAATTTTGAAGATAGAACAGCGGCAGGTCCTGCTGTAAAGGCAGCTGCTACTAAAACCATTAGTACAACTGAAACGATATCAGTGAATACGCGCATAACTTTTCCTAAATAGCGTTGAACAAGTGCTGGGAATTGTGCTCCTCCATGACGTAGAGATAACATCCCTGCAAAATAGTCATGAACGGCTCCGGCAAAAATACAACCAAATACAATCCAAATCATTGCAACTGGACCATAGAGTGCACCTGCAATTGCACCGTAAATTGGGCCAAGCCCTGCGATATTTAATAGTTGAATTATCCAGCCCTTCCATGCAGGCATGGGCATATAATCTAAATTATCAGCTTTTGTATAAGCTGGTGTTGGCGTTGTATCATTTACAATAAAAACCTTTTCAATAAATTTTCCATAAACGATATACCCTACAATTAATAGAGCAATCGAACCAAGAAGTGTAAACATAAATCCCCCTCCAATTTTTCTGATAATTCAAATTATATAAATGTATGACTAGATTTGTAAACAGAGTTTTTTGAAAATTAAAGGGGAAAGATATATTAAAATTGCGAATATTAAAATAAAACATAGATAAACACACGTTAAGTAGTGAAAACTGTTATATAAAAATATAATGGATTTCGAAATATATTTAATGGGATGTATTAATGTGGAAGTAAATTGACGGATTTTGTGTTTTTAACACAGATAAAGCTCTAGCTTCAACGTCTCTCTCCATTCAGAAAAGGGGAGTTATTTCGGGGAAAGTTAGAGCATAAAGAAAGGTTTTCAAATTTTGAATTGTGTGAGTACCGGGCACCGATAATAAATAAAAAAAACAAGGATTTGAGTACTTTTACTCAAATCCTTTTTCTAATAATAAATATTTAATGATTGTCCTGCTTCAAGATTATTGGAATTTAGTTGGTTCCATTGCTTAATGGAAGTGACCTTAACATGATGAGCTTCTGCAATTAGAGTTAGTGAATCGCCAGCTTCTACTTGTATCGTTTTTTTGCTTTGTATCGGATTATCGTACTGCGCTAAGTCATATTGTGCAATGAGCGCGTTGAGTTTTTCATTGTATTTGGAATCTGTGGCGTAGGTGCCTGTTAAGAAGTGGGTCGCATCTTTATAAGAAGTTGTGTTGCTTTTGAATACGCTCGTATAAAATTGTTTATTCCACGAGACTCCGTTTCGAAGTAAGTTCACATAATCTTTTAAAGACTCTTCATAGGAAGTATACTTGCGGAATTCAGCTTGAATCGTTGTCATATTGCCTTCACCATCATCTTCTAACGTTTCAAGGGCGACCGAATTGTTTTGATATTTTCCCTTGATTCCAAATAAATTATAGTTTGGGGATGCAGCGAGTCCACTTTGTCCACTTTTACTCTCAAGAATGGCTTGTGCAATCATAACAGATGCATATAAATCATTGTCAGCACCAAGCTTGCGAGCAGTTTCAGCAATTTCGCCTATAAATGCTTCAACAGTAGGGGTTTCCTCGATCTGTTGAGGAGTAGCCGTGTTCATTGGCTTAAACAAAAAACGGTCGAGTCCGAAAACTAAGAGCCCAAGGATGGCACCAAGAAATAGGGTAGCTAGCAGAACTTTTCGAATGAATGCCATGCGATTTACAGATGTTGAAAGCTTACAACATCTTCCTCCTTTCTATTGTCATAAAATATTATCGTTATTAATTAAAGTTTATCATTATTATAACGAAATTGAGTGTGAAATAGTTTCAAAGAATGGATTTTTAACCTAGACCTTTTCATCCGAAAAAATGATCATTGGAAGCATTTGTTTTGATACGTTGATTGCTGTAATATAGTTATTTCAAAAGGTAAATTGTTAGTAAAAAAGTTAGATCATACTACGTGAGGAGTGGATATATGTACGAGCTAAAAACGAAGGAAACGGATGAAAATGTAATTGAATTTATAGAAAAAGTTGAGAGTCAAAAAAAACGTGAAGATGCGTATAGATTGCTCCAATTATTTACGGAAGCGACAGGCTTTGAAGCGAAAATGTGGGGGCCAAGCATTATTGGATTCGGCGCGTACCATTACGTTTATAAAACAGGTCATGAAGGGGATGCACCCCTTGTTGGTTTTTCACCACGTAAAGCAAAAATCAGTCTGTATTTTGCACTAAGCATACGACTGGCAAAGCATGTGTCTACATTAATAAAGTTGACGATATTGATACAGATATTTTAAAAGAGTTAATCCATCAATCGATTTTGTTTTTACAAAGCCAGTATCCTGAAAAATAGCGAAACGGGTATTCAAACGAACTTGATGTATCTATGTGACAACAACTAACTAACTAACTAACCAACCTGCACCATGCATGCCTACATTCATTTCACCTTAGTAAATTTCAGCATAATGCGATCAGTCTTGCACACAATTCTCTTGCAATTTATAAAATAGAGAATAAGGGAAACATTTATCTTTTTCCTATTAAAAAGAGGTGTTTAGTGTGCTAAATGAGAAGATTCAATCATTAGAAAATGGCTTTCGATTATTTGATTGGTATCACCTCAGCTGGCTGATGTTAACGGGGCTAGTTATATGTATTATGTATAAGATTTATAGTAGTGCGGATATAAAAAGGCAAAAAAAAATAAGAATACGATTGGCGCTTGTAATTTTGCTGTTGGAGAGCAAAAAAAATCTAGTATTAGTCTGGCAAGGAGAATTTTGGTACGGTTCGTTGCCACTACATCTATGCGGGCTGGGCATTTTTATTGTATTGGCACATGCCTTGTTGAAAGGTCACCACCTAGATATGCTGCTCTATTTTTTGACGATGCCAGGTGCATTCATGTCGCTACTTACACCAGATTGGACGAATGTGTCAGCATTTAATTACTTGCATTTTCATAGTTTTTTATTTCATGTATTATTATTTGCCTATCCTGTGACTATGCTATTATCAAAAGAATTAACGTTGTCCATACGTAAAATGTGGCAGCCAATTTTATTCTCATGCGTGACCGTTCCAGTTATTTATATATTGAATGTATTGTGGGGAACCAATTTTATGTTTATCAACCAAGCTGCGGAAGGGACACCACTGATGCTACTCGAGCAGTATTTAGGGAGGCAATATTATATTCTAGGCTTCATTGGTCTTGTAATGGTTTTTTGGCTCCTATTGCTTTTGCCAATAATAGTTTGTAAAAAAACTCAATATTAGTGAATAAAAAGAGGTGACCTTCGAATTAATTCGGTACCTATTAATAATTGAAAATATTGAACAAAGAAAGCAGCTAATAAATCGCTATTAGATTTATTAGCTGCTAAATATTTTGTGTGAAATTTGTTTATTAAATCCTATTTCGCCGTAAACTTCTTTACCGCAGGAATGATATCATTCCCAATAATCTCAATGTTTTTCATCACTTTTTCTAACGGCACACCGCCAAAGTCAATTTGTGCCATAAAGCGTTGCATGCCGTATAGTTCATATTGATAGTGTAGCTTTTCAATAATTTGATTAGTTGAACCAACCATTAACGCATCTGTTACTGAAGTAGATGCCTCGAATTGTCCACGAGGGTAGCCTTGCCCACGAATCGCCTGCATGCCGCCGTTTAAGTGTGGGTACATGCCTTCTAATGCTTCAGCTTCTGTTTCGGTTACATAAAATAAGCTCGTTGTTGCAATCGGTAGTTTTGAAGCATCATGGCCACTGCGCGTCGCTGCTTCACGATAAGCGTCGACAGAAGGGGCGAATGCCATAGCTGGCCCACCTAAAGTTGTCAGCATCATAGGAATACCCATATAGCCGGCTTTAATCGCGCTTTCCGGCGGCCCACCAACTGCACGCCAAATAGGCAGAGACCCATTAAGTGGCTGAGGTAAAATATGTGCATCTTTTAATGGTGCGCGGAATTTGCCTTCATAATTGACGATATCCTTGTCATTTAATTGCTTTAATAACGCTAATTTTTCCTCAAAAATCTCCTCATAATCACGTAGGCTCACACCGAATAATTCATGTGCACCAACACGTGAACCTCGTCCTGCAACGATTTCTGCACGGCCATTTGATATTAAATCAAGCGTTGCAAAATCCTCATAAACACGTACCGGATCGGCTACACTAAGTACCGTTGCCGAGCTTGCAAGTTTAATTTTCGAAGTTGCCTGAGCAATTGCGCCAAGAACAACTGAATGCGCTTGTGTTGCGAAGTATTGCTGATGGCTTTCACCGACAGCAAATACATCTATGCCTGCTTGCTCTGCAAATTTACTTGTTTCGATAATTTCATGGATTCGCTCCTGAGCTGAAATGCGCGAACCAGTTAAAGGATTCGGGATATGATCGCCTAATGTATATAGCCCAAATTCCATGCCGTTTTTTTCATCAATTCGATAGTTTTCCATTTGGAAACACTCCTTATTCAATCGGTTTTAATTTTGCTGTAATTTCTGCTCGTTTTGGCTCTAAAAAGTCTGGCAAATCTAGCTGTTCGCCTAACGTTTCGATGTTCCCATCTATTAAAAATCCAGGGCCGTCTGTCGCAATTTCAAATAAAATGCCATTTGATTCACGGAAGTATAAGCTCTTGAAGTAGAAACGATCAACAATACCTGAGCTCATAAAGCCACGTTTTTTCACCTGTTCGTTCCAATAAATCAATTCTTCCTCGTTTTTTACGCGAATTGCTAAATGATGAATGCTGCCTCGGCCAGGTTTTTCAGAGATGCCATCTTGCTCAATAATATAAATTTCGCCGAATAATTCATTATCAATCGATTGCATAAGCGTAGTTGTTGCTGTTTCAGTTGCTACGCTATAGCCAAAAATTTCACTTAATGTAGCTTTCAATTTGTGCATGTTTTTCACTGTTATTTCAACAGTGCCCATACCTTGAATTTGGTGCTCTGCTGGAACAGGAGAGCCTTCATATGTTTCCCAATGCGCAACCTTTGTGTTTGGTGAAGCAATAAGTGCCATACGTAACCCTTCAGAATCCTCAAAAAGTAGGGCAGGTCGACCAGCATACATTGTGATTTCACTTTGTCCAACACCATAAGAAGACAGGCGTTGTTGCCAATAAACTAAACTTTCTTCACTCGGTACGATCAAGCCGATTTTCGTAATAGCATTCGTCCCACGATGTGTACGACCAACTAGTGGGATTTCAAAAAAGGATAGCTCTGTGCCAGGGCTGCCAGTTTTATCACCGTAAAATAAGTGATACATAGATGTGTCGTCTTGGTTCACTGTCAGCTTCACTCTGCGTAAGCCTAAAACTTCGCGGTAAAAGTGATTATTTGTTTTTGCATTTTTTGTAATCATTGAAATGTGATGATGTCCTGGAATTGTATACATATAAAAATCCTCCTAATGTTTTTGACTGTTTTTTTCAACGCGTGATACTAAATTATATAGCTGTTTTTGTTCATCTCTTGTTAATACATCATCAAAAAACGATGATTGAAATTGAATTTGTGCATCCATTGCGTTTGTTAATAATAGTTTGCCTTTTTCAGTTAGTGAAATGTGTTTTGTTTTCCATTGCTGCGTTCGGGTAATAAGTTCATCCTGTTCTAGACGTGTCAGCATACGGGAAATACCACCTTCTGTAACCGTTACATTTTTTGCAAGTTCACTTTGTGTAATCGGCTGGGCAATTGAAATTTGGAGCAGCACATCAAATTGTGCGGTCGTCAAATCGTATTGCTTTAAAAATTCGTTTGATAATAAATTGCTTTGGTGTGTAAACCGCATCATACGTAACCAAATGAGTGTGCCGAGCGTATTATTTTTCAATGTTCCACGTCCTTTCTTAATCATCACTTTACTACTCAAGTGATAGCAAGTCAATAAAAATATCTTGAAATCAAAATAAATTTCATTTGTAACTTATTGGATGGTCAAACGTCAAATGCAAAAAGGGGATGAAACGATGAAAAAATGGTTGCTTCTGTTAGGTATTATGCTTTTAGTAGCATGCTCGGATAGGGAACCGATGAATGAACTTAAGCGCGTGCAATTAGAAAAAGTGAATACACCCGAAGAAATACAAGTTTTTGAACAGTCCGAGCTTACATTCATATCAGAACAATTACAAAAAGTGAAATGGGAACCAAATGTAAAAGCCGAGATGGCACGAATAGAGGATATACAATTACGATTATTTATTGAACGCGAGCCAAACATGCCCGAATATATTATTACCTACCGCATCTGGATTGAAAAAAATCAGTCCCTTACAATCATTAGTTCGGATGAAAAGGAAGGTTACGGACGACTAGATTCCAAAAAAGCCGAGCCCTTTGTGAAATTTTTATTTGAGAAAATTGATTCATTAAAGCCGGTTATTGATGTGCATGGAAAAATCGAAAATGGTGAAGTGTTTGAGCAATTTGTTCAGCAGGCGACAGACAAAGCCCCGACAACCGTCTCGATTACCCATTACACAATTGAAGGCGATCCGATTTATTACCGTGTCGATTACGATGGCACGAATTTTCAATTAGAAATCGATAAGCGTGAAGATAAGTTTGGTAGTGGTGGGTTTGAAAATTATACATGTCAAGCGTTGGCTGATGTGCATAACGGAGTAATCATGGAATATTACTTAGCGCAATGTGATGATACTGAAGCAAAAATTCATTTACTTGCAATGCCGTTCGATACTGACAAGGAATCATTTACAAAAGAGCATCTTCCTGAAATGGCACTTACAATCGGTGAAAGGGCTATAGCTGTTCAAAAGGGAACGTATTCTTGGACATTGTCAACAAATAATCCGGCAGAAATGATGACTATAAATGCAGACCATGCCGTACCCAATCAAATGGTCAATGTAGGGAATGCAGTAAAGGTGGATAAATCTGCTTCACGAAACATCCAATTTGAAGTGGAGCCGAGCCGCGTAGAATACCATGTGTGGAATGATGAAAAAATGATGGGCACATATCCATCACTAAAAGACATTGATACATCCGAGCCATTTATTTTAGAAGTTTTTGCGTATTGGGGCGAAAACTACGCAACCTATATAACCGCAATGCAATTTGAATAGTGCAAGGGTGTCTTTGTAATTGTTCAAGGACACCTTTTTTATTTAAAAGCTATTCATATTTTTTCCAGTGCATAAACAAAGGTCAATGAATCCAAACCAGGATTCATTGACCTTTATTAATGTTTGTTATTTTACTGCCACATTACTAGCGAAAGCTAGTGCTTGTGCAAAATCTTCGAGTAAATCATCTTCGTTTTCTAAACCAACTGAAAAGCGAAGTAAACCGTCTGTAATGCCACGTTTTGCGCGTTCTTCTGGTTCCATTGCTGCGTGACTCATTTTTGCAGGGTACGATAAGATCGATTCCACACCGCCAAGACTTACCGCGAATACTGGGATTTGCATCGCATCAACAAAATCTTTCGCGACCGCATAGCTCGGTAAACTAAATGATAAAACGGCACCAGCTGAAGTGGATTGACCATTGTGAATAGCAGCACCCGGATGTGATGCTAACCCTGGATAATACACCTTTTCAACAAGTGGCTGCTGCTCTAAAAATTCAGCAATACGTCCGGCAACGCGTGTTTGCTCGTTGAAACGTACCGCCGTTGTTTTCATGTTTTGAATTAATGTAAAACTATCTTGCACACCTAATACGGAACCAAATGAGTTTTGAATGAAGTATATTTGATTGCCTAACTCCTCATCCTTCGTAACAACTAAGCCCGCTAAAATATCCGAATGCCCCGATAAAAACTTCGTAGCCGAGTGAATGACAACATCGACCCCTAAATCAAGTGGACGCTGGTGTAGTGGTGTCATAAAGGTATTATCTAAAAACGTCATGGCACCGTGTTGATTAGCAATGTCAACAACAGCGCGAATATCGGTAATTCCTAGTGTAGGGTTAGAAGGCGTTTCCATATAAATGAGCTTTGTTTCGGGCGTTACTGCAGCTTTTACCGCTTCGACATCAGTAAAATCTACAAATGTGTGTGTAATGCCGTAGCGAGGTAATACTTTTGTAACGAAGCGATAGGTACCACCATAAACATCTTCTGTAATGACAATATGATCACCTGCAGATAATATCATAAAGCATGCTGATACAGCCGCCATACCAGTAGAAAATGCAAAGCCACTATTTCCACCTTCTAGTTCGGCAATAGCCTTTTCAAGTGCTGCACGTGTTGGATTACCTGAACGTGCGTAATCAAATTCACCAAATTCATCGATCGATTCTTGATGGAAAGTCGAGCTTAAATAAACAGGAACATTAACGGCACCTTTTTTATCGGCATAGCCTTCACGAATTGCCCCATGTATTAGCGCAGTTTCAAGACGTTTACTCATGCAAATTCACCTCGTAATTTGTCGAATACTTGCTGTAAATCGGCAATTAAATCTTCAGCTTCTTCAATTCCAACAGAGAAGCGTAGTAGACGGTCACAAACACCACGGGCTACGCGCTCCTCATATGGCATATCCGCATGTGTTTGCGTTGCAGGGTATGTAATAAAGCTTTCGACACCGCCTAAGCTTTCTGCGAATGTAATTAGGTTTATTGCCTTTAAGAATGGATTAACCATTGCCGCATCTTTTACTCGGAATGACAGCATGCCACCTTTACCTGTGTATAAAACATCTGTAACAAGTGCTTCATTGTTTAAAAATGCCGCTACTTTTTTCGCGTTGGCATCATGTTGCTTTAATCGTAAGTGCAGTGTTTTTAACCCGCGAATTAATAACCAAGAATCCATTGGCGCTAACACCATACCAATCCCATTATGGTAGAATGCTAATTTTTCACATAGTGCTTCACCTTTGGCAACAACTAATCCTGCTAATACATCATTGTGTCCACCAATATATTTAGTAGCACTATGTAGCACAATATCAGCACCTAGCTCAATTGGACGTTGCAAGTATGGTGTGTAAAATGTATTATCTACGATTAAAAGTAAGTTGTGCTTTTTTGCAAGTGTTGCAAATGCCACTAAATCAATTTCCTGCATTAATGGGTTCGTTGGTGTTTCGATGAATAGTGCTTTTGTGTTTTCCGTAATTAAGCTTTCAACTTCTTCGACATTAGTAAAAGCATTATAAACCGGCTTTATGTTATAGTTTTCTGCAAACGTTTTAAACAAACGATAAGTCCCGCCATATAAGTCTTCAGGAACGATCAATTCGTCATTTGGCTTGAATAATGACATGACAAGCTGGACAGCTGCCATACCAGAGCTACAGGCAAAACCTTGGTCGCCGCCTTCTAAATCTGCGATGCCTTGTTCTAATATGGTACGTGTTGGGTTTTTCGTACGTGTATAGTCAAATCCTGTAGATTCACCAATACCCTCGTGCTTATAGGCAGTTGACAGATAAATAGGGGGATTGACTGCACCTGTTTTTGCATCTGATAAATTTCCAAGTTGAACAAGCTTTGTTTCGATAGAACGTTGTGACATGAAAACACTTCCTTAGATTATACTTAAAATTTCGAATGAATCGATTATTAAATCAATTTAACAAAAAACACTGTATGAAACAATAGTCTACGATAGGAATTCAGAAAAAGTTGTGGAAAAGTAAAGCAGTTGGGAATAGCGCGCTAGTAAGATAGGGAAATAAAAACCCCCTAAATTGCAAAAGAGCATCTTAGGGGGGGAAGGATTATTTTGATTGTTGTTGCTTTAATAAGTCGCGAATCTCTTTTAGTAATTCTTCTTTCACATCTACCTCAGGTGTCGGCTCTTCTACAACTGCTTCTTCCTTCTTGCGATTTAATTTTGTAATTAAACGCAATGCCATAAAGATTGCAAAAGCAATAATGAAGAAATCAATGATCGATTGAACAAATACACCAAGTGCCACCTGTGCATCACCTGAACCAAATGTCCATTTTTTTGTTAAGTCAATGCCACCTGTTAGCATACCAACTAAAGGCATAATAATATTTTCTACTAATGAAGTAACAATTTTACCGAATGCAGCCCCAATAACAACTGCTACTGCTAAATCGATTACATTCCCCTTCATCGCAAATGCTTTAAAATCTTTCCACATAAAAACAGCTCCTTAATATGTAAATTGTTGCGAATTCTTATTGTACAGGTTGTTTTTAACAACTTCAACTAGGAATCTAGTATTCACTTCTATTATAATAGTGGAAGAATCTCACCAAGATTAACAGGTTGGAGGCATATATGGCTATAAAGAAACAAAAAAAACCAATATTATCACCGAATGTAAAGCTATTTTTAATTGTATTATTAATTCCGATTGCATTAACAATCTACATATTTGCCTATTTTAGTTGGCAGCAAATTCGTGAATTACCATTTATGGAGCACTTCGCTGAAAAGTCGGTGTACCAGCAAATTCAAGAGCAGTTCGATTTAGCGATTCCCATTGAATATATCCCGGTATATGTAGCGGCAGAGGAAGAATATGGCGTTCCTTGGACACTTTTAGCTGCACATCATCGCGTTGAAACACGTTTTTCAACAATGAAAACGCTTGTCTCACCAGTTGGGGCAGAAGGGCATTTGCAGTTTATGCCATGTACCTTTGTTGGCTGGAAACATCCATCATGCAAAGGGTTAGGTCAAGGTGAAATTCCTGAAAAAGATAAAACGAACCCAAATATTATCAAAAAATACGGGGGATATGGGGTAGATGCAAATGGTGATGGAGTAGCAGACCCATTTGATATTGAAGATGCCGTTTTTAGTGCGGCCAAATTTTTATCCCTTGCCGGCGTAAAGGACGGTCAATTTAAAAAGGCCATTTTCCAATACAACCATAGTGACGAATACGTTCAGGATGTATTACACTTTTACAACCAATATAAAGAATACGATGAGCAATTAAAATTAGTAGCACTCAAAAAATAAGTTCAAGTCACGAAAATGGGAATGTCCCAGAAGATATTCCAGGACATTCCCATTAATGAAAGATGTAAAGACTATGTTGCTTTACGCATGGATTTCATGATAAAGCTTACGATGAAAATCAATACGATTGCACCAATTAATGCTGGGAAAACATAGAAGTCAGATACTTTCCAACCCCAGTTACCTAAAACCATACTACCTATCCAAGAACCAATAACACCAGCAACGATATTACCAATAATTCCACCTGGAACGTCTTTACCTAAAATAACACCTGCTAACCATCCAAGAATACCTCCGATGATTAAAAACCAAATGAAACTCATCATTTTCCTTCACTCCTTTGAAAAATATGAAAGATAATTGCATCTAATAAATTATTTCCAATATACCGAAGGATTAAACATGTTTTTATTAAAAATTATATTTATAATTGATGTTTTATATGATATTTGCACCTAAAGATGATTCAAAATGACTAATTACCCATTCATGTCCAATTTTATTAAAACTTGCAACTGCATCTTTATATACAGTTATGTTGTAACCTAAGTTATAACTGTCAACTGCAGTATGTAGTACGCAAATATCGGTACATACGCCAACTAATACAACTTCGTTTACATTTCGCTCACGCAGCAATATATCTAAATTTGTTCCAGCAAATGCACTATAACGATTTTTATCAAATGAAATGACATCGTGTAGATATTTTTCATACATGTCCTTTACTGTACCGTATAGCTCACGTCCGTGTGTGCCTTCAATATTATGCGGAGGGAAAAGCTTTGTCTCAGGGTGAAACGGATCATTTTCTTGATGCAAATCATTTGCGAAAAAGACATATTGTTTTTCTTGAACAAATTGTTCGATTAAAGATGCAATTTTCTGTTCAATTGCTTGACCGGGTTGTCCACAAGTTAGTTTCCCGTCTGTTGCGACGAAATCATAAGTGTAATCAATGACAATCAATGCTTTGTTTCCCATAAAAAACCTCCTAAAAGTTTGTCATTCTATTATGCCATGAATGTAGAATTTATGTTTAGTAAAGAAAATGTAATATATTCAGAAAATTTTGATTTTTGAATTCAAATAATATATAGTAATAGCATACACATTCAAATGAGGTGATGATAATGGATATGGCATTAATGAAAAAGTTGAATCGTCAAGGTCTATTGTTTGTGGGAATTCACACTTTAATCGTGTTAAATTTTGCATTGGATTTTTTATTACTGAAGTAAATACTGAAAATTTAAACCTAGCAGAAGGATGCTAGGTTTTTTATGTGAATTAAAGGGAATTAGCGCGTTATGGAGAAATTTTCTTTTAGAAACATCTGTGAGGTGAGGGTATGGAGCATTACAATGAAGCATTTAAAAACTTGGAGCATCCGTTTGCGTGGTTGGATTTAGATGCGCTCAATCAAAATATCGAGTACGTCAACAATAGCTGTGGTAATAAACAGGTACGTATCGCGACAAAATCGATTCGTTCGGTTGCTGTACTCGAGTATATTGCAAAGCGCCTTAATAATTTCGCCGGTTTCATGACATTTACTGCAAGTGAATCATTATTTTTATTTGAAAAGGGTTTTGATAATTTACTTATCGGTTACCCGGTTTATGAAGAACACGCCATTATGAAGCTTGCGGAATGGATAAAAAAGGGGAAGTCACTGACATTTATGGTCGACCATGTGCAGCAAGCGTCTCTATTAAATGCAATTGCACGAAAAATGGACGTGACATTGCAAATTTGTATTGATATTAATGTTTCGACTGATTTCAAAGTGCTGTATTTCGGCTCTAAGCGTTCGCCGATTACTAATTTTGAAAAATTAGATGAACTATTAAAACAAGTACAAACATTCCCGTATATTAACGTAAACGCGGTTATGGCCTATGATGCACAAATTGCAGGGGTTGCCGATCAAACGACGACTTATTTTGGTGCAAAAGGTGCGCTTATTCGCACATTAAAAAAACAATCATTGAAAAAGATTACAGCACTACGTCGGCTTGCTGTTTCGTATGTGAAAAGCAGTTATAATATTTCATTTGTGAATGCGGGTGGCTCAGGAAGCATGAAATGGTGCAGCAAGCAATGGGATGTCACAGAGATTACAGTAGGCTCAGCATTTTTTGCTCCGAAGCTATTTGATCACTATGCAAACTTGCAATTGACTCCAGCTGTTGGCTTTGCGTTACGTGTGACACGCCAATTTTCTGATGACATTGCTGTTTGTCATGGTGGAGGTTATAGTGCATCTGGTGCTGCTGGAATCGACCGTCTACCCGCATTTTTTGAGCCGGAATGCTTTAGTCTTCTAACATTAGAAGGTGCTGGCGAGGTACAAACACCAGTACATGTGAAAGAGGGGAAAGTGGCGATTGGCGATACGATTTATATGCGTCATGCAAAAGCTGGTGAACTATGTGAGCGATTCAATGTGCTCCATACTATTGAAGGTGGGACATACAAAGGATCATTCAAAACATATCGGGGGGAAGGGCAATGTTTTCTTTAAACAAATGGAAAAATGGGCAAAAATGGAAGAACTGGTCTGAAAACTATGTGGCGTATCCGAGCATGTATTACGCACCACATACAATTGAGGAAGTATGCAAAATCGTCAAGGAACATGTGGTTTTAAAACGGACGATTCGTGTAACAGGGGCAGCGCATTCATTTAGTCCGATTGCTTTACCGGAACAATCTGCACTGTCACTACATAATATGCGCGGGCTCATTGCAGTTAATAAAGAACAACAAACCGCTACATTTTGGGCGGGAACTTTTTTATATGAAGTAGGCTCGATGTTAGCGCAGTATGGATTTGCACTGAGCAATATGGGCGATATACAACAGCAAACGTTGGCAGGTGCGATATCGACAGGTACACATGGAACAGGTATTGAATTAGGCTCCTTTTCTTCAATGGTAACAAGTTGGGGATTTGTAAATGGAGAAGGAGATTACATTGAGCATGAACGCGGCAATGATGCGCTTTCCGAAAGTTTGCATGTATCGGTTGGTATGCTTGGAATATTAGTGAAAGTAACATTAAAGGTTGTGCCACTTTATAGTTTGGCCTACACGTCTGAGCGTAGCAATTTTTATAGCGAGGTGTCCCAGTTCCAACAAACGATTCGAGATTATCGAAATGCGGAGTGGTTTTACTTCCCAGGAAGTGATTATATCCAAGTGAAAAAAATGCAGTCGGTTGCACCGGTAAATCAACCAAAGCTAGAAAAGTTCGTTGATCAAGTAAAGATACAAGCATTAGAAAATGGCGTGTTTTATATAGCCTCTGAATTTTGCAAGTTTGTTCCAAAAGCAAGTTTAAAGGTGAGTAAGTTGACTTCAAAAGTGGTCGGGGAAGAACAGCGAACGGGGAAAAGCTATGAAATTTATCCGTCACCAAGACATGTGAAGTTTGTCGAGACCGAATATGCCGTAGCGTTGTCACAGGCTGAAGCATGTTTAGAAGAAGTACATGCAATGTTTAACAAGAAAAAGTTTGACGTGCATTTTCCAATTGAAATTCGAACAACAGCCGGAGAAGTGGGCTATTTAAGTCCAACGCAAGGGCAAGAGAGTGCGTTTATTGCGTTTCATATGTACAAAGGCATGAACGAAGGCCCATTTTTTGATTGGGTACACGAAACGATGCAAAAATATAACGGTCGTCCACACTGGGGTAAAATGAATCGCTACAACAAGGACAACATCGATACGTATTATGTGAATGCACCAAATTTCAATGAAATTCGGAAGCAGCAAGATCCACAAGACGTTTTTTTAACACATTATTTCCGAAATATCTTTCCCAAGCAGTAGAAAATTTGGAGTTTCGAAATAAATTTATAAAAATTAAAATTTTCGAAATATTGTGCTAGGAGAGAAAAAGTATGCAACAAAGAGGATGAAAGCGATTCCAAAATTTTTAAACTTTTTGAATTGTATAAAATATTCAAAAAATAGTGTTGACGCAGTGGGCAGATTCATACTATGATAACAACAATTTAGTACACCACTTCGTAAAACTTCACAGTGATGTTAGTTTACAGCGAAGCAATGTTCGACACTTACGGAAGAAAAAGTTCGAATATTTAGAGTTTTATAGATTTTAAATAAGTATATAGCGAGAGTAAATGTATTGCGTTGAGGGGCGTTAAAAATGAGAAGTGATATGATTAAACTTGGGGTTGACCGAGCTCCACACCGTAGTCTTTTATACGCTACTGGTAAAGTAAAGGCGAAAGATTTAGAAAAGCCGTTTATCGGTGTTTGTAACTCTTACATTGATATTATTCCTGGACATGTTCACTTGCGAGAGTTTGCGGACGTTGTTAAGGAAGCCATTATAGAAGCGGGTGGGATTCCATTTGAATTCAACACAATTGGAGTAGATGACGGTATTGCGATGGGTCACATTGGAATGCGTTACTCATTACCATCACGCGAAATTATTGCAGATGCAGCCGAAACAGTTATTAACGCACACTGGCTTGACGGTGTGTTCTACATTCCAAACTGTGACAAGATCACTCCAGGAATGTTAATGGCAGCGGTTCGTACAAACGTACCATCTGTATTTGTATCAGGCGGTCCAATGGAGGCAGGTATATCGGCAACGGGTAAAACACTTTCTTTAACAAGTGTATTTGAAGGGGTTGGAGCTCACAAAGCCGGAACGATGACTGCAGAGGAATTACTTGATATTGAAAACAATGCATGTCCGACATGTGGTTCTTGCTCAGGGATGTTCACAGCGAACTCCATGAACTGTTTAATGGAAATGTTAGGTTTAGCATTACCAGGTAACGGTACCATTGTCGCGACGAGTGAAAAACGTAAAGAACTAATCTACGAAGCAGCAAAACATTTGGTGCGCATGATTAAAGAAGACGTAAAACCACGCGACATCGTAACAAAAGCAGCAATTGATGATGCATTTGCTCTAGACATGGCGATGGGTGGCTCTACAAACACTGTATTACACACATTAGCGATTGCAAATGAAGCAGAGATTGATTATAACATTGAAGATATTAACAAAGTTGCAGAGCGCGTACCGTACTTAGCGAAAATTATGCCAGCATCAGATATTTCGATGGATGACATTGCAAAAGCGGGCGGCGTGCAAGCAATTATTAATGAATTAACAAAAATTCCAGGTGCGATTCACCCAGACCGTCCTACTGTAGCTGGTGTAACAATGCGTGAACTTGTCAAAGATTATGAAATCTCGAACGACAAAGTCATTCGCACAAAGGATAACCCATATAGCCCGGTAGGTGGTTTATCAGTATTATTCGGTAACATCGCACCTGAAGGGTCAGTTATTAAAGTAGGTGCAGTTGATCCTTCAATTAAGACGTTTGCAGGCGAGGCTATCGTCTTCAATTCACAAGAAGAAGCACAACAGGCAATTGACGAAGGTGTTGTTCGTGAAGGACATGTCGTAGTTATCCGCTATGAAGGGCCAAAAGGTGGACCGGGAATGCCTGAAATGCTTGCTCCAACGTCAGCGATTCAAGGTCGCGGGTTAGGAACGAAAGTCGCATTAATTACTGACGGACGATTTTCAGGGGCATCAAGAGGGATTTCAATCGGTCATATTTCTCCAGAAGCAGCTGAAGGCGGTCCAATCGCCTTAGTCAATAACGGAGACATAATCGAGATTGACTTACCGAGTCGTAAAATAAATTTAATCGTTTCCGACGAAGAATTAGCAAAGCGTCATGAAAGTTTACAACCATTTGAACCAAAAATTAAACGCGGCTGGTTAGCTCGTTACTCAGCATTGGTAACGAATGCTTCTAAAGGCGGCGTCATGAAAATCTAACTTGAATCATATAAGTTAAAACGTTGATGAGGTTAAAGGTTACAGAGTTTTGTATTTACCAGAGAGCCGGTACTGGTGGAAGCCGGCGATACAACTGTATCCGACATCCCCTCGGAGTGAGCTATTAAACGCGTTTCGCAATTAGATGGCTCCGGGCATAATCGAAGTGCTCGTTATTAATGAATCGTGCGCAAGAGCTTAGTTGCACAGTTTTCTCATACGAAAATTGGAGCTTTGCGGTCAACACGGTTTGCGAGGTAGCAAAATGGAATGGGTTGCTTTTATTTGAAACACCTATTTATTGACGCTATAGACAAGGGTGGTACCATGGAAAGTCTTTTTCATCCCTACGCAAGAGGTTTCTTTTGCGTGCGGAGAAAGGGCTTTTTCTTTTTATCTAAAAACCAATTCAAATATATTTTCAATCTAGGAAGGAGAATTTTACATGAGTGCAAATGTTTCAGCTAGTCAAGAAACCGAGCTACAAGCAGAAGAGATCAAAAAACCGCGTGATGGTGCTGATATTTTAGTGCAAGCGCTACACGATCAGGATGTAGATATCATTTTCGGTTACCCAGGTGGAGCCGTATTACAAATTTATGATGCAATCTACCGCAATCCGATTCGCCATATTTTAACTCGACATGAGCAAGGTGCAATTCACGCAGCAGAGGGGTATGCACGTGTTACGAATAAACCAGGTGTTGTCATCGCAACATCGGGCCCAGGTGCTACAAACTTAGTGACGGGAATTGCCGATGCGATGATTGATTCGATTCCACTTGTTATTTTTACAGGTCAGGTGGCGACTTCAGTAATTGGTACAGATGCGTTCCAAGAAGCCGACATTATGGGAATTACAACGCCAATTACAAAGCACAATTACCAAGTGCAAGACGTACGTGATATTCCGCGTATCGTAAAAGAAGCGTTCCACATTGCAAACACAGGTCGTAAAGGCCCAGTTGTGATTGATTTCCCGAAGAATATTTCACAAACGGTGTTCCAAGATGAAATTCAAACACCAGAAGAAATTTACTTGCCGGGTTACCAGCCAACAACAAAGCCGAATTATTTACAAATTCAAAAGGCGATTCAAGCGCTATCGTTAGCGAAAAAGCCGCTAGTACTTGCAGGTGCGGGTGTATTATTTGCTGATGCGCGCGATCAATTAACTGAATTTATAGAAAAATACAACTTGCCAGTAGTGAATACATTACTAGGTCTTGGTAGCATTCACGGCGAGCATGAGCAATTCTATGGAATGGCAGGGATGCACGGTTACGCAACGGCAAATGATGCCATCACAAAATGTGATTTATTAATCAATATTGGTGCACGCTTTGATGACCGTTTAACAGGTGATTTAGCAACATTTGCACCAAACGCAACGATTGTTCATATCGATATCGATCCAGCTGAAATTGGTAAAAACGTACCGACCGATATTCCAATCGTAGCAGACGCAAAAGAAGCGCTGAATGCGTTATTGAAAAAGGATTTCCAAGTAGCTGACACATCGGCTTGGATTCAATATTTAAACGATAATCGTGAAAAGTATCCATTATGGTATGAAGAGGCAGGCGATGAAATTTTACCGCAGCAAGCGATGGAAATCATTCACCGTTTAACAGATGGAGAAGCAGTTGTAACAACAGATGTTGGGCAACATCAAATGTGGGCAGCGCAATACTACCGACTAAACAATCCACATGGCTGGGTAACTTCAGGTGGACTTGGTACGATGGGCTTCGGTTTCCCTGCTGCAATCGGTGCACAATTTGCCAAACCGGATAAAAAAGTAATTTCAATTGTTGGGGATGCCGGTTTCCAAATGACAAACCAAGAACTAGCGCTATTAAATGAGTTCAACTTACCTGTAAAAGTTGTCATTATAAATAACAGCTGTTTAGGCATGGTACGTCAATGGCAAGAAACATTTTACGAGGAACGCTATTCTCAAAGCCTAATGCCGATTCAGCCTGATTTCGTTAAATTGGCGGAAGCATACGGCATTAAAGGGGTTCGCATCGAAAAGCTATCAGAAGCAGAAGAGATGTTTGCAGAAGCGATTAATTCTGATGAACCAGTCGTAATTGACTGCCGCGTGAAGCAGTTAGTGAGCGTATTCCCTATGGTAGCACCTGGTAAAGGATTACATGAAATGATTGGAGTGAAAAAACCATGAAACGTGTTATCACTGTAACAGTAATTAACCAAAGTGGTGTATTAAACCGCGTGACTGGTTTATTAATGAAGCGTCAATTTAATATTGAATCAATTACGGTAGGTCATACGGAGCAATTAAACTCCTCAAAAATGACCTTCATAGTAAATGTAGAAGACGAAACGAAAATTGAACAGCTGATTAAACAGTTGTCAAAACAAATTGACGTATTAAAGGTCAATGATATTACTGAAAAGGCAATTGTTTTACGTGAATTAGCGTTAATCAAAGTCGTATCACCACCAAACTTACGCTTAGAAATGAACTCAATTGTGGAGCCTTTCCGCCCACAAATAGTGGACACATCGAAGAACGTTGTAACGTATGAAGTGGTTGGTCATCCAGAAAAAATTGACGCGTTTATTGAGTTAATTCGCCCATATGGCATTAAAGAATTAACACGTACAGGCGCAACAGCAGCAATCCGCGAAGCACAAAAAGTAGAAGGCCCGCAGCTGTCGATCTTGAAATAAGGTTATCCATACGGGGCGGCGGATGACATCCAATGCCCGTATTTCAAAAATAAATTACTTTACTTATTGGAGGAAATGAAAATGTCAAAAATGTATTATGAAAATGAAATCAACGAACAAGTACTACAAGGTAAAAAAATCGCAATCATCGGTTATGGTTCTCAAGGCCATGCTCATGCGCTTAACTTAAAAGAATCAGGCTTTAACGTAGTAGTAGGTGTACGCCCAGGTAAATCATTTGACCAAGCAAAAGAAGACGGTGTTGAAGTTAAAACAGTAGCAGAGGCAGCAGCAGATGCAGATGTTATCCAAATCTTACTTCCAGACGAGCGCCAAAAAGCAGTATTCGAAGCAGAAATCGCGCCACACTTAACAGCTGGTAAAGCTTTAATGTTCGCACATGGCTTTAACGTGCACTTCGATCAAATTCAACCACCAGCAGACGTTGACGTATTCCTAGTTGCGCCAAAAGGTCCTGGTCACTTAGTTCGTCGCCAGTTCACAGAAGGTGCAGGCGTTCCTGGTTTATTCGCAATTCATCAAGATGCTACTGGTCAAGCTCGTGATTTAGCCCTTGCTTACGGTAAAGGAATCGGATCAGCACGTGGTGGCTTACTTGAAACTACTTTCGCTGAAGAAACTGTAACTGACCTATTCGGTGAGCAAGCAGTACTTTGCGGTGGTACAACAGAATTAGTAAAAGCAGGTTTCGAAACATTAGTAGAAGCGGGCTACCAACCAGAATTAGCTTACTTCGAAACATTACACGAGCTTAAGTTAATCGTTGACTTAATGTTCGAAGGTGGTATGGCTACTATGCGCTACTCAATCTCAGATACAGCTGAGTGGGGGGACTATGTATCAGGTCCACGTATCATCGATGCTTCAGTAAAAGCTCGTATGAAAGACGTATTAACAGACATCCAAGACGGTACATTTGCTAAACGTTGGATCGAAGAAAACGAAACAGGTCGCCCAGAGTACACAAAATTCAAAGAAGCTGGTGCAAACCACCAAATCGAAGAAGTAGGCGAAAAATTACGTGCGATGATGCCATTCATCAACCAAGGAAAACAAAAGGTAACAGTGAAATAATATGCGAAAAATTGACATTTTTGATACAACATTGCGCGATGGGGAGCAATCGGCTGGTATTAATTTAAATACAGCAGAAAAGCTAGAAATCGCAAAGCAGCTAGAGCGTTTAGGTGTCACAATTATTGAGGCGGGATTCCCTGCCTCATCTCCTGGTGATTTAGAAGCGGTATCATTAATTGCCAAAACGGTGAAAAACTCAATCGTGACAGGCTTAGCACGTGCAGTTAAAGGTGATATCGATGCAGTTTGGGAAGCGATTAAACATGCGGAGCAACCACATGTCCACACATTTATCGCAACAAGCCCAATCCACATGGAATACAAACTAAAGAAAAATCCAGATGAAGTCGTAGAACAGGCAGTTGCCGCAGTAAAATACGCAAAAGAGAAGTTCTCTTTAGTGGAGTTTTCTGCGGAAGATGCATTCCGTTCAGATAAGGAATATTTAGTACGTATTTGCCAAGAGGTTATTAAAGCAGGAGCAACAACAATCAACATCCCAGATACAGTTGGTTATGCGTCTCCAGAAGAATACGGTGCATTATTCCAATACCTACGTGAAAATGTGATCGGTTCTGAAAACATTAAGTTCTCAGCTCACTGTCATGACGATTTAGGAATGGCGGTAGCGAACTCGATTGCTGCCGTTCAAAACGGTGCAGACCAAGTAGAATGTACAATTAACGGTATCGGTGAACGTGCCGGTAATGCCGCATTAGAAGAAATCGGTGTTGCACTTCATATCCGTAAAGACTTCTACGGTGTCGAAACAGGGCTGAACTTAAAAGAAATTAAACGTACATCACAAATGGTAAGCCGTTTAACGAATGTAGTCATTCAACCAAATAAAGCGGTTGTAGGTAAAAATGCATTCGCACATGAATCAGGTATTCACCAAGATGGCGTTCTAAAAAATCCTGAAACGTACGAAATCATTTCACCAGCTCTTGTAGGTGAAGACGAAGTACCATTAGTTTTAGGGAAACACTCTGGTCGTGCTGCATTCCGTGATCGTGCGGAAACAATGGGCTTCCAGTTATCAGATGAAAAACTTAATAAAGCATTCGCCGAGTTCAAAAAACTAGCGGATCGCAAAAAAGAAGTAACTGAGGAAGACTTAACAACGATTTTAACCGAGCAACAAGTATCAATCGAAAATGTGCCATTGTTCGAATTAAAATCAGTGCAAGTTCAATACGGTACTGAAAATATTCCAACAGCGACAGCATCTGTTGTAACGCCTGAGGGAGAAGTAAAAACACTTGCCGCTACAGGCTCTGGTTCAGTAGAAGCAATCTTCAACACATTAGAGCAATTAGTCAACGGTACAGTGAACATATTAGATTACCGCGTAAAATCAGTAGGCAAAGGTCGCGACGCACTAGGTGAAGCTGTTATTAACTTGAAATATAACGGCTATACATCAACAGGCCGTGACTCAGCACAAGACGTACTTGAAGCGTCAGCAAAAGCCTATCTAAACGCGATCAATCGTCAATTAATCCAACAGTGCATTCGCGAAAAGCAAGTTGTTACGAATTAAATATTATTGAAATTAAAGCTTTTTATAAGTGGAAAAATAGTTGTTTGAAGTGGAGGTGGTGACTCCTGGGGGAACAGCACGAGGGAGAGACTACAGGCTCGAGCCGTGCCCCCGGAAAGCGTCCACCGAAACGGAAAACAACGGTGCTTAATAAGAAGATTCTACTAAAAGTAATTTCACGTCGAAAGAAAGGTGTTTTTCAAATGGAAAAGAAAATTACAGTACTACCAGGTGATGGCATTGGTCCAGAAGTTGTTGCAAGTGCGGTAAAAGTATTACAAGTAATCGGGAAGCGTTTTAATCATACGTTTCATTTAGACTATGCGGCAATTGGTGGTGCAGCAATCGATCAATATAACAACCCGCTACCAGATGAAACAATTGCAAAATGTGAAGCGAGCGATGCGATATTATTAGGCGCTGTTGGAGGTCCAAAATGGGATAACAATCCACCAGAATTACGCCCAGAAAAAGGTTTGTTAAAAATTCGTAAGCACTTTGATTTGTTTGCCAATTTACGTCCTGTAAAAGCTTTCCCAAGTTTACTTGCGTCTTCTCCATTAAAACGTGAAGTTGCGGAAAATGTTGACTTAATGATCGTCCGCGAATTAACAGGAGGGCTTTACTTTGGGGAACCACGTAAAAAAACAGATGCAGGTGCTATTGATACATGTGTGTATTCCCGTGAAGAAATCGAGCGAATTGTAGACAATGCTTTCGAATTAGCTCGCTTACGTCGAGGTAAACTTTGCTCGGTAGACAAAGCTAACGTACTTGATACTTCACGTTTATGGCGTGAGATTGTTGAAGAAAAGAAAAAGCAGTACCCAGATGTAGAAACAGAACATAATTTAGTGGATTCAGTTGCAATGAAGCTGATCACAAATCCCGGTCACTATGATGTCGTTGTGACAGAAAATTTATTCGGCGACATTTTAAGTGACGAAGCTTCTGTTATTACGGGTTCTTTAGGTGTATTACCTTCTGCTTCAATTCGCGGCGATAACTTTGGTCTTTATGAGCCAGTACACGGTTCAGCGCCAGAAATTGCAGGCCAAGGTGTCGCAAACCCAGCTGCTACGATTCTATCAGTGGCAATGTTATTACAATATTCGTTTGGCTTAAAAGAAGAAGCGGCAGAAATCGAACGTGCAGTTGCCGCAGTATTCGATGATGGCTACTATACTGCCGACCTAGCACAAGAGCATACACGTGCACTTTCTACAAATGAATGGACAGAAAAAGTACTAAATGAAATCGACGCAAGCTTCGTTTCAGATAGCATAATGATTTCATATAACTAAGGAACGGTGAAAACTATGGGGAAAAATATCATTGAAAAAGTGTGGGAACAACATGTCGTACATCGTGAAGATGGCAAGCCAGATTTACTGTACATCGATTTACACTTAATTCATGAAGTAACAAGCCCGCAAGCGTTCGAGGGACTACGCTTAGCTGGCCGTAAAGTACGTCGCACAGACCTATGCTTTGCTACAATGGACCACAATGTACCAACAAAAAATCTACCAACAATTAACGATCCAATTGCGAAAAAGCAAATTATGACACTTGCAGAAAATGCAAAAGAGTTCGGAATTGAACTTGCAGATATCGGTCACCCAGATCAAGGAATTGTACACGTTATCGGGCCAGAGCTAGGACTTACACAGCCTGGTAAAACAATTGTTTGTGGTGATTCACATACAGCAACGCACGGCGCATTCGGTGCTATCGCATTCGGTATTGGTACTTCAGAGGTTGAGCACGTACTTTCAACACAAACATTATGGCAATTAAAGCCCCCAACAATGGAAATCCGTGTTAACGGAGAGCTTGGTGTTGGCGTAACAGCAAAGGATATCATTTTAGCAATTATTGCAAAATGGGGCATCGGCGTTGGTACAGGTCATATTGTAGAGTACACTGGGGAAGCAATTCGCAAACTATCAATGGAAGAACGTATGACAATTTGTAATATGTCAATCGAAGCAGGTGCAAAAGCTGGTTTAATTTCACCTGACGATACAACAGTAGAATTCCTACGTGGTCGTCGTCATGCTCCACAAGGCGAAACGTTTGAAGAAGCGGCAAAATACTGGTTAAGCCTAGCTTCAGATGCAGATGCAACATATGATGTTGTCCTTGAAATCGAAGCGGATGAAATCGAACCAATCGTAACTTGGGGTACAAACCCAGCAATGGGCGTTGGCGTATCAAAAACGGTACCTACAGCGAGCGATTATGATAATGAAACAGACAAAGCGGCTTTAGATAAAGCACTTGCTTATATGGATTTACAAGGTGGTCAAAAAATTACCGATATCGAGATTCAGCACGTGTTTATTGGCTCTTGTACAAACTCACGCATTAACGACTTACGTGCAGCAGCCGAAATCGTCAATGGTGAAAAGTTAGCACCAGGTGTGAAGGGCATTGTTGTTCCAGGCTCTTGGTCAACTAAAAAACAAGCAGAAGAAGAAGGCTTACACCAAATCTTCATAGATGCTGGTTTTGAATGGCGCGAATCAGGCTGCTCGGCATGCTTAGGGATGAACGAAGACGTAATTCCTTATGGTGAGCGCTGTGCATCAACATCAAACCGTAACTTTGAAGGGCGTCAAGGCGCGGGTGCTCGTACGCACTTAGTGTCACCAGCAATGGCTGCAGCTGCGGCAATTCACGGTCGTTTCGTAGACGTTCGTCAACTACAAAAGCAAGAGGCGTAAGGAGAGATTGTATGAAACCGATTAATATCGTGAACAGCATTTATGCGCCACTAGATCGCAAAAATGTTGATACAGACCAAATTATTTCGAAAGAATTTTTAAAACGTATTGAGCGTACAGGCTTCGGTCAATTCGTATTTTATCACTGGCGTTTTGATGCGAATGGCAATCCAATCGAGGACTTCGTATTAAATAATCCAGCATACAAAGGCGCAGAAATTTTAGTTGCGCAAGATAATTTCGGCTGTGGTTCATCACGTGAGCACGCACCATGGGCTATTTTAGATTATGGCTTCCGAGTCGTTATTGCACCAAGCTTTGCGGATATTTTCCACAATAACTGCTTCAAAAACGGAATTTTACCGATTAAGTTAACGGAAGCAGAGTGTGACGAGTTACTTGAAAAAGGGATTGCAGAAGCACAAGCTATCGAAGTAAACCTTGAAGCACAAACAGTAACAACTGGATACGGTAAAACGTATATATTTACAATTGACCCGTATTATAAAGAAATGTTACTAAATGGCTGGGATGAAATTTCGTTAACATTCAAATACGAAGAGCAAATCGCAGCATACGAGAAAAACCGTGTAGCATATTAAATGTTAGACTAGGTTAAAAGCACAGGCTTTCAACCTAGTCTATTTTATTATTACAAAAATTGATACGATCAACGCCTCGCGACCTAAACATACCATTTGTTTAGGTCATGGGACTTTTTAATGTGCGTGATTTATGTGGAAGGAACATCCATTTTACCCCTAGCTGCTCTTGAATGCTTTAAATGAATGTCGCAATTACTGTAATGAAACCATCAAAAAAAGATTCTCGGCGGAACATTTGCCGAGAATCTTCCTATATTAAATCGCTACCCAATGCCCATCAGAAACCTCAACAAGCTTCGTATTCTCTACATCGAAACGATTGGACAATAGCTGTTCTTCAGACATGACTTCACGTTTTTTTTGCTTTTCGATTGCTGGGTCTGGAATCGGGATTGAATTTAACAGCATTTTTGTATAAGGATGTTGTGGATTCGCATATAATTCTTCACTTTCTGCTAGCTCCACAATTTTACCACCATACATTACAGCTACTCGGTCACTAATATGTTTAACCATCGATAAATCATGCGCAATAAATAAGTAGGTCAATCCAAGTCGTTGCTGCAAGTCTTTAAGTAAATCGACAACTTGCTTCTGAATCGATACATCAAGTGCAGATAATGGCTCATCGCATACGATAAATTGGGGCTCAACTGCCAGTGCACGTGCAATGCCAATTCGCTGACGCTGACCACCACTAAATTCGTGTGGGTAACGTAGCGCATGTTCTTTATTCAAGCCAACAAGTTCGAGCAATTCCTCAACACGTGCGCGGCGCTGTTCCTTTGACGTTGTTAGCTTGTGCAAATCTAACGCCTCGCCAATAATATCAAGCACCTTTTTTCGTGGATTTAATGACGAATAAGGGTCTTGGAAAATAATTTGCATATGACGACGCATGCTTTTTAATTCTTTTTTCGTTAAGCGACTTACAGGAACCCCTTTATATAACACTTCACCATCTGTTGGTTCATGTAATTGAAGTAGCGTACGACCTGTTGTTGATTTACCAGAACCCGATTCTCCAACGAGACCTAAAGTTTCACCTGGATAAATTTGAAACGATAAATCGTCAACCGCTTTTAAGACATTGCCTTTCGCAAGTTCGAAATGCTTTGAAATATGCTTTACTTCAACAAGCGGTACGTTAATATCAAGCTCCGGTGCTAAATTCGGCATTACTTTTGGTTCTTTCTTTTCATGCAGTTTTGGTAGTGCGTTCAGTAAGCGTTTTGTATATTCATGCTGAGGATTTTCGAAAATATCTTCCGTGGTCCCTTGCTCGACTACTTCGCCTTCCTTCATGACAATAACGCGGTCACACATACCTGCTACTACACCTAAATCATGGGTAATTAAAATGATTGATGTCCCAAGGCGTTGCTGCATTTGCTTCATTAATGAAAGAATTTGTGCTTGAATCGTTACGTCGAGTGCAGTTGTTGGTTCGTCAGCTATGAGTAGAGAAGGATTACAAGCAAGTGCCATGGCAATCATTACGCGCTGACGCATACCACCACTAAATTCATGTGGATATTGATTATATCGTTCTTCACTATTTTTAATGCCGACTAATTTTAATAGCTCAATTGTTTTGTTATGTGCTTCTTTTTTCGATAATCCTTGGTGCTTAATTAAGCCTTCTGCAATTTGTTCACCGATACGGATCGTTGGGTTCGTTGAAGTCATTGGATCTTGGAAAATCATACTAATATCTTTTCCGCGAATCGCTTCCATTTGCTTTTCGCTTTGCTGTACGAGATTTTTTCCTTGAAATTCAATTGTACCTGATTTCAAATACGAAGGTGGGGAAGGTAATAATCGCATAATCGAACGCGCAGTTACACTTTTACCACTTCCTGATTCGCCTACAATGCCGACTGTTTCGCCAGCATTCACATGAAAGCTTACACCTTTTACAGCTTCAAATTCTGACTCATTCGTAATAAAAGAAACACGTAAGTCCTTTACGTTTAGCAGTTTTTCACTCATTTTTTACTCATCCTTTAAAAAATTTTGAATATTTGATATTGACGAAACGTTATTACTAATACATACTGTACTAAACAGGTAGGAATTATGCAATATAAAGTTTTGAACTATTCCGTATCATGTACATAAGAATAGTAGAAAGGGGTTGCACAGGTGAAAGTAGGGCAGATCTTGCATGATAGCTTTGAAAAAAACGCTTCACATAAAAGCTATTACGTTGCCTATATTTTATTAGGCTTCATCGTGCATATTGTCACATATCTTCTTTATATTAGTGGCGGTATGAAAACGAAAAACATTAACAAAACTGTGGAAATCGAAAAGCAACTAGTTGATGATGGTCATGTACTTAGATGGACTCACGAATATGAAATGCAAGAGCGAGCGAAAGCCACATTCTTTAAGCAGACAATTGATGAAAAAAAAATCAAGTTGCAAGTACAGCAACTAACGCTGCAAAAATTACAGCGAGTGATAGCTAAAGAGCTTGCAGCACAAGGGATAGAGCAAAATACGTATAGTTATTATTTTGGGCAACTATTAAAAAAACCGCAGTTTTTATTCATTAGTTTTATACCCGGGATATTCATGTATGTACTACTTTTTATTTCTAGTAATCCATTTATTCGATTTATCTTTGAAAGAATCCTTCAAAGTATTTTCGTAATTTTAGGGGTTGCGACACTTGTTTTTACGATTTTGTACATTTCGCCATTCGATCCTGCGCGTAACTTACTCGGAGCAGAGGCAACGGCAGAGCAAGTTGCCAACTTTAATCGATTATATGGCTTAGATCAACCGTATTTCGTACAGCTTTGGCATTCATTGTCTGGACTATTTACGTTTGATTTAGGGACGTCATTTGCTGGGAAAGAAGATGTAACGCAAAGTATTTTAAATAAATTCCCGGTTACGTTGGAAATCGCGCTATTCTCGTTATTAATGGCGGTAGCAATTGCGATACCAGTAGGGATTATTTCAGCGGTACGTCCGAATTCATTTGTAGACTATGTGTTTATGTTGATTGCATTAATCGGTCTTTCGATTCCAAGCTTCTGGCAAGGGTTAATTTTTATTTTAACGTTCAGTTTAGAACTGAAATGGTTTCCAGCTACTTACAATCCAAACAACTGGATGTCGCTCGTATTACCGATTGTCGTACTAGGAACTTCGATTACAGCTTCCATTGCACGTATGACACGTTCGAGTATGCTGGAAGTAATTCATGAAGATTATATTATTACTGCAAAGGCAAAAGGATTGTCAGGGCGTAAAGTCATTACCAAACATGCGATTCGCAATGCGATGATTCCGATTATTACGGTAATTGGTTTATTATTCGGTGGGATGCTAGGCGGAGCGTCTGTAACAGAAAAAGTATTTAATATTAGCGGTCTAGGAAGTTATATAGTAGATAAGCAATTCATTCCTGATATTCCCGCTATTTTAGGTGGGGTTGTTTACATTGCGATTACTATTTCAATCGTCAATATGCTTATAGATATTTTATACGCATTCTTTGATCCGCGCATTCGTTCAAAAATGAAGAAGTCATAGGAGAGGGTAATAGGTGAAATTCATTTCTGATGTAAAACTGCTATTGAAAATCACACAAGAATATGTAAATGCACAGTTTACCATTGCTTTTTCGGCGATTTTTTCAATGTTGTTTTTACTTTATAGTTTTAATTTTAATGAACAAATTTGGCGACCGATTGTGTTAATATTTTTCGCCATATATGGAGTAACAACGCTTTATGTAGCCATACTATCATTATTGATAAAGAAGGATTTGGCTGCTCATAGTGAAATTTCGAAGCGTACTAGATTATTAGGAATCCCACTAATTTTAACGATTCTCGTTGGTAATGTGTTTGCGGCAGGCTTTGGCTTTATGCTCGCTACGAAAAATAAAACAGTGGAATATACATTTATCGTCTATGCGTTTAATACACAAATTTTTCTATTATTGATTTCTAGTTTAAATATTTTTAAACCGTATGTTGTTGATACGTTTTTAGTGGCGATGGGGGCGTTTATTGCGCTGGCGGTGGTATTTTTAGGCGTAGCGATTTTAATTGCACGCCAAGTAACGCCAACAACTGCACCGAAATGGATGTTTTGGCTTGGTGTTGTGCTACTTATCCCAGTTATTACGGGCAATTTCTTCTCACTACTGGCAGGTATTACATTAATTCGCAAGGCACGAAATGCGGATCCATCTGCCGTTGAAAAATGGCAAAAAATGTGGGATAAAATTTTGCGCAATACGATGGCATTATTCGGCTTATTTTTCATTGTCTTTATGTTTAGCTTATCCGTTATTAGCCGCTGGACTTTTGACTATGATTTTGCGGTGGAAAATAACTACAATGCGCTATTATTATCACCAACATTGGAATTCCCATTAGGTACAGATAACTTCGGGCGTGACTTGTTTTCACGGATTGTGTTCGGGGCTCAAATATCACTAATTGTTGGTTTTTGTGCCACAGTCATTCCCGCTTTAATTGGTGGCGCGCTTGGTGCAATTTCGGGGTATTATGGAAAAAATACGGACAATATCATTATGCGCGCATTGGATATTTTATATGCGATTCCTGGTATTTTATTAGCAATTGCGATTATTGCAGCGTTTGGTGCGAATACAACGAACTTAATTATTGCATTAAGTGTTGGGGCCATTCCGACTTATGCAAGGACAATGCGTGCAAACGTCATGCAAATTTCCAATTATGAATTTGTAGAATCTGCTCGTGCTTTAGGGGCTAGTGACGGTGCGATCATATTCAAGCATATTGTTCCGAATGCACTCGCTCCAATGATTGTCAAAGCAACATTAACTATTGGTGGCGCGGTTATTTCTACGAGTAGTTTAAGTTTCCTTGGACTTGGAATTGAACCACATATTCCAGAGTGGGGCAATATTTTAAAAGTCGGTAGCACATATCTTGAGTCACAATCTTATTTAGCCATTTTCCCAGGTTTATGTATTATGCTACTTGTTTTATCATTTAACTTTTTCGGTGATGGCCTGCGAGATGCGCTTGACCCGAAATCTAATTAACTTTTTGGAGGAATTTACTTATGAACAAGAAATTATTTACGTTAGCTTCAACTGCAACAGTTGCGGCAGTTGCATTAGCAGGTTGTGTGGAAACAAAATCGGATGTAAAAGAAAATGATGGCAATACAACAGAAACAGCAAGCGCAAAACCATCTATTGAATTACTAGGAATGGCCTCTTCAGAGCAAGATATGAACATTGTGCGTGACCAATTAGTGAAAAATGGCTTTGATGTAAAACTAAACATCCAACCAGATTATGGTTCGTTCAAAGCACAACAAGATGCCGGAAATTTTGATATTTCGATTTCAGGCTGGACTACAGTAACAGGTAACCCTGACTATGCAGTACGTGGATTATTTAAAACAGGTGGCGACTACAGCAATACATCAGATGAAACGGTTGATAAATTAATTGATGAAGCAAGTACATTAACAGGTGACGAAGCAAAGGAAAAGTATAAAGAGCTAGAACAAGCGTTAGTATTCGACAATGCTTATATCGCTCCTTTATACATTTCTCAAAAATTCCAAGGGATATACAAAGCAGAAGTAAATCCAGATACAGTGCGTTTACCGAAATCACGCGCACAAGCTTGGGAAACGATTTCATTCAATGATGAAGCGAAAAATGATAGTGAGACGTTAAATTTACACCAAGCGTTAGCATCATTAACTTCACTTGACCCTGTAAAAGGAAACGATGGCTCGATAAACACATTAAATACAAATATGTATGTACGTTTAGTAAATTTATCAGATACAGATGAAGTTGTTTCAGAGGGTTCATTATCATATGACCATGTAGCTGCTGAAAATAACGAAGAATACTATTTTGTATTACGTGATGATATCAACTTTGCAAAAGTAGAAGGTGAAAAAGCAGTAGATACGGGTGATTTAGTATCGGCAGAGGATGTCGTGTTTTCTTTAAACCGTGCAAAGGATAAAGAATCGGTACCAGATCACCGAACTTATTCAATTCACGAAAACATTGATACAGTAGAAATCGTATCAGATATTACAGCATTAGAATCAGTAAAAACGGCTGACGGTAAAACTGTGTTAGAAGAGCTTTCTGATAAATTACCTGCAGCGATTTCAGAAATCGTAACAGATGAAAAAGCGGTAGATAACGCAGCTGGGAAATACCAAGTAGTGAAACTAACAACGCCAAAACCATTCCCACAGGTATTAAACTACTTAGCGCATCAATCTGGCGGTATTGTGTCAGAAGCAGCCGTAACAGCAGTCAATACGTTTGACGTAGCAAGCTATGATCCTAATAAGGATATTGCTTACGGTGACCAATCAACAGTGACAGAAGGCGCAACGTATGCCAATCATTTAGCGGCATCGGGGCCATACATTTTAGTTAAGAAAAATGACTATGAAGCAAAATTCGTAAAAAACCCAGCGTACCAAGTAGGTTCTGAAAATGAACCGAAAATTAATAACATTTCAGTTCGCTTCATTCAAGACAACGACAGTGCACTTTCAGCATTACGTAACGGTGAAATCCACGTGTTACAATCAGTACCTGAAACAAAAACAGATGTAGTAGAAGGGGATTCAAACTTACAATTGAAAACAGCGGACAGCAACGCAGTATCTTACTTATTATTTAACACAACTGGCCGTGAAACTTCAAAATCAGCTGATTTACGTAAAGCCGTTCTTTACTCAATCAACCAAGATGAATTCATCAGCTACTACCAAGGAAAGAAAAAACCAGCCGTATCAACAGTTTCTCCTTTAGTGGACACAGGGCTTAAATTAGAAGCAGATGCAGCAAAAGTAAAAGAATTCTTAAACGCATATAACGAATCTAAATAATTTCTTAAAAACCGAAGCCACGAATGATCGTGAGCTTCGGTTTTTTGGTGAGATAAAAGTTACATTTATCTTGGAAATCTAAAAATATTTCATTAAGAAGATTGTAAATATTTGAATGGCTAGATGTGGAGAGAGCGACTTCTAGGGGATTAACCCATATGACAACACATTTGTAACCTAGAAAACGTATTTTATGAAAATAAATCTCTCCCATCATTTGGTGAAGAATCATATATACATAAAATAAGGAAAATCAAACAATCAATGCTAATTTCATGTTACACTACTGTTACGATTGAAATTCTAGAAAGGTTGATTGACATGAATAACAAAAAATCAGCATTTTTACTATCAATAGCCGCAATTCCAGCTGCCGTGACATTTGTTAGTAATGATGTGTCTGCCAACAATACATATGACTGGACCCAAGTTCAAGAAGTAATCAAATTAATCGATAAAATCGACCCGACAAGCACTACATATAACTACTATTTGACAGAAGCGTACAATGCATATTATCGCCTGCCGGAATATGAGCGCCAATATGTTTCGAATTCTTCTCGCTTATTTAATTATTATAATAATACAGACTCTAACGGTAATTATATACAAAATAGTTTAGATGTCTTTATTAAAAAAATGATTTCGATTTCGATTAGTAAATCTTCATTTTTACGTGATGTAAAAGAAGCGAATCGTTATTATGATGCCTTATCCGCTGCACAAAAGGCGGGGCTTTCCCAATACTATGTGACGCAGCTTACTACATATAATACAAATATTGCTAAAATGACAGCGGTGGAAAATAGCTTCAATGCGCTCGATGTAATGGATGCTAACTATGTGGCCAATTATTTAGCTGCGTTACGCGACTTCAATACGCTCGATTATAGCTATCGTAAGCTAATCGAAACAGTAGTAAACAAAAAGATAGAGCAATACAATCAATACCATAGCGCAGATTATAATCGTTCCATTGCACAGCAGGTTATTACAGCAATTTCCAAATTGACGACTTCATCAAATGGAGCGGATGTTGTGAAAGTTCGCGCCTTATATAACGGGCTAACTACCATCCAAAAAAGCTATATCTCGAACTATCGCGACCTGCAATATATCGAGGATGTACAAAAGAATATCGAAAATGGCTGGAATCCTGACTATGAAAATGAAGATGAAGAGGATATCCCAAAAGATGAGATTTCTGTCATTGAAAGTGGAACTACCTACACGATTTATTTGCCAGTTGCAAAAATGAAAAAGCATTCCTCTACTACGATTAAAGTGTCTGATACAATCACGCTGTCGATTCCAAAGTCAGCCATTCCTGAATCAAATAAAAGTGCCGTAGTCGTGATGACAATTGACGATTATGAGGATTATGGATTAAATTTTAATGCAACAATGTACGATAAGGAACTTGAATTTTCAACGTATATCGATATTATTGTCAAAGGCTTGAGCGCAAGCGATACGATTTTAAAAGTGGCAGAAAACGGGGATACTGTGGCAGCGCCATTTAAACGTGCGTCACAGCAACATACGATTAAAACAAAGACATCAAATGAATATGTCGTTGAAAATGAGGAGCCGCACTTTTATGATATCGCCAAAGAACCACTCCAATACGAAATTATGCAATTAGCAAAGCGTAAAATTGTATCGGGCTTAGAAGAAAATTATTACAAGCCTAAAGCAAACGTAACGATTGCACAATACGCAGCAATGATTAGCCGCGCGATGGATTTAACGACATCGGACCATGCAACATATAGCGACATTCGTGGGAAATGGTTTGAAGAGGCCATTGAATCACTTATTGCAGCCAATATTTTAGACAGCAAATCAGGTAGCTATTTTTACCCAAATCAAATCGTGACTCGAAAGCAAGCAGCCCAAATGTCCATCCGAATGCTAGAACATGCAGGGGTTGCCATTACCGCACCGAACTACTCAGCTGTAACGTTTAAAGATTTTAAACAAATGACGGGAACTGAACGTTACTATGCGGCAGTTGCCAATGAATTAGGCATTTTCGGTGGGAAAGCAGATGGTCGCTTTGATCCAAACGGTCAATTAACACGCTCTCAAATGGCGAAAGTTTTATACCGAACACTACAAATTGCTAATATGATGTAAATAATGGCAGAGGTATTAGATATGCAATATTGGACAAATGACTTGCGTTTACCCTAGCATTAGAAAACCTGCGGATGAAAGTAGTGGGGTAGCCAATTTGTTTAGCAAAGTTATATTTACCTAAAAAACTTTAAAACATGAGATAACTTAAAAAGATGTTCGGAAATTGGTACATACCATTTCTGAACATCTTTTTTATTTGCGTTAATTAGATAGGGATGTTATTTAGCTAACACCCCAGCAATTTCAGAAATGACGACACGATTTGAAATAACAGGAGATTCACCTCTACCGCTAGCTTGACGGCTGTGTATCGCTTTGAAGTCATCCGAGGTTCTCCAAGCTTCAAATTGCTCCAATGTATCCCAATAGCTCATAATATTCATTTCATCGTGATCTTCAGGTTGTGTACAAACGTTTACTTCCACTTTATTGAAGCCATCCCAATTTAATAATGATTTACTAGCTATAAATGCGGGTGCCATTTTGTGACTGAAGCCTTTTTTTACACAAATACGGTTTGTAACTGTGAACATAATTTCCAGTTCTCCTTTATTATTCTTATTTGATAATGATAATCAATTAACGTTAAAACATAGATTAATTGAGAATAAAATATCTTGTTTTAAAGGTTTGTTTATCCTTTTTAGTTATTGAAATCATTATCATTTATTAGGGATGAAACTTATTATTGATAATGAGAATCGATAAGCGATAAAGGAGTATTAATTATATGAAAAAATGGAAGTGGTTATGCACGGCGATGCTGACAATGGCACTAGCAGCATGTGGGAATGAAAAGGATCGTCAATGAAAAAGAAAATGCCGAAACGTTGATTTAACAGCGTTTCGGCATTATTTAGTTCAAGATAGTTTGATGTAAAGGTACTTGCTGGATTTTCCTTATGCTTATTGTGTTCGTCTGTATTCTTTCTTAGTACCATCTGCAAACGTAATTTCGATTTCAACGGTTTTGAAATTATTTGGTTGTCCAAATTTTTGCAGTACTTCATCGATTACCACATCTGAATCGGTAGTAGCATCAAATGTGAACGATTTAAAAATCGGTAAGAGTGTATCCATTGCTTCATTACCTTGGATCATTTTTTTGTTCAATTCATCTTCAATTTTTACCTCAATACCATTCTTTTCTTTTTCATAGCTCACGTCATAGCTTATATCTTTGTCATATTCAATTTCCAATTCAAAATGTGTAAAGTTAAATGGCGCATCTGCAGGTGCAGTAGTATTGATTGAATTTTGTTCAACAGCTGCATTATCTGGCACATTATTAGCTTTTTCTTTATTACCACATGCAACTAAAAGTGTACTCACTACGATTAAAAATATTATTTTTTTCATGAAAATACCACCTTTCTATTAAGAGTGTACCCATTTTTGTCGTTAATTAAATCCGATTGGCTGTTATTTATCTGTATTTAATGCATAAACACCATAAATTACAGTTGATGAGAATGAGCAATCCTGACCAACGGTTTGTGCTAGGAATTATTCGTAATGATTCAACATACTTATTAGTTACTCGGGGAATTAATATAGCATTTACTTAATTATTGTTTTGAAAAGGTCATAAATATACCAAATACATTATAGGAATACGCACAGATGTTTGCTAAAATAAAGTAGTAAGGGGGGCGATTAAATGAATTCATTTATGGAACGAGCAATCGAGCTAGCAATTGCAAATGTTAAAGAAGGTGGCCAGCCTTTTGGAGCAGTGCTAGTGAAGGACGATAAAATTATTACAGAAGGTGTAAATGAGTTACATATCGTACATGACATTAGTGGGCATGCTGAGTTACTTGCAATTCGGCGTGCACAGCAACAATTAAATACGAATGATTTAACAGGCTATACGATGTATGCAAGTGGTGAACCGTGCGCAATGTGCTTAGCCGCGATGTATTTTGCAAATGTGAAAGATATTTACTTCGCAGAATCAGTAGAGCAAGCAGCGAAAGTCGGTCTTAGTACATCAAAATTTATTTATAACGAATTAAAACAAGATAAACAAGACCGTTCAATGATGATAAAGCAGCTACCAATTGATGAAAAATCAATCAGCCCAATGCAAATCTGGAAAGATAATCAATAATACACGACTACTATGCATTTTTGATGTATAGTAGTTTTTTTTGTGGATAGAAATGTATAAATCTTCGAATACAATCCAGATCAGAAAAGCGATCAATTCACATGATTAGACGCGAAATATACTCTTCTAAACTATTGTTATACAAAACGGATAAGGCGATTTTCAACAAAATTTGAAAAATTATATAAACTTTTTCCTCTACCTCAACCGTCTATTAAGTGTAGATAAAAGAAAAGAAAGGGTCTTACAAAATGAATTCACACATAGAACAGCTATTTACTAACTATGTGCGGGACAACAAAAACCAGCTTTACATATTGGCATATAGCTATGTAAAAAATGAGCAAGATGCACTCGATGTCGTTCAAGATAGTATTCAAAAAGGTTGGACGGCGTTAGGTACTCTTGAAAATCAACACCAAATAAAAAGCTGGTTATATAAAATTGTTGTACGTACAGCCATTGATTTTTTACGTAAAATGAAACGCATTCAAGTTACAGAAGACGATACTTTGATTAACTTAAGTGAACAACAGCACGATGCCTATCGCAATCTTGATTTGGAAAGTGCGTTGGAAAATTTACCTTTTTCATTGAAGCAAATAATCATTCTCCGATTTTTTGAAGACTTAAAGCTAGAAGATGTAGCTAATATTGTAGACATTCCATTGAGTACAGCGAAATCTAGACTTTATAAAGCGTTAAAGCTTTTAAAAATTGATATGGAAGATGAGGAGAAAATACATCATGGATAAAAAATTAAGGGATTTAAAAAAGCAGTATCAAAATATTCCAATACCTAAAGAGTTAGATGAAGTTGTTGAGCAAGCATTGCAACGCAAAAAGAAAAAACAATGGAAACCACAATGGTTCTTCACATTAGCAGCAGCCTCTGTTTTGCTCTTTACAATTTCAATTAATACCAATTCAGCATTTGCTAAAAATATGGCGAACATACCGATCATCAATTCAATTGTAGAAGTACTTACATTTTCAAAATTAGAAGATCATCAAGGCAATCATGAAGCATCGATTGAAATTCCAAAAATTACAGGGGATTCAGAGGAAATTGCCGAGCTCAATGCCCAGTATGCTGCAGAGGGTAGAGAAATTTATGAGCAATACTTGGAATTTTCTGCGGAAATGGATAAGGACGGTCATTTTGGTGTAGAAAGCGGATATCAAGTGTTAACAGATAATGAACAAATCTTGTCTTTTGCACGTTATGTTGTAGAAATGGTAGGTTCATCATCAACTATAATGCGCTATACAACGATTGATAAAACACAGCAAATTGCGATTACATTGCCAGGTCTATTTAAAGATGAACGCTATGTTGAGACAATTAGTAGCTACATTGTAGAGCAAATGAAGCTAGAGATGGAACAATCGAATGGTGAGAAAGTCTACTGGGTAGCGACAGGGAAAGAAGATGATGCACTCTTCGAAAATTTCGAAAAGATTCAAAAAGAGCAAAACTTCTACATTACAAATGAGGGCAAGCTTGTCATCTCTTTTGATAAATATGAAGTTGCGCCAGGCTATATGGGCATTGTAGACTTTGAAATCCCAACCGAACTTATTCAGCCTTTACTCGTAAGCAATACGTATATTAAATAATCGCTTGAAAATTATAGCCAGATATAGCTTTGGATTTGGGGAATAGTTAAACGGTCACTAAATTTATGCACACGATTAAGTACAATTTTTCATGAAAAGAAAAATTGTACTTTTTTTAGAACGACTTTTAAATATACTCTTTGTTATACTCAACACTTGGAGATGAGCTAATAATTGTATAAATAACCCAATAATTTAACAAGAAATACAATATTTTCTAATTTATTTATGTTATAATTATTTTTGTTCTATGCATATTTATATATTTGTAAGGGGATGAACTAATGAATAAATTTACAAAAACTGCTTTTGCAACAACAATAGGGGCATCATTATTATTAACGTCCGTAGCGCCGTTAGTAAAAGCAGAACAATTAATGCCAAGCATTAGCGATTGGGCAATTGAAACGTTAAATGAAGGGGAAAAATACGGGATTTTCCCACTTGAATGGTATTATGATGATTTTCAAACTGCCATTTCTCAAGAGCGATTAAATACATTATTACAATTAACAGAAGAGAAAATCGCCTCTCTTGAATTAGAAAAAAATGAGCAATTCAAACCAGCTATAGTAAAAGGGAATAATACGCGTGGTGATATTGTTAATCGCTTATATAATATTGCTGCTCAGTATAATATTGGTTCAGGGAAAGACCCAGTTACGTATATGCAACAACGTAATGTATTGCGTGGATCTGGAGCAGGGCTAATGCTTGAAGAAAAGGCTACTACACAGCAAGCTGTTATTTTTGCCATTCGTTTAATTCAGGATGTTTATGAGCAAGCAAACGCTGGAGCCAAGGGGGTTGCTTGGGTAGTAGCAGACGAAGATACGACAGTTTATTTATTAGGTTCGATTCATCTAGGTGTGCCGGATCTTTATCCAATGCATAAAAAGCTAACAAATGCCTTTAATGAATCACAAGGTTTATTTGTAGAAGCGAATATCGTAGATCCAGAAGGTATGGAATACTATATGGAAAAAGCGATTTATGAAGAAGGCAAATCTATAAAAGATGATATTAGTGAAGAAGCGTATGCTAAGCTAAAAGAAGTTGCTGAGCTGCTAGAGATGCCAATCGAAGAACTGGAAACGATGAAGCCTTGGTTAATTACTAATAATTTTTCATCGTTAGCAATGGATGGTGCATTTGGTTTAACAGTTGAGGAAATGGCGATGCATGGAATCGATATGCAGTTTTTACTAAACGCTTATTTGCAGCAAAAGCCGATTTATGAGCTAGAAGGTGTCAATGCACAGGTTGATATGTTTGATGGATTATCAAAAGAAGCACAAGAAGAGTCTCTAGTTGGTGTGCTTGATAGCATTTTAGAGCCAGTAGAACAAACGGATGAAGACATTGCATTACTCTCAGAATGGTTTATGAACTGGAAAGTTGGCGATGTTGATAAATTCGCGAAGAGCTTAACTGACATCGAAGGCGATGAATCGGAATATAATAAAATGCTATTCGGTAAACGCGACGAAAACATGGCGAATTCGATTGTGGAAGTCCTTAAAAATGAACCAGGTAAATTCTTTGTCGTTGTGGGGGCAGGGCATTTCTTAGTCGATAAAAATATTCGCTACCATTTAGAGCAAGCTGGATATAGTGTAACACCATTTTACGAATAACATTTCTCCATTGTAACAAGCTCCAAAGCATGTTATTAACTATGCTTTGGAGCTTTTATGATTTAAATAAGTTTATTTGGGTTCAATATATTTTTGGGGTCAAGTGCATGCTTGATTGCTTTCATAGCTGCAAGTGCATTTCCATGCTCTTGTTGCTGATATTCCATTTTTCCAACACCAACTCCATGTTCGCCAGTACAAGTACCCCCGATAGACAAAGCATATTCTACAATTTTTTTATTGTATTGCTTCGCTCGTGTAACCTCATCCTCATGATTCAAATCAATCATTAATAACGCATGGAAGTTGCCATCGCCTACATGGCCAGTCAGCCCACCAATTAAGCCGCTCACTTCTAACTCTTTGCGCGCAAACTCAATCGCATTTGCTAATTCGTTAATTGGCACACAAACATCGGTAGACATAAGCTTTTTACCAGGATTGGCATGAATAAATGCGTACGCTAAATTATGGCGTGCATTCCACAATTGATTACGTGCGGTTGTGTCCTTTTCAAATTGAATATGGGTACAGCCAAAATCTTGTAAAATTTCCGTAGCAAATTCGATATCTTGTTGTAAACCAGCTTCATTACCGTGAAATTCTAAAAATAATGTAGGCTGTTCTGGATAATCCGTTTCACTATATTGATTTACCATACGGATTGATGCAGTGTCTACCAGCTCCACACGTCCAATTGGAATCCCAGCATGTTTTATCGCAGTAACAGCTTGAACTGCAATATTGGTTGAAGAAAATACTGCGCGGCCAGCCACTTCATGTTCTGGAATACCATATACACGCAATGTAAGCTCTGTAATACAGCCTAATATTCCTTCTGATCCAACAAACAAGCCATTCAAATGCAAACCTGACGAAGATTTAGCAGCAGAATTACCTGTATGAATAATGTCGCCATTTGCCAAAACAACCTCTAAATCACGCACTTGATCGCGCATAACCCCATAACGTACCGCCGTCGTACCACTAGCATTTGTAGCGGCCATCCCGCCTAGTGAGGCATCTGCGCCTGGGTCAACTGAGAAAAATAATCCGTGTTTTTTTAGTGCTAAATTAAGCTGAGAGCGAGTGACACCAGGTTGTACTTTTACGAGTAAATTTTCAGGCTCAATCGATAGGATAGTGTTCATTTCATTAAAATCGATCGAAATGCCGCCATTATAGGGAATAATATGACCCTCCAAACTCGAACCTCGTCCAAATGGAATAACTGGAACTTCAAATGTATTCGCTATTTTTAAAATGTCACTAACCTCTTGTGTTGAGCGAGGAAAAACAACTAAATCTGGTAATGCGGGTACGTGATAGGATTCGTCTTGTCCATGTTGTGCGCGAATAATGTCATTATCTGAAACTTGTTCAGGCGTTAAGAAAGCAAGTAACTCAACTTTTATTTGTTCATAATGCATAACATTGCCCCCAATAATCGTAATGTACGTCAACAATAACGAAATTACTTAAAATTGTAAATGTGTTTCTGAATTTTCTTGATATTAATAATTGTATATTTATAGAAAAAATAATAAAATTTTCAACCATCATACATTTTGCCTCGTTATACTAAATAGAAGGGAGTGAAAACCGTGAAAGAACAGGAGCTCGACTTATTAATGAAACAACATAGTGCGCAACTTCTACGCATTGCCTATTATTACACGAAAAATTTACATACAGCCGAAGACATTGTTCAGGATGTGTTTATAAAATTTTATCATTTGAAGCAGCCAATTGATCCGACAATAACCGAGCGATATTTAATAAAAATGACAGTCAATAAAGCGAAAGACTATTTGAAAAGCTGGCATTATCAGCGTCTTGTTTTTCAAGAAAAATGGCTGTCTTTAAAAACTTCGCAACAGGATGCACTCATTGTGCGTGATGAAGAACAGCTCATAAGCGATGCGGTACTGAGCTTGCCAATGAAAGAGCGAGAAATAGTTGCGTATTACTATTTAGAAGGGTTGACGTTGAAGGCGATTTCGGAGCTTCTTCAAATTAATGAAAATACACTGAAATCACGGCTAGTAAAAGCAAGAAAGCTATTAAGAGTGCAATTACAAGAAGTGGAATGGGAGGTGTTAAAGGATGACACGTTATAAATTAAAACAAGTAAAGCAAACTGATGAAATCGAACAGCGAATACGACAAAAGGTGCAGCAGCAAATCAGACAACCAAAGCGACAACGCAATTTTCTTATTCCGATATTAACGATCGTCGTAAGTACAGCCCTTATCTTTTTACTCATTCAGCTATTAACACCGATTGACACACGACACAATACAGCAAGCGAGCCAACCTTAATGAATATTTTTCACGAAATAGAAGGAGATGGCGTCACCTATAATCAAAATTATATGGCTTTCGATATGCAGAATTTAAGAACGCTAAAATATTATAAAGAAGTTCCATATACCGAATTTTTACAGAAAACCAACGTGAATACAATTGATATTCCTACACCATTTCAAATAGAGGATGGTAAAGTAATTGCAGTAAATGATGGCTATTTAACCGAACTTCAATTCCATTTTCCACACAAAGAAGAGTTTATCAATATTTCGATGTCAAGAACATTCGTGGAACCAATCGATTATGACACGCTTGCTGCAACACCAACAGATGCTTATGGAACACCGATTGAGCTAGAGCGCTTAAATCCTTCGACAACTCTAGTAAAAAAATTTTTAGAGGGTAATGGGGGATTAGTGTACAACTATTATTCTTATGATGAAGAGAATAATAGCGTTCATTTGACAGCGACAACTGCTAATGAATTTTATACGATTGCAGATGGTTATATTTATTACATCGGATTTAGTGAAAGTAGCTCGTTGTCAAAAACACAAATGACGGAATTTGTGAAAACTTTTATTAGTCATAATGAGTTTAAAACGCTTGAATTAGAACAAGCAACATTTGAAGATTCATGGCTTACACGTGGTGGGAAAACGATGCTCATATGCTTAGTAATAGCGATTGTAAGCTTTATTGTTGTTCCATTACTCATACAGAAACGTTCGCAAAAGGTACAAAAAATTGTATGGTCACTAGTATGGATTTTCATACAAGCGCCAATTTTGACATGGCTTATTGCTTTTTCTGTAGGTACTTTGTATCGTGACGGTTTTGCCGCTGTTGGTATGTTGACTATTACGTTCCCAGTTTTGCTGATTCTCGGGATTCTCATCATAATTTTCGCAAACAGAAAACGAATAACTTGGCTTGTAATCTTGCATGTTCTTACATTTATTTTTGCTTTTAGTACAGCGATATGGAACAGTCAATATACAGAAACTGATGAAGCAATGTATGATTTTTCTGTACCGCAATCATCCGAACTCGACTCGACAAAAACAATCAGTTATGAGAATAGCTAGGATCAAGTAATTGGCACTTCTCACCCTATTTGGTGGCAGCTTACTCACCCGTATCAAAAAACGTAACCGCGCTCCTCTTGAATGAGAAGCGCGGTTTTTCAGCTTTGTAGCATGGCCATAATCGGCTTACCGATCACCATAAACACAATGTAAATCCCAAGCGCACTTAGTACGGCTTGACCTGGCTTCCAAATGCTTGAGAAATAAAATACTAGGCTTGTAAACAGCACCATACCTATCGCACCGAAAATCGCATTTTGCTGTACAAGCTGAAATGTTTCCGCTGTCATGCTTTTCATTTGCAGGCGCATATTAAGCAGCGTTAAAATCGGCAACAGTGTAATTACACCCGATAAAAAATGCAAATTCGAACGACTTAACCATGAAGCAAGAAGCATCACGGTGCCGCCAATAATAAATTGAATGATATAAAACACGCAATAATTCCCTCAATTCCACTAAAATACAATTACTATATCGTAGTGAGAATGTTTGCACAATAGTATTTACTACGGAATAGCAACAAAGCCAACATGAAAGAAATAACCAAACAATTTTTAGCAATAATCTGCTTTCTCATATTAAAAAAATCCAGATTACAATCGCAAAAATTCATTTTGTAATTTATTCAATTTTGCTACGATTAAAATAGAATTTATGTGAAATTGAGGTAATGCCCTAAAGAGGCTTCCGTGGTAGTAAGCTTACATAAAACGATTAAAAAATTTAAAATATGCAATAAGTTTCTTGATTTATCATAACCGCTTGATGAAAATGATTATCATTTGCATAATTGAAATCATATTATATATATCAAGAAGGGAACGACAATGAATATACCAATTAATGAATTAATAAAATATTTTGCAAATGAAACAATTCAATTCTCAGATTTATTTGTGACGAGCTTAAACCCAAATATCCAAGATAGCAATCGTTACACAGCTGCCCATTATAATGGGCTCGTCATCACTTTGTCTGGCAGTGCCAATTTTTCTTTGAACGGTGAGTGCTATGCCGTGAACAAAGGGGTAGTGTTACATGCCGGTCCGCGAATGGAAATAAATATTGAAGTGACGAGTGATGAGCCTTGGCATTATGTTGTACTACATTATGAAGTTATTGAAAGTACAGTACAGTTTAAAAACTATCATTTTACTATTGATAGTGGTGAAAACCATAAAATTGATTATTTTGTACAGCAAATTATTCAGACGGAAAAAATTCCTGGAGATTTAAATAAACTTAAGTGTAAATCTAATTTTTTACATTTAATTGAAGTTCTCCTTATTTGCGCAAAAATGAAGACTGCAAATAATGTCGTCGATCATGCAGTAAGTTTTATGACTGAAAATTATGCGCAGCAGATAGCGATTGCAGAAATTGCTGAGGAGGTTGGCTGTGATCGCCGTCGTTTAGCGTATTTTTTTGATAAACAAGTGGGCATGTCACCAATTCAGTTTTTAACGGAAATTCGTCTAAAGCACTCGAAAGAAATCCTTCGTACAACAATGATGCCAGTGAAGGAGATTGCTGAGCTGGTAGGTTATCAGGACTCGTTTTATTTTTGCCGTGTCTTTAAAAAGCAATATCAGATGACGCCGACCGATTATCGCAAGCGATTTTTACAATATTGAGCAAAAGTCCATATTTGTTGTAAAAAAATCTATTTACCCTTAATCGTCAGTTTGATATCATCATGAATGTAAATAAACGATAATGAGAATCGTTATCGATACGGAGGAGTATATTTTGAAAAAATATCGTGCTTTAGTTGGTGCAGCAGCGTTAACACTTATGCTTGCGGCATGTAACGGAGATGAAGAGGAAGTAAAATCTTCAGATGCTGCTTCAACGGATGCTAAAACAGAAGAAGTAGCAAAAGAAGTGAAGCAAGAAGAGGCAACTACTCAAAAAGTTACATATTTAGGCAACGAATATGAAGTACCTACACAAACTAACACAATCATCGCAGCAAGCTTAGAAGCGATGGAAGATTCAGCTGTTTTAGGCATTAAACCGGCGGGTGTTATTTCAATGGATGGCTCTTCAATTCCAAAATACTTAGAAAACGAATTAGCTGGTGCGACAGTTGTTGGTAGTAAGAGAGAGCCTAGTGCAGAAGCGATGTTATCACTAAGCCCAGATGTAATTTTAGGTACTAGTAAATTTGATGAGACTCAAATGGCAAACTTTAATAAAGTAGCAACTACATTTCCATATTCACATATCTCAACAAATTGGAAAGAAAATTTAACTTTGCTAGGTCAGTTAGCTGGTAAAGAAGCAGAGGCAGCAGAAGCAATTACGAATTATGAATCTACTTTAACTGAGACAAAAGATAAAATTGCTAATAGCGATTTAAAAGACAAGGATGTTTTAGTTATTCGTGTACGTAGTGGATTAGCAGTTTATCCAGAAGCAGTGTATTTAAACCCTTCATTATATGAAGACTTAGGATTACAAGTACCAGCTGGATTAGCTGTTTTAGAAGCGAAAACAGAAACTAAAATTACATATGAAACGCTTGCAGAATGGAATCCAGATGTGATTTTATTACAATTCGCAGCTGACGAAAACACTGAAAATCCAGAGTTACTTAATGAAATTTTAGAAAACTCAATTTTTAAAAGCGTTACAGCAGCAAAAGAAAATCAAGTTTATGTAAATATTGTTGAACCACTGGCGCAAGGCGGAACAGCTTGGTCAAAAATCAATTTCTTAAATGCATTTAAAGAAAATGTAGTGAAATAGTGATGTGAAAAGCTGGTAAGAATTTTCTTACCAGCTTTTTAACTTTAACTTGCTTCAGCAAATTCTTTTTGTACCGAAAGCGAAGCGACAGGTAAGAAAAGGCCCTTACTTCTATAAGTGGGGGTTCAAACCACGGCTGAATAGAGGTACTTAGGCTAAGGACGCCGCATCGTGCGGCAACGCCTAAGTGACCAACATCGTGTTGGCATAAGCCCCCGGCGGATGTCACAGATTTTTAGAGGAATTTTTCAAGTGAACTTGAAAAAATCTGGACACAATTACGCCGAGGCGTAATTGATTTTATGACAGAAAAGGAGGTTTCAAATGTTGAAAAGTTCAAATCGACACATTATATTATTTTCTATCATTATGCCTATCTTAATCGTGTCGGTATTTTTATTTTCAGTTTCATTTGGTACAAAATCGATACCATTATCTGAAATCTTTAATGCGATATTTAATTTTGATGAAAATGAAGCAAACCATCAAATTATATGGTCTGGCCGAATTCCTAGAGCGCTAGCAGTTTTATTTGTTGGTGCCTTTTTAGCTGCGGCCGGGGCAATTATGCAAGGAATCACGCGAAATTTCCTAGCATCTCCTTCGATAATGGGGGTAACTGATGGTTCAGCATTTTTCATTACAATGACCTTTGTATTTTTACCTGGGATTTCTAGCTTTAAATTAGTAGTGATCTCAATGGTAGGGTCTCTTTTTGGAGCCGCATTAGTATTTGGTTTTGCTTCCATTATTAAAAATGGATTATCACCTGTACGACTCGCAATTATAGGTACAGTTATTGGTACATTTTTGAGTAGCTTTGGAACGGCCGTTGCGATGTATCATCAAATCTCGCAAACAATAACAATGTGGTATAACTCAAAAGTACATACAGTAGATATGGATTTAGTGTTGCTTTGTGTGCCAATCGGACTTGTTGGACTTGCACTTGCTATTTCATTGTCTAGTGCAGTGACGATAACAGCGCTTGGAGAGGATGTAGCGATTAGCTTAGGACAAAAAACGCGCACCGTAAAAGTGTTAAGTATGCTTTCAGTAGCTATTTTGACAGGTACTGCAGTTGCTTTAGTTGGAAAAATTGCTTTCGTAGGATTAGTTGTTCCCCATATTGTACGTATGCTTATTGGGGTGGACTATCGAATGATTATCCCATGCTCGGCAGTTTTCGGAGCATTTTTCTTATCAGCATGTGACTTAATTAGTCGTTATGTAAACTTTCCTTTTGAGACACCAATTGGAGTAGTTACGGCCATAATTGGTGTACCATTCTTCTTATATTTAATTCGTAGCAAGGGCGGTGAAAAATATGCCGCATAAAAAATCAAAATGGATATTTACTATAATTATAATGTTTCTTATGCTCCTTGCAGCGATGTATCTACATTTAACAAGTGGTATATTTACGATGTCTACATCTGAAGTGTTTAAAACGTTATTGCGCATCGAATCTACCCAAAACTTCGATTTAGTCATATTTGATTTGCGATTACCACGTCTCGTTACCGCTGCACTTGTTGGAATGGGTCTCGCGATGGCTGGGGTTGTGTTACAAGGAATTACGAAAAATGCACTTGCCGATCCAGGTATTATTGGGATTAATGCTGGTGCTGGCTGTGCAATCGTTATTTTTATGTTCTTTTTCCAAGTAGAATTAATTGATGTAGAAATTAGTAGCCTCGTGAAAATTTTAATAGTCCCTATTTTTGGGTTTATAGGTGGGGCAATTGCCGCTGCAATCATATTATTTATGTCTTACAAATATGGGCGCATGGATATGCAAAAGCTTATCTTAACCGGAATTGCGATCAATACGGGATTTAGTGCATTGACCTTGTTTTGGTCATTAAAAATGGACGAAAATGACTATCAAGCTGCTGCAATCTGGATGAATGGCTCCATTTACAATTCGAACTGGTATTTTGTATCAGCTATGCTACCTTGGTTATTCATATTAGGTTTCTATATTTATCGAAAAGCGTATATCCTTGATTATTTTCAATTAGAAGAGGAAACGATTCTTAGCTTAGGTATTTCACTTGAAAGGGAAAAAATCAAGCTTCTTTTGGCTACTGTTGGTTTAGTAAGCGCTTGTGTCTCTGTATCTGGAAGTATCGGATTTATTGGGCTGATGGCACCACATATTGCAAGACAGCTTGTTGGTATTTACCATCGTTATTTAATGCCAGTTAGTTTGTTTGTAGGGGCAATTTTACTTGTATTTTCGGATTATGTGGCGAAAACGTTATTCGCTCCGGTTGAATTGTCAGTTGGTATTGTCGTTTCAATCATAGGCATTCCTTATTTCTTATTTTTACTTGTAAAGGCGAAAGGATAAAATACAATGAAAACAGTATTTAAAGTGGATCATTTAACGACCGGCTATGAACAAGCCCGAATTATTGAAGACTTAAATGTGTCGATACCTGAAGGCAAGGTGACGACAATTATTGGTCCAAATGGTTGTGGGAAATCGACATTATTAAAAACGCTTGGTCGTATTTTGAAAAAAGAGCGTGGAGATATTTATCTACAAGAAGAAAATATGAATACAATGTCAACCAAAGATATCGCAAAAAAATTAGCACTTCTTGCGCAATCACCATCTGCGCCTGGGCAATTAAAGGTGCATGAATTGATTGCTTATGGCCGTTATCCGCACCGTAAAAATGTTGGTCGTTTAACAAAAGAAGACATTGAAAAAATCAACTGGGCGATGGAAGTCACTCAAACGAACGAGTTTCGTGAGCGTGAAATCGCAGCATTATCAGGGGGGCAACGGCAGCGTGTGTGGCTTGCGATGGCACTTGCACAAGAAACGGACATTTTATTACTAGATGAGCCGACAACATATTTAGATATGGCACATCAGCTAGAGGTGCTAGAAATTGTGGAACAGCTTAATAAAAACTACGAATGTACCATTATTATGGTACTGCATGATTTAAATCACGCAGCTCGTTTTTCACACGAATTGATTGCGATGCGTAAAGGCCAAGTGTTACATACTGGCACACCAAAAGAGTTGATGACAAAAGATATATTACAGGAAGTTTTCCAAATTGAGGCAAAAATTATTCATGATGACGAGCATGACGTTCCAGTTTGCTTTTCATACAATTTAATGAAGTAGGTGTATACATTGAAATCAACATTTAATGATTATGAATACCAGCTTGATATTTTCGTACCAGAAGAAGCTGCGCCAGCAGAAGGTTTCCCAGTGATTATCGTTTTAGATGGAACACGGTATGCACGTATGATGCACGATACACTTGCTAATCAGCTACGCAATCGTGAAAAAACCGGTGTTGAGGCTGCTATTATCGTTGGTATTGGGCATCATGAAAAAGACATTCCAAATCAACGTTTTTACGATTTTACGGCACCAGCAGAAAACTATAAATTCCCCATGCGTCGTGGCAAAGAAATGCAACCACTACCAGCAGGTGGCGCGGAAAAGTTGATGCAGTATATAACTGGGCAAGTGCTTCCACATATGGCAAAGCAATATGAAGTAAATCCTGAAAATGTATCGCTATATGGTCATTCATTGGGTGGGTTATTTGTATTATGGAGTTATTTACAACACCCGCATGTATTTACAAAATTTGCGGCACTAAGTCCATCGATTTGGTGGAACGAGCACGAGTTACTAGGAATTTTACAAAGTACCGATTTACAAAATCCTGCACCACTTTATATTACAGTCGGTGGTGAGGAAGGCGATATGGTTGACGATGCACAAAAATTCCATGAAATTGCCCACACAAAAGGCATTCAAAGTGAGTTTTATGTCGCAGAATGGGAAAATCATGCGTCGATTATTCCGACAACAATGAGCCGTGTATTACGATTTATAAAGGCATAATGTGATGGAGGAAAAAGGCTTTTGCATCGGTAAAAGCCTTTTGAAGTTTCGAAATAGTGGAATGTATTTCCAATCTCGTATAACTATTACTCAGAAAAAAGCTCGCACTAGTATATTGCGAGTTTTTTTTACTAATGAAAAACTTCCAAAATTTCAGAGTGAATACTGTTGTAAAAGTCAAAAATAGTGTACGATATTTACGGTACAAATAATGCAAGCAGGTGAATCATGAAAAAATTACAATTAAGTTTATTGTTATTAAGCACAACAATTTTATTAGCAGGCTGTCAAAGCGTTGAAAATAAGGAAGGCTTCTTCTATGCAACGTTTGTAAAGCCAATGAACTGGGCACTTGATACATTAGGAAATGCCTTTGATGGTAGCTACGGTTTAGCAATTATCGCTATTACATTAATTATTCGTTTAATCTTACTACCATTTATGTTGAAAACTTATAAGAGTCAATCCGAAATGAAAGTAAAAATGGACAGAGTTCGTCCGCAAATGACTGACATTCAGACGCGATTGAAAGAAGCAAAAACGCAAGAAGAGAAAATGAGCATTCAACAAGAAATGATGGCTTTATACAAAGAGCATAATTTAAACCCATTAAATGTAGGGTGCTTACCGACGCTTATCCAAATGCCAATCATCATGGGGCTATATTTTGCAATCAGGTATTCGACTGAAATTAAAACGCACTCGTTCTTATGGTTTGACCTTGGATCAACAGATTTAATCATGACGGCTATTGCAGGTATTGTCTACTTCATCCAAGCAAAAGTATCATTACAGACCGTTCCAGAAGCGCAAAAGGCACAAATGAAATTAATGATTTATATTTCGCCTATTATGATCGTGTTTATTTCATTATCATCTATGGCTGCACTTCCATTGTATTGGGCAGTAGGAGGAGCATTCTTAATTATCCAAACGTATATAGGAAGAAAGTTATATCCACCAGCACCTGTTGCAGAAAAAAATGAATAAACGTTTAAGACTACTGGCTAAACTGTCGGTAGTCTTTTTATTTGTGGAAATGAAAGTATAAGTTTTTCAAAAAAATCCACATTAGAAAAGATGTTAAATCGCGGAAAAGCAGCAATGATTATGTTTTGAAATAACTTTATAAAAGGTAGTTACTTTTTGTAACTTTTATGTTGACACATACTTTGCGGCGTGATATATTTATCTCGAATTTAAAATAATTCAATTCAAGGTAAAATATTTAAATGAGGTGACTTAAGTCATGAGCTTTTTCAATAAATTATTTGGTAAACACAAAGAGGAGGAATTACAAATGACACAAACATTAAACATCGGGATTATTATCGGTTCAACTCGTGAAGGGCGCGTATCTCCACAAGTAGCTGCGTGGGTAAAAGAAGTAGCAGACAAACGAGGTGATGCAAATTATACAATTATCGACATCGCGGATTACAACTTACCATTTCTAGGAACTGCTGATGCACCAGGCGCAGCAGATTGGTCTAAAGTGGTTGGCGAACAAGATGGATTCGTATTTATCGTACAAGAATATAATCACTCAATTACAGGGGCACTTAAAAACGCATTAGATTACTTACGTGTAGAATGGAATAACAAAGCAGCTGGTATTGTTTCGTACGGTTCAGTTGGTGGAGCACGTGCAGCCGAGCATTTACGTGGTATTTTAGGAGAATTGTTAGTAGCAGATGTACGCGTACACCCAGCATTATCATTATTTACAGATTTTGAAAATGGTACAAAATTCACTCCGAAAGATGTACAAGAGGATTCTGTAAACCAAATGTTAGATCAAGTAATTCCATGGTCTACAGCGTTAAAAACAATTCGATAATATGGTAGAATAGTGAATGGAATGTCCGAAAAGATTTTTCGCGACAACCCATTCCTATTTTTCATACATAATATATAAAGTGAGGGGTTAAGATGGATTTCGAACAATTAGCAACAGCGCGTCATTCAGCAGTTAATTTTGAAAAAGACTTTAAAATGACAGAAGCAGATTTTGAAAAAATTTTCAACTTAACAAAAACCGCGCCAAGTGCGTACAATTTACAATTTACAAACTACTTAGTTATTATGGACGATGATAAAAAAGAGCGTGTGCGTGCACTAAACTACGACCAATATAAAATTCATTCTGCAAGTGCAGCTGTTATCGTACTGGGAAATCGTCAAGGCATTGAGATGGAAAATGCAGAAAAAATTTATGGTCCAATGAAAATGCTAAAAATGATGGATGAACATACATACGACATGACAATGGATCTTATTCGTGGTTATTCAGAAGGCTTAAAAACAAATGATACATTAGTAAGAGAAGAGATTATCCGTAACTCCGGTCTTCATGCAATGCTGTTCATGCTTGCTGCAAAACATTATGGCTTTGATACTTGTCCTATGCATATTCATAATGTAGCAGATTTAAAAAAGGAGTTTAATATTCCAAGTCATCTTGAACCAATTATGTTAATTACGATTGGTAAAAGCGTAGATAAAACTCGCCCACGTGGCTACCGTAAGCCTGTTGGAGAATTTGTACAATTTAATAGTTTTTGATTTTCAAAACTAACTGCGATGAACTGCTGCAGTTAGTTTTTTTGTGCTATTGGGAGGGGCGGAATATTAGAGCAGCCAGATTCGAGCATATAGAATATCATGATTTTTTTTAGTGGATAAGGAATAGTCACTTTCATCTATCGGGCGTTGCTAGCAATCCTCTGTAGAAGTGAGATGATACCGTTTTATATGAACCCCAAAAAATAAAGTAGCGTTCTAATATACAGAACACCCCCAATTTTTTATTAAACCGTATGTTGAAATTTGTTTTTTAGCAATAAGACAAAGTTAAATAAAATAACTGCTGCACTTAATAAAAAGATTGGAGCAACTGGCAAGATGTCTGCCCAGATCCCACCGATAAATAAACCTACAGGTAATGCGAGCTTCATTATCATCGAAGTTGTACCCGCAACACGGCCGAGTAAATGATTTGGTGTCGTTTCTTGACGAATTGCTAAGTACACAATATTGGTCATGGTAGAAGTAGCAGTTCTAATGGCCAATAAAAGGCCCATCAATAGCCAATGCCCACTGAAAAACATGAGTGTTAAAGCCGTTGCATCTGCTAACATACTAAACGTATAAATTTGTCCACGTGTAAATCGTATACGCAATGGATGGATTAATTTAGCTCCGATAATTCCACCGAATGCAGATACAGTAAACATAAAGCCTAACTGTTCTTTCGTAAAATGCAGCTGATCTAACACATAAAATGTGAGAACGCCAATAACTAGGCTCGATGCAAAATTTGAGAAAAAGATCGTCCATGTTTGTAATAATAACGATGGATTCCCTACTAAAGCCTGTATACCTTCTCTCATCTCAGCGATAATCGAGCCTTTATTATTGCGCTTCGGTGTCGGTACAGAATCAATAAATAGTGCAATAACCGTTATACAAAGTTGACAAAAAACAAAGAGCCATAAAAACAATTCATTTGAAAGCCATAAGAGCAGCATGCCAAGTAAACCAGGTCCGATAATAGTAATCATTGTACTTAACAGTGAAAACTTAGCTTGCATGTCGGTCATAAGTGCTTTATCAAACAATTGTGGCATAATCGCATTTAGCGCACTTCCCACTGTATAGCCAATTGTCGATAATAAAAACCCAAGAACATACACATGCCACAGTACAAAATCTGTCGAAGTTAATATGTATACAAATGTTAAGGCAATAACTAATCGAATTATATTGCCGTATACTAAAACGAATTTTCGATTTATTCGATCTACAAAAACCCCAATCAGCATTCCTAGTAAAATATTTGGCAAGAAATCCATCATCCGCATTGTGCTCATCGCGAGTGCAGATTTTGTTAAGTCATACAAAATAATCGGTAAAATAAATGAAAAAATGGTCATTGAAATATTGACAAAAAAATGCAAGGTATAAATTTTTAGAAAAGTATGATTTTTGTATAAATTCATGTCCCTCACTCCTTAAAATCAGTGTAAACTAATAAAAGGAGAACAAAAAGTGAATGGTAATTTTAATTACTTCACCTTTTAGGAGGTAGCTATGAATTATGAACTAGCATTATTCAAACATTTCGAGACGCAACAACGAACAGAAACGTCTATTGAGTTAATTGCATCCATTTGGCATTGTTCGACAAGACATGCGAAAACACAATTGCATCGTTTACATGATGAGCAACTGATACAATGGGAACCGTTTAAATGGCGCGGAAAAAAACCGTTTTTAACAATTACTGCAGAAGAAATTGACATACTCCTATATGCAATGAAAACTTTATGGAAGAAAAATAAATATGAAGAAGCCATTCAATTAGCAAAGGACATGGAAAAACTCAATCATCCAACAATTCAACAATGGCTAAATGCACAATTTGGCTTGCAAAATGAAAATAACAACCACGTCTTTCGTCAAACCATGTATTATGTGGAACTTTGTTTAGATCCACTAAAGGCCTTGTCTCGCCATGATATGCATGTGTTAGAGCAAATTCATGAAACGTTATTTAAAATAGACGATTGTGGCATTGCACAACCGAATTTATTATTTCATTATGCTACGAAGGACTCTCGTACTTGGCATTTTATTTTAAAAAAAGGTGTACAATTTCATCACTTGCAAGAATTGACTGCTCAAGATGTTGTAGCAACACTTACAGCCTCTGCCAATTACTTTACTCATTTATTTAAAATTGTAAAAATAATAGCAATGGGACGGTACGAATTTCATTTGGAATTGAAAAAGCCCTGTGCACTTTTACCGTATTTTTTAGCAAGCACACGCCTCGTTATTTTACCAACGGATCGGTCGCCACAAATTGGCTGTGGGGCATTTATGTTAAAGGAAATCAGTGAAAAAGGACTAACACTGCAAGCATTTGTAAATTATTTTAATGAACGTCCTTGGATAGACAAAGTGGATATTGTATACAATGAGGCGTTTCAAAGTGATTCGATTCGTTATGAACCTTACGAGAAATCCATTCCGAGTCGAAAAATTGTATATAAAGAACCGGGAGCTTGTTATATGTGTCTCAATAGTCGCTATGGCCCGTTAGTAGATAAAGAGTTGCGTGCAGCTATTTGGCATAGGATAAAGGCGTCAGAGTATATACTGCTTGAAGAAAATGAAAACGTGGCACATGGTTGGCAGTTAGATGCAACACCTATTAATTTAGTAGAATCTAATAAAGGGCTGTTATTTGTAGGACAATTAACGATTGGTTACCAACAAATTCGTGAAGGGGTTAACCATAAAGAAAAGGCCGAAGTTTTACAAAAGCAACTAGCAAATATGGGGATCGCTTCAACCTTACAATGTATTAATTTTAAGAAACCACAGGAAGATTTAAATCAACGAATTGATATTTTTATTGGTGGAATTGCGATAGGAAAAAATGTTCCTTTATCACTCGTTCAAATGTATTTAGCTGAACCTAAACCTATGATGCAATTTGCAACGATTGAAGAAGAGCAACAAATTACAGAACGATTGCAAACAATCTTAGAAACGAATATAGACCTTACATCTTTCGAATGGATAGAACATCGTTTGCAGCAAAATTATTCGTTGAAATTTTTAACGCATCGTCATCATATTTATTACGTTAGAGAAGATACCCCGTACAAACACGTTCAGTTCGATAAAAATGGTCGTATCGATTATCGAAATATGTATTTTTCAATGGATACTTAAATCGCAAATAAATTTGTCAAGGAGACGGTTTAATAGTCTTTTCATTAAGATAATAATTTTTCGAAAGTTAGAGAATTAGAATTAAGATTGATAAAAAATTATCTTAAATAATTGCGATTTTTAGATTTAATTACAAGTAAAAAGTCGATTCATACTAAAAATTTTAGTGTGAATCGACTTTCATTGCCTGAAAGCGAGCTAGATGGACTTTTCTAACTGTGAGTTATATGTTGCGCTTCAAAATGCTGTAAATAATCTGTAAACAATACGTAATCGGCGTTTACAATCTGCTTATAGCGCATTGCTTGTAGGATAATTGCCTCGATAAAAATTTCCTCATGTCCTCGCAATTGTTTTAAAATTTCATCCTCGCTGTGATACGTAAAGACCGGTGAGTAATCCAAATCAGCACGTGAGTGAATTTTAGCTGCGATTTTCCCCATAATTTCAGTTGTCGTGTAGTAATCCTCTAATTTTCTGTAGTTTTTTGGCTTCACTTTCCGTTTGTACGGGGAACGCTCCCGAATATAATATTCCTTGTCGTCCATTGTCACATATGCTAAATACGGGTCCTGTAAATGGTGCATGGCCTTTTGTGTTCCGACCACACGTGCCCCCTGATGCGCATAATGGTTCCAAAATGGCTTATTGTAAGGCAGGAAATAGGCAGGAATCGCTGAACGTACTTCTTTCATTTCTAGCACTAAATCCTTACCACCAAGCGCATCTTGATGGCTATTAACAAGTAAATAATAGCGTTCCAATCCGATTGATGCCGTACCGGAGCCATATTTAATGGCAATATCTTTTACATGATAGTTTGGGACAAGTGCTACAATTTTCGCAAAAAGTGTTTTGTCAATTGGTTGAATTTCGTCATTCCAAATAAACACACGTTCTCCATTTGCGTTTATTTCTGTAATGTCATCTATTAGTGCTTCACGTTGGCGTTTTTCTAATTTTTTTAGCACACGCTTAATTGGGCCTTTTGTGTTCTGTTGCGTAAATACAAAACTGAGTGCGTCATCCTTTTTACTTTGGAATCGCTTTAGTTGCTTTATGTAGGCTTGTAAAAAGCGCTCAATTGCTTGCTGTTGCGTGGCTTCATCAAGTTGCTGCTCCTCTAAATAAAGTCCGATACTAATGCTCATACGAAGTACATCGTATAAAAAGGATCCAACATAGCCTTCGTCAAAATCATTGACATCAAAAACAATGTCGCCATTTTCATTTTGGAAGGCACCAAAGTTGTCCATATGCATATCGCCCATAATCCATGTTGGACGATCCTCAGGCGTATGGAACGGAGAAGGTGAATTTGTCGTGTCGTAATAATAAAGGTAAGCACTGCCACGGAAATAACGAAACGGGCTATCCGCCATTTTTTTATATTTTTCTATGCGCTGTTCCGCCGTTAAGTGCAATTTGTGGTGGTCAAATTGTTCAAAAATTGTGTGTAGCTGATCTTTACGCAATAAAATTCGTGTGTTTTGTACACTATCGAATAGTTGTTGTGTCATTATTAAAAACCCCCAATTTAGATTGTAACGATTGTATATGCTATTCATTTTACCTTATTATGGTGAGCGGCATCAATATAGCTAGTAATCTGTGAAATAGAAAAGACAGAAAACGGAATCCTGTAGTTGAAAAATTATAATTAAGGTGTAAAATTACACTAAAAGGGAGGATTTGTCTGTGGAGAAACAACAATTTATTGCACTCATTTCACAAAAAATTAAACTCGTGCGTACAGAGCAGGATTATTCGCAAGACAAAATGGCGGAACTACTTGGAATTTCGAAAAAAACGCTCGTTCAAATTGAAAAGGGGCGCATTGAAGCAGGCTGGACAACGGTAGTCGCATTTTGTGCGATTTTTAATCGAAGTGAGCTCTTACAAACGATTCTTGGCGATGAACCATTGTATTTTGTTCAGTTGTTAACGAATAAAAATGAGATTGTACCAAAGGATAAAACACTTGGTGGGAAAGTATGGTGGAAGGAGATCGAGGTTCGAGGTGATTTTCGTTTGCAGCAAAATATAATTAGTAGCCATTACCGAATTTTAGATGGTGAGCATTTTCGCATGTATAGTTCTTTTGATTTGCAAGATGCAAAAAAAAGACTGCAAGAGCTATCGCAAATAGTGTAGATGGTGGGGGACAGAATGAAAAAAAGCATTGGTTTCATCGTAAGTGTAGTTTATGCTTATCCGTTTGTTTTTTTCGCAATGTATATGGATTTTATCAAAGGGTCGCTATGGGGCTATTTGATTATGATTGCCGGCACTTCAATATTAGCTGTTATTGGTAAATTAATAATGCAAAAAAAGCTCATTATTTTAGGCAATCTGATTTCTTACTTCAGTTCCATTTATTTTGTTTATTCAATGCAAACATTGGAAGGGTGGGACGGTTATTTTAAACCTTTAACGGCGATGTAGCTACTCTTTATCGTAAGTCTACTTAATATAATGCCACAATATTTCATAGTGAAGCGAATAAATGGGAGAATGGGGAGGCTAGATAATGAATAAACGGTTATTTCTATTCTGGATTGTTGTTGTACTTAGCTTTAGCGTCAATATCATTCCATCTTTTAAATATCCAGACAGTAATATAACTATCATCCATTTTCTATTTTCATGTGTTGTCATATTAGCCCTCTTGCTATTAACGTATAAACAACTGAAAATGGTTCTTTACATAAGTGGTATCACAGGAGTCCTAATATATTGCATCAACTTATCAGTGGTCAGTAAAGCGCGGATAGATAATTCATTATTAGATATATTATTATCCATTGAATACCCGCTTTATGCCATAATCGTAACACCCTTATTTGGAATAAACTTTTTATTTTCTACAGATTATGCACATTTTGCGTTAGGCATAGCGACAATAAGCGGTGTAATTTTACTATTACTTGTCCTACTTAGACGAGAGAAACGTCTGAAAACACGTAGATTTATCGATCTTACTAAGCTAAGTAAAAAAGTGACTTGAAATCATGAAGGAGACATGGTTACTTCACCCATTCACGACCTATAGCAAGTCACTTTTTTAACTAGGTTAAATATTTGAACAATAAATTATTCGAATCGAATTTGCCCAACAAAATGGGAATGCGATTTAGGCAAGAACATAAATAGAGCCAATTCCTACTATTTATTTTATTTTGCGGTTTACTCCTTTTGAAAAGCAACAAATACTTCCTAGAAAGTATCTCTTTTGACCCAAAACCATAACGGTGTATGTTCATCGCAAATAATCGTTTCTAAGGCAAGTGATTCTAAAATTTGCTCATTAAGTACAGTACTGGATAGGTAAGTCGTCACGAAGGAATCAAAACGACTTAACCAAACAATTGTCATTGTTTCATTGGAAACGAGTAATTCCTGTTCAGGTAAATTTACAAATAATTGCGGTTCAACGAAATCTAAGGGTAATACAGAGCTTTGCAGAATAATCGGGCTCGACCAATACAGTTTTTTACTATTGCTCTTGATTAAAAGCTTTAAAAACGCTGGCCATAAAAGTGGTGACGTTTCATCGGAAGTTGGGAAAAATATATGTTTCGGCAAATATTTATGTAATTGTTCCGCTAAATCTGGTCGCGCATAGGGCTCGACTAAGGCATCAGAGTCAGAAAGTAACGCGAGTAACACATCTTCTTTACGTTTAAAATTACAAAGCTGACAAATCGTTTCCCAACGGACAGGTTTTCCGTACTGCATTTGTTGTTCGATTGTTGGGTAGTGGATAAAATGTTCTGGCATTTCAACAAACGGGTGTAAAATAAGTGCGGCACTTTTATAGTAATCCGGTATTTGTGATAAAATCGGATCTATATGCTCTATCCAAATATAATGCATGCAAGAACCCTCCTAAAATAAATGATTTTGACCACAATTTTGTAATAAATTATTCCAAGTTGCTCTTAAATATACAATAATCAAAAAGTGAATAAAATTTGTGCCATTTTAAAACGAAAGCGCTCCTAGCTTTTTTATGCAAGACTTTACAGCTTTTAATTATTTTAAAACATACTGTCGAATTGTATTGACAAAACATTTGTAAGCCTGTTATATTGATGTTAACAAATTTCGGAAGTAGGTGAGGAATATGACAAAACAATTAGAGAATGTATTCATGCAATGGGACTTGTCATATGTTGCTCACCATACGTGTGCCTTTTGAGGTATATGCTTCTTTAACGTACGTGTGTAGCCTTATGATGAGCTTCTATTGCCCATCATAAGGCTTTTTGTTTGCCTAAAAACAAAAAAATCATACGCCTAGGAGGCAAACGGAATTGAATAAACAACTATTAGGATTTAATGAATTTTTTGAACAGCAGCTTGAACAATTTGAAACAACAAATAAATTAGTGGGTCGCGTGATGTTAGAGCATAAGCATTCGTACCGTGTGATGACAGAGCAGGGAGAACTATTAGCGACAGTGTCAGGTAATTTTGCCTATCATGCATTTTCACGCAAAGATTATCCTGCAGTTGGGGACTTTGTGTTAGTCGAAAAGATGCAAGGCGAGGAGCGCGCAATCATTCATGAGTTATTTGAGCGCAAATCAAAATTTACGCGTAAAATGGCGGGTCTAGAAATTGATGAACAAATCGTAGCGGCCAATGTGGATTTAGTATTTTTAGTAATGAGCTTAAATGCGGATTTTAATGTGCGCCGTTTAGAGCGCTATTTAGTAGCGGCTTGGGATTCGGGGGCATCACCAGTTATTGTTTTAACAAAGGCTGATCTTTGTGAAGATGTGGAAAGCTATGTCCGTGAGGTGGATGCAATAGCATTTGGGGTAGATGTCCTTGTAGTGAGCGCACTTTCAGGAAAAGGTATCGAGCAGTTAAATAATCTTTTAACAGAAGGGAAAACAGCGGCATTATTAGGTTCTTCGGGTGCGGGGAAATCGACGTTAACAAATGCATTATTAAACAGCGAGCAAATGAAGGTGTCGCATATTCGAGAGGACGACGCAAAAGGTCGTCATACAACAACACACCGAGAGCTTGTCGTATTACCAACAGGCGCTTGTTTAATCGATACACCAGGCATGCGTGAATTGCAGCTATGGGATCAGGGAGATAGCTTGGCAGCGAGCTTTGCCGATATTGAACAGCTAGCCAAAAAATGCCGCTTCCGTGACTGCACACATAAAAATGAACCACATTGCGCAGTGCAATCGGCAATTAAGCAAGGCGAAATTGAACCCGCACGTTTAACGAGTTACTTTAAATTACAGCGTGAACTTGCATATATTGAAAAGAAAACGAATACCGATGCGCAATTAGCGGAAAAGCGAAAATGGAAACAAATTTCAAAGTCGTTGAAAAAACCGAAATAACAAAAAGCAGGTGTGTTTCAATATGAAGCACATCTGCTTTTCTTTAAGACACTTACTTATGTAATTTGCAATTCTTATCATAAAATAGAGACTTTTAGTAATGAGTAGTGTAATGAGAAGGTGACAAATTGAAATTTCGTTCTACAAAACACAATACTAACCAATCTAAATCAGTGAAGTTATTGACTTAGTACTTGTTATGCTTAAGTACCTTCAAAATAAAAACAAGCAGCCAATAAAATTGGTCGCTCGTTTTCTGTGTCTTTTCATTAAATATGGCGAAATCAATTAGTTAATGAAATTTTGAGGAATACATTCACGAACACCAGAATTTCTCATTGAGTTAAATAAAGCTGCACCAATCCTTAATATAACATTGCTATCAGTTCCATTTTCTAAATCATAGATTACATAATATGCATTATCAACCGTAAAAATACATTTTCGTTCTAATTCAAATCCAGGTGGAACAGTTGGGAGACTTAATACTGGTACAACCACTGGTGTATCCCCTTCATCTCTGATAAAATTGAAGGTTTGTTGGTCAATCTCATAGATATTAATTGATTCAATCTCCACGCCTTTATCTGGAACTGTAATTTCATCTTCAACTAATAGGAAAAAGCGTTCGTTTCGAAAATTGAAAAGACTTCTCGAGCCAATTTCAAATGATGCCATTTTATATTCACCTCCTTTTCTATTTTAGTAAGGTAATGTTAGCCTTACTTTATTAACATATGGTTAGAAAAAGAAATTTGATTGGATAATTGTCTATTAAGTAATGAATTACTTTTACATAAAAGAAAAAATGGTTGATAGTCCATTTTAAGATTTCATTTTTGTACGTTAGTACCATTTTTAATGAAAAAGTGTGCTGGACATGTGGGCGTGTCGCATTCGGCTGTTTCGTAACAGGTAATTTTAACAATAACGTTAGGGGTTATATGGTATGGAAGTTATCGGGGCTGAATAGAAATATATCGCTAACGATTATAGTGTTTACGGATGAGAAAAAGCAGAAAATGCAAAAATCAAAGAGTTGTTTTACTAGTATGAAAAAGATGAAGGTTTCGGCAAATACGAAAATAAACGTAAAGAAATTTAGGAAGAATGGGACAGTTGTTATTCTTAGAAATGATTGGAGAAAAGAGGGTAGAAAAAATGGACATGAAAGCACGAAAAGCAAGGTTAGAGCTGCTATTACAAAAGCAAAAAGAGAAAGAAAGAAATGATGAAATACAAATGCAATTTGGTTGGATGTTAAAACCTTTTTCAACTAAAGAAGGTATTAGGCTGTTAGATGATAAGGAAAGGGAAAAAATGAAAACTGAACTTATAGAGAGTATCCCAATAATTGAATGGGTTAGTCTTGATTTAGAGAAAATGAATAACAAGTTCGTGATACAAAATGTTAGTAGCGATAAGGTGTCATCGTTTTTTATAGATAAAGAACTATACACGGAGAATTCAGTTTATCTTTTCTTACAAGACGACCTGCCTCCTTTTAGCACATGGCCGTGGGTAAAGATGCCACTATCAAAAATTATTGAAAATATTATTGATCTAGCAGCAGAAGATGCCTATCCACAGTATGTATTTAGCCCATCACCCAAATTTGTAATAGAATTCATTGAACCGGACATCATAACAATTGCTTGGTAACAGTGAATTTAACTTAGTTACTCCAAAAAAGAAACATAATGCGTAGGAAGGTAAAAATAGATAATAAAAAACCGGTAAAAAAATACCGGTTTAAAATGGATAAACTTACTTTGTATTGTTTTCGTTATTTAGAAAACTACCAGAGGCTTGATTTTTATTAGCTTCTGCTTGTTGGAGTTGTTGTTTGACTTGGTTAACGTCAGTCTCCATTCCGAATTCTACGTTCATTGAGTTCATTGCATTCGGAGTTGCATAACTACCAGAGGCTTGATTTTTATTAGCTTCTGCTTGTTGGAGTTGTTGTTTGACTTGGTTAACGTCAGTCTCCATTCCGAATTCTACGTTCATTGAGTTCATTGCATTCGGAGTTGCATAACTACCAGAGGCTTGATTTTTATTAGCTTCTGCTTGTTGGAGTTGTTGTTTGATTTGGTTAACGTCAGTCTCCATTCCGAATTCTGCATTCATTGAGTTCATTACATTCGGAGTTGCAAAACGACCAGAAGCTTGAGTTTTGTTAGCTTCTGCCTGTTGGATCTTTTGTTTGATTTGGTTAAGATATTGATTGTTGTTGTTTTTTGGCATGAATTTCACCTCCCGAATTTAGTCTGTTCAGAAGAATTTTTATTATCCTTAGATTTTTTCGGGTTGCATTTCAACTTAAATTTACCCATTAAACAATCAAGAATAGATTCTCTCATAAGGGTTAATTTAACCTTGGGAGGTGATGACAATGTCGAATAAAAAGCAGAACAAAAATCAAGCAAATAAAGAAGAATTTGCAGAAGATTTAAGTCCTGATGATTTGGATATCCGCGAAGAGAATGATTTAACGGAAGAACAATATAAGAATTCAAATCAAGGGAAACAATCCGATAATACTAATAATAAGAAGTAAAAAAAATCCCCAGTTTTAAACTGGGGACTAATTTTTAACACGCTGTATAAATACATATTATTTTCCTGGATGATTTACATGTAATGGTGGAGGCACTATTTAATTGAAGATAATGATGATATAAAACCATGCACAATAATGGTAACTAGTCTGCAGATGCTATATTGGTATATCTTAGTGACGTTAGGAGTAAAACTATGAACAAATTTATTAAGACGTTAGCATATGCAAATAAATTATTTTATGAACCGAATAATTTAACAATAAAAAATATTCGTGAAGAAACTCAAAATTCAGATTATGGGGCTGGGATATTTCAGTTAAATTCTAAATTGGTTAGATTTAGAGTAGCAAAAATAACACCTACCAAGATAGGTCAGTTTGTTTCCTTTTGGGAAAAGGATAACGCTAACAAAAACCAAGCATTTTCATTTGACAATGCCACTGATTTACTGGTAATAAACACTTTTAATGATAATGGTGATTTTGGTCAATTCGTTTTTCCAAAAGAGGTTCTTTTAAAACAAAACATTCTTAAAACAGCTAATACAAAGGGGAAAATGGCAATAAGAGTTTATCCTAGTTGGGATATACCCACAAGCAAACAAGCGATAGCAACACAAAAATGGCAATCACCATATTTTGTTAAAATAGATGATGCTGATAGTTTGCAAATACAAGAGCTATTAAAGTTATACTCCAACTAAAGATGTTTAAAAAAAGAAAAAGCAACACCCTCTATTACATAAATTGAGTCATTTAAATATTCACAGAACAATATGACCAAAAACCGTTAAAACAGGGCATGTTGCAGTCACAATAATTCGAGACTATTGGAATTTTTCTATTTTTATGTCGTCGCATTATACATATATTTTCTAGGTTATTCTTCTGAGAGAGCGATGTATACAAGGTTTTATTTAGTGTTGAATTCCTATAAGAAGCAGCACCATTAAAAAAATCAGGTTAATAAGCAAGTAATTGACGTGAAAAAATAAATGCAGATGATGAGGTTGGCTCAAAAACCGCCCTCAATTATATATCGAATGCCTTTATGTGCGAATTAAATAGACTATTAGAGATGACAAAATGGTATCATCTAATCGTAATAGGCTTAATTACTGTCATCTGGGCAAATGTAATGAAAGCTTAAATATAAAAAATCAAATCGGGGTGAACTCCATGACAATCGCAAGTGTATTGACAATTACACTCTATGTGTTAAACATTATTTTTGCACTTATTGTTATATTTATAAGTAGAAAAAGTCCTTCATCCACATGGGCTTGGCTATTCGTATTCTTTTTCTTGCCAATTGTAGGATTTTTCCTATATTTATTATTTGGAAGAAATTTACGAAAGAAACATTTCGTTCGTTGGCGAGCAATTCACCAACACGAATTATTAGATACTTATAAAGAACAACAACAGCATATTCATAATGGTACATATGATTATCCGAATGCAATTTCAAAAAAATATGCACCGTTAATTCAAATGAATGTCGATTATAATCACGCGATGTTAAGCGCACATAATGATGTGAAACTATTCACAAATGGAAATGAAAAGTTTGATGCTGTAGTTGAGGACATTATGCAGGCGAAGGAATCGATCCATATACAATACTATATTTACAAAATGGACGATGTCGGCAAACGAATTTTTAATGCATTAGTGCAAAAGGCAAAAGAAGGGGTAGAGGTTAAGCTTATTTATGATGATTTAGGCTCGCGAAAATTACGACCGCGCCATTTACAACAGTTAATCGATGCAGGTGGACAAGCTGTGGCGTTCTTTTCATCGGTTTTCAAAATTTTAAATCCACGTGTCAATTTCCGCAATCACCGAAAGTTAGTAATTATCGATGGCAAAATAGGTTACATAGGTGGCTTTAATGTCGGGAACGAGTATGTTGGTTTAGATGAAAAATTCGGCTATTGGCGTGATACACATTTACGAATCGAAGGGCATTCAGTCTATAGTATGCAAGCCCATTTTTTATTCGATTGGCATCAAGCACGCAATGAAGAATTTAAGTCAGGGGATGAAAAATATTTTCCTTCATTTGAAATAGCAAAAACGATACCGGTTCAAATTGTTTCTAGTGGGCCAGATACCGATTATGAGTCGATTAAAAATAGTTATATTCGAATGATTCTTAGTGCAAAACGTTATGTATATATTCAATCACCATACTTTGTGCCTGATGAGGCCTTTTTACATGCCATTCAAATTGCGGCAAGTTCGGGAGTAGATGTGCGCGTGATGACACCAGAAAATACCGACCACCCATTTATTTATGGGGCAAACTCAGCCTATAATGGTGATTTACTTGAGCATGGTGGACGCGTGTTCCGTTATACGAAAGGTTTTTTACATGCGAAAATGCTTGTCATTGATGATGAAGTCGCTACGATTGGTACAACAAACATTGATGTACGGAGCTTTAGTTTAAACTTTGAAATTAATGCTCTCATTTATGATTCGGATATTGCAATGCAATGCCGTCAATTATTTGAACAAGATCAGCAGGATTGTTTTGAAATGACTAATGAGCGATTTGCACAACGAACGACATGGACAAAAGTACGTGAAGCCATTTCAAGATTAATCTCACCAATACTTTAATATTAACTTGCTATAGTAAATTTTATTTGTGCCTTAAGCTAAGCGACTGGTATCGAAGTTTTTCATTTCTATAAATGTGGGATGAATGCTTCGAGAATTAATTGATAAGCCTACATGATTTCTTATTATAGAAATTGTGTAGGCTATTTTTTATTTCAAATTCCGAAATAAATACGAGATTTTTTTACGAAAGTTTAGTAAAATGGGAATTGAATTACAATTCTGAAAGTGAGGCGTTTTACATGACAATCGCAACGTATCCACAAGTATGGGACTTAGATGTATTTTTCCCAGGAGGCTCAGCTTCACCTGAGTTAAAACAGCATATTGAAAACTTAAAACCAAAGTTTGATGTATTAAAAGAAAAGGTGGATCGATTAGAAATCCCAACTTCTACAGATGCTGCCCCAGCGTTATTATCAATTTTAGAGAGCATTAAAGAAACGTTTATGCACATTTCACAAGCGGGTGCGATGCTTTCGTGTTTAACAGCTCAAGATATTAATGACCGTGAAGCGCTTCTATTACAAGGTCAATTATCAGGAAATGCGGCAAACTTCTCGCCGATTTTAGAAAGCTTCAACCAAAAGCTTGGTCAAATCGAGCAAGCAACATTTGATGAATTAGTGAATGACACAGATTTAAACGAATTTTCGTTTATTTTAACGGAATGGCGCGAACACTCAAAAGAGTCATTGTCTGAAGAAGAAGAAGCATTAATTTCAGCGTTAGGCGTAGATGGTTACAGTTCATGGGGTCAGTTATATAGTATGCTAATTGGCGACATTAAAGTGGAAGTAGAAGTGGACGGCGAGAAAAAATTATTATCAGTCGGTCAAGCTAATAACCTATCTTCTCATAAAGATCGCACAGTGCGTAAAGCTGCGTTTGATGCGCTGGAAAACGTGTTTACAGAGCGCGAGGAATTTTTCGCTAAAACATTAAACCACTTAGCTGGATTCCGTTTAGCTGTATATAAAAAGCGCGGATGGGAATCGGTAACAAAAGAGCCACTACAAATTAACCGTATGAAGCAAGAAACAATCGATGCTATGTGGGGTGCGATTACTTCTCGCAAGGCAACGTTTGCCAACTATTTAACGCATAAAGCAAACATGCTTGGTACTGAAAAATTAGATTGGTTCGATTTTGACGCACCGGTAACAGATTCAACAGCGACAATGCCGTATCAAGAGGGAGCAGAGTTCATTTTAAAACATTTCGGCCGCTTCGGTAAGGAAATGGAAAGCTTCGCACGTAAAGCGTTTGAAGATGGTTGGATTGAAGCAGAAGATCGCGACAACAAACGTCCGGGTGGTTTCTGTACTGGTATGCCGTTATCTGAGCAATCTCGTATTTTCATGACATACTCAGGTTCAATGTCAAACGTATCAACATTAGCACACGAGCTTGGACATGCATTCCATACGTATGCATTACGCCCAGTGCATCCATTAAACCGCCGCTATGCAATGAACGTTGCTGAAACAGCCTCAACATTCGCAGAAATGATCGTAGCCGATGCTGCGGTGCAAGAAGCAACAAACGAAAAAGAAAAAATCGCATTATTAGAAGATAAAATCCAACGTTCAGTGGCATTCTTCATGAATATCCATGCACGCTATTTATTTGAAACACGCTTCTATGAAGAGCGAAAAAACGGTGTTGTATCAACAAAACGTATCAATGAGCTAATGGAAGCAGCACAAATTGAGGCACATGCAGGGGGATTAGGCGAAACACACCCACACTTCTGGGCATCAAAAATGCACTTTTACATTACTGGCGTGCCATTCTACAACTTCCCGTATACATTCGGTTACCTCTTCTCTTTAAGCATTTACGCAAAAGCGAAAGAAGAGGGAACAGGCTTCGAGGAAAAATACATGGCATTACTACGCGACACAGCGATCATGACAGTAGAAGACCTCGCGATGAAACATTTAGGTGAGGACATTACAAAACAAGATTTCTGGTTAAAAGGCATCGCACTATGTGAAGAAGATGTAGTAGAATTTATTGCATTAACTTCGAAATAATAAAACAGGCTGTTACGCAATTTGACGTAGCAGCCTGATTTTTTACTATTATAATGTTTTCTTACGCAATTTAAAGTCAACTGCATCGGCATCACGAATGGTAATCGTAAATGTGCCGTTTACTTGGTCTTGATGTACTTCGATTTTGTCGTCTAAACGTTTGTCATAACGGAAAAATATTTCACCTTCAGCAGATTTATAAATAACATTTAAATCATCACGCTTTACTTCGAACATAGGGGTGAAATCTGGATTGCGATCTGTGAACTCGTTAATGAATAATTTCGCGCCTTGCTCGACAAAATTATCGTCATTATTTTCCGGTGCAATGGCTGTGTATATATTGTGTACGGATGCATCTAGCTCGACATATTTTCCGTGTTCAAATTCATCATCAATGACACGTTGTAGGCGCGGCTTTTCTTCGTCTTCCATAGATTCAGCTATTTTTTCGTACAATTCCTTCATCAGCATTTTTGTTTTCTTTTTGTCAGATGCAATTGGTGTTGCTTGTAGGAATGTTTCCATGAAAAACTTTGCAGGCTCACCGTCTGATTGCTTATCAAGAACATAGACGTTTTCTTCAAGTGGGTTATAATCCATGCGAATCAATGCACATTTTTGCACGCGGCTAGTGGCGTCAGGTAAAATGTTTTCTATGGTTGACAGTTCTAACGTTTCTAAATCAATTTGAACGGCGTCTTTTGGATCTAGTTTTAACAATAAAATATAATCCTCACCAATCATTTCAAGATGCGCAACGAACACAGAGCCATTTGAATTCGATACATTCTGCATAATTTGATAGAGCTTGTTCGAAAGGTCATTTGCTAGCGACAAAAAGTGTGTATCATCGGTAAATTCAATATAGCGATTCATTTTTGTTAAAATGTCGTTGTCGCGATCTAAAAACTTACCTGCGACCGCTTTTGGGCTATTCATTGTTGCATCAATATAGCTTTCGAAAAATTTGCTATAAACACCTGATTCAAGTTGCGTTAAGTCCATCGTTTGGCTTGCTGACACGAATCGGCTTTGCTGCATATCAAGCAACGTTACCGCCATGCGCTTCATTTTGATGGCTAATGTTGTTTCTTCTTGTAATTCTGTCATTGTCCCGTACTCCTTTACTTCACATTCACTTAGTATATCGAACAAACGATGTAAGCTCAATTCTTTACAAATACGAACGTATATGCTAGTATAATAATGTGCTATTTTAGGTAGTACTATAAATAAATTGGCATTTCTGTTAGTGTTTTTGAGGATACTTATTCACACTGGCGCAAGCTAAAGGGCTGCAAGGACATAGTAGCAGGTTGGGACTATGTTGCTTAAGTTAGAAAAGATTAGTGGAATTTTACCGCGGTTAAAACAGAAGTTTATTAGCTTCTAATGATATAAATTCCCCGGATGATCGGGTTGAAACTTACATTTATTTATAAAACTATCTATTAAATACTAAAGGGGGTTCCTGACATTCAGGAGCCCCCTTGTCCAATTTATTAGGCAACTACATATATGTGGTTGCTTTTTATATTGTCCAAAATAAAAATCCTTTCAGCTGCATAAGCCAAGTGTGATTTTTGCATTTTGATTCTATTCCCAGTTTCCAGAATAAATAACCGACATACACTAGGCAGAAAAGTATATTCTTTTCTAAATGGGCATTTCCAATAGGTTAATTTTTCAAGTACACATACAGATAGCAAGACAATAAAAATGGGAGGGTAAAAGAATGAACAAAAAAATGCTTATGTCATTAGTTGATAAAGTTGTAAAGGTGGATCGAGGAGGTCCAGAATCGCGAGTTGGAAAGATATTGACAGCTGGAGACGATCATTTTGTGTTACTAACAGAAAAAGACGGTATCGTTTATTATAAAACGCAACACATTAAGAGCATTACCCACAATACAAGAGAGGGTATTGAATTTAATGTTGAAGTTCCAGAGGATAAAACTTATTTACTGCCAACTGATTTTACATCAGCTGTTTGTAATTTACATCATCAATGGGTGAGAATAAATCGTGGTGGACCAGAAATGTTAGAAGGAATAATGGATGAGGTCACAGATGATTATATTACCATTTACTCAAAAGATGAAATTATCCGTCTTGCCATGTATCACGTTCGTAATATTAGTTTAGGAACGTCTAGTAAAAAAGAAAAGGAAGCTAATAAGGATGAGAACACTGAAGGTAATAACGATAAGGAAAGAAGTTCTAGAAATCGAAAAAGCTAATGTTTTTTTTGTATAAAGTTTGGCTATATAAAGGAGGAAGGAATTTGATTATCCTCCTTTTCTTCTCTATCATTGGTGGTTTATTTTATAAACTATTTCTTGCTACACCTATAGATCGTAGCCAAGAGATTACAATAAATTCTACTCATTACAACTCCAATCATTATACACATAGTCAAAATCCTTCATTTTAAACCTCATCAAGTATTACCTTATTTAATTTCAGGGGCACTAATTGCTACAGCTGCTAGTGCTCCTATTGCGGTAAGTAATATTTCTGATCTGATTGCTCTAGAAATTGTTGGGCTAAGTTTAAATAGTTACGTGGAAATGGTTTTTGTCCCATCAATGATTGGAATTATTACTATTACGTTTTTTTAAAAGTCTATCCCCAAAAGAACGAAACCTATTCCGATCAATATGAATATAAATGAACAGCTGTTGCATTCTCACCCGCTGGATATTCGGACTAATTATGAAGAAATCGATTGGAAAATGTTTGAAATATCTTAATTATTGTCGTTGCAAAGAGGGCAAGTTTCTTTGTGCTATCTCCATTTGGTATTCCTATTGAATGGATTGGTATGTTTGGTGCAGCAATTTTAATCACAGTAAGATGGTTAAAAATGAAAACGGGACTTTCAGATATCATAAAAAATTATCCATGGTTTATTTTTTATTCCCATTCAATATGTATGTGCTTGTATACGTTCTTAAAAATGTAGAGTTGAATGATATTATTATCAAAGAAATTTAAGTCCTCAGTAGAACATAATTTATTGAACGTGGTCATAATTATGGGGTTATTATCAACTTTTTTGTCTAATATTTTCCATAATCTTCCTGCGGTGATGATCAGCATTGTAGGAAGATTATGGGAATGTAACTCTAACCTTTATTTTTACAAGTGGCGTATTTGGCAAACGTGATTGGAAGTGATATAGGTGCACTATTAACACCTATAGGAACTTTAGCAACGCTCATTTGGATGTTTATTTTATAAAACCATGGAATCTTAATTACTTGGGGTAATTATTTAAAAGTAACCATTCTGGTAATCCCTATAGGCTTAATTGTAAGCTTATTTAATTTATATTTATGGGTCCGCTTAATATTTGAATAGAGGAGAGGAGACATTGAAAAATTTGATTCATGAAAATTTTATTCATGATATAGATAAAGTAATTGTTAAGGTGGAAATAACAGGAAAAAATATACTTAGAGGAATAATAATAGATAGTAGTAGCGAGTTAGTTGTATTATTTAACGGTAAAGAATATTTTTATATTCCTTATCGTCATATTCATGAGATAAAAATAGATTACTTTAACGAAGATAGTCTCAATATCCCATCAATTGATACACAGCATAACCTATTTAACGGTATCAATGAAGAAATGACGTTTGAAAAAGTTCTTACAAATTCTATTGGGACCTATTTAGAAATCCACGTGTTAAATAACCAGCCATTCCATGGATATATATCCAATATACTAAAAGATTATATTGTATTCCAATCCCCCATTTACAAAAAGTTATTTGTTCCAATGAAGCATATAAAGACAATAATTCCTTATAATAACAACCTGAAACCGTATCAATTATCAGACAATGAGTTTTTTATTGAAGAATGTAATGAAAATTTCCAAGATACTTTTGAAGCACAAATTGGAAATTTAAGAAATAAACTAACCGTATTAAATGTAGGTGAAAAGAATAATTTTACCGGAGTTATAACTGATGTAAATGGGTCAATTATTGAGTTTCGTTCAGCTAAGGATAACTTCTATTATAATATTCAGCATATAAAAACGATACACACGTCTTAATGTGAGTAACGAGTTAATTTTTTTTGAATAATAATAAGTACAATGTATTTCAATAATAGCGATTTATATTATATTGCAGTTTTGTATAAATGGATTTCACAAGCAATTAAATTGTACCTATAAGATGGACACTTTTGAAAAAGTCCTTCTTGTAGGGTACTTTTGTATATCATGAAAAAAGATGTTGGAGCTGATCAAAAATGACAAAAAAGATTCTTATCGAAATAACCAAGCACTACGAAAGGGAAATTCTTATGTAATATCAGTCACCGATAAATCAATTAATTAATCTACCCGCAAAGAGAGAAGGTAACGAAGAAACACCGTACATGTCGGAACGAAATAAAGCGCAACTTCAAGCAAGGTGTGGCAGGGAAAGTATTGCTAACAAACATCACGTATTTGACGTATCAAAACGGAAACGTGCTAATTTATCAACGATTAAAAACACCTAAACGAACGAAATTTTAGCTCATGAGGGGGCAGATTATCTATCCTTAGATAATGACCTCAATACGCTAATGAAATTAAGGAAACATAAGGGTTTAGCAGAAGTGGCCATTATTCCCTGAGATCAAGGGTTCTATTATACAAGTACGATCTATCAAGCATTAGTGAAGAAAATGGGCATAGAACGGTCCATGTCATGCCGTGGAAACAGTTGGGATAAAGCGCCTCAAGAATCATTTTTTGGCCATATAATATATGAAACATTTATAAAAGATTGCGTAACACTGGTAGAAGTAAAATGAAAAATCAAGAGTTACATTACATAATATAATAACTATCGAGAGTAATGAAGATTATAAACTGCCGCCTGTAAAATACAGACAGCAGCTTCAACAAGTTTCCTAAGCTTTTTCAAAATGTCCATTACAAAGGGGTCACTTTAAACTTAATATCACTTTCACATTTTTTCATAAGCTAGCATATATTATAAAGAAGGAAGGCAATGTTTATATGAAAATACTACTCTAATCAAAGGTAATCTTTATATTTAGTAGCTCAACTAATAAATATAAAGATTATCGACATTATAGGCTGAAAAATGGTTGGATATTTAAAAAGTAAAATTATTCTTTTACTTAAGAAAAACTAATTGAACCCAATAGAAGAGCAGAAAAAGTGTGAATACAGTTGTAATTGGAATAACAATCATTGAAACGCTTAAATATTCTTTCCATTTCACTTTAATTTTATTTTGCTTTAAAATATGCATCCAGATGAGCGATGCTAGAGTTCCAATCGGTAATAATAATGACCCTATATCACTACCAATAATATTAGCAAGATAAATCGTTTTTAATGTGATCGGGTCTAGCCCCATTTCTGTTAACGTAATGGTTCCAATCATTAATGCTGGATGATTGTTAAAAATATTAGATAAAATCGAAACTAATCCACCCATGATAAAGCTTGCTTGGAATAATCCTTGATTTACGATGGGCTCACAAAATTGAACGAGTATTTCTGTCAAACCGATATTATGCAATCCATATATGAGAACATACATTGAGAAAGCAAAGATTAAAATATGCCAAGGTGTTTTCTTTAAAATGTCGATTGGATTTGTACCTAATTGATACCATCTCCAGACCAGTAGAACGACTGAACCAAGTACAGCAACTAGCGCGATTGGAATAGCGAAGTATGAAGCAACGAAAAGTAAGCATCTGATGATAAAAACAAACAATAACACTTTTAACATAAGCTTTGTTCGCTTCTTTTTTGTATCAACTGAAATAGTTCCTTTTAATGAATGATATTGTTTAGTGAAAAATAACTCTTCAATATCATACGCCGTATCTGGTAACTTCTTTGGTAATTTCTTTTTTAAAACGATAAACATAATGTATGACATAAATAATAAACCAATTGTTGCAGGTACGAACATCATTGCAGTATGCATATAAAGTGTCATATGGATAATTTCTAATGCGATTAGATTCACGATATTACTAACACCAATCGGTGCACTGGAAGCTGTTGCAATTAGTGCTCCACTTAATAAATAGGGAATCATTTGGTGTGGTTTTAGACGAAGATTTCTTAAGAGTAAAATTAAAATGGGAGTTGTAATTAAAATGCTACCATCATTATTAAATAATAGGGTCATTAAAAAGCAAAGTAGTTGAATATACCAGTATAGCCTGTATCCTGATCCTTTAGACAATACCGCTAACCGTGCAGCTGCCCAGTGGAAAAATCCAAAACTTTCTAAGATAACTGCCATAACGATTGTCGCCATAATGGTTATGGAAGCCCCTCCAATTTTATCAATGATATCCATAACATCACCTTGTGACACAGTCCCTGTTAATAAAATAACTCCTGCACCGAATGCAGCCGGCCAGGTTTCATTTAAACCTCCTGGTCTCCAAAATATAATTGATATCGTCATTAAGAAAACGAAAATGGTTAATCCTATTTCAAATGTCATGATTCTATTCCTCCCTCTATAATTGTTGATATATCAATGACTAACGCCATTTTTGAATGCCATAAAATTATTTTTCGACATATATATTTATCAGAATTTCGTAAGTGTCGATTTTTTTAACAATCTAATTGAAAGCTCCACTAAATTAATAACTATCTAATGGGTATTAATTCCTTAATCCAGTACGATACTTAATTGCACTTTTGAATCTCTGCTTTGCTTAAAATGTCTGACCCTCACGTAGTTTACAATTACCTTGTTTAGAAATGCGCTTTTGTCCATTTTGCTGAACAGAAGAGTTTTCGCGTAATGTGAGCCCCGCTAGATTAATTAATTTATTGGAGTGGATGCTCATATAGTGTAAAATAACCAAATACTGCAAGTGAATCAGCCGACGTTACGTTATCGATTCCTGGTACGGATGCTAAATAAAAATAAGCTGTCAATTATTTAGAAAGTCCTACTAACTTAGCCGTATATACCATTTCCCCAAATTTATTAAAGACTTGTAAAAACTCTGGGAAGAAGTGATCTAGCCAACGAATCATACGATTTTGAAGGACATTAAAATCTTCTTGAATTTTTGAAAGTAATGTAATACTGTTTAGTAATTTAGCTTCCACGCTTTCAATAATGCGAGGATAGCTGAATCGTAGGTCTTAAAGTAAACAGTAAACGGGGAATGACGAACGCATCCTTTTGGTTATTTTTTTGTCTGAAGGTTGACATCTAATTTCTTCGAGCTATTGAAGTACATTGGATCTCCCATTACAAATGGAATCAGGTAGTTGTTAAAAAACGATGCTAAGTTCATCCAATATTGAACTGTTGATTCGAAACCTACCGGGATTCCTTGTTTTTCATGTGATGCTTTTAATGTAAGCAGATGTTCATAAAACGCTTCAAATTCGATACGTGACTGTAAGATTGGAAATGATTTTTGGAGCACACGGCCAAGAACATCGATAGCACAAGCGATATGATTGTGTTTGGCGATGTCGATGCCGATCACGAGTGTATTTTCAGAAAATGATTTATTTTTTCATTCGTATTAAAATTCATTAAATGGAGTCCGCTCTGTAGATGTATGAGTCAATGACCGTGGACACTCAAGCATCTTACAGGAGGGCTTTTTTGTTTTTATGTCCCCGAAAATGTTTCTAACAAAAATCCTTGGAATGGTAACACTTTTGAACAACTTTTTTAAGGGTTTCTTTTAAGCATAAGGGACGGACAGGTTGCTTGACATGGAGTCTCTATAGGTATGATTCGTTGCACCAAGAATCCTGCTAGATAGGGGGTGACTTAGCCAAGTGAGGCTATCATGCCAAATGCTCCATATAAAGCCCTTCTTAGTTGAAGGATATAGTAATTGATTCTTATTCTCTATAAAAACTGTCCAATTAAGTGTAGCCTATCAACCTCCTTTCTCTTCGAAATAATTGGATTTTTCATTATAAAAATAAACTTCTTTATATGTATACTCATCCTTACTAAAAGTAACTGGATAAATATCTAAAGAATAGAAAATATATGTCTCTTCAGAACAAATAATGGAACTTATTGAAAAAGAATCATATGATACAAAACATGTTTTGTAAGTGAAATTAGATAATGCTGTTATGGAGAACTTCTTTGGTTTATAAACGGCTGAATTACCTTATTATCAAGGATTTGAAAATAAGACAATTCAGAAGTGGAGCAATATATTTATTATTACTACCACAAACGAATTAAGGGGAAGTTAAAAGGAATGAGCCCTATACAATACTGAACTCACTCCCATTCCAATTGTTTATAGGGCTTATTAAAATGTGTCAGAAATACAAAAAAAAGATTGAAGCTTAATAGAAGCCTCAATCTTTCCACTTTACCTATTTCCGTACATATGCCGCTTATAGTATTTGTTTGCTCCAATTAGCCTCAGAGCGACTCAAATTAGGGTCACACCTGCTCCAATATAAAGCATTAGTATACATTAAATGAAATTCAAAAATAATAGCTGAAACTGTATGATGCGGCATTTTACAAAGCATTGTTTTTTGTATGCACTTGTACTAAATTAGTCCGTGAAGCATAAAGAAGTCATATAACCAAGCATACATAATAAGCCTAAGCCGATTGCAATTGTCATAATTTTGTAAACCTCCCTTAAATAACTCACAATATCTTCCTTTTTATTGTACAATGTTTATAAGGAAGATGAAACCTTTTCTTAGGACATACGTATATATTTAAAGAAGAAGTTTTAAAATTATACATAATTAAAGTAGGTGGAAATTATGAAAAAATGGCTCTATAAATCACTTGTAGCATCCGTTGCATTTTTAACATTAGGTCTGATTACGCCAAACCATGAAATTTGGGCAAACTTTGACGAAGACCGTGGTAATAACAAATCCATTATTGACCGCCAAACAGATAACCAAATTTCAGCAGCTTATCAGCTAGATGAAATCATCGTTGCCCAGCAGCAATTACCGACTGTTGATACATTCATTGAAGCAGCGAAAGAACAGTCATACGTAAAATTTGGTACACGCATTGGGCCAGTAATTGAAGATGAATTTGAGTCGAATATTTTCCCTAAAATTGAAGAAGCAATCGCTGTGACAGTGGATCGACTTGGTGTAGAATCTCTATCCAATTTAAGTATTTCAGAAAAACCGAGTGGCGAATATTCAGAGAAAATTTTCCACATTGTTAATAACGATTCAAAAAAGGATGTCATTCGTTTCCACGTGCGTACAGAAAACCGTCCGTTCGAAGGCTATTACTATAATTTCCACTACCACACATTTGAAGATAATTATCAAACGCACTACAACCTAGGTGATATCTACTGGAGCAAAAACACTCCGCCTAAGTGGTTGTCATAATATTGATAAGACACTTTTTAAAATAGTAAGTCGTATTATTCGTAAAGTATCTTAAAAAACAGACTAATTCACACGTTGAATGTAGTCTGTTTTTTCTTGTCCCAAAATTGAATGAAATGCGATTTTACACTAACAATGTGATGTCCCATACATTCCTTAAGTGTATTTTAAGTGCCATAAAGTGATAAAAATTTTTTTATCAAAAAGGAGGTTTTAGTAGTGAATTTTTTTTTAGAACCGTGTAAAATAAGTGTATATACATTTTCGCAGTCGATTATTTATACTTCGAAATGTAAAATTATACCAAAGGGGGACTGCCGATGATAACCGGTCAGTTAGAGCGAGCATTCCAATTAGCGGAAAAACATAAGCTCGACGTAAATACAATTTTAGAATTAAACAAAGTAATTGCAAAGGAAGTAAACAATTCAGTAAAAGTGGAGGAGAAGATTTTACTTCAAATCATTCAATTACTTGAAAACAACAAAACCATTCTTAGGGAGGCAACATAAAAATTGGAAAAAACAATTGAGCTATATGATGATTTAGACACATTTGATTAAAGGCGCTACTCAACCCATGTAAAACGAGTAGCGCCTTTAATTATGCAATTTTTTATACATATGACCTACATTGTGGTAAAATATAACAAAAATGTTATGCGAGAGAGTAGGTAATTAGATGATTCCATTAGTGTACGATCAAGTGAATAGCAGGGGGATAGATGAAGATTTCTATCTAGTTCTATTAAATAAAATTGATGTAAAAACGATTGCAGATTTGGGCTGTGGCACAGGAAGGTTGACTACAAAGTTTGCGAAACAAGGCTATCAAATTACCGCTATTGACCCAAATGAAGAAGCGATTTCGTATGCAAAAAGTAAACCAAACGAAGGTAATATTACTTGGATTGTTGGAGATAGCTCAAATTTACATACAGCAGTGTATGATGCAATTATCATGACGGCTAATGTTGCGCAAGTATTTCTTACTGATGAAAGTTGGCAACATGTAATTTCAGATGCACACCGCGCATTAAAGCCTGGAGGACATTTCATTTTTGATACGCGTAATCCACTAGCAAAAGCGTGGGAAGAGTGGCAGCTAGATGATACACCTGATAGAGCAATAGACCCGTTGACTGGTGATCCCCTTGAAATTTGGACGTCTTATGAAGGGTTCACTGATGATGTTTTTACATTTTATGAAACCGTGAAAAATGCCCATACTAATGAAGAAGTTATTCATCTAAAAATGCAACTAATATTTAGAGCGAAAGAAACAATCGAATCCTCGCTACAAAAAGTAGGCTTTTTAACAACGAATGTCTATGCAGATTGGGCATTTAAGCAAGCCACTTCAACAGCAAACTCTTTTATTTTCCACTGTATAAAATAATTAGACTTTAATTGATGAACTGTAGTGAAAGCATAGATGTTTTTGGTTGTAGTTTTTTATTTAGAGATTCCCGACATAACTGCCTATACAAATTTGGGTGCCATCCTTATATAATAGAACGAGATAGTTATCAAGGAGTGAACATTTTGACAAACCAAGCAGACCAAGAATATTTAAAACTTCTTCAACACATTTTAGACAACGGCACAGACAAATCCGACCGCACAGGAACAGGCACGAGAAGCGTATTTGGCTATCAAATGCGTTTTGATTTATCCAAAGGCTTCCCGCTTTTAACAACAAAGCGTGTTGGTTTTAAGACTGTTGCAAGTGAGCTATTATGGTTTATTAAAGGAGACACAAATATTCGCTATTTACTTCAAAATAAGAACCACATTTGGGACGAGTGGGCATTCAAAAAATGGGTGGAATCAGACGAATATCAAGGTCCAGATATGACAGATTTCGGCCGCCGCGCATTAGTCGACGAAGCATTTAACACAGAGTATCAAAAGGAGCTAGCTTCATTTTGCGAGCGCGTATTAAACGATGATGAATTTGCACGTAAGTACGGTGATTTAGGAAATGTCTATGGCAAACAATGGCGCAATTGGACAACCTCAGAGGGTGAATCATTAGACCAGCTACAAGATGCAATCAATCAAATTAAAAATAACCCAGATTCTCGCCGCATTATTGTCAATGCATGGAATCCAGAGGATGTAATCAATGCTGGTGCGAAAGGTAGTAAAGCAGCATTACCACCTTGTCATGCGATGTTCCAGTTTTATGTGACAGACGGCAAACTAAGCTGTATGTTAACACAACGTAGTGGAGACACTTTTTTAGGTATTCCATTTAATATCGCCAGCTACGCATTATTAACGCATTTAATCGCACATGAATGCGGCCTTGAAGTAGGGGAATTTGTTCACAGTATTGGAGATGCACATATTTACGCAAACCACTTTGAACAAGTAAAAGATCAGCTAGCACGTGCACCTAAAACATTGCCAACATTAAAGCTAAACACAAACAAGCAATCAATTTTTGATTTTGAGTTGGAGGATGTTTCAGTGGAAGGTTATGACCCGCATCCATCAATAAAGGCACCGATTGCTGTGTAAAGGAGGATAAGCAATGATTTCATTAATCGTCGCACATGATAAAAACTATGTTATGGGCTATGAAAACGATATGCCATGGCATTTACCGGGTGATTTACAGTACTTTAAAGAAATGACAATGGGGAAGCCAATCATTATGGGGCGTAAAACGTTTGAATCAATAGGCATCGCATTACCTGGTCGTCGTAATATCGTGATTACCCGCAACGAAAATTACACAGCTGAAGGTATTGAAACAGTATCAAACTTAAATGCCGCGCTACAATTAGTACAAGATGCTTCAGAAATTATGATCATCGGCGGGGCACAAATTTTTGAGCAAGCAATGTCAATAGCAGAAAAATTATACATTACGCTAATCGATCATGAATTCAAAGGGGATACTTTCTTCCCACGCTACGATGCCTGGCGTTTAACGTCTAGCCAAGAAGCAGTTGATTCTGGTAAAGGGTATACATTCCGTTATTGTATTTTTGAGAAATAAGTAAAAGGCTGTACAAAAAGTTTTCACTTTTTGTACAGCCTTTTCACATGTGTAAATAATCCGCATTAGACAGTGTTTCAATGGATGTCAGCATATAGAAGAGAAAATCACCACTTCCTGTAACAACGCTTTAATGCCTAGCGTCGAGCTAGCCTCCATCCTTGGTGGAATATTGTCGTTATGTTTTCTTCATCTATAAATAAAAATACACACATCCAACCATGCAACCACAGCCCGCAATAACAAACAAATGCCAAATCGCATGATTATACGGTAGCTTTGTCCACATATAAAAAATCGAGCCAAACGTGAACAACACACCCCCGGAAAGTAACAACATAAAGCCATCAAATGTTATATAACTATAGAGAGGACGAATTAAAAAAATAATCAACCAACCCATCACGATGTACAAGGCTAATGAAAACTTCTCAAAACGGTGGATAAACATAAATTTAAAAACAACACCAAAAATCGCTATTGCCCAAATTATACAAAGCATAACAATGCCTAACACACCATCAATTGCAATTAGTAAAAAGGGTGTATACGTTCCAGCGATTAATATATAAATAGACGAATGATCTAAAATAGAGAATACGCGTTTATATTTCTCTGGCATGCTATGTAAAAGGGTAGACATTAAAAATAATAAAATGAGTGACGCACCAAATATAGAAAAAGCCGTAATTTGCTTAGCCGAACCATTTTGTGCAGCATAAATAATAAGCAATATACAGATGGGAATGCTCAGTAATAGCCCAATTCCATGTGTTATCGCATTCCATCGCTCTTCTTTTAATGTTTTATAGTCAAATGCTTCAATTGTTTGCATGTTTTTTCACGCTCCTTACTTTCTTACAATAATTTAAATAGTGATTGTTTGCGAATGTGCATTGTCATTATGTTATACTGCAATATGTCATACATACAATATGATAATTAGAGTTTCGAAAGAATGACAATCGTCATATTGGTAAAAAAATAGTAATTCTTTATAATAGTAAAGAAGATGTAAAAAGGATGTGTTTATTTTGACTCAAATCCATATTGTAACGGATTCTACATGTGATTTAACAGATGTAGAAATAAAAAAACACGGCATTCATATGGTCCCATTATCAGTGCAAATTGATGACAAGACGTATACAGATCGTGTGAATTTACAGCCGGATACTTTTATTGAATTAATGAAAAAAGCAGAAAATTTACCTAAAAGCTCTCAGCCAGCTCCAGGTATATTTAAGGAAATTTATGATGAGCTTGGTAAGGACGGATCACAAATCATTTCTATTCACATGACTGGTGGTATGAGTGGTACATATCAATCAGCATGTCAAGCTGCAGAAATGTCCGATTCAAATGTAACGGTTATTGACTCTCGATATATCGCGTTTGGACTAGCATTCCAAATTCGTGAAGCGATTCGTTTACGTGATGCAGGTGCGAGCGTAGAGGAAATCGTAGCAAGTCTAAATCAAATCCGTGAAAATACGCGTCTTTTCGTAGTGTTAGACACATTAGAAAACATGGTGAAAGGTGGGCGTATTGGTAAAGGGAAAGCGGTTGTCAGCTCATTACTAAACATTAAGCCAATTGGACATTTAGATATTGGCGAAGTGACAATTTGCGCTAAACCTCGTAGCCACAAGCAAGTTGTGAAATTTTTAATCAGTGAATTTGAAAAAGATACACAAGGTAAAGTAGTAAAATCTGTAGGTATTTCTCATGCCAATTCATTAGATACGTTAGTAAACCCTTTAATCGAACAACTACGTGCAATTGGCTATAACGGCGAAGTTGAAATGGCATTCACTTCACCAGTAATTAGTACGCATACAGGTGAAGGTGCAATGGGCTTTGTCTATTATACCGAGTAATATCTATCGAGTACTGAGCTTAGTTTCAGCATGCTTCTTTAATGTAGTTACAGTAAGATTGTTTGAAAAAAGAATAAATTAACAAATGCAAAAGGGCTTGTTCAGAAAGAAATTTCCGGACAAGCCCTTTATTTGTCAACAACGTAAATTGTAGCGCACCGTTGAGTAATTCACAAAGGAAGTTTCTACATCGTTTGTAATAGTCATTGTAATAGAGTTAACGAAAATATTAACTGTAACGCTTATTTTACGTTTCCTATTTCTTCGTTTTTTGTCACCGCACGACTCCATAGTTTAATGCATCGCTGTAAGCAACTTGAACAGTTTGGTGCTGTGGTGGCGATTTTGCTTCAAATTGGACTATAGTTGAATAAAAAGCATCTGAGATGGCGATGAAATAGATGAAGAATAAAAAATATTTGGTTCAATGTGACAAAAAAATCGTTTCTCCTTTAAAATAACAAAAAGTACTAATACATACGATATAAAGAAAAAAAGGTTTCATCTTTTTATAAATATCTAGGCAAACAATTCCATTCTTTTTCACAAATATCTTATAATAGTATAATAAAGAACTAAAAGGGGAGATTGTATTGTGGCGTATATTACTAACGATTTGTCTCATCACGCTACTATCAGCATGTTCGGTATCAATTGACCCGGAAACTGAAGAAAAGCTACCTGTTGATCAATCCTCACAAAATGGGGTTACAATCATTTCAGACATTGCCCCAAAAATAGAGGATGAAATATCGAGGACCGAGCGTATTAAAGAAATAATTAGTGATGTGTTTCAGTTAGATTGGGAGGATATAAAAGATGAATACGCACAAGATATTTTTTACTTAGCACTTGGTGATTCTTTAACGCGCGGTGTAGGGGATGAAAAACAGGATTACGGCTATACTGTTCGATTACAAAAACAATTAGAACAATGGCCAATGATCAAATCCGTAGAACTTGACAATCGTGGCAAAAACGGTCGCCGCAGTAATCAGTTATTAGCATTATTGGAAAAAGGGCAATACGATGAGGAATTGGCAAAAGCCAATCTAGTTACAATAACCCTTGGTGGTAATGATGTCATGAAAATAGTGAAGAATAACTTGTTTACAATGGAACAGTCGATGTTTGAAAAAGAATTGCCTAAATTTATAAAACGCTATGAAGAAATACTGCAAGAAATTCGGCTTCGCAATGCAGATGTGCCGATTATTTTAATAGGCTTTTATAATCCTTTGTCAATTGTGATCGATGAAGTTACGCCATTTGAGTCCATAATATCCGAATGGAACACGGAAATAGAAAATCTAAGCTTAGCAAATAACAATGTATGTTTTGTGCCAGTAGAGGATTTATTTGTATCAAATGAAGATATGGTATATCATGTAGATTTCTTCCATCCGAATAGTACGGGTTATGATCGAATGGCAGAACGCGTAATTGAAACGATGCAATCCTGTGATATTGAGTCTATGTCGAATGGTTTATTAGGTTTTGGAGAGTGAACAGCATGAATAAATGGAAAGTTGCGTTTTTTGTCTTAGCAGGTGCGATAATTATGGTACTTGTTAGTTTAGTGTATTTAATAACTTCAGACTTTAAGCAAGCAAGTCCAAGAGAGCCTATCGCGCTTGAGGGCAATATATTAACCGTCGAAACAACAGCAAAAGAATTCGAAGCAATCGCCAAACAATACTTGGCTGATGCGATGAAAAAATCTCCAGTTCCAGTAGAGCTCGTTATCGACGAAAAAATATACTTATATAGTACATTAATGGCATTTGGTTTTGAAATACCGATTCAAATGGACTTCAATCCTGTAGTAACAGATGGGAATATCGTATTAAAACAGGAGGCGGTCCATGTCGGGAAGGTTAATATTCCACCTGATATGGTGTTGAAATTAATGGCAGATGCAGTCGATTTCCCGTCTTGGATTACCGTGCAGCCAAACGATGAGCAAATCTATGTGGATTTATCACGCATTAACATTGCAAGCGGTTCACGTGTACGAGCACAAGAGATTGATTTAGCGAATGACAAGATTGTCTTACAAGTGGTCATTCCAAACGAAACAAAATAAGGGGTGAAATATGGTGACATTACAAAAAGCAACATTTGCAGGTGGCTGTTTCTGGTGTATGGTCAAGCCGTTTGATACGCAGCCTGGCATTATTGAAGTTGTATCGGGCTATACAGGTGGACATGTTGAAAATCCAACATATGAGCAAGTGTGTAGTGAAACAACTGGCCATTTAGAAGCCGTACAAATTACGTTTGACTCAAGTATCTATCCATACGAAAAATTAGTAGAGCTGTACTGGACATTGATTGACCCTACCGATGCGGGTGGGCAGTTTTATGATCGAGGAGAATCGTACACAACAGCAATTTTTTATCATGACGAGGTACAAAAGCAAATTGCAGAGTTATCAAAGGCAAAGTTAGAGGCAAGCGGTAAATTCCGTGCACCAATCGCCGTGAAATTATTACCTGCAAAACCATTTTACGAAGCAGAGGACTATCATCAGCATTATTATAAGAAAAATCCTGCCCATTATGAGCGTTACTCTGTAGGCTCAGGACGCGCTGGATTTATCGAACAGCATTGGGGGAAACGTTAATGGATAAAAATGAACGCTTAAAACAGTTAACAGATATGCAATTCCATGTGACACAAAATCAAGGAACAGAACCACCGTTTCGCAATGAGTATTATGATGTTTTTGAAGACGGGATTTATGTTGATATCATATCAGGCAAAGCACTGTTTAGCTCAACAGACAAATTTGATGCTGGCTGCGGTTGGCCTTCATTTTCAAAACCTATTGATGCTCCAGAGGTAACCGAACATTTTGATACTTCACATGGTATGCGCCGTGTGGAAGTACGCAGTAAAACAGCGGATTCTCATTTGGGACATGTATTTCCAGATGGCCCGCGTGAATTAGGTGGTTTACGATACTGCATTAACTCAGCATCGTTACGCTTTGTGCCAATTGGAGATTTAGAAAAAGAGGGCTACGGGGAGTATCTTTCATTATTCAAATAAAAAAACTCGCTCTTGTTGTGAAATTCACAATGAGAGCGAGTTTTGCTTATGTTTTAAATTCAGCGACGACACTGCGTAAATCATCTGCTTGTGCTGCGAGTTCAACCGCAGAGGCATTGATTTCTTGCATGGAGGCCGAACCTTGCGTAGCAGCTGTAGCACTAAGTTCTGTATTTGCTGCAGTATTCTCAGCTATTGCTGAAACATGGATGAACGAAGAAGTAACATCTTGAGAATGTTTTAATGTTTGTTCGATTTGAATGACCATATAACTTAAAATTTCCGATGTTTTCTCCGTTTGCTGCAAGATGTTGTGTAAAGATTCGGTTGTTTCGTTCGTTACTTCCACACCGCGAATTACTTTTTGAACTCCGGTTTCATTTTGCGAGATAATAGAGTTAACCTCAGTTTGAATGGAACGAACAATTGATGAAACTTCACTAGCAGCCAGCTGTGATTGTTCAGCTAGCTTACGAACTTCTTTTGCGACTACAGCAAAGCCTCGTCCATGTTCACCAGCGCGTGCAGCCTCGATTGCCGCGTTTAACGCTAGGAGATTCGTTTGTTCAGCAATTGCTGTAATTGTACTGATAATAGACGTTATATCATCTGATTTACGCCCTAAATTTTCAACAGTTGCCGAAGTTGAAGCCATTGTTTCCTCGATTTCAAGCATAACATTGGAAGATTGCGTGACTGAATTGCTTCCTAAGTGTGCCGATTGTTGCATCGCTGTAGCTGCTAGTTGTACTTCTAATGCTTTGTTGTTTAGTTCGTGCATCGAAATCTCAAGCTTATTCATTTCGTTGGCTGATTTACTAATGCTTGTTAAAATTTCGTTGCTGTCACTGGCGATATCTAGTGTTGAGTTTGCTATTGAGTCAATAGTGCGAGCATTTTCGTCTGCTAATGTCATTAACCCTTGAGAGCTGCTAGATACGTTTTCCGCTAGGTTAGACACACGTTTCACAAGCTTTGATATCGATTCGATTAAAATATTTGTTGAATATGCGATTTGTGAGAATTCATCTTTCGTTTTTACTTCAACGCGACGTGTTAAATCACCACCGGCTTTTGCAATATCTAAAATCGAGTGATAAATAGCATTTGTATTACGGCGAATAGATTTCCATAAAATATAGCCTAAAGTCACGGTAATAAATAAGGCGATCCCTGAAAGTACGAAAAACGAAATTTTCGAAGCAAGTGCAAACTGCTCAAGATCAGACAAAGTTTCCTCGTTACGCTGTTGTAGCATTTCAATAAGTTTAGATGTATTTTCATCGATATAGTTTTTAAAGCTTTGACTTCCACTTGTTTTAAACATTATTGCCGCATTTTCATAACCATACTTTTGACGTACTTCTATCGTCGATTTAGAATAGGATAAGTAATTTGTATAAAATTGCTGTATTAGCACTACTAACTTTAATTCCTCCTCTTGATTTTCAAGGGAGCTTTGTATCGTAGATAAATTAGCATTGATTGTTTCCTTTAAATCTTCGTAGGATTTTAAATGATAATTATCACCAGTGATGATATAGCCTTGTTCATGGCTAGAAAGCTTGGCAATATCAGTGACTAAGGTGTTAATGAGCATTTGCTGTTCTAAATTTTCATCTGCGAACTCTCGTAGGTTATTTTGCAAATTCGTAATATTGATGTACGATAAAATTTGCATAGCAATTATAATGGTCATCAAAACTGAAAAAGCGAGGACAATTCTTCCTCTAATGAGATGAATAAATTTGAAATTGGATTTTTTGCTTTTTTTCTCTTTTACATTTTTGGCTTCTATAGGTATTGATTTTTTTCTTTTAAGCAAAATAATCACCAACTTTCTGAAAAATCAATTTTTTAATATTCTACTACATTGAGGCTATTATTACACTATAAAATGGAAAATTTATAAAATAGGGGGAATTTTATTGAAAAAGTCATTTTATCATTATACTTTGACGTTTAGAGGGGGAGATTGGGATGACAATAAAGTACGTTTTGCGGAAAGTATGTTTATAGATCATGGGTTTCCGAAAATGTCTGAAGATTTTCAAGAACTATCTGACTATATAGAAATGCAATCTGATGAGTATTTGACAACAGAAGCATTCGATTCGCTGTGGGCACTGTACGAGCTGAAATTCCAATATTAATTTATTATTTGCAGAATTTAAAGAACAGTGTGTATATTAGAATTAAAATAAATCGTTTGAATAAATCAAAGTGAGATTAAGAAGTAGTGAACAAAAATGTTCGATTTTTTCAATGAAGAAAGACGTCTAACGATTGAATATTTATACGAAACCGTTTACAATTAAATAGAATGATGATGAAAAGAGGTTATATAAATGAGTGTTCATATTAGTGCCAAACAAGGCGAAATCGCAGAAATCGTTTTATTACCAGGAGATCCGCTACGTGCAAAGTATATTGCTGAAACGTTTTTAGAAGACGTAGTACAATACAACGAAGTACGTAATATCTTAGGCTACACAGGTACTTACAAGGGCAAACGCGTATCAGTTCAAGGTACGGGAATGGGTGTACCTTCTATTTCTATTTACGCTACAGAGCTTATGCAAGAATACGGTGTACAAAAATTAATCCGTGTTGGTACTTGTGGCGCGATTCAAAAGGATGTAAAGGTTCGTGACGTAATCATCGCACAAACTTCATCTACTGACTCGAATTTAAATCGCATTATTTTCGGCGGCAACCTCGACTATGCACCAACTGCAGACTTTGATTTATTATTAAAAGCTTACAACGCTGCAAAAGAAGCAGAATTAAATGTACGTGTAGGTAACATCTTCACGGCAGATATGTTCTATTCAGATGAAGAACAAAATGAAAAATTAGCACAATACGGAGTACTTGCTGTTGAGATGGAAACAGCTGCACTTTATACTCTAGCTGCGAAATTTGGACGTAAAGCATTAACAGTTCTAACAGTATCTGACCACATCATTACAGGTGAAGTAACAACTTCTGAAGAACGTCAAACGACTTTCAATGACATGATGGTAATTGCATTAGAAGCGGCGATCCAAGACTAGTCATAGCAAGGGTTTGTAAGATGGGTATTTTTAACAAGCTTCCAAAAGTGCCCATAACCTAATTTAAAAGTGCCTAACAAGTGAAAAAACTTGTTAGGTGCTTTTTATTTTAGTGTGTCAAACAAGGTGCTTGCTAGTTCCTTTTACTTCATTGTCACATGAGAATACGTGTTTAATGTTTCTTATGGTTAATAATGGTTTAAAGTCATACTTGTTTAAGTATGACTATTTTTATTACCAAAAGCTCAGTGCAAAACACATGAACCGTAATGATGTGCTAGTTATGGATGATTGGTTACTAGGATTAATCTCACAGAGCGATTCTAAGAAGCGTTCCTGTAAGTGTGTGAAGGGAGAGCATTACAAAAGGACTTGCATATATAGAGCTTATTCATAAACACAAGTCCTGTCCTTATTATCTAGTAATATCATTATTATAAGTCAATATTAATGTAAGTTATAATATTTTTTGCATAATAAAAAGTGTTGTTTTTCATGTATACCTAATATGTTAATACATTGAATTAAATTTGGATAATGTGCTATTGGGTCGGGGTAACGTATATGTCCAGCTACGTTATCGCTAATATTAGAAAGCATTTTTTCTAAATACCTAGTTTCAATATCTAGCTCGTTTACTAACCATTTAAATGAAATTTTCTCTTTAATATTCTTTGGTGGCACTAAAACAAAAGGTGCTTTCATAGGTTTATTATGTTTTTCTTTATATTCAGTAAATATATCGTCACTTTTAATGTTGTACGGCTTTCGACTTCTTATAGTAGCAATAGGCTTAGAAATCGGTATATATGATTTGTTTAACTGTCTAAATAGTCTAATCATTAAATATAAATGATAATAGGTTTCTCCAAAAGACCACTTATCCTCTTGAGGTCGTTCCCATTCTTTATCTTTAAAATCTTTGAGCACATTAGCAAATTCTTCTCGTTGCTCATAGATGATGGTGAAATGATTTTTCATGTAACTACTTTCCATAACGTCTCCTCTGAATATAATCTAATGTTTATTTATCATTAGTATAGTGTAACACATTTACAAATATTGGGGTATAGCTGTGTGGATCACTAATAAAAAAGATTGACTGTTCCCACATGCGATATGACAAGACTAATCGGCTCGTTATTAATCTACTGTCATATCAAGCATTAACTGTTCTAACAGTATCTGACCACATCAATACAGGTGAGGTAACAACTTCTGAAGAACGTCAAACGACTTTCAATGACATGATGTTAATTGCGCTAGAAGCGGCGATTCAAGTCTAGTCTTAGTAAAGGTTGAGAGACTCTAAATTTTACATAGGGACTAAAAAGGGGTTTTAACCTTTGAAATTTCCATTTGATGCCTACTAAACGAGCAATTGTTTAGTGGGTTTTTTTAGTAAAATGAATCAAATAAAGAGGTTGCATTTTGCTTCAGTTCTATTGAGATATGAGAATAAGTGTTAAGGTTGTTTAAACCATAATTTATAAGCTTTGGAAAAGAAGCAACTCTTAGTTGAAATTAAGTGTGTAGTAAAGCTCAACCGCTTCAATTATTGAACAACAATCATAGCAAGCTCGCAGTGCCATTTAACGAGCCTGTAAGAGTTGATAGATTTGGCTTGTGCTTTTTCAATGGACTTTAGGAAACTTACTTATTTCACAAAAAGGTAAAAATCCAACAATCACTATTTACAACCCTTTCACCGAATCAACATTAAACAATATTTGTAAGAAATATCATTTTTCACTTAATACTGTTAAATAAAAGAAACATTGGATATTACCCCTATCTCAAATATTTGGTTTATGTTAACATATATCTGAATCTCTAAAATTTAGGAAATATGAAAGGAAGTGTAATAATCAGATATGAAAAAGATATTGAAACCATTGATTAGTGTTATTGCGATTGGTGCCATTTCTCTATCTGTCAATACAGATAAAAATATATCTGCTAATAATATTGCAAATACATGTGAGTATGATTCGGCATCGAAAGGAAACCCTGATTATTCAACAATGAACTGTTTGTTAACCGAAACAGCATTGATTTATGATGTTCCTCCTGAAATTGTGAAGGCAATAGCGGAAGGTGAAAGTGGAAATTGGCGTCATTTCGATCAAAATGGTAAGGCGATTGTGACCGCTGATAATGGAATTGGCATTATGCAAATTACAAATCAAGCCGACTACAATCAAGATAGACTAAAAAGCGATCTTGTCTATAATATTCAAGCGGGTGTAGAGACTCTAGATAAAATGTTTAAGCGGAAGGATTTACCTAGCATCAACGGTGGAGAAAGAGATGTACTGGAGCATTGGTACTTCGCTGTCATGGCTTATAACGGTACGAAGCCAGTCAATAGTCCAATCATCCAAGCAACTGATGAAAGAAATGCCAATGCCTATCAAGAAAAGATTTTCGGAATCGTTGAAAAAATGGGGTTAATTGACTTGGAAGTGCTACCATTTTCAAGTGAAGATTTTCAATATGACTCGAACAGCAAGGAAAATATTAAATTTTCATCGATGAACTATCCTTTTGAATTACCATTAACAAAATCAAAGCATGCCTTTGAAACAAATCAAAAAGTTAATACAACAACAAATGCAAATTTAAGGTCAAGACCTACTACGGATAGTCCTTTATTGGATACTTTACGTGAAGGTGAAACGATTACCATTACGGGTCCTTTTGAATATGATGAAGTATCAACGAAGAAAAACCATTTTGTTTGGTATCCTGTGAAAAGAAGTGACGGGACAAAGGGGTATGTAGCATCAAGTTATTTAAACGACTCAACACCAACACCAAAGCCATTACCTCCAGTTACCTCTGCAAGTAATGACGTAGTAGTTGTCGATGGTGGGAAAGTAGTAAACGGCAGGACACTTGTGCCTATTCGTGTAATTTCCGAAGAGTTTAATTCAAAAGTAGATTGGAATCAAAAGTCAAAAACAGTAACAATTAATGACGGTACAAGCGAAGTTGTTTTAACTGCAAATTCTAAAAAGATTACAGTTAATGGTCAACCAAAGATCATTGATGTTCCAGTTCGAGTTGAGAATGGAAAGACTCTCGTTCCTTTAGTTGTTGCTAGTCCAAGCGGATCAAAAGCTTCATGGGATCAGAATAAGAAACAAGCTAGTATTTCATTTAATGGCAAAACTGTTATAGTCAATGTCAATCCTAACAATTAAAATTAATCTAGCCTATTAACTAACGAGAGAAAGTTAACGCTTTTCTCAAAAGCTGACCATATCTTAACAGGTAAGGTAACAACTTCTGAGGAACGTCAAACGACTTTCAATGACAGGTTGCTAATCGCACGAGAAGCAACAATCCAAGTCTAGTCATAGCAAGGGTTTATGAGGTAAGTATTTTTAACAAGTGCCCATAACCTATTTTAGGAGTGCCTACAAGTGAAAAAACTTGTTAGGTGCTTTTTATTTTAGTGTGTCATCAAGGTGCTTGCTAGTTCCTTTTGTTACATTGTCACATGCGAATACGTGTTTAATGTTTCTTAAGGTTAATAATGGTTTGAAGGCATACTTGTTTAAGTGTGCTTTTTTATTACCAAATTCTCAGTGCAAAACACATGAACCGTACTGAGGTGCTAGATATGGATGATTGGTTACGTGGATTACAGGTGGGGTAAAAACTTCTAAAGAACATCAAACGACTTTCAATGACAGGATGCTAATAGCACTAGAAGTTGCAATCCAAGGATAGATAGGAAACATACGAGCGAAGTAAGCCACTCTCCTTTATCTTTATCATCAAGAAGTGGATTTATCAAAAGATGCTTGTTTTACTATCGTTACTTCCAGCGCTAATTTTTCAAACAAACCTGTTTAATATGGATAAGGAAGGGCAAGTTAATAGTGTAACTTGAAAGGATGGGGTGAAATGACTTCTGTACGTGATGAAATACTAGAAGTATTAAATCGTGAAAAAATTGGAACGATGGCAACTGTTCGGAATGGAAAACCGTATTCTCGTTATATGACATTCAAACATGAGGACTTTGTGTTATATACGGTCACAAGTAAACATTCTGAAAAAGTAGAAGAACTGCAACAAAATCCGTATACACATATTTTATATGGCTACGAAAATGGTGGATTTGGTGATGCTTATGTAGAAATCGAAGGCAAAGTGACAGCGTTTGAAGATGAGAGCATAAAAAACAAGCTTGCTGAAATTTTTTCTAGCATTTTTATTGGTACAAAAGATGATATGTTAACGCTGAAAATTGAACCGATTCGTATGCGATTGATGAATAAGAAAGGCGAGCCACCTAAAGAATTAGAATTTACAGCTAAATAGGTTTAAGTGTATCAATTTATTCATAAAATTATGCGATGCCTAGACATAGTGAGAAATGCGCTTGCATAACAATAACTATCTTAGTATGTTTTTCTGAATTTTCATGCATCTCAAATGAATTATAAACATGCGACATTGCTTTCATTAAAGGTCATTTTTACTTATAACAAGGAAAATGCTTTTATAAGGAATGTTAAGGAATGTCGTATGTTTTTTTCTGTTTCTCTCAAATGTTTTGAGCATAATCTCTACCATGGGTTTAACAAATCTTACTGTCATTTAAGATATTCGATGATAAATATTGATTTGCTTGTGAACGTACGTTTGGAATGTATGTTCTCTTTTTGTGTAAATTATGATAAATTTAAAGTGTAATATTTATTTTATAGGCAAGGAGAATTAAAGACGAATGCTAGGGAACACACACATCATAGGAGGCATCACAGCAAGTCTTGCTTTTGCACAAATTTCTAATGAAAATCCCCTCATATTGGTAGGGGCAGGTATTGTCGGTGCACTATTGCCGGACATATGCCACGGTGGGAGTAAAATGGGGCGGACATTTCCCATTAGTTCGAAAATTGTCAATAAACTTTTTGGACATCGATCTTTCACTCATAGTTTCCTCTTTCTATTTTGTGTAGCGGTACTGATGAATGCTTTCGTACCTTATAAGGCATTCACAATAGGGCTGCTCTTAGGAATGGTTAGTCATTTTATTCTTGATATGGGAACGAGACAGGGAATTAAGTTATTTTTTCCAATAAATTTAAAATTACGTTTCCCCATCACGATCAAAACCGGTGGCAAAGTGGAAAAGTATATTTTCGCTGGGCTATGTTTGTTATCGTTGTATTTTGGTTTTGAAGTAATTATTGGAATTGTGAATATTACGTAAAATCAACCCTGCATGTGGATAAATTCATGCAGGGATTTTTGTTATTCCAAATTAAACAATTAGTATCAAAGGAGGGAATGGTAAAATTGATTGTGGTTAAAACTGGTTGGAATATTAGCCAAAATGGGCATAAAAAAAGTATGAACAAGATATGAACATGATGTGAACTGCGCCAAATTGGTTAGGCTTTTTATTATAAATGTCTCTATCAGTAGTGCATGATTGTATGAGCTAGCTCAAAAGGATTTTGCATTTTTAAATAATAGTCTTCTGCTACCCAATATCTATTTTGGTATTTTATTAATCGTTCTTCTAGTTTACCGATGTATGTGTCACGGTGAAGTACCCGCTCATATCTCACTTCTTTAGGGCAGTCAAGGAAAATTATATAATCGTAAAATGCTTTCCATTCCTCTCTCAAAAGAAATATCCCCTCTATGATTACTATGCTTTTAGGTGGTATTTGAATTGATTTGCTTATCAGAGTATCTTTATCTTTGTCGTAAAACGGCAAGTGTAACTGCTTTTCGTTTTGATGAAGTTTTTTATATAAATGTTGTTTTAGATAATTGGTATCCCATTGTAATTGATAATATTCAAACCACTCATCATGACCTGTGTTATATCTCATTTCTCTCTTAACAATATGGTCGTCAATATGAAGAATCACTACATTTTCAATTTCACTTTTTAATTGGTGTACAATCGTAGTTTTTCCTGCACCACTTAGTCCGTCGATTGCAACAATAAATGGTCTATCTAAGTAATGCTTATTATATTCCTCTTCTATTTTTTGTTTCAAAGTATCGTACATTTCCAAGTAAATTACCTCACATAAAATTCTATAAAAGGAGCAAGCAGTAGGATGTAATAAAAAGACTAGTGATTTTGTATATGAATCAAAATCACAAGTCTGATTCTTATTGAATAAAAGCTATCTATTATGGAATAGAGTTTTTTATAAATAGCTATTCTTTTCATTCCCATAAATTTCATAAGCGAAATAACCAAATAGAAAGCCAATTCCTGAACTGAAACTTAGTGTGGGTAATAATGGAATTGAGAAAAACATGCTAAGAATCAAACCTATTATGCAACCAAAAAGCATTCCCAGTGGTATTAAACTGTCTAATAAACTTTGAGCTGCTTTTGATTGTTTCTTCCCCAATTTCCCTTGCTTCTGTTTATGTTCAAGCCTTTTAATAACAAAGACCGCAATGCCTCCAACGAATCCCAGCGGTAGAACAATACCAAATAGTTCTATGAAAAACTCCAAGCCGTATTCTCCTTTCGTTTACATCCTATTGCATTAATTGTGGAATATTCAGTTATTTAATTAAGTGTATCATAATAGTAAATTTTAGGGCGGTATGAATGTGTTGGATAGCCGAAATGATTGCCAGTAATAAAGCCATGTGTGAAGCTACTGCAGTGATTGAAGATGCATAATAAAAGGACTTACATACATGAAAAACACTTATACTTGCAAGTCCTATCATTATTTATCATTAGTACCTATTCCTTCAATAATCCATTTATTTCTGATGCACTTTTACATAAATACTTCCAAATAATCTATCTCCAATGTAAGCATCTAACTTCCACATTCCACTTTTAAACAACGTCATATTTGTTGGAATGTGATGATTTGCGTCATTATTAGGGCTAAGAAAAGAAATTCTAACTTTTGGAACAATTATTATTTCCTCATTACTGTTTTCATGAGATCCTAAAACTTCAAAGTTACCAGTCAACTCGTCTTCATTCCCCCATAAATGCCACATGTACTTTTGTGTTTTATTTGGATAGAATCTACTTTCTTCATTATCATCGTAAAGAAAGCCTAAATGCCCTTCTTCGCCAATCATTGTATAACCGCCTGATTTAAAAAGGGGATTTTCATGCCAATTGTTTTGAATAACTTCTTCTTTTAGTGGCTCTTCGTTATTACAGCCTGTCACTACTAAAGATACAACTGTTATAAAGATTAAAATTACAGTTTTCTTGATCATTAAATAACACCCCATCTTTATATCTCACGCACACTTCAAAACTAAATTTAATCAACTAGAGGGAAGCAGGTACTCTCTCTACCTATAACTTAATATACGTATAATTTAATTGAGCTAGAAGGGGAATCATTTGAGTTTTCCTAATGGAACTCATTTACGGATATTAAGCTATATATGTGTGAGATTATAAAACAAGCTTGTAAGCAATCGAGATTTTACTTGTTGGAAAGTTGGTCACCTGAAACGCTCTCAGGTCGGTTTGAGAACATAACAAAAGGACTTACATATATGAAACCCAAACATACACGCTAGTGCTATTATTATTAAACAGTATTGCACGTTAGTTGAAATACGAACTACTCTTTCTCTTTTAATAGTGAAATTATCTTTTCATTTTGTTCTATTAGCATATCGAGTTTATTTCCAATCTTATTAGCATTATTACTTTTTACTGAAGAATTAATAAGTAATCTTCTTATAAAAAGAGTAAAAGAAATAAAAAATAAAATAATTAGACCAAATACAGCGACTATCGGGATAAATTGTAGAATTGCTTCCATTGTATTCCCTCCTCATGTTTCATATTAACCAATAAAAGATTTAATGCCTTAGTTATTAATCGTTTAGTTCAGTGTAACATATTTACAAATATTGGTGATTGGCGAATGATAAGGCTAATGGGGCAGGATAAATGTGCGAAATGTTTCTAGCTTAAATTGAAATGGTCACATTACTAAGGAAAGGGCTAGAAAGTATTATTAGAACTGAACAATTAGATTTAAGAATGAAGGGGATTCAGAAATCTTTATTGAATCAATATAACAGGAATACATTTACTAAGAAAAGGACGAGACTCATATGAAAATACAAAAATATACACCAGAATATGAAGATAGCTGGCTTCGTTGTAGAGTATTAGCATATTTATATACATCTTTGTACGAAGATGTTGAAACGTCAAAACCAACATTTGAAGGGCGTCCATCCATTGAGTTAATAGCAATAGAAGATGGAATTGTAGTCGGGCTGCTAGACATGGTACTTGATACAGACGAATTAAAAACATCATTTTTAGCAAAAGGCTTAGGTGCGTTTTTAAAAGTCATTGCTGTTCATCCAGATTACCAATCTAAAGGAATTGGACGGAAATTATATGAAACGGCTCTAATAGAACTCGAAAGTACTCCTATTGAATTCATAGAATTGTACACACGGGGAGATGAACAAGCTAATAATTTTTATAAAAAATTAGAGTTTGAGTTATTTTTAGAAACGTATGACGTATTTGGAGTGGAAATAGGATTAAGTAAACCTATTTCTATAAATGGAATAGAAAATAAAAAGCTTATGGCAACATATGAAAACGGTGAGACGTGTGATTATATCCTAGTCGATGGTGTATATGAAGTATACGATTTAAAAGCACTAGATAACATTGACTATGACCGTTATTACCCAGCACGAGGATATTACAAAAAAATAAAATAATAAGTACATACGTAAACTGGATAGAATACATTTAGTTGGACACAGTTTATATAGTATAAGGAGCTAAAAATTATGCCTGTGTATAATAAGTTAGTAAGAGATAAGATTTTAGAAATTATCGAAGCAGATGGGTTAGCTTATAACGCACGAATATTGGAGCGTAATGAACTTTTATATGAAGTTAAGGCGAAAATGATTGAAGAAGCTAAAGAGTTTCATACGGCAAATAGTACTCATGAGAGCGTTGAAGAATTAGCTGATGTATTAGAGTTAGTACATACAGCTCTTAGTACATTAGGTGTGACCTTTGAAGAACTTGAAGAAGTGCGGCAGCAAAAAAAGGAAATACGTGGAGGCTTTGAAAAAGCAATTTACTTGATTGATATAGAAGACAAGTAATTTGTGTCAAAGATTTTGTATATGAATAGTTACTTGGATAATAATAATTCTTTAGAATCTAGTTTCCGTTTGAGATACTTGTTTGGTAGGAATGGTGCTATTCAAGAATAGTCATAGCAAGGGTTTAAGCATTACATATTTTCAAAAGGGACATTAACTTATTTTATTGACCATCCAAGCTCACTAGACAATAATTTGTTAAGTGGGCTTTTTTGTGGATGGGAATATATAAAATTTTCCAGTGTAATCCACAAAATAATGATGGCTTGAAATGAATCGCATCGGCTGTATACGCTATAAAAAATATTATTAATTAGATGTTATGGAATTTCACTCTTCATCAAATAATGATGGAGAAGGAGATGAAAAAAATGAGTAAAGAAGTAGGGAAAATATTTGTAGAAAGATTAACGACGAATAGCGACCCATTATCAAATATTGTGACCGTTCACCTTTTTTGTGAAAATGCGATTAACTGCTTGATAAAAGCAAGGGGAATCGGTGTAGAAGATTTTTCTAAAAGAAATAGAGGAGAAACCTACATCCCTATATTAGATTCAAATTATTCTACAAAATTATATTTTGTATACTCAATGGGTTTCATTGATCAAAAACTGTATGATAATTTACGGTTGCTCAACCATTGGAGAAATAAAGCAGCCCACAATATACATGAAGAAATAAAAAAGTTACCCATGGATTTTCATATATCGAGCGATAATGAGAAGAAAATTGCTCCTGAATCCACTGAAAATGAAATAGTGATTGGTGTCGCTTTTGCAACTTATGTTGAATTACATAAGTTTATTGAAGAACATTACGACATCAAATTATAAGCTTTTGTAAAAGTATCATGCAATCGAATTTGCCAAGCTTACAATTATAAAAAATACCGGTTCAACTTAGAAGCCCTTTACAATAAGGCACTGACTACCCTTTTTGAGACAAGAATAAAACACCCTTTTATGCAGCCAATTGACGGTATTGAACCGGCGATTGGCTGTTTAGTTTCGTTTGAATACGGATATTGTTATAATAAGTAATGTATTCTTCGACAATCTGTATCACACGTGCGTTCGTTGTGCGATAGATATCGTCGAGATAGAACGTTTCAGACTTTAGCGTGGAATGAAACGATTCGATTGGGGAATTATCAGCTGGCGTGCCTTTGCGGGACATGCTCATGGTAATTCCTTTTTCTTTGGCTGCTTTTTGATAAGCATAGGATGTATAAACGGAGCCTTGGTCACTATGCAGAATGCATCCTTCTGGTAGCTTAGGCAATTGATAGAGCGTATCCAACACAAAATCAGTGTCTTGTTTGATACCAGTAGTTTGTGCCACAATTTCGCCATTGTAGACATCGAGAATACTAGAAAGATACATCATCGATTGTCCAAAAGGCAAGTACGTAATATCCGTGACTAGCTTCTCCATAGGCTTAGATGCTGTAAAATCGCGTGCTAATAAATTCGGTGCGACGTATGCTGGCTGCCCGGTACGCTTCCGTTTCTTCACCTTTACTTTACATTGCCAACCATATTTTTGCATAACACGCTGCACAGTCTTCCTACAAACTCCTGGGTACAGATTAGCAATCTTTCGATAACCATATCGAAATTTATTCTGTTTGCACAAGTCGCCAATCTGCTGATCTCGAATCTCCTTTTGTGTGGATTGATCCACATCCTTTCTCCAACGATAGTATGACGAGCGACCTACGCCTAAATGACGACAGATTTCACCAATTGGCATAACATCTTTTAATTCTTCAACTAATTGAAGTACTACTTTTGGCGCCACTTCCCTTCCAATTCCGCGTACTTTTTTAAAACTTCAATCTGTTGTTTCAACTCTAGATTCTCTGCCTGTAGCTTGGCTGTCTCACTTTCAAATTCCGGTCCTTTGCCGAAGGCATATTGTTTACCAACTGGTTGTTTAAGACGGTGCATTTCACCATTTCGATACCAATGCATCCATCGCTTCAACTGCGTATAGTTTCGAATGTCCAATTCTTCCATTACTTCTTTTACCGGTACGTTAGCCATTCGCATTTCAATTGCCTTCATTTTCACTTCTACTGGATAACTGACTCTTGTTCCCATAGAAAAACACCTCCACATTGATTATTTCAGGTTTAAGTCCCCGTTATTCAATGAAAGGTGTTTTTATTTGTCTCATGTTATTAGGTCAGTGCCTAATGTGTAGAGGGCTTTTTATTTGCGAGAAGATCTTAGTAGATGAAAAGAAGGTTACTCCCAAGCTTTTGCATTTTGAGAAAAGAAGTTATTAAAGAAACATCTTACATAATTCAATGGTGTAAATTGTTCAGTCTATACAATTAAACTGTAATAAATTTCACGTCTCCGAAATACGATAATAATCTACGAAACCGGGTATTTTAGTGTACGAATTATAGAAAAGGAGTTGGCGTTTTGAAGAAACGGTACTCTCTCGCTATATTGGCGTTGGTTGTGTTTGTACTAGCTGCATTTGGTTATTTTGCGAAATTACTTATTGAAACTCACGGAGAATCAAACTTAACACTCCAACAGGTTTATAAAAAAGCAATGAAGCGTCAACATACATTGAAAAATGTACATGCTGATGTTGATATGGAACAACAAACGGAAATGACTGTGGACGGGGTAACAGTTCATTTTTCAACTTCTTCTGATTTAGTAATGGAAATTCAGCAAAAACCAATGGCGATGTATACGAAGGGAACGGTCGCGATGGAGATGGAAGGCGAATCGATGGAAATGCCAATGGAAATGTATATGAGCAAATCTGATGGCTTTTATTTATTAACTGGTGAAGAAAATCAATGGTCCAAAATTCCAAAAAACGATTATGATCAAGTACTTGCGCAAACAGGAGCAAAACCTGATGCGACAGCCCAGCTAAAAAAATTGAAGCGGTTCACTAATGATTTTGAATTCAAACAAGACGATACGAGCTATTTCCTAACACTGAATTTGGAAGGGGATAAATTTAAAGAATTTATTGTCGATCAACTTGGTTCGGTAATTGAGGGAACAGTTGAAATGACGAGTGAGACAGTAGAAGCTATGTCGTTCGAAGACTCGAAATATGAGCTTGTTATTAACAAAGATACTTTTGATACAAACGAGATTCATATGGATATCACCATATTAATGGATATTGAAGGCCAGCTAGCGCAAATTAAAAATGATGCATCTATTAAATACTCGAAATTTGACGAATTAGATGAAATTACTGTACCAAAAGAAGTAAAGGACAACGCAGTTTATTAATAAAGATAAGCAGTGCAGCAGTGTAAATTTACTGAAAGGCACTGCTTTTTTTCATTGAAATAAAAAACCATATAAAAAAGTTGGCGTCTATTCTTTTCTAGTGGCTTGGAAACTGCTATTATTGGTATATGTGTGAATCAGTCATGGCAAATATGAGAGTGGTGAAAATTTAAATGGATGATCAAAATCAAAATGGGCTACAACCCGAAAACAACGAGCAGCAAGTAAAAGTAAAACCTGCGGGGAAATATTTACGCATGAAGCCATTTGCGTTCATTATGCTCATTTTTTTAACAATTTTACTTACAGCAGGTTTGACAATCTTTGCGCTTACGTTTGGTGAGCAAAAAGTTGTTGAAGTAAAAGTTCCAGTAGAGCGTACAGAATTTAAACAGCTGTATGAAGCGTATGATGCATTAAAAGAAAAGTACTATGAAGATATTGATGAAGATCAAGTAATTCATGGTGCTATCAATGGATTATTCGATGCATTAGGCGATCCATATTCTGATTATATGGACAAAGAAGAAGCAACATCGTTCAACGATAGCTTATCATCAAGCTTCCAAGGCATTGGTGCTGAGATATCAGAGCGAAACGGTTATATAATGATTGTTTCACCGATCAAAAACACACCTGCTGAAAAAGCAGGATTGCAGCCTAAAGATATGGTACTTTCAGTAGACGGCAAAAGCGTAAAAGGCTTGAGCTCTACAGAAGCGGTATTATTAATTCGTGGCGAAAAAGGTACTGAGGTAACCTTATCTATTCAACGTGGGGAAGCAGAACCGTTTGATGTAACAATCGTACGTGATGATATTCCAGTTGAAACGGTATATGGTGACATTGACGAAAATGGTATCGCACACTTCCAAATTACATCATTTAGCGAAAATACAGCAAAAGAGCTTGAGAAGCTACTTGAAGAATTTGAAAAACAAGGCATGACTTCAATCATTTTAGATGTTCGTCAAAATCCAGGTGGTTATTTAAAAGCTGCGATTGATATTTCAAACTTGTTTGTTGAATCTGGCAAACCAATTGTCCAAATTCAAGAAAAAGGTCAAGAACCATCAATTGTTGCGGCGGATAACCGTACAAAATACAACTTGCCGATCACGGTATTAATCGATGAAGGTAGTGCGTCAGCTTCGGAAATTTTAGCGGGTGCGTTAAAAGAATCAGTTGGTGCAAAACTTATTGGTTTAACATCATTCGGTAAAGGCACAATGCAAGAAGTTGTTTATATGGAAGATGGTGCAAACCTTAAATTCACAACAGGTAAATGGCTAACGCCAAATGGTAACTGGGTGAACGAAAAAGGAATTAAACCAGACGTAGAGGTGAAATACCCTGATTATGCGTCATTACCTTATATAGATCCTTCACAAACATTTGAAGTTGGGGCAACAAATCCAATGATTCAAACAGCAGAACGTATATTAGAAGTGCTTGGCTACACTCCAGGTACAGTCGATACAACGTTCACGGAAGAATCAGCGGACGCGTTAAAAAAATACCAACAAGATAATAAATTTGAAGCAACAGGCGTATTAACGGGTGAAACAACGTATGCGTTAATGGATGCAATTAGCGAAAAGCTAAAAACTGATGATCCACAAATTTTAAAAGCAAAAGAATTACTAGGTACTACTGAAGCAACAAAAGAATAAAACTATTGGGCTGGTCTTGGGTATATCCTAAGCCGGCCCATTGTGTTAAGGACGTGACGATATGAAAGATGTATATTTATTTAGCGGATTTTTAGGGAGTGGCAAAACGTCGATGTTAACGGATGTCATTCGTCAATTGAAGGAAGCCGGTTTAAAGCCAGCTGTTATTATGAACGAGCTAGGAAAACTGCCATTTGATTCGCAAGCAGTAGAAGAAGACGTACCATTAAAAGAAATGTTGGAGGGTTGTATTTGCTGTAGCGGCGCTGAAAAAACGGAGGCTCAAATTCAATCATTATTACATGACCAAGAATTTGATGTATTAATTATTGAAACAACGGGCGCAGCTCACCCAGTTGAAGCATTAGATGCCGTGTATTCACCGTTATTTGCTGATAAATTAAATATTAAAGGCATTGTCACTGTAGCGGATAGTAAACTATGGCTAGACCGCGCAAGTTTAACTCCTCAAGTGCGCTCGTTATTTATGGAGCAAATTCGCCACGCGCATTTACTACTAGCAAACAAATCTGATTTATTATCAGAATCAGAGCAAGCGCAAGTGGTATATGAATTACAAGGTTTTAACGCAAAAGCATTCATTTTACAAACGACGAATGGGCGAGTGCCATTAAAGCTTTTACAAAACATGCAGTCAACTGCGCAAATTACAAAAGATGATATCGTGTCAGCACGCATTGGCGACAGCTTTAACTTAGGCTCACGTTTAATTTCGTTTCAAACTAGCTTCACCCAAGAGCAGTTCGAAAACTGGGTACGTAGCTTACCAGAAACGGTGTATCGTATGAAGGGGTATGTGCAAATTGAAGGTGTTAAAAACCCGATGCTATTCCAATATGCTTATGGAATGGTGCAATGGCTGCCAGAATACGTGAAAATGGCGCCGAATTTAGTGATGATTGGAGAAAATATTAAAGACGTTACGATAATTGGTGAATAGTCGTCAATAGCTTTTTACATGAAAGTGTTGCGTAAGTTGGATAAATTTACGTAAATTATGTTCGAATAAACCCCTAAAACAAGGCTTATAGATTGGTAGTTGGACAACTTACCAATTTATAGGTCATTTTTTTTTGATATTTGCGTTTACGATGAAATCACGAAAGGAGATGTACCAAATGAAAAAATCAGTATTAACATTTTGTACAGTATTACTTTTAGCAACGCAAGCACCCGTTGCAAATGCAGAGGGGGGCAAAGCTGAAACTGAAGCTAAAGCGAAATACTTCCAATCGGCTTCTGAATATCAATTGCAAATAAATGCAGCTAATTTTAAAATTCAATGGCCATTCGAAAATATTAAAATCGGGGATTTAGAATCGATTATAAAGACATTACCAAAACCGGAAGTAAAACCAGTACCGAAACCGGAAACAAAACCGGAAGTAAAACCAGTACCGAAACCGGAAACAAAACCGGAAGTAAAACCAGTACCGAAACCGGAAACAAAGCCGGAAGTAAAACCAGTACCGAAACCGGAAACAAAGCCAGAAGTAAAACCAGTTCCTAAACCGGAAACTAAACCAGAAACAAAACCAGAAACAAAACCAGAGCAAAAACCAACAACGCCACCAAATCAAGTGACTGATTCAGAAAAACCAAATCAGCCAGATAATAGTACAAATGATTCTGATGTTGCTGCGATTGAAAAGCAAGTAGTTGAATTAACGAATAAAGAACGTGCGAAATTTGGTTTACCAGCACTTCAAATAGATCAACCATTAATGGCTGCTGCTCGTGAAAAATCTCAGGATATGAAAGATAAAAATTACTTCTCTCATACTTCGCCAACATTCGGTAGTCCATTCGATCGTTTGAAAGCGTTAGGTATTTCTTATAAATCAGCCGGTGAAAATATTGCAAAAGGTCAAACGAGTGCGGCACAAGTTGTCGAAGCATGGATGAACTCAGAAGGCCACCGAGCAAATATTTTAAATAAAGACTTTACGCATATTGGTGTTGGTTATGTGAAGTCAGGTAATATTTGGACACAACAATTTATAAAAAAATAATTGTATTGCCTACCCTCTATTTAGGGTAGGTTTTTTATATGAAAAAAACGACTCAATAAATAATATTATCCATATAATAATTTTTTTGCTCTATTAGAAAATATGAATATACGGATATCAAGTTTACACTTGTGATTTTTAGATGAAATGTTTTCTAAGTTCATGAAATATGCTACAATAAACAGAGTAGTTCATATGTTTAAAATGAAATATTGTTTGATTTCACTAGGAGCTTATGTTTATACATAACTAATTCCTAAATTTAAAGAAAACATTACTATCATAAAAACATATCGTTACTTGATAAATTAATTATATAAATATAGTAAGTGACATTATGACAATAAAAGAAAATGCATGAAAAGCAATGATGTTGCATAAAATTGAATACTCATATTGTTTGTTAGGAGAAACTTATGAAAGCAAAATCAATTATTTTAACCGGTGGGGGTACGGCTGGGCACGTCTCGTTAAATGAAGCGATTATCCCATCATTAATCGAAGCAGACTATGATGTGCATTATATCGGATCACATGATGGCATCGAAAAAGAGTTAATCGGCAACGCATTCCCTGAGTTACCGTATCATAGTATTTCAAGCGGGAAATTACGTCGTTACTTTTCGATACAAAATTTTACGGATCCATTTAAAGTGTTAGTCGGCATAGGGCAAGCATTTTCAACTATTAAAAAGGTAAAGCCAAGCGTTATTTTTTCTAAAGGCGGCTTTGTTTCAGTACCGGTAGTGATTGCTGCAAAATTAGCGAATATTCCCGTCGTTGTTCATGAATCAGATGTAACACCCGGATTAGCAAATAAAATTGCCCTGCCATTTGCATCGCATATTTTTACGGTATTCAAGGAAACGGTCAAACATTTGCCAAGTGACAAAGCGACCTGTACCGGCTCGATTATTCGCCAGCAGTTATTTGAAGGCAATCGCGAGCAAGGACTTGCCTGCTGCGACTTTACAGCAGATAAAAAAGTGCTACTAATAATGGGCGGAAGCTTAGGATCTGTTGTAGTAAATGATGCTGTGCGTGAGAACCTAACGAAATTACTTGAAAAATATCAAATCATTCATTTATGTGGTAAAGGGAATATAGATTCGTCTTTGCTAAATTTAGAGGGCTATCGACAGTTTGAATATGTAACGGATGAATTACCTGATTTGTTATATGCAGCCGATTTCATTGTATCACGTGCGGGTTCGAATTCGATTTTTGAATTTTTAGCTCTTCATAAACCGATGCTATTAATTCCATTATCAGCTGCAAAAAGTCGTGGTGACCAAATTTTAAATGCTCGTTTATTTAAGCAACAGGGCTTTGCGCATGTACTTGATGAAGATACGATGACAATAGAGTCATTTTACAAGGCGGTGGAAACACTAGTAGCCAATGCCGATGAAATGATCGACAAAATGCTAGATGTAGAACAGCCAAAGACACCGTCAGAAATGGTTTCATTAATCACACAATACGAAAAATAAAAATCGCCGAGGCAAAATGCCTTGGCGATTTTTTACATTGCTTGCTCTTCGTCTTCGCTTTGCGTGTAAGCAGTTGTTAAGTAGAACAAGTCTTTTGGGATTTTAAATAGGAGAAATTTCGTCTCTCCTTGATTGATTTCATTAAATAATGATGGGTTTGAGTGCTCAGCATCGACCACATAAGGTAATTTTAGCGCTGCAGCTTGAGAGCGACCGTTTTCTTTGCGAATGCGTAAAAATACCGTATTAAAATTATAGTCATAAAACAACTCATTTAAAAAAGCTAACTTTGCTTTTTGGTTGTAGCCAAAGCCTTGGAAAGGTTGCCCGATCCAAGTGCCTAAAAAACCGGCACCATCTTGAATATCAAAAATACTAATTGTACCGATTGGCGTACCCCATTCATCGATAATCGTTCGTGATATTGTTAAGCCGTTTTGCTCTTCTTCCATTAACTGCTTCGTCATAAATAAATATTCTTCGGCAGATGTTGCTTTTTGACGTACGTAAGGAAACACAGACGGATGACGTAGTAACTCGTACAGTTCTGCAGTTTCGTGTAGTTCTCTTTGTTTTAACATGAGAAACGCCCCCTTTTAAGAAGAAAATGGTAGAGCCTAATGCGAAAATTAAAAAACCTAATTCAAATGGAAATGAAAAAGGTTTTATATCCAAAGGCAACGGTCATTTCGAACTTGATTCAACCTAAAAGAATCTGACGTTAAACTATTTGTACGTTAGTCGTATGTCTCGCTCTAAACTAGACTATGAAAAGCAATATCGAAATAAAATTATTATCTACATTTTATTATAATAACTTCTATTTATGCAACATTCAAGCTCGAAAAAAACATATTTTTCTCATTAATTGCATATTAATTCTGAATAATCTTAATATTCTCTTCTTTATTGTCATAAGTAATTTTTACGAAGTATAATAAACTAATCGATAGAGTAAAGAGGGAGCGTTTAAAACGATGAAACTACTAAAAGTACATGGCTCAAGCAATACATTTTATTTATTCGAAGCATTATATGATAATGAAGTTAATTATGTGCAATTAACAAAGTGGCTATGTGATAAATCCAATGAAGGTGGTGCAGATGGATTATTGTTAGTCCTTCCATCACAAATAGCTGATGCAAAAATGCGGGTTATTAATGCAGATGGGTCTGAAGCGTCTATGTGTGGCAATGGACTTCGATGTGTTGCCCGTTATGTTTGTGAAAAACTTGGTGTTGAAGAGGCGGTAATTGAAACGATGCGTGCCAACTTACATGTGAAAAAAGCACAATCGATTTTTGAAGAGCTGCCAACCTATGCAGTCGAAATTTCACCCGTATCATTTGATTTAAATACATTGCCGATGCACTATGATGACAAAAACCAAATTCGTCATGAAAATTTAGCGAAGTTTTCAGACGATATCTTATTTACAGCTGTATCAGTGCCAAACCCACATTTAGTAGGGATTGTCCAGTCTTCTCATATTATGGATACAACTCATCAACAACAACTGGCTTCATATTTGAACGGGAAAAATGAAATTTGTCCGGATGGGGTAAATGTGTCCTATGTTTATCCGATTTCTGAGCATGAAATTTTCGTTCGTACATATGAACGAGGTGTAGGCTTTACTAATGCATGTGGAACAGCAATGACAGCGTCTGCTCTAATTGCCAATGTGGAGAATTATGTAAGTACCGAGGTTGTGACGGTATACAATCCTGGTGGCTTCGTTCAATGCAGCGTTAAAATGTGTGAAAATCAATATGAATTATTATTAATCGGCAATGCGACAATTATCGGATATTACGAAGTGGAATCTAAAGCGGATAAATTTGAATTTATAAATTGTTTTTTAACAAAGGAACCGTTACAATATGAAAAATGTAATATTTATGTAAAAGAAAAATTAGGACAATATATTTAGCGTTAAATGCTATAGGGAGGGATTTCATGAGCTCGGTATTTTCCGTTGAGCAATTCGAGTTATTATTTGGCAAAAGTCATGATGCCGTATTCTTTATGGAAAAAGTTAATGACGATTATCGCTATATCCATGTAAATGAAGTAGCAAAAAAACTAATTAACATGGAACCTACAGGGAAATTCGTTGGGCAAGTTGTGTCACCGCATATAGCGAAGAACATTTTACAGAATTATAACTTAACACTTCAAAACTGTGAGCAAGTGGATTTTGAGGATTATACCTATGCTGAAATGGAAGTACGAAAACAGCGCACATCAACAATTCCGATAATTGATGAGGACAAGCAATATATTTTGGCCATTACAAAAGAAGTGCACTTGAGTCGAGATATGGAAGACAAATATTTGTTTATGCGCTCAGTATTTTTTAAATCGTTTTTATCGACGATTTTAATTTCAAATGAAATGTTCCTAATTGAGGCTGATCCGAAATTTGCTGATGATTTCAATTTAAGGCCAGAAATCATGAAGGATAAAACCATTTTTGATATTCCATTTGTTGATGAAAAGACTGCACCACTTTTGCGAGAATACTTGCAGCTTGCGCAAAAAGGTGAAAATATCACATCAAAAATGTTGCATTTTATCGATAAAAATGGTCAAATCCGCCATTATAGCGCAACTTTCTCTTCACTGACGAGCAATGATGAAATATTTGCTGTCTTTATTATTTTGCAAGAAATTACAAGTTTCATTAAACAAGGACAGGCGTTAAAAACTGCATCGCACGGCTTAGAAACGTTTAAGAATGCGATTAGCTCGGTTGCAGATGTATTATTTACGAGTATAGATGGAACAATTTTGGATGTGAATGAGCGAGTTTTAAAAAATACTGGTTACCAGCGTGATGAATTAATTGGACATAATCACCGTATTTTCAACTCGGGGCATCATGAACCAGAATTTTTTGTGAAGCTTTGGGATACCATTAAAAACGGTAATATTTGGCGTGGTGAAGTTTGTAATCGTAAAAAGAACGGTGATATTTACTGGATGGATATGACAATTATCCCATTGAAAAATATGCAAGGTGAAATTGAACAATTTTTATCGATACACTACAACATTTCTTCAGAAAAACGTTTGATGTCTGAGCTTTATAAAATTGAGCAGACATTCCGTGCGATTACAGAAAACACGAATGATTTTATTGTTATTACCAATCAATCTGGTAAAATCAAATATGCTTCCCCATCCTATACACGTAAGCTTGGTTACAGATCCGATGAATTAATCGGTTTGCCGTATGAGTCCTTGCTAACTTCTGATAGTATTGATACTTGGCGTAATGTAATCGAACAGCCTCAACATAGTGCGATACAAGAACAAAAAATTGAATTGCAACTGCGCTCAAAATTCAATGGAGATATCTGGACGGAAGGCAACTACACAATTTCTTTAGAGCTGATGGAACAGGAAGTAGCTGAAATTGTCATGGTTTCGCGTGAAATTACTGAACGTAAGGAGTTAGAAACTCGTCTTACGTATTTAGCATATCACGACAGCTTAACGCAATTAGGAAATAGACGTAAGTTATATAAAGAATTTCCAATAATAGAAGAACGGGCAAAAATTTCACAATCAAGCATAGCGATTTTCTATTTAGATGGAGACAATTTCAAGCGAGTTAACGATCAATATGGGCATGATGTTGGTGATGAATTTTTAAAGTGCTTTGGCCAATCTATAGTAGGTAGTGTGCGACATGATGATTTAGTCATTCGATTAGGCGGCGATGAGTTTTTAATTGTTGTGACGGGCTTGTCTTTAGAGGAATTTGAGAGAATGGAACAAATCCAACACATTATTGACCGTATAAAAACCCAGTTAGCAATTGGTTGGGAAATTAATAATATTCACTTTTCACCGACAATAACGATTGGTATTTCGATTTTTCCAGATCATAGCTCGAGTTTAGATGAATTAATCGATTTAGCTGACCAGGCTTTGTATGAAGCCAAACAAAAATCGAGAAATTCATTTCGACTATGCCAAGAATCTCAATTGAAATAAATTTCAGGGGTGCGATTATTTCGCATCCCTTTTTCATGGGTTAATAGTAGCCCTAATGGTACACTGTAAATAGTTTCATGTTTATAAGAAAGAAGGAGTTTTTTTGAAGCAAAAAATTTTAATTGTTGAAGATGAAAAAAGCATCGCTCGTTTTTTAGAGTTAGAATTGCAACATGAACAATTTGATACGGCGCAGGCACATGATGGCCGAAGTGGGCTTGATATGGCACTTTCACAAAATTTTGATTGTATTTTACTGGATGTAATGCTGCCAGAACTAAATGGAATCGAGGTTTGTCGACGTATTCGCAAAGTAAGCGATGTCCCAATCTTGCTATTGACAGCTCGTGATGCAGTCATGGATCGTGTGGCAGGTCTTGATGCAGGAGCAGATGATTACATCGTAAAACCATTTGCAATTGAGGAGCTTTTAGCGAGAATTCGTTCAATTTTGCGTCGTGTTAAACCATTAGAGCAAAAGGATATTCTTAAAATCCGAAATTTAGAAATAAATGTCAATGCATATGAGGTCGTATTTGAAGGTAGAAAGCTGGAACTTACAAGAACAGAGTATGATTTACTAAAGCTACTTGTAGAAAATAATAACCACGTATGTACCCGTGAATCAATTTTAGAACGTGTATGGGGCTTTGAAACAGAAGTCGAAACGAATGTTGTTGATGTGTATATTCGCCATTTACGGTCAAAGCTACAAACTGACGATGAGCCATACATTGAGACGGTACGTGGGGTTGGTTATGTGGTGCGTGTATGAAACGATTGGAGGAACGCTTCTTAAAAACATCGTTAAAATCAAAGTGGATACTTGCAGTTGGAGCTACAATTTTTATTAGCTATACCATCATTTCGGTTGTACTCTATATTGCACTACAAACGTGGCTATTAAATAATGAAGAAAAAAATGCAATGCGTACAGTAGATGATATGACGAGTTTTTTTTACGCGCAGGAAAGATCTGTTACAATACAGAATTTGCAAAATAATAGTGCACTGATGAAGGCGATTTTAACGCAAGAACAAACGGTGCGAATTTTTAATATGGATGGTATTGAAGTATTAAGCATTAATGATATTACGTCGGTAGCGGATTTTCCCAGTAATGCGAATATCAATGAAAATGAAACGAATATTAGTGAACAAACAGTAGATGGGAAAGATTCCTTTGTTGTTCATCAACTTGTACAAATTGGTCCATTTCAAGGAATTATGCAGCTTATTCATCCATTATCGACCTTCCATTCGATGATGAAGTATATATTAACTACTATTATTATTGTTGGTATAGGTGCTTTATTATTTTCTGTTTCCATTAGTTATTATTTGGCTAATCTATTAATGAAGCCGCTTGTGCAACTGCGAGATGCGATGAATTTAGTGCGTAATGACGGCTTTATAGCACAACCAGAATTTCATTATAAAGCCGATGATGAAATAGGAGACTTGCTTCATATGTATCGGACGTTAATGAATGAGCTCGAAATTTCGTTTACAAAACAACAGCAATTTGTTGCCGATGCCTCACATGAGCTACGAACGCCAATCCAAGTAATTGAAGGTCATTTATCGCTTCTTTCGCGTTGGGGTAAGAATGACCCACAGGTGTTGGAAGAATCGTTACATACATCCCTTGCAGAAATTACAAGTATGAAAAAGATGATTGAAGAGCTACTACAGCTTGCCCGGAATGTGGAAGTAGATGAAACTAAAAGCGCGGATGTTGAAGTCGTCTATAATCAAGTAAGTAAAGAGTTGAAGCAACTTTATCCAAATGCAAGTTTTGAATTAACTGTTATAGGGCAGATTGGAAATGCGGTTATAACTGAACATGCACTAACCCAAATCTTTAGAAATATTATGAGTAATGGCATTCGATATAACATTAACGAACCAATATTACAAACAACGATACAATATACAAATAGCGCTATTTTTGTAACGATAGAGGATAATGGGATCGGCATTGCACAAGAGCATTTACCACATATCTTTGATCGTTTTTACCGAATTGACGCATCGCGAACAAACGCTATTTCAGGTACAGGGCTAGGCTTGAGCATTACAAAGATGCTTCTAGAAAAATACCAAGGGGAGATCAATGTCGAAAGTACGCTAAATAGTGGCACGGCATTTGTAATAAAGTTATTTAAAAAATAGAGTGAATTTAGTGCATTTTCGTGTAATTTCAATGGTTCAAGAAAAAAATTGCTTATTTTTATAAAAATAGTTGTATTTTTTGTGAAGAGTAGTAAGATTGAGATGGAAAAAATGTTCTTTAGCGCGCTCAAACAATGTGCTTTCAGTATGCGATAAAGAATGGTAAAATATTATTTGATTTATTTTGGTAGATAAATAAAGAAATTCTTTATTATCGTCAGCAATTAAAACATCATTTTGGATAGTATTAATATTATTCAAAACATGTTTTTCAAAGTAAATTATTGGAACAGCCATAAGGCGAAATTTGGAGGTTATTTTCATGTCGAACAATGTATTACCTGCAGGTTCTCCATGGTCAGCATTCTCTGGACCTAACTTAGGTTACGTATTAGAGCAATATGACTTATTCCTGCAGTCTCCTGAAGAAGTTGAACCGGAATTAGTACAATTATTCCAAGCTTACGGTGGTCCTGTTTTTGTGAATGGTCAAGCGCCAGTTGCAACGACTACTGCTACAGTAGCAGGTTCTGGAGACTACAAAAAAGTATTAGCTGCAGTTAAATTAGCAGCGTCAATTCGTGAAAACGGTCACTTAGCTGCGGATTTATATCCACTTAAAAATCGAAAATTAGACACTACTCGCATTGAAGAAAGCGTATTCAATTTAACAGATGCAGACCTTGCTGCGATTCCAGCAGAAGTATTCTTTGCTACAGTACCAGCAGGTGTTACAAATGGTAAGCAAGCAATTGATTACTTAAAATCAGTTTATGCTGATAAAGTTGGTGTTGAAGTAGCTCACTTACAAAACGCTGAAGAACGCGCTTGGATTGAAGCACAAGTTGAATCAGGTGCTTTTAAACAAACATTAGCTGCTGACCAAAAGAAAGCGGTTTTAGAGCGTTTAACTCGTATCGAGAACTTTGAAAAATTTATTCATAAAACATTTGTTGGTCAAAAACGTTTCTCAGGTGAAGGTTTAGACTCTCAAATTATTTTATTAGATGAAATCATTAAGGGTTCAGAAGAACAAGGCGTTAAAAATGTACGTATCGGTATGGCTCACCGTGGCCGTTTAAACGTATTAACTCACGTATTAAACAAACCATATGACATGATGTTCTCTGACTTTGCACACGTTTCTAATGACCTATTCTTACCAGAAGACGGTAAATTAGAAATTACTAAAGGTTGGACTGGCGACGTTAAATACCACATGGGTGCTTCTTACACTTATGATTCTGGTTTAAACGTTAAATTAGCTTACAACCCATCTCACTTAGAAGTGGGTAACCCATTAGTAATCGGTGGCGTTCGTGCTGCTCAAGATGATACTTCGGCACCAGGCTTTGCAAAACATGATGATTCTAAAGCTTTGGGTATCTTATTACATGGTGATGCTGCTTTCGCAGGTCAAGGTATCGTAACTGAAGGCTTCAACTTCTCACAAGTTAATGGCTTCAAAACAGGTGGTACTGTACAAATTATCGCCAACAACATGATTGGTTTCACAACGGAATTATTCGATTCACGTTCATCTAACTACGCATCTGACCCTGCAAAAGGTTATGATATCCCAGTAGTTCACGTAAATGCGGATAGTCCTGAAACGGTTGCTGCTGTTGGTCGCTTCGTAGCAGCATACCGTGCGAAGTTCAAAAAAGATATCGTAATCGACCTTATTGGTTACCGTCGTTATGGTCACAATGAAACAGATGATCCGACAGTAACAAACCCAGAAACATATAAATTAGTTTCTAAACACAAACCAATTCGTGCTTTATACGGTGCTGAGTTAGCAGCAGCAGGTGTATTATCTGCAGAGGAAGTAAAAGCTATTGATACTAAAATCTATGCTGAAATGCAAGCTGCTTACGATTACGTAAAAGCGATGGCAGAAAAAGACGAGCACAAATCGCTTGAAATGCCAGAAGAATTAAAGGTTGAATTCCCAGCAATCGACACGACTGTTGCTGCTGAGCGTTTAGCAAAAGTGAATGAAGATTTACTTGTATTTGCTGATGGTTTCGAGCCACAAAACAAATTAGGTAAAATTTTAGAAAAACGTCGCGATGCATTTGCAACTGCGAAAATTGACTGGGGTCATGCTGAAACATTAGCATACGCTACAATTACGCAAGACGGCACACCAGTTCGTTTCACTGGTCAAGATGCACAACGTGGTACGTTCTCTCAACGTCACTTAGTATTACATGACAAAAACAACGGTTCTGAGTTCACACCATTACACCATGTAGATGGCGTAAAAGCTTCATTCACAGTTTACAACTCTCCACTTACAGAAGCAGGGGTTGTAGGTTATGAATATGGCTACAACTTAGAAAACGAAAATGTATTATCTGTATGGGAAGCACAATTCGGTGACTTCGCGAACATGGCACAAGTAATGTTCGATAACTTTATCTCAAGTGCTCGTTCTAAATGGGGTCAAAAATCTGGTTTCGTTCTTCTTTTACCACATGGTTATGAAGGTCAAGGCCCAGAACACTCATCTAGCCGTATGGAACGTTTCTTACAATTATCAGCTGAAAACAACTGGTTCGTAGCAAACTGTTCAAACGCAGGTAACTACTACCACTTATTACGTCGTCAAGCAGGTTTACTTGGTACTGAAGGAGTTCGTCCATTAGTAGTTGTTTCACCTAAATCATTATTACGTCACCCATTAGCTGCAGCATCTGCTGAGCAACTTGCAACTGGTCGCTTCCAAGAAGTAATCGAGCAAGAAGGCTTAGGTAAAAATGTAAAAGCAGTAGAAAAAGTAGTACTTGGTTCAGGTAAAGTAATGATCGACCTTGCTGAACGTGTAAAAGATGGAGAAGGTTTAGACCACTTACACATCGTTCGTGTTGAACAAATCTATCCATTCCCAGCAGAGCAAGTAAAAGAAATCATCGCTCGTTTCCCTAACGTAAAAGAAATCGTTTGGGTACAAGAAGAGCCGAAAAACCAAGGTTCTTGGACATATGTTCTTGAAACATTATATGATATCGCTGAAGGTAAAAAAGTTCGCTATGTAGGTCGTCCTGCAATGAGCTCAACTTCTGAAGGTGATGGCGATTCACATAAAGCAGCTCAAGCTAAATTAGTAAACGAAGCACTTGAAAAATAATTTTATTATTACTTGATTGAAATGCGGCTACTTCATAAAATGGAGTAGCCGGCTATACGAAAATGTATGGCGTTATTAAAGGAGGATATTAACGTGGCTGAAATTAAAGTCCCTGAGTTAGCAGAATCAATTACTGAAGGTACAATTGCCCAGTGGGTGAAAAAAGTTGGAGATCGCGTAGAAAAAGGCGAATTCATCGTAGAATTAGAAACAGATAAAGTAAACGCTGAAATCATCTCTGAAGAAGCAGGCGTATTAACACAAATTTTAGCTGAAGAAGGCGACACTGTACTTGTAGGTCAAGTAATCGCAGTGGTTGAAGCTGGCGAAGGCGCAGCACCTGCTCCAGCAGCACCAGCTAAAGAAGAAGCGGCTGCCCCAGCTCCAGCACAAGAAGCTCCAAAAGCAGCAGCACCTGCTCCGGTAGTAGTTGAAGAAACTTCTGGTGAGCGCGTAATCGCATCTCCAGCAGCTCGTAAATTAGCTCGTGAAAAAGGAATCGACTTAGCAGCGATCTCTCCAGTAGATCCACAAGGTCGTGTACGTGTACAAGATGTTGCAGCTCACGGTACAGCTCCAGTTGCACAAGCAGCAGCACCAGTAGCAGCTACAGCGGGTCCAATGATCTTCACTCCAGCTGGTGAAACTGACCGCGTAACAGTTGAGAAAATGTCTCGTCGTCGTCAAACAATTGCAAAACGTTTATTAGAAGTTAAACAATCAACTGCAATGTTAACTACATTTAACGAAATCGACATGACGAACATCATGGCATTACGTAAACGTAAACAAGATCAATTCGTGAAAGCAAACGACATCAAATTAGGTTTCATGTCATTCTTCACTAAAGCTGTAGTTGCAGCACTTAAAAAATATCCATACGTTAACGCTCAAATCAATGGTGATGAAATTCACTTAAACAACTTCTTCGATATCGGTATCGCGGTATCAACGGAAGAAGGTTTAGTAGTACCAGTAGTTCGTGATGCTAACGCTAAGAACTTCGCTGAAATCGAGAAAAACATTGCTGAATTAGCAGGTAAAGCTCGCGATAAAAAATTAGGCTTAAACGACATGGCTGGTGGATCATTCACTATCACAAACGGTGGTGTATTCGGTTCATTAATGTCTACGCCAATCATGAACGGTACACAAGCTGGTATTTTAGGAATGCACTCAATCGTTAACCGCCCTGTAGCTGTAAACGGTGAAGTACAAATCCGTCCAATGATGTACGTGGCATTATCTTATGACCACCGTATTATCGATGGTAAAGATTCTGTAGGCTTCTTAAAAACAGTTAAAGAAATGATCGAAAACCCAGAAGATTTATTATTAAACTCATAATTAACTCCGAACCCCACAAACGCTGTAATATAAGTGTTTGTGGGGTTTTTTTGTTTAGATGGAAAATTAGGACGACGATGATTATACAGTGTCATATCTAATTTGGTGGCATTACAAATTATCGACGAAAAGCAAACTATGGGAAATGAAAAAGCTAGTTAATCGACATAAGAAAAAAATGTGAAGTAAGTGGAATAAGACGTGAGCAAAAAATCCCTCTATAAAAGAGGGTTGGTATTAATATAGTCGTCGGTGGTCCTGGCAAGGTGGAAATCCATTTATATCCTGAATCATTTGAAAATCATATTGCTTCAAGGCGAATTGTGCTTGATATAAATATTCAATGACAAGAAGTTTTCCATTGGATGCACCACATAATACCCCAGAAGTTCCTTGGCCATTTATTAATGAAATACCAACAGGTTGACCAATTAAATAACCAATTTTTTGATGCCAAGGCATCGTCATCACCCCTTTAAATACATAATATTATCTATGTATTTAGCAAGTGCCTGTCTGACTTTAGAAAATAAGATTAATGCACAATATGTAAAATAGATATCGTATTATCTATAAAAAAAATCACCTAATAATAGGTGATTAAACAAGATTGACTTTAAGTTCTCTTTTAATTAAAAGCACTCCAATTCCATACACAATAGATATTGCTAAAGGTACAAGAGTGTAAGCATGTTCAACAAAGAAGCTTCCTAAGATTAGAGCAGAAAAACAGGTTCCTAAAGTAACAAATAAGTAAGCTTTACTTTTATAAATCCATATATAAGGTAAAAAATGAGAGCCTGCAAGCAAACCAATTGTGAATGGAAGGTATTCAGGTATGTTCATGTACACAATGATAAATACAGGAATATAAAAAGCTTGAGGAGCTGCGACTATTCCTCCTAAAGTGCCTAAAGGATTGTTAGTAGCGTTTAAATTTACGCCTAAAATTTTACTGATGAAAAAGCCAAGAGGAAAAATGACACCTAAGCCAAATATCCAAATTAAATGTACAATTTCTATTGGGAAAACAAAGTACATTAGCATGAAAATTATAAATACGACAGATCCAGATAGCAAAATTGGGAATCCTTTTTTTGCTTCAAAAATAATTTCTTGTTGTAAATTATCAAGTGTTTTACTCATATACTCATCACCTTTCGAAAAATTAGTAGATTGTCTAAATAATATAACTAATATTACCATATATAAATGATTGATGGTAATTATTGTATTGTATTTTTTCGAAGGTTAAGAGGAATTTGCAATAGAAGGGATATTTATGATGCATATAACTAATATATTTGCCTGATTCATTTTGCAGAATATTTAGAAAATATTGCGCGGGAAATAAGTATAGAAATTTCAAAATATTCTGTACGGACAATAAAGTTCGATTTATTAAAGATACCTACGACTGAACCGTAATGTGTACTTTATGTAAAAGACATTTAATAAAAGAATAGGCAAGATGATAAAGCGGCAGTCCGTATTTTCCATGCAGTAGCTTTTTTTTATGGATAAAAAAAGAATATGAATTTCACATAAAAATCTTTTTCGATAGGAAATCGAAGTCGAACAATCATTGAATTCGATTCACGTAAAGCCTCGCAACAATGAGTGTCAGCGCTTATTTTCGTATGACATTAGTATTGCCCATAGTCAACACGCGATAATTTCGACTTTTGGCGTAATGCAATCGGGACATTTTTTTAAGTAGAGAAGCATAATGTATTAGAAGTAATATCGATTTCAAATGTAAGTGTTCATGAGCGCCGTTTATTTAGTTGGAAAAATTGCGTATTCTTAGAAAATCGTTAACTATCTGAAAATTGCTTATTGACGGATATATAACATTAATGTAATATAAACATATCAATTTCATATCAAAACCTCACAAACTCGTGAGGTAGAGGCGCGATATTTATTAGTTTTTTATGGAGCCATTGAGCTGGCTAAGAAGTTTGAAAGAAGGAAATGTCGCCGAAGTGTTGTTAACGCTCGAATTAATAATGCTGGGTCTGCAGTGAATAATTGCAGAACTGTCTCAATCATCATCCCGGATGATTGAGTTGTGCTATCTCAAAAAGGGAATGTAGAGGATTTGGGCTAACTGTACACGTATAACGACCTAAAGACTTCTTTTAGGTCGTTTTTAGTATCTGTAAAACCCAAAAATTATAAAAAAAGGAGAGATTTGCTATGAAAAAGAAATTATTAATTTGCCTAACAGCGATGATGACAATGCTAGTATTAGCAGCTTGTGGATCAGGTGATGAAAAAACAGGCGAATCAGGTAAAAAGGTTTTAAAAGTTGGGATGGAGGCAGCATATGCACCATTCAACTGGTCACAAAAAGATGATTCAAACGGCGGCGTAGCAATTAAAGACTCTAAAGAATATGCAGCAGGTTATGATGTAGAATTCGCGAAAAAAATCGCGGAAGGTTTAGATATGGAATTACAAATTGTTAAAACAGACTGGGACGGTTTAATCCCTTCTTTACAATCAGGTGCTATTGATGTTGTAATCGCAGGTATGTCACCAACAGCTGAGCGTAAAGATACAATTGATTTCTCAGAAAACTATTATACAAGTGATTATGTAATCGTTGTAAAAGCAGATGGGCCATATGCAAACGCTACAACATTATCAGACTTCTCAGGTGCAAAAATTACAGGTCAGCAAGCTACAACACACTATGATGTAATTGACCAAATTCCTGGCGTAAATAAACAAGTGGCAGGTACTGACTTTGGTGCAATGCGCGTACAATTACAATCAGGTGCAATTGATGCCTATGTATCAGAGCGTCCTGAAGGGATTTCTGCTGAGATGGCACTTAAAAACATTAAATACATCGTACCAGAGCCAAACTTCGAAGCTGACCCATCTACAACAGCTGTAGCAGTAGGTCTAAAAAAAGGCTCAGATTTAACAGAACAAATCAACAAAGTTTTAGCTGAAATTTCGGAAGAAGAGCGTCAAAAGATTATGGAAGACGCTATTGCAAACCAACCAGCAGCCGAATAAGCTGCTAAACAAATAGGTTGTCTTGCCGGCAAACGAGCGAGACAGCCTTTTGTGATTTTTAGGTTAAATTTTATCATTTAAAGTGTGAAAGTATAAGGAGGACAAGACGATGCTATTTTTAGAGTCCGTATGGAGCTTGTTTACAAACAACTGGGATCTTTTCCTACGTGGTGCATGGACAGCGTTATTATTAGCAATAATCGGTACAATTTGTGGTACGTTGATCGGCTTTTTCATCGGCATTATGCATACAATTCCACATCGTAAACGCAGTGCAAAAACAGTTATTATAAAAATCTTTAACTTTATTTTGACAGCGTATGTAGAAATTTTCCGTGGAACGCCAATGATGGTTCAAGCAATGGTAGTATTCTATGGTTTAGTATATTTAGGTGTTGATATTGACCGATTCTTAGCAGCGTCAATTGTAATTAGTTTAAACACAGGTGCCTATATGGCGGAGTATGTGCGCGGTGGGATTGTGTCGATCGACAAGGGGCAATTCGAAGCAGCACAAGCAATTGGTATGAATCACTTACAAACAATGATTTACATCGTAATTCCACAAGTTGCGCGAAATATTTTACCGGCAACAGGGAACCAATTCGTAATGAATATTAAAGATTCCTCTGTATTAAGTGTTATCTCGGTTGTAGAGCTATTCTTCACAGCAAACTCAGTAGCCGGCAGTAACTACCGCTATATTGAATCATTTTTCATCGCAACGGTGCTTTACTTCATTATGACGTTTGCTGTAACACGTATTTTACTAATGTTCGAAAAGAAAATGGACGGTCCAGAGAGCTACAAAGTGGAGCTTATTACTGGGAACAAGCTAGAAAAGGATGGTGAATAACATGTCAGTTGTTATTGATATTCAACATTTGAACAAAAAATTTGGTACACACGAAGTATTAAAAGATGTGAACTTCCAAGTAAACAAAGGTGAGGTAGTAACGTTAATTGGTTCATCAGGTTCTGGTAAATCAACACTTTTACGCTGCATTAACTTACTAGAAACACCTACTGCTGGTTCGATTATTTACAATGGTGAAAACATCTTAAATGAAGGCCACAATATCGAAAATTACCGTACACATTTAGGCATGGTATTCCAGCAATTTAACTTATTTAATAACTTAGATGTATTAAACAACTGCATGGTTGGCCAAATGAAAGTGTTAAAGCGTTCAAGGGAACAAGCGGAACAAAATGCGATGAAATATCTTGAATTAGTGGGTATGGCTACTTATAAAAACGCCAAGCCAAAGCATTTATCTGGTGGACAGAAGCAGCGTGTTGCAATCGCTCGTGCACTTGCAATGGATCCAGATGTAATGCTGTTCGACGAGCCAACTTCAGCGCTTGACCCAGAAATGGTAGGGGAGGTATTAAAAGTAATGCGTCATTTAGCAGATCAGGGGAACACAATGTTAATTGTAACGCATGAAATGGAATTCGCAAAAGAAGTTTCAGACCGAATTGTCTTCATGGATAAAGGTGTAATTGTTGAAGAAGGTCATCCATATGACGTACTTGTAAACCCGCAGCATGACCGTACAAAAGAATTCTTAAAACGAACATTACGATAAATTATATCTTGCTATCTTGCAAATATATTAATATAAATAAGCTCGCAAAATTGCGAGCTTATTTTCGTGAGTTATATTCGCTTATAAGTATAAATACAATTGCAAAGGCAATCGCAATGGCGAAAAACCACATCGGAACGCTACCAAATGCCATTTAATATCCACCTCTCGCTTGTGAGTGTAACACGGAGCATGGCGCCAAATCAAACTTCCACAAGTAAAATTTGACTCTAGACTTTCATCTAGTATGAAAATCGTATAAAATAAGAAAGAATTCATTTACGTAAAAGTGAGGTTATTTTAATGTTACATTTAAAATGGAAAGATGCACCTACAATCCGCACAGTAAAATGTGTCCACACGAATGCATCAAAATATTTAGTATCAAATGTATTAACAGTTGGTAAAGAGTATGAAGTGAAAAACGAAACAGAAGAGTTCGTATTCGTCATCGATAACACAGGCGAAGTAGGCGGCTACTACAAAGAATACTTCGCATAATGAAACGAAAAATAACACCATTTCTCAGATATGAGGATTGGTGTTTTTTAGAATTCACTTTTCCTATAAAGCCTGTTGGCAGAAATTGTGATGTTTTTAGCATTCGTACTATTATTGCCTAGGCACAGATACAGCATTTACTTCGTACAGACAATTTATGTTGGATTTTTATGTTTATGTTGTTTTAAAGATTGTGAAGAAATATCTTTAAACTAATCTAAGTAGGTAAGTTGCATTAAAGAGTACTAGTATATCAAAAATATGGACTGAAAAGGTGAATAATAATGACATATAAATCTTTAAAATAACAGTTATTACAACTAGAGGAAAAACTGTTGGAACCAGAAATCAGAACATCAAAAGAAGAGCTATCTAATCTACTAGCAGACAATTTTTTTGAATTCGGAAGCTCTGGTAAAGTATTGTACAAATACGAGAACATTGGAGAAATGAATCTTAGCGTAGTACAAATGAAGTTGAGTGATTTTGAAATTCATCCAATGTCTGAAGAAATCATATTAACAACCTATCGAATTTATAACAAAATGAATAACCAACATTCATTACGCAGTTCGATATGGAAATTAATTGACGGACGTTGGAAGATGCATTTTCACCAAGGGACAAAAATTACTTCTTCGCTCTAATTATTCTAGAGCATAAAAATGCCGAAAACTTGATAAATCAACATTTCGGCATTTTGTATAATTCAAGCTAAAACATCCTTCATAGAGCAGTCCCTTATTTGAGTTCCAAAATTGTATGCTCAATCTCGTTGCGTTTTTCGTCGGTGCTTACCTGCATGCGTAGGGTATCCTCAATATCTTGTAAAAGCTGCAATTGGGTTGCTTTGAAGCGGTCTACGTCTGTATGTGACAGAGTAGGGCGCTTGCTGTTTTTTTGTACTTCAAGCATTTTTCCGTTTTTGTGTAACATTTGTTCTGAGGCATTCATCAAACGCTCTTGAGACTGCATTGCACGGCGTTGGTTGTTCATGCTTAGAAGCATACTAATTTGCTGCTGCCAGAGCGGGATAGTGGTCATAATCGACGTTTGAATCTTTTCAATAAGCATTTGATTGGTCTGCTGAATTAAGCGAATTTGAGGAGCATATTGAATGGCCACTTCACGTGATAATTCTAAATCATACATTCGGCGGTCAAGCCATTCGATTTGCATTTGAATATCTTTTAATTCATGTTGCTTAAACGGATCAGCATCTTCAGAAATAGCCTTTTCAATAGAGGGCAACACGACATCGTAAATATGCTGTTTTTTTATTTCCAATGAGGCAATGAAGACGTTTATTTCTTGAAAGTAGTCTTCGTTCATCGCATAAAGCTCATTTAGAAATTGGTAATCACTTAGTAAGGCATGTTGGTTGTGCTCGAGTTGGATGCTTAAACGGTCAATGCGCTTAGAAAGCTTATTATACTGTGTCATCACTTCTTGAATCGATTGCTTTGGTTTACTGAATATCTTCGCAAAAAAGCCCTTTTTCTGCTCAATTAACGCATCCGGATCAATGAGCTCTAGGTGGTGCAGTAAATCGTTTAACACATCGCCAACTTTGCGCACATCTTTTCGCTGTATGTAATTGAGCATTTGTGAGGTGAATTTTTTTAACGCTTCTTGTGATGGGAGACCAAAACCAAGCACATCCTCATATTGTTTAGATTCTAAATGGAGTGCCAGCTTTAGCGAACGCTGCTTCATATCGTTTGAAAGTGATGCGAAAAGCGGTGATGTTGCATTATTCGCAACATTCACCGCAAATTGATCTTTACTAACTTGAATATCCACACTGTCACTTGTTGTAAACGCTTCAAATGGATTATGGTTGTTTGTCATAGCTTATTCACCGCCGATTTTTAATCGATCTTTTCGCTTTTCGTTCGACATTTTTGCAAAATCTAATTCGATTTTTAAATTTTCAATGTCTGAAGATAGAGCACTTTTTAAATCATCTTCTATTGTTACTTGTAGCTCTTTTAATGTTCTACGTGTATCTTCTAGTGCTAAATGAACATCTGTACCAGGAATTTGCTCTTTTGTAAGTAACGTATATTTATCAGAAAGCTGCACCGCTGAAGGTAGGTGAGCATAGAAGAAATCTTCTACCGCATAAAATTTTTGCGGATTTGATTGTACGATATTGATAATGCGCTTTGCTAGTTTAGACATTTCGTTAATTTGTTTGAACGAACGAACTGAACGTACTCGTACATATTGTTGGTTCAGTGCTTGTACATGTGATTTTGCTTGTTTCAATTGAGCCTCGATTAAATTATACTCTGATTTCGAAAAGCCGATTTTTTTACTTTGGCTTGATTTTTGAATGGCCAATGTAATTTTGTTACTTGCGTAGTATGCTACAATAGCAAGAGGTAGCGATAATAGGCTAGCCATGCCAGGAATATTAATAATCGCAACAACAAGTGCAGTAGTACCTACTAAAAAGTTGAGTATGTGTCTTGTTAAAAAATTGATAGGACCAAGCATTTTCGTACCTCCTTTACTGGTTACTAATTTTACGAATAAAACTGAAAAAGGTTTCGTTTTTCCTATATCTATCGTAACAATTTTTTTCATCCGAAAAAAGTAAAAAGCTTTTCTAGCATATAAAAAAGAAGCAAAACGATCCTGTTTTGCTTCTTTTAGAAAAATTAATGCATTAAACGCTCTTTTTCAATTGCGGCAATTAAAACATTAATATAGCTAATTACTTGCTTAGAAGCAGCCTCAATTTCATTTAGATGCTGTTCGGCCTTTCCTAAATTACCAGCGTTATACGCTTCAACTGCTGCTCTAGCAGAAATATGTACCTGTTCATGGTGATGATCTAATTCGTGGTAAGCAGGATGGTTGTTAAAGCGCAATTTCGTTTTTTCTGATGAATACCATTTCCCTAGACGACAATCAAGATGTGAAGAAACATCAGATGGTGAAAGCTTTTCTAAACCTAAGAACATGTTGTATACTCGCCATTTCCATAAAATATGGTCGGCTTTTGATAATAATAATAAAGAAATGCTAGATAGTTGCACGTTGGTCGATGTTGTTACTTCATTTCGGAAGCGTGTTATTTCTTGACCTAATTTATGAATATCACGCGATGTGTCATTACCGAATCCTCGAATATCTTCCTGTAAGTTAGAAATTTGTACCATGCGTACTGAAATTTCATCGATGGAAGCGGCTTGTTCTTGCGAAGCAGCGGCAGTTGTCGTGACATCAATATTAATGCTTTCAATAATTTCAACGATGGAGTTGAGCAGAGGTAAAGATTCCTTTGCTTCACCTGTCGCTTCACGAATAATTGTTGTTGTTTCAGAAATGGATGATGCAACATTGTTTGAATACGATTTTAATGATTGAACATTCGCTGATACTTCAGTTAATGCCGAAACAGTGCTTTCTGCAAGCTTACGAACTTCTTGTGCAACAACTGCGAAGCCTTTACCATGATCACCTGCTCGGGCAGCCTCAATCGAAGCATTTAAAGCTAATAAATTTGTTTGATCAGCAATTTGGTTAATAAGTGTTACTACACTTTCAATATCGTCGACATGCTTTTGTAATTCTTTGAAGCTATGTACAATTTCAGTGAATGTTTCTTCTGTTGTGAAGATTTCCTGTAGGGCATGTTCGATGGCATGCTTACCAAGTGCGGCATTATTAACGGATTCATTTGTTTTTTCGGCAATATTCGATGAAGTGCGGGCAATTTCTGCAATAGAAGCAGCTAGTTGTTGAGACGCTGCAGTCGAACTAGCAATATCATCAGACTGTGTATCTAAGCGTTGAATCAAATCCTTCATATACACAATATTAGCGTTTGAATCCGTTAAGGAAGCTAATTCTTCAATGATATTTTCAAGTAAACGCTCCTGCATGACTTCAATTAATATTTCCTGCTCGATATTAACTGCCGCTGATACAGATTTCATATATTGGAATGCAACATGTGGCTTCATACCAAAATGATGCAGTACTAGTGTTGTAATATAAAATGAAAATTGGTTGAAGACAACTATTAATTTACCAGATTCAAATTTATTTTCACGTAGTAAATTGAAAAATTTAATTGTTTGGTCAACGTATTCATTGTTTCGCTCAGCTAAGAAGAAATTCTGTAAGTAACGATCTATTTGACTATTTGAGATATTATTTTGGCCATTAGGTGAAATTTCAATTAAATATTTGTTGAATATTTCTTGCATTGTTGGTGATACATCAGCAACACGCTCATATAATTTTTTTAAGTCTTCTTGATTTGTTAATTTGAAATTATTGAACGCTAATGTTTCTTTAAAACGGCCAGTTGCAATTAAATCTGTACCACGTTCAAATAAGTCATGTAACTCAGCTTTTGGTTTTAATGCAGAAAACATTGTAAATATCCTCCTTAGATTTGACACTCCCATAATTTTATCATACACAAATGTTCAATAATAGACATAATTGTTCGGGTTGTTTTAATATAAAGGGAAGAAGAGGTGTTAGAAATTATGTATAAAATTATCTATATGAAAGCAGATTACGAGCCCTGGTGGCAGTTTGAGGGTTGGGAAGAGTTCATTGTTTCAGAGCAATTTTTTGAAACCGACGAACAGCTCCAAGCAACTTTACAGTCCACATTACAAAAGTTTCGTGCAAATTATGAAAATGAAACATGCAAAAATGAGCTCTTTTATGCCTTTTGGTCAGAAGATGAATGTGAATTTTGCGAAGCATGTGATGAAGAAGCGCAAATTTATCATGGTATTATTGTACTTACACCGGAAAACATACAAATCTAAAATGATTTACGTTAAAATTGGTAGAATTCAAAATAATGTAATTGACATCCATAAAATTGGATTTTATACTAATTTTAACAATTGAAATTATGATGCCGAACAAGTAGATTCACATATTACAAAAAGTAATCGATTTAGTTGAACGGTACTTTCTGTAATATGTGAATTTTTTATTTGTATTTTAACTGGATTCAGCGGGGGTCCAAACCCCGGCTGAATCCAGTTAAGCCCCAGCGGATGTCACAGATTTTTTAGGTGAATTTTAAAGAGGAAGTCAGCCTAAAGACGTCACATCGTGTGACAACGGCTGACTGACCCACGTCCTGTGGCCCCGAGCTTGAAAAAATCTGGACGCAATTACGCTGAGGTGTAATTGAATTGTTCACTTTTATTTTTGGAGGTTTTCACAAATGAAACAAGGTACAGTAAAATGGTTTAATTCAGAAAAAGGTTTTGGCTTCATCGAAACTGAAGGTGAAAACGATGTGTTCGTACATTTCTCAGCAATCCAAGGTGAAGGTTTCAAAACGTTAGAAGAAGCACAAAAAGTGGAATTCGAAGTGGTTGAAGGTAATCGTGGACCTCAAGCTGCTAACGTTACAAAATTATAATCCATACTAATTCCAAAGCCACACAAAAATTATTGTGTGGCTTTTTATAATAAATAAAAGTGTTTAAAATGCATTGGGGGGATTGAATAATTTGAATAACAATGAACAATTATCGCAGGGATCATCCAATCGAAATAAAATTTTCATTTATTTAGGCGTCATTGTGGTGTGTATTGTATTAGTGACTTTAGCAATTACGTGGCAATCACAAGGATTAAATCAAAATAATGAATCTGAACCAACGAAAGACGCGCAACCAGCTGTTGAAAATCCAATCAGCGAAATTTATTTAAATATTGCCCAATATGAATACTTTTATCGAAATTGGATAATAGAGTCAAAAGAAGCGGCTACATTCAATGCACTCAGTCAGGCAATTAGGATGTATTCACTATTCGATTACCTTAAACAGCAAGGTATCGAACTATCCTCAGAAAAAGAGCAATTACAGCGAAAACTATTAGCAGAACAGCTTTCCTATGATTTACAAGATCCGCAATTTAAAGCATATTTCGATACAATGCTTGCAAAATTAAAAATAAAAGAACAGGATTACATAGATCATTACTTGTTTATCGATAAAAAGTATGAAATTTTAGAGCGTGAAATGTTCGAAACAGGAAAAGGCCTAACTGATGATGGTTCAGGATTTATGAGCTATCCAAGTGGAGAACAAGAAGAAAAATTCAAAAATAAAGTGGGCATATCCATCGATTATTTAGAATATTTAGTGCTACAAAAACCAATCCGCCTTCAGCCTATGGAGCCACAACCAGCACTTATATCTGACGGACATCGATTTGAGTTTGCAAAAGGTAAGAATGGTGAACTTATTTTTACAACAGAGGAATTGCCTCCGATTAATTTTTCTGATGCACAAAGAGATTTGTTATTAGAACTGAAATATCAGCATTCATTAAAGGACTTATCAAGATATAATTATAAGCAGTATCAAGAACTGCTAGAACAAATAGCCGAAACAAATGATCAGCAATCAGTAATTGCCAAAGATATACTTGCTTTATTTGATATTGCGCATGAAATATTAGAGATGGATTTTGGTCAGCCTGTTACGTATCATTTCGATGAATTACCTACATTTGATAAAAATATATTGAGAAAGCATAAAGATATAACGCTCAAAATCTATGAACATGAATATTATTACCGAACGGAAGGTATTCCTCAGCAATTTTATGCTTACCGAGTGGCCAATGAGCAAATGGTTGAGATATATGGTTTATTTAATTATTTAGAGCAAAATTTTGACTTTACATTAGATGAAGAAACGGTAGATTCGCTTCGTATAGAGGTAGAGCAAACACTACAGCAGCAAATGCAAAATGCCTATTTTAAAAAGTATATCGAGGCATTATTAACTAAGTTTGACATAACTATTGATACTTATATTGATGATTACTTATTAGTTCTGGCAGAATACGAGACACTTAAAGAAAAGATGTATGAGCAACATATTGGTCTTGATATTAAGGGGCGTTACAATATTGGGGAAGTATATGCTAGTTACCGGATTGCAGCGAACTTTTCTTGGAAAGAGCTGTATTCAACAATGGATACGCTCAATAACGCTGAATCGATTGAAGCACTCGATCCACAGCCTGAACTTCCATTTGACTTGCCTGAATATCCATTACAAGTAGGGATGAATGCAAAAGGGGATTATGTATTTATTGGCGTAGATACACTAGAAATTTGGTTAACAGAGCAACAGCAGCAATTTTTAAAAGAGCTTGTTACAGTCAATGCATTACCACCTTTATCACGTTACTCAATCCAGCAATATCAAGATGCTTTACAACAAATGGATCCAAACAATACGATGAGAAATCAACTAATAGAAATTTTCGTTATCTATGGTAATTCGATATAAGATGCCTAATACTAAAAAGATATTTAGAAATAGGTTAGGCAACTTGTTAATGCTGCTGTCTGTAACTTGCAGGCAGCAGCTTTTTTAGATTTATGAAGAAGCTAAACAATGGATGAAGCATGGTGTTCGAGTGTTTAAAATAGATAACTATCCTAAAAAAACAGTTAGTTTACCATTCGTAGTTCGTACCGTAAAGATGTGCTATTTTTGATTCGGGTTTTACCATTAAACGAAATAAAAAATCCCCCAAGTACCCTTAAAATAAGGGCATTTGGAGGATTGGGAGCAGTGATTATTTTAATCCTTGCTCATCTTTCCAGTCTAGGAATTCATCATAAGTTAATTGCTTATCTAAAATTGAACCGTCTTCACGGATTTCAATAACGCGGTTTGCAATTGTTTGAATGAATTGGTGGTCATGAGATGTGAAAATCATCGCACCTTTGAAACGGATTAAGCCTTCGTTTAGCGCTTGAATTGATTCAAGGTCTAAGTGGTTCGTAGGCTCATCTAATAATAATACATTCGAGTTCGATAACATCATTTTAGAAAGCATGCATCGTACTTTTTCGCCACCTGAAAGAACAGCAGGTGATTTTTTCACTTCTTCACCAGAGAATAACATACGACCTAAGAACCCACGTAAGAAGCTTTCTGTTTCGTCATCTGGAGAGTAAGGACGTAACCAGTCTACTAATGTTTTCTCGCTTCCAGTGAAGTATTGGTCATGATCCATTTCGAAGTAGCTTTGAGAAGTTGTTACACCCCATTTGAATGTACCAGCTTCAGCCTTTTGGCGCTCTGTTAAGATGTCCATTAATGTAGACTTCGCAATCGTATTACCAAGTAAAATGATTTTGTCTTCTTTATTCATTGAGAAGCGAATGTCTTTGAATAACGTTTCACCTTCATGTGATGCAGTTAAACCATCAACAGTTAATACGTCGTTACCGATTTCACGGCCGATTTGGAAGTTGATGAATGGGTACTTTCGGCTTGATGGTTGGATATCATCTAGCTCGATTTTGTCTAACATCTTTTTACGTGATGTCGCTTGAGAAGATTTCGATGCGTTTGCAGAGAAACGCGCAATGAATTCTTTTAACTCTTTAATTTTTTCTTCTTTTTTCGCATTTTGGTCAGCCATTAACTTTTGCGCTAATTGTGAAGACTCATACCAGAAGTCATAGTTACCAACATAAAGCTTGATTTTACCAAAGTCTAAGTCAGCGATATGTGTACATACTTTGTTTAAGAAGTGACGGTCATGGGATACGACGATTACTGTGTTTTCAAAGTTAATTAAAAACTCTTCTAACCATTTGATTGCCTTAATGTCTAAGTGGTTGGTAGGCTCGTCCAGTAAAAGAACATCTGGTTGACCAAACAAAGCTTGAGCAAGTAACACTTTTACTTTGTCAGAACCTTCTAAGTCAGCCATTTGCATGTAATGTAACTCATCGCCAATACCTAAACCATTTAATAATGTAGCTGCATCTGATTCAGCTTCCCAACCGTTCATGTCCGCGAATTCACCTTCAAGTTCAGCAGCACGCATTCCATCTTCGTCTGTCATTTCTGGCAGCATGTAGATTGCATCTTTTTCGGCTTTTACTTCCCAAAGACGTTTGTTACCCATAACTACTGTATCAAGTACAGTGAATTCATCGTACTCAAAGTGGTTTTGGCGTAATACAGATAAACGCTCATCTTTACCCATTGAAACGTTACCTTCTTGTGCCTCGATGTCACCAGCTAAGATTTTTAAGAATGTTGATTTACCAGCACCGTTTGCACCGATTAAGCCGTAACAGTTTCCTGGAGTGAATTTAATATTTACATCGTCAAATAATTTACGGTCACCATATCGTAGACCAACGCCTGATACTTGAATCATGTAAGTACCTCCCAATAATTTTCGTTAAATTTTAGATTGCTTTCAAAAGGAGATTTCTCTTTTGCACACAATGTTTCTATTATAGCACGTCTACCTGCTAAATTAAATAACAGTTGCTAGTTAAAAGTGGTGAAAAGTTAATGAAAGGATTGACTTTTTAGTTTTATGAGGTAAATGAATAGTGAAAATAATGAATTGTTTAAAGGTGGGTGAGGTTAAGAGAAAGTCTCATTTCATTTATATAGGGGATGATAGCGCTATTGATTGTCAAATAGATATCATTATTATACTCCTAGAGGGCCATATTAGTTATTGCAAAGCTTTAGGATTTGTAATTAATTAAAGAAGATCGACAAATAGGAAAAGGGAATACCATCAGTTAAAAAAGGCATTCCGCAATTAGATTAATCGAAAAACGTGATAACATAAAATAGGCAAAGATATGGAGAAAATTAACTTATTTCGAAAAAAGATTATTTATTTTTCTTTCGCTTAACATAAGTTCTCTTATAGCTATATATAGTTACAACAGTTATAACAAGTAAAATAATAGCTATGACGATTATTAGAGCCCATATTGAATTCCCATCTTCAGAATCGGTTTCAGTTTTTAATGTATCTACAATTTTTGATACATCTGATGCTATTTGCTCACTCGTATCAGCTCCAGATTCCGTTTCGTTATCAGTATTAGAAGCAACATGCGCATTTATTGTAAAAGAAAATGAACCTGATAATGGGTGTCCGTCTTGGCTAATACTATCCCATTCAACCGTATAGGTGTCATTTGGAAGAGGAGAAGCTAATGTACCGGTTAATACATCATCATTTATTGTAAACGATTCCATAGCCATTTCTGAACCATCACTTGCAAGTACCTTAAAGATACTGCCTTCTTCAATTTTACCTGAATAGACTAAATCAATCGTTTGTAATTCCTCTGTTATAGTCGCGCCATCTGTAGGATTTGTTGAATCTAAGTACGTGTGTCCGTAAGTCTTAGGTACAAATAATAAAAATGTAGCAACAAGCGTAAATAATAATTGTTTCAACATTCAAATAACTTCCCTTCATTATCATATTACCCACTCCTCATTGTAAAAAATGCTACCTTTACACATTTGGAATTAAAATCCCCTGTGAATGGAGTGATAATTTTAGTATGACCCAAAATTTGTAGAAATATTTGGGGACACCATACTATGAAGGGAAGTGGTTTTTAACTTTTAAAGTTAATAAAAATCTAAATCAATATTTAGAACGTTATTTTGTGCCATTTTTTGTATCCCTACTTTAAGCACACATTTAGAAACAGGACGAGGTAGACAGATCGATGGAATCCACCCTCCTAACACTCTTTTGTGAACATATTTTCTACTTTTATTTCCATTGCTGTTTTCATGCACATTAAATTTCATGCCGAAGTTCCAAATATATGTTCAATAAAGCTCAAACAAAATGGAGTTCAACGACGAAATATAGTAGTTAATAAAAAATAGCAAAAAAACCGGAATTCTAATTTTTGGTATGAATATAAAGTATTGTAGGGTGAAACTAAAATACTAAAAATTATGACCATAATTAAAATTTTATTGATAAAACATCTTTAAATGTATAATAATGGAATCTAAAGGAGAGGAATAAAAAATGAAAAAATGGTTATTTGTAGGTGCCTTAAGTTTAGGAATACTAGGCGCAACTGAGGAAATGAATGTGAAGGCAGCTGAAAATGGTATTTCAAAAAATGTTTTATCTGAAATAGCAGCTGTAGAGCAAAATTCAGTTTCATTCTTTGATTTGTACAGAGTTTTTAAAATTGCTGAGCTTAATTCAGAAGGTATTGTAACAACGATGAATGCAAAAAAAGATAGCTTTATCGTAAAAATGCCGATTACGTCATTAATTGAATCAGAGGAAGGTTCGACTACATACAAGGCGGAGTATCAAGAATACTTAGGGCTATTTGGTAAATCAATTCAATTAAAGCTTACACAGCATGGGAAAACGTTCGATTGCGAAATTTATACAGCAGGAGACTGGATAGCGCTTGAAGGTGAAGACAAGGATGATTTTCTAGCAGAATTTCTAAGTGAGGATCTGCAATTGAGAACAGGTGGACACTTTACAGATACAATTGGACACTGGGCTGAAAGCTATATTCATACTCTTTATGAAGCAGAGGTTATTAGTGGAATAACTGCGACAACCTTCAATCCGAATGGTAATGTGACCCGCGGCCAGTTAGTTGCAATGATTTATCGAGCATCAAGCGTTGAACTAGACGAACAAGAACAAGAACAAGTGACATCTGCTTATTCAGACCTTGCTAATTTCTGGGGTGCGAAAGAGGTTGCTATTTTAGAAAAACAAGAATTATTAACGATTTTTGAAGGCGATCAGTTCGAACCAAACAAAGCTGTAACACGTGAAGAGATGGCTTACGTAACGGCAAAATTTTTAGCATTTGAAGGTCTTGATGTTGGAACATTAAATACAAACAATACTTTTAAAGACATCGACAAAATGAATAAGGACGCTGTAGAATCGATTGGATTATTACAGCAATTAGACATCATCGGTGGTGAAAATGGCCAGTTCAATCCGAAAAGCAACTTAACACGTGCACAATTTGCTAAGATTTTCACGCTATCATTAATGTTATTTGAAGAATAAGTAAACTTTATTATTAGAAGGCTATGTTGCTTAAGAGGCAGCATAGCTTTTTTAATTACATTAAAATCACGCTCTAGGACCATTATTTAAATAATCTTTTTAATTGTCAGTCATCTAAGGATTGTGTTTTACTAACTAACATAGGAATAAGAGAAAGAGGATAGGCAATGAATCAAAAAAATATAGGAAGTAAACTACTAATTTTATTAGCAATCTTTCTGGTATCTATAAACTTGCGACCTTCAGTAACGTCTGTTGGACCAATTTTATCTACAATTAGTGAGGCACTTAATGTTTCAAGCACACAAATGAGCTTATTAACGTCGATCCCAGTTTTCTGCATGGGGTTATTTGCACCACTTGCTGTACCATTTCAAAAAAAATTCGGTTATAAATGGTCGATTACACTATTATTGGTGTTGATCGGTGTTGCAACGTTAGCACGTATCATTTTTTCAAGCTATAGCGCACTGGTAGTTACAAGCTTTTTAGCTGGTTTTGCAATTGCAATTATTAGTCCGATGATCAATGCTTTCATAAAAGAAAAATTCCCAACAAAAATAGCGCCGGTTATTGGGCTATATTCATTTGCGATTGGCTTTGGTGCGACATTAAGCTCAGGCTTTACCGGAATTTTTTACGAAAGTTTTGAAGGTAACTGGGCATTAGCACTTGGAGTATGGGGCGTACTTGCACTTGTCGCAATGATTAGCTGGTTACTTACTGTCGATTCAGGACAAGCGAAACTGGCGCAAAAAGCTTCTACAGAGCCTGCACGTAATCCATGGAAAAACGGGCTTGCCTGGACAATATTAATATACTTTGGTTTTCAAACGTCGTTGTTCTTTAGCTTAACGACATGGTTAGTATCGATTGCAGAAGAGCAGGGGATGAGCTTACTTACAGCAGGTTCTGTATTAACATTAATGACGATAGTGCAATTAGTTGGTAATATTGTAATTCCATCAATGATTAACAAATTCCCAAATCGTATTGCGTGGCTATTTGGATTAGTCTTAATGGGATTAATTGGCTCAGTATTCTTCTTTATCGATGTTAATTGGGCGATTTGGGTTGGCACGATTATTTACGGGGCAGTTTTAAGTGGATTATTTCCAATTGGCTTAATGCTGCCACTTGATGAAGCGAAAAATAATCAAGAGGCAAATGAATGGAGTTCAATGGTGCTTTCAGGCGGCTTTATGATGAGCGCGGTTATACCTCTTGTCATTGGTTATGTATTCGACATAACTGGAAATCACTTTATAACTAAGCTAATTTTCGTAACTTTATTCATTCTGATGTCAATTTCGATTTTCGTAATGCAAAAAATGAAGAAATCCTTATAATGAGTAAGTAGTCGAGTATTCGGCTACTTTTTAATTTTGAACAGAATTAAGTTTACATAATCTTATTATTGTAAAGGAGAACATTGTGAAAAAATTCATATTAATTTGTATTGTGTTGTTTCTTGCAGCCTGCTCGGATTCAACTGAAAAGGCAACATGGGTAGCACAAAATATCCCGAATGAAAAAAAGGAACTAGCACCGACGTATCCAGCTGAAGTAGCTGTCTATTCACCAAATGTAAACACAATTGGACAGATCATTAAGCAAAAAGAGCGCGAAAAATGGATTTTAGTTAATGCTCAAGACGTTGCAGGGCATCCTAATGTTCTTGTACATAATAGTTTGCTAACACTTGGAGAAATTGTAGCAGTTGATGAAGTCAACAATATTTCACTCATCCATATCAGAAATAGTACTAAATTTGAAGTTGCAGAAATTGTGCCGTATACAACAACAAGAAACGGTGGGCAAGTTACGGCAACCTCTCAGCAAATTGAAGCACTCCTTCAACAAGCAATAGATGAACCGATTGACTGGCAGCAGCGCTATGAGAAAAACCGAACATTACTTCAAGAGTTAGATCGCGAGCCGCATGAAAATTTCACAACACACTATAACAAAAACATATTTACGTATAATAGCGACGAACTAAAGTATGCCGCAAATCAGTTTATCAACAAGCTTAATACAGCTATTGATAAACACTATTATGATGAGCTTAATCTACTTATTAGTTCAGATGATGTGAAAGAGGAAATGACGTATGTAACAAGCCCTATTAATGGTTTTAAAATTAAAGAAGCAAAAAGAGAAGGTGTCTATTATTTTGTAAATGGAGTAGATGAAAACAAAGAGGAAGTTCGATTAACATTTATTCTTGAAGACCAATTATATAAACTAATTGGCGCGAATATTATCAACACAGATGCCTTAATAGATGAAAAGGTCGTTACGATTGACGTTATCGAACAAAAAAAGCTGAGTGAAGTACCAGCACTTGAAATGTTTGCAAACAAGCATCTTACAAATATTAAAATTAAAACAACAGACTTAACTTGGCAACTTTCGTATAAAGATAACAAAATTGCAGTTCAAAAAGATGGCGAAGCGAGCTATAGCTGTAATGAAGCCCTAATTCAGAATAATCAATTCACAATAATCGGCTGTGGTCCACAAAATGCAAGTGTACCACTTGTGAAATTGAAGTAATACCAGGAGAGATTTGCAACATTGCAAGTCTCTTTAATCAATAATAACATATTATCCGACACTATATTATTGATTAATTAATCTAAAAAAAGCTAACAAGGCAATAACAAATCAGCATGAACTAATCAAATATATGCAACTATATTTGGAAATTTTAGTTACACTATAATAGATACAAGAAAAAACAAAAGGGGCGTATACAAATTGAACATTGCTATCATTTTTGATATGGACGGAACATTATTTCAAACAAATCGAATTTTAGAACCTGCACTTGAAGTCACTTTTCAGCAATTACGTGAAATGGGATTATGGGAAGGCATTACTCCATTAGAAAAATATCGTGACATTATGGGCGTGCCACTAACAGTCGTGTGGGAAACGTTATGTCCACACCATACAACTGAAATGCGTGATAATACTAATCGTATTTTCCAAAGTGCACTTATTAAACTGATTGAAACAGGAAGTGGCGCTTTGTATGAAGGTGTCGAATATACACTAGAAAAATTAGAGCAAGACTATCCATTATTCATTGCTAGCAATGGACAAACAGCTTATTTACAAGCAATTGTAGAATACTACCAATTATCACGTTGGATTAAAGGGGTTTATAGTATTGATCGAATCGCTTCAGGTAACAAATCTGAGCTTGTAGCGCTTGTCATAAAAGAACATAGTATCAAACAAGGATTTGTAGTTGGAGATCGTGCATCTGATATTAAAGCTGCTGCAGACAATCAACTAACATCAATTGGCGTAGATTTTGATTTTGCCCAGGAAAATGAACTGCAAAAGGCTGACTATGTAGTGAAACGATTTGAAGAAATTAATACTATCGTAAAAGATAAAACAAGCTACGAAAAATGGGAGGAATAACGAATTGGTTAAAGAAATAATAAAGGCATTTGAAAATACATACAAAACATTAAATTGTACTGTTGCAGCACTAATTCTATATCAAAATAATGAATTGAAAATAGAAAAATATTGGGGCTATCAAAGTGCAAAAGAGGATGCGAGAGCGGTTCAAGCAGATACGAAATTCCATCTTGCATCATGCCGTAAAAGTTATATAGCTTTTGCTGTGGCCTATGCGTTACATGGAGGTTTTATCCGTTCTCTAGATGAAGAAATACTTCAATATCTACCATCTAGCCAACAGCTTACGGTGTATAATGATTCCAAGCGAAAATATTGTAGCAGTACGTGCGTTTAATAGTTTTGGTAATCCAAAAGGCTATGATTATCTACGTGATGTGAAAGACTTTGGAAACGTAATTGTACAATGTTTTCAATAGATAGATGGATGTAAATTAATATTGACATGAAACCAAATGGTTTTATATTAGAAGAGAAAAGTAGGGGAATTAATGGGAAAAACATTACAAGATATAAAACAGACAGTTGTCATTGAAGCACAGATTCAAAAGGTATGGGAACAAGTATCTACTGCTGAGGGCATTGCATCATGGTTCATGCCTAATGATTTTCTAGCACAAGTAGGACATGAATTCCATTTTCAATCACCTTTTGGACCTTCACCTTGTAAAGTAATAGAAATCAAGCCCCCAAATCGTCTTTCTTTTTCATGGGATGTGGAAGGATGGTTTGTTACCTTTATTTTAAAAGAGCTGGGAGAAAAAACTGAGTTCACACTTATTCATGGCGGTTGGAAACAGTCAGATGAACTTATAGGGAAAGCGAACGAAAAGGCTTCGGTTATTCACGATAGAATGTCTGGTGGCTGGATTAACATCATCGGAAATCTTCGTAAGTCATTGGAGAGCTAAATGTCCGCATCTCAACAAAAGTATGATGTATTTCAAGCGATTGCTGACCCAACGCGAAGAGAAGTTCTAAGATTACTTGCAGAAAAAGAATTACCTATTTCAGAAATTACATCCCATTTCCCGATTAGTCGTACCGCAATTGCCAAACATCTCCGCATTCTTTCAGAAGCTGAACTAGTAAGTGGACATAAGGTAGGAAGAGAAAAAATATTCCGACTGCATCCTGAACCGTTAATGGAACTAAAGCAATGGCTTGCTTTTTACGAGCAATTCTGGGAAAACAAACTTTCTATATTGAAGCATATTGTAGAAGGTCACGGGGAAAATAGGCTGAAAGTGATAAAATCTGAAACTAAAGAAGACCGGCATATTTAATTGCCGGTCTTCTTAATGTCTCAAATAGTAAAATGGGTTCCCGTCGAAAATAAGTAACACTGAGGAAATCTATCTTTTGTAACGGATTTCCTCAGTATTGGATTTTAATAAAATTAAGTTTACATAATCTTATTATGTTTCATACTTATTCGTAATCTTGATGGCTATCACTATGAAATGGCAACGATATGAAAAGATTGGTTATTACTTGAAGTTGTACAAAATGAGGAATTACAAAACTTTACAGCATTATATCGTACAAATCACTTACTTATACAAAAGTAACTTTCTCAACATATACATAGAATTTCTTCTGTACTAATGTATAATTTGAAAAGAGATAACATTCAACAGGGGGCATCATGAAAAATAAAAAACTACTCTTAACTATCGCTATTTTGGCGGTATTCATTACAGCAATATGTGTTATTTATGTGATTACCAAACCAAAAATATTAAAACAATCATACGCAACACCGATCACACTTCAAACATTTGATAACGAATATGATGTCATTGTTATTGGGGGGGAACCAGAGGGAGTTGCTGCAGCGGTAATGGCTGCCCGTAGTGGTTCGAAGACATTGTTAATCGAAAAGCGCGAAGATTTAGGCGGCCTGTATACATTTGGTATGCTCAATTTTCTAGATATCCCCAAAAGTGTAAACCAAAAAAGCATTAGCCGAGGCGTATATGAGGATTGGCACAAATTAGTTGGAAACGGCAACGGATTTGATATTCAAGATGCAAAGGCAGCTTTTAAACAACTCGTTTATGCTGAAGAAAACTTAACATTAGCAGTCAATACAACTGTTAATAACCCAGTGATGCACAAAAATACCGTAACCGGAGTCGAAATTGAAAACGAATATGGGGCTTTTTCTATAAAAGGGAAAGTGTTTATCGATGCCACTCAAGATGCAGATTTTGCAGTAATGGCACAGGTTCCATACTTTTTAGGTGGTAAAGATATTGGCATAGAAGATAAGAAAATGGCTGTTACTTTAATGCTTCATTTAAAAAATGTTGATTGGCGTGGTGTTAAAAAGGCCGCGAAATCTGAAAAATTTGGCCCTGCAACTGTAACGCGTTCTGTTGCTTGGGGATTTTCAGAACTACATGATATGTATCAGCCTGTAGAAAGCAATACACGCTTACGAGGCTTGAATTTAGTAAAACAAGACGAGGATTATTATATTAATGCCTTACAAATTTTTGATGTCGATGGGGTGAATGAAGCAGCAAAATTGGCAGCAATTGAAAAAGGAAAACGTGAAACACTACATATTGTCGATTATTTGCGCAAAGAATTTAGCGGATTTGAAAATGCTGAAATTGTCAGTTATCCAACTGAGCTATACGTTCGTGAAACAAGACATATTTTAGCAGAATACCAACTTCCGATGTCAGATATTTGGACAAACATGGATCATTGGGACAATATAGGGTATGGTGCTTATCCAGTGGATGTCCAAGCACAAACTCCACAGGATTATGGCTATGTCTTATCAACGCCAGAACAATATGCGATTCCGTTTCGTTCGCTAGTGCCATTAGAAATTGATGGACTACTCGTTGTAGGACGTTCTTCAGGCTATTCGTCTCTAGCAGCTGGGAGTGCACGTATAGTCCCAACTGGAATGGTGACGGGCGATGCAGCTGGCATTGCAGCTTCACTTGCTATTCTTGAAGGGATTACGGTCAGAGAATTAAGTAAGGATGAAGAGTTAATTGAACAGTTGCGCACTAATTTGAAACAGCACGGTGCATTTGTCGATCATATAACTTCTACTTACCCTTATCAGGATGAATGGTTCGATCAATCTATTCAATTGTTAATGGATTATGGATTAGTAGTTGCAGGCTATGATAATGAATTGCCGATTGAAAAAGAAGTATCCACGCATAATTTTATGAATATGTTAATGAGCGCATCGAAACGAATGGCATTAGAAAGTTCAGCCGCATACAGTGACCAGCTACAAATAAGCTATGATGTTTTATGTAGTAGAGAAAATAGACCGCTCGATTTACTGGAAGCAAGTGACATTTTATCGTTTATTTATCTAAATGATTCAACGTCAAAAGACAATTGGGCTAGCCTAATTGATGCGGAAGTAATTAGTGAAAAAACTGCTAAACAAATCGAAGCAACAAATCATCCTTTAACTATGAAGGAACTTTACGCGATTTGTGCAGATGTAATGCGCTATATGGAGTCTCGCGAGTAATATCTGGATTTAACAAAAGTGCATAAAAAGCTGGACAAATAATGTCCCATACGAAAAGCCACAAACGCTGATTTAATAAAGTTTGTGGCTTTTTCTATACAGCTTTGAGGATATAAATCCCTGATAAATAGAGAACAAATCTCTTAAGTTGGAGTATTAAGTCTTTTAACGTTCCATTCAATATTTACTCACATTGAGTAATTTCACTGCTAAAACCGATCAGTTGCAGACTACTTACTTTTGGTGGGCTACCGTATGTACGCTTTTACGAACAAGTATTTCCATGTATAATAAGCTAACAGCACTATTCGGGAGGTATTATGAATACACAAGCATTGCAACATTTAAAAACATATTTTGGTTATGACTCATTTCGACCTGGCCAAACACAAATAATTGAAAGCGTACTAGAAAGCAAAGATACGCTCGTGATTATGCCCACTGGTGGTGGGAAATCATTATGCTATCAAATCCCAGCACTATGTCTAGATGGGACAACACTTGTTATTTCTCCACTTATTTCACTTATGAAAGACCAAGTAGACATGCTTACGAATAGTGGAATTCCAGCAGCATTTATTAATAGCTCGCTAAGCTTTGATGAAGTACAAGACGTTTTATACGCGGTACGTAGCGGCAAAATTAAGCTATTATATATAGCACCAGAGCGTTTAGAAAATGAGCGCTTTTGTATGGAATTATCGCAAATAAAAGTACCACTATTAGCCATTGATGAAGCGCATTGTATTTCGCACTGGGGACATGATTTCCGCCCAAGCTATCGAACGATTCAAGGATTAGCAAATTTATGGGAGCAAAAGCCAACTGTGATCGCACTTACAGCAACGGCTACAGAAGAAGTAAGTGCGGATATTCAACAACTGCTGTCAATTGACGAAGAAAATACCTTCATTACAGGCTTTGCACGTGAAAATTTAGCGTTTTCGGTATTGCTTGGTGAAAATAAAGAAGCCTACGTGAAGCAATATGTAAAAGCAAATTCTAATGAAGCCGGTATTATTTACGCAGCTACGCGAAAATCAGTAGAAGCCGTTTATGAAATGCTTTCGCGTGCAGGAGTTGCTGTTGCAAAATATCATGGAGGTATGTTTGAGGAAGACCGCACATATGAACAAAATCGCTTTTTAAACGATGAAGTACAAGTAATGGTCGCAACAAACGCCTTTGGAATGGGTATTAATAAAACGAACGTGCGTTATGTGCTTCACTACAACATGCCACGCAATATGGAAAGCTATTATCAAGAGGCTGGTCGTGCAGGGCGAGATGGTTTAGAAAGTGAATGTATACTGCTTTATGCATCATCTGATGAGCAAACGCAGCGCTTTTTAATCGATCAAGCGCAGGACCGTTCCCGCATTCCTTTAGAGCTAGAGAAACTACATAAGATGATTGATTATTGTCATACTGAGCGTTGTTTACAAAGCTATATTATCGATTATTTTAGTGATCCAACGAGCTCAAATTGTGGTAAATGTGGCAACTGTACGGATGATCGGCCACAGCAAGATGTCACAACTGATGCACAAAAAGTTTTATCGTGTATTGTCCGCATGGGGCAAAAATTTGGTAAGCAGCTAACTGCCTCTGTTTTAGCTGGTTCACGAAGTAAGAAGGTAACAGACTTCAATTTTCACAAGCTACCGACATATGGTATTTTAAAAACGATGAATGCAAAGGAAATTGCCAGCTTTATTGAATTTTTGATTGCAGAAAAGTTAATTATTGTTCATAACGGTCAATTTCCGACACTTGCAATTTCAGATTTAGGGAAGGACGTATTGCTTGGCAAACACGCCGTACTCCGAAAACAGGCGCGTATTATTAAAGCGCAAGTAGATACTAATGATCCACTATTTGAAGTGCTACGCCAAATCCGTAAAGAAATCGCTGACCGTGAAAAAGTACCGCCTTTTGTTGTATTCTCGGATAAATCACTAAAAGATATGTGTATGCGTCGTCCAAAAAACAGCTCGCAATTTTTAGAAGTAAGCGGTGTTGGGGAAAGTAAACTCGAAAAATACGGGAAAACATTTATCGACGCTATTATTGCAAATTCGTAACACTAAATTAAACATTTTATTGAACGATTAAACTAAAATATATACTTCTAAATTTTTGTAGAAAAAGAAAATATACCCTCATTTGTACAGCCACCTTACGTCAATGTTATTTTACAATACCAAATAAGTATGTGCTTCACGGAGTTTTCTGTATATTCATTAAACTTTAAGTTAAGCTATTGTAAAAAAGTTGCATTCATAGTTTAATTATAATATTCAGAAAAAAGTGTGGTGGGGATTTGGAGACATTAGGTACACGTATCAAAATGCTTAGAAAACAAAAGAAATTAACGCAAACTGAGCTAGCAAAAGACCGTTTAACTAAGGGGATGCTTAGTTTAATTGAAAATGATAAAGCAAAGCCTTCAATGGAAAGCCTACGCTTCATTGCCCAACAGTTAAATGTTGAGGTAAGCTTCTTAATAGACGATGGAACTTTAGCTCAGCTGCGAGAATTGTACTTAGATATAGAAGATGATATGGAACGTAGAAAGATCATTCGTGATCCAGATGAACTTCAATCTTTAACGGTGAAGATGATTGAAAAAATTGAACCGCACTTAGCGCAAATTCAAGGGACTAATTATGAGCAAATTCGTTTACGAGAAGTCTACTTTTTAATGAACCGTACGATTAATAATGCAAAATCACTTGATGAATATTGGAAGTTTATTGATCAATATGAGGCGATACATGTATATAGTAGAATGTTGCGTTGTTATTTCTATTTATGTTCAGCTGCAATAGAACAGCGAAATTACGCAAAAACACTAGCTATTCTAAAACAGGGCGAGGAGCGTATTATGCCCTATGAGCTTATTATTGACCCGATTGTTCGTTTAGATTTGTATTATAATTTGACGATTTCATATTCGGCTGTAGATGATGTTAAAATGTCGAATTGTTATTTGCAAAAAGCATTAGAACTGGCTCAGAAAAAACAAATCTTATATCGTATGGACCGCTTTTACGAAATTTTATTTATACAATCTGTTGCAAATGAGGAGTATGAGAAGAGCAAGCTATATATCGAAAAGCTGAGCTTATTATCACAATTTGCGGATGAACCGTCCATTACCATTCTTTATGTCTATAATTACTTACATTATTTAAACAATGTTGAATTACAGTTCGAAACAGTTGAGCCAATGATTGAGCATACAAAAGAAAAATATAAGGCAAGCTTATTTTTATTTAAAAACCCTATTTTTCTTGGTGAACAAATGTACGCTCAATATCAAATGCAAAACTTTGAGAAAGTGATCGAAATTGGTACTAATTTTGAAATACCTTCTTATTTACATCATCCAATTGACTTAGCGAAATATTATCGTTATTTTGCAATACGCGCATTAGCATATTTCCATTTACACGATGAAGTAGCTGCAAAACGAGATATTATTTTTGCAAAAAATGGGGTAGAAGATTACCCTGAAACCATTTACAAAAAATTTATTTACGAAGCATTCCATACTATTTTCAAATAAAAAGATAGCAGCGCCCTAGAGGGAACGTTGCTATCCGATTTAATTATTTCCAATGTGCATCAATAAACGAATCTCGACCCGATTTTTCACGATCTTCTTTATAATGCTTTTGTTCTTTTTTATAATAATCTTGGTGATAGTCTTCAGCTGGCCAAAATGTAGCCGCCTCCTGAATTTCTGTAACAATTGGCTTTTTAAAACGACCACTATCAGCTAGTTGCTGCTTGGACTTGTGAGCAGCCTCAAGTTGCTGATCGCTATGTGTAAAAATTACAGTTTTATAAGATTCACCGCGGTCGTGGAATTGACCTCCCGCATCAGTTGGATCAATTTGCATCCAAAATATTTCAAGCAAACGCTCATAACTAAATACTGTTGGCTCAAATTCAATTTGAACAACCTCAACATGGCCAGAATCACCGCGCTTTACATCTTCATATGTTGGGTTTTCAATATGGCCACCCATATAACCACTTGTTACTTTATTAATACCATCCCACTCTACAAATGGCTTAACCATACACCAAAAACAGCCACCAGCAAATGTTGCTTTTTTCATCTAAACACACTCCAAGTTGCTAATAAATATAGTTATTATATCCTGTTCAAGTCATTCAAGCAATGCATTTTTTGATAGTAATACAAGTGTTTTCATAATAATTGTTGCCATTCATAGAGATTTGCAACTAATTCCATCTTAATTCGTCTATACTTCATGTAAATAGAAAGGAAGTTATTTTTATGGAAGAGCAACCACGTCAAGCGCGCTATCAAAAGAATCGTAAGTTAAGAAAAGGGCGAACACTGTTAGTTGCCTTATTAATTATTATTATCGGTATATCCGCATATAGTTATTTCCAATACAAAAAGGGATATAATTTAGCATCTGAAACTAAAATTCCCGTAGAGCAATTTGAACCCGATGAAAACCATCGAACAGTTGAAAATTACCTTATTGCTGGGGTAGATAGTCGTGGGGAAGAGCAGTCACGATCAGATACGATGATGTTATTATCATGGAACCGTGATACGAATGATATGAAACTCGTTTCATTCATGCGTGATATTTATGCAGATATTCCAGACTACAAATCATATAAGCTAAATACAGCATATTATTTAGGTGGCATCTCCTTATTAAAGGAAACGTTAAACAATATGTTCGATGTACCAATCCATCATTATGCAATTATTGACTTTAAAAGCTTCGAAACATTAATCGATATTTTAGCGCCAAACGGTATTGAAATGGACGTTGAAAAGGATATGAGTGGGGACATTAAAGTCGAAATAGAAAAAGGTTTGCAACATCTAAACGGGAAAGAATTACTTGGCTATGCCCGTTTCCGTTCAGATGCTGAAGGGGACTTTGGGCGTGTAGAACGTCAGCAAAAGGTCATTGAAGCATTGAAGGAGGAACTAATATCTCCCAAAAACATCTTGAACATGCCAAAATTCGTCGGTGCAGCTGAGGGCTATATCACAACAGATTTAACAAGTAAAGAGCAATTATCAACGGTTTTAAAAGCAGTTTCTGGTGGAACAATGAATATAGAGAAGATGACAATACCAGCTGAGGGGACATACAGCTTTGGAAGTTATCGACATGCAGGTTCTGTATTAGAAATTGATGTTGAACAAAATAAACAATTATTACACGATTTTTTAAATTTAACCGAGTAACCATTAGTTCATAGGTTAATATTCATGCTAAAATAAAGGATATAGTTAATTTTGTCGATATGTTGAGGTGGTCTTTTGGAAAAAGAAAGAGAAATAGACAGAGCTAATAAATTACCGCAAGAAAAATCAAATTTTTTTGCATCACATTTTATCCGTTTTTTAGGTGGGAAAAATTTATTGTTCCTGCTTGTAATCATCCTACTCGTTGGATGTATCATCTTTATGTACGATAAAATTTCATTCATTTTTGAACCATTAAACGTCTTATTTGAAATGATTATTTTACCTGGTGTTCTCGGCGTTATCTTATTTTATTTATTGCGCCCACCATTAAAGTTACTTTTGCGTTGGAAGATACCACGTGCATTAGCGATCTTAATATTATACCTAATCGTTATTGCGCTGATGGTGTTACTCGTTATATTAGTTTTCCCATTCCTACGTGATCAATTTACTAACTTAGTGCAAGAATTCCCGGTCGTATTAATGACCTTTGCAAATGATATATTGTCCTTTTTGAATAACTCGCAATTTGATGAGTATTTTTCAAAAATTAACTTTAATTATAATGAAATTTTGACAAACTTTACGGATGACTTTATTAATACGGTAAAGGATACGTTAACAGCTGTTACAACAAGTGTTGCGACAGGTATTACTGGATTTGTATCGGCAGTGACGGGCTTTGTACTTTCACTTGTCATTGTTCCATTTATTACATTTTACTTATTATATGAAGGCGAAAAAATGCCGCGCTTCATCTTGCTTTTATTCCCACCGCGCATGCGTGAGGAAATTGGTGAAGTTTTACATGATATGGATAAGCAAATCAGTTCATATATTCAAGGGCAAATTTTAGTGTCGTTTTGTATCGGGGTCATGATGACAATTGGCTTTGTAATTATCGGTATGCCATATGCGCTTTTACTAGGGTTCTTGGCCATGATTACAAGCGTTGTACCATATCTAGGGCCAATGATTGCTGCAACACCCGCTGCAATTATCGCCATCGTCAATTCACCATGGCTACTTTTAAAATTAGCGATTGTGTGGACAATTGTTCAATTAATCGAAGGTAAGTTTATTTCTCCACAAATTATGGGGAAATCACTAAGCATCCACCCAATTTCAATTATTTTCGTATTATTAACTTCTGGCGCATTATTTGGTGTTCCTGGTGTTATCCTTGGTATTCCTGGCTATGCCATTATTAAAGTGCTCGTAACCCATCTATATCGCTTATTTAAAGTACGCTACAATCGGTTCCAAACAGACGAATCAAATCGTTATGAAAAAATTAATTAACACTTTTAGCTGTGCCAAATAAAATTTTTGGTACAGTTTTTTTTGAAAAATCATGCGGTTTTGACCATTATTTCTAACTTCTACCACATTAGGTTTAACATCTGAAATAGCTAGGGAAAAATATAGAAGAAATAGTATAAATAAAATCTAGCTGAATATGTTAATAACAAACGCATATTAGGCAAAACAATCGGGGGAGTATTTATGTTAAGCAAATGGTTAATCACCATTGAGGAAAATGACGTAAAAGTAGAAACTGTAATAGAAAAAACAGAGCTTGTTGAAGGCGGAACTTTAAATGGTTCTGTATATATTACGACTGAAGATGAAAATGATTTCGATAAGATTGATTTCATTGCATTAAATGTATTAATTGTGCAGGCAAATGGTGTGCAAAATATTATTGCAAAACATTCATTTCAATTAGTAGGCAACATTCATTCGAAAGATGCTGAAATTGTTCCTTTTGAACTTATTCCAGACGATCGATGGATTTGTAATGAGGATGAGCACTTAATATTCAAAACGAAGGTTGTATTTTTAGACGGTACTGAATTTGAAGAGCAAGGATTTATTTATTATCATATGGAATAGGAAAGGGAGTGTCCGAGTAGTATTACTGGGACACTCCCTTTCCGCCGAAGATGGAGTCCAGCACGAAGCTGATCATGAATGCGTTGTCACACGATGTGACGGTTTTAGCATTCGTTCCTATTCTGACCACCGTGAAAAGCAGCCTAAAGCGGATTATTATTACACGAGGTTTGCACTGCCAAAAAAGTTATGACTTTTTGGACAGCCTCTTTCTTTATTTATAATGTAGCTAAACGTGCTACTGCTTTTTGTAACATTTCGACAGGTTGTACTAATGCTAAACGCATATAGCCTTCACCTTCAGAACCAAATACTGTTCCAGGGACCATGACAACTCCAGTCTCTTCAATAGCTTTAAAAGCAAAATCTACACAGTTCATATTTTGAGGATATTGCGCCCATACGAACATTCCTCCGTCACTTGGCGCTACCTCCCACCCAATTGACTGTAAGCCTTCCATTAATGTTTTATGGCGAGCTGAGAACGTTTTACGAAGCTCTGCTGTTACATCTTCTGCATTATCAAGTGCTAGTGCAGCTACTTGCTGGATTGGCTCAAAAATACCGAAATCCAAGTTCGATTTTAATTGCTTCATCATACTAACTAGTTCGGCATTCCCAACGATGTAGGCAATACGAGTACCAGCTAAACTAAAACTTTTTGATAATGAGTTAATTTCAAGCCCAAATTCTTTTGCGCCAGGAGTTGCTAAGAAGCTAATCGGTGCATCACCTTTGAAATAGAACTCTGAATATGCAGCATCATGTAACACGATGATGTTATATTTTTTTGCAAATGCTACGACTTCTTCAAAATATTCTAAGGAAGGCATTGCAGGTACTGGGTTACCTGGAAGGTTTAAAATTAGTAATTTTGCATTCTGTAAAACATTTTCAGGAACTGCTTTTAAATCTGGTAAATAGTTATTTTCTTTTGTTAATGGCATGTAGTAAGGTATAGCACCCGCTAAATGAATACCAGCATCATAAGCAACATACGCAGGGTTTGTAGTTAAAACAATATCTCCTGGATCACAAAAAGCGACTGGTAAATGTACTAAGCCTTCTTGTGAGCCAATTGTTTGTACAACTTCAGTTTCTGGTACTAAATCCACACCATTTACACGTTTATAATAGCGACAAACTGCTTCATTAAAAGTTTGAATACCCGTTAGTGTATAGCCGTAAGAAGATGAAAGCGCTGTTAACTCTGACATCTTTTGGCGTAAGTTTTCAGCAGGAGGAATATCAGGACTACCTAAGCTAAGGTCGATCAATTCCATACCTTTTTGTTGCTGTAATTTTGCATGATTTTTTAAGTCTCCAAAAATAGCAGGTGCAAATAGAGACATCTTTTTTGATGGTTGGATATTCAATGTAAAACACTCCTTAAAAACTTTCAAATGTAAGCCCCATTTTATCACACTCATACAGTATAATGGGGATGAAATCAGAAAACAGAATTAATTTACTACACAAAAGCGTTAAAGTGAGATAGAAGAGAAAATTTCTACGTTTTTAAAGGGGAATCATTATGGAAATATATTCATTAAGTGGGGCAAGTGGCACAGGAAAAAGTACGAGTGCGCTTCAATTTGCACACAACCATCATATACGTGCGATCATTGATGATGGTTTACTAATTATTGATGGAGAAAAGGTAGCTGGTACTTCGGCAAAATTCGAAAAATCTGTATTACGCGCAGTGCGTCGTGCAATTTTTGACGAAGAAGCACATCGAACGGAAGTACTTAATGTTTTACAAAAATACGAACTCCCTTCAATTTTACTTATCGGTACATCTACGAAAATGACGAAGAAAATTGCCGAACGCTTAGCATTAGGGCAAATTAAGCATTTTTATAAGGTAGAGGATATTCGCAGTGAAAAAGAGATTGATCGTGCTCGCTTTGTTCGTGAAATTCAAGGTCAGCATCTGATGCCTGTTCCTTTTCGCCAAGTGGAACAAAACTTTTTCAAACGCTTTATACAGCGCGGAATGGATATTATTGCACCAAATCGTGTAAAGATTGGTGAAACGACACTGGTGCGTCCAGATTTTCATCAGCAAACGATTACCATTGCAAAAACGGTTTATACGGACATTGTAAAGCATGTTGTTGAATCCAATTCATTGGTTACACGCATTCAGCATTTACAATGCATTGTCAATCAAGTCCCGCGTATATCATTCGAAATTTATTTAGCGGCTCCGGTGAATTATTCGATACCAGAGCAAATATTGGCGTTGCAGCAAGCCATTGCAGATAGCTTTTCAGTGCATTTCCACATGGAACCAGAACAAATTAATATTCGTGTAATAGGGATAGAAAGGAAAACGCACTATAGTTAGGGGTCTCGCCAACCATTTCCGAAATGTTGACGAGACCCCTTAAAGCCACCGTTAAGTATGAAATACTGATGACATACGATTTATAAAAAAGGAGTTAATATGCAAGCAATAAAGGAATTATCTATAAAACCATGGTTTCTTGGGAGTCTAGTTTTTGTTTTTGTTGTCGTGATCTTATGGAACATCCCGATTGAGAAAAGAAAATACGGACTCTCTCAAGGTAATTTAGCAACGGACTATACAGGTCTTCTTCCAGAACGTGTTGAACGAGTAGTTAAAGCGGAAAATCGTATGGAATTACAAAAGATTGTAAAACAAGCAAACAAGAATGGCCAGCAAATATCAGTTGCTGGATTACAGCACTCACAAGGAGGCCATACGTATTTCAAAAATGGTGTTGTTCTTGATATGCGGACATTCAATGAGGTATTAGAAATTGATAAGCAGGAAAAAACCATCCGTGTAGAAGGTGGAGCAACATGGGAAGATGTTCAAGAAGCCATAACACCTTATGGTTTGGCATTAAAAGTGACCCAATCTCAGTCGATTTTTTCGGTAGGAGGTTCCCTTTCAGTAAATGCGCACGGGCGAGATATTCGCTTTGGCTCAATGGCCAGTACGGTAAAAGAAATGACGTTATTAACCCCTATAGGAGAAATCAAGAAAGTAACCCGAGATAACTCAGAGGAATGGATGAAATACGTATTTGGCGGATATGGATTATTCGGTGTGATTTTAGATGTGACATTGGAATTAACGGAAAATGACGTATATACCATCCATACAGAAGAATTGAAAACAGATGAGTATGAATCCTACTTTAATAATTTATTAGATCATAATAATACAGCATTGCACTATGCAAGGGTTAGTGTTGCTCCAAATACCTTTTTAGACGAAATGTATGTGATTGATTACAATTACACAGGAAAACAGGATCATAAATCGTCACTCAAAGGAGAACAAGGTGTACATCTTAGTAAGCTGGCGCTTGATCTTGGACGACAAGGCGGATTCTTTGAGGATGTTTTTTGGGAAACTCAAAAACTATATATTGATTCAATTGACGGTAATACGATTACAAGAAATAACGCTATGCGCTCGGAGTCTACATTCATGGAATTTACGAAATCTGGTCGAATCGAAGTGTTGCAAGAGTTTTTTGTTCCAGTCAATTCTTACGAAGAATACATAAATGATGTAAAGCAGTTGCTCTCACCTAACGACAAAAATGAAGATTTTAAAGTCCATAATATTACGGTACGATATGTTGCTCAAGACAACCTCACCAGTTTGAACTATGCTAAGGAGGATATGTTTGGTCTAGTCATTTTGATTCAACATGGATTAAAAGAAAAAGAGATTGCTAATGCCCAAGAAATTATCCAAGATTGGACCAGTTTAACCCTTGAACATGGAGGAACCTATTACCTTCCTTATTATCGTTATCAAACAAAAGAACAATTCATAAAGTCTTATCCTGAATGGAAAAAATTCCAGAAAGAAAAATTACGAAGAGATCCAAATGAAGTCTTTCAAAATTTGTTTTATGACTATTACATCAAGTGAAGGAGCACAACATGAAAAATAGAAGTGAAGAGTATATCCCTCTTGTTGTAACTGTTGGACAGGTCGCTATTTTCCCATATTATATCGTTTGGTTAAAAGAAGTATCTTTGACCTTCACATTATTTGCATGGTTATTTGCCGCATTTTCTTTTGCGGCTGCTTGGGGCTATCGAGTCTTTCAATCGAAAAAGAATAAGAACAATTCTTATATACCTTTTATTTATGTAGGTATGGGAATTGTATACATACTAGTTGGTTGTATAAAGAATTCGTTTGAAATTCTTCTCTATGGTGTACTCCTATTGCAAGTCATCTTAGGGTTTTTACAGGGTTACTTTCGTGCATGGCATATTGAGCAGAAGGCCTATCATTTACACGCGGTTCACCATTATTTAATTGTCGGTGTTACTATGATTGGGCTTTCATTTGTTAAAATAATTTCCCCTGTTGTCTTTATTACTTTTTTTGGAATCTTGTTGTGTACGTGTGGATTTTGGACTCTTATTAGAAAAAAGAAAGCTGAACTTATCTAGGAGGCAGACCACGTTAATATTATTCCTACAGGAGTTTAAGTAGTTTAGGGGATGGACAAAAACACCCATATTGTATTTAGTAAATGAATAACTACCAAAAAATCCACTCAAGCATTTTCGTGCATTAAGTGGATTTTTTGTTTATTTTAATTTACGTGTAAATTGTGGTTGACGCTTTTCAACAAATGCTCGAACGCCTTCAGCAAAATCTGTTTGAGATACAAATGGTGTAGAACCTTCCCATAAGGCTGGTGTTGAATCGATACATTCTTTCACGGAGCGTTTTACGGCTATTAATGATTCAGGAGACATGCCGGCAACCAGTTTACCCATACGAATAGCAAAGCGATTTAAATCCTTTTCTGCGACTAAATAGTTTAACATGCCGGCTTTATAGGCTTCTTCGGCTTTATACATACGGCCAGTAAAAACAAAATCCTTCGTTGCAGATGGGCCAATTAAATCCACAAGGCGTTTTGCAAATTTATTGTTTAATGTAATCCCTAATTTACCAACAGGAATCCCCATTTTTGCCTTATCTGAACCGATTCGGATATCACATGCGAGCGCTAATTCTAAGCCTGCGCCCATTGCGGGACCATTTATTACACCAATAACAGGAAGCGGTAAGTTTTCAATAGTTGAAATCGTACGTTCCATATGAATAAATGCTTCCTCGGCTTTTTCTAAAGAGATAGAATTGAATTCTTTAATATCTGACCCTGCTGTGAAGTTCTCACCTGAGCCACGCAATAATAACACTTTGTTTTTTGGATTTTCTAATGTGCGTAGTGCAATTTTTGCGAGCTGATCCCACATATTTGCTGTTAATGCATTTTTTAATTGTGGACGGTGAATTGTAATAATCGCAAGGCCCGCTGTTTCCTGATAAATAATCTTTGCTTCTTCTGATTCTAGTCTTGTCGTTCGTACTTGCATAGTTTTTCCCCCTAAACTTTCCTTTTATCCTACATTAAGGGACAGTAAGACGCCCATTTCAAGCTGGTAAGTGTAATGAACTAGCTAAGTGGGTGATTCAATGTCCCTAAAAGCCCGATTGGTGAAAGCTTATGCTCGAGGAGTATGAGGAAAATCCTCACCGAGCAAAGATTCACTTTATCGCTCATTATAGACTAATTCAACAGTAGGAGACACGCAATTTAGAATTTTCAAGTAAAAAAGTGTAATGTTTAGCATTTTTGTTTAATCTTTTTTCTAACAATAGTGCTAAACATGCTACAATAAAAGCAAAGGAGTGAAGAAACATGCTGGATTTCACACCGAATGTTAAAGCGTTTGAAGCCTATTTAAAATCGTTGAATAAATCCTTTCATACAGTGAAACAATATACAATTGATTCCAATCAATTTTCAATTATCACCAGAAATAGCGAGGATATAAATGAAGCATTACAACGCTATACAATAGAAATCCAAACATTGTATCCATCTAAGAACTCCGTGAACCGCAAATTTGCAGCGATTCGCCAATTTTTATTATTTTTGCATTCACGGGGTGTCATTCCACTCTACAATGAACAATATTTGCAAAAGCTAACAAAAGAACAGACACCGCTTGTTGTATTGCCAATAAAGCAGTTGCAACAGGCATTAAGCTTTTGGCCGCATCAATATGATATTGCACTAACTGAAGAACATGCCTGGCTTGCATTACGGAACACAGCAATTGTCTATATAATTGCTGAACTCGCTCTGAAACCGGCCGAGCTTGTACGCATGCAATGGAGACATATAGACGACACCACAAATGAATTAACAGTAATAGCGTCAAAATCGTTCCGCATTTTGCCTATTACAAAAGAACTTTCTGCACTGTTGCTGCGTTATCAACAGCATACAACCACATTTATGCCGCTAACTGAGTATTCACCGTATGTTTGGCTTGGTGTTGGTAATAAGCTAGGGGAACCGATTAGTGTAAAAACAATAGAGCGGATATACAAAGCGATGTCCGAACAACTTGGTTTTAAAGTAACCGCTACAAATATGCGTTATCATGCAATTCAAAAAGAATTGAAAAATTCTGAGGATCTGGATCTATACAAACAATTTGGCTATGCTCGGAAGTGGGTATTAGATGAACGCGGTCAAAGATTTAATCAAAAGGAAAAATAATTATGCTACAATTGAATAAAATACCTAAAGGGGAGCAGAAAATGGCGATTTCAATGATGGAAGCATACGGGATTGAACTTTTAAAAGCGAATGGCATTTCGTTTGAACAATTAAGCGAGCAATTTAAGCAAAATCAGGGTGCATTTAATATTGATGAAAACTTTGACTTTACAGTACTCAAATCACTTTATGACACGGATTTTGACACATTCAAACAAGCATACACGGATATTTATACAGTAAAATTTATGACAATCAACGGCTTGCGTAATATTATGCGTATGCGCTTTAATATCCCGATTGAGCAATATGAAACATTAGAAACGGGCAACGGATTAAGAAATGTGCCCGCATCAGAAAGTATAGAACAGCAAATTCGAACAATCGTTTCTTCAAATTGGAACGTGGAGCGTAACGGTAAAACGTTAACGTTATTCGTATAAATGGAAGTAATTATTCTATTAATTTTGTTGTTTATTTTCATTCCGCTTATTTTTAAAATTGTTAGTAAAGTATTAAAATTTACACTGATTATCATCGTGTTATATATTTTATATATAATGTTTATAGGACAATAATGAAAGCAGCTTCGTTTTAAAACGAGGCTGCTTTTTGTCTTAGTGCACGGTGTTTGCTTCCGGTATCGCTTGTTAATCGATTATGAATTTGTTTACCAACTAATAGGTTAGAACTCGTAAGACCAATAATGGGTAAAATAATTGTAACCCCCAAAAATTTAGAACGACCACCTATCAACAAATTGGATACTTTAATGACTTTCCGCCGACTTCAAAGCATTATCCACCTCAAAATACCCCAATAATTGCAAAAAGAACGCTCTCATCCACTATCCGCAGAATCGACTTGAAACGAATCGAGATGTATAACTACCCACAAACAGTTATTTCACTTCGTCTGAATGCGAAATCGCAAACATAGAACAAACGTTCTTAAAAGCACCTATTTCACATTGAAATTAGCTGAAAATGGCCCATTTTATAAAAAAGGTTCCCAAATTTATATTTGGGAACCTTTTTTATGCTATAATTGATCTTAGAAAGGGAGATTTGCGTCTATGAAACTGCCAAAGTATTTACGAGACTTTTTAATTTACTTGACGACGATTACGGGGAAATCTCCTCGCACTCGAAAAGAATATGAATATGATTTAATATTATTTTTCCGTTTTATCAAGGCAATGGAACAAGACCTTGATATTAAAACTATACATACGATTGATATATCTGATATTACGATTGATAGCATAAAGGATGTAACTCTAGAGGATTTATATTTATTTATGGAATATTGTGAAATGCAGCGCGGAAATTCGGCAGCATCACGCGCTCGCAAGGTAGCAACGTTAAAGGCATTTTTCAAATATTTAAAAGGGAAACGTCGACTGATTGAGGATAATCCTGCCGAGCATTTAGAAACGCCAAAAATCGGGAAACGCCAGCCAGTATATTTAAATTTCCAAGAAGCACAACAATTTATTGAGGCTGTTGAATTTCAGCATTATAACTCACGTGATTATTGTATGATGATATTCTTTTTGAATTTAGGAATTCGTGTTTCTGAGCTTTGTTCATTGAATATGGATTCGATAAACGATCGCATGCTAACGGTTATTGGAAAAGGGGATAAAGAGCGCAAAGTCTATTTGAACGATGCTTGTTTGGCTGCGCTTGAAAATTATATGCAGGAGCGTAAAGTCTATAAAGGGGAAGGATCACAGCCATTATTTGTTTCGCAAAAAGGAACCCGTTTTGCTCGTCAAACAATCGCAAAAATTGTTAAGAAAATCAATCGAAACAGTATTACACCAAAGGATAAATTAACACCACATAAACTAAGACATACCTCGGCAACGATGATGTACAAGGCTGGTGCGGATATCCGAAGCTTACAAGCAATTTTAGGTCACTCCAGTGTAGCAACGACCCAAATTTATACGCATATTGAAGATGAACAAATTCAAGAAGTATTAAAGAACAATCCGTTTAATAGTTTTAAATAATAAGATTATGTAAACTTGTTACGCATTTTGAGCTATCATGACTCTAAATGCGTTTTTTATTTTTTTCAGAAAATTTATTGACACTGTACTACAACTGTTATATATTTAATTTACAAAATAAAATCTGTTATAGTACAAATGAGGAGATGACGAACAATGACAATGTTCCAACAAGGATATAAAGTATATGTAAAAAAATGCGAGCAGTTCGGATTAGAGCCAGTTAATTTCCGATATTATGTAATGCAATTATCATCAGAGCAGCTTCAAGAGTATAATACTTATGCATCAGAAATGGAGATGAAAAACGAATGTTAGATTACCGAGGTGGCTTCGAATATTATAAAGAAGCTTGCGAACGACATGATATAGAACCTATTAATTTTCATTATTTTATTATAAATTTATCCCAAAATCAGTTAATCGCCTATAATGATCGTGCATGTCAGAATAGGGGGCAAAATGAATTTGCAACTCCATAATTTCAGATAAATCATTTTACCTATTAGAAGTGTAAAATGATTTTTTTGTTTTTATAGGAGTATGTATATTTTAATTAGAATAAAAACACTTTACTTATAAATGATAAATTAGTAATATGTAAAAGTGATAAAATTTACCTAAATAAGGAAAAAAATCAATAATTACTATTAAAAAAGAAGGTGGAACAATTGAATTCCAAACGTAACAACTCGAAGACAATGCTAATTCTCACAACATTTGTTGTCTTATTATCAATCTTTACCCATCTATTACATCGTCAATTTCAATTTTTAGATGGCTATTTATTGCTGCAAGGCATTACAAATGTTGTTGGTGGTCTGTATGTTATGATGAATGTACTATTTGTTATTCCGGTAGTTTTATTGGTACTCACTTTTTGGCTATACAGAAAACAGCACGATGCTCAGCAATTATTCATGGCACTAACGTTAACATTTAGTAGTATTTCGATCATTGCTGGTGGTGACGGCTTAACAGAATATCATTTCTCCATTTTTATGGTTGTAGCGATGATCGCTAGTTTCCAACAAGTAAAGTACATTATTATTAGTACGGCTATTTTTACAGTACATCATTTAACAGGCTATTTTTTCTTTCCACAGCTATTATGTGGAACCGAGGATTATAGCTTTGCATTACTCATGATTCATGCGATTTTCTTAGTGATGACGGCTGTTTCTACAAGCATAGTCATTTTATCAACTCGCAAAGTGGAAACACGATTAGCAGTAGATAATGAAATAGCAGAGCAGCAATTGCAACAATTATTACGTCTAATTAATGAAGAAAGTAATCATTTACACGAGTTATCGGCACAAATTGCAATCGACTCTTCTGCATCTTTTGATTCAAGTCAGAATATTACCAATGCATTATCAAAGTTCCAGCAAAATGCAGAAAATGAAGCGAATTCATTAAACGAAAGTGTACGCAAAAACGAGGAAAGTATCCAGCAATTAGCAGGTATTCATGAACGTACTGAAAATGTTACGCAAAATGCGAAACATAGCCTAGAACGTGCAGCTCTTGGTAAAGAGAAAGTAAATGCCGTAACTAACCAAATGCTTGTCATTACTGAAACGGTTGCGTCGATTAAGCATCTAATCGAAATATTAGAATCACAATCGAAAGATATTTCAAACTCTTTAATGGTCGTTCATAACATTTCTGAACAAACAAAGCTACTGGCACTCAATGCATCTATTGAAGCTGCACGTGCGGGGGATGCAGGAAAAGGCTTTTCTGTAGTTGCAAGTGAAATTCGAAATTTAGCATCTAGTACACAAGAATCTGTAGTAAAAATGGATAGTGTACTTGAAGGGATTCAACTTCAAATCGGAAATGTTGCACAAAAGATGCAAATCGGTATGGAAGAAATTTATAAGGGTGATCAGTTTATTCGTGAAAGTGAGCATGCTTTTGAAACAATCTTGGAGATGATTTCAACATTAGAACAAGATATCGACCATATTTCAAATGCTTCAAAAGATGTCGTTAACCAGACGCAGTTATCGAGTTCGTTATTCAATGAAATCGCTCATATGAACGGGCAATCACTTCAAACCGTTAGTATCATTACTGATTCTGCCCGTCAGCAACAAACGGCATCCCAAAGTTTAGGACAAGTAATCACCCAATTAAACGCTGTAACCACTAAGTTAAAAGCTTTAACAGATCAAATGCATTCCTAAAGCCTAAAAGGTATATAAGTTGCTAGTAAATAATTACTACTTTTATCACAAAATTTATTTCATATCCTTTAAAACCATTTTAAAAGCCTCCCTTTTGAAATGGTTATTTCCTTTTTTTTAGGATATTTTAAGCCTATTAACATATGATGAAATTGTGAATGTTTCATAGCAGCCTATGAAATATCGATACTATTTTGCAGAAAAAGTTGGCTAAAACAGGGAAACCAATTTATAATTTTTAGATAAGAACATTGTAATTTTTATAATCCTAATGGATTGGAGATGTTATCATGACCAAAATGACAGATTCAAAAATTCTTGAATCAATGGAATTATCATACGAACAGCTTGTCGATTTGAAAGCTGCACTCGATAAAACTTCTATAGTAGCAGTAACAGATAAAAAAGGGCTAATTTTGCAAGTGAATGATCAATTTTGCGAGATTTCAAAATATAGTCGTGAAGAACTAATAGGCCAAGACCACCGTATTTTAAATTCAGGTTATCATCCGAAGTCATTTTTCAAAGAAATGTGGCGCGCGATTGGCAACGGTGAAACATGGCAAGCTGATGTTTGTAATCGTGCGAAAGATGGATCATTGTATTGGGTAAAAACAACAATTGTTCCGTTCATAGGTGCAAATGGTAAACCAGAGCGTTATATATCAATTCGAACTGATATTACAGCACAAAAGAATATAAAAAAAATTGCACATATCGCATATCATGATGATTTAACTGGTCTACCAAACCGTCGCAGTCTTTCAAAACGTATTGAAAACGAAATTTCAAACGGCTTACGTAATAAAAATCAATTTGCTGTATTTTTCTTTGACGTAAATCGTTTTAAAAATATTAATGACAGTTTAGGACATAAAATTGGAGACTTATTTTTAATCGAACTAGCGAAGCGTTTAACTGATATTGATACGCAATCAAACTCGTTCTACCGTTTGAATGGCGACGAATTTGTATATATTTTAGAAGATGTAAAACTTGTAAACGAAATGGCAGAGAAAATTTTAGATGTCTTTAAAGCAAGCTTTGTCTTTGACGAATATGAGTTTTACGCCAGCATCAGCTTAGGTGTTAGTGTTTATCCGGATCACGGGGAAAATGTATCGAAGTTATTAAAAACAGCAGATATTGCAATGTACGCAGCGAAAGCGAAAAAAGGCAATAGCTATAGTGTATACAGAAAATTAATGCGCGGTTCAAATGATCAATTTTTAGTGTTAGAAACAAAGCTACATAAAGCATTACGTGAAAACATTTTTGAGTTACGATTCCAGCCAACATATAACCTGCAATCAGGAAAAATTATTGGTACAGAATCGATCATTTATTGGCATGACGAAGATTATGGTGAAATGAACCCGGTTGAATTTATGCCATTTGCATCTCAATGCGGCTTAATTATTGAAATTGATCAATACGTATTAAAAAATTCGATTCAACATATGGTACAGCTAAAGCCGCATGTCGATGATGACTTCAAAATTACTGTGAATTTATCGACAGATTATTTAAAAGATGCGAACTTTATTGTTGATTTAACAACTTATTTAGAAGAAGCTCAGCTTGATTCTAAGCATATTGAAATTGAAATCTCTGAGTTATGTTTACTAGATACGGATTTACAGTTATACGATAAAATCAATCAAATTCATGAATTGGGCGTTACAATTTCAATTGATGATTTCGGTATGGGTTACTCGTCACTAAGCTATTTACGTGAAGTGCCAATCAGTTTATTAAAAATTGATCAATCATTTACTCATGAGCTAAACCTTGTACCTGCAAATGCCAAAATGGTAGCGGCGATTATTTCACTGGCAAGCGCACTCAACTTACAAGTGGTAGCTACTAAAGTGGAAAATGGTGAAGACCTAGCCATTTTAAAAGAGTTAAACTGCGCTTTTGTTCAAGGGTTATATTTAAATGATTTGCTTCCTTTACAAGATCTCATCGCATTTATTAAAGAAAAGAATAATTAAACGTTCAATTACGCCTCGGCGAAATTGCGTCCAGATTTTTTTCGTGCTTACTAAAAAAATCAGTGATATCTGCCAAAGGCTTTAACTTGCTTCATTCAGTAGGGGGTGGAACCTCGCTGAAGCAAGTTAAAAGGAGTGTCCCGTGTTTTTGGGACACTCCTTCTTTAATTATTCAAGTGACTTTCAATTCGGGCAAACTCATCTAAATCAATGCTTTCGATATATTTATAAAGTACATCGATATTGACTTGAATTTGGTCCTTATGTGATAAATAGAAATCCTCGGTTAAATGACGAATAATTAAGGGTACAACTTTGGAATGATTAAAACGATGCATATACTTCTCTAAAAAGTCGGTATTGACCGCTATATCTGTATTTTGGCCAAGTGCTTCAAAATCTATATATTTTATATGGGCCATTAAAAACTCTTCTGTTAATTGCTCATTATACTGACAGACATACGACCAATCGATTTCGTTTTTGTAGCGATTAATCCAGTGTAATTCTGATACAGCCGTAAATAACTTTTGCTGTGTTTTTGACATGATCGCAAACTTGTCGTCCATCTCGCTATTCGTTAAGCGCTTATCACCATAACGGTCGTATCTTTGACATTTTAATGACGGGATACCTTTCACTAAATGCTCGCTACCTGGCCATTTATAATTCCCACGGTCATATTCGAAATATTGTAAGTCCATGACTGGAATTTCATCCACTTCTGGTAAATAGACAATGTCAAATGATCGATAAAAGACATTACTTTCGATAAAATCGTCTATTTGATCTACAAAATCTGGATGAATATGCTTTTTATTTTTTAATAACTCATCAATTAAATACCGTTTGAAGCTCGTTGTAAGACGATTTAATACACTTTTATTATGTTGAAGTGCTTCTAAGTTCACTGCTTGTAGATGTTCAATTAAAAACTGCTCCGATAATAATGGATTCTTATAGCAAATGTACGTAAACGGAATATAGCCTAAATAAGGTAGTAGCTTACTATGGTGCTGCTTGGCGGCTAAATGCAGCCAGCTGTAATATGAATTAATAAACGCGCGGTCATACGGCAATATTTCGTAAACCGCTTCATCATTAGATTCTAATGCCCGGATTAAAGATAATGAATCAAAATGAGCCACGTCAAAGTCATTAGGAAACGGAATGGCCTCAAACGCCTTTTTTATATGGAATTGAACTTTCGGCTTTGTTGAAAGGAAGCTATATGTACCTATTGCGCCGCGCTCTTCCAGTAAAATATATGCAAGTTCCTGGCGTTCTTCACTTGTTAGTTCGCAACCCTTTGGAAACTTCACTGATGCAAAATATTGGGCTTTTGCTAAATCGTAAAAGAATTTATAGTCGCCTGCTTTTGTATAGGGCTCTTCAGAATTGTTTTGCTGCCAATAGAGAAGGGCACCGTTTATCGCTTCATAATTCGAAAACGTAATATTCGCGATAGAAAAAATATTTTGTGCTAATGCATCATCATACAATACTTTCATAAATTCTATTTTTTTAATTTTAAGCATAAGGCACCTCCAGTCTTTCTATTATAAACGTTCTTTAGATATTTCAAAACGAAAACTAGCTTATTATAAATAAGTTTAATTATTTTTACGGGTGGTATAGTAATTATAGTAAAGTTACGGTCATATAATATAAATGATTTACGGCTAGTTTAAGTATATTTATTGAGAATTCTATTACCTTCGTTGTATGCGTTATTGAACCATGTAGAAATGTACTGCAATTTATTTTTGATGTAAATGCTTTATTATAGTTAAACCATGTACGAAACCTTACAATTACACCTAAATAAGAACAACCGACCGTAACTTTACACTTTACACTCCTTATCACATAAGGAGTGTTTTTCCTGCTATAATGAATCATAATCTTTACAACAAATGGAGCGTGCCTATGTGGAAAATACATAACGGAAAACTTATTCAAACAGCCGATGAATCGCGCATGCGATATAAAACCCGTATTAGCGCAGGTCTGGTCGAACAGCTCAAACAAATGGCTGAACTACATGACACCCACATTAGCTATCTGCTCGAAAATGGGTATAGTAATTTACTAGAAACAGGCGGTATTAACTTCAACAAAAAAAATCGTCCTAAAGATCGCATAGAATTTCGTACAACATGCGATAAGGAGCTTTTACAATGCCTAAAAGACTTTGCACATGCAAAGGACTTAAATTTAAACGATTGCATTGAGGCGAGCATCGCACATATTAATGTCAATGATGTCAAGCATGCCAATTGGCGGTATCGTATTGAAAGTTAGTGAATAAGTGTTCCACTGTCCATAAAGATTGTGGAACGCTTTTATTTTAGGAATCAAGTAATAAAATTATAGTCTTCAATAATTGTAATTGAAGGAGAAACATTGAGTTCTGAGCATCTTATCAAAATATGTGAACCAAAATCATATTGATTGTAAAAAATGCGAGTAGAGGGGACGTATGAAAATGTTACATTTAAAACCGATTACAAAGGATAATTGGATTACTGCGATTAAACTAAAAGTAGCCGCGGATCAAAATCACTTTGTAGCTACAAATGCCGTATCATTAGCGCAATTAAATTTTCTTGAAAACTTTTATGCACACGGTATTTATGAGGATGAAACAATGGTAGGCTTCACGTTATTTGGTATTGATGAGGAAGACCATGAATTTTGGATTTATCGTTTGATGATTGATGAAAACTATCAGGGCAAAGGATATGGAAAAGAAGCCGTTTACCTTATTATCAAAGCCATTCATACAATGAAAACGCCACAGCATCAGTTGATAAATATCTCATATGAACCAGAAAATATCGTAGCGCAGCAAGTCTACAAAAAAGCTGGATTTACCGAGATAGAAGGATTGTTTATTGGTGGTGAGCAAGTTGCGCGGTATGATTTTGTGAAAGAGGCGTAAAGTATTCTAAGGAATAATTATCAATTATTCCTTTACATCCGAATAAAGGAGGTACTTACAATAAAACACACTTTAATATTGTATATGACTATTTGTCTAATGTTTTTTATAATATTAACTAATATTACTCTTCTAAATGGGGAATGGAATGGTATCACGATGTTTTTATGTATGACGTTATTTGTTTTTTCAAGTGTAATTTTTGGTTTTAGTAGGAAAGAAGAAAAAATGGCAAAATAATGACAATAACATTTGAATTAAAAAACAGCAATATCCTATTACAGAACCAAATAATTAAATTACTTTGTTGAAAAAAGCATAAATGACCCTTCATGTTGAATATAATATAAGCAATTCATTGACTTTTACCATTTAAAAGCATACAATGAAGGCAGAAAGATTCTTGTCGTGAAGAATCGTATGCAGTGCAACGTCTGGTTTGGTCACCAGACGTTTTTTATATGGCTGAAAACAAAAAGAGGCGTTGATTCTAATGGGAATCAACGTCTCTTTTTGTGTTTTTACAACATCATACGAAAGAAACGATACAATGTATCAAATAAACGGAAAAGATCCGTTGCGTATCGAAAGATGGTCAGTCCTTCTTCACGCTTTTTCTCTCGCTCAGCCTTTACTCTTTCTTGTCGTGATAACTTCGGCATGCAGTGCACCTCCTTTCGAAAAAGGAGTCAGCTGTGATGCTGCCTCAATATTGTAGCATGAAAATTACTATTTTTATGGCAAGATTCAAAATAAAGTCATATAAAAATCAAAAGTTTAAGAATGTAGGTTTTATTGAATACTCATCATTAAAGCTAAATAGAAAGAAATCACGCATAGTACATTCATTTCTATACAAATTAAAATTCTTAATTCATAGAGTAAGCAATATCACAGTTAAAACAACAACTGTAATATATTTGCATATAGCTTCTTTATTTCCAATATTTTATACTTATAACAACATCGTGTCAGAAAAGGGCTAAATAAAAAACTAATCAAGACAATATTATAGCTACAAGACCTAAACCCTTAAACGATTCAAGGAGTGAGAAGATGACGGTTATTTCATTGCAACATGTCACAAAGGATTATGGACATGGACGGGGTATTTTTGATGTTTCATTTAATGTTGAACAAGGCACAGTATATGGATTTCTAGGACCAAATGGGGCTGGAAAAACAACAGCCATTCGTCACATTATGGGATTTTCAAAACCAGAGCAGGGGATCGTAACAGTAAATGGTCTAGATTGTTGGACAAATGCTAAAACTATTCAAGAAAACCTTGGCTATTTACCTGGCGAAGTAGCATTGCCTGAAAATTTAACAGGGAAGCAATTCATTCAAATGATGATGGATTTACGAAAAGTTAAAGATGATACACATTGTAAAAAACTAATGGAATTCTTTGACCTTGATGCTTCAGGGAAGGTAAAACGTATGTCACTTGGTATGAAGAGAAAATTAGCAATTGTGACGGCATTCATGCATGATCCGGATGTACTCGTCCTAGATGAGCCTACAAGCGGTTTAGATCCGATTATGCAGCAACGTTTTATCGACTTTGTAAAATTAGAGAAAAAGCGCGGCAAAACAATATTACTTTCAAGCCATATTTTCACTGAAATTGATGCTACTTGTGATGAAATTTCGATTATTAAAGATGGTTACTTGATTTCTTCATTTAACAAACAAGAACTATTAAAAATGACAGAAAAGGTCTTTAATTTGACAGTTCAAAACGCAATGCATTATACACAGCTTGTGCAAATGATTGAATCGAATGGCTTTAATCTACTCTTTAAAAATGAACAAACAAATGAACTTCAAATCGGCTGTTATCCAAATGATTTATCAAAGCTCATTAAAATACTTGTTGATTTTCCTATTTCAAGTTTCAACGAAGTGCCGTTTAGTTTAGAAAAGCATTTCATGGAATTTTATGATCGACGGGAAGGGGGGGAAATCCAGTGGCAATAATCGAATTACAAAATGTTACGAAAGATTACGGAGATCGTCGAGGTATTTTTAATATCGATCTTTTAATAGAATCGGGTGAAGCATTTGGATTTGTCGGTACAAACGGAGCAGGCAAAACGACGACAATTCGCCATCTAATGGGGTTTTTAAAACCACATAAAGGAACAGTGAAAATTAAAAACCTTGATGCGTGGCATGATGCGGCGGAAATCAAACAGTGGATTGGCTACATTCCAGGTGAAATTGCCTTTCCTGATGTAAAAACTGGTTGGGATTTCATCCATCAGCAAGCAGATCTGTTACAGCTAACGGATTTAAGCTTTGCAAATGAGTTAATTGAGCGACTTCAACTCGACCCTTCAGCAAATATTAAACGGATGTCAAAGGGAATGAAGCAAAAAACCGCCATTGTTGTCGCATTGATGGCAAACGCTCCAATTCTTATTTTAGATGAACCTACAACAGGACTTGATCCATTGATGCGTGCGGAATTTATACAAATTATTAAAGACGAAAAAGCAAAAGGCAAAACAATTTTTATGTCTAGCCATATGTTCGAAGAAATCGAGGAAACTTGTGATAAGGTGGCGATGATTAAAGAAGGGAAGATCATTACAATCAAATCGATTTCAACGATTATGTCAAATGATAATCAACAATTTATCATCGAGTTTAGTAATGAACAAGAATGTACGCGCTTTATGCAAGAAAAGATTGATTCTGTAGCTATTAGTAACACAACTGCTTCTGTGAATATTGAAAACAATACATTAAATAAATTTATAGCTATTTTATCAGCATATCAATTCGATAATTTAACAGAACAAAAACATACACTTCAAGAGCAGTTCTATCATATATATTCAGGAGGCCCATCCCATGATTAATGGTACGATATTTAAACAAACCTTACGCGCAAATGTAAAGCTTTGGCTTATTTTTACTTTAGTTTTAATTTTACTACAAGTAATTATGGTTGCTGTATTTGATGATAGTACATTAACAGATATTAGTCATTTAGTAGAGGGTACACCACTTGCAGGAATGCTCGGACAAACGACATTACTAAGTATGCTTGCTTCAACATTCTATTCTATTCATGGTGTCATATTTCCAATTATTTTCATCATTATGACAGCAAATAGTTTAATAGCCACACAAGTGGATCGTGGTTCTATGGCATACTTATTATCAACACCAACGAAACGTTCTACAATTATCGTTACGCAAGCCTTTTACTTAATAGTAGCTTTAGTTGTGATGTTCTTTATTGAAACAGTGGCTGGTTTTATCGCCATTCAGGTGTTTCAATCTGAGACGGACATCGTGATAGCTGATTTTATCATGCTGAATGTTGGTTTATTTTTATTAATGTTTGCTATTAGTAGTATTTCGTTCTTTTTCTCAAGCTACTGCAACTTAACGAAAAACTCCCTTGCTTTTGGTGCTGGTATTCCGATTGCTTTCTTTTTATTTCAGCTACTAAGCTCCGTTGACGATAGTCTTGACGTACTGAGCTACTTCACAATAAATGCATTGTTTGATACGACGGCAATTCTAGAAGGGGAAAACTATTGGTGGAAGCTAGGTCTTCTTTTAGGTATTGGCATCGTTCTCTATATAGCTAGTTTAGAAGTATTTAAACGAAAAGACCTTCCACTTTAATCTATATAAAAACGAGCATGCAAATTATTAGACTTGTATGCTCGTTTTTTTCTGTTAAGCACTACGAGAAGATGGGGAAGAGATGTATACGCTATCAGAGGATATAGCGCGTTATATTAAAAGAGTTGTAATTGATTATTGTTGTGTAGAATTGAATACAGTGCAACGTTTGGTATAGGCACCAGTCGTTTTTATTTGGCTTAAAACTAAAGAATCATTGATTTCATTGGTCCCTTGCATAAAACCCTTGATATATATAGAACTAACTTCCAATCTCGTGTTATAATAAGGTCTATTAATTGGTAAATAAATTGCGAGGTGAAATATGAAGAAAACGTCTTTGTTACAAGAAGAAAAGCATTCAACAGTACTGTTTTTATGGCTATTTTATGTTGTATTTTTTGTATATGAAATATTGTATAATAACCTTTTCCCAGCATTTCCATGGAGCGATGCTAATGCAAAGAGTACAGTATGGTACGATTTTATGTTTGTTAAATATGGAGTCATCATTGCGCTAATCCCTTTATCTATTTATTTGATTAAAAAGGAGAAAACAGAATCTGTAAAATACATATTATTTTTCGGTTATTTTTTAACTAATGTAATTTCAGATATATTGTATTATAAAGACAGTACGCTTACTTACACTAGCGGAAACATGGTAGAACTTGTAGTTGTACTTTTCGCTCCAATCTTTGTAAACAAGAAATTTACATATTTTATAACAGTTGGTTTATTACTAAAATATATTTTGGTTGGTATATTTATACAGGATCCATTGATTTTGTTTCCAATTAGTATATTGTTAGTTCTGTCATTTATTTCCTTTGTACTACTTCATCGTTTTTTAAATTATATAAAAGCGTTGAAGTACTCATATGATGAACAATTGGAAGGTATTGTTAAAGGAGTCATTGCTATACTAGAGTTGAAGGATCCCTATACTCGGGGACATAGTGAACGGGTTGCTGCATATGCAATGAACATGGCAGAAGCTACAGGAAAATTTAAACCCTCTGAATTAAATTATTTTTATTATGCCTGTCTATTACATGATATTGGAAAAGTTAATATACCGGATTCCATTTTGACAAAGTCTGGTAGACTGACAGATGAAGAATTTGATATAATTAAGACGCACCCTGTAGTTGGAGCCGAAGCCATTCGAGATGTCGATGGAATTGCCGATAATATTGAAGTGATTTACCATCATCATGAAAGATGGGACGGGAAAGGGTATCCAGATAGACTAGCTGGGGAAGATATTCCTTTTTTAGCCAGAATTACGGCAGTTGCCGATGCTTTTGATGCGATGACTTCATCCAGGTCCTATCGTCCAGCACTTCAATTTGAAGAAGCATATAAACGAATTCTCGATGGACAAGGGAGTCAGTTCGATCCACAACTGATCGAGTTATTTAAACAAATTTACCCTCAATGGATGCAAATTTCTAAAACATATCGGAAGGGTATGTACATGAGAGGAGGAGAAAAACGTGAAAATTCGCAAACTTAATAAAATTAAAGTGACTTGCTGGTGGTGTTGGTTAATTCCGAAATGATTAGTAAGTACTTATAGGATGCTGAAATTTTAGCATCCTATTTTAATTTATAGAGGAGGCTAAATGTTGAAGGTATCCTTGCAATCCGAAATAACATTATATCCGCTATCCATTCAAAAAGATAAAAAAAATTATATCGTGGAGGAGCTGATTTCTGGTGATTTCTTTGAATTACCTGAGATAAGTGTTGATGCAATTAAACGATTGGACAAAGGTGAAGGTCTAGCTGCGATTGAAAAGACACTAAAAGATTCTTATCCCGAGGAAGAAGTGGATATCATCGAATTTGTGGAGCAATTGGTAGAGTTAGGCCTTGTTCAAGATGTGGATGGGGTACGAGTTAATAGAGATAAAGAGAAGCAGGCTAAATCTGTATCAAATGCAGGTGGTTTCTTATGGATCCCACACTGGGTTGGAAATATGTTTTTTAATGGAACGATGAACAAGGTTTACTTGCTTCTGCTAGTATCGAACATATTAATTCTTATACTGAATCCAGAACTTTTTCCTCATTACAAAGACATATTCCTATTCGATTCCATGATGCTAAATGTAATTAATTATCTATTAATTTCTATAGTATTAATTTTAATTCATGAATTTGGGCATATCCTTGCCATTCGATCGTATGATTTACCAGCTAAATTAAGTATCGGAAACCGACTAATTTTTATTGTTTTTGAAACTGACCTGACTCAAGCGTGGAAGCTCAATCCTAAACAGAGGAATATCCTGTATCTTGCTGGCATGTCTTTTGAGCAGATCATTCTTTTCCTTTCATTCGGTTTTATACTTCTTTTTCCAGATGCAAATTTTGTAGGAATTCTTAGCATCATCGTGTTAGATATTTTTATTAAATCAATATATCAATGCTGCTTCTATATGAAAACAGATGTATATTACGTCGTAGAAAATGTAACAGGATGTTATAACCTGATGGAGAGTGGCAAAATATATTTAAGTTCATTACATAAGAAACCTCGAAAGTCAAGGAAGGATCATAAAGAAATGTTCCAGGATGAATGGAATTTGATTCGTATATATAGTGTATTTTACATAGTTGGAGTTTTTTTAACGTTACTTTTGACAGTTTTGTATTTTTTACCACAGCTCTATTATATGTTTAGTACGATTTATTCGAATATTCTCGGAGCAGGAGATCGTGCAGCGTTTTGGGATGCTATTGCATTTTTAGTACAGACAACGTTCATGCTTGTCTTGTTGGTTTATTTGGCAAGAAAAGAAAGGCGTAAGAATTAATTAAACGGTTCTATAATAGTGACCCCTTGGGGTTAAACAAAACAAAAAAAGCATCTTCAATTGAAATTTGGGTATGGTATCCTAAAATCTTTTGGAGGTGCTTCTTTTTATGGAAACTAGAGTGAGTTATCCGTATGATGTAAAACTAAGGGCTGTAGAAATGATAGTTTTAGCCTTTCTTACCGCAGTTGCATCATAAACAAATGTATTTCCTTGAACTGAACCCGTCATTTTCACCGACGGATAATGTTACCTGCTAACTTAGACACACCTAACAAGGAGGTGCTGGAAAGACAGATTTTACACAAATGATAATGGAAGAGGTAAAAAGAGATGTCAACTATCTTAATACAGATCCATACATAGTGAGTTCATCAAGGTTTATTGGATATCTATTCCAATCGACTGTACAAGTATTTTTCTCAACAAATGAAGGAATATTATTATTCTTGAAGATACATACTAGTATGCAACATAATAATATTTGTTTGAGGTGATTAGAAGTGCCAATGTTAGATGTTGAAGGTAGTAGCTTATACTATCAAGCAAAGGGTGAAGGAACACCAATTGTCTTTATTCATCCTCCATTACTTACCTGCACAAACTTTGTTTATCAATTAGAACAATTATCTAAAATGTATAAAGTAATCACCTTTGATATTAGAGGTCATGGAAGAAGTGTGTATTCCAAACAAGCTATCACATACCCACTCATTGTTAATGATATTGTTAAATTATTGAATCATTTAAGTATAGAGAAAGCGTATATTTGTGGATATTCAGCAGGTGGGTCGATTTTATTAGAGTTTTTATTGACAAATCCTAGTAGGGCATTAGGTGGTATTGTCATTAGCGGAATGTCTGAAGTGAACGATATTTATTTAAAGCAGCGAATTTCTTTAGCAATCAAACTAGCAAATAAAAAAGCCATTTCAATTCTAACACTTGCCATTTCATGGGGGAATTCCAACACTCGAAAAATATTTAGTAAACTTTACGAAGACGCATCCTATGGAGACGCACGTAATATCCAGCAGTATTACCGTTATAGCCTACACTATAATTGTACAAGTCGTCTTCAAGACATTGATTCACCGCTTTTACTTGTGTTTGGTACGAAAGATGAATCATTTCATCAATATGCTCGCATACTGCATGAAAAATTGCCAAATAGTGAATTAGTGTTTTTAGAAAAAGAAAAACACCAAATTCCGACTAAAGCAGCAATTAAATTAAACGAAACGATTGATAAGTTTATCCAGAATCAGCAGGATGTAAATTGAGAAAATAACAGTGGTTAGTAAACTTCAATTCCCAAAAATAAGTACCTTTTTTTAACTAGGATTCACTTCATTAACAAAGTGAATCCTTTATTTGTACAGGAAAACTTGCAAGTTATTATTTTGATCGATTGTCGCTAGTAAGACATCTTTAACGTCTACATTATATGTTGATATAAGATTATTTTTTAGCAAATCCTCTGTAAGCATAGATTTATTTAACTCGTGGTAATCAATTTTTCCTTCATTAATGAGGACAGTAGGGAGGGAAAAAGGGTTTTGTACGATCTTTAAATCTGCTCGTGTTGGCATTTGATGTTGTGGGTAAAGAAAACTTGAAATCGAACCATCGTGTTCCCATAATGCGAGAGCAATTTTTTGAATATCTTCTATTTTTTCTTTTCTCAGCTCAGCTAAAAGAAAATCAATAGAAATCCTTGCTTTTCGTAAGTTTGCTGAAATAATTTGCCCGTTTTTAATAAGTGGAATCGGAGGTGGATCCATAAAATGTCGAAATGGTATCCATTTCATACTCACAAATACCCCGAGTAAATATAAAATAATTAACACTGTCATGGTAATCATAGAACCCTTTAAACCTAATCCTTCATCAGACAAAGGATGAGCGATGATATTACCAAGAGTTATTGCCATAGCAAAATCGAGTAACCCTAACTGAGCAATTGAACGCTGTCCCATAATTTTTGTCGCGAATAATAGAAAGAAAAAAGCAATGACCGCTCTTAAAATCCATTGGACCGCTGTAAGTGATTCTTGTCCATGAATGAAATCCACAATGATACATCCTTTCACATTAAACCTTTATTTATTATGTCTTTAAACATCATTATTATGTGATTGTCACAAACGGTTATTCGCAACAAATCCTTTTGTGAGGAATCTATCGTAAATGAGAAAAAATGTATTGTTAGTTAGTACAGACACTGGTTCAAGGAGAACATTCAAGTTTTGTAAATTAATAATCTAAAAAATGTTCAGTGTAATAAGGCTTATTAAAGTTGTTAAAAACCGAATTGATCTAAAAGAATTTTACTGCATAAAAAGATAGTAAAGTCATTTAATTCTTTTTTAACTAAAGCACGATAACTGGAAGCTCCATTCTTTTACATCTTATACTCTAATTATTATTATGAAATTATTTGGGGATTACAGGAACCCAAAGTTCATTTCTTGGTTTATGCTTTGGTGGATAATAACATTCGATACAAGGTATATCAGCCAGTTCATATCCAGAATTTAGAGCCCATTCTGTGTATAATTGCTTCCACGCATTCGCTATTCCTGGAAAAACAGCCCAAGTACGGTGAGTAATGAATAGCGTTTCCATATCACTTGTTACCTCTCCATCATATCGGACGCCCATAAAGTATATAAATTCTTCATCCATAATGGTTGCCTCTTTTCCACAAACACCTAAAAGACTCTCAAGAGTGCATTTTGGTTCTTCCCAGGACATATCAATCAAATGTTGCATAAATCCATCTTTTTTAGCACTACTCCAAAGCGTAGGAATTGTTTTAAAGGCTTTACTGGTTTTGACTAGCTTTCCTTTTCCTATAACTTTTAAATCAAAATCAATATTCTCAATCCGATAATCCATTTGGTATCTCCTTTATCATGTTTTAAAGAATATTCCTGTAATTCACCATGTGGACGAACAGTACCACAGCTAAGCTCGTTTGGATCAATAGTGGGATTCATGCTTTGATACTTTCTACAGCAGTATCAATCGATAAGTGCATTTCTTTTAAGAAAGAGAAGTCTGGATTGTATTTATCTAAAGGTTTTTTCATAAATCATCTGGATTAACCATACCACTAATTATACTCATTGAAAGGTGATAATGTGGAATGTGGTTATTAGGTTTTTTATGTACTTCTTCAGGAATATTCATAGGTGGAATGATAGCATGGCATTTAAAGGGGTTGCAGCAGAGGGTAGACATCATTTATGGACTCTGTGCAGGAATAATCTTGGGCTTAATTAGTTTCGAAATTTTTCCAGAAGCAATTGAATTAGGCGGTTGGTTAAGTACTTTTATTGGATTTACAATAGGAATGATTATATTCGAAGTATTACATAATAGTTTACATAGTAACCAGGGTAAAAAAAGTACTTCAAAGAAAAAATTGTATATACGTACAGGTTTAACATTAATGTTTAGTTTCTCGGTTCACAATTTACCTCTGGGAATTATTTTAGCGACAAATCAAGAATCCGATTTTACAATGACTTTATTGCAAACACTCTTATTCCATAGTATCCCCGAAGGAATTATTTTGTTTACACCATTAATTTTGGCAGGTATAAATATCTTTATTGTTTTATTAATATCCATTATTGTATCGATACCAGTCTCTTTAGGCTTCTTTATTGGCGGTTATTTAGGATTTGATCTCCAGTTAATAAATACCACCTTAATTAGTTTTACTATAGGAATTATTTTTATGGTTACAATATCAGAAATTTTATACCCAGTATTAATCAAATCTTCAATATTTAAAGTATTATTTTGGGTCCTAATAGGATTAGGAATAATAGGATTTTATCTAAAATTATTATAAGTTAATACTTGTCCTTTTAGGATTTACATTATTTGTTCAAGCCCTTTTTGATATTTTTGGTTCCGATTCCTGTCTATATAAAATTCATAAAAAACAAGGTGTTGACCTATTTAAACTTACAGGGATAGAGGGTTTACTTAATTTTTTTAATTAAATTAGCTAATAAAATTAACGGATTTGTATTTCAAGGTTGGGATGAAGATGCTTTGGATGAAGAAACTTTCGCGTACACTCTACAGGACCATTGTGAGAAAATATTTCATACGATGACTACATAGTTTTTATTTTTAACGATCCTGAAAAGTCATTAAATAAACAATTCTTTAGAATATGTCTGGATTTTCTTGTCCAAATTCAGAGACAAGAAAGTCCAGACAAACATGTTAAATTATTTAATTAAACCAATAAGAAATAGTTGTTGTTGGATAAGAACAATCTCAGTTGGATAAAATATTTGTGAACTTAAAAAGTTCACATTTTAAGGATTGGGAGGACTAATTATGTCATCTGAAATGGGAGAAATACATCGTACAGGTCGAGACATTAACAACGAAATAGTACATTTTGGTGGGCAAGCTGAGAGTGTTTTTAGTTCATTGGCTGAACAAGGCCGACTTTCAATACAAAAGAAAGCAGACGAATTAGCTGCACAGTATCTTGAAAGTAATCCTAATCCAGACTATTATGATTGTGTAAAAATTGTAGCAGAGGGAGTTTTGACAGCAGGGAACGAAATAAAGGCTAGCAGTGGTTCTTGGGGAGAATCAGTAGAGGCAGCACTTGGTGCTGGTGTTGAAGTTCCAGCAGCAAAAATAGCTTGTAAAAGAATATCGATGTCTTAATATTAATTCTTGAAAAGCGTAGGCGTAAAAAGCTTATGCTTTTTGATATTTATTGATTTCTTTAGCTGAGCTACATGAGCAATAAGAGGAGTCCATCTCTAATAAGAGGTGGATTTTTTCTATTGTCATATAAAACGTTAGGAATAGTAATTTAATAAGGGGTTTCAATATGAGTTCAAAAGAATCCTGTAGCCTTTAAATTAAGATTGATAATTTAAAATAAAATTCGATAATTTTAATAAAGATTGTGAAGAACTGTACTTAAACTAACGCAGCAGGTTAGGGCAATAAGAATTTACATTAAAATAGTAATATACATCATACTCTTCTATTAAATTGAATAAAATGGTTATAATAAGAAATTGGAGGGGTACTATGAATCTAGAAGGGGAACAAATTTATCTCCGACTTTACAAAATTTCTGACGCAAGCGAGTTAGCTAGCTTGAATAATAGAAATCGCGAATTTTTTCAACGAGTTAGCCCATTACTTCCAGAAGCTTTTTATACAGAGGAATTTCAAAAACAACGCCTTCAACAGGCATTGAAAAAGTCAGATGAAGGGCAATTATATCCCTTTGGAATCTTTTTAAAAGCAACTGATAAACTTATCGGAGACATTTCATTAACTCAAATTTCAAGGGGAGACCTACAAAGCTGTTATACGGGATTTACTTTAGATAAGGGGTATAATGGAAAGGGTTATACAACTGAGGCTCTTAAACTTGTTGTAGACTTTGCTTTTCAAGAATTAAAACTCCATAGAATTGAGGCAGGAGCTATACCTGACAACGTAGCATCCATTCGTGTATTAGAAAAAGTAGGGTTTGTAAAAGAAGGTATAGCTAAAGAAAATCTGAAGATTAATGGAAAATGGACAGATCATCAAATATTGGCTATCATCAACAGCTTGGATGTGTAAACTCTTTTCACTTCATTTACTTGAGCGCGGCTAAAAAGACTTTTTGTCCTAGTGTAGCCGTGCTCAAATCAATCTTACCAATAGCCAAGTAGCTTCCACCATAAGCCGCCAATTATAACAAAAATGAGAATCGTAACGATAGAAACAATAAAACCTACCGTCCACCATTTTTTCTGTTCCATATAACCCGCGCCAAAGAATACAGGAGCAGGACCTGAACCGTAATGAGTTGTTGCACCAAATAAATTACTGAATGCTGCTAATATGATTACCGAAAGCATGGCTGGTGCTCCCGCTTGAAGCATAACAGATAGAAACGCGGCATACATGGCACTAATATGCGCTGTAGAACTTGCAAAGAAATAGTGTGAATAGAAATAGACAAGTGCTAATATCAATACCGCAAACATCCAATTATAGCCAGACACAAAGGAGCTGACTTCATTACTAAACCACGGTATCAGTCCAAGCTTGTTCATGTAAGAGGCCATCATAAAGAGCGTCGCAAACCAAACAAGCGTATCCCATGCTCCTTCTTCCTTCTTAATATCTGCCCATGTTAGTACTTCTAATAATAAAAGCAAGGAAAGCCCTATTAAAGCAGCAGTTGTAGCACCAATGCCTAAAGAATCCCCACTAATCCAAAGTCCTAAAATAACTATAAACACTGCAATCATGCGTTTCTCAGAGCTTTTTAATGGCCCAAACTCATCTAATTTCTCTTTCGCAATTCGACTTGCTTCTGGAGTTTGTTTAATCTCTGGAGGAAAAATCTTATAGATAACAAATGGAACAACAATCAATGCTACTAGTCCTGGAACAATCATAGCAGTTGCCCACCCAAACCACGTTATTGTCACACCAGCCGTATCACTCGCTAGCTTAACAATTAAAGGATTGGCTGCCATAGCTGTCATAAACATAGCAGATGTAATCAAGTTCCCTTGAAATCCTACCGTCAAAAGAAAGGCTCCCATTTTACGTTCTGTACCATCTTCTGGTTTAGAACCAAATGTACGTGATAAGGATTGGATAATAGGAAAAATCACACCACCTGCGCGTGCCGTATTACTCGGAATAGCAGGTGCCAAAATTAAATCGCTTAGCAATAAAGAATACGACAAGCTTAAAGTTTTCTTTCCAAATAACCGAACAAATACATAAGCTATACGTTCACCTAACCCCGTCTTAATAAATCCACGCGAAATAAAGAACGCAATAACGATAAGCCAAATAGTCGAATTACCAAACCCACTTAGAGTTTCTTCAATTGTTAGCGTGTTAGTCACCGCGATTACTGCCATAGCAATAATTGAAATAGCTCCCATAGGTAATGGTTTTGAAATAAACCCGACAATTGTCGCAACAAACACAGCAAACAAATGCCATGCACTTTCTTCTACTCCAGCAGGTGCCGGTATAAACCAAATAATAATACCAATTGCAATGGTAATGAAGAAAGGAATCCATTTTATCGTACTTCCTGATGTTTCTTTCATGAAAACAAACTCCTTTTATGTCTATCTTCTATAACAATTACGTACTCTGTTTAACATTTCCCCTTCATTGGTTATTCACATTAAGTTTAACCAATTTAAATTGATAACTATGCACTCCATTTACTTGAAAACTAAAATATTATAACTAGTTCGTGTCCTAATGAAAAGAATTTTTTCATCATTCGATGTATTTTCTTTAGATCTCACCAAAACTCGAAATTAGAAAGATCACCATAGACTTACTCATTCATTAATTCATACGTCTCGTGAACTGTAGCTTTGTAAAAAAGACCATCGTTTCTAAGGGGCTTCAATATGCGTTCAAAAGAATCCTGTAGCCTTTTAATTAAGAATGATAATTTAAAATAAAGTTCGATAATTTTTATAAAGATTGTTAAAAATTATCTCCCTTCTAGATAATCGGGCCATTTAATGGAGTAAGGCATATCTACAATTGGGTAAAGAAATAAATTTAGAATGTTAATTTTTTATTATGTATTGACTTAAAATATTAGATATTTAACAATAAAGCAATGTGTATTAATAAGCTTGAAGGTGGGAATAGAAGTGGGAAGAATGGAAAGAAGACAACAAGGCAAATTGTCTAGGAATACTGTATGGAAAAAGATAAAATCTAAAAGTTTTGTAGTTAAGTTAGTATTGGCAGGTATAACGTTTGTCTTAATTTGTTTATTTATTTTTAATATCTTTATCTGGAAAAGTGATGTTAGTAAACTAGATAATCCGGTTCCACAGCCAACTATTATATATGATCAAAACGGAGACATTGCAAGCAAGATATCTAATTCAAATATTGAAGGAGTTAGTATAGAAGAAATACCAAAAGAAGTCATACATGCTGTTATATCAACAGAGGACCAGCGTTTTTATAAGCATAATGGCGTTAATTATATAGGTATCATTCGGGCATTTTTTCAAAACTTGATAAGTGGAGAAGTTGTTGCAGGCGGAAGTACAATTACACAGCAGTTAGCAAAAAATGTTTTTCTAACACATGAACGTACCTTTACAAGAAAGATAAAAGAATTAATTTTAACTAAAAAAATTGAACGAACTTACACCAAAGATGAAATCATGGAACGATACTTAAATCAAATTTATTTCGGTGAGGGAGCTTGGGGCATTCAACGTGCTGCTCAAACTTATTTTGGAAAAGACGTAAGTGAATTGTCGTTAAGTGAATCTGCAATTCTTGCTGGTTTAATTAAGGCGCCTTCTGTTCTGTCACCTATAAAAAATTTAGATAAGGCAGTTGAAAGAAGAAATATAGTTTTAACATTAATGAAAAATGAGGGATATATTGACCAAAGTGATGTTGAAAAGGCGAAGAAACAGACTATTGTATTAGAAAGTAAGAAGTTCGATGACAAGTACAAAGGTAAATATCCTTATTATGTAGATCATATCATCGAGGAAGCAATTCAAAAATATGATCTGACAGAAAATGAAGTACTTTCTGGTGGCCTTCATTTTTATACTGAATTAAATCCTACTATTCAGAATGCTACTGAAGAAGTATATGAAAACGGAAATTTGTTTCCAGAAAGTCAGAAGGATCAGCTAATCCAAAGTGGAGGTATCTTTATTAATCCTTCAACCGGTGGAATTAACGCACTTGTTGGTGGAAGAGGCGAACATACTTTTCGTGGTTTCAATCATGCTACACAATTAATACGCCAGCCTGGATCAATAATGAAACCATTAGCAGTGTATACACCAGCTTTGGAACAAGGATATGATACATTTGATTTGTTAGAGGATAACCCGCTTAATATAGATGGATATCAACCGACTAACTATGATAAGCAATACCGTGGTCAAGTGACGATGTATGATGCCGTAGTTAACTCATATAATGTACCAGCAGTTTGGTTATTAAACAAAATGGGATTGGATTACGGGATAAATGCAGTAGAGCGTTTCGGTATCCCATTAATTGAAGAAGATCATGGACTTGGGTTAGCTCTGGGAGGAATGTCTAAAGGAACATCACCATTATTAATGGCACAAGCATTCTCGACATTTGCCAATAATGGATTAATGGTAGAGGCACATGCCATTAAAAAAATAGAGGATGCAAATGGGAATCTACTTGGAGAATGGCAGAAAAATGCGACGCAAGTTACTGAACCAGATGTTGCTCAAAAAATGACATATATGCTTAAAGGTGTTGTAAATGAAGGTTCGGGGATAAAGGCTCAGGTTGAAGGTGTAGAAATAGCAGGGAAAACAGGTACAACACAGCTCCCATTTCTGGCAGATGGAGGAGCAAAAGATCATTGGTTTGTCGGATATACTCCTCAATTAGTCGGGGCGATATGGTTAGGGTATGATAAAACAGATCAAGATCACTATCTTTTATCAACTAGCAGTGGAACTACGACAGTAATCTTTAAAGAAATAATATCTAAGTCTGCATCGGAGATTTCCAATAAAGATTTTGACTTAACTTTGATTGAGAACAAATACAAACAAGAGTTGAAAAAGAAAAAATATGAAGAGGAAAGGAAAGAAGAGGAAAAGGAAAGAAAAGATGAGAGAAAAGAAAGAAAAGAAGCGGAAAAAGAAAGGAAAGAAGAGGAAAAGAAAAAGCAAAAGGAAAGAAAGGAAGAAGAAAAAGATAGAAATAGTAAAGATAAAAAGGACGATGAGGACTAGGGATATTAATTGAAATCTTATTCAACAATCGGGCGCGATTGTTGAATATTCGCATTCCGAAATAATCATTCTTTATTATAAAAACCAACTGTTTTGATCAAAATTTGATTCAAAACAGTTGGTTTCTTTCTGTATAAATCAGCGTTTTCAACTTACTTTTTATCGAATTTTATTCAAAAGGTACAGATACTTTTTTAACAGCAATTTGTTTTGTTATTATTGCTACTTAAATCTAAGCTACATAGACCGGTTTCTGGTAAGTCTAACTATACTTTACGAGCAGCCTCCAAATCACCTGTTAAATACGCTACAATGGGACGCACTTGCTCATAGCCAGTTGCCATTAAGAATGTAGGTGCGCGTCCGTAGCTTTTCATACCAACAACGTAGAATCCAGTTTAAGGGTGACGTAATTCTAGCTCACCGTGTGGACGAATGGTTTCACAGCTATGTTCATTTGGATCAATTAATGGTGCCCATGCTTCGACACTTTCAACAGAAGCGCCAATCGATAATCTTCACTTTTCCCACCTTCCGAACAGGCACTTAAAAACATTATAGTAAGAATAACCTACATAACAATACAGTATTTCTTCATTTTTCTATTCCTCTCTTTGGATACCATTTTAGAAGGTGACCCCTCGGCAGTTTCAAGGTTTATATAGATTAATTAATAATAGTCAAAAAAACTTGAAGCTAACGTTACGTCATTTTGTATACTGTTTAGGAACTACTTTTTTTGCAATATCTAGATTTATTAGAAAAATAGGGGGATTAGATGAAACAGGGAGATATTATTATTTATGGTTGTGTCATTATAGGTGCTGGTGTTGGAATGACTCTGGATAATGCATTTCCTGGTGTACTGATTGGCTTGGGAGCAGGGTACTTACTTAAAACTTTTTTTCGTAAAGAAGAATAAAAGTAGAATGAATAAAACAGTTGTTAACGATAAGGTCTTAACGAACAGGAAGGTAGGTTAATCAATTGATACACATTAACAAAGTCGGAGAGCTGACAGGTGTTACAGTAAGAACACTACGTCACTACGATAAAATCGGATTATTGAAACCAACATCTAAAACAGAAGGTGGTCATCGTTTATATACGAATAAAGAAATAAAAAAACTACAGCAGATTCAATTTTTAAAAAAGGTTGGATTTCGCTTAAATGAGATTAAGAATATGCTCGCTTCCAGTGAGTGGGATTGGTCGGATAGTTTAAAGAGTCAATTATCTTTTGTAATAGAAGAACAGGAAAATTTAAAGAAAATAGAGCAGTCTTTACGGGAATTGATACATGGAATTGCTATAGAAGGAGATGAAAACTGGATTGCGATTCAGAAGATCATGCAATTATCCAGTAAAGATAAAGAAATACAGCAGAATTATCGCGAATCTGTATTTAAAGAAACAGAAATAAAGTTATGGAAAAAGGTTCCCAATATGACAAGTGACAGTTCTGACTCACTAGAATGGATTGCACTAATAGGTCAGTTAAAGCGTTATATCAAGGACGGTCCAAAAGCAATAAAAGTTCAAAATATCATTAGAAGAATGGATGAAAAGCGTTTAGAGGAATTTGCTGGTGAAAATGAATTTTTAGATAAGCTGTGGGAAATAAGGATGTCGCAAAAGCAGTCAGAGAAACTGGGATTATATCCGATTGATCAGGATGTGCTTGAGTTGATGAACCAGGCATATGTATTCTTTATGTCCGAAAAGAATAAATCTCAACCGAAATAAGGGGGGAAATGATGAGTACAGAACTATTTCTCCTGATAGGATGTTTGGCTTTAATGGATACGTTAAGCTTGACGGTTGCAGGATTTTATTTTGCTGTTGGAGTTTCACTCATGTTAGGACTAGTTTTTTTACTTGAGATTATTTCTGGCGTATTTCAAAATCGAATCGTAAGTTGGATAGTCTTTATTATTGGAGCAATCTTGTTCATTGCAAGTTTTTATGTTCCTACAAAGAAAAATTCAGACCTACCTTCACCAAAATCAAAAAGCATTCTTTCAATGGTTGCTCTGGGATTCACTACTTCATTAATAGAAGTAGGTACAGCATTTCCATATTTTGCAGCAATCGGAATAATGACTACTTCTAATCTATCATGGATGGAATGGTCTTCTATTTTAGCTGGATACAATCTTATCATGGTGATGCCCTCCATCTTGTTGTTTCTCTTTTATCTCCTGTTTGGTCGGAGGATGCAAAAACCTCTTAAGAAACTTCGGGTGAAAATAGCTAATAATACAGGATCTGCTCTTTCTTGGATAATGTGTATTGTTGGAATCATCCTAATGTTTAATAGTCTGGATTACTTGTAGGTTGTTTGACCAAAGTACGAAATTATAAAGGCCGAAAATGATCAAACTTTTTTATAAAAATCAAAATGAAATCGTTATTAAGCAACGGGGGCTTTAGTTAGTGCGACACGTTACTGACTCAAAAGAATTGTGATTAACACAATCTCGGTAAAGGTCAGGCAATTAATGTGTTTAATTGAAGTATATTATCAAGGAGTTTCCGTTTTCATTTCTTCCTGGCAACGGGGTAGAAATGATAACGGAAACGGCTTACTGCGCGAGTTCTTCCCTAAGAAAACGAATTTCGATCCCGTAACACTAGATGATATGAATCAAGCACTCCATCTCAATATCCTTTGAGGATCACATAATTGATTTACAATTCTGTGATTTCAGTCTACAATAAAGTTAATAAATATTAACCGGTTAAAAAGGTGGTTGCACAATGGACCAAAAGTCGATATTCATTATTGAAAATTATGAACAGTTAAAGGTAATAAGCGATCCTTTACGTACTAAAATGTTAATTTTCTTAGTCGAAAAGCCGCACACAGGCCAAATGCTTGCTCAGGAGCTTAATTTATCCAGAGCTAAAATTTTGTATCATCTTCGAGAACTTGAGAAGCACAAAATTATACAACTTGTAAGAAAGGAAGAAAGAGGAGGGAACATATTAAAGTTTTATCAAGCAGTAGCTAGAGGATTTATCCCTGCAGATCACTTACTAAATTATGTAGAATCTAAGGAGGCTACTAGACAATCCTATTTGGAAGTCATTGATAGAGCGAAGACAAGGGTGTTAACAGCTCCTGAGAGTTCATTTGAATTAGATTCATCGAATGTTGAAGAGTGGCCAAAACTTTCCATTCAAACAGAATTTACAGTAAGCAAAGATAAATTTTTGGAATTTACGAAAGAATATAGAAAACTCTTGAAAAAACTTGAAGAAAAAGATGATGAAAGAGAGAAGCAAAATTATTATTTAATGACAACTGCTTTTCAAATTGAAGAGCCTCTTTTTAAGAAAGATTGAGCTCATTTAATGATAAGGGGGGATATTATTGAGTAGAGACTATCATTTAGCTTCACCTACGAATGACAATGCAGCCTCAGGTCTTTTTAAAAATAGTTCTTTTGTTTTTTTATGGCTATCGAGTACAGCTTCATTTTTGGCTTTATCTACTTATTTATTTGCTGAGCAATGGTACATTATTACTGTCCTGAATAAGGAAGGTGCTCTAGGTATTGTAATGATGGTGACAATGATTCCAAGAGTACTCTTCATGACTATTGGTGGGGTGTGGGCGGATCGGTACAGGAAATCTCGCATTATGCTTGTTACTAGTATTGTAAGATGTATATTGGTTGTGGTTATGATTCTCTTTCTTCAAATGAGTCTCCTCGAATTATGGCCTTTGATTGGTTTCGCATTGCTTTTTGGCGTTGTAGATGCATTTTTTTCTCCAGCAACCACATCCTTACTTCCATCCTTGGTTTCAAAAGATGTACTTACAAGATCAAACTCATTTATTCAGAGTTCAAATCAAATTGCTATGTTTTCTGGACCAATGATCGGTGGATGGGTGCTTTCTGTAAGATCTTTTAGTCTTTTATTTTCAATCGTAGTTGTCTTTTTGATTATGTCATTCGTTTTCTCGTTTTTAATAAAAGAAGAGGAAAACGTACATGCAATCTCACAAAAAAAGGTCTCGACTAAAGAGGAATTAAAAGAAGGATTAACGTATGTATGGAATATGCCCTTTCTGAAAAACATGCTTTTAATTCTCATTGTTATTAATTTTTTCTTTTTTGGTCCTCTCCTTATGGGTATCCCTCTTATCGTGGATAGCGTGATTCATGGGAAAGCTTTAGATTTAAGCTTTCTTCAGAGTTCCTATCAAGGTGGGATGCTTGTCGGAGCGTTCATTGTCGGGATACTTAACTTAAGAAAAAAGAGAGGATTAATTATTCTGGTCATGATAACGGTACTTGGAATTTTCTTATCCCTGCTTGGAAAAATCGGATTTCTCTGGCAAGGAATGGTCTTACTTTCAATGATGGGTGCGCTTTCATCCTTTATTAACGTTTCACTCATCTCAACTATTCAAGAACAAAGTGAGGATAATAAAATCGGGAGAGTGATGAGCCTAGTTAACGCTTCTTCTAATGGACTTGTGCCACTCTCCTATGCTTTTGTTTCATTGGCTCTCGTACTAAATATAACAATTTCAAACATTATGCTGTTATGCGGAAGCCTAATCGTGGTTATATCTATGATATATACAATGAATTCAAAAGTCATAAAAGAAGTTAATTAAGTCAATTATCTTCTTTTTTACCAGTATGGGGTCCACAAGCTTAATTAGACAACTGAACAACTCATAGTAAAAAATATAATGACCGCTGTATCTGACATTAAAAACAGTGAGAAACACATCATTATTTTAAATGAAAAAGGCGAAAATCTTAATTAAACTAACGGGAAATTTTAAGTGCAAAAAGGATTTATAAAGTATACAAAATAAACCTAATAAACGTTCACAAATGAAAGTTTGGAAACAGACTTAAATGCCATGAATGTTGTGAAATCAGCGTTCGTGGCTTATCGTTCAGAAGAAGTATTAAATGGTGGAGCAGATGATAGAAAAATGGTAGCAAACGCTTGGGAGACTGTACTTAAAGGAACAGGATTAGCACCAATTGATATCCATACTCCATTATGGCTCTGGTCCCGTGCTGGATTTCCTTCCCTATTAGAAATTCAAAGATAAACAGCATCCTATCAAGAATTAACAGCAAAGGAACGCCTATTAAATTGTGTATTTTTAGCTCCAGTAACAATTATGATTTCGGTTGCTATTTACAACACTAATAACCCTTACAGATAATAATGTTATTTATAATTCTTGTCTTTCTTATAATTGGGGGAAACAGCAAAATATCGTTATACATTATATAAGAATTGGTATGATGAGATTTTAAAAAGAAGTTGGATATAAAAGGTAGTGGAATAAAATCATAACAATAGATAATAGTGCTATGCTCCAGTACCAGTAGGGGCATAGTTTTTTTTATAATATGTTTCGATAAAAAATGATAACTTATCGTTAACAAAATTAGTTAAGCTATAGTTATTTTAACAATTAATATTTATTGATGAGATTGACTCGATATAAAGGGAGAGTAAAAACTTTCAAGAACAACTGTTTAGTGTGACAATGAACACATTGGAGACTGAGTTAATTGGAAGAAATTCTATTTTTTTTGTTAAACCTTACGAAAAAATTATTATTGACTTTTTATCTTGAATTACTATTTGAATACTCTTACTTTTGTTTGGGCAACATATTTTTACGAATATTAAACATGTTCATGTAACTTTCAATTCTTTTTTTGATTTAATAAGTAGGAGTGGCGGATAATTCGCAGTTTTACTTGGAGAAATCTGGCCATTTGAAAATTCAAAAAAAGATTTGGTAAGTAAAAATCTCGAAGCGTCAGGTATGATTTGTTGAATTTTAGGAGGAGAGAAATTATGACAAAAGATTTCTACACTACACTTAAAGAAAGACGTTCTTACTATGGAATTAGTAAAGAGGTAAAAATATCGGATGAAAGAGTTAAAGAAATTGTAGAATTTGCTGTGAAATATACTCCGTCAGCATTCAACTCTCAATCAGCACGTATAGTTGTCTTATCAGGTGAGGCACATAATAAATTATGGGACATCACAACGGAAACTTTAAGAAAAGTAGTTGGAAATCAAGATTTTTCAGCAACTCAACAAAAAATGGATTCCTTTAAGGCAGGGTATGGCACCGTATTATTCTTTGAAGATGAGGCTGTAGTTAAATCACTTCAAGAGCAATTTGCACCCTATGCTGAGAACTTTCCAATTTGGTCAAATCAAGCATCAGGTATGCACCAATTAGTTATGTGGGCAGGATTGGAAGCAGAGGGATTAGGAGCTTCTTTACAACATTATAATCCACTAATTGATGATGAAGTAAAAAAAGAATGGTCTATACCTGAAAACTGGAAACTTATTGCACAAATGCCCTTTGGTAATCCAACGGTCACACCAGGTGAAAAAGAATTCCGACCGCTTGAAGAGCGAATTAAATTTTTTAAGTAATGAATAGAAATATTTCTAACCAGTACCGTTGGGGAACTGGTTTTTTTATGTATGTAGATACCTTGGAATGAAGGTTTTCATATGGAAGTCAATTGCTCAATATCGTAACGCAAAAATGTTGTTTTGAATATGAACACTTTGATTTGGTTCCCATTTAGCTTTTAGTCTGTTTTATATCGATGGTATAAAAGTTTTTGTTACGTTTCATATTACTATTGTGTTTCTCTCCTTTAAATGAGAAGAAATAATATTCGTAATAAACATGCAAAGAGCTACAATTCAGCAAGCGGAACATTTACAGTACTGGGTATAATAGTAAATCAATAAAAAATTTATTATAGATAGGGGAGCAAAAGATGGATATCTTCCTAGCGATTTTACCAGCTCTGTTTTGGGGAAGTATTGTGCTATTTAATGTCAAGCTTGGTGGTGGCCCTTATAGTCAAGTGCTAGGAACCACAATTGGTGCACTTCTTTTCTCCATAGGGGTTTATTTTGTAGTTAAACCTGAACTGACACCTGTAGTGTTGGGAGTCGGCATTGTATCAGGCCTTTTTTGGGCATTAGGACAAGTTAATCAATTGAAAAGTATTGATTTAATCGGCGTTTCTAAAACAATGCCGATTTCAACAGGTTTACAGTTAGTAGCCACAACTTTATTTGGCGTAATTGTGTTTCATGAATGGTCAACGACAATGTCGGTTATATTAGGTGTTCTGGCGCTTATTAGTATTATTGTTGGGATTGTTCTTACATCTCTTCCGAATCCAGAAGAGAAAAAAGAAAACAATGGTGGCAATTTGAAAAAGGGGATTTTAATTCTACTTGTTTCAACATTCGGATATTTAGTCTATGTGGTGATCATACGCTTGTTTAATGTAAGTGGATGGTCTGCTTTATTGCCACAAGCAATCGGGATGGTTATAGGTGGTGTTTTATTAACCTTTAAACATAAACCATTTAACAAATATGCAATCCGTAATATTATCCCCGGTTTAATTTGGGCTGCGGGGAATATGTTTTTATTTATTTCTCAGCCACGTGTAGGAGTAGCCACAAGTTTTTCTCTTTCCCAAATGGGAATCGTGATTTCAACTTTAGGTGGAATATTTATCATTGGTGAGAAAAAAACAAAACGACAACTTATAGCCATTTTCATTGGGATTATTTTTATTGTCGCTTCTGGAATTATGCTAGGGTTGGCGAAAGGATAAGAAGGAGGATTTTGCATGTATTCAGATTTAGAAGGAAAAGTTATTGTTATTACAGGTGCATCAACAGGATTAGGAAAAGCAATGGCCTTACGCTTTGGCGAGGAGAAAGCAAAAGTTGTCATTAATTTCCTCTCAAATGAAAATGAGGCAAATGCAGTTGTTGAAGGAGTGAAAAAAGCAGGTGGGGATGCTATAGCTGTAAAAGGAGATGTGACAGTTGAAGAGGATGTCATCAATCTGGTACAGACTGCTGTGAATAAGTTTGGAACCCTCGATGTGATGATTAATAATGCGGGTATTGAAAATCCAGTAGCTTCCCATGAAATGCCGTTAAGCGACTGGAATAGAGTGATCAATACCAATTTAACAGGTGCGTTTTTAGGAAGTCGAGAAGCAATTAAATATTTCGTGGAGTACGACATTAAAGGTTCTGTTATCAATATGTCCAGTGTCCATGAGAAAATTCCTTGGCCTTTATTTGTGCATTATGCTGCTAGTAAAGGGGGCATTAAATTAATGACTGAAACATTAGCTTTAGAATATGCTCCTAAGGGAATTCGTGTTAACAACATTGGACCTGGAGCGATTAATACGCCTATAAATGCGGAAAAATTTGCTGATCCAGCAAAACGTGCAGATGTAGAAAGCATGGTACCGATGGGGTATATCGGAAAACCTGAAGAAATTGCTGCTGTAGCAGCATGGCTTTCTTCATCCCAAGCTAGTTATGTAACAGGGATTACTTTATTTGCAGATGGTGGAATGACATTATATCCTGAATTCCAAGCTGGTCGTGGGTAAGTAACAGTAACGAAAATATAATTATATCTCACATTAAGAGCAGTTAATTTTTATAATAATTATTGCTGCGTTCATTTGTTTAGTAAAAAATAGTAAAAGAATAGTATTAATAAAAAATGCATTTGCCACTTCCAATGCATTTTTTATTTTCTTTGAAAAAGTAATTCCTGCTTTGCATGACACACATATCACCTAATAAGTGTGACATATCGTTCATCAATAGGTTCACAGCATACTTTCTAGTGTAAATTGTTCTAAAGAAATAGTGGAATCAATTAAGGATAATCGTATCCTTAAACATTATATATAGTTGCTGTAATAATGGTTGATCTAATTCCTGAACTTAAAGGTAAAATTGTTTTAGCACTTGCCATACCGGCAAAGATTGAAAATATTCTTTAGACAGTGGTTGGCTTTGTTGATACATTGTTCGTCGCAAAAATTTGTTTAAATGAAGTAACAGCTGTTGGGATTGCCAAATCGCCTTTTTTTATTAGAAGAATTTTGCTCCATAAAATTAAAAAGAAGTAACTTAAAAAACTTACCGTTAAAAACAAGAAAAAAACCCAGCACAATCGAAAGTACATTATACATGTTCTTTCAATTCACCTCATAAAATAGTGCATGTCCTAATTTGTGAAGGTAAAAATTACATGTATTATATAAAAAAAGGTATAGCTATCTTAATTGGAAGTATTCTTATAGCAGTAGGGATAAATGTTTTTATCACTCCTTATGAAATCTTAGATGGGGGGATTATCGGCTTATCACTCATCTTATATTATACTCTGCACTTAAAAATTGGTCTTATGACAATTTTATTAAGTGTCCCCATTTTTATTTTGGCATGGTTTAAAAGTAAAATTTTTTTCTACAACAGCCTTCACGGGCTACTTATTTCATCCTTTATTATAGACATACTAAAACCCCTTCGTTCACTGTTACGCTTAGATCCTATATTAAGTTCCATTCTTGGAGGAATTTTTGTTGGTCTAGGTATTGGCATTATGTTACGTTTTAAAACGAGTACAGGTGGTACAGATTTATTAGCCCAATTTATTTCAAATAAGACAAATATAAACGTTGGAATTTTAATATTCTTGATTGATTTGTTCGTCATTGTGTTAGGTGGATTATTATTATCTACGGACACTCTACTCTTATCTGTAATTACGATACTTTGCATCGGAATCACCACTAGTTTTATAACAAGCAGACATACAATTACATTTGTTTCTCGATCTTTTGAAAAAGAGTCTTTGTTCCTTAAATAACATTTATTATACTAATAAACTTTAGAAGAATATTAGAAGTAATGCTCCACAACGAAACAATAATATGTAAAATAAACTAGTTTTCCATTCCCTGAAACAAATCATGAGACATTAGGGGAACAGTCATTTGGACTAGAAGCTAAAGAATTTACAAAAAAAATTAATTGAAGGTCAAGAAACGGTTATTTGGAATTCGATGTTTCTTATATAGATAAGTATAAAAGGTTGTAAACTTATACGAATAGGGGCTTTACTTGAAGATAATTGAGTTGCATATACAGCCCTTTTTTCTTTATTGAACTAATGACGCAGTTTAGTGAAAGAAGAGGTATTATTAGAAATGTATTAAAATAGGTAATATATGGCGATGATACGATTCATTTAAGTCATGAAAAATTTTGTTAAATAAAATGAGGATATTTATAACTAGGAAATAAAAAAAAGCACTACAATGAACATAACATTGTAGTGCAACGTTTTTCTTAAATCGCCTAAATATTTATTTAGAAGTTTATATGTGAAACACAATACATCATAGGTTTTAGAAAATTGATATTCTGAATCATAGGAATTTTACTTGTTTAGCAGGAGTACCCACAACTGTAGATTTTCCGGGAACATCTCTGATTATTACAGACCCTGCTCCGACAATACTTTCTTTTCCAATTATTAATCCTTGTATAACTGTAGCATGTGTCCCAAAGTTAACCTTAGATTCCAGTTTAACATTACCCGAAATTGAAGCTTTAGGGAGTATTGTTACAAAATCATTTATCTCAACATCATGACCAATCGAACAATTTAAATTTAGTGTAACAAAATTATTAATTGTAATATTTGTTGTCAATATATTTCCTTCACAAATAATATTTCCCTTACCGATACTATTATATTTTGAAATATAAACATTTGGATGAATAAGATTTGGATATTCAATATCTTTATTTTTTTTAAGTTTATTAACTATACTTTCTTTTACTTCGGGTGAGCCAATCCCTAAGGCAATACTAATTTTAGGATTATCTATTAACCATTCATCTCCACCTAAAACAGGAAAACCATTATTAATTTGATTGTGATTTTCAACGTTATCGTCTAAAAACCCTAATAATTCCCATGTTGGACGATTTAGATTTATTTGTTCAATTAGATGAGCTACTTCGCGTGCAAATCCTCCAGCGCCGTAAATTACAATTTGCTTTAACAAAATTAATCCCTGCCCTCTTTATAAATTTAATACTCTTAATAAAGTATAAATGTTAAATGTGGAGAAATTGTGGAGATTATCCATTTATAAAAATAATCAAATAAATTCAGAGAGAATTTTTATGTCATTACAAATTCAATTAGAAATAATTCGCATAATATTACTTTGCGTTTTAGTGGTTGCAAAAATCATCACTACCACATAATATAAGTATATCGTTATATAATTATGGAGGTGTGGAAATGGAAATCGAACTAATTGAGAAACAATTAAAAGCTGTAGCAGATGCGAACCGATTGAAAATCCTTGCTTGTTTAAAAAAAGGAGAGGTATGTGTTTGTGATTTTACGGATGTATTAGGTATCTCACAGCCAGCAGTTAGTCAGCATTTAAGAAAGCTAAAAGAGGCTGGTATCATTACAGAGCGTAAAGTTGGAACATGGAAGCATTATCGTATACATGAGAATCAAACTAAGTTAATGCAAAACATACTGGCTTCCATCGATGAAGAGTGGACATGTGGTTGTAAAATTGATTGTAAATGTGTGGAGGGCTAAATTTTGAATATGTTTGTCATTGCGGCATTCATTTTTATCGTAACACTGATTTTTGTGATTTGGCAGCCAAAGGGACTTAATATTGGCTGGTCTGCAATGGCTGGGGCTGTCATTGCATTACTTGTTGGTGTTGTTGATTTTAATGATGTCGGTGCAGTAATTGATATTACGTGGAACGCGACATTATCTTTTATTGCGATTATTTTAATTTCACTTGTATTAGATGAAATTGGTTTGTTTGAATGGGCTGCACTACATATGGCACGTGCTGCAAAAGGCAATGGTGTCAAAATGTTTGTGTATGTCAGTTTACTTGGAGCTGTCGTTGCTGCATTATTTGCGAACGATGGAGCAGCACTAATTTTAACGCCAATCGTATTAGCGATGGTGCGTAATTTACAATTTAGCGAAAAAATGATTTTCCCGTTTATTATGGCGAGTGGCTTTATTGCCGACACGACGAGTTTACCGTTTGTCGTGAGTAACTTAGTCAATATTGTATCAGCAGACTTCTTTGACATTGGGTTTGTTGAATATGCTTCACGTATGATTATCCCTAACTTATTCTCACTTGTGGCGACAATAGTAGTGCTACTGATTTACTTCAACAAATCGATTTCACGTGAGTACAATGAAGCGATGTTAAAAGAACCACGTCTTGCAATTAAAGATATGAAAATGTTCAAGCTATCTTGGTTTGTCCTAGCGATATTAGTTGTCGGTTATTTCTCAAGTGAGTTTATCGGAGTACCGGTATCACTTGTTGCAGGCATTATTGCAATTTTCTTCTTAGTCATGGCACGACAAAGTTCAGTCGTTGATACAAAAGCCGTTGTGAAGGGGGCACCTTGGAATATCGTCTTCTTTTCAATCGGGATGTACGTTGTCGTTTATGGACTTGGCAATGCAGGGTTAACACCCGTCTTAGCTAGCGTGATTGAATGGACATCGGAACAAGGTTTGTTCGTGGCAACAGTCGGGATGGGCTTTATCGCAGCATTCTTATCATCTATTATGAACAACATGCCAACGGTGATGGTCAATGCATTAGCCATTGCTGAAACATCAACGAATGGCACGTTACGTGAAGCGTTAATTTACGCAAACGTCATCGGTTCAGACTTAGGACCAAAAATTACACCAATCGGTTCACTTGCAACACTGGTTTGGTTATATGTACTGTCTCAAAAAGGTGTGAAAATTTCTTGGGGTACGTACTTTAAAACAGGGATCGTGTTAACGGTACCCATCTTAATCATTACATTAATTGGACTTTACATTACATTACTAATTTTTTAGTTAAGGGAGTTTATTCAAATGACAAAAAATACAATTTATTTCCTATGTACAGGAAACTCGTGCCGTTCACAAATGGCAGATGGATGGGCACAAAAATTATTACCGGAAGACTGGGAAGTTTACTCAGCTGGTATTGAAACACATGGTGTCAACCCGAATGCCATCAAGGCAATGAATGAGGTAGGGATTGATATTTCTCACCACACATCTGATTTAATTAACCAAGTCATTTTAAATAAAGCTACATTAGTCGTGACACTTTGTGGGGATGCTGCAGATAAATGTCCAATGACACCTCCTGGCGTACGTCGTGAACACTGGGGTTTTGAAGATCCAGCAAAAGCTACGGGTACTGAGGTAGAAAAATGGGCTGTGTTCCAACAGGTACGTGATGCTATTGGTGCTCGTATTGAGCAATTTGTAAACGAAGAACTTAAAAAATAAGTATTCGGAGGGACCGACATGAAGAAAATTGAAATTTTTGAGCAAGCAATGTGCTGTCCGACAGGCGTATGTGGACCAGCGATTGATCCAGAGTTACTACGCATGTCTTTCATTATGAATAACTTAAAAAATACAAGTGTTTCAGCTGAGCGTTTCAATTTAACGAATAACCCTGACGTGTTTGTCAACAACAAGGCTGTCAATGATTTACTAATGACAGACGGAATGGATAGCTTACCTGCGACATTCGTAGGTGGTGAGCTTGTGTTAAAGGGAAGTTACCCGACAACAGCTCAGTTTGCAGAGTGGTCTGGACTAAATGAAGAAGAGTTAGTGAAAAAGCCGAAACTACGCATTTCTATTGGAGTTGATAAATAATGGAACGTTTTACACGTGAGCATTTCCCAACAACACCGTTCCTTTTCTTTACAGGAAAAGGCGGTGTTGGGAAAACATCGACTGCCAGTAGTCTTTCTATTGCTTTAGCGAAAGAAGGAAGGAAAGTGCTGTTAATTAGCACAGACCCTGCTTCGAATTTACAAGATATTTTCGGTCAGGACTTAAAAAATGAACCAACGAAAATAAACGGTACAGAAAATTTATATGCACTAAATCTTGATCCAGAGCAAGCAGCAGCAAGTTATAAGGAGCAAATGGTTGGCCCTTATCGTGGAAAGTTGCCAGAAGTCGTGATTCAAAATATGGAGGAGCAATTATCAGGTGCTTGTACCGTTGAAATTGCTGCCTTTAATGAATTTGCGATGCTACTAACAAACGTTGCGTATACAGAACAGTTCGATACGATTGTGTTTGATACGGCACCAACTGGCCATACACTTCGTTTATTACAGTTACCATCTGCATGGACGACATTTTTAGATGAAAATACGACAGGTACGTCTTGTCTTGGTCCATTAAAAGGGCTTGAGCCACAACGTGAAGTGTATAAGCAAGCAGTTGCACAGTTAACGAATGAGGCACAAACAAAACTGATGCTAGTGACACGACCTGAAGCGAACCCATTAAAGGAAGCAGCACGTGCATCAGGGGAACTATTTGAGATTGGTTTGCGTAATCAGCAGTTAATCATTAACGGCTTTTTACAATCAGAAAGCGATGATCCGGTTGAAAAAGCAATTTATGAACGTCAAATCGAAGCGCTAAAAGAGATACCAGAAACATTAAAGGTTTTTGCCCATTATTACTTACCGTTCGTGCCGTATTCTTTATCAAGTATTGAGCGAATGGAAGCATGGATGATGGATACGAAGTTCCAGACAAATGCGAATGAGCCAATGTTGTTAGATACCCCAGAACTTGAAGAAATGATTGCAGACTACGTAGCACGCAAGCCAAAGATTATTTTTGCAATGGGGAAAGGTGGCGTAGGGAAAACAACTGTTGCCTCGTATATTGCATTAAGACTGGCTGAAGAAGGCATACGTGTACATTTAACAACAACAGACCCTGCAGCCCATTTAAATTGGACATTTGGACAAGAAGACCAAGAAGGCGTAACAGTTAGTCGTATTGACCCGAAAGTAGAAATTGCGAATTACGAAGCAGAAGTGCTAGCAAAAGCTAGTGAGACGATGAATGAAGAGGGACTCGCCTTTGTAAAAGAAGATTTAGCTTCACCTTGTACCGAGGAAATTGCAGTCTTTAGAGCTTTTGCAAATCTAGTCGAAACGCATCAAGATGAAGTCATTATCATTGATACGGCACCAACAGGACATACGTTGTTACTGCTCGATGCAACAGAAAACTATCATAAGGAAATTTCTCGTTCAGAAGGAGAAGTACCTGTTGCTGTTTCGAATTTATTACCACGATTACGCGATAAAGACTATACAAGTGTAGCCATTGTCACGTTACCAGAAGCCACACCTGTGTACGAAGCATCACGTCTACAAGAAGATTTATTACGTGCAGGGTTACATGTTGATTGGTGGGTAGTCAATCAATCATTTGCTAATCTAAAGCTAACAAGCACGACACTGATGCAAAAACAGCAATCTGAGGTTAAATGGTTAGAAGAAGTGAAAAATAAAAGCAATAACCGTTTTGTGACGATTCCTTGGGTAAAGGAATCGCCAGTTGGGAAAGACGGATTACATGCATTAAAAGGAGAGACAATCCAGTGAAGATGAGTCCAGAAGGTAAACAATTTGTAGAGCAAGTATTAGCACAAGCTGAAGGCGCAACATTACGCTTTTACGGTGTAGCCGGTTGTTGTGGTATGAATTTAAGTGCAGAAATTGCACAAGCAAAGGAAGAAGATACAGTGCAAACAATTGAAGGTATTGAAATTGCCGTAGATCCACAAATTGCACAGCAATTAACAGACGTAACGATTCACGCAGAAGAAGAAAATGGTCAGCTTGGGTTAGTATTACTTGGCTACGAACAATCAAGTTGCTGATATGCGATTACATCATTCGAGTACATTAACTGCTGAGTATTTCATAAGTTATGCACAACTTGTGATGAACAGCCGAGAACTATCGGTAGAAGAAACAAACCTATATATGGAAGAGTTTTTCTTTAAAGGGGAACCGCTTTTATACGGTGATGCAACGCGCCAACAATTTTTACAAGCAATGGCTGAGATCCATGAAAAATGAGAGGAATCCATCTCTAATAAGAGGTGGATTTTTTTCTGTTTCCCTATGCTACGGTGATAAAAGAGATTTATGAAGGAGCTATTAATATGCTTGCAAGAGAAAAACTAGAAAATAATTAAGTCCTTGTCTACATAGTGATTTTAATTGTCGCAATTATTGGTGAGTTGATCTGCATACATATGATTCCAAATATTCTGCTACGTGATGAATAAATAAATCCCCTTGAATAATATAACTATAAAGATTGTGAAGAACTGTACTTAAACTCCCATGAAAGAACGTAATAATCTTTTATTCTCTGTGGTGAAGTGGTGATTTTTGCGCTTCATGGATGGCTAACGGGGCAGGTTAGTTCAATAAGAAAAAATGGAGACTAGAAGGAAGAGAATACATAAATGGAGAAAGTATCTGTTAAAGATATTGGAAGGAGTCGATATAATGAGCGAAAAGTTGCTAAGAGTAGGAACTACTTATATTCCAGTAACTAATGTAGAAAATTCTTATGAATGGTATGTAAACAAATTAGGGGCAGAGTTAAGCTATAAAGACGCAGACAAAGCAATTCTTAATTTTGCGAACCAAAGTATTTTTCTTGTTAAATCTAAAGATAATCAAAGTTCTAACTTCTATGATTGTTATGGTGAAGAACGTTTTTCTATAACATTTGAAGTTAATGGATTAACTGCATTGGAGGCAATTCATAAAGATTTTACCGATAAAAAAATAAGAGTTGGAGAAATTGAAAACCGAGGACACTCTGGAAAAAACTTCATTTTCTTCGATTTAGATGGTAATAAATTTGATGTGTGGAGTGAATTAAGTCCACTTTATAAAGAAAAATATCTTATGAAATAGAAAGAACTATTTTCTTATTGAACTAACGGGGGCTTTAATTGAAGATTCGCATCCCGAAATAATCACTCTTTATTATAAAAACCAACTAGATAAATGAAAAACCAACTATTTTGTTCAAAATTTGTTTCAAAACAGTTGGTTTCTTTCAGTAAAAATCAGCGTTTTCAATTTACTTATTATCGAATTTTATTCAAAAGCTACAGATACTTTTTTAACAACAATTTGTTTTGTTATTATTGCTACTTAAATCTAAGCTACATACACCTGTTTTAGGTAAGTCTAACTCTACTTTACGAGCAGCCTCTAAATCACCTGTTAAATACGCTACAATGGAACGCACTTGCTCATAGCCAGTTGCCATTAAGAATGTAGGTGCGCGTCCGTAACTTTTCATACCAACAACGTAGAAGCCATTTTCAGGATGACGTAATTCTAGTTCACCGTGTGGACGAACAGTTCCACAGCTATGTTCATTTGGATCAATTAAAGGTGCCAATGCTTCAACGCTTTCAACAGCAGCGTCAATTGATAATCGGATTTCTTTTAGGAAGGAGAAATCTGGGCGACTACCGGTATTAGCAATGATTTCATCTACAGCAGGAAGTTGTTGTTCGCCGTCTGGACCTTCACCTTTAATGATGATGCCATCGGATGTTTGGGAAAGTTCCTCGATATAAAATGGGGTAAAGGCCTTTACTTTCCTTTCATCAACTAAAGCATGAATGCGACTGCCTAATTCGCCACGAGCAGCAAGGGCATCTTTTTCTTCACCACCATAAGCATCTTCTACACGCTTTTTACGTAAAATCCATGTAATTTCAACATCTTCAAGTTTATCTAATTCTAAAATGGTATTAATCGCAGAATGACCGCCACCAATAACAGCGATACGTTTGCCTGTATAACGTTCTTTTAATGAATCCACATTTGGGATGCCATAAAAGATTTTATGAGCAAGTTTTTGTTCAGCAGATGTCCATACGCTGTCAGCATGAACAGGATTCGGACTTGCCCACGTGCCAGTCGCATCAATTACGGTACTTGCAATTATTTGTTTTGTTTCACCATTTTGTTCTGTATAAATAACAAATGGTGCCTCATTGCGACGAGCAGACTTCATTTTATCGTGATTTTTTTTACTTATGCCAAAAACAGTTGTATTTAATGAAATGAATGGCTTGATTTCAGGTACATTCGCTAATGGTTGTAAATAAGCTTCGCGAATTTCTTGACCAGTTGGCAATCGATCTTCTTGTGGCATTTCCCATCCAGCTTCTAGTAAAAGTTGCTTTGCTGCCTTATCGACATTGTACTGCCAAGGTGAGAATAATCGTACATGTTGCCAAGTTTTTATATTGTCGGCTACTTCTGCTCCTTTTTCTAAGACGATAAACGATTCACCGGCAAGGGCTAAGTGGGCTGCTGCAGCTAATCCAACTGGACCAGCACCAAGTATAGCGACTGGATATTGTTTATTTAATTGAAAAGAAGTTTCATTCTTCGTTTGTACAGTTGGCTCGCAGCAAGAAGTAGCAGGTTCTGGACTCGGTGTACAGCAGATTGATGTTTGTGATTTTACATTTAATTTAATTTGCATTTAAAAATCCTCCATTAAGTAATTTTAGTTGTAACTTGCAAGTAATGATCAAAATGAAAAGCAAGATTTCTCCTGCTTAATAGATAGGGGTACAGCATACAGTCGACTTCGACATCGCTTCGTTTAATAATTGGATTGAGCGAAGTACTGTTTCTTTTTCGAAATCATTCATATGTGAGAAGACTTCCTCTAAGTATGCATTCATTGATTCGTCGATCGTTGTAGCAACAAATTTCCCTTGTGTTGTTAATTTTAAAATGGAAACGCGTTTGTCTTGTGTAGACGGTATTTTTTTTACTAAATCCATCTTAATTAGTGTTTGAATTTGTCTACTAAAGGTCGTGATATCCATTGCAAGTATCTCGGCAATTTGTAGCATAGATGGATTCGTTTGTTTATCAATTTCATAGAGGATATGGCTCTGTGTTGTAGAAATTTCAAAAGTACCTATAGAACAGCAATTTTTATTTAATAATCCAAATCTCCTCGTTAATACGTGGAAGATTTCACGATTGTTTTCCATTCCATCACCTCTAGGTACAGTAAAACATAAATACTTGTAAAATGCAACTTTATTGTTTAATATTTTAATTATCACTTATTTGGAGGTTAATCCTATGGCTATTAAAGTTCGAATTGTTACAAGTGAAGATTGGCTAGACGTAAAGCGAATTTATGAAGCAGGGATAGAAACAAAAATTGCTACATTCGAATTAAAGGCTCCAGAAACTTATGAAGAATGGTTTGGTCAAGCAAATCCTAATTGTTCATTTGTTGCATATGAAGAAAATCAAATTTGGGGTTGGTGTAAATTATCGCCTGTTTCAAAAAGAATCGTATATAAAGGAGTAGGCGAAGTAAGTATTTATATTGCTCCACATGGTAAAGGGAAGGGAATCGGCGATTTGTTGCTAAAGCATTTAATTGTAGCTTCTGAAAAGGAAGGTTTTTGGACGCTGGAATCCAAAATCTTTAAAGAGAATGTCGCTAGCCTCAATTTACATAAAAAGAATGGCTTTCGTATCGTAGGGGTTCGAGAAAAGATTGCTCAATTAGATGGGATATGGAAGGATAATGTGTTATTAGAAAGAAGGAAGACTTTATAGTGTTAATTAATATAGTTCTTAACTAAATTGGATTTTCATCAAGTTACTGGACACATTCCGCATAAGTTTTGTTCTGAAGTCAACATACCGAACAGCCCTTAAACTTGAAAAGAGCATTTCCGAGGAGTATCTGAAAAATATAAAAGCCAAGGGGGATTAATATGAAAGAAATACTTGATACAATTGTTATTGGAGGGGGCCAGGCTGGGCTTGCTGCGGGTTATCATTTACGTAAGAAGGGGCTACATTTTCTGATATTGGAGGCAAGTGATCAGTTTGGTGGATCTTGGTCAAGTTATTACGACAGTCTTAAATTGTTTTCGCCAGCAGGCTTTTCCTCTATGCCGGGTATGAAGTTCCCTGGAAATCAAAATAGGTATCCACACCGAGATGAAGTTATTCGATATTTACTGGATTATAAATTAAAGTTTGATTTGCCAGTTCTAATTAATCAGCGAGTAGATTTGATTGAAAAAGACGAGGAAGGATTTGTGGTTCGAACTAAGACGGGAGAAATATTTAAAGCTCAAACAATTATTAATGCTACTGGCTCATTTAACAATCCATTCATACCAAAAATAGCAGGGATGGAGGAGTTTCAGGGAAATACACTCCATTCTTCACAATATCGAAATTCGAAACCATTTCATAACCAAAGAATAATCATTGTAGGTGGTGGTAATTCTGCTGTGCAGATTGCAGTTGAATTGGCTGAGGTAACTCGAACATCTTTAGCTGTACGCCAACCGATCAAGTTTGTGAAACAACATATTGGGAGATTAGATTTACATTTTTGGATAAAACTAATTGGTTTTGATAACTTTCCATTCTGGCGATTCGGGAAAACTGCGCCGAGTTCAAATGCAGTAATTGATACCAATCGATTCAAAGATCGAATAACTGCAGGAAATCCAAATCAACAAACAATGTTTATATCTTTTTATGAAAGAGGCGTTATTTGGCCAAACGGGGATAAAGAACACGTGGATACCGTAATCTTTGCGACAGGGTTTAAACCTAACGCTCCATATCTTAAATCGTTAGGTGCGCTTGATAAGGAAGGTAGGCCTTTACATAGGGCTGGTATTAGCAACGTTTCCGGTATTTATTTTGTTGGACTGGAAGGTCAGCGATCCTTTGCTTCTGCTACTCTAAGGGGAGTGGGACAAGATGCAAGGTTTGTTGTGAATAAAATATTGAAATATCTTAAGTAGTGGTTTTTGATAAGCTTTCAAGTAGGTAGACAGAATAAAAATAAAATCGGTTTATTAATTGGGAAGTTTAGCTGTTCTGTCATTAATGGGTATTGATAGTATTAGATACCATTTACTTTTACCGTTTCAGCCAAATTTAAGCAGATAGTATTGGCTTTAGCATTGGCTAATTTAGTTGGGGTAAATTCAAACGGTTATAAATGAGTGGAATAATCGTTATCAAGTTTGGTACTAGTAAGCTACGACGTATTTTATAATAAGAAACTTTTTCGATTAATTTTAGTAATCTTAAGGAATTGATTATTACAAGTAATGCTGCACCTGTATCACTTAATACCGCCATCCACAACGTTAACCAGCCTAAAGAAAGAAGGAGAGAAGAAGTATGACTTTAGTGAGTATATTATCATTATTACTATTTGTAATATTTTTATCATCTTATATTTCAAAGCTAATCATCATGAACAAGAAATCCGGAATTAAGGCACTAGTTTTGGCAAAAGGAAATAAGGGGAAAACCATTAATTTCTCTGAGTCCTTAGTTCGTACTACTACATTTTTGTGGGGAGCCACTTGGTTACTTGAATCAATATTCAGTAATTGGCTTGATGATTTTTTACCTAATCTATTCACTAATAATATCATCAACTATTTAGGATTATTAATTATTTTGATAGGTTTAATTTTCTTTGTATCTTCAATGATTACAATGAAAAATTCTTGGAGAGTTGGTATCGACAAAGACACAAAAACTCAACTCATAACAAATGGTTTGTATAAATACAGTAGGAATCCTGCTTTTGTAGGATTTGATTTAATGTTCATGGGGTTATTCATAACATTCCCAAATATTGTGACACTTTTTATTTGTTTGATAAATATTTTAGCTATACACAACCTCATCTTACAAGAAGAAAAACATTTAGAGAATACAATTCAAGAAGATTATCTCTTTTATAAATATAATACTCCGAGATATTTAATCTTCTAAAAAAAGATTTGAATTACACATATAAACACAGTAATTTTAATTGCTGTGTTTTTTTCACTAGAATGAAGTCTTTCTTAACAACCCCAAAAGTAGGGAAGATGGGTCCTGTAATTGATATGACGCCAGAAAGGAATTAGTTATTAATGAACAATATGTAATCAAATTTATGAAATAGCAAATTTTGATTTTATTTTACTCGAAAAACTTTAAATGTTTTCCTTCCTGTCTAAAAGAAGGAAAAGTAGAAAGTTAAACTTTCTTGTCCTTTTACATTTTTACAAGGGAATTTAATGGATAACCCCTTTATGGAATTTAAGAATAGGGACACGGTCATAATATATATTATAGGAAGTTATGTATCATCTCAAAAGTATACTTAAAACAGTGAGACGAAACACGAAAAATTCAATAGATCTGTAAAATGCATTCAAAAAAATCCTATGCTACTTTTTCACATAGGATTTCCATTACATTATTATCTCTTAAATTGCACATGTAAACTTCGATTTACTTCAAGTATCACGGTATGTTCCTTTACAACTAATTGTTCAGCAAAATGCTTTTGTAATGCTGGTAAATCGTTTGCAACGAGCTGTATTGGTACTATTAATTTTGCTGCTTGTTCAAATTGGACTTGCTTTCGATTCGCAGTCATTTGCAACTGGATCCCTTTATCTAGCTCTAATGATACTGTTAATTGCTTCACTGGTTCATTTATGAATAATGCCACACCATCCGCGCTTTTTAGTGCAACAAGTGTCTCTGAAGTCTCATTATATGTTGCTAGCCAGCTATCACCAAACGACATCATCGTAACTTCCGTATAACGCTTTTCATCCCATTCATTCACAGTAATCGCTTCCGCATCAATCGTTTGTGAAGTATGCTCAAGTTCAATATGTTTCGTTTTATCGTTATCATACGTAACAACAACTTGATTCAAATCTCTAGCAATTGACTTAACCTTATCCGCGCTCAGTTTCGTTATTTCTGCGGTCTCAATATGATACGAATATAAAGTTTCTCCATCCGAGTAATTACTCACATACACAATTCCATTCGCAAATGTACATTGCTGCACACGAATGTCAGCAAGTTTCCTAGCCTTTAACGTTTTTAGGGACATCGCCGTTAAACAAGCCGTTTTCGGATGCGGATAAATAAGTTCATCACCCACAATACATGCATCATACAATTGATGTAGCATATGAAAATGATCACTTGTACATGGCGGATACAAATCCAAATCCCATTGATGATTGTTTGCGATTTGATCATCCGTCAATAAAAAATAGCAATACCTAATTTCATGATGCTCATACGCATGGCCAATATCATCCCACGTCACATCCACATGATACCAATCCCCATCAAGTTGCACCATATTCCAAGCATGACCGGCATCTCCTTCCCCGTCTGCCTTCCCTATTACGTAATAACAAGGAATATCGAGCATATGCATCATTTTTTCAAATAATAACGCATATGCCATACAAACACCGCGCTTTTCCGCCATAAACGTAGACACAGCAAATGGCGAACCTTTTGTGTGCATTTCATAGCTATAGGTACGCACAATATAATCATGCACAGCTACAATCTTTTGTAACGTAGACATCGCTGGTGTTGTAATCTGCGCAAGTACCTCAGTAATTTCTGCAAGCATGTCCTTTTCCTGCGTTCGATTCATGCGATAACTAAGCGTGAAATCCACTTTCACACGATTTTTAGACAAACTCCGGTAACGATAGCTCCGATTGGCACAATGCTGCGTGTAAAATGCCTTATACAAATGACTTTGCTCAAACGCGTCGTCTAAAATTTCATGCAAAGGCTTTGGTAAATGGCCATTAATCGTTAACGAAAACTGCTTATCCAAGCGCTCCATATGCATCGTTAACACTGCTAACAGCTCTTCATATGTAATCGTTGAAGATTTAATCGAACCACCTTTTGCTTTAAAATCTTCATAACTTTTAAAATAACTTTTCATAACAAGCATCCTCAAATCATTTTCATTTCAATGATATATAGTTTAACAAAATTTTAAGTAGTTGTTTAAATATAAAATACTATGATAAAAACGGTAATGCATTTATTCCGTTTTAATATCAAAAAAGCTCCCTCTTTAATTAGAGGGGGCTTTTTCCATAATCTCAACAAGTTTATTATAAATGCTTAAATCTTTTGTTATATATTTTGAATCACTAAAATCAGCTCTTATTAAAACTTCATCTTTATTTTTTTGCAATGAAAATTGAAACTCTAAATCATAGCTCATTGTGTAACCGTTATTACTTAAAGTTGTCTCATAAGATTGGTCATCTTTAAATTTTTTGTTTGTTTTCTTTACTTTAGTAGTAGCGAATACATCTAAAATCGCTTGTGCATCTGATTCTGATAATCTTACAAGTCTATCTTCATCTGGATTCCAGTTCATTTTTAGAATATACCCTGAAACAAAACTTTCTGCTAAAAATGGCTTATCTTCTTCAAAAGAAGTTGAGTTTTCAGCAACTTCTATAAGTGTTGTTTCTTCTGAACTAAATTTACCATAGATAATATAAGCTATTAAAAATAAGGCGACAATTAATACTATGCTTATAGTCCATGTTTTTTTATTAATACTAATTCCTCCATCCCGTTAAGGAGCTTGCTTTCTCAATTCTTCAATTATGTTATAAAGTTCTTCACCTTGCACAAGGTATATTTCTGCTAACTTCATATCATCTTTCACAATGCTTACATCTAAAAAAATTTTTTGAGTGTTTTTATCTCTACCTATATCAAAAAAGATGGTCTCTGCATACTTCGATTTCAATTCAACAAAATATAAATTACGTAAATCTAAAGCGCCTATATCTGCTCTTTCCATACCTCTTACTGAGGTGTTTTCTAATTGCGTTAAGATATCCAATATATCATCTTTCGAAAGTTCAAATTCTTTGTTTTCTGTAGAACCTTCCGAATAAAAGTCAATACGTCCAGTAGTGTACAAGTCTTTTGAATAATCCGAAACAGCTATTTCAAATACTTTATTTCCAGTTGTTTCAGTATATTTAACGAAATCTACATATGTCATATAACCTTTAAAAATAACAATTATTGCTACCCCAGTTAAAATCCAACGCCAGTTTTCTTTTTTACGCTCTTTTTCCCAATTATCCCAATCATCTACCTTCTTCAAACAACCACCCCTTATATAAAGTATATAATCCTGTAAATAAAAGGTAAATACATACTTTTTAAATAAAAAACAATGAATTCTATATACATAAATAGTTGACATAACAACCAAAGACGGGATTTTCAGATTGATGTGAGACCTTGGTAACTTTGAATTTCTTGCATCAATCTCTCCATACATACCATGCAACCTCTATACATTGCCTTTATACCAAGGGTTCGCCACTTTAAGAACCCAAAAAACTGCATAAATCATTAGCTATTCCACTTATTTAAAAAATCCCAAATCGCTTCATTTACCACTGTTTTCTTAGATAGATCCATATGAATACTTAAAGGTGAAAGTCCTTATAAAATATTTCTGTTCTCAGACGTTTTAAGCGCTTCATATTCAGTGAATTCTGTTCAATTTCCACTTTAAACTAAAAAACCCCTTAATTCGATAATACGTATTAAGAGGTTTGCGAATCCTATTCAACTATTTAATAATTACATAAACGAAACAACCCATCCGCCAACCGCGCCAGCTATCACAATGACCCATGGCGGTAACTTCCAAAACATAAGCAAACTAAATAATATCGCAGCTAAAGCAAAATCAATTGGCTGTAAGATGGCACTCGTCCAAATCGGATGATAGAATGCCGCAATTAAAATGCCTACTACCGCAGCATTGATGCCCATAAATGCGCCTTTGATTTTCGAGTTGCTTCTTAGTTGGTTCCAAAATGGTAATGTTCCTAAAATAAGTAGAAACGCTGGTAAAAAAATAGCGATCGTTGCCAATAACCCTCCTTGCCAACCGCCAATAATTGTCCCAATATATGCTGCAAATGTAAATAATGGTCCAGGTACAGCTTGCGTAACACCGTAACCTGCTAAAAATGCCGCTTCATCGATTAAACCTGAATGGACAAACTCATTTTCTAACAATGGTAGAACTACATGTCCTCCACCAAAAACTAATGCTCCAGCGCGATAAAAAGAATCCACCATCGCAATCCACTTTAATGATGTCACATTACTTAATATCGGCAAAACTACAAGTAAACTGAAAAATAACGATAAACATACATAGCCTACCTTTTTAGAAATGAAATGTACGCCATTCGGTCCATTCGTTTCTGCATCATCTTTGTATAGAAGATAACCAAGTAAACTAGCGATCAAAATAATGACAACTTGTGTAATAGCCGATTGAACTAATAATGAGGCGACTAACGCCAATAATACGATTGCTTTCCGCTTGTTATCGGGAGTTAAATTTTTTGCCATACCCAAAATCGCATGCGCTACAACAACAACCGCCACGATTTTTAACCCGTGAATCCAACTAATATTTCCTATGTTCGCACCTTGTAATAGGAGCGCAAAACCCATTAATGCTAAAACAGATGGCAATGTGAAGCCAATAAAGGAAACAATTCCACCTACAATTCCAGCACGCATAACACCGATACCAATCCCAACCTGACTACTTGCAGGACCAGGTAAGAACTGACATAAAGCAACTAAGTCCGCATAGCTTTTTTCATCAATCCATTGTCGTTTTCGGACATACTCTTCATGGAAATAACCTAAATGCGCGACTGGGCCACCAAACGATGTTAAACCTAGTCGAGTTGAAACGAATAGCAGTTCTAATAATGTTATTAACTTACTTTGTTGTGAGATTCTTTGCATATTGTAAGACCTTTCTTGTTCATTCCCCACAATGTAGCATTGAATCATAGCGAATACAATTTGTTGCATACAGATTTTACAAAATCTTTAGATTGAGTAGGTATCTTCTTCGTAATCAATCTCATTCTCAATTACATAGATTTCTACCTCTTTCCCCTCCATCTGAATGACTTTTTCTAGCTGCATACCATTTTTTAAAGCAATACGTTTTGAACCTTCATTCCCAACCTGAATGGCCGAAACATAGCGTTCTAAATACAAGGTTTCATCTGCATAAACTTTTAAAGCATGCGCTGCTTCGTACCCATATCCTTGCTGCCAAAATTCCGGCCTTATCCAATACCCTAACTCCATCTCAAAGGCATCATCAATAATTTGGGCAACTAAGCCAGCATGACCAATCACTTCATTCGTTTCTTTGATGACAAGCTTATGTAAACCGTAATCATCGAAATTTTTATATTGCTCTAGCATACGTTCAATTAAATTTTCTGCATATTGAACCCCCTTTATTTTACCATCACCAATATAGTTCATGACATCTGGATTCGTGACCAGTTCCAAAACAAAAGCTATATCCTCTTTCATATAACGTTCGAACCGTAACCTTTTTGTTGTTAAATTTAACATGAAACCATCCTTTTTATGATAATTATTTGCTTTAAGTATAAAAAAACACGGGTTATGACAACTGAAAAATCAAATTAATATCATTTCTTAATGAATGCCATAAAATTTCCTACTTCCCTTTTAATTTATTTTAACACCTTAATGTAAAGAAATTTTAAATTTTTTTAATATCAAATTTTTATCATTTTTTGATTGTTATAGTACAAAGGTGGCTTTATTTGAAAATACACGAAAAATCATGATATTAGCGAGTCGAAATATTATATCGTACTTAATGTATCTTATTTTCTATTAAAATATATTATTTTGTACTAAATTAAATTGGAATAATAATGCATATAACAATTTCATATAATTAGCATCGTTATTTTCTTAAAAAAACCTAATAATTCTGCTTCAAACGCATTCAAACAATTAAAAGTTTTCTGAAAAAATGTTATTGCATTATAAAGAATTCCCCCTTACAATCAAATCTATCAGCGGAATCAAACAGTAATATTCCGTTTAAAACAGAATAATGATTCTTAAGGGGGAATTAGTGATGAGTAGTTTAGAGGGAAAACTCTCAAAAAACCAACATACAATCAACTATGATAAGATTGATCGTATGGATTCATTCAATACATTTGTAAGGAAGAAAAACACGTTTTTATTCGGTATAACTTTTACATTTTTGACATTTTACATTCTATTACCGATATTAGCGTTCACTCCTGTGTTACAACAGAAGGCAATTGGAAGTATTACTTGGGTTTGGGTATACTCGCTTGCCCTATTCATTATGACAATTGTGCTTTGTACGGTTTATGTCAAAATGGCATCTAAGTTCGACAAAGCGGCTGCAGCTGTATTAAGTGAATATGAAAAGGCAGGTGCTTAATCCATGAATTTAGTTTCTATTGGTTTCTTCTTAGGAATTGTAGGGTTAACATTAATCGTTACATATATAGCGGCGAAACGAACTTCTTCCGCAAGTGATTTCTATACAGCTGGCGGTGGATTAAAAGGTTGGCAAAATGGTTTTGCGATTGCTGGTGACTACTTATCAGCAGCAGCGTTTTTAGGCGTATCCGGTGCGATTGCTTTAACAGGATTTGATGGTTTCTTTTTCTCAGTTGGTTATGTAGTAGCAAACTTAGTTCTACTATATATTATCGCTGAACCAATGCGTAACTTAGGTCGTTATACATTAGCAGATATGTTAACAGCACGTTTCAATGAAAAACGTATTCGTGGAGTTGCGGCAACAGGAACAATTATTATCGTTATTTTATATATGATTGCACAATTAGTAGGTGCTGGGGCACTTATCAAGTTATTATTCGGAATTGAATACTGGATGGCGGTATTAATCGTAGGTGTGATGATGACAACTTACGTATTATTCGGTGGTATGACGGCTACATCTTGGGTTCAAATTATTAAAGCGGGTTTACTATTATTCGGTACTACCCTATTAGCCTTTTTAGTATTTGCTAAATTTGATTTTAATTTAGTAAACATGTTTGACACAATTAGCACAAATTATGGTGAAGAATATTTAGTACCAGGAATTAAGTACACTTCTTCTATTGATTCTGTATCAATGATGTTAGCTTTAGTTTTAGGTACATCAGGATTACCACATATTTTAATGCGCTTCTTTACAGTAAAAGATGCAAAAACAGCGCGTGCGTCTATTTCTTGGACAACTTGGATTACGGCGATTTTCTTCTCATTAACAATTTTCTTAGGTTTTGGTGCAATGCACTTCGTAGGGATTGATGCGATTAAAGCAGAAAATGCTGCGGGGAATACAGCCGCGCCATTACTTGCTGAATTTTTAGGTGGTAACATTTTATTATCATTTATTTGTGCAGTAGCCTTTGCAACAATTTTAGCAGTAGTATCAGGCTTAGTATTAACAGGTGCGTCTGCCATTTCACATGATATATATGGTGAAATTTTAAATGATGGTAAATTAACTGAAAAACAACAAGTTTTAGCTGCGCGTATCGGATCAATTTCAATTGCGATTGTGTCAATCATTTTAGCGTTATTCGCACAAAGCTTAAACGTATCATTCTTAGTATCATTCGCCTTCTGTATCGGGGCATCTGCAAACTTACCAGTAATTCTATACACAATTTACTGGAAAAAATTCAATTCAAACGGTGCCGTTGCGGCCATGGTTACAGGTTTAGTATCATGTTTAGTATTAGGTGCAATGGGTCCAAACATCTGGAGCCCAACTGGTAACGCTATTTTCGTAGGTGAACCATTAGTAAATCTAGCAGTACCAGCAATTATTACTATTCCACTTAGCTTCTTTGCAGGCTACTTAGGATCCGTATTAACAGCTAGCAAAGTAGAACAAGCTGAAGCAGAGCGTATTTACAAAGAAATTCGCGTAAAAGCACATACAGGAGTTTCAGTACAAGACGTATCACACTAATTTCTAGAGAAAAAGTAGGTTTTACCCCCTACTTTTTCTCTTTTTTATTGCAGTAAATTTACAATAATTAGGAGAAAAATTGTTTTCTTGTAAAACAATTCGCTTTATTAAATTTATTATTGTGACAAAATTTGAATAATAATTCTGTACTAAAATTTCTCGAAAAAGCAAAAATGTTCTCTCCCTATAATTTTGAAAAAGTTGATACATCAAGGTTTACCACTGATATATAACATGAAAATTGCGTTTTTTTAGTTGTTAATGCACTATATTTTCTCTCTTAAACTTATTTTTAGAAAAAATTTTTTTGCATAATTTTCAGAAAAAGTATTGCAATTTTGTTACAGCTAAAATAGAATGAAAATGTAAAATCCTTGAAAGAGAATTTTGCACACATAAAGTAGAAAAAATAAACACAATTGGGGGTATGTTTATGGAAAAAAACAAAAAACCAGTCATTGATTATGACAAAATTGCTTCACAGCCTTCTTTCCAGCAATTAGCGAAAAAGAAAAATTCATTTCTGTGGACTATGACATTTATTTTCCTAGCACTTTATATGTTATTACCGATTTTAACGTCATACACAGACATTCTTCACCAAAAAGCAATTGGCGATATCACTTGGGTTTGGGTTTATTCAGCTGGGTTATTTATTATGACTTGGGGCTTAGCTCACTTCTACGTTGCAAAAGCAAACAAATACGACTCAGATGCAAAAGATATTATTGCAGAGTATGAAGGAGGCCGTGCGAAATGAGTTTCACAGCTATATTCTTCTTCGTTGCAATCGTAGGTTTAACATTAATTATTACTTGGTGGGCATCTAAACGTACATCAAGTGCATCTGATTTCTATACAGCCGGTGGAGGTTTAACTGGTTGGCAAAATGGTCTAGCTATCGCGGGTGACTACTTATCAGCAGCTTCATTCTTAGGGATCGCTGGTTCAATCGCATTATTCGGTTTCGATGGATTCTTCTTCTCTATCGGTTACTTAGTAGCCTATTTAGTAGTTCTTTACATCGTTGCTGAGCCATTACGTAACTTAGGTCGTTTCACTTTAGCAGATATGATCACTGCTCGTTTCGACAAAGCAAAAGTTCGTGGTACAGCGGCATTATCTACAATTACAATCGTATTATTCTACATGATTGCACAATTAGTAGGTGCAGGTGCTTTAATCCAATTATTATTAGGTATTGAATATTGGATGGCCGTTCTTCTAGTTGGTGTCATGATGACAATTTACGTATTATTCGGTGGTATGACTGCAACATCTTGGGTACAAATTATTAAAGCTTGTTTATTAATGATTGGTACAGTTATTATTTCATTCTTAGTATTAGCAAAATTCGACTTCTCTATCGCGAACATGTTCACGCAAATGGCGACGGAAACAGAGCATGGCGCAGCATACTTAAATCCAGGTTTACGTTACTCGAACGGTATTGATACAATCTCAGTGCTTATCGCGTTAGTACTTGGTACAGCGGGTCTTCCGCACATCTTAATGCGTTTCTTCACAGTAAAAGATGCGCAAACAGCTCGTTCTTCAGTAATTTGGGCTACTTGGATTGTAGGTCTGTTCTACGTATTAACAATCTTCTTAGGCTTCGGTGCTGCGGCATTCGTAGGTAAAGAGGCAATCGTAGCGGCAAACCCTGCTGGTAACATGGCTGCCCCACTTCTTGCACAAGCACTTGGTGGCGACATTTTATTCTCATTCGTGTGTGCTGTAGCATTCGCGACAATCTTAGCGGTAGTAGCTGGTTTAGTACTTTCAGGTGCATCAGCATTATCACATGACATTTATGGTCAAATCATTAAAAAAGGTAAAATCACTGAAAAAGAAGCGGTTAAGGCTGCTCGTATCGGTTCTATCATTATCTCTGTAATCTCTATTTTATTAGCATTAGGTGCACAAACATTAAACGTTGCATTCTTAGTATCATTAGCATTCTGTATCGCAGGTTCTGCAAACTTACCAGTAATTATCTACACAATTTACTGGAAAAAATTCAACACAAATGGTGCAGTAACTGCAATGTTAACTGGTTTAATTTCTGCATTAGTTTTAGTAGCAATTTCTCCAAACGTTTGGAACCCAGAGGCAGGTAAAGCAATTTTCGTTGGTGAGCCATTAATTATGTTAACAAACCCAGCGATTATCTCAGTACCACTTGGTTTCCTAGGTGGATTAATTGGTACATTATTATCGAAAGAAACTGACGAAGCGAAATACCGTGAAGTTGAAGTAAAAGCGCAAACAGGTATCTCGGTACAAGACGTTTCTCACTAAGAACCTCCAATTTTTTGGACAAACTATATCAGCTTCTAACATCTGTTAGAAGCTGATTTTTTTAACCATTTATAAGCGTTCTCTCCCCTATTCTTTTTAGATGAAGGAAGTGATCAGGTTGACTTTTGGACAGCATGTTCGTGTATTGATTTGCGTTGTCATTATGGGCTGTATAGTTGGCTATGTACTAACAGCTTCAGAAATTGAAACCGACTCGCCATATATTGATTTCATTAAAGCGCAGCAACTCCCCCTTACTGAAGGAAAAATCATTGGCGATGTCTTTGCCGATTATTATGAACTGACCTATTGGGAATACTTTACCGCGCGTAAAGGTGAGCATGTCGTACAATTCACAGGTACACACGGTAAGCAGCAACTGATTTTTCAATTTATCATTGCAGAGGATCGTTCGAGCTTTGAACTCGGTGCGATTAAGCAAAATAATATTGTGCTATCATCTGAGGCAAAATGGGATTATGTGCGGAGTTTGGCGTTTCGAACGTAATTCTTTCTCAAATGAACAATTAAACACTACATTACCATCCAGTGCACGAATATCCTCTGTTAAGAGCGATTTTAAATTAGTTCGAAGTACCAGAAGAATTTTGTGATGTTTCTGAGTAAGGAATTGAAAATCCCATATAGCAAACCAAAATAACCGAGTAAAAGCGACATAAACGCTCTTACTCGGTTTTCTATATAATAAATCATTTAATATTTCATGTAATAAGTGTTTTCGCGGATAGGTCGTACGTAAATTGTGAATCAGTTCGTGTCAAAAGCCCTGTTAGTACAATAAGGTTTATCAAAATAGTATCCTATTAATGATTACCAAGATGCTTTTCAAACCAATTGCAAGCTTCAAGCTTCATATAATAATTAAATTGGTGATTGACAAAAGGCATGCTAAGTCGAAGATTTTCTGGCTGTTCAGCATACAATGGTAACAACTTTTCATAGAGTTCTAATGAATAAGTAAATAGTGAATCTGTATCTTGATCACCATTGATAATTAGTAATGGTTTTGGTGAATAATTACTCAATTTTTCATATGGATCTATCATTTGGAAGTAATCTGTTCTTCTTGCTATTTCTTTTTCTGCATTTTGAATCGGTTCTCTCCATTGTTCATAAGTACCAGTTGAAAGGATACTATCTTTCCATGCTTTTGTAAAAGCTGGCTTTCCAGCTATTGGAACCGCTACTTTTATATCAGGGTTATTAGCTGCGATATAAAATGTTGCATACCCTCCCATAGAAAAACCTGATATTCCTATATTATTCTTATCAATCTCATCTCTACTTTTAAAATATTCAATGAGACTTTGTATATCGAATGCAGACTGTTCTATTACTTCATGCATATGAACATAAGAATCAAGTCCAGTATCTGGTGGAAATACTTTAGAAAATTTGTTAGTTTCGGTGTTCGTTTCCCTCATACCATGGTCTTTGCAGTCGATACTAACATAATAAAACCCTTTTTTTGCTAGCATATATCCAAAATCTAATCCTTGCTCACAATCTCCTCCATATCCATGAAGAAAAAAGATTAATGGGCATTTCTTTAATTCACTTTGATAAATACTCAAAATTGGTATGTTATTCACTATGCAATCTTCCATTATTATTTTTGTCATTAATGATACCTCCCCTAATATTAATATTGTCCATTTAAGCTCACTCCTTTCTCGCATATTCTTTGCTATATGTTCCTTCTTCAAGAAAACTACTTCGTTAGTTTAAGTATATTTCTTTACATTTATAAAGTGATATTAACATAATTATCCAATAAAAAACATCTCACCTCTAAAAAATCTAAAGAGGTGAGACTATTTTAATCAAACTTTTTTTCACTGTCATCTATCATTAATTCAGTTTCCAATTTGTTTTTCATTCACATAAATTAAGTATTGTTGCGCTTCAGAGAATTCCTCTTGCAGCTCTGTAGGAATTACCCCGATCTCAGGAACACTTGATACTCCTGCTTTTGCCATAATTGATTCATAGGTCATCAGGGCTTGAATGTATTTTTCAAATTCTTCAGCTGTTAAAACCTCTTTGCTTGATGGGAGTCCATTTAATTTATCAAAGTATGCTTGAATTTCGTACATAGCTACTTTAATTTTTTCAAATGATTCTGTAGGGACTTGAGAATAATCTATATTTCCATTGTTATCACCATATTCAAGTTTTGCACTTGTAAATACATTTAATAACTCTTTAAATTGCTTAAATTCTTCTTTACTTAGATCACCTTTTGCTTGATTCAGTTTTGCGTCAAATAATAAGTAGCCCTCCATAGTTACACTTGCTACATGTTTTTTGAGATTATCAAACGAACCATATAAATCATCGGCCAATAACGCTTGATAAGCAAATACACCGGTTGGAACCATTAAACAAGCCGAAATTACCGCTATAGCCAATCGTTTTTTAAAAAAACGATTCATTTTGCCACTCATTTCAGATTTTGCTTTCGTAATGCCCTGTTTACTTCTTTCATGAATCTCCAATGGGATTTCGATTTTTGATAACTCTCCCTTAAGATGGTTATGCATAATTATCTACCTCCTTTAAATTTTGGCGAAGTTTATCTAAAGCGCGGTATAACACTGACTTTGCAGTTCCAAGTGGGATATCTAATATCTCTGAAATTTCCTTTAATGTACGATCATCGTAATATTTTAGTAAAATGACGCTCTTCTCATCCTCTTTCAAAGTATCAATCAACTTATGTAAAGACAATGTAAGTGCAATATCTTTATCTTCTGACCCTGTAAACACTTCAAAGTCTACATTTAGTGGGATTACCTTTTTATTTTTATTGATTAAGTTCAATGCACAATTAATCGTAATTTTCATAAGCCATGTCTTGATATATTCTGGCTTTTCCAATGTACTGATTTTCTTAAAAGAATGATAGGCCACTTCTTGTACAAGATCTAATGCATCTTCTTTATTTTTTACATAAACATAAGCCATTCGATAAATATCTGCTTCGTATTGCTGGAAAAGCATTAAGTAAGCTTTATCATTTCCTTTTTGTGCTTTCTTTACTAAACGTTCAAGTTTCATCTTAATTCCTCCTTTCGTTTTGGTTGTACATCTATTAGACAAACGGGAAGGTAATTTGGCTTAAATTTTTTTAAAATTTTTTATGTATTTCGATTTGGAAGGTTTAGTAATGAATGTATACTTTGTCAAAATAACACATAATTGTATTCAGTAGTAGAGAATAATCCCCATTTGATATATTGGTTCTGATCCGAAATAATGCCTTAAGAGGTAAATTGATCACCACTTACTTAAGTGTATAAGAAAATTCTTTACTTGCGGAGAATTGGAGGCAAAAGAAAAGCAAACAATCGTTGATATATCAGTGATTGTTTGCTTTATCAATTTTTAGGTCATAGCCATCGAATAGCATAGCGACATTTTAAAAGTTCTTCAACTTTATTAAATTTATATGTTACTCCATTTTCTCCACAAATGCGCGGATAATGGCACCGTCACCATCAGTATCAATACGTAACGAACCATTTGAGTAACGGTCAGCACGCGTTAAATTCGTCACAGCAATGGACTCTTGTACACCTTTTTCTGTTTCGATTGTAATCGTATTTCTAAAGTTGACAACTAAAATTGTGTAAATGCGATGTGGATTTGTTTTTAACTCTTTTAAAATCACCACGCCGCGTTTCGCACGGTTGCCTAATTCAATTTCTCCAACAAGCATACGCTTAACAGCACCGCGCTGCGTCACAATGATTAACTCTTGATCTTGCTCAGGGTTTAAAATAACTACACCAGCCAACTGTTCGCCTTCTTTAATAACCATCCCTTTCACACCGGCAGTTCTTACACCAGTAACAGGTAAATCATTCATCGGGAAGCGAATAGTATAGCTTGTATTCGTAGATAATAATACTTCTTCATTTTCCGTCACAAGTTGGGCGAAAATCATCTCGTCATCGCCTTTTAGGTTCATTGTCTTAATTGGCTTCGAATAACGAGTTACAACGTAATCTGCTAGCGCTGAACGCTTAATTTGACCATCTTTAGTTGCCGTAAAGACGTAAATATCTTTTTGTTCAAACGTCTCAATGCCAATGACTTCAATGATTTCTTCGTTTTGCTCGAGCGGCACAATACTTGAAATGTGCTGGCCTAAATCTTTCCAACGAATATCCGGTAATTCATGCACCGGCTGATAAATATAATTGCCTCGATTTGTAAATAGCAGTAAGTGATGCTGCGTATTGGAATGCGCTTCGTATAAGAGATAATCAGATTCCTTCATTGCAAAATCTTTACCATTTGACGCGTTATGTGAGCGCAGGCTTGTACGTTTGACATAGCCATCTTTTGTTACCGTTACAACAACTTCTTCACTTGGTACTAATACATCTCGTGTTACTTTAATTTCTTCAATTTCAGCTTCAATTATAGAACGACGTGGTGAAGCAAAGCGTTTTTTAATGTCGGCAAGCTCCGTTTTAATAACACGAATCAATTTCTTCTCATCCTCTAAAATCGCAGTAAACTTCACAATTTGCTTGTTCAGTTCGTCTTGCTCTTCTTCGAGCTGTGTAATATCGGTATTAGTTAAGCGGTACAGTTGTAAACTCACAATCGCTTCAGCTTGCACTTCTGTAAAACCAAATTTGTCGATAATATTATTTTTGGCATCGCGTTTGTCTTTTGACGCACGAATGGTTTCAATGACTTGATCTAAAATCGATAATGCCTTCATTAACCCTTCGACAATATGTAAACGGTCCTTAGCACGTTTTAAATCAAATGCTGTACGACGGCGTACGATTTCTTTTTGGTGGTCGATGTAGGCATCAAGCATCAACGGTAATGTCATCATCATTGGACGGCGATTATGGATTGCAATCATATTAAAGTTGTACGATACTTGTAAGTCCGTTGATTTTAATAAGAAATGGAGAATTCCCTGTGCTTGTACGTCTTTTTTCAATTCAATAACAATACGTAGTCCTTCTCGGTCTGATTCATCTCGAATTTCAGAAATGCCATCTAAACGGCGGTCACTAACACGTAACTCGTCCATCTTACGAATCATATTTGCTTTATTCACTTCAAACGGAATTTCGGTAATGACGATTTGCTCTTTATTGCCCTTTAACTGTTCAATTTCAGTACGAGAGCGCACAATAATTTTGCCTTTACCTGTTTCGTATGCTTTTTTAATCCCGTCAAGCCCCTGAATAATCCCGCCTGTCGGGAAATCTGGCCCTTTAATAACAGTCATCAGCTCGTCAACCGTACAGTTTTTATTATCTAAACGCATTAGCACCGCATCCAGTGCTTCTTCTAAGTTATGTGGTGGAATATCCGTCGCGTAACCAGCTGAAATCCCTGTTGCCCCGTTTACTAATAGATTAGGGAAACGTGATGGTAATACAGTTGGCTCCATGTCCTGATCATCGAAGTTTGGAACAAAATCAACTGTATCCTTGTTTAAATCACGTAATAGCTCGCTAGCAATAGATGATAAACGGGCTTCCGTATAACGCATTGCAGCTGGTGGGTCTCCATCAACCGAGCCGTTATTACCGTGCATTTCGACTAACATATGACGACTTTTCCAGTCCTGACTCATACGCACCATCGCATCATATACAGACGAATCTCCGTGTGGATGGTAGTTACCGATTACGTTACCAACTGTTTTTGCTGATTTACGGAACGGCTTGTCATTCGTGTTGCCTTCGTTAAACATTGCAAATAATATGCGGCGTTGAACTGGTTTTAATCCGTCACGTGTATCTGGTAACGCACGGTCTTGGATAATATATTTTGAATAGCGACCAAAACGGTCACCCATGACTTCTTCTAATGGTAAATCTTGAAATTTTTCTACAGAGCTCATTTGTCACTAACCTCCTCATGCTGGATGAATTCATTTTCTAAAATGCTTGCATCCTCTTCCATGCCGAAGTTGACATTTGTTTCAATCCATTTACGGCGCGGCTCTACCTTATCACCCATTAACGTTGTCACACGGCGTTCTGCACGTGCTCCGTCTTCGATTTTTACACGAATTAACGTACGAGTTTCTGGATTCATCGTTGTGTCCCATAATTGGTCAGCGTTCATTTCACCAAGACCTTTATAGCGTTGGATGACATAGCCTTTACCGATTTTTTTTATCGCTGCATCTAGTTCATTTTCAGTCCAAGCATATTCAAGTTCTTGCTTTTTACCAGAGCCTTTTGACACTTTATAAAGAGGTGGTAACGCGATATATACTTTGCCGGCCTCGATTAATGGTCGCATGTAACGATAGAAGAATGTTAATAGTAACACTTGGATATGCGCACCATCCGTATCGGCATCGGTCATAATCACGACTTTGTCATATGCCGCATCTTCTACTGTAAAATCAGCACCAACACCAGCACCGATTGTATGAATAATCGTCGAAATCTCTTCGTTTTTCATAATGTCTTGGAGCTTTGCTTTTTCCGTGTTAATAACTTTTCCGCGCAGTGGTAAAATCGCTTGGAACGTACGGTCACGCCCTTGCTTTGCCGAACCACCGGCAGAGTCACCCTCTACTAAATAGAGCTCGTTTTTCGCTGCATTTTTTGATTGTGCAGGCGTTAATTTCCCTGACAATAACGTGCTCGATTTTTTCTTTTTGCCGTTACGTGCATCATCACGTGCTTTACGCGCTGCTTCACGAACTTGTTGTGCACGGATTGCTTTACGAACAAGAGAAGATGATAATTCAGCGTTTTCTTCCAGTACATACATAAGCTTTTCAGAAACAACGGTATCCACGGCTGATCGCGCTTCGGAAGTACCTAGCTTACCTTTCGTTTGCCCTTCGAATTGTAATAAGTGCTCGGGTATTCGAACGGAAACAATCGCAGTTAAGCCTTCGCGAATATCAGCGCCTTCTAGGTTTTTATCTTTTTCTTTTAGCAAGCCTATTTTTCGTGCATAATCGTTAAATACACGTGTCATAGCTGCTTTAGCACCTGTTTCATGGGTACCTCCATCACGCGTACGTACGTTATTTACGAATGACAAAATCGTTTCAGAATAACCATCGTTAAACTGGAACGCAAATTCAACCTCTATTTCTTGCAAATCACCTTCAACATATTTGACTGGATGCAATACATCTTTTTCTTCGTTTAAATACGTGACGAATGCCTCGATACCGCTTTCGTAATGGAAAATCTCGTGCTTACCTTCACCGCGCTCATCAATAAGCTCAATTTTTAAGCCTTTTAATAAAAATGCAGACTCACGTAAACGCTCTGCTAATGTATCGTAATTATATTTCGTTACTGAAAAAATCGTTGGGTCTGGTAAGAAATGAACTAATGTACCGTTTTCTTTTGTTTTTCCGATAATATCTAACGAAGTAGCAGGCTTTCCACCGTTTTCGAAACGTTGTTTATATATTTGTCCATCACGATGAATCGTTACTTCTAAAAACGTAGACAGGGCATTTACGACCGATGAACCCACACCGTGTAACCCGCCACTTGTTTTATAGCCTCCTTGACCAAATTTACCACCGGCATGAAGCACGGTGAAAATAATTTCAGGCGTCGGCTTACCCATTTTATGCATCCCAGTAGGCATTCCGCGACCGTGATCACGTACACTAATACTATTATCTTCATGAATTTTCACGATGATATGATTCCCAAATCCTGCAAGTGCTTCATCCACAGCATTATCTACAATTTCATAAACTAAGTGGTGAAGACCTCGGCTATCAGTTGAACCAATATACATCCCTGGTCGTTTTCGTACGGCTTCTAAACCTTCTAATACTTGAATGGCATCTTCATTATAAGAAACACCCGTTTGGTTTTTTACCAAATGTAATCCCCTCCAAAAATACAAACAAACGTTCTATTTCTATCTAATCGTACCGCCAAAATCGCACTCTGTCAATGTTTGGAGCGGTTTTTTAGTCTTTGCAAAGACTAATTGTATCATCAAAAATGTCCCTTTAAAAGCATATCCTCTAATACTTTTTCTCTAAATGTAACTATTTTCCTGTAAATTTCATTGGATTCGGTAAATTGACATAGATAAATAAAAAATGTTGTATTACTTTTCAATACGTTATATTATCAATTGCATATTTATTTTTTCACTGAATGTTTTAGCCGTATACATATTATCTCTCATATCCATTTTTTATTTCTTCTTTTCTTCTAATTGAAAACGGTGTAAAATATTCATTACATACTATTAGTACCAACTAATAATTCTGAATTTCGAAAGGAGCACAACTCTTGTTTAACGCTTTTATTATTATTTGTGCTTATTTAATCGGTTCGATTCCATCGGCTTTATGGATCGGAAAAATTTTTTACAAAACAGACATTCGCCAGCAAGGCAGTGGTAACTTAGGAACGACAAATACATTTCGCGTATTAGGTAAAAAACCTGGTATTGCTGTCATGCTGATTGATATTTTAAAAGGGACAGCTGCTGTTCTATTGCCACTATTACCAATATTCGCAGATAGCACGGTGCATCCTCTTACTTTAGGGATTATCGCAGTAGCGGGCCATATGTTCCCTATTTTCGCAAAGTTCCGTGGCGGTAAAGCAGTCGCAACAAGTGCAGGTGTTATTTTGGGCTATAACTTACCCTTATTTTTAGTGTTATTAGCTGTATTTTTAATCTCATTAAAAACAACAAAAATGGTAAGCTTAACTTCAATGATTACCGCAACGGCTGCGATGATTTATGTTACTATTTACTGGATTGTAACGGGTAACTTTGCCTTATTTATTTTAATCTCATTTTTGGCTAGTTTTATTTTCTACCGCCATCGTGAGAACATTAAACGAATCATAAATGGTACAGAACCAAAAATTAAAGGCTTTTAACTTGCTTCAGTGGGGATCAAACCCCAGCTGAATAGAGGTACTTAGGCTAAGGACGCCACATCGTGTGACAACGGCTGACTGACCCACGTCCTGTGGCCCGAGCTTGAAAAAATCTGGATGCAATTACGCCGAGGCGTAATTGATATTGCGTGCTGGAAGTGAAAAAACTTTCAGCATGCTTTTTTTATCGTTATAATGAATGTGCACTGGAAGTTTTACGCCAAAAAGAATTTTGAGGTGAATCACATGGAAATTAAACTATCAAAAGAAGCAATCGGTTGGTTCAAGCAAGAAATGGAAGCAGAATCTGGAGATTATATTCGCTTTTATGCACGATACGGAGGCTCTTCTCCATTTCACGAGGGGTTTTCACTTGGTATGAATCGCGAACAACCACATGAAATTGGTGTTGAAACTGTGGTAGACAGCATTCATTTTTATATTGAAAAGGCAGATGAATGGTTTTTCAATGCGCATCATTTAATTGTAAATGTTGATACGAATACTGATGAACTAAGTTATACCTACGAAAAATAGTTTAAATTTTTCAAATATATTGTAATCCCTGTTTTGGCATTTTGACTCGTTATAATAAACAAGTCGAATTTTATGAACAATGAGGGATTACAATTGAATGTAAAACAGGGTTTTTATTGGCGCTGCGTATTTTTTATTACCGGCATTATTATTTTATCACTTGGCATCGCATTAACAATTAAGGGGCAAATTCTAGGCGTTGGCTCTTGGGACGTGCTTCACATTGGCTTACAGAAGAACTTAGGCTTAACCGTAGGAACATGGTCGATTATTATAGGCCTAACCATTTTAGCGATTGATGCAATTTTTACTAAACGTTTACCGAAAATCGGAACATATTTAGATATGTTTTTAGCAGGGATTTTTGTCGATATCTTTTTATACACACTACCCGATCTACATAATCTATTTGAACAAACATTAGCATTTGTCATTGGCATTGTTCTTTTAGGCTTTGGTTGTGGGATGTATATGGTTGCAAATTTAGGGATTGGCCCACGTGACACATTGATGTTATTGCTTGTCCGTCGCTTCGGTTGGACTGTTAACCGTGCGCGAACAACGATGGAAGTTACAGTTGCAGTTATTGGTTTTTTATTAGGTGGTCCTGTTGGTGTAGGTACCGTCTTTATGGCATTTGGTTTAGGGCCAGTTGTTCAATGGGCATTACGATTAAATGAAAAACTATTTTTCCGTGCTTCTGGTATGGAAAGTGCTGTTTTATAATGAGTTAAGGGATTGATTATAGTTAACTTGATGTGTAAATGATTCCTTAAAATTAGCGCTAATATATATTTAATTGGCTAGCTTGAATGCGGTGTATCACTAAATTCATGCTAGCCTTTTTCTTTTTCCTTAATGATTACCATCATCTCCATAATTAACTAGAAAATTCAAAAAATACTTTTCGTTTCAATCAAAAAGGTGCATAGTTAAATTGGAGGTGTATTCATATGATACATATCGAAAACATAGAACTTTACCGTAATGAAAAGCGTATTTTACATCAATTGAATTGGCATGTCGAAAAAAATCAGCATTGGGCAATTTTAGGCTTAAATGGCTCTGGCAAAACGACTTTATTAAAGGTCATTAATGGCTACATATGGCCAAACGAAGGAAAAGTTCAAGTGTTAGGCGAAACCTACGGGGAGACATATATCCCAAAGCTACGTCGTCGAATTGGTTGGGTCAGCAATGCAATGATTGATAATTTAAACTGGCAGGATAATGCCATTGAAATTGTTTTAAGCGGCAAATTTGGTGCATTACGCTTATTTGAGGAAGTTAGTGAAGCGGAAATTGAAGAAGCAGTGCGGATTATGAAGCATTTTAACTGTGATCACTTGGCGAATAAAACATTCGAATATTTATCACAAGGCGAACGTCAACGGGTTCAGATTTCACGCGCAATTATTTCCGATCCTGAAATCCTAATTTTAGATGAACCTTGTGGTGGCTTAGATATCATTGAACGAGAAAATCTACTACAAACTATCGAACAAATCGCACGTCGTGACAACTGCCCAACACTCATCTATGTAACACATCATGTAGAAGAAATATTGCCATGCTTTAATCATGTTTTATTGATGAAAGATGGAAAAGACGTCGCTGCTGGTATGCGTGAGCAAATTTTAATCGAACCAGTTTTAAGCGAGTTTTTCGGTCGTGAAATAAGCTTACAAATCGAACGAGACCGCGCTTGGGTTGCGGTAAAATAAGCGAATAATTAAAATCGCACTCAAACGAATTGAATGAGTATGTACCCATCTTGCGTACATTTCAATTCGTCTGAGCTGCGAATTAGATATATCACTTACGCCTCGGTGTAAGTGCGTCCAGATTTTTTTGAGCTTGCTCGAAAAATCCCTCAAAAAATCAGTGACATCTGCCAGAGGCTTTGGGCCAACACGATGTTGGCCACTTAGGCTTTGCCGCACGATGCGGCGCACTTAGCATAAGTTCATCTATTCAGCCAAAGTTTGAACCCGCTTAATAAAGGATGAATGCTGAAGCAAGTTAAATGTGAAACTCAATTTGCTCATCTACAAAATGCCAATCATACGGTGTTTCTTGGTAAACGTAGTAATTTAACCAATTGTAAAATAATAAATGCGAGTGTGCACGCCAAACATTTTTAGGTGCTTGTTGTGGGTCATTATTTGGGAAGTAATTAACCGGAACTTCCGTATTTTCTGGATCCTTTGCAATATCGCGGAAAAATTCGTCAGATAGCGTCGTTGCATCATATTCAAGATGCCCTGTAATCATAATATGTTTATTATTTTTCGATTGCGCAATAAATACCCCAGCATCATCTGAATAGCTAAGTAAGCGTAAATCAGGATGCGCTCTTACTTCATCAATAGACACAGTCGTATGTCGTGAATGCGGTGCTACATATTCATCACTAAAACCTCGCACTAAATCAACTGTTAAATCGGTTATAACATGCGAATAAACGCCCGAACATTTTTTCGGAAGTTCAAACTTACCAATGCCAAAGTGATGGTATAACGCTGCTTGTGCGCCCCAACAGATGTACATAATCGATGTTGCATTTTTCTCTGCCCAATCCATTACCTTCGTAATCTCTTGCCAATAGCCAACTTCTTCAAATTCCATCTTTTCAACCGGCGCACCTGTGATGATTAAACCATCATAGCGACGGTGCTTAATTTCATCAAATGTTTGATAAAATGTATCCAAATGCGATTTTGACACATTTTTCGATTCATAGGTAGCCGTATTTAAAAATGTAACATCCACTTGAAGTGGCGTATTCCCTAGTAAACGTAATAACTGTAGCTCCGTTTTCTCTTTTTCAGGCATTAAGTTAAACACCAAAATATTTAATGGTCGGATTTGTTGTGTTTTCGCACGGTCCTCTTCCATCACGAAAATTTTCTCTTGTCTTAAAAGCTCGCCAGCAGGCAAACTTTTCGGAATATTAATTGGCATCTCTTGTTCCCCCTAATTTTCTTCATTTTATATAAATCAAAAAGCCCCTCATTTCCAGCGTAAACAGAAATGAGAGGCTATTAAACCGAACTTATCTGCCAAGGGAAGTCCCTTGCTGGAATTAGCACCTTTCTAACGCCATGTTAGAGGTTGCTGAAGCGTCAACGGGCCAAATCCCTCAACTTCTCTTGATAAGACTATGAAATTGACATAAGTGTACCATGTTAAGATAAATTATGCAATAATTCTAATAATATTTATATTGCCTCGCTAAACATACACATTTACGAACATTTCATTAATATTTGATTGGGAGTAAATACAATTTATTAATTATTCCACTTCTTATTAAATCTATGTAAATTTCATTATAACTCATACTTCAGAAAAAAAGAAGCGCAGTGTACTCACTAATAAAATCGCTACAAAATTTCTCTCACATAGCCTTAATCTTGAATATCTTCAATGCAGTTCTTATCAATTTATCTATGCTAACTTCGTGCTTCTTTCGCCTGCCATCGGTCAATGTACCAACAAAGATCGTTTCTATATTAATCACACTAAAAACGTCCGCCAAAACGTTCAGTATTTATCTTCTTCCGATCATCCGTCTCCAACTGTAACAATGCAGTATAATCTCGAATGTTTGTAAACGCGTCAGGGGTACTAAAAAGGAACGACAAGAACTGAATAGATTGCTTGATGGTGATACTGTTATCAATACTGATTTATCACGACTATCAAGAAGTACGTGAAAGGTAACAAAATCAAATGAAACCTAATATTAACAATAAAGTTATTTAAACAAACACAGATTAATTGTATAATAATTCCATACTTTGAAAACAGGAGGTTATTATGAAGAAATTAGTTTTAATTATTACAATGTTATCTTTATTTATGGTGTCATCATTAAGTGTTGATGCACACTCAGGTCGTACCGATAGTAATGGAGGTCATAACTGCTCTGCAAAGTCACAGGCAAAAGGCCTTTGCTCAGGTTATCATTATCATAATGGAGGTAGTGAGGCATCAACTTCTACCAATACAAATTACAAAAAACCAACATATAAAAGTACACCAAAACAAGTGCTTACAACTGTAGATGTATATATCAATAATACAAAGCAATATTACAATCCAAGTGCTTATTTGAAGAACGGAACAACTTTAGTTCCTATGAAACCTATTTTTGAATCACTAGGTGCAACTCTTAATTACGACAATGTAACAAAAACTGTGACTGCACACAAAGACGGTAAAAAAATTGTCATCGGAATTGGGAATAAAAAAGCTTATGTTGAATCGAACGGCGTTACAACTACAATTAATTTAAATCAAGCAGCTGAAATTTATAAAGGGACAACTATGGTGCCTTTACGTTTTGTAAGTGAAGTACTAGGTGCAAATATTACTTTTGATGATGGTGTATATATTTCAACAAAATAATTAAGATGATTTACACGTGGCAGCATTCTTTTTTTGATGCTGCTTTTGTAATTTAATTTATTTTATTAAAGCATATCTATAACAGCCATTATGCTGTTATGTTGATGTACCTCATCTCACTTTCTTCCTAAACCACGTTCTCTTAAAACGCCCGCTAGCTACGCTATCCCTTTCTCTTACTGTAATTGTTTTACATCGTCAACTTTATTAACGCTCCTGGATCGACTTTAATCTAGTCATAACAAAAGGACATGCATATATGGAAATTTATCATAAACACAAGTCCTATTCTTATTAAACTAAAGCACCCCGTTAGTTGAAGATCATTAAGAACATAATGAAGATTAATAATCAAATCAATAAGAGAAGATGAAACTTATAATAACCAGTAATTACTCTCCTAAACCTTCTAAATGTATTAGGTCACTTTGTAAATCAGATGTTTCCCACCCTTGTTGGATAATATCACTTTTATTACGGGCGAAATATTTATATTCCACTAGTGGTTCAGTATCAAATATTACGCCTATATAATATGGATTCAGGTGTTTATAGCCGTCCACACGATGAGGCACTGTACTATATTCCCACGTTTCCCCAGGGTACTGTTCTTCCAAATGTATCTGTATATAACCTACTTTTTTTTCAATTTGCATATCAATCCAATATGGACGTACAAAATAAAAAATACCAAAAGACAACATAAGTAAAATAGCCAATCCTTGAATAATTTTTCTCCATTTTCCTTTCAAAATAAGAGAAACTAATAGAATAACAAGTAAAATCCCACCGACTATGCTCAATTCAATTAGTTCAGCTGGATGCAATGAATACCCCCCCTTTTTTTGAAACAGTTAGAGTTTGTTCTTCAACTAACCTGCTCCGATAGCTCAATAAGAAAAAAGAGCTGCCTAAGCAACTCAACGTTCTTCAAGTAAAGCTCCACGTTAGTGAAAATAATTATATTTTCACTGTACAAATTTTATAGATGATATGACCATTAACTTCAGTTATTCCTGTACAATCACCCATTTGCAAATTGCTATAAATCGGCCAACGAGGAAAATCTTCTTTCGTTCATTTATTTTGACTCAAAGCTCTAGGGGCTTATTCACCTACCATACCGTCATTATCACGATCTTGCATATATTTGTACAACCAGTGTTTATTGGTTATTGGCATATTGAAACCAGCTGCTTTTGCTTCTGCAATTGTCACGATACCATTTCCATTTGTATCAACACTAGAAAGCTCACCTTCATTTGTTGAAGATCTTGCTGATTTGGACTCGGACTCATTATTTCCGGTTAGTCCAAGAGATTCATTTACTTCATCTGGATTCACATTTTCAAAAGAATCCGTAATGACATTACCGTTTATTGTATAGGTATACTGATAACTTGAAGGAATCTGCGTTTCCGTATTAGGATATGTGATAATTGCTTCGAAATTAGTAGCTCCACCAGCTTTACGAATAGCGTCTTCCATATATGCTTGATCACCATGTCGGTTAAGCGTACTATCTTGTGGCGTAATATTATAAGCGTTTGATACCCCACCAAGAGAATCTGCAATAATATGTCCCTCATCTAAATCTGCTCTCTCGACACCAGGTACTTTTGCTTCATCAGCGTAGTATCTGCCAGATGATGTTACGGGTTCGGTACGATCATCTTGTAGAACAATTTCGTCAGCAATGACACGAACCAATTGCCCTGCCTCATTCGTGAATGCATAATAATTTCGGTCCCCAAAGCCAATGTCAACGACGATGTTAGGTTCGCGATGTCCTGACAAATCGCCACCATCAACTTCAAGCAGTTTGTATCCTTTGAACAGTTCATCTTTTGATTGAGTTGATGTTTTTTCTGATACTGAATTTTCAGTTACCGTAGTTTTTTCTGTTTCACTATTATTTGTTGTTACTTCTTGTAAATCTGTTTCTTTATCTGTAACGGATGCATCTTCTACGTTAGTACAACCAACTATAAAGATGGTTGTTAAAAGTAAGATTAAATAGTTCTTTTTCTTTATCATTTTAGGACTCTCCTATAATAGTTTCATACTGTTCATTCTAACATATCTAATCTGTTCTATATTTTTTTAGGCTAGATGCAATATAAAACTTCATAATTATTTCTCTCCTTTTTATTACAATTTAATCATATATCTTACTATCCCTTGTTCAACTAAACTGCCGCATTAGTTCAATAAAGAAAAGAAGAGTTGCATATGCAACTCAATGAACTTCAAGTAAAGCCCCCGTTAGCCATCCATGAAGCGCAAAAATCAGCACTTCACCACAGAAAATGAAAGATGATTAAGTTCTTTCATGGGAGTTTAAGTACATTTCTTCACAATCTTTATAGTAACATTAACATAAATATCCAATAAAAAATTCATCTCTCTACAATAAAATCTCTATGGGAGCGATGTTTTTAATCAATCTTTAATAAAAGTTTATTATCAACCCTAATTTAAAGACTATATCGCCTTTATAAGTTTAAAGAATAAAATACATTGATATAGGATTTTTTCTAATAATCAACCATAAAATTTTCGTAAAAAATAAAGCATAAGCTTTCCATTTGGAAAAATTATGCTTTACGTCACAGAATATTTCAGAACTAAATGAAATCTTAACAATGTAGACAGCGGGAGTCGAACAATAGCGTATTTTATTTATTTTCTATTTAGCGAAACCGCTCCATTATTACATTTATGCTATATATATTAAATTGAAAATAGCGTATAAATTAAATGAATTGCTACCATTAATGTTACCACTTTGACCGTTCTTTTTTATAGAGCGTTCTTTTTATTTTGAGTAATTACACAATCAATTTGAATTCGTCCTCGTTATCGTTTGAGGGATTATCTAGAGGTGATGCATCCGGTTCTATAAGAAAATTTACAATACCTTTAATCGCATCGTATACATACAAAGCTAAATAACAACCAATTACACTCATTCCAGTAAAGCTTATTAAATCAAAATCCAACAACGCATTCCCTCCTATTTTATTTAATATGAACTCCCCATACATTAAATACATAATCCTTTATCTTTTGATCATCATTAACTTTGTTTAATGTATTAATAAAATACTGCATAAATTCAGGATCTCTTGTAGTCAATCTGATTAACATCGTAGCTGTTGCTGTTGGCGTTATATCCAAAGCATAAGCTAATTCACTTAATTTGTCGTAATCGTTTATTTTTAGTCTTATTGACACTTTCCCTGTTTCGGATTGTGAAGTTAATTTTAATTTCGGTCGCTCTGCATATCCAATTGCGATCGAACTATTGTATGTGTAATTTCTACGCAGCCATTTACAAAACTCTTGTATTATTATCGGAGAAATCATACCCATCACGACTAATCTTTCCGCAGTATCTTTAACTGGTTCGTTGCATAACTCCGCGAAATCATAAAGTTGTTGTTTTAAAGTGACAGACATCGTTGGCTTAACATCTACCTTTTTATCAGACCTTCTTTTGCGCTCCCCTACCTCGTTATTCAAGGTACCCCTCCAATTTTCGAGTTTATCCCATGGAATCATTTCTAAGTTTTTATAGATTCCCATGCTTATAACATGTTATGGGGGAGTGCTCTGAATAAGAACCGATAAAATAAAGTTTAGAACAATTGTTATACAATGACTTCTTTAACCATAAATTGTTCTACAATTGTAAAACAAAGGAGGATGTTGTTGGATAAAATGATTTTAGGTATCGATGCCGGAAGTCACAGGGTAAAAGTATTTGGTTCATTTGGAGAAGATAAATTCCGCTCAAATGTTTGTGGATGGTTCGAACGTGATATAGAGGAACAATTCGATGAAGATGATATGGAATTTGAAATCGACGGAAGGAAGGGTTTCGCAGGAACGATAGCCTTGTATGAAGATGAATTCGGTAGCGCATCTATTTATGGAGATAGTAAAGCACATCAAGATACTAAAATCCGTGTCTTACTTGCAATTAATCGTTATTTAGAACGACATAGTCCTAGTATGGGTCGTGTAGCAATAGTAGTTGGTCAACCGATTAAAGGACATAAAGAGACAGAAAAAAAACGCATAAAGGGTATGTTAGAAGGTCAACATACTGTAAAAGTAAACGGAAGAACAAGGACATTTTTTATCGAAAACATCGGGGTGGCTGCTGAAGGCTCCGCGGCATTTTGGAGTAACCCCTCTGATGGAGTAGTTAGAATTATCGACATTGGAAGTGGCACAGTCAACGCCGCAACAATTACAGATAAACGTCACGTAAATAATGCATCCGATACGTTTAACTTTGGCGTTGAAACAATTAATAACAAAGAAGATTATGGCAATTTGGCTAGTGGAATAATTCGCAACACAACGAGGCTGAAATGGAACAAATCAGATAGAGTATTAGTCTGTGGAGGGATAAGTGAAGGGATTATACAACTTATTGCCGAACATTATCCAAATGCACATATTTTAAATCCAGTATCAAAAATCGGAAGTGAGGTGAAATTCTTAAGTCCGATTTATGCTAACGCTGCTGGATTTTATGCAATAGCGAAAGGGGCATTTGGATGAACAGGAAAAATAAAGCCGTAAGTTTTAACACCGGAGATCCACACGAATTAGCGCTAGTTGAACACGCTGAAAGAGTAAATCCACTCACAGGAAAACCTCAAAATTTCAGCAAGTATGTAAAAAGGTTAATTGAGGAAGATATGAAAAAAGAGCAAAGTGGCAATCATCCTACTGGCTATACAATTATCGATAGCCCGAAATTTAACGAGGATGAAGATTACACGCTAGAAGTCAAAAGCGCGATGAACAGCTTTTTGTAATACAACTACTAAAAACAGATAGCGATTAATAGTTGTCTGTTTTTTATTATGTACTTTTGCCAATACTGTAATTAAATTGATAATTGAAAGGGAATGTATTAAAATGAAGAAACTCTTTTATATCGGTGCGTTATCCGCATTACTATTAGCTGCATGTGGTGATGATAAACAGGAAGCTAATAGTGCACCAGTTACTACACAAACAGGTACAAATGCAAATGAACCTGAAAAAGAAGAAACGTCAAATAATGATGTGTATTTTAAAGATGGTGAAGCAAAGTTAAACGACCTAAAAATCAAAATCACTGAAACAAAAGTGATTCCGGTTGGCGAAAAAGGTAATGAATACGGTGATAAGCCTGTATTTGCGATTTGGTACGATACAACAAATTTAAGCGACAAAGATATTGACCCAATAAATGCATGGATAGCTGTATTTGAAGCAATTCAAGATAACAATCCTAATGCTATTAATGAATTAAATGTAGGTTCCCTACCTGACGATGCATTTTTAGATACTCAATTAGAGACAATTAAAAAAGATGGTACAGTTGCAAATGCGATAGCATATGAACTTGACGATTCGGAAACACCTGTTAAATTGATCGCGCGACAAGGATTTGCTGGCGATGTATTAGGTGAAATTGAATATCCAGTTAAATAAAAAATAGCCCTCCACAGATTGAATTGTGGAAGGCTTTATTTATGATTATCCATGTTGTCACGACCAATAACGGTCTTTGTCCTCCATTGCTCTTATTGCGAATTTCTCGACTAATATAAGAGTATCTTCTTTTGTCTTATTGATGCCGTTACATGTGCCGTTTGTAGTTAGCTCATCGCTTAATCTGATAACCTCGTAATCCGCTGAATAGTTTTCATACGGCGCTACACCGTAAATATTTAAGTGGATATTTACTATAGCGTGGTGATTTAACAACTCCATGCGGTATACTTCCGTTCTGTAATCACTACTTTTGAATAGTATTGATTTTGATAATGCATACATTTCTCTCACCTCCCTTTGCACAAACTTACAATAATTAACATGTGAAGTAAATACAATTGGGCAAACTGTCAATTTGGTATGTTTTCTAATTTTTCAACGACTATCGGCAGCATTTTTTGTTCTACTAACAATTGGCTGTTTTGCTTTAGCACAGGCGTAGAAAATCGTATTACTGCATCTTCACCATTAGTAGCTAAGATGGCGTCTGTAAAATACTTATCAACCTTTACCCATTTGTTAAAACGTATTTTCTTTCCCGCTAGCTTTTTGCGTCGCCAATGGTAATCAGCTTGTAAATTTTTTAGTACTCCGTCTAGCTGGGTAAAATACAGTTCCGCAAATTTTAAATGTTTCATATTATCCATATCATGCTGTAATGACCGAATGGCTAATTCCAACATAAGAAATTCATAAACTAATTGACGATCTTGGAGATCAATCATTATTCAATCTCCCTAACGTTATCAATTTCTATATACTTAATACGCTTAACGCTTATTTCTGTATCAAATAGTAATTCATTGTGGCCAGAATGCAATGCTGTAATGATTCCTCTGTCTTCAATCCATTTACCACGCCACAATTTCAATTCTACTTGCAGTTTTTGTTGATATGCTTTTACAATGGTCTGCTGTAGTTCTTCCCATTCCCAATCCGTTTTTTCTTTCGGGTACTCATTCCCTAAGCTATCTTGCCACTCTTTTATTTGATGCAGGTGCTCTGGTATCATCATGCCAGTCCATTTCTTAGCCAATCCTCTACTTTTAATCATTTAAGTCCCTCCATTTTTTCGAACCAACAGAAAAAAATAGAATGTATGTTCTTGTTTTTGTTAATTATAGAACAATCGTTCCTTTTTTAAAAGTGGAAATTATAGTTTATTCAATTGATTAAGAACGGATTTATAATCCTGTTTTGTTCCCGCATCTCTAAAATTGTTAAATGGGTTCCCTAAATTATTTATCCTATTTAATACATTCGGAATAGTAAAAGTGTCTGGTCTCAGCAGGTCATTAACCTCGTTCGAGTATAATGGAGTAGCTATTAACCCTTTCTCATTTCCCCTTGCTGAAAATGGAGCCACAATCGTTTTTCCTTCTCTATGTTGAACATAATCGAGATACAATCTGTTTCCTCTATTTTTCTTTAATCGCTCAATTGTAAATCACTCGGGATATTGTTGTACTAAAAAATTGCACACAAATGCCGGTTTTTTTTATTATTTAGGCATTGTTAAAGAATAATGTTGCCTCCTATTCGGAATAGGAGACCCAACGGTATTTTGATATAGCAAATTTTTCACTACAAATAACAGGTATAAAGAACCAGATTTCCTCTAATTCCAATTTATGCATTTTCGCTACGAAAAAATGCAAGATTCCCCTCCAATTTGTGCAGTAAAATTTGGAGTGTAATATATAATAAATATATATATATAAGATACACATATAAGATACAGTATGGCAAAAGAGAGCAAATTGAAATTTGCCCTCTTTCGCAAGCAGGCTTGATGTGTGTTTTTACAGTTTATGAGGCAGTGTATTGTATTTATTATTCCATTTTATTTAGTGTGCATTTTCTTCCTTATGCTAATAAACCATTCATAATCAATACATCGTCCCAGAAATGCTTTAGAAAATATCATGCATGTTAATTTCGTTTTCAAACATCACTAAACCGCTCAGATTACGCTCTATTCAATTTTAACGACCATCAGTAACATTAAGTACCCAGTACTAATAAAAGCGCTTACAGAGCATTATGAGAGGTCGTTTTCTAAATTAGCTTCCTGCTCAGTGTATGGCTGAAACCTTGCGTAAAATATACGGCGTAAAACCGCGCCTTTTGTTAATCGTTTTTTATTATGCCAGCTAAATTCAACATTACTCTTTACGCTTCTTTAAATGGCTTATACCGAGCTGTAGGTACTTTCTCACTCTGCTCCTAATTCAAAAACTGATATTACTTGCTATATCAAGTTACAGAGAGCGGAATAAAACCCTTTTGTATCAACCATATGTGTTCAATGCTCTTTGATTTGCTATCGCTAGGAAATCATATTTCTTGATTTTATACTTCTCACAGAAAGAGTTTAGGTGAGCAATCACTATATTTAGACTCACCAACTTCTTTTTTACATGCTGTATGACTTCTAGGATGTTATAGATCCACTTGATACATCGCCTGGCTCGCACCTACTTTCCCACTGTGTTGATGCAATAGATTATATACATTTCTACTTACTCACATCTTAAACATCATGAATAATTTCGTTATCTCTTCTAAACATATAAAATAACATTTATATACTTGCAAAAAACGTTCCAAAAATCTTTTTCTACACTTTTATTGATTATCATTGCAGTTTATAAACACTCATAATATAGTTTAAACCAAGTAAAAAAGGATCTGGTCACTATTTTATACTATTCAAATATCATACGGTTAAATTCAGTAACATCACCTAAATCTATTTTTTCTATATTTTGAATAGACCATAATTCACGGCCATTTTGATAAAGTAACATTATATATTTATGATATTGTTTATAGAATTCAGATAATGTAATTCTATTTCCACCATTTATTCTCCTATAGTCCGCGTGTGATAACGAATTTCTTATTTGTCTAAAATCTGTTGCAAAATAAATAGGACAATCTTCTTGATAATAACTTCTGTCATTTACCCAACTTGGTGCCATTTTGTTGTCAATCAATAATCACATATTACGTAGAATTTTATTCACTTCAGTATTTATTAAAATATCTATTTGATCATTAGGAATTTCCTTTGTATTATTTCTATCACGTTTCATACAACTTACTAAGTACTCATATAAATGCTGTATAAATAATGCGTACGAATTATACCGTAAAACACTAGCTATTGTTGATTGATTATCTCTATAACTTTTTTCACTTAAATGTATAAAGCTGTTAAAAGCTAGGGTGCATCTGGAAAATTCATGAACTGTAACTTTAACAACCATTTCATCAATTTCATCATTATAATTAAACTTCACACGGCCATCCCCTTCTTCTTTTTCTCTTAATATCGAATCAACAAAATCACTAATAAAATTACACAATTTCACATTAAATAAAATGTTTTAATCGTGTGTGTAAGTGGACAATCTGTCATATCTAGTCAAATTACTTCGGTTCGGAAAATGCCCAACTATTTAACACTCTTTATTTTATATTTACTCCGTAAGCTTTTGTGCAATCACTATTATATCATTGAATGTCGTATGACTTTCTTCAGAAGTTGTTACCTCACCTGTAATGATGTGGTCAGATACTGTTAGAACAGTTAATGCTCTACGTAGCAAGGTTTGTGAGCATTTTTCAATACATCATCTTTAAGAAAATAAACGATAGCTGTTTAGCTTAATTACTTTTCAACCTCCATTTTAGACACTTTTGGAAACTCATATGAACAATCGAGTATATAACGGTCAATCTCTATTAAAAACGGACTTAATGACATAAAAAAATACGCCTCCCAAAACAGTTGTAATAAACTGTCTTAGAAGGCGCTATTAATTTCGTTATATAATCGATATTTACAATAAGTTTACCGGTCATTCTCCGCTAGCCTATACGCTACAAACGCAGTTTCACCAACGCTTATCTCGCAACCATTTCTATACGAATCTTATCCGCAATTATGGCGATGAATTCTGAATTGGTTGGCGGTATCGTTAAATATATAACTTAAAATCATTGATATATAAGGGGTTTGCGAACATGATGAAGCATATAGTCCATCATAGTAAAAAAACTGAAGAGGAAGCATTAGCCACCCTATCAGTTTTTCTATATTTAGATGCTGGTTACCATTGTGATAATAATAATACTCCTACCCCTATTATTTATTAATGTAGCAAAAAGGTGGAAATATATCCTACAATCTCAAAGTATTCAATAGCTGCAAGGGCAATTTACTTTTTAGGATACATTATAAAAGAACCATTTTAAATTAATTTACAATACTAACTTGTGCAAACCTTAAATAATTTGAGGTAATATATCTACTAAACTCTGTTTGCTTAGATATATTCACTATATCTGAATAAGTAGTCTCTTCTATATAAGCTCTAATAATGGCTTTTAAGATTTCCAATGACCTTCTAACAGTTTGCTCGTTTAGAGAATCAATAGTAATTTTCAACATTTCATTTTCATGATAATTTGGTTTTGAAAGAAGTACGCTGACAGCCACTCTAGAAATATGGAATAAATAGTATTTCTTTAGCTTTTCATCTAGCTCATCACCTTGTTCAATAGTTAAAATATCTTTTATTATTTGTTCTACTTTTTTTACAACCTGAATACTTTTCAGATATATATTTGGGTCTCTAGATTCTGTAAACAATTCTTGATAATCTGTATCCTCTTTAGTTAATATTGTGGGATTAGATCTCGCTTTAGAAGGATTTTTCTCAGTTATCACTAAACTTGTTAAGCACTGCGCTAAGAAATTAATCGAAATAATTTTCTTTGTCGGTTTCTTCAAGTTTTTATAATAATTTTTTCTTCTATCGTAGTAATAATCGTGAGATAAAAAGAATTCTTCAATATCACGTTGAATTGTATCAGTAGCACGTAATAAAGATGTCGGTACAGGATTCTGCGAGTTTGTTGACTTAATCACTCTATCCGAGGTTACTTTATTATCTGTAATTATTATTTTTAGTAAGACTGAACGTTTTTCTTCCGGAAATTCACCTTCTGATAACGTATTATAAATCGAATAGGATGTTTGTAGCCCATTTACAATCTGTACATTATCTAAATTTAATGTCTTACCAGTCAAAGATCCTTTATCTGCAAGAATAGTAACGCCGTTATTTAGCCACCAAAAATCTAATTCCTTTTCTTCTTTAATTGTATTAGAAATCTCTGAATTAGTTACTGTGTTATTTTGGAAATCTCTGATATTTGAATCAAACAAGTAATTTCGTAATAAGCTATCTTGATCAGTTATAAAATTAAAATAATCCTTTAGATTTGCAGATGCTATATATCCACGTTTATCGTCTCCAGAAAAGTCCAATGCAATTGGGTTTTCATTCAATTTTAATGATAATGAAAATTGCTTTTCTTCCCTATTCATTGCGACCAATTCTCTACGACCTACCAAGTCAAAATCAAAGAAGGCACTACCTATATCAGTCCTAGCTAAAGTTGTTTGTAAAATCCTTACTTTATCAATATACGATTCATTTGGGGCATCATCATTATATATATTAAATCTATCCCCTTTGCAAATGTGTCTGTATATAATTTTATATACTGGATGTGCTGATGCAGTTTGAATAATAATTTTACGTAACCCATGAATTCTTTCTATTAAATCAGTATTCCAACTCACAGGAGAAAAAACTGTTTCAAGATCAAATATTGATGATGTAGCGGTATTGAACTTATGCACCACATTCTCTTCAATAGTATTTGAATTTTTATATTGATGTATATGGACTTCAATATTTTTTGCTTTTTTAATATGTTCTAATTGTTCATACGAAGATATGTACTCATCGTCCACAAAAATATAAAAACCATCTATCCCGTTATCCTTGCCGCCTCCTATAAGTCCATTTCTAATTTCTTCACTATCCAAATCTTTTTGTTTTAATAATTGCTCAGCTGCAAATATTTCAAAAACACTATCTTTCTCCACTGGAGTAGTCATCCCCAATTGATCAGCATATTCATTCAAAATAGTATCAAGTAAAATTGAACCAGTCATATTTTTCCTCTTCCCTCAATAATTATTGCCATTTTTAGTAAATCAAATTTACATAAGCTTTTCAATTAAATAAAAATTTAACTCAATGATTATTTAAAAGATTTTTTAATTTATTTTTTTCATATTCCAATAAATTATTGTCATTCCAAATTTTATTTTCATTAATATAATCTAATACGGCGTTAATTTTAATATCCTCAGGAATTCTTGATTGAATCTTTTTTAATGCCGTTGCTGGGATGCCTAAATCTAATAGATGCGTAAGGTTTTCTATAATGTTTTCATTTTCTATTAATTGAGCATATACAGAGTAATCCCCTGGTGTTATACCTATTTTTTCACATATTTCTTTCTGAAGAATATTTAATACATTCAACCATTTAGGAACTTTATATTTTAACCAGTGCCTTTGAAATTGCATAGCTTTTACAATTGAGGTATCTAAAATTTGGTCTCTACTTTTATTTTTATTTTTGGCTAATTTAGACTCAAAATTAAACTCATTATTTATTAAAGGTATTAAATTTTCATTAAAACCAAAATTAAAAGTCATATAAACAAGTCTACCCTTAGTCATTGGTCTAGTTGTTTCACCTGGTTTCAATAAATTATCCCAAGCTATTCCTAATAAATATTCTAACTGTTCGTATTTAGGCACACCTTTCCAACAAATTAATTCCCTATCTTCTCTAAGCTTTTGAGTCAATTCTCTAATAATATTTACTTGACCATTCACTGATACATAATTATCTCTAACTACTTCAAAAAATTCACCAGTTGTTTGAAGTAAACAATTATATTTATCCTCTAAACTATCTATTATTTGTTCTTTCTCAATGTTTATTAATAATTCATCTGAAATAGCATTTTGATCTATAAAAGGTATGTCAACAACTGTTTCTTGTTTAACTGGAATCTCATTAAATAAATATATTCTACCTAATATATGCTGCATAAATCTGCCTGCACGGCCTTTTATATTACTAAAATCAAAATAATCTATTTCATTACCACCCTTTTTATTATCAAAAATTGCTATATTTTTTGCTGAAGTATTTACCCCTTCAATTAATGTCGATGTACAAAATAAGTAGTTTAATTTTCTGCTGTTAAAATATTCCACTACACTTTCGTTCAAATGCTTTAACATACCGCCATGATGTACCCCTATTCGATTTTTTAGTAATTCAGTATACGACCATCGGCGAGGGAAATTTTGTTCGATCCACACGATTGCGTCTAGTTGTAGTGGTATGACTTCAACTAAATTATTATCTTTTTCCTTTAAATAATTTAAAAACTTTTGTGAGATACTACGCACTCTATCAGGCGATGAACAATATATAATTGTCTGTTCTTCCCTTAAATCCCATAATAAATCAAATAAAAGTTTTTCTTTAAATTTAACTTTTCCCTTTGAGGTTAGGGCATCACAATAAGTAGCATATAAATCTACAACTTCACTATTAACCAAATTAAAATCAGTCTTGTAAAAAATTACCTGATTTTTTTCGATGAATTTTCGAGAGATATAATCGATATTTGGACCTAAAAAATATAACTGTGGATTATATTTATTAATCAAAAAATTCACAGCTATATTTAAAATGTCTGCTCTTTCATCATCTCTAGCATTGCTAAATTTATAAAATTCATCAACTACTAGAAAATCAATATCTGGTAATTTCTCAATTTCCATAACTCGTTCACTTGTTAATATAAATATATTTTTACTTTCTAACTCTTGTTTAGTATTCAGAATTATATTGTATTCATTACTGTATTTAGTTAATTTTTTATATGTTTCATGAATTAATGCAAGAGTAGGTTGAATAATAATTATATTATTATAATTTAGACTAGCTATTATTTCTTCAATTAACAAACTTTTCCCGAAACTTGTTGGAGCACTGAGAATTAAATTATTTCTTTTCTCAATTAAATTTAGTATATTCTTCTGTTCACTATGTAAAGTTATATTTCCTATATTTTCTGAATTGTGATAACTAACTCGAATTAATTGACTTAAGTCTTCTTTCTTATCATTTTTATATTCTTTAAAGTATGGATATAGACCTGCCGAATCAAGTAAATCTAACCAAATCTTTTGATTTTCTGAATCTACTTTAGACCAATTGTCTAATATAGCCAATATCAATTCTCTAGCTTCAGCTTCGTTACCTTTTCTTAAAGAGCTCGACGCTATCTTAGATAAATTAAAGGTATAGTCAAAATCTAATAATTCCTCATCATAAATCTTTTCAATAAACGTATTCGACATCTCAATCACCTAATTTCTGCATAATAGTTAATTTTTGATGCATTTTTTTTACTAATTCATTTTTAGATAGTACCGGAAATAGAATTAATATTATATTTAACTTGTCCCTTAAAGGATGATCGTTTTTATTATCAAAATGACTTTTCAATGAGGCTATTTCTTTTTCCAAATCTGAAATAAAACTCGCATCTGTCTCATCATTATGATTTCCAAAAATTTCACACGTATATGTGCAAATCATAGGTATTACAATTTGAGACAATTGATTTTTTAAAGTAGTACTTGAATCTAATAAATCTAACCAGTACATTTGTTTTTCATTACTTGAATCTTTTATTCGATTTGAAATGATATTAAATTCATCATTTAAATAATCTCTTTGAAAGTGCTCTTTTAAATCACATACGAGAGCTTCTACTCCTTTTTTACCATCTGAATAAAGTTTTGATTCGCCTAACCATAATGTTTTAGAATCTTCGTGTATATGAATTGAATCAAACCCATGTACAGCATGGCCATAAGAGTCTTTAAAATAAATCTTTGAAATTAATGGAATTGTAGAATGAAAATCTCTAAGTATTAAATGTAAAATTAATTCTCCAAACTCACCTCTTTTTAAATACTTTTTATCAACTTCTATTTCATCATCCAACTCACCATTTGCTAAATATAATTCTGCAACTTCTTTAAATTCTGAAATTTTATAAATAGATTTTGCAGCATTGGCTATTTTTTCCACCATTTCATCATTTGGAGTCGAATCTCCTAAATGGTAACCAAACGCAAATTCAGGAATTAAATTAACAAGTAATTTCACCAACTTTCCAAGTCGATATTCCATCTCTCCATTGTCATTTAAATCGTAGCCAACAAAATAAGCTGTACAGTCTGCCCCTATTATCTTTTCATTTATTATCTTAGAAGATTTACTTATAGTACTCACATAATTTCACTCCATCCAGTTATGCAATTAATTACATTATACCCAATTTTACTAAATACTGTATAATAAAAAAGTCTCCAAACTGCTCCACAAGCACATATGGGGACAATATGGCAATTACAATCAAAAAAGAAACATTAAAAAATGGGACTATATCTTATAAATTCGTTGTGAATTTAGGTATTCCTGAAGGTGAAACTAAACCGCGAATCGTTACTCGACGTGGGTTTACTTTAACAAAGGAAGCAAAGCAGGAATTAAAAAAACTACAAACTCAAGCTGCTCTTGGAATCTATCCTGAGAAGACAAAGCGCGGTATTACTGAAGTTACGAATTTTAAAAAAAATTGCTAAAGTTGTAACAGCCCCGACTTGCGCCGGTACATCGATGTTCACCGTTTTTCCGTTTACTTTTGTAGCTTTAGAGCCGATTTTCAGCAAAAAATTTTTTCGTCATTTTTTGAAGCATTTATAGTTTTTGATGATTGTTCCCATAGTACCTCTGCTCCTAAAACCTCAAAAATGCCCCGTAAGGGCACCTTTTCCCCGATGAAGTGAGAAGTGTTAATGATGTCCCGAATATACCTAGCGTTGATGCTGTTGTACAAAAAGAACTTGATACAGCTCTAATGTTAGTAGAACAGTTAACAACAGTTTTCGAACCAACTAAATACACTGACGAATATAGAACAGCATTAATGGAACTAATAGAAGATAAAAATAAAAAAACTAGTAGTACAGTTACTGCAACCGACAAGAAACCATTGCCTGATAATGTGACCGATCTTATGTCTGCTCTTCAAGCATCATTAGATAAAACGAAGAAGCCACCTACAAGAAAGCGTACAACCAAAAATAAGAAAAATGCTTAGAATTGAATCATAATAATTTGCAACTAATTAGTTCTAGGTCTATTACTTTGTAAAAGATAATAAAAATTCTTCCAAACAGACTAAATTCGGGAGGTGATATTCATGCCAAATGACAACAACACCTTCAACGCCCAGAAGCTAAAAAAATCAAGCTTCTGGGCGTTTTCTAAATAACGAAAATATAATGATGTTTTTTGATTTGCTCAAACGTTACTCTTTTATGGATGGACTAAAATACTAAAATCACCGAGAGCGACATAATTAACCAAATCAGAAATCTTAGCCGAACATAATTCCCCTAAATTAATATTAATTTATCCCCTGGTACAACCACAATGCTGGCTACTTACAATTTCCCCTTTTTTCTAATAACCGTGGATAGCAATCTTTTATATAAGAAAGTTCTTCAATTAGGTATTATAATAATATATGGAAAATTAATTATTTATTGGAGGTTTTAGATTTTGAATAGACCAAGTTTTTTGTATAAGTTAAACATTGCTTTAGAAATAATTTTATTCTCAATATCGTTAATAATCCTTGGAATCCTGCTAGAAGAAGGTTTGTATGTTTGGTTTACTATTATTTCCATCCTAGCACTAGGTTTGGAAATTTTACTAAAAGTTAAAAGTGTTAATCCAATTATCAACAGGGCACAAAAATTAGAATCAAAATCAATAGAATTAACTACCAATGGAATCGAGAATATCTATTTTATGTATAACAACGATTCTAAAAATGATCGTAATTCCCAGATAATAAAAGCGATTGATAATGCAACAGAAATGTTTTTATTAGCTGAAACCGGGAAATCATATTTAGATAAATTAACAGCAAGACATTGGAATAATGTAAAAAATCAACTTAATAATGGAACTCAATTTAAAGTGTTATTAATAGACCCTACATGTGAGAATAAAGTTGCTAGAAACAAACGCAATAATAGGGATGGCGTAGATAAGAAATTAGATATTGATGATTTAATTGAACTAGATAAAACATATGAAAACTTAACTATTAAGTTCACTAACCATGTTTATAATACTGTGTTCTTCACGGATACATATATGGTTTATGATCCCTATCATCTAGGAAAAACTTCTGACAGACTTGAAAACAACTTTGTAGCTATAGAATTTAGTAGTTCAAATAATAATTATAAAACTTTAAAAAGTCATTTTGAATATTGTTGGGATAATGCTAAAACACTCGAAGAAGTTGCAGATGAAAGTCAAGGTGAAAATAATGAAAAGACTTATACTAACTTATAATCAAAGCTGTAATTTAAAATGTAAGTTTTGTTACATAGATTTCCATTATAAAAAAATAGAAGATCGAACATTGGAAATTGTTCGACAAGCAATTTCATTAGGATTTGATATCATCACTTTCGGTGGTGGTGACTCTTTTAGTAAAAGGAATTTTAGAAATGCCTGTCGTATAGCAAAAATCAATAATATTTTTATTCATGTAGATACAAACGGCGTATCTATACGCGAAGATGATTATGATTTTATTAATGATAATGTTGATTTACTTGGAATTTCCATAGATCAGTTATGGGATGAACATGACAATTTTAGAGATACCAAAAACTTATTTGCAAAAATCGACAAGACTTTAACACAGTTAGAAAAAAGTAATATAGAAATAAAAATAAACACTATCCTTACAAATAAGAATAAAGAATCTATTGAAGAAATTTTTTATTATATAAAACAGTTTAAAAACATCTCAAGATGGAGTATTTATCAATTTTTCCCGTTATCATCTGCTAGATTACACAAATCTATTTATGAAATTACTGATGAAGAATTTGATAATACTCTAAATTTCTTAAATAAGTCATCTCAACATTTTAAAATTGAAAAATATAAATTTGTTGATAGAGTTCAGGGCTATATTTTCTGTGATGAAGAAGGTAAACTCTATTCAAACAGTATTGAAGGTGAATACCTTCCAATAGGTTCAATCTTTAATGAAAATGATTGCTTAAATTTATTAAAGAAAGATCAATTAATTAATCCTAAAACAGAAGATAGATATTCATAAGAAGCTGTTTCATTCTTTTAGGTATAATGCGTGCATGTGGCGTGCTGCTGATTCATCCTTTCGGGAGGGGGGTTCGGGACGTCTCCGGGCTACGTTGCTTTGTTGCTGCGTGGTCTGGTAAACGATTGAAGGGCAAAAATACTGTACATATTATTTGGGGTCTTATCTCCTTAGCCTTCCACCCCGCCCCCCCATATTCCCCCTCTATCGAATTCTTGTATATTATTTTTCGAAATAACCATCGATTCATAGCACGGCAACAAAGATTGATTGCTGAATATGAATTGAATCGCTTTAATCGTGTGTGAATTGTTTATCAGTTTATTAATGCCTTAGTAATACGAAATAACAATATGAAACAACGATATAAAACGTACTGTATAGCGTACATATAGGGGCTATTTAAAACGTGTTGTTTGTGTTCCCATACGGAATGTATAATTATAGGATTTATCTTCCAAAGCAGATTATCAATATAATATAATGAATGCATCTTCTATAAAAATCTCAACTTTAGAAGACATAACATATACAGAAAGTAGGAAAATAAATGTCTGCATTAATAATTGATAGTATTAAAGTTGAAAACATAATTGGAACAATAGATGATTATGGACTTGGGGGATTTATGGCTAAGGTATCCATTAAAGGTGATTTTCTGGGTGTTACTTTTGAAGAAGATTTTATCGTTAGTAAACCACTAAAATCACAGGATAGTCTTTCAGTTCAATTTAGTGATTTTATTAATCCTGGAAATACACAAAATGCATTACTAAATGCAGTGAAAAAATGGGTTCAAGATAACCTCTTTAATATCCAAAAAGCAGGATTATCTAATCCGGGTAAGTGGGTAAATATGTAATTAAATAAAAATCCATCTAACATAAGGTGGATTTTTTTTATTTATAACGTATTCATAACTTAGAGGTTTTGAAACCAACAATATAACCCGATAAATTCAATATATCAAAAGGTAGCATAACTTATATCCATATACAAACCTAATAATGAGGAGAGTTTCATGAAGTATGGCTATGCAAGGGTAGCGACTTCTGTCCAAAATTTATCGTGAGCACTTCACTGGAAAAAAACAGATAGACCAACGTAATTTAACGCTTACCTTTCTATTTCCCCATATGTTTTATACACTTACGAAAATAGACGAGTTTATAGATAAGTATAATAAAAAAAGAGAGCACAAACGTTAATTTATGCCCCGTCATTATATTGTCTATTTAACGATGGTTTTACAGAAACTTCTAATTCCCTTCAATTCATCAATTGAGTAGGCTGGCTTTCGTTTGTGCAACATTGCATGACAGTTTGGACAGACTGGTTTTAAATCGTTAATAGGGTCAATTTCATATTCTTCACCAATGGAACTAATCTCAATTTCATGATGAACGTGAATATATTTTTCTCCAATTTGACCATATTCGTCTTCGAATTTCATTTCACACACTTGGCAGCCATATCCATAATGGTCTAAACATTCATTTCTTGCTTTAGAATTTCTTTCATAACGAGTAATTGTACTTTCCTTTTTTGCACCTTCTATAAATTGTTTACGTTTATTTGCTATATATTTCTCAGGAATTTCATCAAGATCTTCAATAAAGCCCCAAACTATATGAGCAGGTTTTCCATCTTCGAAATCTTTAACATAACCTAATCCTTTAAAAATGAAATTTACATCAGAACTATCTTCTCTTGTGAAAATATAAACTTCATGATTGCCACTCATCATCTGTTTAATTGAAAAGGTATCTAATGTATGATTGTTTTTACTAAACCAATATAATTCATCCTTAGTTAGAATATTTGGATAGTCATGACCTGTTCTTCCCGCTGTTTCCGTAGTCGCAAAAATAAAATAACAATCTCTATAAGTTGTATATCCTGTTGCCCAATCATCCCTGTTAATCCCAGGATTTGGATGCCCTACTTTTGTTTTTACATCTTTCCTAGTATAATTTGTCCCAATAGTAAAACGATATTTCAATTATATCAACCACCTTAAATTTATTTGAAATCCAATTTCATATTAACTACATTATGTAAATATTTGAAGATGTATACAATAAAAAACACAAACTTCTGTCCTTCTCCAAACTTCGTGGATGGACATTTTTGGTGTATGAGACTTATTAGTGTATCTTTCAATTAGTAAAAATTTAGTACAAAAAAGACCACCATTTAAAGGTGATCCAAAAAAAGGAAAAGCACTCAGTTAAACATCCAATTCATAACCATTAACTTGTTTGGTTGACGCTTGAACTGTCTCAAATTCAGTATCTTGCACAAACTTCTAAATTTGAATACATGCCTTCCATTATTATATTTATACACCTTTTAATAACGTACACCCCCATCATTAGAAGGTCGCCAGGTAGAGTGTTCTCCAACTCGCCATCATCATTTAATTTTGGCGTTACCTCATCAACCACGTACACAGTCAAGTAACCACTAATTAGACCTAACCCTACCACGCTAATTAAATCAAAATCAGTCAACGTAACCCCCCTGCTTTAAATTATCACACCACGTTTTTGCTAAAAACTTTTTAACTTTTTCTTTTTGACCTTTATCTATCTCTTCTAAATCCTCCACAAAATTTTGCATGAATTCTCCTTAACCATTTGCACAATTTACCTATAATAGTTGAAGACACCAACCCTTTAACGCATAATCGCTCTGCAAATACAAAATCATACAGCTGGCTTTTTTCGAGGTTTAATTTACCCTATTAGTATTACTTGTAATAAGTTAACAACTCATCAAATTCAATGTATATTCCTTTCACCTTCCACTCTTCTACGCGATCTTCGTAAAGCTTTCGCAAAATACCTACTTTTTCTTCAAATAAACCGTGATGTAATAATCTGTGATCTGTCGAACATAAACACGCGATGTTTGAGAAAGTATCGAGCGACTTTTCAAACTTGTGCTGAACGTGTAACGGAATGATATGATGTAGCTCCATGAACATTTCCCCTGTCACGGCTGATATAAATGTAGTGTGAGTCGAATCTACTTCACAAGTATGGTTTGCTCGTTGTAATGCCTTCGCAGCCTCTGATGCGCTTCGTGGATATTGTTTCTTCCCTTTATTTTGTTCAATAGGGGGTAAAGCATCTGCTCCAGGTTCTAAAACTAATTCGTCAAAATTATATTCCTTTTGCTCTTTCGAAATTTTTTCAATTACTTGTTGTTCTTTTTCAAGCTCTTCTTCGAATTCATCTAAGTAAAGCTGATCATCTTCTAATAAAATAGAAGCATTCATTCCATCGAAGCCACCGTATAAAGAAAGTTGCGGTTTAATCTGCATTAGACCACCTAATAATTCTAAAATGACTTCAAAAACTTCTTTCGAATTAACTTTTTGTAGATCATTAATTGTTAACGAAGCTCCAGCAATATGTCCCGCTTCATAACCCTTCGCTAATTTACCCGAACCTTTTAAATGAATAGGACTTTTCGAAATTCTCTCATTAGAAAACTTAAGTTTATCTTTCCAAAACTCAGCTACCTTTTGAAGCTTTTCAATATAATTTCCGGGTAAACCTTTTTTGTTATATCGTTGTTCAAAGAATGTAACACCTTGATTTAAAGAAATGAATACTTCATTACCTGCCGGACTAAAGAGTAAAACTACGTAGTAGCCTTTAGTAGCAGATTTAGAAATCTCATCATCAAAAACACAAATCCAAGGTACCTCCGCGAAACGGCCTTTCCCCATAGACGGTGTAATCGTGTATTTAGTCATGTCTAATCCGGTACCCTTAGATATATAAGGAACGATCTCATCCTTTAGCACTTTTCCTAACGGATGATTTTTCAATTCTTCTTTATCACGTGCATTCGGATACTTCTCCATAAATGAAATTAATGTAGGTATAAACTCTATAACTTCAGTAGCTATACCTAAATTCTGCTTACTAATGAATGGTATATCAAGGATCTTTGCTAAAGGCACATCGTAAGCTGCACTAGCTTTCATTAGGCTATTAATTGTAAGAACCATATCTTCGTTGTTTTCCATCTTAGACAAATTCGACTTTGAAGTACCCATTTTTTGTGCAGCTTGCGTTAAGCTCATTCCTGACTTTTCACGTAAACCTTTTAAATTTGATTGAATAGACATTATTATTACCTCCGTTTTTTCGTTTCCTGACAGTGGAAACTTGATTAACATAACTTTATCACAACCAAAAATATAAATCAACACATTTCCACCCTCAAGAAACAACTACATATGTAAATAACCTATATCAATCTAAAAATAAAAGCTTTGTAACGTGTTATCCCCTAACGTTTTAACTAATAATCGAAGTTCAATTAATGATTTTTTTAAATCCAAAGGAATTTTTTAGAACAAAGGTGTATGTCTAAAAATTCTACCTTCTAGATTTAGCAAAACATCAGCTGCAGTGTTTACATATTCCTCAATGGCGTCTATAAATTAATTACGTGAAAACAGTAGATTTCCATCGTCACATTATTTATGCGGTTTAATTAGAATCTAATCACAGCAACGGTTTTGGGTCATTTTGGATACTACTAGAAAATCAGCTTTAATAACCTTCGTACAACTTTTAACATTCATTCTTTCCAAGGGCGTTGTTACAACCACTTATTTTAGCAATAGTTGCTAAATTTGCCCCTGCTCATTTGATTCATTACGTTTCGGGGGATAAGATAATTTCAAGTCGTGTAACTATACCTGGTTACTCAAATACCGTTCCAACAAGACGGCCTCTTGATATAAAATTACCCCCGTTTAATCGAAATAAAAATAGACTTTAAAGTAAATACGTGTAATTATTGGATTGTGTATTCTCCATTTTCTTATCAAGATCCAAATAACACTACATTTCGAATTAAAATGTGGATTTTATCAACATAAAAAGGAGTGCCTACAATTGATGTGGCACTCCTTAAATTTAAAGCTATTTTGTAAAATCATAAGTTCATACCGTACATTTAATAAAAGCTATTTTAGATCACAAAACTCAAGCGCTGCTTTCAAATTCATAAAGTACATTCATACTCTTTTACTTTCTTGTAAAAAGTAGATTTATTCATTCCTACCAATTGCATAAACTCAACTGCTTTCAAATTGCCATTTTTCCATTGTTTATAAAACTTATTCCAATTGTTAGGAAGTTCTAATATTGGTCGCCCTAAGTGCTTACCTTTCGATTTTGCAATTTCAATTCCTTCCCTCTGACGTTGCCTAATTGTGTGACGTTCTTGTTCTGCCATTGATGTGTATACTTCAATTATAATATTGTTAATCATATCAATAATCCATTCTTCTTCTTTTGGTCTATCTTGCATTGTCGTTGGAATATCAATAATCTTTACGCGTACTTCCTTCTTTTTAAACAGCTCTAAATACTCCTTGATTAGTTCTTTATTACGTCCTAAGCGATCAATTGACTTGATAAATAGTGTATCACCACTTCTCATTGCTTTTATCATATTTTGGAACCCATCGCGTTCCATATCTTTTCCACTAGCTTTATCACTGTAAATGTAATCCTCACTTGTCACATATGGAATTACAGCTTCAAACTGTCTATCTAAATTCTGTTCTTTAGTTGATACACGAATATAACCAAACGAAATTGTCACAGGTATCCCCTTCCAATTATGTTATTGTTAATATTAGTGTATCCAAAGGTCAATTATTTTATGTACGTCCATAAAGGTTTATTTTCAGCATTAAATAGACGTATAAACATAACTTTCTTCATACTCCTATAAGGTGTACCTTTATGAACCAACCACATTAGAACATAGGATGTTATTTTACAGTTTCATACGTACATTCTTTCAAAATACAATAACACTCGTCAAAGTATCTATTCATAAGGGTTTATATGACATATCACTAAAAATTTATATATTTTTACATAAATCACATAATTATCTCTGTCTCTAAAGCATTACAATCCCTTGTTTCTTTCGTCGTCGTTCGAAACCAATTACGAATCACCCCATTAAATCCGAGGTACTGAAAAGCCTTATTTATCAATGTTTTAAGATATAATATTAGTGAAATTTCGACCTGTATTTGTATCGATTAATAACAGCACCGTGTGTTTGAATGTATTAAGGATTCAAAGTGAATTTAATGAATTACCACTTCTACTTTTCACCTTATCCGTATAAACAAGGAAAAGGAATGAATTCAATCTATCCATTCCTTTAACCAATAAAAAACAAGTTCAAAACATTGGGATTCCATCCCCACTAAGCGAAAAGTACGCTCGCTTAGTTCCTACGGTGGGTCAATAAAGCAAAGAACGCTTTATTAACCAAGTCAATAAAGCAAAGAACGCTTTATCGACTTCAGCATGCTTCAACTATATATTCACCCACTATTTTAACGCTTTTATAAAATAATTATTATTTTGTGAATTTAGGAGGTATTTTACCACATTGATAACAAAATATTTTGTATCCCATTTTATACATTATTCAATATATAGATATAGAAGCTTTTTGGGATACATTGGTCAATCGTCTTTTTCTTTTATTACTTGCCAATACCTTTTTGATTTTACTTTTCCACTAACACGTATCGAAGTTTGTTTGTTTACAATTTGATAAGGCATATTACAATCTTTCAAGTATCCGTTTAATGTATTTATCCCTAATGTCCTCTTCCCCTTCAATCCACTAATTTCAAATTGATTCCTTAATGCTTTCTGCTCATTTTTAAATAACTTTTCACCAACAATACCATCTAGATAATTAGTCAATATGACTTTTTGTTTTTGCTGTTCAAAACCCTCATAATCTACAACAATTGAACTAGGACAATCTAGTTTATCTATAATAAATTCTTTATACCCAATCCCGATTATTTTGTTCCCTTTTTTATCAACCCAACCCATCATGAGCTGTAAATTAGCTTCATTTTCCAATAACTTCAAATAAGCTATGTCATTGATTTCCCATTCACCTTTCATACTATTATAATTTATATATGGATTTTTAAATTCTCGATTATTCAAATATTTACTATCAAACGCACTTCTATCATTTTTAAACAATGCCATTTCTTCTAAATAATTGGATTTTCTTATGTTTAATTGCCCGTTTGGATAATTACGAATATAATAAGTACAGCTATCCTCAAGTCCTTCTATATATTTGTGATTACCCTTATTAATACATCTTTTTCTTCCCAAACACTGTATTAATTGAGAATAATCAAAAATATTACAAATGATATGTTTGATCGCATATGAACTTAGTGAAATGCCAACATCTAACGCAGTAGTTGTAATTAAAAGCCTACCCTCAAAATCCTGATTGTGTAACTTTCCTATATTTTCAGAAAGTAATTTCTTTGCTTTGGTATCCTTTGTCCATTTAGAGCAAAAAAACGTTGCTATTTCCTTAAATTGCTCATATAATTCAATCGCTTCAATCATTGAATTAGTGAAATAGATTAACTTATCATCTGTATTTTCCAACTTATCTTTAATGATATCCAAATATGCAGATTTACGTGTGTAAAATATCACCTGATCTACGTAACTATAATCCTTAGGTATATAATAACGCTGCTCGTTTTTAACTTGCCCTGAATGTATTAATAGATTAAATAGCCCTTCACAAGTTGCACTCATAAATAACTTCTGTGCTGAATGGCTTATAATCCACTTATATGACAAATCAGTATACAAATCATATATTTCAAGTACATGATGAAATTCATCACAAACAACCCAATCATAATCCCCAACAATTTCAATACTATTTTTCACCCTATCTTCAATGTGTTGATATGTCATTACTTCTATATTTGATTTTCCTTTGTCTTTAATTTCTAATCTAACTTCATCCGCCAGTTGTAAACGATTACAGATAAAAAGTACTCTCAATTTATTTTTTAAACAATATTCATAAAATTTATTAAGTACAAAGTACGTTTTCCCTGTCCCCGTCCCTCCCTCAAAAATTACATTCCCTTCCCATTTTCCTATATCTTCACAATTTATAACATTTGTAAAATTTTCTCCAACATTAAATTTAATCATCCTAATTGCCCCCTATGTATATGTTAGACTTCAAAATAACAGAAATATATTACATAAATGTACAAGTAAGGTATATATTAACCGGAATAAACGTTCGATAATAGCTCTATAATTTTAAAAAATTTTATAGTATAATAACTATAGGAACTCCCTTTAAAGTAAGATAATTAAAAAAATGTTTTATTTTAAAAGCTATTTTGACAGTTATTTTGTAGCCTCTGGAATTTAAATATTTCGTTATATTCTAATTTCTATACATATACAAATAAGCAAAAAACACCTTTATATTGCGTGTATAGTTGGCTATTGTTGAATTGGATATTTCCCTTCCAAATCGTCCCTAGCCTTTGGATTGTTATTGGCATTGTCATTGACAGTCAATTCATACTTCCCTCGCTCTCCCAAACTGCGCATATAACTTTTTTAATGTTCTGCTTTGACATGCCTAGGTGAATCAATTTCAAATTCTACAAGTATTCATTTAGCAAATAACCTTAAGGTCTGTTCATAGGATTTTAATGTTTTAACAGACAATCCTTTCGCAGTACAATCCAACATAAATCGATCAATATCTATATCAAATTCATTCAAAAAACACTTCCATGAACGAGATTTTCTCGTAAATGAAAGCGTTTCAAAGTAAGCATCATTTAATTAACATTAGTTGTATGAATTCAAGTATTTATTTGTTGGTATGGCTACAGTAAATTCATAACTTAAAAATCTTATAAATCCAGTCATACCAACGCTTTGAATGTCACCTGTAAATCAGATAGAGGAATCAATCTCTCATTGATTTCTCTTCAAACACATTAATCCCCTTTTTAGTAAAAAACTTGTGTAATAATATTCTACATCCAATTCCCCATAAACTTCCACTTTAGTCTCTCCATACATGTATGACTGTGTTGGATTACGGTCTTTGCTAGTATTAATCTTATTTGTGTTACCTTACTTATATCCAGCCCAAAATTGTTCTACCAATTCTATTGACCTCATCATCGCTAAATCTATCACCATCGACTACGTTAACAAGACAATATTTATTAAAGTTAGGTTAGCAATTACCCATCGTTGCTTTTCTATATTCCAAATTCGACTAAGAAGCCTATATAGTGTTATTCAATTTTAGTAGTCGTTAGTGTTCAAGCACTAGCGGCTTTTTTATGTTTAAAAATCAAAATTGTTCAATGGATTGTGCTTATCATTTTCCTGTTTTAAATGACTTCCCCAGAGGTTTACGTAGCGCTGGGTTGTTTGAATATGCTCATGGCGCATCAATTTTTGAACTGCAAATGCATTAACTCCGGACATAATAAGTCGCTGTGCGTAGGTGTGCCTAAATGTATGCGGAGATAATCTCACGCTGTCCCCAAAGTTCATCTTCCTTTTTAAGTCTCTAAAAATGTACTCAATCGTATGGATTGTAAAAGGAACTTCTTTGTTTGTTACAAAAATATAGTCGCTCTTTGTCTTTAAAACCGTGTTAGAGAAACTTTTAAATGCCATTAACTCTCTAGTTAATTTATCCGTTAAAAATACTGTTTCATATTTCCTACTTTTACCGAAGACATTCATTGTTTGGTTAGTAAAAGAAACATCATTCCACTTCAATAAAATTAACTCTTTCCTTCTAATCCCTGTCCCTAATAAAATTAATAAAATTACATAATTTCTGTAGCTGGAATAAGATTGTTGCTTCTTTTTTTGAGTCCTATAATAAGCTAACATTTGATTGATTTGGATATCTGTAAAAGTATCGATTTTAACGTCAACCTTTTGTGTTTTTACCTTTTTAGCAATGTTTTCTTCAATGTAATTTTCTTCGACACAGTAATTGAAAAACGCCTTAGTCCGTAAAATAATCGTGTTGATCGTATGAGGTTTCTTATTTTGCTGCTGTGCCATAATTAAGTAATTTTTAAAATGAACCCTCGTCACATCCTCAACATTAATTGCACCCTCATCTATACAATAGTCAATGAATGGTTTTACCATGTAGCGATAACTAGCTATATTTGATTCACTCGTATTCTGATACTTTCTGTCAGCAATAAAATCTTCAAAAGCAAATTTTAGCAACAAAAAAATACACTCCTTTTCATCTAAATTAATAGATAATAAGAAGTGTACTATTGATAATAAATAAATTGTAAAAAACTCCGCATCTTATAAAGTAGCTCAAACTCTTGATAACACTAGGTTTACAAAAGTTTTAGAAAGCTTTCTCTTGATAAGACTATGAAATTGTCATAAGTGTACCATGTTAAGATAAATTATGCAATAATTCTAATAATAATTATTTTGCCTTTTCAAACTCAAACAATAATGCTTCTAGCTTTGCATCCCACTCACCCGTTAGCGTATTATACACACGAGCAAACTGTTGATTTTCCGCATCATTATGTGCCATAAAGCAAATGACCGGCACATCATTAATTTGTACAGATGATGAACTCACAACACTTGAAATCGATGATGGCACTTCACCTTCAGCTAAAGGCTGCTCTGATAATTGTTGTTGAATATATTGTATCAGTATAGCTTCATTCATTTCTTCAATTTCTTCGGAATCTATTGTTGGAAATACTTCTGGAAACTGTTCCAATTCTTCAAATTGCTCTAAATCCCCCTCTAAAATCCCTTCATGCAAGGGGCTGAATTGTACAAAATAGCTTGTTTCATCAAGTTCCTCTTCAAAAATACCACTCGCTAATTGTGCCTCTCCTTTAGCAGTTAGTGAGAAAGCATCTTCTTTTTTAATCATACCTAGGCCCAGCATTTTATTGGTTAAATCATGAATTAATAGCGGTTCTACAAGTAAAATATCCGCTAAAAGCTCGGCATTTGTAAGCCTTGCTTTGTTAAATGAAATCAGCATCATCTTCATCAAGATATCCATCGCATTACGCATGACAGGGTGGTAGATGACTTCAAGTGTATGCACTGGAATGGAAAAGATCATTTGCTTTTCTATCGATACATCCTTTTGCTGCAAAATTTGCTGCTGCAATTTATCTGTTAAGCTTTGTAAATCCATAGGTTACTCCTTATCAATTACGCCCAGGCGTAATTGCGTCTAGATTTTTTTTGAGCTTGGGGCCACAGGATGTGGGTCAGTCAGCCGTTGTCACACGATGTGACGTCATTAGGCTGACTTCCTCTTTAAAATCCCCTCTAAAAATCTGTGACATCCGCCGGGGGCTTTGGGCCAACACGATGTTGGTCACTCAGGCGTTGCCGCACGACGCGGTGTTCTTAGCCTGAGTTCATCTCCTTCAGCCTCTGCTGAAGCAAGTTAAACCGCGTAATAACCGTTTTGCTGCTTTACGGTATCTAATACATGTCCATACATTGTACGTACTTTTTCAGCTTTCGGGCGCTCAGTAAACATTTTACTACTACCAATCATAATCAGTAGCTCACGCGCGCGCGATAATGCAACATTTAAACGACGATAATCCTTTGCAAATCCAATATCACCGCGCTCATTTTCATGGTTCCGCACCATACTAACGAGTATCACATCCATCTCCATTCCTTGGAACTTATCGACAGAACCTGTTCGAATGTGTAAGTGTGGCACATGAAGCTCCTGCTCAATTAATCGATTAATTCGCTTTACTTGTTCAGCGTAGAATGAGATAACACCAACTGATTTACAAGCATCCGGCTCGATTAAACCGTCTGCCTTCGCTTGTGCCGTCGCATCATTTATTTCGATTAACTGCGCTTTAATTTGATCTAGCTCAGCTTCATTATATAAACTCGAACCTTCTTTCATACGTAGTTCAAAGTTTGCCTGCTCATTCGCAATATCTAGCCATAGTAAATGATGATGGCGTGAAATTTTTGAAGTCGTTAAATAATGATCACGTACGGCATCAGAATCTTCTAAGCCGCATTGTAGGCGTTCAGATTCCTGCTCGTAAAATGGAGTAATCGTCTCCATAATATTTGCATGCATACGATATTGTAACGCTAACATTGTTTTGTTTTGCTGCGGTAAATTATTATACAAGCGTTCAAATAATGATTCCTCTAGTAACTTTTCAAGCTCACGTTTTTCTTCAAATGTCGTACTTTCCTTCACGACTTGCTCTAATGTTTCCTCAAATGTGGCGTCACCGACAAGTGGTGGTAGCTGATGATGATCTCCTACTAGGATAATTTTTGCCCCTTTTAGCATTGGTAACAGTAATTCAGGAGGCGTTGCTTTTGATACCTCGTCAATAATTACGACATCAAAAGTTGGATAATTATCCATGAACTCTTTATTAGCCGATGCTACACAAGTTGTACCAATCACATTTGCGTGTTTAACATATAACTTGCGAATTTCGTCTAAATCATGCTCATTTGCTTCGTTTAATAAACCATGCCACTCATTTTGTAGCTCTGCTGTTACAGGTAATAAGTCGATTTTAACTTGCAATGTAGCAATCATTTCTTGTAAACGTTCTATTTGTGCATTGACTTCAAGAATCGCTTGCTCTGGATTTGATTTTGTTAATAACTCTAGCTCCGTGCGACGTTTTTCATGTTGTACGCCCTCGCTGTTAAAGGCTTTAAATCGAGCTGTCATTTCCTCGACTGTTGTTGTGCCGAGTGCAATTTGTTCGTTGAGCACAGTAATTTCCTCTGATTTTTTTGCAAATTGAGTATCAAGCTTTTCGCGGTTTTGGCGCTGCGTTTCAACCTTCACTTGCTCAAGCTCAATTGATGCCAAAGTTTCTTGTAATTGTGGCACGGTTTGCGTAATGTCGATTGAATCATCGATGCGATCTTTTAGTGCTTGCATTTGGTTGTCATACGTTGTAGCTTCCGTTTGTAGCTTTGTTAAGAGCTCCAACTTCACGTCATTTTGCTCTTTGAATTGTAAAATGATTTCTTCTTTTAGCTTTTCAAAAATAAGCACGGTTTCACGAATGGCGTCCATATATTTTTCATTTAGCTGCTCCATGTATTGCATACGTAAATGAATGCCCTGAATCGAACGTGCACCATTTTGCACATTCACTTTGCGTTCAGCAAATGCACGGCTAAGCTTCGTTAAAAATTCCTGCACCTCTTCTAATGAATAATGGTGATTCATCGCTAACTGCTCAGCATTCACTTGGATACCAAGCGCGGTTTCACTATATTTCAACGCCTTTTCTAGTCGTTCGATTACGTCTTTTATCGGCTTGTATTGCTCCATTTGCGGCTGAATGCGATCGAGCGCTGTAAGTAATCGGTCCATCGCATAATTTCGGCGAATCTCATACTGTTGCATAAACTCTTCAATTTCATACACCTTTTTGAGTGAAGCTATTTTTTCAATAAGTGGATCAACATTCGCGGTTTCATTGGCACGCTCAATTTTTGTCATTACGGCTTGTTTTCGAGATTGGAATTGTTCAAATTGAGTACGGAGCTGACTTTGCTCCATTTGCAGCTTTAATTCGGTTTGTTGTTTAGTTAATTGCTGTTCTTTTTCATCTAATTGAGCCAGTGTTGAGCTGTCCGTTCGCTGCTGTTCAAAATTACTTACGGCTTCCTCGACAGATAGATGTGTTTGCTGTAGCTTTTCTAGCTTGCGTTCATTCTCTTCTAGCTCTTTTTTACAGACTGTGAGCTCTTTTTTCAACGCGTTAATTTTTTCGGCTAATACATGAAGCTCGGCTTTAGCAGCTTCTTTTTGCTCGATTTGCTGTTGGAGCGCTGTTTGTTCTTGTTCTAGCGCTGTAATTTCTATCGTTTTTTCTTCTATTTCGGCGAATAATAATTGCTCTTTTTTCGTGTGTAAAGAGATTTCGTGACCAATTGCCTCAAATGTTTGCTGCTGCCAATAACTTGCTACATTTTCCTCGATGAATTTCTTGCCTTCTTCTTCAATACTTTCCGTTCGACCATAACGTAAGATGCGAATATCCTTATTTGATAGGAGACGGCTAAGTGCGTTATCAACGGCTAAGTTGGACTGCGAGGCGACAAGCGTTTTCAAACCCGCCTTCGCATTTTGATAGCAAATTTCTGAAATAACAGTCGTTTTCCCCGTACCTGGTGGGCCCTGAATAACATATAAATCCTCAGCGCTCATTGCCCCTTCAACTGCCTGCTGCTGATATTCATTGAGTCGATTATGAAAATCAAGTGGAATGGTTGATTTGCGCTCGGCAATAGTTGGCTTGTCTTCAAACAGAATCGTTTCTAAATTGGCATTGGCAGCTAAGCCTTCTTTTAAACGCTCAAACCCTTTCAATAAGCGCTTTAACTGCGATTTCGTTGCTGCATTAGAAAATTCGATGTCCTCCGATTGGAAATGTAATTCATTTCTACGCGCTAAGTTACTGTAAAACGGCTTCAATGCAATTTCGACTGTATTTTCATTGCGGCGAACTTTCGCTACATCGCCAATTTCTTGAATATAGCCGCGCAACCGAGCACTCAATCCATCTAACTGCTTCCATTGCTTATTGTCTAAATTTGAAATACGAAATGTCGCATGGCTAAAGTCAGCATCAAAAGTGACATTCGAAAAACGCGCATGAATATCTTCAATATCCGCGTTTTTATTTAACACTTTTAAATACCCTTCCCAGCTCGAAATCCGTTTGTTTACATAGTCAAAGCGTTCCTGTGCAATTGGTAACTCATCTAGTACTTTCATAAAAGATTCATTGTATGTATGACCACTAATGCGTGATGCAACAAAATGTAGTTTCATCGTAGCACGACGATTTGTGACAACCGGTGTGCCTTTCCCACGAGTACGGAAGCTTTTGGCAACAAGTCCATTTTTTTTATCAAACACGCAGTCCATGATGACAACGCGCTCATCAAATTTGTTTTTTAGTTTTAAGTTTTTTTCATTGTCGAAATAAATTGTTATGTGTAGTTGTTCATCATCAACGGATACTTTTTCAATCGCAACAATGAAATATTGCTGTAAATTAAAAAAGGCGTGTTCATCTGGAACATGCTCCTTCATCGCTTCACGCGCGGTATTTGTTAATAAAATGTGACATCTAGTTTGCACTGCGGCGATTGTTTTCGGTGCCATGAACACACCTCCTCGTTGTTTAGTCATAACGTTTATTATAACAACTTTACAAGTTTCTATAAAGGAAAAATGCCCTGTTTATTTTAAACAGGGCATACTTAATCATTTTAATTTTTTGCAACTTCTGCGTATTTGGCATCCCAATCCGGATCAATCTTCTTTAATGCGACTGGACGGAAATTTTCTTTTTTCACCAAAATATGAACCGACTTCGCTGTAACCGCAACAGTGCCATCTTCATGTAAAATTTCATAGCCATATGTAGTACGTAAATTTGTGTGTTCTTCAATCCACGTACGAACAGTTGCTGTTTGACCGTAACGCATTGCCGCCTTGTATTGAATTGAAAAATCCATTACCGGCGATAAAAAGCCATCCTCTTCAAGTTTTGCATAATCAAAACCCAAATCCTTCACAATTTTCGTACGCCCTAGCTCGCACCAAATTAAATAATTGGCATGATACACAACACCCATCTGATCGGTCTCGGCATAGCGTACTTCTACTGTTGTTTCTGAAATAAACATTTCTTTCACCTCGTACCATATTATAGCTCTAAAAGTGTTGATTTGTAAGGGTTTTTAGTGATTGTTTATTATGTAGAGAGTTATTTTATTATAGAATTTTTTAAGAATCAGAAAAATTGTGAACTAAATTGAAATTTACTAACTATCCAAATTAATGTTATTAAACTTTATTAATTGGGGTTCAAATGGGCTTCGTCTGGGGTCCACTTAAAATTAACTTGCTTGGCAGGCGAAAAAAATTATAAGCAACAATAGAAAAACCTTCCTCAATTACTGGGGAAGTTTTTTTTAATGACTAAACACGATGTTATCTCCCTTCTGACTTAACTACTTTCCAAGCCTTTTCTCCACCTACAGGCACTTTACCAACCATTTGATTGCCCCCTTATGCTATAATTAGTTGTCACCTAAAATTTAGCAAGAGGGAAACCGTAGCGCTTGTACTTGCTGCGGTTTTTATATTTTTTTAGTTTTTAATCCTACTTTCAAAAGTAAAAATCACATATTTTATAATATCTACAAAACTTTTGAAAAGGAGTGAAACTATGAAGAGACAAAGAAAACGGGGTTTTTGTTATCCTGGTTATAGATACTGCGGACCAGGGTGTACTGGACCTGGGAAACCGACTAATCCAGTAGATGCGTGTTGTAAGTTACATGACGAATGTTATTCCCGAAATGGGAGAACACAGTATTGTGATGAAATGTTTTACTCTTGTTTGTTCCCAAATATTAACAATTACACCAAAACTGGAAGAGATGCCGCAATGTTCACCAACATTATTAAACTACGAAATAAATTCTTTTAACCTTTTGAATTATAATATAATGAACTTGTATAATTTTGCTGACTTGAGTCGTTGCTCAGGTCTTTTTTTATGGCTTCTTACTATTCATTTTTTCAGAATGTTGATTAAACTTCACTTTTTGCTGTAACGTTTAAAGGCGTTACGTCTTATTCATGATATAATTTACATATATTACACAAATAGTGATAATGTGGAAATATATAAATTAGTTTGTAAGGCTTGTGGTAGTGATTCCTTTACAACTGGTGAAGTTGGTGGCACTACTAGTCAAGGTAATGTTAAACCTATAGGAACTGTATTTGTGCAGGATCCCCCCTTATTTTTACTTTTTGTAAGTCTTGCGGAGAAGTAGCTTCAATCAAGGTTGCAAAACCGCAAAAGTTCTAATAGAAAATACATATTTTCCGTTCGAATTTTTAGTAATACACGAACATACACGCTATAATAGACCCGTAAAATTTTGCTGATCTGGGTGTGGAATCTCAGGTCTTTTTTTATGCGGTAATTACTACGCATAATGCTCAAAATATTCAGTAAAGCATTTCTATTAAACCACTTGCCATTAACAGAGTCTGTGTAATGATACTGTGGTCAGTATTATGCTACAATTTACATAAATTACATATAGAGGTGCTTAAAGTGACAAGATTCGGAAAATTTATATATATTGTATTCTTCGGATCAATCTTTTTAATTTTATCCGTTTGGGATTATTTCAAAAATGGTGATTGGTCTTTGCTTAAAAACTTTTTCTTTTCCTTATGGCTAGTAATTTTTTTACTCACGACATCGTTGCTAAATAGAAAAACAAAAAATGAGACGAAAAAAGCTAAAAACTGAAGCTGATTGGAAATCTACTCCTTTAAGCTTTTTTCCTACACAAAATGGTTCAAGACATTATATATTTAATTACTTCTCATGTATCAATCAGAAGCATATAATTTAGGTATTAAAAGATAGGGGATTTGAACATGAAATATAACTTATTGCACCAACTGCAAAAAGACCATAATAAACGGGTAATTGATTTCCATAAGAATCACGCCTTAGAATTAGAACGTGGCGAGAATGGAAACGGGTTGCTAGCTAAATGGGAAAGATTTGTATACAAAAAAGGAAAAGCTTTTTTAAAAGCTGTTAAATAAAGTGTTATTAATGAACTGTTCCATTTTAGGACAGTTCATTTTATAATCCGATCCAAAATATAAAAAACATAATCAATCAAAATTTGAATCTTCTTCCGCATCAAACCGCCTCCACCTTGACCTCTGCCCACTTCGTCCGATTGCAGATAGCTATTCAAAAGACGCAATGGCCTTTATTTGCGAAAAATATGAAATCCGCCGCCGTATTAAAACGCATGGGTTGCGTCATACATTTGCGTCAATACTTCTTTCGAGAAATGTACCTTTAATAACTGTGGCCGAAATGCTGGGCGATCACCCTAACACAGTCGGAAGTATTTATGCTCATTCCCTTATAAAAAAGAATCAGATGCAAGCGATATTATTAATGCGATTATGAGCAGTAATTAGGAAAATTTTTTTTTACTGTATTTGGGGTTCAAATTGGGGTTCATAGAAAACAAAGAGGCTAGAAACCTAGTTATACCAATGGTTTTAGCCTCTTATCACGTGAAATTAAATAATTGGCATGATACACAACACCCATCTGATCTGTCTCGGCATATCGTACATCTACTGTTGTTATTACCTTATTTCTTTGTCCACTTAAAAAAGCAAAAACCCTTATACATCAATGATTTCTGCTTTATAGATTGTTTTCTTCTTTCGGTTTAGGTTAATTATCATTGGATCATGGGAAAAAACTAATCCGGTGTGAGATAAAAATGAAAAAGGACCCCGCATGTGAGGGTCCTTTTGATTAGTATGGTAGTAAGCCATAACTTTGGCTAGATTCATAAATGTAAATGGCGTTTTGTAAATTACTTACTGCAGTATTAATTTGCTCCCATGAAGCATATGGGGAGTCCATAATAGATTGTGCTGAAGCTACAGCTGACGAAAAGTTATTAAATGCTTCTTGAGTAGTCCACTTCAAGTATTTAGAAATGTCCTGACCATATGAATTAGAAACCTCGACATAATAATTAGATTTTAGCAATGACGACAGTTGAGTTTTATCCCCATACCCATAATAGCCATATCTTTGAGCGTTTTTGTAAGTCGAAATAGCATAGTTTAAATTGTTAATAGCATTTGTTATTTCATTTTGAGTAGCGTAGTAATCATCCCAAATTCTTTGAGCAGATGAAACCACTGAAACTATTGCATCTAGATCAGTTTGAGTTGTCCAGGCTGTGTTTGTAGATACGTCACTGCCATCCCATGAAACTTTAACATAATAAACCGAATCGATAAGTGACTTTAGTGTAGATTTATCGCCATTATATCCTGACAAACCATATTTATGCGCGTTCTTATATGTTGAAATAGCTACTTCTAAATTATTGAGTGTTGAAACGATTTGATCCTGTGTAGCATTGTAATTATTCACAACCGCTTGAGCAGATGAAACCGCTGAAACTAACGCATCCTTTTCAGCTTGTGTTGTCCAAGGTGTGTTTGAAGGTACCTCACTACCATTTCTCCAAGAAACCGTTACATACTGCACGCTATTAATTAACGCTGAAATAGCAGCTTTATCGCCAGTCGTATGCTTTTTACCATTCTTTTGAGCCGCTTTATAAGTTGTTACAGCGTTATTTAACTGTGTGTGCGCCGCATTTACTTGTTCTTGTGAAGCTTTTGGATCGTTAGCTACCGTTTTAGCACTTACCAAGATTGACTCAAATGTACTTTTCTCTGCTTGAGTTGTCCATTTTTCAGGATATGCAATATCGAAGCCATTAGCCGATACAGATACATAAGCAGATGCATTAATTAATGCGCTAAGGGCTGTTTTATCGACTAAGGAAACGATTACATTGGCAGTTTTATCGTTTACTTGTACATTTTTAAATTGGTGGTAGGAATCCAAATCAACCTTTTTCCCTTTTTTAACTATAACATGCTTAATTTCCCCTTCCCCGCGAAGACTGATATCTTTCTTCACATCGATTACAAGTTTTTCAACATCTGCTTCCACTTTTAATTGGGGCACATCATCTGTTACGTCAATACGTGTAAGCGATTTGTCAGAAATAAGCGCAATTTTATTACGTTGCACATTAATTTCTGTTTTTGGCATATTTATAAGTGAAACATTCAACCAATTGACTTTTTTCATGCGTAACGGTTGGAATTTTATCGTATCTCCAACAGAAACATTACTTAGTGTAAGTCCTTTTTTGACACGATTTGATACGATTAATTCTTTCTTAACCGTAACATTTTGAACTTTTGTATAATCAGCAACTACTGTTAAATTGCCACCAATCGTAGCTTGACCACCATCGAAAGTGATTGGATTTTTAGAAGTACCTTTTTTAGTTAATGTTAGTGATGTAATATCTGTAATTCTTCCCTTATCTACAATTACTGTAGCTTGGGCATTTGTAAGTGCTTGTCTATTTTCTGATTTAAAAATAGGCTTTAATGCATTGCTAATTGTTAGTGTTCCACTAGATGTATAAATCGTATCATTTGAAAAACTATTAATTGTAAGTGAAACGCTCCCAGAAGGTATCGCATTCGTTTGCTCTGCTGCAACAACCGGTGCATGATGGATAGAGGCATTTGCCGTTGAAACTGGTAATACAAGTGATGCTGTCAGAGCTGTTACCATAAATGTATTTAGTGTCTTTTTCTTCAAAATAATCACTCCTAATCACAATATTCTGTATATAACATATCACATTTATGTATATTTTGGTAATAAAATGTAAATTATGTTAAATGTTGATTATAAATTTTAAAGAAATGACTGTCGTTACTTTCGTATAGTGAAGATAATTGGCTCATCACCATAACTAGAGGTTGAAGGGATTCTAGGCTCAACGCCACCAGATTAAATAATTGTATGATACACAACACCCATCTGATCGGTCTCAGCATAGCGTTCTTCTAGTGTTGTTTAACGCCCTCTGACTTCATCTGCTGCAACAACTGTTTGTACTCTACTAACAAATCTGCGAAATACATAATATTGCCACCTTATGCTATAATTTAAGTGTCACCTATATATAGCAAGAGGGAAACGGTAGCGCTTGTACTCGCTGCGGTATTTTTGTGTTATCTTTTACATAATAAATATTTGAGGTGATATTTTGGATAAAAATAAATTTGTTTGTAAAGCGTGTGGGAACGATACTTTTACATCTGGCCAACTTGGTCATGGTAGTTTTACCATGGAAGGTAATGTTAGACCCATTGATTCTTTAATCGCTTCCGGTTCCCCAATTATATTGTCATTTTGCAAAAAATGCGGTGAAGTTTTTTCAATCAAAGTAGCTAAACCCGAAAAATTTAATTAACTCCTTATAATAGTTTCTTTGTCTACTGTGACATAAAAAATTTAAGTTATACAAACATACGTGCTATAATAAACATGAATAATTTTGCTGACTGGAGTAGTTGCTCAGGTCTTTTTTTTATACTTATTTCCCGTGCAATATTTTCAGAATATTCAGCAATACGAATGTTTAAACTTCCTTTTTGACAAATGTTGAATAAAGAATATGGTATTATTTTTAATATTAATTGTATTGGAGGTAATCAATATGTTATTTGCAAATACTCCTAATCCCCCTTACTATGCTGTTATTTTTACCTCTCAAAGAAACGAAAAAGATGATGACGGCTACCATTCTATGGCTGATTTAATGGTGGAACTTGCTTCAAAGCAACCAGGTTTTTTAGGAATTGAAAGTACTAGAGATGAAAATGGACTAGGGATTACAGTCTCTTACTGGGATTCAATAGAGTCTATTCAACAATGGAAGGAAAACCATTTCCATATGGGAGCACAAGAAAAAGGGAAGAAAGATTGGTATTCTTCTTACAAAACTCGAATTTGTAAAGTTGAAAGAGATTATACAAATAGTATCTAATTTATTGAGCTTCACGTTAGTTTGTGAAGCTTACTCTCATTATTTTGTTTGGTATAGTTAGTAACCCATTCTCCAATTTAGCTCAATCGTTACACGACCGTTCACCTTACGACCCCGATCAGATTCAACTTCTATCACTTCGAACCATCGCCCAGTTTTATCGTATTTGATTACATCACCTTTACTAGGTTTATATCCAAATGAAAATACTTTTACTCCATTCACAAAAAACGGATACATATCGTTCACCTCATTTCCTCAACATTATTGTTCAATGATTTGTTCGTATTGCTCGGTATGCTACATCATAATTTCTTTGGATATTGCAAAAAAATAGAAAAGTTTATGCCCTTATTGCCCTACCGTTCCTCACCTTTGCGAATAGAATAACGAGGAAAGGAGGGGATATTCATGGGATGCAATAATGGCAATAACAATGGTTCAGGTTTTGTTCTAATCGTTGTGCTGTTCATTCTTCTAATTATTGTCGGCGCTACTTTCTTATATTAGAAGCTTGTATTAACAAATACCTTTGTTGCTAGCTAAGATAGGTAGTAAAACCAGCATATCCAGCAAAGAATCTCGGCACTTCCCAATGTTTTTTAATTTGGGGTCACTTTCCTCTAGGTGACCCTTTTTATAGTTACTTTCCTTATTTGCATATTTAGTTAACACCTTACTTCACTTTTTTGTTTCAAATGCTTAGTAATTTTACTTAATTAACCGATTTAAATATAAATAAGGTAATCAATCAAAATTCGAATTTTCTTCCGCATCAAATCTCTTCCACTTTAACCTCTGCCCTCGGCTGCATTGCGTAAAATTTACGCCCCACCAGCTCAACAATCTGTGCATAATCCACCCAGAAAATTTTGGAGCGACCATCTTTAATGCCTTTCATCAAATTATCCAAGTCAGGCTTTTAATTGGTCGTTTTTCACCACTTGCCATCCGTGCTAATTTCGGCTTTGTATGGTGCTTTTGATGGCACGAGTAACCATCTACCTCTATCGTTAGCGCGCCTTGTAATGGCTCCTGTGGTTTATTCTCCCATGCTACGATCTTGACAAACTCTTTATATGCACGAGACTTCGGGGCATCGTGTGTTTTGACACCCCTACCAACGCGACTAAGGCGTGGTCGTTCATGCGCTTGTGTAGCACCAGGCATTGTAAATTGAATCATTGCCCTAACCACTTATTTTTGGAAATAAAAAGAACAGGCTCCAAATTAATTGGCACCTGAACCTAAAAGAAATATTTTTTGCTGAAATTAGAGAGTTGGCAGACAATCTAATTTAATTTCAAAAATCATTGTTTTTTTCTCATGATGTTTCGGTTAATCATAACTTTTTAATTAATAAATTGCGTTTTTTTAAACGCAGAGATTATTGCTATGCAAACTAATGAGATAATTCCAATGAAAAACATTAAGAAGCCTATTGGGATTAAAAAGAATGCCGGTTCCACTAAAGTACCATCTTCTGCTATGCTACTTCCAATTACAGTGCTCACAATAAAACAAATAACTCCTATTAGAATCGGTGTAGAAGCAATTAGATATTTTTTCATTATATATTTCCCTCCATTTATTTATTATTATCTTTATTTCCCAAATTGTCCCGGTCAATACGCTAATTATTTTCAATCTATCTGGATTTTTGGCTGTAAAATCTCGAACTGAACCAACATCAAAACAGATTATCCATCCTAAACCCAATGCGATAAAAAACGGAATTCCCGTTACCCTTTGATAATTCTTTCTCTTTAATAAAGTACCTCCTTATCTTCTATTGCTAGGATAACGACAAATATATCTTAAGTCAATTATTTTTTATCGAAAAACAATAAATTTTTATTTAAACTCAAAAATTGTATATACAATTTTTAATGTAATTAATTATTGTTTTCACAAAAAAACAAACTCGGCTAACGATGAATAAACGCGAAAATGCCCGCCACCACTGTACTTAAGAGAGATGACGGGATTTGACTAAATTAAACACTTAGATACAATTATTCCTTTATGCATTTAATCCAATTTCCTTACTGATTACTAGATATACAACTTCGGTATTTTCAATATTAAAAGTACGCTTAGAATGGCGTGTAAAACAGTATACTTCCAAAGTATCACTAGCTATTCTTACTAATTTAAAGCGATGTATACCAATGAAACCATTACATATCGATTAATTGATTACGTTGCATTACTTGCTTTAATTGATCTTTCATAATAATTAACTTCACAATAAGACAGTTCATAAGAATCAAAAAAGGATATTATTATTTAACGTTGAATTTTATAAATAGACCAAGTGCAGTTCCCTTGGTTTAGGAGCAAATTGAAAATAAAGGATGTGTATTTAATTGTCGTTTCATATTAGAGTACGAGCAGGTGCAATTATAATAGAAAATAATAAAATTTTATAAACAGTATATAACGACCCCAAAAGAGGTATCGTATATGATTTACCTGCTGGTGGAGCAAAACCAAATGAATCTATTACAGATACAGTTAAAAGAGAAGCAAAAGAAGAAGCTTCTATAGATGTAGAAGTAGGCCCTCTAGCCTTTGTTTATGAATACACACCTCATCTTAATTTTGAAAAGTTTGGGGAAATACATACATTAGTTATGATGTTTGAATGCAAAATAAAAAATAACTGCACGCCAAAATTTCCAGAGAACCCAGACTCAAATCAAATAGACGTTAAATGGATACCTATTTCAGAACTACAAAATGTTGAAATGTATGCCAATATCGGTCTTTATTTACAGGAATATATGTTAAAACCAAGAAACATTGATTTAATAGAAGAACATAAGCTAAATATAAATTTAAATTAAATGTATTAGAAATTGAATTATTCAACTAACAGAACTTTAGGTAATCCCTTTAATGATTCCCAATGGCGCATTGGTAAATTTTGTACTTAAACAACGAGCATTTTAGTTGTTTATGAATTTATATTTTATAATTTATAAAGGTTATCTTTATATCAAAACAAGGATAATAAGAGTAGTATTATTGATGGAGGTTAGCAAATGTACATTAAAACTAAAAGGTTATTGATACGCAAATTTGAATCCAATGATTTGCAAGCTTTATATGAATATACATCAGATCTTAATGTTATGAAATATATACCCGAAGGTGTCTTTACTGAAGAAGTTGCAAAAGAGTTTATAAATCAAAATCTGGATGATACGGCTGAAAAGTTTCCTGTCGTTTTGATAGACGAAAATATTCTTATTGGGCACATCTTTTTTGGTAAATATTTTGGTGAACATTCATACGAGATTGGATGGGTGTTCAATCCGAAATATTACAATAAAGGGTATGCTTCTGAAGCAGCAAAAGCAATCTTAGATTTTGGTTTTGAAAAAATGAAGTTACATAGGATTATAGCAACTTGTCAGCCTCAGAATATTCCATCGCATCGAATTATGGAGAAGATTGGAATGAGAAGAGAAGGCTACTTTAAAAAATGTATTCCAAACGGGATTGAGTGGTGGGATGAGTATTATTACGCTATTTTAGAAGAAGAATGGAAATCTACTACAATAAATAATTAAATAAATAAATAAATAAATAAATAAATAAGTAGTATCCTGCTGATAAGAATCCCTTTTGATCAATCATTTTTCAAAAGGGATTTGTTAAACTTATAGTGAAGTATGGGTTTGTGAGATTTATTTAATGCTGATCTATATTTCACAGAGAATTTCACAATCTATGGGTTCATATCCACGTATTATGTCAATATGATGTTCAAAACAAGCGAAAGAATAGTGTTTTACATTCTTGTCTTCCAACTTAAACGCCTAAGATAACTTGATTTTTCAAATTTCTTCATTACTTATATCTACTTAATATTTCTTCGGGAATATGACAATAATCGTTTGGACATCTGGCTAACCTATCTTGATGTTCTTCTGCACTTCTCACATAGTTTGTAAGAGGTATTACCTCAACAACTATAAGGTCATAATCATTTCTCTCAGCAAGAAATGCCTTCGCTTCTTTTAAGTGCTCTTTATTTTCACTATATACCCCTGTTCTGTATTTCTCACCAACATCCTGTCCTTGTTTATTCAGACTGTACGGATCAATAATTTCAAAAAAATAGCCCATTAATTCCTTGATATTAACCACCGTTGGATCAAATCCGGTTTTTACACATTCGGCATAACCATCATAATCACCCTCGAGCGTGTCACTTGTTCCATTAGCTCTTCCTGCTTCTGTAAACTTGACTCCAGGCAAGGTTTTTATAAAAGCTTGTACTCCCCATAAACATCCACCTGCAAAATATACTATTTCCATATGGTTCTCTCCCTTATGCAGCAAATTCGCCTAACACTCCAAGAATGGCGTCCAGTTCTTATTCGAGTATTGCACCAGTTACTTGAACAAGCAAGTTACAAATCACAACTGTCATCTGGATTATTCCACTTCTTTTTATCACCAAGATACTTCCAAAGATGGTATGTCGACCAGAATAAAGCTGTAGATATTAATATTGAAAATGGTAAAACGTAAGTTTTTTCAAGAATATAATCAGGGGTAAAAACATCGAACAAGACCAAGATAATTATAGCTGGAATCAAAAGAATCCAGTAACGTTTGTCTTTAAAAGTGCTAAAACTCCATATATAATTCTCCCTGTACAAAGCACCAAAGCGTCGTTTGGTTACTTTCTTAAAAAATGTTATTCAACAATACGGCCCGATTATTGAACACAAGTTAAATAACACTCTACAACTACCTGCCCCGTTAATTCAATAAGAAAAAAGAGCTGCAAAAGCAACTCAATGATCTTTAAGTAAAGCTACCCGTTAGTTTAAGTACAATTTTTCACAAACTATATGTAATCGTTAATCGAACTTTTGATTACCCTAAAAGAATGCCAGTCTCATTTCAACAATTTAAAAAAGTAGGAATCAAATTTAAGAGTTCAGTTAACACAGAGAATAACCAAAATAACAAATTAATTAGCAGTATATTTAGTAAAAAACGTTGGGACATACCAAACTTTTTTAATATCACTTATTTCCCTATAAATGAAATTTTCCCTTAATTATCTTGGCTACTTCTTCAGCACTAATATTTGTATTGTTAATCCTGATATAGTTTTGGAATGTGATTTCACCCTCTAAAGAATTTAATCTATGTTTCTCCATTGTGCTTTTTAAATCATTCTCAGACCATTCAATATCTCTTTTTTTAGGCTTGTGTTCAAGCCTATTTGGTGTTTTATTTCGCTCAAGTCTCTCTTCTAAGTTAGCCTCTAATTCTATATAGTATACAGTGCCTCCTCTTGACTCGAAAAGCTGGGAGAGCCGCTTAACATAATCCCAATCCGACTCCTGATTAAACATCCAGACATATGTAAAGACCATCCCATATAGATCACTCTTCGAAACCTCTTCAAAGATTTCCTGACGAAGCAAATTTACTAATCTTTTCCCTTCTTTTGTACTGTAATCAAAAAAATGATTCACTAAATCAATCGTCATATGGTTATGAAAAAGTTTCAAATCTGTTATTTTTGCTAGCTCCTGCCCAACTGTCATTTTACCAACCGCTTGTGGTCCAAATATATGAACAAATTTCATAAACTCCCTCCTAAGAAAATATTAAATAACTCCTGCAATTCAATTATGCTTATTAGGCGATTCTGCCCCTTTAACTCCACTGCAATAGCCATTTATTTTATTAATTCTCTATTAAAAGGAAAAAACCTTTATACATAAAAAAACAACCAAAGCACTCAGAAAGCACTTTGATTGCCTACTCAATTAAATTTCATAATCAGGAACATACTCTTTACTCACGCTAATATTTGGTGATGGCTGTGAATTATAGACACGTGAATAAGGCGGTACGGTATGTGTTAACCAAATATTACTCCCTAGCACAGTATCATGACCAATTGTTGTTTTACCACCTAAAATCGTCGCACCCGCATAAATCACAACATTGTCTTCAATATTTGGGTGACGTTTAATACCCTTAATCGGATTGCCTGACTCATCTAGTGGGAAGCTAAGTGCCCCCAGCGTAACACCTTGATAAATTTTCACATTATCGCCAATCGTACACGTCTCCCCTACTACAACACCTGTACCATGGTCAATGAAGAACGAACGGCCAATCGACGCACCTGGGTGAATATCAATTCCTGTTAGCTGATGTGCATATTCAGACATAATACGTGGCACAATTGTCACTTTTAATCGATACAGCTCATGCGCAATACGGTGAATAAACACCGCGCGAATCGAAGGATAGCTTAATAAGATTTCTTCTGTCGACGTCGCGGCTGGATCGCCATTATATGCAGCTTCAATATCTGATTGAATCATTTCACGAATTTTTGGGAAGCGATTCACTAGCTCCATGACAACAGTATCCGCACTTTCGCGGCATTGCCCATTGCAATTATCTACATTTTGATATATTAATACTTTTTCAATAATATCACGTAAATCTAAAGAAGCCTGACGCAATTTATCATTCACAACGACTTGTGTACGCACTTTATCAGAATTACCTTGATCATACATCGCTGGGAATAAAACCTCATGAAAACTTTGTAATATGGCATGTACTTTATCACGACCAACAAAGCCAATCGATTTTTCTATTTCTACATGCTGCTCATTATATGCCATTAATTCGTTGGCAATTTTTACAGTTTCTTTGTTTAACCAATCTTCCATCTTCATGTATTTGATACTCCTTTACAATCTCAAAATATACATAATAAATACCTATGAACTCATTATACCTGGTGATGTATAGAAAGATATCTTTATTTCATTTTTTGCTCATTTGATTCCTTCTCTTGAACACTGTGCACTATATCTTGCAACGTAACATGTAGTAGTACTTTTTCAAGCGCATGCTGTGCTGTTATAAATATTGGAGCTATCACCTCTTCAATATTTCTCCCCACTGGACAATCTGGGTTCGGATACTCATGTATACCGAATAATTCATTTTCTTCAACTACATTTACGGCCTTATATACATCAAATAGTGAAATTTTTGCGTGTTCTTTTGCTAACTTTGCTCCAGCAATACCTGGTTGCACCTGAATCAGCTCCGCCTTTTTTAACATTCCCATAATTTTTCGAACGACCACAGGATTTGTTTTCACGCTCCCTGCGATGAATTCAGATGTATTTGTTCCTTCTTTATTGACTTCTAATAAAGTTAATATGTGAATCGCAACAGAAAAGCGACTACTAATTGACATGGCATACTCCTTCTTTCTTTAAACTCTTATTAATATATCTATATTATTTTAACAAAAAAATCTTTATAATTGACAAAAATCATAGTTGTAACTATTATAGTTACAGGTAACTAAATTGGTTACAATATATACTTTATCATATTTGGAGGTTTTATTCATGAAAGTAGGTATTATTGGTGCAAATGGTAAGGCAGGTCATTTTATTTTAGAGGAAGCAATTCAACGAGGACATGATGTAACAGCGATTGTTCGAAATCAGGAAAAATTCACAAAAGCAAATGTCCCTGTTATTGAAAAGGATATTTTCCATTTAACTTCCGAGGATTTAGTACCTTTTGATGTTGTAGTCAATGCTTTCGGTGCGCCTATTGGAGAAGAACAAGCTCATGTAGATGCTGGTCATGCATTAATTAAAGCTGCTACAGGTACACATACACGTATTATTGTCGTTGGTGGAGCTGGTAGCTTATATGTTGATGATGCTAAATCCCTACAATTAATAGACACACCAGAGTTTCCAGAGATTTTTAAACCAACAGCAAAGGGACAAGCACGTAATCTTATGGAGCTACAACAAACAAAGGACATTACATGGACATTCGTCAGCCCGTCTGCATTTTTTGATTTCGAAGGTACAAAAAAAGGTACTTATACAAGCGGAGAAGAGCATCTTCTTGTTAACTCACAAGGTGAAAGCTATATTAGCTATGCGGATTTTGCACTAGCCATTGTAGACGAAATCGAACAAGCAACGCATATTAACCAACGCTTTACAGTCGTTGGCGAAAAATAAAAATTATCAAAAGCACCGAGTCTCTTTTTGTAATGACTCGGTGCTTTTATATTGGCTTTCGGAATAAATACAAAAAAGTGCGTCCGAATTTGTACTTCGGAACACACTTTTGACAATTAATTATTAAAATGCTGGTATCGATGTATCTTTATAATTTTCTTCTAAAAACTTACGAACTTCTTCACTCGTAACTGCTTCTTTTAGCTTTTGAATTGCTTCATCATTTTGATTATCTTCACGCGTTACGAGTTGAATTGCAAAATCATTTCCTGGTAGCTCTTGTAGTAATGCATCTTCGCTTGGAGTTAAACCAAGTGGCGCAGCATATGCTGGATACATTGCTACAATATCCGCTTCGTCATACATACGTGCTAACATTAATAAGTCTACTTCTTTGAATTGTAGATTTTTTGGATTATCTGTGATGTCTTTTAATGTGTAATAGGTATCTTGTTTTTCACCTAAAGTCAGCACATTATTTTGCACTAATAATTGTAATGTACGATCGATATTTGAGGCATCATTTGCAATTGCTAATGTTGCACCTTCAGGTAATTCGTCCCAATTTTTATATTTCTTTGAGTAAATGCTGAAGTTCGGGTAGTAAATTTTCTGAATAGCAGTTAATTTTGAACCGTTTGCTTTATTGTATTCCGTCATAAACGGTTTGTGTTGAAATAAATTGGCATCAACTTCACCAGCAGCTAAAGCTGAGTTTGGCTGCACATTGTCACCGAGGATAACAATTTCTAGATCAATGTTTTGCTCTGCTAAAATCGGTTTCGCAATTTCTAAAATGTTGGTCATTGGTGGGATTAAAGATGCCACCTTTAAAGTTGTACGTTCTGTTGTTGCATCAGATGATGGTTTTTCCTCTTGCTTGCTGTTGTTTTGCTTTGCATCATTGTTGCCACATGCAGCTAAAAGCAATACTGACAGTATGGCAAAAAGCATAACTAGTTTTTTCATGTTTCTACTCCTAACGTTTATCTATTTTTCTTGCAACAGTTGTTCCAATAATTTGAATGAACTGTACAAAAATTATCATAATGATGATCATATACATCATTAGATCCGTTTTAAATTGCTGATAGCCGTATCGAATGGCAAAATCACCGATACCACCGCCACCAACGACACCCATAATTGTTGAATATGAAATAAAACTAATTGTTGAAGTCGTTAACCCAAGTACAAGCCCTGAACGAGCTTCAACATAGAGAAATTTAAAAATAATCGCTTTTACGGTAGCCCCCATTGAAATGGCTGCTTCTATTACGCCTCTAGGCACTTCTAACAATGATTGCTCTACTAAACGTGCATAATGTGCAATAGCAATTATCGCAAGCGGTACACATGCTGCAGCTGTTCCGATAGCCGAACCAACTATAACACGCGTAAATGGAATTAAAAATACAACTAATAATAAAAACGGGAATGAACGAATAATATTGACAACCAAATTAAACGAATTATATAACGCTTTATTTTCAAGAATGCGGCCTTTACTCGTTAAAAATAATAATGTTCCTACAGGAAGACCAACTAAAATAGCAGCTAAAATTGACACCCCCACCATAATAGCAGTTTGGATAATCGAAGTCATAATTTCTGCTTGATATTGTACGAGCACTTCTGGCATTTAGTGGCCCTCCTTCGTCAATTCATGCACGAATGTTTGTGGACTAGGATCAATTTTCATCACTCCTGTTGGCACTATAGATACCGTTTCATACACTTCACCATCAGCTAAAACACATACCCGCTGGCAAATGCTTTTAATAACTTCCATTTCGTGACTTACAATTACGATGGTTACACCTAATGTTTTATTAATCGATTCTAGTACAGCCAAAATTTCTGCCGTTGTTGTTGGATCGAGCGAAGATGTTGGTTCATCGCATAATAAGACATTTGGTTTTGTCGCTAATGCACGTGCGATTGCCACACGTTGTTTTTGCCCACCACTTAGCTGCGCGGGAAATTTACTAGCCATCGATTCTAAACCTACAAATCGTAAGCATTCTTCAATACGCACTTTTCGTTCATTTTTTCTAAAATCCGCCAACTCTAATGCAATTTCGACATTTTCATAAACGGTTTTGTTTGCAAGTAAATTAAAATGTTGAAAAATCATTCCAATTGATTTACGTACATTGCGCAGCTGTTTTTGCGTGCTTGTCGTTAAATTTTGATCGGCAACAAATACATCACCACTTGTCGGCACTTCAAGCAAATTCATTATTCGTAAAAGCGTCGACTTGCCTGCACCACTAGGACCTATTAAGCCAAAAATTTCACCTTTATTAACTGTAAGGGAAATGTTACGTACAGCATTATAATGGTCATATTGTTTACTAACATTGCAGAGTTTAATCATTGGTATGCCTCCTACTTGTTCAAAAAGCTGTCACAATGTTTTTTAGTATACTTCATTTAGTCATTACGTGAAAGATGTTTTAAACATTCTATTCATAAAAATAATAAATTTTTGTTATTTTAAATGAGCAACAAAAAAGCGTTGGCAAAAAATATATTGCCAACGCCTTTCAATAATATTACTTTTTCCAACTTTCAACTAGCTCGCTATTATCTTCTACCCATTTTTCAGCAGCTTCTTTTGGGCTTGTGCCATCTTGAATATCAAGCATTACCTCTTCCATATCTTCTACTGTCCAAGAAAACGCATCTAATACTTTATACGCTTCTGCATGGTCTTCTGCTAGCCCTTTACGAGCAAATGTATGGATATTTTCTGCTCCACCATAAATACCTTTAGGGTCTTCTAAATATTTTAAATCATAAGAGGCAAATTTCCAGTGTGGACTCCAGCCTGTTACAATAATTTCCTCGTTATTTTTAATCGCTTGATCCAATGCAACGGTCATAGCACCAGATGAGGCAGATTGTAATGTCCAGCCTTCTAAATTACTATACTCTTTTAAAGCGTTTTCTGATGCACTCATAATACCTGCACCTGGTTCAATTCCTGTGATTGTTTTTTTCGCTTCATCTGAAAGATCTTCAATTGAATTAACATCCATATAAGAAGGTACAACTAAACCAATTTTTGCGCCTTCCAAGTTCGCACCTAAATCTTCTAGGTTAGCACCATATTTTTCAAGCTGTGCTGCATGGGTCGCTGGCAACCATCCAGCTACCATCGCATCTGCCTCCCCCTTTGAAACAGCTTCCCACATTATTGCATTATCAAGCGGTGTTAACGTAACATCATATCCCATATCTTCTAACACATGGCCAACTACATGCGTTGAAGCCACCTCAGTATCCCATTCAACATAAGCTAAGTTAATTTCCCCTAAACTTTCAGACGATTCGTCTCCCCCACAGGCACCTAATAATAATGTAGCTGCCATTGCAACAGATCCTAGCATCCATTTACTCTTTATCATGTGAATTTCCCCCTAATTATTGTTCGTTATTTTTGTTGATACTTTGTGTCAATCGATCAACAATAATCGCAAAAATTACTAAGCTAATTCCGGCAACAAAGCCATTGCCGACTTGTGCACGTTGTAGAGCAGATAATACTTCTCTCCCTAACCCAGGCGCACCAATCATTGAAGCGATTACTACCATTGAAAGTGATAATAATACCGTTTGGTTAATCCCCGCCATAATTGTTGTTTTAGCCAAAGGTACTTCTACTTTAAAAAGCTTTTGGGCGGCAGTACTTCCATAGGAATCAGATGCTTCGATTAAATCTTTCGGTACTTGTCGAATACCTAAATTTGTAAAACGAACTGTTGGTGGTAAAGCAAAGATGACCGATGCAAAAACACCAGGAACAACACCAATTCCGAAAAAGGCAACTGCTGGAATTAAATAAACAAATCCAGGCATTGTTTGCATAAAGTCTAATATTGGTTTAACAATTTGCTCAACTGCAGTACTTTTTGACATAAGAATCCCGATTGGAATCCCAATTACAATGGCAAATAAACTTGAAAAAATAACAAGCGTAAATGTATTCATTAATTGCTCCCATAGACCTTGGTTATTAATGAATAACAATCCAAGTAACGAGAATAAAGCCAAGCCAAATTTTCTTCCTGTTGCAAAAAAGGAAATAATAGCAACAAGAACAATGAAAAGTATTGGTGGTATCGCAACTAGTAAATCGGTTGTACCAAGCATTATATCTTCACCGGTATCTTGAACAAATTTAAATAATCCTGAAAAAGTATCTGTAATGATATCCATTAATTTTTCAACTTGATTGGCAACATCTAACTTGGGAATCACATCTAACCAACTATTCATTTCGCTCACCTCCATCTGATGAGGCAAGTGATTGTAAAATTACCCCTCGAATTAATACCCCTTTTAATTTATTGTCTAACACGACTGCGATTGGGGTTGGAGAATCAGAAATGGTTGATAAAATATCTTGTAATACGGTATCCGGCGTAACACTCGGCATATCTTGACGCAAAATCGATTGTAAATTTTTATCTCCACTTTTCACTAACGCAACAGCATCCTCCGCTGTGATATACCCTAGGAAATTGCGGTGTTTATCTATTGCTAACAAGACACTAACCTCTTCTTCACGCATTCGTTGTAGCGCAACTTTCGGTCCGTCATGCTCGATATTAATCGTCACTGGACGGATCATCGCATTTTCGGCAGTTAATACTTTTGAACGGTCCACATCCTCTAAAAAAGATTGAACATAATCATTAGATGGATTCGTTAAAATTTCTTCACCGGTACCGACTTGAACAATATGACCATCTTTCATAATGGCAATGCGATCACCAATACGCAAAGCTTCATTCAAATCATGGGTAATGAATACAATTGTTTTCTTTAAATTAACTTGTAAATCTAGCAGTTCGTCTTGCATTTCTTTACGAATAAGCGGATCGAGCGCAGAAAAAGCTTCATCCATTAAAATAATTTCAGTATCGTTTGCTAGTGCTCTTGCCAATCCGACACGTTGCTGCATCCCACCAGATAATTGGCGCGGGAATTGGTCTTTGTATGCTAATAGACCTGCATTTTGTAAAGCTTTTTCTGCTTTCAATCTTCGTTCTGTCTTTGGAACCCCTCTTATTTCCAAACCGTATTCTGCATTTTCTAAAATCGTACGATGTGGGAACAATGCAAAATTTTGAAAGACCATACTCATTTTTTGTCGACGAACTTCTTGTAAATCCTTCTTTTTTAAATTTGTAATTACTTTTCCATCAATTCGAATTTCTCCGGATGTTGGCTCAATTAATCGATTCAGTAATCGAATTAATGTGGATTTCCCACTACCAGAGAGCCCCATAATGACGAAGATTTCGCCTTCTTCTATTTCAAGGTTTGCATTATAAACCCCCACTGTGGCTCCTGTTTTCTTTAAAATTTCTTCCTTTGAAAAGTTTTCATGCACAAGTTTTAATGCCTGCGCATTGGTCTTTCCAAAAATTTTGGTGACATTGCTAATTTCTATTTTTGCCATCGCTCTCACTTCCCATAATATAATTAAAGTAACAACTATCCGTAATTTAGGGGTTGTTACTTTCAACCACTTAATTGTTACATACAAGTTGTTACTTTGTCAAACGAATGACAAATATTTCAAAATATAGTTGTCCAATAAGACACTTTTACTACAAAATAAATTGAATTAAAAAATGCCGAAACGCTGTTAAGTCAACGTTTCGGCATTTTAATTTGTGCATTCATATTCTTAGTTACCCTAATTGCATAAGCTTCTTGCGAATTAACTAACTGTTTAAAAATTGTTGAACTACTGAATAACTTTGCTCATTTCCAATAAAATATATGATATCTCCTGCTTGTAATATTGCATATGGCCCTGGTGATAACACAAGTTCTGTTTCTTTTTTTATTGCAATAATTGTAGCTCCAGTTTGTTGCCAAAAATGAAGTTCGCCAATATTTTTATTTAAAAATAGACATTGATTCGTGACTTCTAATTGAAATGGAATAAACGGGTTAATAGATTGTAAGCGATTTGTACGATTAATAAATTCAAAAAGTGACGATTGGAAGTTTTCAAGTTCACTTTTTTGTCTTTCAATGCTATTTTCTAGTTCATTTTGTAAAATTCGTACGCTTTTAACATCTTTTAAACGGTGAACAAATTCGGCAGCACGTTCATAGGATTGAATGATTACTCCGCTCCCCTTTGTGGCTTCTACGATGTTTAAATCTTGTAAAACTGCAATTGCACGGCGAGCGGTTTCAGCCGATACGGCATATGTTGTGGCAATCGATGAACGGGCATAAATTTTTTCGCCTACTTCATATTTACCTTCTACAATTTTCCCTGCAATGTCCTCTGCAATTAATTGATATTTAGGTTGTTTCACTGGTAGCTTTTTTTCCATGTAAAATAAAACTCCTTTACTTCATTACATTCATTTTACTATGGAATTAAAAAAACGCTATTGTTATGTCATTTAGTATTTCAGAAAAGTGAAAAACAGGTTAGGATGTTACGTAAATCTTACTGGAGGAATTGATTGCAGCTAGCTAAGGAATTCAGCAATTTGACTACACATTGACAAGGTTCTGCCAGTTGCTGCAACCTCATGGAATCCATTGTCTAACAGTTTGTTAATCGAATGTTTAATATTTGTGAAATGATCCGTTAATATAACTTGTAATGGTTCCATCTACGTCAAAAAATATGATTCTATGTTTCATATAAGCCTACGTTAAGTTATAATTTTTCTTACTATTAACAATATTCAAGTAGAAGGAGTTGCACAATGTTATCTTTATTTCAATATAATTGGCAAGTACGTGAAGATTGGTTTAATTGGTGTCAATCAATATCTGAAGAAGAATTTCATAAAGAGCGCATAGGTGGTATGAAAAGTATTCAGAAAACACTCATACATATAATAGATTGTGAATTACTTTGGTTAAATTCAATGGTTAAAAAACCCAACCTTTGTGAAACACGAAATTCAATATATCAATTAAAAGATATAAGGGCATACTCCGCCTTTGTAAAATCGAATACTAATAACTTTATTGAACAATTAACTTCAGAAAATGAGAATAGAATAATTGAAGTGAAACGTCGTGATGGTACTATTTTACACTTTACTCAAAAAAAGATATTAGCGCATATGATTACTCACGAAATTCATCACATAGGGCAATTATCTATTTGGGCTAGAGAACTGCAGCTTAAACCGATTTCTTCGGATTTAATTATAAGAAATTATGATTAGCCACATTGATAGTTGAATTTTTAAGTTGATTTTTCTAAGGTACATTTTATTTATAATCTCTTAGGAGGAGACAGCATTGAAAATAATCGATTACGTTACACCTTTTTTAGAAAAATACGAAGCAACGCCTGAATATTATGAGACCTATTTCCAAAAACACCGAGAATCATTTGATTTTTATTTTCGATTTCATTGTAAAAATAAAAAAGAAAAGCTAAACATCGCTATAAAGCAGCATCCAAATAAACTTGAAGACATAAACTTTGTGAAAGAACGAATTTTAATGAACATAAGTGAAATTACAGCCAACTATGAAAAAATGTTCGATATCACTTTTACAGAAGCTGTACATATATTTGTAGGATTAGGTGGCTCAAATGCTTATACAACGCATTCTATGAATCCTGAAGTAGTATTTTGTGTAGAGCGAATGCCAGCTTTAGAAATCGGTATTCGTACGTTAATTGCTCATGAATTCGGCCATGCTGTGCACCATATTGTAACGCTTCGAAATGGTGTGGAGATTGGCCAAATTGATTGGAATAGCCCATATACATGGCTTATTCAAGAAGGTATCGCAACGTATTTATCTACACAAGTTGTTGAAGCAGAAAAGGAAATTTACTTCGCATTTGAGAGGGATGAAGCATGGCTAAATTATGCTCGTATGAATAAAGCAAAAATTATCACTTCATTTCAACAGGATTTAGAGCAACTGTCTTCACAAGAAATTTTTAAAGAATGGTTTTCAATTAATGGCGGAGTGCGTTTTGGTTATACCCGTTTAGCTTATTATATTGGGTATGAAGTCGTTCAAGATTTGGTTGAACAAATCGGCAACGAGGACACGATATTATTTTGGCTTAAACCAAATTTTAAAGAACAAATGATTGGTTTATTAAATGCATTTGCAAACAATATTGAGTAAATCCACTTCAATATGGAAAATGATCAGGGAAACAATTAACAAAAGAATTAATGGAAGAACTCGAAGCAGCATGGATTGATTCCTGTGGCGAGAACGGGGAATTTCACACAATCTTGTGGATGGCACTATATTTTGCGAGCTCGTTCCCACTTCCATTGCTGCACCTATAAAAAAGAGGAATTATGTGTTCTCACTAGTTAAATTACAAGAGGAAACTATCATTTCGAAAGATTACATTAGAAGATATTGGTATTTACTATTCATTTTGGGAGTGTAGCATGATATGAACGTTAGCAAACAGGTCACATCAATGGAAGATGCTACTGTTAATAATAAGATGAATTGGCAGCAGATCTTCGTTGCGTCTTTTAAAGGAATCTCACAAGTGGGTTTCATAGAAAATACAATAACCGGCATTTTATTTTTGCTCGCAATAACAATTGTATCACCACTTTTAGCTGTAGTTGCATGGCTATCTTCCCTAATTGCCGTGCTTATCGGTATAGCCGGAAAGGCAGACGAAAAATTGATACGGCAAGGTTTGCTCTCCTTTAGTCCTGTTTTAACTGGGATGGCACTTACATTATTTTTAACAGGGCCATATTATTGGATTATTGCTCTTTTAGGAGCGGCAGTAACAACACTCTTTGCAGCTGCAATGATGCATTTCATGCGAAACACCGACATTCCAATTCTGACATTCCCTTTTATTGTCGTCAGTTGGTCTACATTATTAGCATCCTATCAATTTGAAACTATTCAATTATCATCTAGTCTATCTCCTCAAAATTTATCACATTTTATCTTAACAACAGAAGATTCCATCAGCTGGTTCCAAGCGACTTTGAATGGTTTTGGGCAAGTATTTTTCCTGAAAAATTTCATTTCAGCGACTTTAGTTTTTATTGGGTTATTTTTTGCAGGTTGGCAATTCGGCATATTTGCGTTAATTGGAAATCTCTTTGCCATGCTAACGGCCTTTGTGCTAGGCGGTTCACGTGACTTAATACAGGCAGGTCTCTACGGATTTAATGCGATTTTAACAATCCTTGCTGTAGCAATTGTTTTTAAAGGAGCGAATTCTCGCTTAAGCTTTATTATAGGAATAATTGGAGCCTGTTTAAGTGTGCCGCTAACTGCCACAATCACAACTTTACTTGTCCCATATGGGCTACCAACCTTCACCATGCCATTCGTTCTTTGTACATGGATGCTATTAGGTGCTAGAAAAATATTTCTGCGTTTTTAATTCCTTAGTATGTAGATAAAAACAGCTTCAGTCAAAATACTATGCCGGAAAATCCATTGAAAAGAGGACTTTCCGGCATTCGATCCGAATTGATTGGATGTAATATCCGTAATAAAATTAGCGATTCTAACTGCTTATTTGTCCAATGCATTTTCTAAAAATTGCATCGATACTTCGTTAAATTGTTCTGCCTGATCCACATTACATACATGCCCACTATTATTTAAAATGACTAATTGACTTGAAGGATGTTTCTTCACTAATCGTTTCACTGGTTCTAAAAATACGTAATCTTCATCTCCCATAATATAAAGTGACGTAATTTTTGTATCTTTCTCATTGAATTTCACTAAATGTTTGGCGATACCACCTGTTAATGTAAGCCAGCGTAAAAATTCTCGATGTTTTATTTTTTTCGCTTCTTGAATAAAGAGATGGCGTGAAGATTTATGCGTTTTTTTGGGCATCAATATCCAAGCAAATAATTTATATAACCACATAAACGGGATTATTTTTTTAAATAGATTGGCTAGGCCAAGTAAAAAATGGAGCTTGGGTGTAATACGTATACTGCACCAGCAAGTACCATCGTATGAAATCTCTCTGGGTTCGATTCGGCTAAATGACGAATTAACATGGTCCCTAGTGAAATCCCAACAAAATGAGCCTTCTCAATATCTAATGAATCTAATACTTTTAGAATATCTTGACTTACTAAATCGAGTGTATATTTTGTGGGACTATTCTCTATTTTACAAGCACCATGCCCTCGTAAATCAACTACCAACACATTGAAGTGCTTGCGGTATGCACGAATTTGCTTATACCAAATTGTTGAGCTTCCACCAGCTCCATGTACTAATACAACCCACTCTTTGTGCTGATGACTATAAATTTTATAATGTAACAACTACTACTCATCCTTTGATTATATAACGTCTATTATCAATACGAAAAGTAGCACGTGATGGTTTCACGAATATCATATATTTACAACTTTCTTACCTAAATACAAGAAAAACGGCCCTCTTTAACCAATAAGGATACGCAAAATACAGTACTAAAAAATTACTCTTTTTCAATATAAGACGTTTTTAGTTACTTGCTGTAAAAATACAAGAAAGGCTTTCAATAACGCTACACCTCAAATAGGTATATTTATTGGCGGTGCATGCATCTTTTTTATTAAATTATGCGTCTCATTAAGGTCGATTAAAAAAGCTTTATGTATGAATAAATGCTTACAAGCTAAGTTTTATTTTTTTCAATAACTAAATGAATTTACTATTAACTACAAGAATTTAAAGGATAAAATATGGAACATCTATTTTTAGACTTCGTACAAAATGAAAAAACCTTTGCATGGCTTTATCAATTTTTAATAATGGTATTGGTTTCTATGGTTCCATTTGCACCCATTCCTGTACTAGCTGCCTTTATTGCCAGTAATCATGATTTCTTACCAGGATTGCTCATTAATATGCTTGGTACAACAACCGGATCGCTCCTGTTATATTTACTAAGTAAAAGATTGCTACGAAGTGTGGCACTGAAATATTTAACTAAGCGACAATATTTGACGAAATACTTTGAGTTAATCGAAACAAATGGCTTCTTAGCGGTGTTACTTGGCCGAATTATTCCGATTTTGCCCTCTGCAGGTATTAATTTAATTGCTGGTATTTCGAATGTTGGTTTCGTTGCCTTTATTACAGCAACCTTTCTCGGAAAGCTACCGACCATCTTAGCTTTTTCACTTGTCGGTCATCAAATGGCAGAAGGTAACTGGGATACAGTGTTGATTATTGTCCTGTACTTATTCGCTTTATTTTTACTCGGGAAAAAATTAAAACAAAAATGGAGCCGATAATTATAACTTTACAAGTGTTGTTATAGCTATGTAAAACGTTATTAGTCAATGGGGAAAAATAACATAAAGCCCCCTTTGTTTCGAGCCTATTTTGCCTAGTCAATGTTCATACAACAATAAAAACCACCCTATCACACAATTTCAATTATGAAAGGATAGATGATATGAATAATGAATGGGAAAAAGACATAGGCTCTCTTTCAAATATAAAAGTTTTCTCAAACCCAAATAACGCTCCTGTAACGATAAGTGGGGACGCTGCTAATTTGAAATGTATAGGTGTAGGGACAGATGCAGCCGTTTTTCAATCACTTACTGCCCCCGCTTATGCATTTAAAGTATATGCCCAGGACAAATTAGACAAGGTAAAAAATGAAGCAATTGTTTATAAACAATTAGGTGATTCCTCTATCTTTCCAACATGTTTTGCTTCATACGACGAATATCTTGTATTAAGTTACGAAGAAGGAAAAACCCTCTATGACTGTGTTCTACAAGGCATACACATTCCAAAGCAGGTGGTAAATGAAGTGGAGGAGGCAAGAGCGTATATTCGGAGTAAAGGTCTTAACCCACGAGATATTCATTTAAAAAACATTATACTTCAAAATGGAAAAGCAAAAATAATTGATGTCTCTGAGTACACAGTCCCGGGTAATGATTTTCGATGGGAACATTTAAAAAAAGGATATGAACAATACTATCATTTAATAGATGGAAATTCTGTACCATTCTGGATAGTGGCAACAATTCAAAAATGGTATAATCAGCGAAGAGGAAATTCTTTTTCATATGAAGATTTTACAAAAACTATTTTAAAGCTTCTGTATAAAAAATAATTGAACGAACGAGGATTTTTGTTGTATAGCCAATACTCATAAAATATGGCATAGAACGTTGATATATGCGTATTTCTTGCCTATTTATGCCTGATCAAACCTTTAATTGTACCTGCAATGTTTTCTGCAAAATCTTGAAAAGTCTTATTGTAGCTATGTTAATATACCTTTGCATTAAAAGCTGTATTAACAATATTCAAAGGAAAAGCCACGAAACGTTGGTTTCACAGCCTTTCATAGCTTGTTCTGTATTCCAAAACTTTCATTTGGGAACGTTTTTAGGTTTATTTATGTATACGTTATAAATCCTTGTTTCACTAAAGCACCTGTTAGTTGAATTGTCCTTCTTAAAAGTATCATTATATCAAATTAAATAAAGCCCATGTTGAAGAGATAGTATTAACAATCCCATGTATTAGCCAGCTTGAAATAATTGACCCGTTTGATTGTTTCTCATTTATCCAGCCAAGCAAATATCCTCCGACTCCAGTAATTAGTATAATAATTATTAGTTGTATTGGATTAAGTAGCATCATAAAAATTGCACCATGCATTAATCCAAATAGAAAACCTTGTATAGAATTACCGAGTCGAAAACCGAATTTATATATTAATCTTTTAGTTAGAAAACCACGGAAAAATATTTCTTCTGATAGTCCAGTTTGCAAAAAGGCATAGATTAGAGCTGGAATAAATGCTGTAAGCCCTTTACCTGAAAACTGTGAGGTTGCCATTGCCGACTCATCCATAAAAAAAATAACTGATATATAAGTGGGTATCACTAAAATAATAATAACGAATAAAAATGAAGCCATATAAGTTTGATTGTTTCTGATTTTTATTTTTTTTAGTCCTAACCAAGTTAAGAATCTAGTTTCTTTTCTAGCAGTAACCAGCCACCAAACGAATGGAATTATCGAAAAAAGCAATACTTGAAAAATTGCACTAATTAACAAATTAATTATCATTTCTCATCCACCTTTATAATCTAATCTACATTCACAACTTCAATAAACTTATTACTTTAATACGTTTGGAATAATTTTAAGTTTCATATTTTTGTAAATAAATTATTTTTAATTGACAAAATCCACCATTACCCATCCATTTAACAATACAACATTGCTACACCTCAGAAAATGAAAGTTTGGATGGTTCCTTTTATGGAAGTTGAATAAAAATTTTTCCCAAAGCGAGATATGGGAATGTTGTTTGAATGAAAATATTTAGAATATTTTTCCTTTAGGAACGTTCAAATTTCTGAGAATACAACTTTGCAAAAAACAAGTGGAATTCCCGAATATTGTTTTTGGTACTAGCTCTAGAATAAAAATGATAAATATAGTTCGCTTCCTCCCAATGTATCATCCAGCTTTTATATTTGGTATTTTGTCGACACAAAATAATTTCGTTAACAGGGATTTGTAAAATAGATCCACTCACTTTTTTGATATTCCAACTCTGTCTAGTTCCGATATTGTGACCTGTTAATGAAGGTAGAGGATCTGATAATTCTCTAGGAGCGATCCACAGCCAAAATCCGTTTGTAAAATCTTTTTTAGAACGATATAAAAAATGACACTCTGTACCAGAAGCATATTCTTTATAACCAATTGAATCTAAAAAAAACTCATTATGATTATTAGGTAACTTAATTCCCATGTTTTCTTCGATACTTATTCTTTTGTTAGACTCGTACCAAGATACCCGAGAAACTTCGTCATAGGAACCCCATTTAGATTTGTTAAAACGGGCGGTGTAACTATAAGTAGTAAAAGACTGTTCACCTATTGTGCGAATAGAATCTTCATCAACTGCTTTTAAATTTTCTAATACCATTAAAATCTCTTTTTCATCAAAAGTCCCCTCTATAACAGAGAGTTCAATATTAGTGAACCATCTACAAAAACATGCAGCTTGATTCCCTTTGTAATCTATACCAATAAAGCCAACTATACCTTCTATTTCAAAAGACTTTCCTTGATGTATTAAATTTGTATCCGATGTAATTACAGGTATCGCCCAATCATAAAAAAATTGTTTGATGCGAAGGGTTTTTCCTTTACTATGTATTTCAAAACGAATTGAAGAACGTTGCTCATTTGTTTCCTTTTTTATCGTAATATTTTTAAGGGTGTATGATTCAGGTAATGTAGGCATTAATATTACAAAATTCATATGTTTTTGAGCATCTTGTATTTCATCAATTAAAAGTTCGTTAATCACTTTAATCCCTCCTCAGCCCATTATTACATAAGGAAACTCATAACAAATCAATCAGAAGTCCAATATTCAATGTGCCATCCTACTTAAAGTCCCCATATTGTCGTTTGGTAACCATTCATAAAAAAAGTTGTTCAGTAAAATGGCCCTTTAGCTAAAGCAGACAGTATACTAATGTTTGATTGAAAAATACGATTAAAACTTAATTTCATGGCATACAAAAAGCTATCGTTTTAAATAAAGATTAATCAAAACGATAGCTTTCTGATATTTTTAGAAAGTTTTTTTATAAAAAAGTTTGATTATTTTATTGCTCCTTATTCTACTAAAGCCCCCGCTTTAAGTACATTTATTCACAAACTTTTAATGCCAAATGCTATCCATCTTCCATCTATATCTTCAATTACAAATTCTTTATTATTGTAATCAGTATTATCTAAAGTACGGATGATTTTCACATTTGAATTGATTAACTCATCTTGAAGTTCCTCTTGATTTTTTGTTATAAAGTAGGCATCGTACCCGTATCCATATAGTTCCCTTTTCGGAATTACATTTTGACCGTTAGTTTTAGTTAAGATAATTTCTGTTGTATCACGATACAAACAAATATGAGGTTCATTTGCATCCAAATACTGTACAGCCTTAAATCCCATTTTCTGTTCATAAAAATTAGCAGTTTCAACTATGTCTGATGTTGGAAATATACAGTGTGACTCTAATAATAGATTCTTCATATTGCTTTCTCTCCTTAAAACTTTGGGTTCGCTTTTTATTTCAATACTGCCTTTGAACACTCCTTCTTCAACCACAGAATTCGAAAAAATTAACGGTCCCCCCTTCTTGGTGTGGCAGAAATCAGAGTTGTAATACGGTAATTAGCTCGTTGTTGCAGATTTCGCCGTTGTTACGGAAGCCAAAGCTTTCATAAAGCTTTTGGGCTGCGAAGTTATCGGCTCCATATGGGATCCAGCAGTACCGTGCTGGCCCTGCTGGAAAGGTACGTATAAATTCCAAGATTTTTTTCATGGCTTCCCGACCGTAGCCCAGATTCTGGTATTGCTTGTCAATCATTAGTCGCAATATGCAATAACTGTCATCTACGATTGATGGGAGTTCGTATCCGGTATTTCCATAAGTCAGCATAACAAAACCGACCGGCTGCTCATCCGCGCAAATGGAAATGGATGTCCCCCATTGGTTGCAAGGACATAACACGAAGCCACGCTTGACAGATTGGACGCAACGAAGCGGCGTTGTTCTTCTGAAACTTCCAAATTAAATATGGTGCGGCGGTTTTCCAACGTAATTTTTCTAAGCTCAATCATGCACGGTTTTTCCCTTCATTATCAAAATTAGTATCTCAGCTACACCTTTAGTAAAAAAGCGTTCCTTCTTGAACGCCCCTTTAGCTCAATAAAGATGTTCTATCTTAACGAGAATTTTGCAAATAGAATTGTTGAGCTTTGTCGTAGGCTAAATTGAGGATATCGATTCTTTTTTTATTGTTTGGTTCCAGCTTTGTAATAATTTGTTTGGCAGTTTCAAAATTAAAGATTACATAGCCAGATTTCTCAAAATCAAAAGTATAAGGCAAAAATTTTTCAGCTTTTACTAAGAACCATATTGTATAACTATCAGTAGATTCCCAGTACCAAGAGGCAAACAGTATTTTCTCAGAACTAATGGTCATACCTACTTCCTCTATTAACTCACGTTCTAACGCTTCTTCAATACTCTCCTCACCCTCTAACCTTCCGCCAATAGTAGTCAATAATCGCTCATCTTTGTCCCAAGCCATAACTATAGAGCCATCTTCCATAATTGGGACGCAATGCACCCCTGCAATTCTTTTATCTTCTGGCAGGGCAGATATCGCTTTCAACATTTTTTATTACCCCTTTCTAAATTTAAATTATTTAACTAACCTGCTCGTTAGGCTTAAGTACATTTTTCAGAACCTCACCTAAATTTTAACATAAATATCCAACTTATTTATTTTCTTATTCAACAATCTGGCCCTTTCATGAAGAAAAAGTACAAATCTTGCTACAGAATTGCGCCCGATTGTGGAAGATCGTTTTTCTGGGTCCCCAAAACTTTCATCTGGGAACGTTATTTAGTAATTAGTATGTACTAATATTTATATTAAAACAGTTCATTCTATAGATTAATTTCTAAGTTTCATAAAGATACTGATATGACTAATTATTATAGCAGGCCATTAAATTAAAGAAATAACTGTTTCAGATTAATCACTTTAAATGTAGCCAACCTTTTCAAGTAACTTTAAAGTTGTATAATTTAGATTAGGAAGTTTGTCTAAAGAGAAATATTTTAAAGCCATGCTTTCTTCATTTTTCTTTATAGTACCAGTTACACTTGAAGTTTTATAAATCGCAGTTGCATTGTAAATTTCATCCCCATGAGGGAACTTATAATATAATTCTTTCCCAGAAGCTAATCCAACTAATATCAATTCTTGAGCGATTAATCCTGTTTCTTCAAATAATTCTTTTTGAGCGGTTTCTTCAAAACTTTCTCCAATTTCCATACCGCCACCAGGAAGCCCCCAATCATTTGTATCTGAACGTAATTGTAATAATATTTCATTCTTTTCATTCAAAACAATAATTGCAGACCCTGGTGCAATTATCGGTCTTGTACCAATGTGTTGTCGTAAAGATTTAATATAATTCATTATGTTCCTTCTTTCTAAAAAAATTTACTAAAGTTTAGCATAAGTTATTTATGTTACCAAAGCGCCGTTTGGTTACATTTCTTAACTTAGAGTTGTAAATCCCCATAATTTTAAAGGTACTCCTTGTTGCACTAAACTGCCCCGTTAGTTCAATAAAAAAAAGAGCTGCAAATGCAACTCAATGAACTTCAAGTAAAGCCCCCGTTAGTTGAAGAAGGATTTGCCACTCTATTGATTAACATTGTACTAATCCTAAAAAAAGAGACATCATTATAAAACGATGTCTCTTTTTTAAATACTTCAAGTAACCTTTTTAGACAAATCTCCAAAAGTATAGTTCTTCTGTTTCTTTATACATTTCCGCCCCTGATTTTTCTAAGACTCTGTGCGATGGAATATTATCTTTATCAGTATCAGCAATAACGTACATAACATCGGACTGATTTAACAACCAGCTTTTCAAATTATTAATAGTTTCCGTCATATAGCCGTTTCCTTGATATTCAGGGAGCGTATAGTAACCTATTACTACTTCACCATTTTCATTTGGAAGCCCTTTTAACATTATTCCACCAACACTACAGTTTTTATCTTTCGACACGATTAACCAATTTGTATACCAAATATAATTTTCCTCATCGCCTAACAATTTTGAAAGTCTTACTTCCATAGCTTGTTTAAGTTCTGGACTAAGAAATCTATCTGAGTCAATTAAAGATAACCTTTGTTCCATTTTCTTTGGGTTATCTATTAGCAATCTTAGATTTTCTGCACTCAGTGGAATTAATCTTAATCTTTCTGTGTCTAGCTCAATCATCATTACACTCCTATCATAATTTTGTACGTCATTTTATAGACAAAAACAAATTTAAAAATAGGTATATGTTATTGGCAGCTACTCCCATTACATTAAATCCAAAATAAAGGAGGCATAATACTATGCAATCCAATATTAAATGGTTAATAAAGTTTATCATTCCATAAATATATTGTAAACTTTTCCAGTAACCGAAAAATGATTCTCTGCTAACTGTTTTCTTGTTCAACTAAACTGCCCCGTTAGTTTAAAAAGAAAAAGCCACCCTAAAGGCAGCCTTGTTCTGCTAAAGCCCCCGTTAGTGAAATAGGCTTTTCTTTTTAAACTTATAAATCTTGGGATAATCGAACCATATCTCTACACTGTATACCATTTTCGAAAATTTCTTCTGGATAGTGCCTAATGAAAAAGTCTATATCCACACCAATAATTCTAAAACCACATTTTTGATATAGAGCTAGTTGTCCTATGCTTGAATTTCCAGTGCCGATTTCAATTGTTTTGTACCCTCTTAACTTGGCTGTTTGAATTGCATCTATCACTAACTGTTTCCCTATGCCTCTACTATGCTGGTCTTCTACAACTGCAATGTTCACCAACTCCACAGTATCAGGTCTTGTGGAAAGTAATACATAAACTCCAATTATTTGCTTATCACTTTCAGCTAAAAAGCATTCTCCCCTTTTTACATATTCCTCAACAATTCTTTGAGAAGGGTCAGCTAATAACAACAAATTCATTGGAGGTTTTTCACCTATATTTAGTTTCCTAATTTCCATATTGTTCACCTCGATTAAAATTTGTATTTCCCTTCATTTTACCATTTCTTGTTTCACTAAAGCCCCCGGTAGTTTAAGTGAAAATCTTCACAAACTTTCTTAACTAATGGTTTCTGTTCTATTTACTGTTTTATAGGTCTTTCAAAAATCAATTCATAGTATGACCCTACTGCAACTCCTTTCAAACGTATTAAAGTAAAGGTGCAGGAAGTTCAATAATATTTATTGGGTGAATTGATTTGAAAATTTATTCCTAATATTTTGTATTATATTTACTACTCTACTACTTGTATTGAGAACACCATAATTAGATACCCTCTCTAATTTTAATTGGTCTTTAAAACAGGCAAGCCAATTTCTATTTCCGTTTGACGTTGGATGACAAAAATCTAAAGTACCTTTTTGAATACTGCCATCAAAAATACCAGCATCAAAATCACGTGCAGAAATCATGGCGTCTAATTTGTGATATTCATTTTCCGTAATTTTACCACTTTCGAATAAGTATTGACGTAGTCCATATATTTCTTTTCTTGAACAGTTAGTTACATCTATTATTTTAGCTATTTCTTCTTCGTTACCGTTTGTGACTTTTAAGGAATTTACTACTTCTCTTAATTCCTCTGCTGAAATTATAGGATTAAATTCATACGGTTTACGTGTCCTAAGATAACGTTTTTGTGCCATTAGTTTCTTTTAGTTTCTAAATCCTTTTTTGAAATTTTTTCATGTATTGAGACAATTTATGAGAATAAAAAAACAGGGTAAATCCAAATCCCTGTTCAATAATTTTAGAGTGTACAAACCTTTTGTGGTTTCTTAGGTCTTCTTACAAGTTCTCCTCCACAATTAGGACAGATACTATTCATTTCTTCTGTGCATGGAGAGCAAAATGTACATTCATGAACGCATATATACGCGAGAGAATTCTCCTCAATAGAAGAGTTACAACTCTCACAGTTATTTCTCATTTCTAATGCCATATTATTAGATGCTCCTTTCTTATTTATTTAACAGGGTACAGGGTCTGTATGTAGCTCTGGTGCATCACGTTCGACAGGTGATGAATACACTTGAAAATATTGATAGCCTGTAACATAATCCCATCCACTATCCGCATACATCTCAATCTGTTCTGGTGTAATCTTCTAAAAAGGATTCTTTTTTATAAGTATGTAAGAACTTATTTATTAAATTAATAGAATCCCATTAATTCTTTAATTTGCTCTGTATTTTCCTTTGACGTTAACATTTCAAGTAACATAAATGCAACTTCAAAAGCTGTACCAGGATTAGAAGACGTAATAATATTTTTATCACAGACAATTCGTTGATTCACAACTTGCACTCCGTATTGTTTTAATTGTTCTAATCGCTTGCTAGTTGGGTGATTATAAGTGGTCGCCTTTCGATCTTGTAACACACCGCTATGTGCAACCATTAAAGATGCCACACAAATCGAGGCAATCGGCTTTTTATGAAAATCGAAATGCTGAATAATTTTCTGAAACGGCTCACTAAATGCATCTTCATAAAAACCAGCTTCTTCAAATCCTCCAGGAATCGCTAGTGCATCAAACTCTTCTAATACGATCTCATCCAATTGCTTTTCAGGTGCTACTTGAAAGTTCCATGTACATTGTAGTTGAGGATGTAATCCCACTGTAATTACCTCTGTAGAACCGTCGCCCTCCCACTTGTTCCAACCTAGTACATCTGTAAAGACACTCGCTTCTACAGCTTCAAACCCATTTGCTAGTAGTAATAAAATTTTTGTCATTAAGAAACCATCCTCCTTTATAGTAAATTGTAAATAAACATGGCTTTCAGATACATAATGCAAAAAAGGAAATTTAATATATATACCTTTGTATTTATTGAAAAATCGTTATATTATTAATAAAAAAAGGTGATACAATGGACCACATAGATTATGAAATATTAAAAAAGCTTCAGCAAAATGCAAAGATGTCGATGAAGGATGTTGCTTCACATGTCCACTTATCGGCACCAGCTGTAGCAGAAAGAGTGAAAAAGTTAGAGGAACAGCATGTGATTGAAGGATATCAAACTAAAATCAATTTAAATAAGCTTGATCGTTCAATCGTTGCACTGATTTTATTTAAATCGACGGATTGTAAAAATCTCGCTCAATTTTGTCACACACATCCAGATGTAATTAAATGCTACCGAGTAGCTGGAGAAATTAGTTATATCGCTAAGGTAGCGACGAATTCAGTCGAAACATTAGAAAATTTTATTGATCAAGCTATGCCATTTGGTACTCCATCAACTAATATTGTGTTATCTGCTTATGAAAAAAATATATTATAACCAAAAGAAAAACAGGCTTAAAACGTTGCCTCTTTTTTTGAATGATTGTTCCTTATTTTTCTGCCCATTAGTTGAATAAAACTTTCTTACCTCATTTATTACACTAATAGATAAATAAAAACAGCTTGCAATCTCCACATGATTAGCAAGCTATTTTTATCTAACTTTAAAATTAAATATCATTCCCCTACACGATACTTACCCATTAATGCTCGAATTTTTCCTGCTACATCTGCTCGTTCGATGTTTTCTTTCGCATAACGGTTCACGTCATTATTCCCGACGCATACGCTATGTACCGCATGTTCAAACAAGCATTGGTCGTTACTATCGTTCCCAAAAGCAATAAACTGTTTAATGTTTAACATATGAAGTCCTCTAACTTTATTAATACCTAGAGGGCTAATGTCGATGGCATGCTCAGTTTTATAGTGTGTGACTGTGACTGGAATTTCTTGAAGCGCTTCTAACACTTCCTCATTTGGTTGGAATAAAACTAATTTGCAGACTGGCAGTAATTGTTCCAACGGAATGTTCGTTGAATTGGTTTTATCGATATTTCGATAAATAGGATGTGCAATATCACCTGTAAAGGTGTAATCCCACTGACCATCTGCTAAATATATTAATTGATGTTGATGAATAAGTCCGATAAGTTTATCTAAAAGTTGTTGTTCAAAATGTATCACTTGAATTTGCCCATGATCATAAGTAAATGTACCGTTTCCTCCAACCAATAGACCTTCATGAAAGCTTTTCGGTATGACAGGTACTAAATCACGAATCGGCCTAGCTGAGGCAAAAATCACTTGATGCCCTGCTAATTTTAATTCTTGAAGTGCCTCAATAATTTCTCTATCAATACTCTTGCCATCAAAACAAAGTGTTCCATCTAAATCGAATACAAAGTTCATTTGAATCCCTCCCTCTTTATTAATTGACTATAACTATATTAAAATAAATAAGAACAATAAAGGACAGATGTCTCGGAGGAAAAAATGAGTCAAAATCTATTTCGATCTATTTATCACTACACTTTTACAAAAGAACTAATATCGTCCCTTTTTGTACGTACTTTTCAACCTAATGAATTTATTTTAAAAGCAGGGGACAAGATAGATGGCATCTATTTTTTACTTTCAGGAAGGTATATGGTGTCTAGCTTAGAAGTGACTGGCAAAGAGTTACTATTACGCTACTGTCAACAACCAGCGATTATGGGCGATATCGAAATCTTTGCAGATTGCTTAGTTGTATCAAACTGTATTGCATCAGAGCAATGTGAAATATTATTTATCCCTTTAGAAGTGTACGAAGCACATTTAAAATTTGATAGTAAATTTAATCAACTATTGTTGAAAGAGCTAGCCTATAAGCTTCTAACTTGCACCATTTCATCAAGAGTAAATGCACTCTCACCAGTCAGTGTACGTTTAGCTGCTTATTTATGCACGGTTGAATACCCTTCACATGTAAATCAATATATAAAAACAATTTCTTTAGATGATATTGCCTCATTGATTGGTACTACAAAAAGACATCTAAATCGAATACTAAAGGACTGGACAGAGAAAGGGATTATCAAACGAGAAGAGAAAGAAATTCAAATTTTAGATTGGGACAAGATTAAAGAAATTTCAGAAAATGTGCGCTTTGAATAGTTTCAAACCGTGAAAAATTTTATAAAACATTCTAGTGCTTACATTCAAACCAATCAGTTGCAAATTTAAAATAAAAAATATCCCTTTGGATCATAAAATTCAAAGGGATAACATCGTGACTTTTTTACAAATATCGCGACTTTATTTTAAACGTCGCACCTTTTTTATAAGCATCGTAACTTTATTTCAAATTAACACGTCGTTTGGGAAAGTTTTAGAAGCTTGTTGTACTAAAGCACCCGTTAGTAAAAAGTACAACTCTTCACGATATCTTCCATTTTAGACAGACCTAATTGTTTTATCATCACTTGTTATACAGACAGAATTAAGAATTAGTATATAAAATGGATAAACTATCAATCCTCCTATTGCTAAAAGACCAGTAACAGGATTGGGGGTATCACCACCATTAGTTATTGGAAATAAGGATGCCATTACATAAATAAAAAGAACAAAATAGGGTATCCATAGGATGACTGTCCAAAAGTTTGCCTTTCGCCCATCCAACCACTTTTTTGTTAAGAAAAGGATTAATATTGTACCACCTATAACCTCAAAAATAAGCGTTATGACAGTCAAAATATTTACCGTACCAATTTTCCAATTTGTTAGTCTGCTAATTCTATACACATTTAACATAAGTTCAAGAGGAACAAATACCATAAGGGCGTACAGAATACTAACAACATTTAACTTTAGGAAATATCTCATGTAATAAGTCCCCCAATAATATTTATAATTATCTCTTATTCAACTAAACTGCCCCGTTAGTTCAACAAGAAAAAAAGAGCTGCATATGCAACTCAATGATCCTCAAATAAAGCCACCGTTAGTATAACAAGCAAAATATTTAAACTCCCAAAATTGTTTTTATACGGTCATTTTCCTCTTTCTTATCTAAATACTCAAATAGTCCAAGTCGATTTCCCCAAGGGTCAGTGAAAGTTCCCCATTTTGCAGAAACTTCTTCACGGGAGTAAATCTCAAATTCGTCAATTTCCAATTCTTTTACTAGTCTATCTCTTTCAGCTATTATATCTGTTACCCCTAAACGTAAAGGTCCACTTTCTTCTGATGGTGTTCCCTCAGCAACTTGCAACCAGCAACCAGGTATTATTTCCCATTCAGCAAATCCATCGTGTGGAATGAAATCAGCTTTTTTGCTTAATAGTGCTTCATACCACTTATATCCTTCTTTAAAATCAGTTACACGAACTTGATTGGTTATTTCAAAAATCATCTATTCACCTCCTAAAATAGTACATATTGTATGTATTCTATAAGGTAAGAAGCAATCCTTCTTATTGAACTAAACTGCTCCTTTAGTTCAATAAAAAAAGAGCTGCCTAAGCAACTCAATGATCTTCAAGTAAAGCCCCCGTTAGTTGAACAAGAAATGCTCCCCTAACGAGGTTTTGTTACCTAACTTTTATTTGGGAACGTTATTTAGATTTATTTTGCATACTTTATAATTCTTGTAGCATTATCAATAAGTACCCCATTTCTTTTACCGTACATAATATAATATATAAATAATAAATGAACGTGAAGGGATTGAAAAAAATGTACAATGTGCCTTATACGTATCAATATCCTTATTATGCAAATTCACCAACCCATACCCATAGAAATCCTACTAGTTATTGGGCTGTTCCGAATGAGTTGGCATTTGGTTCTTATGGGGCTTTTTATTATGATTGCAGAAATGTACTAAAAGATTTTGGGGCAAATCCATTTGTTATAAATATCAATGATGCTACCAAACAAAATAATACGTATCGCACTGCACTATGGACAGGAAATCATTTGCAACTCACATTAATGAGTCTAAATCCTGGAGAAGATATTGGTTTGGAAATGCACCCTAATGTGGACCAATTCTTACGAGTTGAACAGGGACAGGGGATTACACAAATGGGTAAAAGTAAAGATAATTTAAATTTCCAATGGCAAGTCTTTGATGACTCAGCTATTTTCGTCCCCGCTGGAACGTGGCATAATCTTAAAAATATAGGGAATGTCCCGTTGAAACTATACTCCATATATGCTCCGCCAAACCATCCATATGGTACGGTTCATCAGACGAAAGCAGATGCAATGGTGAAGGAAGAAGATTTGGGTAATGGGGACACAGTATTTTTCGGAAAGACTCCAGATGAGTGGGTAAAACATACGGATATTTTGGTGAAAGAAGGTTTGGAAGATATTAAGAGAGGAATTAATATGACACACATTCTTCAAGAGTTTATTCTAATGGGCGTTCTTGTTGGAAAGGGATATTCTCCTGAGCAAGCATATGAAACAGTAGAAAAATGGGAACGTACAGGGGAATCGAAACTTCTTCAGCAAAGCAAAAATATGTAGAAAAACCATGCTCATAAGTAATCACAACACCCCTATTCAATTGAATAGGGGTGTTGTTACCTAGCTTAACTAAGTATTTTTTTGATATGTTTTAATTCTTTTATTAAATAATCAATCTGCCTTTGTGTTGAATCTAATTGTTTTGATTGATCATATTGACTTTCTGAACTTTGATTATTTGATTTTTCTAATTCTTGTAAGGTTGAAGAAGAAAACGTCCCCAAAGCGTCGTTTGGTCATATTTCTTAACTTAGCGTTGTAAATCCCTATAATTTTGAAGGTACTCCTTGTTGCACTAAACTGCCCCGTTAGTTCAATATGAAAAAAAGAGCTACTTATGTAGGGACTGACTACCCTTTTTGAGACAAGAATAAAACACCATTTTATGCAGCCAATTGACGGTATTGAACCGGCGATTGGCTGTTTAGTTTCGTTTGAATACGGATATTGTTATAATAAGTAATGTATTCTTCGACAATCTGTATCACACGTGCGTTCGTTGTGCGATGGATATCGTCGAGATAGAACGTTTCAGACTTTAGCGTGGAATGAAACGATTCGATTGGGGAATTATCAGCTGGCGTGCCTTTGCGGGACATGCTCATGGTAATTCCTTTTTCTTTGGCTGCTTTTTGATAAGCATAGGATGTATAAACGGAGCCTTGGTCACTATGCAGAATGCATCCTTCTGGTAGCTTAGGCAATTGATAGAGCGTATCCAACACAAAATCAGTGTCTTGTTTGATGCCAGTAGTTTGTGCCACAATTTCGCCATTGTAGACATCGAGAATACTAGAAAGATACATCATCGATTGTCCAAAAGGCAAGTACGTAATATCCGTGACTAGCTTCTCCATAGGCTTAGATGCTGTAAAATCGCGTGCTAATAAATTCGGTGCGACGTATGCTGGCTGCCCGGTACGCTTCCGTTTCTTCACCTTTACTTTACATTGCCAACCATATTTTTGCATAACACGCTGCACAGTCTTCCTACAAACTCCTGGGTACAGATTAGCAATCTTTCGATAACCATATCGAAATTTATTCTGTTTGCACAAGTCGCCAATCTGCTGATCTCGAATCTCCTTTTGTGTGGATTGATCCACATCCTTTCTCCAACGATAGTATGACGAGCGACCTACGCCTAAATGACGACAGATTTCACCAATTGGCATAACATCTTTTAATTCTTCAACTAATTGAAGTACTACTTTTGGCGCCACTCCCCTTCCAATTCCGCGTACTTTTTTAAAACTTCAATCTGTTGTTTCAACTCTAGATTCTCTGCCTGTAGCTTGGCTGTCTCACTTTCAAATTCCGGTCCTTTGCCGAAGGCATATTGTTTACCAACTGGTTGTTTAAGACGGTGCATTTCACCATTTCGATACCAATGCATCCATCGCTTCAACTGCGTATAGTTTCGAATGTCCAATTCTTCCATTACTTCTTTTACCGGTACGTTAGCCATTCGCATTTCAATTGCCTTCATTTTCACTTCTACTGGATAACTGACTCTTGTTCCCATAGAAAAACACCTCCACATTGATTATTTCAGGTTTAAGTCCCCGTTATTCAATGAAAGGTGTTTTTATTTGTCTCATGTTATTAGGTCAGTGCCTAGCTCAATGATTTCAAGTAAAGCACCCCGTTAGTTTAATAAAAAGAGGTGCCAAAGTTGTTTAGTTTTATTAGTTGATTAATTTATTACTTTACTTTTATTATTCAATATTTTAATTTCATAAGAGTTAATTTGAGATATTGAATTTAGTTCTTTAGATTGTAAGATTTTATTTATTGTTTCTTCAATTTCCATTGCTAACTTTTGTGCATCTTTGCCTGTACCTTTAATTGATGTATAAATAGTAATGGATTTTTCAGATCTAGTAGTTATATTTTTATATACCTCATAATCGGCTTTAAGACCTTCATCTAAAGATTTTGTTAAGAGTAAAATATCGTCATTAATTTTTTTTGTTCTTCAGTCATAAAAGATAAATCCAATCTCATTACAATAACTGTATAGTCCTTTAGTATGGAAGATTTAATTTCACTTTTTGCAATGGATTCAATATTTTATTTTACTGAATTAAAATATTCCTCATTCTCCGAAACTTGTACCTTCAATTCTTTCGCTGAGGTCGAACCTACAGAAAACTTTAAATCCTCATATTTCTCAAGAATTTTTTCCGTTATCGAGTTCAATATAGAATGAGTTAGTTTATCTTCTTTAGTAATTGAAGGTTTTTGTTCCTCTTTACTTGCAACAGCACTATCACTTTCTAAAGGTTTATTTAACAAGATAAGTGTGGCTATACCCACTATGAGTATTCCAACAACAATCAATATCCTTTTTAACATATAATCCCTCCCGTTAAAAAGGTATGTCTAATATCCCTATAGGATGACATGACAACACATTGTCTCTTCTTGAAGTAACCTGCTCCGTTAGTTCAATAAGAAAAAAGAGCTGCGTAAGCAACTCAACGTTCTTTCACTAAAGCCCTCCGTTAGTTTAAGTACATTATTTCACAATCTTACTTGCATATTTAAGTTATACAAACAATAATGTAAAAATTGAATGAAAAAAGAGCCGACAAATTGGCTTGATGTTCTCTTCTTGTACGTTTGATTCCCTAATTATTAATATTTATTTAGGGATTACAGGAACCCAAAGTTCGTTTCTAGGTTTATGCTTTGGTGGATAAAAACATTCGATACAAGGTATATCAGCAAGTTTATATCCAGAACTTGGAATCCATTCTGTGTATAATAGCTTCCAAGCATTCGCTATACCCGGAAAAACAGCCCAGGTACTGTGGGTAATAGAGAGCGTTTCCATATCACTTGGAACCTCTCCATCATATCGGACACCCATAAAGTATGTAAATTCTTCATCCCTAATGGCTGCCTCTTTTCCACAAACCCCCAAAAGACTTTCGAGTGTGCATTTTGGTTCTTCCCAGGACATATCAATCAATTGTTGCATAAATCCATCTTTTTTTGCACTACTCCAAAGTGTAGGAATTGTTTTAAAGGCTCTACTTGTTTTGACTACCTTACCTTTTCCTATAACTTTTAAATCAAAATTAAGATTCTCAATCCGATACTCCATTTCGGTACCCCCTTTATTTGTCAGACATTTTAGGCACAAATATGTCGGATATTTTCCTTACCACTGTCTTAATTCTATTACCTTTGCGAAATTCCCTTCCTATGCTAACCTGCTCCGGTAGTTTAATAAGGTTAATCAATCAAACAAGACCATTCTATCTTTGAATGATTAACTGACCCTATAAACACTGATTGTTCATCTGGATTATTTGAAAAATGTTCAATCATATATTTAACTGTTAAAGGCATTTCTAAGTTTAAAACTTCCGAAAAATCTATCCAATGCAAAGTACCTTCATCTGAATTAATAAAATTAATCCTTGATGTATTTCCAAAATAAATATAGTGTTGGCGAATTTCATCTTTGCTTCTTCGCATTACTATATAACGGAGTTCAAGCCCTTCTATTTCATTACTTCTAATACCCGTCTCTTCGAAAATCTCTCTTAAACAAGACTCTTCAGGACTATTATGTTCATTGGCTTCCACATGCCCACCAATTCCAGTCCATAAATTAGGTGCTATTGCCCTTTCTTTAGAACGTTTCATCATTAAAAGTTTATTATCATTAAAAAGATAAGCCCCCGTCATTATTCTCATTCTTATCATAAACACCCAACCTTTTATTCTCTTGATTGCTATTTTAATTCTTGATTTCTGTAACAAATTCCTTCTTCAACTAACCTGCTCCGTTAGTTCAATAAAGAAAAAAAGAGCTGCATATGCATGGCACTGACTACCCTTTTTGAGACAAGAATAAAACACCCTTTTATGCAGCCAATTGACGGTATTGAACCGGCGATTGGCTGTTTAGTTTCGTTTGAATACGGATATTGTTATAATAAATAATGTATTCTTCGACAATCTGTATCACACGTGCGTTCGTTGTGCGATAGATATCGTCGAGATAGAACGTTTCAGACTTTAGCGTGGAATGAAACGATTCGATTGGGGAATTATCAGCTGGCGTGCCTTTGCGGGACATGCTCATGGTAATTCCTTTTTCTTTGGCTGCTTTTTGATAAGCATAGGATGTATAAACGGAGCCTTGGTCACTATGCAGAATGCATCCTTCTGGTAGCTTAGGCAATTGATAGAGCTTATCCAACACAAAATCAGTGTCTTGTTTGATACCAGTAGTTTGTGCCACAATTTCGCCATTGTAGACATCGAGAATACTAGAAAGATACATCATCGATTGACCAAAAGGCAAGTACGTAATATCCGTGACTAGCTTCTCCATGGGCTTAGATGCTGTAAAATCGCGTGCTAATAAATTCGGTGCGACGTATGCTGGCTGCCCGGTACGCTTCCGTTTCTTCACCTTTACTTTACATTGCCAACCATATTTTTGCATAACACGCTGCACAGTCTTCCTACAAACTCCTGGGTACAGATTAGCAATCTTTCGATAACCATATCGAAACTTATTTTGTTTGCACAAGTCGCCAATCTGCTGATCTCGAATCTCCTTTTGTGTGGATTGATCCACATCCTTTCTCCAACGATAGTATGACGAGCGACCTACGCCTAAATGACGACAGATTTCACCAATTGGCATAACATCTTTTAATTCTTCAACTAATTGAAGTACTACTTTTGGCGCCACTTCCCTTCCAATTCCGCGTACTTTTTTAAAACTTCAATCTGTTGTTTCAACTCTAGATTCTCTGCCTGTAGCTTGGCTGTCTCACTTTCAAATTCCGGTCCTTTGCCGAAGGCATATTGTTTACCAACTGGTTGTTTAAGACGGTGCATTTCACCATTTCGATACCAATGCATCCATCGCTTCAACTGCGTATAGTTTCGAATGTCCAATTCTTCCATTACTTCTTTTACCGGTACGTTAGCCATTCGCATTTCAATTGCCTTCATTTTCACTTCTACTGGATAACTGACTCTTGTTCCCATAGAAAAACACCTCCACATTGATTATTTCAGGTTTAAGTCCCCGTTATTCAATGAAAGGTGTTTTTATTTGTCTCATGTTATTAGGTCAGTGCCGCATCTCAATTACCTTCAAGTAAAGCCCCGTTAGTTGAAGGACAAAAAATTAAAAGAATTCATATAACCCATTTACAAAATAATCATAAACGTTTTCATCAATAATCTTTTCCCCGTAACCTTCAAAAAAAATTTCTTAATCCATTTCATTTTCAAGAGCATTGGGTTATGTGCGTATAGCCAATGATACGTCATACCTTGGGACTCCATAAGCTCCGAATACACATTAAATCGTGTACTTGAGTTAAAAACTTTTCTGTTCGATGGTCAGATTGATATTGATAATAATCAAGTTGAAAATGCCACTCGTCATATTGTGATCGGCTTTTCTCTGTTAGTGAAGCTGGGGCTAAAGCAAATGCGATCGGCTTAAGTTTTGCTGAAACAGCAAAAGCTAATGGTATCGACTTCTATCAATACCTAGTGACTTTAATGACAGAGCTGCCGAATTTACCGATCCATCATCAATCCAAGATTTTAAATAATTACATGACTTAGTCAAAAAATATCCAAGCCACATGTGCAAAATAGCCATCTATCCGAAATAAATTTCAGATAAATGGCTATTCGTCTTACTTACCGAAAAGGTGCGTTATTTTTTTTATTTGGGGCTTACTATTCACCACTCGTTTGAAAAGCTTCAATACGAGACTGCCATAAAAGGCGAAGTTCTGATCATTTCGTAAAAAACCCCAACTAAATTACTGTCATGAATGTCTCATGTTAGTTGATTTAGTAGAAGGTGTGTTGTATTTGTCACTAACAAATGTAATAATCCCCATGCTATCCAAATGGCAAGGGGATTATTACATTTATTGGGCGCTTTGCTCGCCCATACTCTTATTAATAGTTGTCAATCTGATATTCGTTCATCTTATGGGCTAAACGAATTGTCACTTGTGCTAATTGTGCATACGTTACTTCACTTTTTGGCTTCAGCTGATTATTTTCCGCTTCAAGTAATCCAATTGCATACGCTAATGCAACATAGCCACGTAGTTCCTTATCTACTTGTGCAGCATCACTGTAATTTAACTCATATATATCGCTATATTGCGCTACATTATTTAGCTTCAGTGTACCAATTACCCATTTTGCTAGTTCCTGATTTGAAAGGGATGCAGCCGCATTAAACGTTTTAGTAGACGCATCAAGCATGCCCATTTTCAATGCACGTGTTACAAATGGATATAAAGCATGATCTGGCGCAATATCCGTAAACGATTGATTCGTCGTTTCAGACGCATTATATCTAGAATCATAATACATATATGTTACAGATTTCAGTAAAACTTTTAGCGCTTCCTCTTTTGTAACGGGTGCATCTGGATTGAATGTTTCATCTATCTCTAAAATTCCTGCATAAATTAAATAATTTAATTCCTCCGCAGCTGTTGGATGCTCGATTGTCGGCTTATCTGAATTAGCCATACCAAAAGCATCTAACCATTCCCCTGTTTTGGCATCAATGACAGCATACGAACCTTCTTTGAAGACCGGTTGATATGCTAAGCTATAATGTTGCTCATTTTCCACTTTTGGATGGTTTACATATTGTAATTTCAGCTTTAACTGATTTTTCAACAACTTTGTTGCTTCTTGTTGTGTCAAAATATCTGTTGCTGCTGGCCATTGAATATTATCAAACGCGTTCACGTGCAAACTTAATAAACCACCTGTTTTTGCATCGATATTTACTGAGATTTGGTCTCCTTCTACCGTTAAACCATTTACAATACGTGGGAACTTAAAGTAATAACTGTCATTATAATCCTGGTAAATTGCCTCATCTACTGGTAATGCATATTGATGCGCATAAGAAGGTACCCATTCTTTCACATATGCAATCGCCTTTTCTAATGCCTGTTGTCGTGTTAGTTCTACTTCTGTATTACTGTCATTATCTAGTACTTCGAGGCTATTTTTAATATCACTATAATTAATAATCTCCCCTGTTGCTTTATCAATTGTCAATTCTGTGCCTGTCCCACCATTTCTATAGTGATACATATATTGAATGTTAAATACTGCCTTACCAGTCTCCGTTGTTTTTTCTTCAATGGACTCAATCGTTAATTTTACACCTTTCTTATCTGTTGCAAGCAACTTCTCCGCCATCGCTTGTGCCTGTTCCGATGTTAAGTTCGACTGTTTTGCCGCTAATGGTTCCGTCACAATCGGTGTAATCTTTTGGTTTGATAACGTTGAGGATAGCCCTTCCGATGTTAACCATTCCCCCGTAAGAGCATGTACACCTGATGTAACCTGGCTATTCGGTTGATAAACAAGCTTTACTGTGTAATCCCCTGTTGTATAATCTGTTTCAATCTTGTATGACAACTGCGCTTTTAATGCATCCCGTAAACGGTTGGCTATGACTGATTCACTTTGTTTCTTGGACGGGTCATCATACGTAAAATTATCTGTTACATCTTGTTTTTTATAATAAGATGTTACTGTGCCATCCCCTAATACACCTATACTAATAGATTGATCTGAAATCGGTACACCAGACTTTTTCTTCATATACGTAAACGAATATTGAACGGGCTGCGTTAAAATTGATGATGAATAATAATTGAAATCATTTGGTACAAGCTCATACTCTTCACTTTTATCGAACTTTTCAATAAACTCATTCGCTACTTTTTGCGCTTCCCCTTTTGAATATTTTGCTGGGAACAATACATCTTTTGAATTTACTGGTTGATAATGAAATTGTTCTAACTCTAACGTTTCTCCAACGAATGTAAAGCTTCCATATACATATTGATTATCAATGTTCTTTGAGAAATTAAGTTCATAACGCACCGTAGAGTCTTTAGGATGTGAGTAGCCTGTCCCCATACGAAAATCTTTTTCAGTTACATTTGGAAACTCACTTGGAAATAGCTCTCGAAAACGCTTCATTAAATCATTTTTTGTTACCGATGTATTCGTTTGCGCGACTTGAATTGGCAATGTCTCCATACGCTCAATGCCTAACGTTGAAGCGCTTGCCATTGGTGCTAATAATCCAACAGATAGCGCTGTTGCAGATAACAATACACCCGCCTTTTTAATAGTTACCATTCTTCATCCTCCTATCTCTTTTTCGTAAAACATATGTTTACACTTTCATTATACATAATTTGGCAATAAAAAGTTATTATTTGCTATAATTACCCATTAATTAGAAATTTATATGGGTAAGGTAAAATATATTGACTATAGTACTGAAAGAAATTTTCATGGGAATACTCTTTCACCTTTTTTCACTAAAAGAATTTCATTTAGTCATGAAAATGAAGTTAGATTACTTTATTCCAACAATATAGATTTTAACGAAGAAATATATGGGAAAAATATCAAAGTAGACCTTACGGAATTAATTGAATGTATATATGTATCACCTGATGCTCCTTTGTGGTTTGTGGATGTTGTAAAAGTAGTTGTTAATAAATTTAATATTCAATCAAAAATTATTCATTCAGATTTATATAAAATTAATTAGATGGAGTATTAAAATTAAGGCTGTTTTCTTAAAGATTGTTGCTAAATGAAATCTCGAGGGACAACAAAAAAACAGAGTTTATCTACATAAGTGCGTAGAAATAAACTCTGTTTTTTAATTTCTCAAACTGAATTTTAAAGTAAAGCCCCAGTTAGTTGAAGAAGAAAAGTGAAGCTTATTCAACAATCGCGCCCTATTGTTGAAGATCACAAAAGATAAAAAGTGACGACTGCATACATACGTTGTAATGAAATAAACTAAGCTAATAAAGAACCACTGACTTTGTGCTTTGTTAGTTTAGTTTGACTCTTCAATAGGAGTTGAATAACTACTGAATATAAGGTAAGAATTATTAAGAAAAGAAGGAGAGATACGATGTTCGATCAAGTTGCGTATTTTATTTTAAAAGCCCTGGTAATTCTAACGGTTTTGGTTGTTGTGGTTGGAATCCCTCTTGGGGATACACTGATTAGAAAAAAATAAGACTGCATCCAAATGGATGCAGTTTTTTGATTTTACATCTTGCTTCGTTTATATAATAGATTTAGGGATTGGTGAAAAATAGTGAACCATATTGAAGTAATGCGCCCGCCCCCGTTAGTTGAACAGGAACATCAATTAACTTATTTCATTTACAATTCACTTTTATCATTTTATTATCTTTAAATGATCTAGAGGTAAAAATACAATTTTTGCGGTACCCAATATTTTATCCTTCGAAACAAAACCAACTCTAGGGTCTCTGCTATCTGTACTGTTACGACGATTATCTCCTAGTACAAAAAAGTATCCATCTGGCACAGCTATTTCACCTAAATATTGGTCTAATGTAAAGTCTTCAGTAAGTGTACCATAGTCTATCAAAGCTTTTTTATATTCCTCTAAATAGGGTTCTTCGTACCTCTCACCGTTAATAAAAAGTTCATCGTTTTCATAAGCGATGCGATCACCAGGAATACCTATAATACGCTTGATATAATTTGTATCTTCTTTTGCTTCAAATACAATCACATCGAATCGCTTATACTCCGTCAATTTTGGTCCGATTTTATCCACTACAACTCTGTCACCATTTTCAAATGTGGGCATCATAGAAGCACCATCAACTACAATAGGTGTAAATAGGAAAAATCGAATACCACATGCTAATAAAATAGTAATTCCTATTGCTTTAGCCCATTCCAATAATTCATTTTTTACTTTTGCTTTTTTCACGTTCAACACCTCTTTCTTTTTTAAACACTTAGCATTTATTTGATTAACTCATTAAATTAACTTATTCGACCGCCTTTTAACAATACCTGCTATTTCAACTAAACTGCCCCGTTAGTTCAATAAGAAAAAAGAGCTGCAAAAGCAACTCAATGATCTTCAAATAAAGTACCCGTTAGGACAGATTTTAAGTGGGAGGTATAAAAATGGAAGCAAAAAAGAATTTTTCAGAGGTAACTAATTATTATGTCGTTTGTTAACCTCAATCCTAATGAACTCCGGCAAATAGCTGGGAGTACATCCTTTTGCTACTATTTCATCTTTGTAAAGACTCGTTTTCTCACCAAGTTTAATACAACGTTTACGATTCTTTTCATCATAAACACCTATCCAGCCTGCAGTGAAATTCATAGCCCATTGAACTTCCGGTTCTTCCAGCGTAATATTTGCTTCTAATGCAGATAGCAAGTCTTCGGTGTTATCAGGCGGTGTTTGTCCAGTCCATCTCAATCGCCCTTGATAATACCAGAAAGCTCGCCTTTGAAGAGCAGAAGGACTATTTTCCCATGACTCCATCAATGCAATTTTGTTCTTGTCTTTGGTTAGCTGATTAGCCATTAACCAATCCATTAAGTTATTTCGCTCATCAAAAGTGTGAGTCTGCATATCCTTATCAAGCTTATTTAGCACATCTTGTGAAAGAAGTTTTTTGTCTATAATTAAGATTGCTAATAGTCTGGGCAAAAACTCTTCGGTTGACCAAAGTTCCATAGCTAGTTCGTGATCTTTTTTAATGTCCTTCGCGATTTTTCGTAAGTCGCCTAGCTTAGTTTTACTATTGATCTGAGGTAGAATGTTTTCTGCTTTTGAAGAGCGTTTTATTACTGTATCTTTTTTTTCATCCATTTTAAACAACTCCTTTTTTAAAGCACTGATTCATAAAATGTCCTATACGGGATATTCAAGAACTTAATTTCGTTATAAGTCTTATTGCAGTGATTAAGGATGCCACTTTTGTATAATGTATTGCACTTTCAGTTAATTGAGGTTCTTCGAATCGCGCCCGATTGAAGAATATTCAACTAAAGCACCCGGTAGTTGAACAAGAGAGGTGTACCAAATCATAGTACACCTCTCATTTAAATTGTTTTATATTAGTAAGCCATTTCTATTATTTTTTTAATTTGGTCTTCATTTTCTTCGATATTAACTTGCTTACTTAGGTATTTATTCAGTCTAAGAATTTCTGAAACCATACTAACCAATGTTTTCATAATTTGATTAGTATTACGGCCACAATCCCAACTTTCCAAGAGAGATAATTGCCAATCTTTTAATTTACTTCTTTTACCCTCAATTTTTGACCAAACACCGAAAGGGCTATCCAAATGCTGTTCCATTTCCATATACCAACCAGAAACAATTAACCAACGTACTCTATCTAAATTAGATAAAGCATAATATATTTCATCCCTCATAACGGCACGGTAAGTTTCGTGTATAAAAGCAACAAGTTTGCCTCTCCAAAACTCAACTTCGTCCGATGAAGGTTTATAAACCTTATATGATGATTCCTTAATAACGACACTAATAATGTTATTTGGGTCGTAAAGAACCTTATATCCCTTTAACCAAATAGAAGGTTCAACCTCATCAGGTGAATGATACCAGCTATCTACTTTAACAAAGGAATCGTAATGGGTAACTACAACGGGAGAAGAAGGATTGAAGTCTTCGAAAAATAAAACACCTCCCCATTTTCTAGCCCTATTACGTTTGTCTTTAATAAAATCTGCTTTCTTTTCAGGTGTAACAATAGTGTGTAAATCAATATCGGAGTAATTGTCAAAGTTTCCTCTCGCCAATGAACCCGCTTGATAAATAGCCAAAACATTAGTATCTGATGTTAAATCATTTAATGCTTTTTCCAAGAGTACATCGCGACGTTTTGGCAATGATAAATCTCTTTCTAAATGTCTACTTACAAATCCCACACACAAAAACCAGCTCCTTATCTTCTTTAGAGATTCTTTCAAATTAAAATATTCTTTATAAGAAGAAAAAGTCCTTCTTTAACTCTCCTGCTCCTGAACTCTAAAATACATATCCAATTTTCTTCAAAGTCTTATTCAATTAAATGGCCTTTTTCATGAAGAAAAGGCACAATTCTTGATTCAGAATTGCGCCATTTAATGGAATATGAAGGGACTAAATATTATTGAAATTAATGTAAACAAACCTCTTCATTTTATCTATACATGAACTCTAAGTTTCCAGGTTAGTAATTTTGCCGAAAAGTAATGCATCATAATACTTTTCCTCTATAAAATAGTGGTCTTTTAATCGTCCTTCTAACTCATACCTGTTCTTTTCAAGTATCCGTGCAGAGCCAATATTGGCATGCACTACCACAGCATGGAGCTTATGAAGATTAAGTGATTTAAATGCAAAATCACTCACCAATGCAACAATCTCTGTGCCATACCCCTTACCCCAATGATGTTTATGCAACACATAACCAATTTCAGCTTGGTTTGCTTCTTGGTCAAAGTTGAAAATTATGGCTGTTCCAATAACTGCTTGAGTTAATTTTTCAACAATGGAGGAATATAAATGAGTTCCTGCCGACTCACGTTTTAACATTATTTCAATGAACTGAGAAGTTTCCTCCATAGTACTCATCAAATTCCAACCAATAAATCGTGAAACCTCTTGATCTGACGCATAATGATGTATCTCTTGAACATCCTCTATCCTTAGTGCTTTGAAGTAGATTTTTTCACCCTCTAATGAATGAAATAATACAGCCTGCTTCTCCATTTTAACCTCCTATAATTGCGCTTTGTTAATTAACTCCGATGGTAGCGAAAATGTCCCCAATTAAAGTTAATATTTCGCACTTATCTTAGTACATCCTTTCAAATAATTTAACATATATATGCAACTGTTTCCTCAACAATCTGGCCAGATTGTTGAATAATATATTTTATTATTTTAGTTACATTTCAACCTTGTGACGTTTATTTATAACGCCTGCAAATTATCAACAGATAGAATCAATGCCATCTTACAAGATCAAAAGCTAAATTTTAAAAACGTAAGTTTTGAATTAGGAGCAGTCTAAGCTTTTGAGAAAGATGAATTATGAAATCAACTCAGTTATCTTCAATAAATTTAGTATAAACACCTTACCTTTTGGATAGTCTTTTTAATAGAAAAATTAAGGAGGACATTGTAGTGAGTAATTTAGAAAATGAACACCTTTTAAAAGATAAATCGATTACACACCTTTCTACATCTCTCCTAAAAAATGTTGAAACAATAAAAAGCTCACTAGGTAATAGTAATGATATTATTATTCGTGAATTTTTAATTGGTAAACCGATTGAGGTACCAATAGCTATTATTTATACAGATGGACTTGCTGATAATACTGTAATTACAGACTTTATTTTAGAATCTATTATTTCTGATTTTGAGGTGACAACTGAAACTACTTTACAAGAAATCGCTAAACGATTAAAAACTTATTGCTTAACTGTAGGGAGTATAAAAAATGTCTCTGACTTCCCTTCATTGTTTAATACTATTTTAGGTGGAGAAACCGTTTTGTTAATAGATGGACTTGCTAAAGGCATTTCTACAAGTACAAAAAACTCCAAAGACAGGGCCATAACAGAGCCAGCAACTGAGTCTGTAATTAGAGGACCTAGAGAATCATTTACAGAAACTTTAAGGACCAATACCGCATTAATTAGACGGAAGATAAAAAGTCCCAACCTTTGGATAAAGTCTAAAGTTATCGGTAAAGTTACCCAAACAGAAATAGCAGTAATGTATATAAATGGCATAGCGAATGAAAAAATTGTTAAGGAAGTAATTCATAGATTAGATCAAATTGATATAGATGGAATTTTAGAGAGTGGTTATATTGAACAATTAATCAAAGACTCAAAATTCACTTTATTTCCCACTATATATAATTCAGAACGTCCAGATGTAATTGCAGGAGAATTGCTTGAAGGAAAAATAGCAATTTTAGTAGATGGTACACCATTTGTCTTAGTTGTACCTGCATTATTCATTTCTTTTTTGCAATCCGCAGAAGATTACTATCAAAATGCATTTGTCAGTTCGTTTATTCGCCTTATTAGATTTTTAGGTATTAGCCTTGCATTAGTTGCTCCTTCACTTTATATTTCTCTAACGACTTTTCATCACGAAATGATACCAACTCCACTACTCATCAGCATATATGCACAACGAGAAGGTGTTCCATTCCCTGCATTTGTCGAGGCATTAATTATGGAAATTGCATTTGAAGTTTTAAGGGAAGCAGGTCTAAGGATGCCTAGAATGATTGGGCCTGCAATTTCTATAGTTGGAACATTAATTATCGGTCAAGCAGCAGTTGAGGCAGGAATTGTTTCGGCAGCAATGGTCATTATTGTAGCTTTAACCGCAATTTGTAGTTTTCTTTTCCCTGCATATGGTCTATCCAATACTATTCGTATTTTACGCTTCCCATTAATGGTGTTAGCAGCTATGTTAGGATTGTTTGGGGTATTTATTGGACTTATGCTTTTAATTATCCATTTATGTAGCTTGCGTTCTTTCGGTGTTCCATACATGAGCCCATTTGCACCATTAATACCTAAAGACCAAAAAGATGCTTTGATTATTTTCCCACGTAATTTCATGCTTACACGTCCACGATTAATTAGTCAGATTAACAATAAAAGAGGACGTAAAAACGGTAATAATTAACTGTAAGATGAGGTAACTTATGAAGAAAAACATAATCTTTATTCCATTGATTTTTCTAATTTTGATTCTAAGTGGTTGTTGGAGTAAACGTGAATTAAATGAATTAGCAATTGTTGCCGCGCTAGGCATTGATTATATAGATGGTGAATACGCCATTTCTGTACAAGTAATTAACCCAGGCCAAGTTTCCTCCAAACAATCTGGAGATGGACAAGCACCAGTGGTCACCTACCACGGTAAAGGAAAAACAGTATTTGAAGCGATTAGAAAATTATTAGTAGCTTCCCCGAGAAAATTATATTTTGCACATATGCAAATGGTTATTTTTGGGGAAGAATTGGCAAGTAACGGAATAAGAGATGCTGTTGATTTTCTTGCAAGAGATCAAGGGATACGTAATGATTATTCTATTATCGTATCAAAGCAAGCAACTGCAAAGGATGTTTTAAATGTATTAACCCCTATTGAAAAAGTTCCTGCCAATAAAATGTTAAATTCTTTAAAAGGAACGGAGGAAGCATGGGGCTCCACTTTAGAAGTTGATATTGAAGATTTATTGACATTTTTAGGAGTAAATGACAAGTATTTTGTTCTATCAGGCATTGAAGTTCAAGGAGATAAAAGCTTAGGTATAGACCAAAAAAATGTTGAAAGAATTGAAACGCCCGTATTACTTAAATTTACTGACCTCGCTATTTTTAAAGAGGATAAATTATTAGGTTATATTGATGAATATGAAAGTAAAAGTTTTAATTATTTAAACGATAATATTAAATCAACAGTTGAAATTATCGCTTGTCCTTCAGGTGGCGAGTTAACAACCGAAATTACTCAATCTAAAACGGAAACGAAAGGGAAAATTAAGAATGGCCAGCCAACAATAAATGTTAGCATTGATGTTGTTCAAAATGTCGCCGAGGTCAAATGTGATATTGATTTCTCAGAAATAAAAACGATGGATTGGATTAATAAACAAACTGAAGAACACATTAAAAAAAATATTAATCAAGTGTTGAATAAACTTCAAGAAAATTATCAAGCAGATGTACTTGGTTTTGGTGAAGCGATTCATCGTGCAGATCATACAGAATGGAAAAAGATTAAAGACGACTGGCAAACAATTTATCCTGAGGTAGAAGTAAATGTTAAGGTTAATGTCAATACACAAGGGTTAGGGACTATGAAAAACTCAAAATTAAAGGAGTAAATATTGACTATGTTAATCCCCTTAGGCATATGTATGATTTCAATGGCTATTATTTTTTTCGAACTTCCTAAATTAAAAAAAGGCGGTACTAAACTAACTTGGACATTCTCTATTTTGTTAGTCATGGGGACATCATTAAACATCGCTATAAGTTTAAATGCTATAATTATTAGCCCGTTGGAAGCAATTATGTATATTTTTCAACCAGTCAGTGATTTTCTAAAAGAAACTTTGTTAAATAAAAAAAATTTATAAGAGGAAATATTATGGAAAAACAATTGATAAGCTCACGTCAATTCACAATAATTGTTATTCTCTATACAGTTGGAACAGGAATATTAATTATACCAGCAAGTATCGCTCTAGAAGTAAAACAAGATGCTTGGATTGTAGCAACTATAGGTACTCTATTAAGCTTACTATTAATAAAACTATATATCATTTTATCAAATAAAATGGTAAACCTTTCTCTTGTAGAGGTAACTGAAAAATTTTTAGGGAGCTTTGTTGGAAAATTTGTTTCACTAGCATTTGTGCTGTTAACACTTCTGTCAACAGGAGAGTTAATATACTTCATTGGTAATTTCCTACAAACAGAGGTGATGACAGAAACACCGCCAGTAGTATTTGGCATATTTTTTAACTTTATTATTCTATTTGCGGCATACTATGGTGTTGAAGTTTTTGCCCGCACATTAGAAATAATATTTCCAGTTTTTTTGTTCCTATTTATAATTTTTTTGATCTTCGTTTCACCACAAATTGATATAAAAAATATGCAACCGGTTTTTGAAGTATCCATTCAACCATTAATATATAGTATTTTACATTTCATGGGTTTGTTTTCATTTCCATTAATTGTATTATTAATAATTTTTCCTTCTGCTATTAATAATCTTCAATCCAGTAGGAAGGGTTTTTACATCGGCACATTAGTTGGTGGTTTTATTGTAACAGCCTTTATAGCTTTATCGATATTAGTATTGGGAGTAACCAATACTTCTTTAAGAACATTTCCAAGTTATACATTAGCACAAAGAATTTCGGTCGGGGACTTTTTACAACGCATTGAAATTATAATGGCTTTTATGTGGATGGTCACAATATTTGTAAGAGCTTTTATGTATTTTTACGCTTCTTTAATCGGTATTAGTCAAATTCTTAAATTAAAGGATCATAGACCTTTAATTCTACCACTTGGAATGATTGTTATAGCTCTTTCTCAAATTGTTCATGAGAACATCATTCATTCAGGTAAGTACAATCAAGAGACATGGCCCCTATCTATAGCTGTTTTTTCAATTTTCCTACCAATAATATTGCTTATAGTTGCTAAACTACGAAACATCAAAGACAAAGATAATAAAAAAGCTATACACAATCTCGAAGATCCTCGTAAAGGTTAGAATAAAACAATTCAATTGAGCAAAGCTTTCATGATATTTTGAGACTTTTGAAATGTCACTATTTTAATCTTTTTTTATTTCCTAATAATGACATCCCTTTATGTTAGATGGCTGTAGAATATGTACAATGAACGTTGAACGCAATACAGATTTTATTAATATGCCTAATTGTAAATATTATTGCGAGGAGGAATTCGTCTCTTACGACGTATTAGAAAGAAAATTGAGAAGTATATCGATTACTATAATAATGATCGGATTAAACAAAAATTCGACGGTATGAGTCCTATACAGTACAGAACTCATACCAGCCGATTAACTGCATTTATTAAACTCTAACTTTTTTTAGCGGGCGTTTGGACATCTTCTGAAGAAAGTTAAATATACTGATAAAACAACCCATTTCGCGTATCAAACCACAACAATATCCCGTGTTTTTTCTTCGGGATATTGACCTGTAATGCCCATTCAGGGAATTGTTTGTACAGTTGAATATGATCGCCCGTTGCAAATGCCACAAATGAAACATAATGTTCTTTTGTCATCGGGTGTTCGGCAGTAATCGACCATTGCATATCAATTTCTTCCACCGATAATTTTTGTTCATCCGTCGCTTTAACAGCCTCTAGAGCTTCTAATTTTCGCCCACAGCAAGCGACTTCAAAATTTCCTGTTGAAAGTCCGATATTCATACAGCTTGGACAAACATAATAAGTAGATTTTTTCATATTTCCTCCTACAAAGTCATTCGATTGTATTTCACCATCTAGTAGTGTTTCGATATTTACTTCGAGGATGGTTGATAAATGGGCTAGTAATGTAATATCTGGGCAACCTTGACCACGTTCCCATTTCGAAATTGTTCGGTCTGATAAATATAACGCATCTGCTAATTCCTTTTGCGTCAATCCTTTTTCCTTTCGCAATGTCATAATAAGTTGCCCAATCTTTTCCTTATTCATCAACATCCCTCCATATACTTACTTTATATCGAAATCACTTGTGCTACAACAAACGCTCCGTAGAGTTTCACCACTTATTCGCTTCACTTGCTACATATAGCCCCGACCCTTTTGATAGCATACCCACAATCTGATTATTTCGCATTAACTCCACATCTTCTTGTAATTGAATAGTTTGTCCATATCTTATGTCCTGCTGTGCAAAAGTTGATGGCGCAAACAATGTTATTTAGATATAGGATATTAGAGAAGTATATTTAGTAAAATATAGTGGAATTTCTTTAAAATCATCCATTAAAAAGCCTGTACGGAATAGTCTCCATACAGGCTTCGAAATTTATTAATTCTCTTCCATATCTTTACGTTTTTTCTTCATCAGTTTTGAAAGAACTTCATAAACGATTGGAACAACGACTAATGTTAATAATGTAGATGATAGTAAACCACCGATTACCGTGATTGCTAAGTCTTTTGAAATCAGACCGCCACCGCCGCCACCAAATGCCATTGGTAACATCGCACCAATTGTCGCAATTGCTGTCATTAAGATTGGACGTAAACGTGTTGCACCAGCTTCTAAAATGGCTTCACGCATGTTCATACCATCACGTTCCATGTGGATAATACGGTCTACTAATACAATGGCGTTTGTTACAACGATACCAATTAACATCAGTAAGCCCATCAATACAGATACCGAAATCGTTTGACCCGTTGCCCATAATCCTACCCAAGAACCAATTACCGCGAATGGTAATGAGAATAAAATTGCAAACGGCGCTAAACCTTCACCGAATGTTACTACTAAGATGAAGTATACAATCGCAATCGCAGCGAGCATCGCTACTCCTAATTGAGTGAATGTTTCAGCCATATCTGCTGCAACACCACCGACGCCAGTTGTTACACCCTTTGGTAAGTCTAACTCTTCAATTTTTTCATCTGCACTAGATGTAGCTTTTGAAATATCTTTGTCTGTTATTGTTGCAGACACAGTTGCAAAGTATTCACCTTTTTGACGAGAAAGTGAATTTAATGTTGTACCTTCTTCCACTTCTACTAAGTCACCAATTGTCATTGTTTGACCTGTCATCGTTTGAATTGGTGTTTTTAGTAACTCATCGATGTTCGCCGAAGCTGATTTAGCTTCACGCTGAACGATTACATCAATATCATTACCATCCGATTCAACTGTAGTTAATACTTCTTTTGAATTATTTGTTTGTAATGCCATTAAAATTTGAGCTGTTGTTAATCCATATTGTAAGATGTTCTCTTGCTCTACTTTTAACACATGCTCTACATATGGGTTTGACGCGTTCGATTCAATATCTTCTAACCCGTCGATATCGACTAATACGTCTTCAACTTGTTTCACCGCATCATTTAAATTATCTAAATCTTCACTATACAATGTGTAGCTTACTTCGTTTGAAGACATACCCATTCCGAAGTTTTGCGTTTTCCATTCGCCAGTTTGACCAATGTTAAAAATATACTCTTCTACTTCTTTTTTCGCAGCAGGGAAATCCTCCATGTCTGGATCAAAGATTAAGTACATTAATCCACCACCAGCTGCGCCACCTGTCATCATAGCCGATGCATCTGTTGTTGTTTCCTTGTTTACAGATAATTGTAAAATATCAACATCTTCACGTTTCATTAATTCTTTTTCAACAACTTCAATATTCGCTAACGTATCGTCGATTAACTCACCAGTTGCTGGTGTGTACGTTAAATACATGACTTTCTCTTCTTGAGAGCCCATGAAGCTGAAGCCGATTAATGGCGTTAACGCTAAAGAACCAACTAACATGACAATCGCAACGATTGAAGTAATCCATTTATGATTTAAACATTTTTCTAGGAAGTTACGATATGTTGTAGCTAGTTTTCCAACTTCTTTATGCTGACTTTCTGATTTTTCACCGTAGATTTTTTTACGGAATAATGTATGAGAAAGTGCTGGTACAATTGTGATCGCTACGATTAATGAAGCGATTAATGCAAATGACATCGTTAATGCGAATGGAATAAATAATTCGCCCACCATACCACCAACAAACATTAACGGTGCGAATACGGCAATTGTAACTAATGTTGAAGATAAAATTGGCTTGAACATTTCAATCGTTGCTTCACGAATTAATGCACGGCCTTTTAATTTTTCATCTTTTAAATGCATACGACGGTAAATGTTTTCAACCACTACGATTGAGTCATCGATTACACGACCTATCGCTACCGTAATCGCACCTAGCGTCATAATATTTAACGTAATATCCATCCAGTGCAGTAACAGTAATGCCATGAATACTGATACTGGAATAGAGATAATAGAAATAATAGTAGATTTGAAGTCACGTAGGAATAATAGGATAATTAATACCGCGATTAATCCACCGAATACCGCTTTTTCAATCATCGTAAATACTGAATCTTCTATTGGCTTTCCTTGGTCTAACGAAATATCAATTTTTAATCCTGAAATTAAATCTTGCTCTTCCTCGATTAACTTTTTCACAGCGTTTACAACTGTTACCGTGTTGGCATCTTGACCTTTAACTACTTGAATTGAAATTGCATCTTTACCATTTGTACGAGACACCGACTGAACTTTACCTACTTTTTCAATCGTTGCGATATCCCCAAGTTTTACGAATGGTACTGGGTTTGATTCAGATGGCGTCACAGGGATTAACATTTCTTTTAAGTCTTCTTCTGTTTTAAATTTACCATCTATCGCTACCGCTTGCTCACCATCTTCAAATTCATATAAACCTAATGAAACCGCTAAATCACTTGCTTGAATCATTTGCTTCACTGAATCTTCAGTCAAGCCCAATGCTTTCATTTTTTCTTCATCATATGTGAACGCAACTTGTTCGATATGTTGACCTGTTACAGTCGCAGAAGCAACACCATCTATTTTGTTTAACTTCGGTAAAATTATGTCTTCTACTGTTGAAGTTAACTCTGTGATGTCTTCCTCTGAACTACTAACAGATAACGCAATGACTGGCATCATATTCATGCTGATTGCCATAATTGAAGGTTCTTGTGCGCTTTCAGGAATCGTAACATTATCTAATGCCGATTCTAATTGGCGTTTCTTTTCATCCATATCCACGCCGTATTCATATTCCACTTGAATTTGTGAAACATTTGAACTTGATGTAGAATACACCGCTTTTACATCTTCTAAACTTTCAACTGCCTTTTCATAAGGAATTGAAAGCTCATTCATAACCTGTTCTGGTGTCGCACCAGGATACACACCCATTACGATTAAGTACGGAATTGAAATGTCTGGAATTGATTCCATTTTCATTCGAGAAGCCGAATAAATACCTGAGAATACAATGATGATTGTTAACAACCATACTGCTAGCTTATTCTTTAATACGAAATTAACTAAGCCCTTCACGGTTTCACCTTACCTTTCTTGACTATATGTAACCACCATTCTATAATAATGACTAGCCGGTCACGTGTCAAATGAAAGGGGCAGGTAAATTACTATGACAAAAAAACAATTAATTTTGGATGCAGCTATCACCCTATTTTCAGAAAAAGGAATTGAGGCGACATCAGTACAACAAATAACAGAGCATTGCGGTATTTCAAAAGGGGCCTTTTATTTATCTTTCAAATCGAAAGAAGAACTCGTTTATTCAATTATTGAACATTTTTTGAACAATATTATCAAAGGAGTTGACCAAGCAGTCAATTCTGAAATAGACCCGTCCCAAAAGCTGCATTTATATTTTGAGCAAACGTTTAAAATACTCTCACAATATACAGGATTTGCACAAATTCTCATGAAAGAAAAAATCAAAACTATTAGTGAAGAATTAATTGAACGTATACAGTACTTCGTAAATTTATCAAATGAAAACTTGGCAAAATTGCTTATAGAAATTTATGGTGAAGAAATTCGAGAAAAACTTTATGATCTTATAGTTGTAATTAACGGAATGGTTCAAGCTTATTTACAAATTGTATTTGATGGAAAATTAGTAATGAATCAGGTTGATTTTTCAAAACTTGCTGACACATTAGTAGAAAAAACAACAATCATTGCGACCCATAGCCAATTAATTTTTTTACAACAAAGTGATTTTACAAGCAATAATGAAATTCCTTTGACTATAAATCAGTTAACGGAAGAACTCCAACGGTTAAAGGAAGTGACAGTTAATCAACTTGAACAAGAATCTGTCGCTCTATTAATAGAGGAATTACAAGCTTCAAATCCAAGAGCTGCAATAATTTTTGGACTTATTCACAATCTTCAAAACAATAACCAATTCAATTGGATTACACTGATGATTCACAAATATTTCTCATAAACTTTACCTCGCCAAATTAAAAAAACCGAAATGCCTAAAATAAATCGGCATTCCGGTTTTTTTTACTTTTTTAAAAACTTTGTCACTTCACGTGTCACTGTTTGCGCATCTTCAAGCATGCCCAAGTGTCCTGTATTCGTAAACACCTTTGTTACATTTTGATTCGAGGTTTCAATAGGTGTAACAGCTTTGTCTTGCTCACCTTCAATCACAAGAATCGGTGTTGTTGTTGCATCGACTAAATTTCGTTGATTTGAACGAGATTTCATTGCGCCTAAAGCAGCTACCAATCCCTCCACTTTTGCTTCATGAGCTACTTCTTTCGCAAATAAGATGTCTTCTGTTTTTGCATCAGGTGCCAAAAAATTATGAATAATGCCATCAACAAATGCACCAACACCATTTTGCAAAATTTCGTGTTGTTGCTTTGTACGCTTTTCAATCGCTTCTGGAGTATCCGGTGCGTCCGATGAATATAATAAGACGACCTTTTCAATATTCGTAAATTGTTTTTCTAATACAGCCAATGTGATATATCCACCCATGGAATGCCCAATCCAATAGGCATTTTCAACTTGTTCATGAGTTAATACATCTAAAATATCTTCGGCATAACGATACATTGTATAATCTCCTTCTGGAGCATCACTTTTTCCGTGCCCAGGTAAGTCGATGGCAATAACATCAAATTGTTTTGTTAATGGTTCAAATATTTTATCAAAAATTGAAATACCACCTAAAAAACCATGAATTAATACAACTACTTTTCCTGAGCCTTCGCGTTTGTAATGTAACATTAATTTCTACCTCCCCACATGTAGTCAACTTATCTTTTTCCTATATCACCTAATAATAAACAAAAAATGTACTATAAATTTTACAATTCATAAAAAGCATAGTTTTAACTATATACTTTCTTTCGTTTGAATGATGGCTTCACTTCAGCAAATAATATCGCGAAGAAAATTAAAATACAGCCAAAAATCATACGTCCAGTTAATAATTCATTTAATAATAATACAGAGAACATCGTACCAAATAATGCTTCTGTGGATAGAATAATGGCCGATTTTGTGGGATTTGCATACTGCATACCTAAGTTTTGACACACATAAGCAACACCTGTACAAAATACCGCTAAATAAACAATAATTCCAATTCCTTCTGCTGTATAAGTTGTAGGATAATCCTGCAAAACAATTACGCCAATTACACTACAAACCGTAGCAGAATAAAATTGTACAATTGTCAACGCAAGCGCGTCTTCTGATTTAACGAATACATTTGTATAAAAAATATCAAATGCAAACGCAATTGCACATAAAATCGATAAGAAGTCTCCGACATTAATTGTTAGAGAATCTTGTAATGATAAGAAACCAATTCCAACAATCGCAACACCTGCAGCGATAAATTCAAATCGATCAATTCGACGTTTGTAAATTATGTAAGCAATTATTGGTACAATGATGACATTAATAGCCGTTAAGAACGCATTTTTTGAAGCTGTAGTATATTCTAGTCCCCATGTTTGAAGCGTAAATGCTAAAAATAAAATAGCGCCTAATAAGCTACCCTTCCATAACACTGCTTTATTGATTAATTTAAGCTTCTTATAAAAGACTAAACTTAGAATAACCGAGGCTAAAAAGAAACGTCCTGCCATTAGTTGAAATACTGACCAATGCTCCAGTCCCTTAGCCATCCCAACAAATCCACTACCCCACATAATTGCTGTAATGAGCATCAATAACTCACCTTTATATTTTTGCATTTTCATTCCTTCTCTCTTTCATTCACAATAAATTTACAATAATCAAAATTCACACAAAAAGAAAGTAGAAATGTAAAAATACAGCACACTTTGCGATAAATTCTCGTAATTTATTTGACTTTACATTTTGGATTTGGCATTTTATTTACCGTAAAGTGTGTTGAATAATGTTTTTTTGTTGAATTTGAGCGAAGTAGTTTTTTCAAAAAATCAATAATAGTGTCGGATAATATGTCAAAGAGATTGAAAAAAGTACCCGCCTTTTTTCCAATTATGAACTAAAATTAGTCTTTCTCACTATAATCATAGCTATTTTAATGAGAATCATGTAAAATGAACCTTTACCATAATGTAGGGACGTGAATGTATTGATTAAAATTGAAATGCCAAAACCAGATTTAGTAATTCGCCAACGTGAGCAAGTAATTAAGCCAGGCGAAGTTGAAATTAAACCATATTTCGGATTTATTGATTTCCACAAAATTACACGCGATAAAGGCGGCCTTTTCTTCTTCTATAACGAGAAAAACGAGCTATTATTCGTAGGGAAAGCGCGCAAAATCCGTCAACGTATTAAAAAACACTTTGAGGACAATGTTTCGCCAGTGAAAAATCACCGTAATGAGATTCACAAAATTGAAGTGTATGAAATTGAAGATGCAGTAGAACGTGAAATTTACGAAACTTACGCAATCAATGAATTCAAATCAAAATTAAACGTCGATAAAGTATTTTTCGAACGTTAATTGAAATGAAAAGCATGGATACCGGACTTCCCGTAACCATGCTTTTTTTTACTATTGATTAAGTTTATAATCAAGCATTTCATTAATTTTACGGATATCTGATAAAATACCACCCTTTTGAGCAGCAATGCCTACGTACCACTTATCAATTAAGTCTTGCATACCTTCTTCAATTGTATCGCCTTGAGCAACTAAATGTACCATTAAATCTACAGCTTTCGTACGTTCCTCATAGAATTTTGCACGAGTTGGGAAGTCTTTACCAACATTTTGCTTGAAAATGTGACCCAATTTAATGACACCAAAGTTCATCATTTGTTCACCGTAAAGCGTCGAACCAACAATCGCTAAACGTTCGTTAAAATCAGGCTCATCTTTAATGTAATCTTGCATTAATAAGGAAACCTCACCTGCGAAGCTTTTTAATTTGTCGCGTTGGCCGTCCATTAAACTTTTTGTTTCTTCAAAGATTTTAACCATCATTTCCGAATGTTCAAACATGCCTTTTACTTTTTTCAGTTTTTCATCTGTCGCATTGTTAATTTTCACTTGAATTGTTTCATATACATAAAGTCGTTGTAGGTATGATGCCAATAATATGATTCCGTTATATTGAATGCTCGCTTCGTATTTTTGCGGATCACCGATGTTAATGTTCATGTTTTTCCTCCAGCAGTTGATTCTATATTATTAACAATACCATATAATTCGGCTGTGGAAAGAAAAAAATTCAAACTATTTTAATAATGCATTAAATTCATGCCAATTAGTTAAACGGATATAATCAACTTCTTGATTGTATGACTGATTTTTTACGATAACTTTCGTAGTTGTATTTGCTAATGTGTTTAACACAGCTGGCTTATCATCGACATAGACATCCAATTCTAAACTTTTAATAATGTCTATTTTCTCGTGATCTTGCATGCCACAGTAAAATCGCTCGTCTACTACAGGGAATCCTTGTGCTTTCACCCATTCACGTGTTTGCTGACAATATTCTTTCGGGCGTGACGTAATGTAGTAGATTTCATGTCCTGCGTCAGCTAAAGCGTTTAACACTTCTTTCGCATCTTGAAAACTTGGACAATTCGTAAAATAAATTTCCTGCATGGAATCTTTCCACATTTGACTTCCTTGTTCACTTGTCATACCAAATGCCCCATGAATTTCGACGGTAGGAATTTGATCAAAAACAGCCTCATTAACAGCCATCTTTAATTTTTTATTATATAAATGAAATGCATATCGACGTAAATCAATCAGTGTATCATCAATGTCAAAACCAAATTTCATAGCTCTCACCTAACTTAAAATAACAAAAGCCTCACTAAACTTTTGTTCCTTTTCTATTTGTGTTGCTTGTATTCTTTCAATTTCATGCTTACGCTTTGTTGCACAGCTCACAAAATCAAACTGTTCATTTTGCAGCAACATTTCAGCTAAAAGATGCGCATCCATTAGCGCACTATTTAAACCATAGGCCCCTGTTGGCGTCATTGTATGCACTGCGTCACCAATTAACACGACGCCATTTCTCCCCCACTGCTCTGCCATACTACTAAATACATCAAGGGGCACGAAATCTTGCCATGATTGGATATGTTGCTTGACGGATGCAGCTAATTGCGGAAACGCCAAACATAGCTTTTCTATAAACGGCGTGAACGGTTCCTTACGCAATGTTGAGAAGCTTCCCTTTTCGATATTCCAGCCAACCTGCACAAAGCCTTTAGCCTGTGTAAATAACGAAATTTGCATGCCATTTACTTGTGCCATTTTAATCGAAGGGCTCCAATTTTCAGGTGCAGGAATACGTGCCCACAATAAATCATAGCCATGGCTACGAACAGTCGAATCTATGTTTGCTAGCTTTCGAATGCTCGAATAACGTCCATCTGCACCGATAATCAGTTGTGATTCGATCAATACTTCCTTACCATTTTGTATGGCACGCACTGCAGTATATTGCCCTTGCTCATTTTGTATAAGTTCTTTTACTGTCGTGTTAAGTGCATAATCAAATGATGGATAGTGTTTTGCTTGCTCTAGAATGGCTTGTAGCAAATGAGCTTGGGGCACATGAATACCTAAATGACCAACTTTTTCATCTGGAAATATCGTTTTAATACATTCACCATGATGCCAATATTCTAACGTCTCCATTTTAAGTAGCCCAAGCTGTTCGATGCGTTCATAAATACCATGCTGCTTTAATACGCTCTCGCCCTCTTCATTTAGATGCTCACCACGAAAAGCTTTCGCAAAATCATTAGTTCGTTCAACTAATAGTACTGACACGTTTTGCTTTGCGAGTAAATTTGCTAGTAATGCACCGCCTGGTCCACCACCAACAATACATACATCTACCCTTTTATTCATTTTCGGTCACCTGTTTTGGATATGCAATAATGCGTAAATCAGGACCAATTTGTGTCACTTCTTCAAATTGTAATTGTGCTGCTAAATCAATCGAATCAACATCCTCACCAGTAAACGGTGGAATCGAACGCGCACCACCTAAAACTTTTGGCGCTACATATACGATATATTGATCAATCAAGCCACTACGTAAAAAAGAAGCATTGACCGCGCCACCACCTTCTACTAGTAAATGCGTAATGCCGAATGAATATAACGCTTTTAATGCCGCGTCCAAATCTAGCCCATTTTTCGTTTTAGAAACTTGCAGGATCACTACGCCTTGTTTTTGAAGTGCAACCTTTTTTTCATTTGATACATCAAATGACGTTACAATAACCGTTCGTGCTTCTGTTGTATTAGCAATTTGTGCTTCTAACGGCGTTTGCAAAGCACTGTCGAGTACAACACGAACAGGATTACGACCATTCCGATTCTTAAGACGTGTCGTTAATTGTGGATTGTCTTTTAACACCGTATTAACTCCTACTAAAATGCCGTCTACTTCGTGGCGTAATTCATGCACATCAGCACGAGCTGCTTCTGACGTAATCCACTGAGAATGTCCGTTATGTGCAGCAATTTTACCGTCTAACGTCATCGCAAATTTAGATACAACAAACGGACGCTCCGTTACCATATTGTGTATGAAACGCTCGTTTACTTTTCGTGCTTGCTGTTCTAGTAAGCCTACCTCTACTTCAATGCCCGCATCTCGTAGTAACTGAATACCACGTCCGGCTACTGACGGATTTGGGTCTTGCATAGCGACTATAACACGCGCAACTTTAGATTCTTTTACTAGATTTGCACAAGGGGGTGTTTTACCAAAATGTGAGCAAGGTTCAAGTGTTACATAAAGCGTTGCCCCTTCTGCCTGTTTGCCCGCCATTTTAAAAGCATGAACTTCAGCATGAGGCTCACCTGCTTTACGGTGTAGCCCTGTTCCGATAATAACCCCATCTTTCACAAGCACCGCGCCAACAAGTGGATTCGGATTGGTATTTCCTTTTGCGCTTGCTGCTAAATCAAGCGCTAATTGCATATAATCACGATCTGTTTTCATCATTATAGTAACTCCTTACACCATTAACTTTTCAACTTTACCTAAATGGCCAGATTTTTCAACTTTCGTTTGTAAATAATGAGCATTCGTTTCCGTTAAGCCACCCCAAAGTGGAACATGTCCATTAGCTGAAAGACCATGTGCTTGCAAGGCTGCTAGTTTTTTCGGGTTGTTTGTAATAAGTGTTACAGGTTTAGAACGTAAGCTTTCTAAAATTTTCAATGCATCCTCGTATGAACGTGTATCATCTTCAAAGCCTAATGCATGATTTGCTTGTACAGTATCGAAGTTATCTTCTTGCAATAAATACGCTAATGATTTTGAAAATAAACCAATACCTCGCCCTTCATGATCTGCTAAATAGAAAATTGCGCCACAACCATGACGGACAATCATTTTCATCGATTCATGTAATTGATAGCCACAGTCACAGCGCTGCGAACCAAAAATATCACCTGTATGACAAATACTGTGCATACGAATTAAAGCATCCTCACTATTTTCAAAATCTCCATATACTAAAACTGATGACTGTTGACCAAATGCTAGATCCATTGATGATAGTTCATCAATCAATTGTTCCTTTGTTTTATCGTTATTAACAGTTAACCAAGAATACCAATTGAATGTTGCTTCAAAATCACCTTGTTTAATAGGGAGCTTTACAGGGCCAACTAACGCTAGGTTCTGTGAATCGTTTCGCACGACAAAACGAATTTTATCCTTTAAAATATCAATAGTATTATTCATCTAATCACCATTATCCTATAATAAGTTACTTTATGTAACCTAGTTTAATATAATAAGTACTAAACGTCAAATAAAGGGACTGCAAATTTTCACATTTTGCAGTCCCTTTATCATATCTTCAATTAAAAATGATAATCCTCAATTTTTTTCACCTTATTTGCAATTAAGCTAACGACAACAAAGGCAATGAGTGAAGCCAATATTGGAATCGTTACTGAGTGCATGCCAAATAAGTTCTTTTGGAATTCCGAAATATAAATATATAAACCTATACCAACAATCATTGAACTAATTGCACCGTATTTGTTCGCTTTTTTCCAGTATAATCCGAAGACAACACTCCATAAAAATGCTGATTCTAAACCACCAAACGCGAATAAATTGAGCATAATTAGTAGTTCCGGTGGATTCACTGCAAATAATACAACCGTAACGCCAATGATTGTTGTTACCCAGAAACTACGTGTTTTAATTTGCTTGTCCGTTGCTTTTGGATTGATATAGTTTAAATAAATATCTTTTACAACAGTTGAACTTACTAAAATCAGTAATGCATTAACCGTTGACATAATAGCCGCCATTGGAGCAGCTAACACAACACCTGCTAACACTGGAGGTAATACTTCAAGTGTTAATAGCGGCATTACTTTATCGCCAATTTCAATACCCGGCATTACCGGACGGGCAAATACACCAATTAAATGCATACCGAACATAATGGTACCAATCCCGATAGTACCAATTATAATTGCACGGTGTAAGCTTTTTGAATCTTTATAGCTCATTGCACGAACGGCAATTTGCGGTAAACCAATCACCCCTAGACCGATTAAAATCCAAAATGTCGATACATATAATGGCGTTAAACTTTGATCTGCTCCAAAAGGCGAAACTAGATTTGGATTTTCTGTTACTAAACTTTGCATAATATTATCTACACCGCCACCGGCAATTACTGTGGCAACGAGTAAGATAACCGTACCAATAATCATAATTGACCCTTGCAGTGCGTCCGTTAAAGCAACTGCACGGAAACCACCGATAACAACATAAATTAATACGGATGCCGCAAAAATAAGAAGTGCTGTTGTATAGGAAAGGCCAGTTAATGACTCAATTAATCGAGCACCACCAACCCATTGTGCCATCATCGAAGCAAATAAGAAAATAATAATACTAATTGCTGATAAAATGATTATCGTATGGCTGTCATAGCGCTTCTTTAAAAAGTCGATTAACGTAATCGCCTCAATGCGGCGCGCAACAATCGCAAACTTTTTCCCAAGTACCATTAATACAAAATAACCTGCTGGAAGTTGTGCCATCGCAAGCAACACCCAGCCAAGCCCCGTGTTATAGGCAACCCCCGGCCCACCGATGAAGCTTGATGCACTACCATATGTCGCCATCATCGTCATCGCAAGGAGGAAGCCACCCATTTCACGTCCACCTAAAAAATATTCTTGTAAAAATGAATTCGAATTGACAACCTGACGATTTGCCCAGATACCAATCCCAAAAATGATTAATAAAAATACAAATAGTGGCACAATTACTGCCCAATGAATCATCGCTTTTCTTCCTCCTCATCTAATGGAATGTCTTTGAAGAAAAGCTTCATTGCTAGCCAAATGCAAATGATCATAAAAATAGTTCCTGCTATACAGCTATAGAAAAACCATGCCGGGAATCCGAATACATATTTATATTCAGTTGGGTCACCCGAACCTAGCCCATAAGCAAATCCATACCAAATCGCAAAGTTCATTATCACTAATACAACACCAATAAGTGCTTCTTTATGAGCGATTTTAAAACGCTTATCTTGCATACTAACCGTCCCTTCTTCTTACCTATTATCAACATTATAAAATATCCTTTTCTATCATACGTGCCCATGTTAAGAATGAAAAGACTTTCTAGTTATTTTTGATTAAAAAAACGCCATCTAACCACGTAGACGACGTAACTTTTATATGTTATAGCAATTCTTTTCGTAAATCCGCTGCTGACTTTGCTGAAAGTAAGCCAAACGGAATATCAAATACCGTCTTTGCTCCTTTGTCCCCTTTTTGTGCTAATTTATGCGCTGCACGTGCATACGCAACTAACACACTTGAAGTAAACATTGGATTAGACTCTAATTTTAATGAGAATTCTAAGATTTGCTTATCATTTTCGCCTGACTCACCCGAACGAATGACAAAGCCACCATGAGGCATGCCTTGGTGATTCGTTACAAATTCATCTTCTGTAATGAAGTTGACAGTTGTATCATAATCAGCAAAATAGTTAGGCATGTCTTTGATTTCTTTTTCGATTGCTGCCGCGTTTGCGCCTGCTTCTAACACAACATAGCATTCACGAGCATGCTTTTCACGCGTTGAAAGCTCTGGATTTTCACCGTTACGTACACGGTCAACTGCCGCTTTAATCGGTAATGTATACTGCACAGCTTTTTTCACGCCTTCTATACGACGAACTGCATCTGAGTGACCTTGGCTTAATCCATCTCCCCAGAATGTATATGTATTGCCTACAGGAAGAACCGCTTCACCTAATAAACGATTTAATGAAAATAATCCTGGATCCCAGCCAACTGAAATAATTGACACCGTATTTGCTTTTTGTGCGACTTCATCTACTGCATCAAAGAACGCAGGGATCTTGGCATGCGTATCAAAGCTATCAATTGTATTAAACCACTGAGCAAAATGTGGTACTTGCTCTGGTAAATCCGTTGCAGAACCACCACATAAAATCATAACATCAATTTGTTCTTTATAGTTTAGTGCATCATCTACTAAATAAACTGGTACATTTGCTGATTTAATCGACACGGTTGATGGATCACGACGCGTAAATACAGCTACCAATTCCATGTCATCATTTTGGCTAATTGCCGCTTCCACTCCACGACCTAAATTACCGTAACCAACAATACCAATACGAATTTTACTCATTTTTCGTTCCTCCAATAATTCAATTAACGCTTTTCATTATTACAAAATGATGTAAATTCTGAATTGCGTTTAAATTTACTAATCATCATACAATTTCGTTAAGTCTTTCTCAACAAATTTTTGCGTTTTTACAAGCATTTGTCATGAAAGAAGCAATGCCGGTACGAAAGAAATATCAGAGTTTTTATTTTCTATTGGTGTCCCTATTTGCTATACTAAAAGAGTATAAGACATAAAGACTATTGGAGGAAAAACATGAAGAAAATTTCAGCAGTATTGTTAGCATTTACACTTGTATTCTCAAGTGTTGGATCTACTCTTCTATTCGCTGACGATGCACAAACAGTTGAAGCGAAATCGTACAAATCAGGCAAGAAAGGCTTCAACAGTAATAACAACAACACTAACATCCAAAAAAATAACGATGATGCAACAAGCCCAACAACAGCAAAACAAAATAACAACACAACAAAGCAAAATGATACAAAAGCGGCTTCTTCAAGCAAAGGCGGTTTAATGAAAGGCTTAATGCTTGGTGGTTTAGCTGGTCTTTTATTCGGTAGCCTATTTAGCGGTATGGGTATGCTAGGTAGTATTTTAGGCTTACTTGTTAACGTAGCTGCAATAGCTGCGATCATCTTCTTCTTAGTAAAAATTTATCAGCTGATTAAACGCAAAAAAGATCAAAAAGAGGTAACGGATACGTGGAAAAACTAACGTTACTAGAACAAGATTTAATCAATGCGATTTGCTTATTCCATGCAAAATTTAAAAACGTTGCTCCAGATGAAATCGAAGTAGAGTTAATGTATGATGATGTTGCGGGCTATTCAGCAGAAGCATTTTACAACGGACAATTAGATGTTTATAATACGGTAAACTTCATTACTGCGTTACGTCTTTATATCGACGAACAACTAGGGCGTGATTCAATGGCCGCGCGTATCGTATTAGATATCGATGATGAAGAAGGCATGATTGCAAAGGTTGAATTTTAAATTCGATTAGCTTATTATTTCTGAGAAAACTCAAAAAATCTATACGTAGCCATTTCAAATTTGATGATTATAAAATGGAACAAACAGCCCGAGCATATTTTTAATTATGCTCGGGCTGTTTTAAACTATTTTTAATCCTATTTTCTTTGCAATTAATTCGCAACTCACTTGAAATCTCGTTAATGCTTTCGTTGTAAACAAATCTCTTATTCAAAGCCGCACTATTTTGTTGACATTGATTCCGTTGTTTCCGCAGCTTTTGTCAATTTTCCTTCTTTTTCAAGTTGTTCGATTAGTTTTTCAACAGTCACGCCTTTTTCTTTCGCCATAGCCTCTAAGTTGATTGGCTCACTTGATTGAATCATTCCGGTTGTTCCATCTGAATTACGTGACTCGATATTCTCTTCAGCTTTCATAGCTTCTGTTGACGGAACCACTTTCGTTATCTTCCCTTCTTTTTCAAGCTGTTCAAATAATTCTTCTACTGTAATGCCTTTATCTTTTGCCATCTGTGCGTAGTCAGTGTATTCCCCTGATTTAATCGCTTCCTCTTTACTCATTGCTTCAGATGAAATAGAAACCGCTTGTTCTGTGCCTTTTACATTCGTATTTTCCGTGCCCCACACGTCAGAGTTGCTTGCGGCATATGCCGATCCAGCAACCACACTTAATCCTAGTATTACTGATGAGATTGTTAATTTTTTCTTCACAATAAATTCCTCCTAAAATGTTTTAGCCTACATCCAATGAAATTTTGTGGCCTCTCCATTAGATGTCTCCATTGTATAACAAGCCATGTTAAATCCATGTTAAGGTAATTTTGGAGGCTAATTTTTTTAAGAAAGTTGGATCATTTGCTATATGCAAATTACAAAATGGATATTATCAGAAAAATACAGCTACAACATCTTTTAGTTTAGGAATGAAATAAAGCCAAAATTATGCATTAAAGGCTGCATAATTTCGGCTCTAAGGATTTCGTTAGTTATAGAAGACAGCTTGTTGAAACATTAACAAAGCCGTTCTAATTAAAGATTATAGGAAAAGTAAATATTACGATAGCTGCCCATAGTCCATAGATCGGCAAATATTTCGTAACAGCATCTTGGATAGTTGAAGGTCCCGATTTGTTTTGTAGAAAACGCATATAGGAGAGCATAATCCAAATTAAATTTGTCCAGATTAGTATGTTTACTCCTAAAACAGCAAGTCTATTAGGTGTAATCCCATAAGAAGAAAGTCTGAACATGATGGCTGACAATGCCACACTATCAATGATAAGTGCAAGAACAATTAATGCAAAATTTATATAATCTGAAATGTTCTTTTTCTCATCAGAGTCTTTCTCGGTAATGGAAAATATGGTAACGGCCAATACACCCAAGAGTATTCCATTAAAGGCTAAAAGAAAGTCACGGTCCAAGAATGGATTTTTTCCAACCCAAATAACTGTAATAATATAGACCAACAACGTGAGCAAGACAAGAGGACTAAAAATTTTAGCTAAATATGGTGTAATATTTCTAGCAAGTTTAAGATTCATTGATACTAGGTATGCGGCCACAATAGAAAGAGCGGCAGCACCAAATAAAACGATATTACTAAAATAGAACTCTTCTATATTCAAGCCAACAAAGCTAAATAACTGCATTGTTAATGCAGCAAGGACCATTCCGCTAACAGCCATGCTGGCGTAGAGTATACAATATTCCAAATTAAATTTAATATATGCTAATCTTGTACTACCATTTGTATATTCATTTCCTGTAAACGCAAGCCCTACCAATACCCATAGGAATATAGGAAGATGTAAATATGCAAGGATAATACTGTCTGAATAATTTAATGGAAGCATATTGAGATAAAACCCGGTAATTATCAATAACGCTACAAGAGAAAAAATAACACTTTTTTTCGGAGTATTTTTATATACAAAATAAGCTGTAATAAAGGGAATTATACCGAAAACCATATTAATTGGAGCAATTGCTTCCTGTTCGACAAAATGGAAAATGATCCTAGTGCACATCCCGGCCAGAATGGCTAAAATGCCCATGAATATGAAGCCTTTTTGAAGAAAGAAAGATTTTCCTGTATTTACGGACTCCTTGAAATTCAATCTTTCATACCATACACTAAGTACCTGAGAATTAGGATTTTGTTCCCATGCATGTGAAAATGACTTTTTAAATGCTTTCGGATCATTTCTATACATTCTTTCCAACTCTTGAGGATTATCAATATTTTCAATAATCAATTTGTTGATGTCCATAGTTTCCCTCCCTATAATTGTTAAATTAAGTTTCTTCCACAATGTTTAACTGTCGTCGTCTTTGTATTCTAATATATCTCCAGGCTGGCATTCTAAAGCCTTACAAATGGCCTCTAAAGTGGAAAAACGAATCGCTTTCGCCTTTCCATTTTTCAAAATAGAAAGGTTCGCCATTGTTATACCAACCTTTTCCGAAAGTTCTGTTACACTCATTTTCCTTTTTGCTAACATCACATCAATATTGATTATTATCGTCATTGTTATTCACCTCAGACCGTTAAATCATTTTCTGTTTTAATAGCTATAGCATCTTTTAATAACTTTTGAAGAACAGCAGCAAAAACTGCAATAGCCATCGATGCACCAACAATGACCAGTCCGATTAATAGGAGACCCGGTGCGTCATCCCACTCCGCTACGATATAGACCAATGGTAAACCTACCATATACAATCCACTAATTGTAATGGCACAGTTTTTGATTTTCTTTAGAGCGCTCACAGATAATTCCGAGAAAGCTTGGTTCTTGTCGATGTAGTTTAAAATTCCTAATGTCTGATACAACGCAAAATAAAAAGGAATTGTCGATATATACATAATAGATAAAATACCAAATACTACATATGCCAGCTCTGATCCCTTTTTTGCTTCTTCAAATGCTACCATCGCAATTTGTGGCAACAAAAAGATACATAAAGCAAGTATAGGAATACCAATGAAAATTACTGCTAGCTTTAAAAATAATGTGGAACCTCTTTTCATAAAAAACACCTCTTTTATCTATTTTCAATTTGATTTTAGCAAATTTTTTATCGATTATCAATAAAATAATATTGATTATGTTTATTTTTTTATTGTTATATCATTGTTCAATCCGAAATAAAAAGCATTCCTCATTACAAAGAAATGCCCTAACTTTAAAATATTCGATTTATCACTTGTTCAAATAACTGTTACGTACAAAATAAATGTTATTTGTTCTACAACCTACCCTTTTTACAACTAATAATTAAGCTCTTCAGTTAAAGATCCTAAAATTTTTTTGTTTGGCAAAAAGGGGAATTCACTCGGGAAATTTTCATTAGTCAGCCAATATATTCGTCAAATTAATTTTTGTAAGTCAAATCTTCCACTTGCAAATCCATTTCAGAGTATACTTATTTTTAATTATAATCAGTTCCTATACACCTTCTAGGAAGGCTTGAAAGTTTATTAAAAAAACTTACTAAATATAAGTTCGAAACTTGTACCGCCATTGTCATTATCCGACACGATGATTGTTCCTTTATGCTTCATTACGATGCTATGCACAATGGATAGCCCCAATCCTAAACCACCTGTTTCACGAGAGCGTGATGTATCAACACGGTAAAACGGCTCGAATACTACTTTTTTCAACTCATTTGGAATCCCAATACCCGTATCATTAATTGTGACAAATATTTGCTTGTCATTTGATTTCACATGAATCTTTACTATACCACCATCAACATTGTATTTAATTCCGTTTTCGACTATGTTATAAAATGCGCGATATAGTAAGTTTGGATTTCCGTAAATAATGCTTTCATCGCAATCCAAAAATAATTGAACCTCTTTTTCTTCTGCAATGTGAGAAAGCTCGGATACAATATCTTGTAAAACATCTTTTAGGCAAATCTTTTCATATTCAAAATCATCATTCATATTTGTCATCTCTAAAAGCGCAATGACCAACTCGGATAATCGTTTAATTTGTTTTTCAAAAACGGCAATGAGAGCACCATATTCATCAGTTGTATGAACTTTTTTCTTATTAAATACATCAACCTTTGTTTTTAATACAGCAAGAGGTGTTCGGAGTTCATGAGCTGCATTTGCCGTGAAACGACTTTGCATTAAAAAAGCTTCGTTTAACTTATTGGTCATTTCATTAAAAGACTGCGTTAGCTCAGCGATTTCGTCATTCGTTGGTGGAATGTTCATCGTTTCTGCTAAATTATGGACGGTTCTATTTTTTATTTGACGATTTAATAAATCCAGTGGTTTTAACACTTTACCGGATACGTAATAAGTTAAAACGCCTCCACAAACAATGATTAATAGTAAATAAATTACGCTTTCAAGCTGAAATTCTGTTTTAGCTTGCTGTGCCTCAACAGATGGTGTAGTCATCATTGCAAGATCGGACGGTGTTTGGATATTCTTATTTTCGTTACTTTCATAAGTATCTTGTGACGGTAACATCGCACCAGTATCAATTTTTGTTGCCATTAAACCAGCAGAATAATTTAAAATGATTGTAAGCCCCACACAACAAATCATTAATAATATGACCATTATCGCTGTTAGCCGGAGCCGAATAGGCATTTTTTCCAACATTAAGCATCACCATCATTTTTCGTAATAAAATAGCCTACACCGACTTTAGTACGTATCGGGTCATTTTTTAATAATGCTTTTAGTTTTTTTCGTAATGTAGCGATATGAACGCGAATTACACCACTAAAACTATCGGCATTTTGATCCCAAACGTGGGTTACTAATTCTTCTTGGCTTAGCACTCTTTCTTGATGAAACAGGAAGTATTCCAACAATGCAAATTCTTTTTTAGTTAAGAGCAATTCATGTTCCCCTATAAATACGAGGCGTTTTGTTAAATCCATATTGATTTCCCCGCAAGTTAATATGCTATTTTCCTGCACAAATTTCCGTCGTAATAAATTTCGTATTCTTGCTTCCAATTCTTCAAAGTCAAATGGTTTCGTTAAATAATCATTTGCCCCCATATCTAAGCCAAGCACTTTGTCATTTACACGACTCCTTGCACTTAAGATTATCACCTTTATTTCTTTATTTTCTTCTCTTATTTTTTCTAAAACCTTTAATCCATCTAGTTTTGGAAGATTTAAGTCCAGAATTATTAAGTCATAATTTTCAACAAAAGCCAGTTCATAAGCATCTTCTCCATTACTGCAAGTATCCACTGCATAGCCTTCCATGCGAAGCCCTTCAGCAATTGCTTCCTGTAAATCTAACTCATCTTCAGCAACAAGAATCCTCATATTAAAAATCACCCCATTATCCTTAGTTTAACTCAGACGATGTTAAATTGATGTTAAGAAACTAGAAGAAGATCTTTTTCCTAAATAAGTCTTAATTAATGGAAAGCAACATTCGAGATTTATTTCTATCACCTGTTTATTTAATAAAGTTTAATACATCCAGCTTGATTTTTCACTGTATTTAGCCATAGAAAAACACCCCAAAAGTTAGTTATTACTCTAACTTTTAGGGTGTAGCACCTTTTTTCTGTTATTATTTTGTTGCTGCTACGTCAACAATACGGCCTTGTAGCTCATATGGAATTTCTTTTAACGATAAAAACTGCTCTTTTAAGTTTTCCCAATCAGATAAACCTAAATCTGTAACACGACCTGCTGCATAAACCTTTTTCAAATCAGCAAAACCGTCTCCACCTTTAGCAGTGAATGCGTTTGTTGCAATCGTATACGTTTGGTCATCTTGAATATCTACATAGCTATTTGTAGCTTCATCAAAGTATTTCAATGAAACTACGCGTGAGCCAGCCTCTTTCGTAGAGTCATATTCAAATTTAGCTCCCGAAATGTGTAGGAAGCCGCCACTTTCTTTCGGTGCATCTTTTACAGCATGCTCAAATGTCGCTTTTAACTCAGCACCCGTTACATCCGCTAATGCCAATGTGTTTCCAAATGGCAATACGGTAATCACTTCACCTGTTGTAATTGGACCTTTATCAATAGCTTCACGAATTCCCCCACCGTTTTGCAATGCCATGATAACCTTTTTATTTGTCGATTTTTTAGCCTTTGCTAACATTCCGTCTGTGATGATATTACCTAGTGCTGTTTCACTATTACGAACACTCACTGTGCTTGTTTCAGAGCTACGTGGATTTGCTAATGCTTGTGTTAATGTCACACCAATTTCAGCTTTTTGTGTTGCATCTACTTTTTCTTTAAACGGCGCTAGTAATTTCACACCCTCTGGATCTTCTGCTAGATCACCAACTTTAATTAACTTACCGTTATGCTTTACAACAACGCCATTTTCATCAAATGCCACGTTTAACGTTCCTAAGTAATCCGAATATTGGTAGGCTTGAACGATTAATGTTGCATCCTTTTTCTCACCAACTGTATTCGTATCTACTACGACAGGCTTATCTAATTGTGTATGTGTGTGACCACCAACGATAATATCAATACCAGGTACTGATTTCGCTAACATTTGGTCATTATCATAAGCAACATTATCATCAAAGCCGATATGAGTTAGTGCAATAATTTTGTTTACACCTTTATCTTCGAATGCTTTAACCGCTTTGTTTGCTTCTTCGATGTAATTTTCGAATGCAATACTACCTGGTGAAGCGATATCTTTCGTTTCAGCCGTAGTTAAACCGAAAATACCAACTTTTTCGCCGTTAATTTCTTTAACCATACCTGCATAAATTTTGCCGTTTTCTGGCTCACTTGATACTAAATCTGAGAACAATCCAGTAAATAAGGTATCTTTCGAGAAATCTGTATTAGCTGAAATGAATGGGAAATTCGCCGCTTTCACGAAATCTGCTAATGCTTTATGTCCCTCTGGAGAAGAGCCTAAATCAAATTCATGATTTCCGAATACCATCGCATCAAATTTCATGGCATTTAAAAACGGGATATCTGCTTGTCCTTCAAATTCATTGAAATATAATGTACCACTAAATGCGTCTCCGCCATGTAACAATAACGCATCTGGATTTTTTGTACGCTGCTCTTTTACCGCTGTCATTAATTTAGGGAAAACATCTACACGGCCATGTGTATCGTTTACATGCATCACTGATAATTTATAATATTTACTATCTTCTTCAACAATTTTTAATGCCGTTGTTAAAATACTAGCTAACTCACCGCGTGTAATATTTTTCTTTTCATCGTAGGTAACACTTGCAAGATCAAATAATACCTCTGTGTCGATAGGATATGCAGTGCTAACTCTTTCAATAACTAATTTGATATGTCCATGAGTTAAGTTAGCTCCAGGGCGGAATGTTCCATCTTCATAGCCATTAATCACACCTAATGAAGTAAGTGCTACAATCGCTCCAAAATATGGACTTGTCTGCTCAACATCTTTGAATTTCAGGTTATCAACTTTTTCAGTAGTTAATTGGAATGTACCTGCAATCATTTTTGCTGCTTGTCCACGTGTAACGGCTGCATCTGGTTTAAATGAACCATCACCAAAGCCATTGACAACACCAAGTGCCGCTAAAGCTGAAATTGCTTCCCCATATGGATGGCTTGCTGGAACGTCATTAAACAATGCTTGCTCTGCTGAAACCCCTGTTACTCCGACTAAAACTGCAGTAGTAGCCGTCAATGCTGTTGCTGAATACATTTTTCGCTTTTTCATTTTATATACCTCCAGATAGGAAAATTATACTTACATTCTGTATATTATCTGAATATTGGTGATTTCGCTAGTTTATTTAGAAAATTTTAACATCAATTTAAAGAAATAAATTGTAGAAATGCAAAAAGACAAAGCCAATCGAAATTGGCTTTGTCTTTTAAAAGCTATTTAGCTAATGAATTATTGTGCAGCTTTCGCACGTAATACCATTTGTAAGATACCACCGTGACGGTAGTAGTCTACTTCTACTTCTGAGTCGAAACGAGCTAATGCTTTGAACTCAGTTACTTTACCTTCTGGAGAAGTTGCAGTAACTGTTAGGATATCACGTGGTTTAACATCATCAGTTAAGTTAACAGAGATTGTTTCGTCACCTTTTAATCCTAAAGTATCAGCTGATTCGCCAGCCATGTATTGTAATGGTAATACGCCCATCATTACTAAGTTAGAACGGTGGATACGCTCATAAGATTGTGCGATTACTGTTTTAACGCCTAATAAGAATGTACCTTTAGCAGCCCAGTCACGAGATGAACCCATACCGTAGTCGTTACCAGCTAATACTACTAAGCCAGTGCCTGCTTCTTGGTACTTCATGCATGCATCGTAAATGTACTCAACTTCACCTGTTGGCCAGTAAGTAGTGAAACCACCTTCTGTACCTGGAGCGATTTGGTTACGGATACGGATGTTAGCGAATGTACCACGCATCATTACTTCGTGGTTACCACGACGAGAACCGTAAGAGTTGAAGTCACGGATAGCTACGCCATTTTCGATTAAGTACTTACCAGCTGGTGTATCTTTACCGATTGCACCTGCAGGAGAGATGTGGTCAGTAGTGATAGAGTCACCGAACTTAGCCATTACACGCATGCCTTCTAAAGTTTGGATAGCACCTGGCTCTTTAGATAAACCAGTGAAGAATGGTGGGTTTTGGATGTAAGTTGATTTTTCATCGAAAGTATATAAGTTTTCAGTTGAAGTTTCGATTGCATTCCAAGCTTCGTTAGCAGTGAATACAGTTTCGTATTCTTTTTGGAATAACTCACGAGTTACAACTTTGTTTAATACTGCGTTAACTTCTTCAGTTGATGGCCAGATATCAGCGAAGAATACTTCTTTGCCTTCTGGAGTAACAGCGATAGCGTCTTTTTGTAAGTCGATATCTACAGTACCAGCTAATGCATAAGCAACAACTAATGGTGGTGAAGCTAAGAAGTTAGCTTTTACTAATGGGTGTACACGGCCTTCGAAGTTACGGTTACCTGATAATACAGAAGTTACGAATAAATCGTTTGATTTGATTGCATCTTCGATTTCTGGTAATAACGGACCTGAGTTACCGATACATGTTGTACAACCGTAACCTACAGTGTTGAATCCGATCGCGTCGAAGTACTCTTGTAAACCAGAATCTTCTAAGTAACCAGTTACTACTTTAGAACCTGGTGCTAAAGAAGTTTTAACCCACTTAGCAGGTTTGATTCCTAACTCAACAGCTTTCTTAGCAACTAAACCAGCAGCTAATAATACGTATGGGTTAGAAGTGTTTGTACAAGAAGTGATTGCAGCGATAGCTACAGCACCTGCAGGAATTTCAACAGCACCTTCAGCAAAGTCAGCTGTAGAAGTTTTGTCGAATTCAGCTTCAGTTAAACCGAAACCTTGAGTACCTTGTGGAGCTACTACAGATGAACGGTAAACTGATTTCATTTCAGTTAAAGGAATTAAATCTTGTGGACGTTTTGGACCAGAAAGGTTCGCTTCGATATCCGCAAGGTTGATTTCTAATACGTCAGTGTAAACTGGCTCTAATGTTGGATCGAACCACATACCGTTAGCTTTTAAGTAAGCTTCTACAACAGCGATGTGCTCTTCGTCACGACCAGTTAAACGCATGTAGTTTACTGATTCTTCGTCGATTGCGAAGAAACCACATGTAGCACCATATTCTGGAGCCATGTTTGAGATTGTAGCACGGTCAGCAAGTGGTAACCCAGGAACACCAGGACCAAAGAACTCTACGAATTTGTTTACTACGCCGCGTTGACGTAATACTTGAGTTACTTTTAATGCTAAGTCAGTAGCTGTAGTACCGTTTGGTAATTCGCCTACTAATTTAACACCGATAACATCAGGAATTGGGAAGTAAGATGGTTGACCTAACATACCAGCTTCAGCTTCGATACCACCAACACCCCAACCTAGAACACCGATACCGTTGATCATAGTTGTGTGAGAGTCAGTACCTACTACTGAGTCAGGGAATGCTACTAAACCTTCTTCTGTTTCGTTAACGTGAACGATTGGAGCTAAGTACTCTAAGTTAACTTGGTGTACGATACCAGTTGCTGGTGGTACAGCGCGGAAGTTATCATAAGCAGTTTGAGCCCATTTTAAGAAGTTATAACGCTCAGCGTTACGCTCGAACTCTAAGTCCATGTTAGCTTGTAATGCAGCTGCGTTACCGTATTTATCAACTTGTACAGAGTGGTCGATTACTAGGTCAACTGGAATAGCAGGGTTGATTTTAGCTGGGTCTCCACCCATTTCTTTCATTGCAGAACGTAATGAAGCTAAGTCAACTACTACTGGTACACCAGTGAAGTCTTGTAATACTACACGTGAAGGCTTGAATGGAACTTCAGCTTCTTTGTTGTGTGAACCGAATTTTGCTAATTCGTTTACATGCTCTTCTTTAATTACATAGTTGTCATATTGACGTAATACCGATTCTAATAATACTTTGATTGAGTAAGGTAGGCGTGATACGTTTGCGATACCAGCTTCTTCAATAGCAGCTAAACGGTAGTAGCCATAAGACTTACCATTTACTTCAAATGAAGCGCGGCTGTTGTGTAAGTTTGCCATTGTGTGTTCCCCCTAGTTTTTAATTAATTGAAAAGTTTGTAATGCTCTTTTCTCCACCACTTATAATAACTTAACTCTATACATAAGTAAATTGCATTATTATTATCCTTTACGATAAGTTTTATTTATGACCTATCGGAAATACACATTTATTCTACAATATTATTTAGAAATTATGCGCAATTATTTGGATTTTCATTTACCAGATTTGACAATTAGTATTTCACAAAAATAATTTTCAGCTTGAATCTCACCTTTCAAACTGATGTAAGCCTAAATAAATCTAATCTAATTTAATTTAATTTAATCCAGCGTTGAATAAAGATGGATACAATCCCACGTAATTTGTCATTTCGATTCGCAAATTTTAAATAGAAGTAAAGTGTTTTTGCAATGTTTAATTGGTTAGTACGTGCTTTAAACCAAATCGCATCATAACCTTGCTCATACGCAACCATTTGCAAGCGATCAAACAATTGTTCAATCCACTCAATGAATAGCTCCTCATCTATCCCTTTTGATAATAACGCTTCAATAATATTGCAGAAACGTTCTTCTTCATCATCTTGGAATACATATCCTTTCCAAATGTTCGTGCGAATCGCTTGTAAGATTTGCGCAGTATGACGAATTTGAAATTTTGGATGCTGAATGATAGCGCACAATAATTCACTACAGTTTGCAATACTATGGGCCCAGCCATGCTCCGCACTAACAAAACTTCGTAAATCTTGTTCTTTTGCCAAAAGTGAAATAGCATTTTGTGTTATCAATTCAAATTGTTCATCTGTTAAATACTGTAACTGACGGTCAGCATTCACAATCGCAGCTAAAAATAACGCTGCATAAGAACGCAAAAATACACTGTTCGTTTGCTTTTCTCCAATATTAAAAACTAACCCCTTAATAGTAGAAAGTTCGTCAACAAAGTCATGAATTGTTGTTTTAGATAATACATTTTCTGATAATAATTGAATAAATAAACGATAATTCAATTGATCACGTAATTTAGCTTGATCATGTCCTACGTTTTGTAATACATGCTTCATAACTAATGGATGTTTTTCAATATACTGTTTACGTGCTTCTATCGATAGCTCAAAAATTTGATAATATTCTTCTGCGTACAAAAAAACTCCCCCTATATCTTTCACCTATTCCATTGTAAGAGACAATAGGCTGTTTGACTAGAAAGAATCCATTTTCACTATAAAACGAATACATCTCCTGCATCGAATAATTCATTTACTTCGATGACACGGTCCGAAAATTTATTGACCAAATTGACATCAACCGTATTAAATAAATTTGTTAAAATGACAGCTGTGCATTCAAATTGTTTTTTCTTTTTAGTCGCATTGAATTCGTCAATAAAGTGTGTCGATAAAAAACTCGAGCCATCTGTAACGAATAAAATATCCGCTTCATTAAACTCACTTTGCAATAGAATGTTAAGTGACTCTCGTAATGGCTGCTCATAATTTGTTCCACCTCCTAAAAAACTATTACTAAATGTAAGTAAGTCTTGCGTAGTTGCTTGTCCTTTACGAAAAACTTGAACATCACCAACAGTACTAGCAAATGGAATAATAGCAAAATCACGTTTTTGTTTTTTAGCAATTGTAAGAAGCGCAATACAAAAGGCCTTACTATGCTCTTTAATTGAAGTCATGGAGCTACTTTCATCCATGCAAATAATAATTGGTCCTTTTCCTTTACGATCCTTGCCTTTTGTATCAAAAACAAGCGTTTGTGACTCACTAAAACGGCGTAAAAAATCCTTCTTACTATGGTCCATGACGTAATTCGCTAACTCTATTGGTAAAAGTCTCGAAACTTCATGTCCAATCGAAATATTTTTACGTTCCATCGTATGCTTGTTTTTTGTTTTTTGTTTTTTGTTTTTTCAACGCAATATGCTTAAAACGACCAACTAAATCTGCTATCCTTTGTAATTCCTTTTGTGCACCAATTTTTTCGGCTAGTGCAAATTGGTCACTTAACGGGATTTGAGCAATTTTTTTATCATCCATCGTCCCTACCGTTACAATGGCCTTTTTTGTATTGTGGATTTTTTTCTTATTTTGTTGAATGATTTTACCGAGGGACTGTTCACTGATGTGCTTTAATTGTTGCTTTACTTGTTGCTGTGAAGTAGTAATTTCATGATTGACATTTTTTAAACGCTCTTCATAAATGTACTTTTGGCGTTTGTATGCTTCCTTCATCAGATCAGTCGTAGATTCCTGTATTTTTTGATCTAGTTCTCTAATCCGCTTTTTAGCATATTCTTTGTTACGCTCTACCAATTTTTGATTTTGCTCACTATGCTTTATTTGTTGGGAATCTTTAATCGCTTTAATTAATTGGTCGGCCATACTAATCGCGGTCAGCACACTAAGTAACTCATCTCCTTTTGTAAGCTGATACCATTGAATGTATTCATCATTCTTCAACAAATTAAAAATGAATTCATATTGCATTTCATCAATTTGCCATGCTGTTTCCTGAAGTATTGGTCCATTGTTGAAAAATGCATACCACGTATCCCCGATGATATTTGTGAAGCCAGTGAGAATTTTTTCTCCTTCCATACAGCTTTCTCTCAAAAGCTTGGCCATTTTTAATAGCTCATTAAAACGCGCTTTTTGCAAATTGCTTATATTAAAAATTGATCGGCTATACAAAACAAAACTATTTTTCTCCATGCTATCCCCACCTAATATGAAATGCATATTGCAGATGTGATACAAACTGTTAAAAACCGATAACATCCGACGTCATTTGTAATAAGCGCTTGTGAATATCCGTTTTTAAATGTTGTAACTCTGGACGATTTGGTATTTGTCGGTTCATATTTTCTACTTCAATGTATAACGTTTTACCTTGCATTAATAAATGGCTAAGCTGCGTACGAGCATGGGGCGTTTTAAGAAGCATCATATTTTGAGCTGTCATTAAAATTGTTTCAAATTCTGTCGTAGTTCGATGGATAAACGCATCGACTGTATCAAATGCCGTTTCGTTAATAATTTCTTGAGTCGCATTTTTTTGATCAATCGTTTCCCATAAAATATTGGCCATAATAATTAAATCTGCGCGTATTACTTCTGAGCGACCTGATAAATATGCTTTTGCGCGTAAAATTGAAAGCGATTGCTTGAAACGACGGTCAGATGGACGAATTCCTATATCTTGAAGTGACTGACGAATTTTCGCGATTGCTTGATAGATCGTATCAGATATTGTGATGTTAGCAACACGGGTTTGATGTTCACACAGTTCTTGCATTGTCATTTTCGGAATATGCCTAGGATTTTGGTCCTTTAGCATCTCAATAAATGTATCTTGTTCACGAATATAGTTCACTTCATAGCGCAGTAAAAATCGGTCAAATAATGCTTCTAGACCTTCCCCTTCTTCAATATATTCATTAGAAGAACCGACAATTGTCATCAGCGGTGCAGGAATGGGTACGCCGTTATTATAGTAAATGCGCTCGTTAATTAATGTTAGTAATGAGTTTAAAATTGCTGAATTGGCTTTGAAAATTTCATCGATAAATGCAAAATGCGCTTCCGGTAGCATGTTCGAGACATTGCGTTTATATACTCCTTGCTCTAAATCTTTTAATGACAATACCCCAAATAATTCTTCCGGTGTACTAAATGGTGTCAACAAATGCTGAAAGTAGCAACTCTCCTCAACAATCTCTCCAAGCATTGATGACAGCACACTTTTCCCAGTTCCAGCAGGTCCAATAAATAACAGATGTTGTTTAGAAAGTAGTGCGGTAAGTAACGCTTCAATCTCTTCTTCACGGTCATAAAAACGCTCATTTAACTTATGTTGAATGTTTTGTAATTGCTTAGACAATAGTGCACTCTCCTTTCAATCAACTTCTTATTAGAATTCGTAAATAGTTAATATAATTACTTTGTTACTAGTAAGATGTACTTCATTCATACTTTTACTCCCCCTACTTGTAAGTATACCTCCAATCAAATAAACCAAATCATTAGGTCGCCCACTTTACATATCTAAATTATCACTATTCACAATGATGTTTTGTTAGTTTTTTTAATATTAATGATTAACTTTGGTATTTTCCACGAACCTATAACATATAGCATTTTTAAGGAGGGGTAATATGCCGATAATTAAAGTGTCTACCTCTGTTTTTTCTATGATTAAAACAGTCGAACGCGCCGTACAAAAAGCAAATTATGGCGATGAAATTTTAGTGGCAGCCGGTAAATATAAGGAATCCATAACAATCCAGAAAGATGTCACGATTACCGCAAAGGTGGCAGAGCATGTATTAATTGAAGGTATTGTGATTGTTCCCAAAACAAAACATTTAACGTTAGAAAATATCACCCTTCATCCCACTACACAAATCTATGTCGAAGGTTCCATTACATTAACAAATTGCGTGCTAAATGGCTCACTGTCAAATGTATTGCTTTCTTTAAACGGTGGTAAAGCTCATGCAGAAAAGTGCAATTTTATCGGGGCGATAGATGTAGCAGTGGTATTGCTTAATAAAAGTTCTGTGAAATTGTACAATTGCTATTTCGAAAGCAATAAAAAGACACATTTATTAATTGATAATTCTTCAATTGAATTAAAAAATTGCGAACTATTAAAAGCAAACCATGCCATTTGGTTAAAAAATGCTTCCGATGCACAACTAGATAATGTCAAAATGCATCATCATTCTGGAACACAATTGATTATCCAAGCCGCCTCTACCCTTCATATGCAAGGTTGTGGAATTGAACATGGTGAAGGTAATGGTATATATGCATCAGAGGAATCAAAAATTCTAATTAATAATACCGTTATGCAGCATCACGCCTTACCACAGCTATGGATTCAAAATAGTGAGCTACAATTATCAAATAGTATAATCCAACACGGCAACGAATCTGGTCTCATGCTGCGTGAATGTTCAGAAGCAACTATTACGAATACATCCTTTTCTTTTCATAAAATTGCAAACGTTCAGCTAACATTGGCCTCACTATTAAATATGACAAGTTGCCAAATTTATAGCTGTCAAGGTGTGGGCATGCAATTAAAAGATAAATCGATTGCTAACTTTAGCGAAACCGTATTTGCAGATAATGAATTACCGCAATTATTTTTATCAGAGCAATCTATTTGTACGTTGAAAGACACAACAATCAAGGACGGCAAACAAGTGGGGATATTTGTAGAAAAAAGTTCTTCTTGCTCGGTAGTTACAAGCACCATTAATAATCAAGAAAATACCGCCATAATAGTGATTGATGCTGAAATGTTCATTTTGGATTCAACAATTCAAGAAAATAAAGGGAATGGCATTTTATCAGTCAAAGGTGCTAATACTACAATTGAAGGATGCAAATTTAGCAACAACGAAATGCCCCATATTGCTGGTAAGGAGCATGCCACTGTGTCGATTTCCCATAGTGAATTAATCAGCGGTAAGGGGATTTTTATGGTAGATAGCTGTCAATTGAATGTCTCAGAAACGACCATTAAAGATGGCACAGGAGTACAAGTTGAAATTGTCGGACAGACAAAAGCGTCTATTTATAAATCACGTATAAGTGGTGGTGATAGTAACGGCATTAAAGTATTGAAGGATGCAACGATGCATATTATCGAAAGCCAAGTAACGACACATAAATTGCCACAAATCATCGTTAATGATAGCTCGGTCATTTTCAAAAATAGTGAATTATTGCACGGAGAACGGAACGGCTTTATCATCGAAAATCACGCAGAAGCATTTATTCAAGATTCATTTATATCAAATCACATGTACCCGCAAATATGGATTGATTTAGATTCGGCTGTCGAACTATCGGCTACACAACTAACAGATGGTCATGAATCAGATATTTATGTACAAAACAACTCAACACTTCATGCAAATAATTGTATTATTCAAAATGATAAATATAACTTTAACGTACAAGCGGTCAATCATTCAAAAATCGACTTAGTTCATACAACGGTTGAAAACTCCATTGGTAATATATTTTACAGTGAAAACAATAGCCAAATTACACATACTTTAGATGAATTAAATTAATTGGAATCTATTAATATTTTAGCAAGAACCTACAACATTTCTTTCTGTTTCAATGTTGTAGGTTTTTTGTTTGCGACTTTATTTAACTTCTCATCCATTCACTACGACAAAATTTCTATTAAAATATGTGTTAGACATTTGCATTCATTGTATTTTATGAGACAATAAATCGTTAGAAAGGAAGTAATTGATTAAAATGACGACGTTAAAAGAAATTACACCAAGTTACGATCCATGGGAAGCTTACTTAGATATTGAAAAGCATGGGGGCTTAACATTATCCAATATTGAATTTACAACCACTACATTATGTAATATGCGCTGTGCTCACTGTGCTGTCGGCTATACATTACAAACAAAAGACCCCGACGCATTACCAATCGAATTAATTTTACAGAGATTAGATGAAATACCACACTTAAAAACAATCTCAATAACTGGTGGTGAGCCGATGATGAGTCGCAAATCGGTTCGAGAATATGTATTACCGTTATTAAAATATGCGCATGAACGCGGCGTTCGAACGCAAATGAACTCGAATTTAACAATTGATGGTGAACGCTACCTTGAAATTGCACCTTATTTAGATGTACTCCATATTTCTCATAACTGGGGCACGATTGAAGAATTTGTCGAAACAGGCTTTGCAATGATGGAACGAAAACCAACATTTGACCAACGTGCCGCGCTTTTCCAACGCATGATTGACAACTCGCGTATGCTTGCGGAAAACGGTGTCATGGTATCAGCCGAAACAATGTTAAATAAAAAAACATTGCCCTACTTAGAGCATATTCACCACCAAATTATCAATGAGATGAAATGCGCTCGTCATGAGGTACACCCAATGTACCCTTCAGACTTTGCTAGTGCGCTATCATCGCTTTCATTAGAAGAAACACGTAACGCGATTAACCATTTACTCGACATTCGTGATGAAAATACATGGATGCTTTTCGGTACTTTACCGTTCTATCCTTGCATCCCTTCTGAAAAAGACCAGCAATTATTATCACGCTTACGTCAAGCAAAAAAAGTAACATTGCGTAATGATCCAGATGGCCGCTCACGCTTGAATGTCAATATCTTTACTGGTGATGTCATTGTAACGGATTTCGGCGATACACCCGCGTTAGGTAATATTAAAACCGATTCACTACCTGATGTTTTTAACAAATGGATGAACACAGATTTAGCAAAGAGCTTAAACTGCCATTGCCCTGCTGTAAAATGCCTTGGTCCAAACGTTTTAGTGAAAAATATGTACTATGAAGACCAACAATTTGTTAGCGATTCAGTTAAAGAAGTTCAAATTGTATCAAAATAACTGTCTTTCCAATCCATAAAAATAAATGAAGAGCGGAACAAGGTCAAATTTGCACCTGTTCCGCTCTTTTTATTGTTCAATCACGTTTGGTAATTCAGGAATTTCAGAGAGAATGTCTGCTTCCGTTAAGCTAAGCCCGATTAATTTAAATTTCGCATCAATATCCATTTGTGTCAATAGATCATCTGTATCGGCAATATTTAAACGTTTATACAGCGCCTGATGTGTCAGATCAGTCGCACAAATACATTCAATCGTATTACGAATATGCGCTTTTTCTTGTTCAGAAATTGGCAACTGTTGCTCAAGTAAATATGGTAAAATTGCATCCATTAAAAAACTTTGCGCTTCTATAATACAATTAAACTCCGTTAATTTATCAGCATAGGATTTTAAATATGTGCGTTCACGTTTACGCTGAATATTTAAGTCGCTTACTTGTCCTTGAATAATAGAAAGACGTTTCTTTGCAAGCTCATTTAAACGATTTTGAATTACATATAAATTATTACGTACGAATTCCTCATATTTACCGATAAGCTCTAACCTTTCAGTAAGCTGTGATTGGATTTTGTTTAATGAGTTGATTCGTTCTAAAAAAACCCCTTGCGTTTCTTCTCGTGGAATTGGGAAAGCTAAGTTTTGATGTGTTTGCTTTTTATATTGTTTTTCTAAGCGTGCATATTCCATCGTATAATCCACATGCAGCTTGCGATAATCTCGGACATTCTTTTGATATAATACAGCGATTTCTTCATATTTCTCTACTAATGGATCACGTAAATACAAATCACTTGCTAATTTTTGTAGCAATTGATAGAGAGTTTGGACGCCTTTAAATACGTTACTAACACTTGCGTATTCTTCTTCATACGCTGAAATCAATGCAAGGTCTCGTTGTTTACGTGTAAATTCTAAGTCAAAATCTGAGCTATATTGCTCCACATTCGCAAAAGCCGAAACATATGGTTCACGGAACGGAATTAATTCTACTTCTTTACGAAAACGCTCTAACCAATTAATAAATAGCTCTACAACATGGCGCGTTTTCTTTTGTTGATTGTTCGCTAAGTTTTGAATTAATTGCGTAAGCTGTGTAATCCGTGAATCAATTAATAATTGGGAGTTATTCGTTTTACGGCTTTGTAAGGCATTTAACGCCGAAACAGCAACACTATGTCCAATATATTCACCGTACACATTTTTCTCTTTTTCAATGAAACTTTCTACTTTATGATCCAATTGATCAATCCCATTAATTACCAGATTTGCAGTAACACCTAATGTATTTAGCTTTTTAATAAAATTCACTTCATCTTCTGTTGCTGAAGAACCAGCACGCAACACGAAAAACACTTCATCCACACGCTGTAATAAACTTTGCGAGAAATATGCGGTATTATTTGCTCCTACCTCAAGTCCAATTGAGTCTATAATCGTCACATCTTTCAATAAATCATGTTTAATATAGATTTCTAGGTAATCAATATGCTCGCGAATAATTTCAGCACATTCGTTTGTAGAAACCGTTAACAAATTTAACTTCGAGATATCAAAAGTTGCAACCATCCCATCTAAAAATATTGCTTTAATACATTCCTGCTCACCATATTTGATAAAAGCATTCACATGGGTTGGTTCGTTTTTACTATCTTCTAATAAGCTTCTACCTAATAGACTATTGATTAGTGTCGTTTTACCTACTCGCTCTTTTCCTAAAAACAACATTATTGGTTGGCTACTAGCATCTTCAATAATACGATTTAGTCTATTTGTCATATCTTTCACATATGTATTTTGCGACAAAATTACATGGAGCGGCTTTAAGCGTTCGATAAATTGTTGTAATGTCGTTTGATTATCAATTGAGTTTTGTAGTGAAAATAATTGTTCTGTCATCCGCTTAAACTCCTTTATTCAAATAATAATTTAATTATACGCATAGATAATTTTCCTTGAATATTATTTTTTGGAAAAATTAATCAAATTGATTCGTGGTACTCAATTATTTTTGTAATAATTAGGAGTTTACTCACATTTTTAATAATCCTGATTATAATTTTATGTTTATAATTTTCACTATAAGATTATTTGACACCCATGTTATCATTAGGAAAGATTTATTTAAGGAGACTTTTTATGCACACATTTCGACAGCAATGGTTTGGAAATATACGTGCCGATATACTAGCTGGTTTAGTTGTCGCACTTGCACTTATTCCCGAAGCGATTGCTTTTTCTATTTTAGCTGGTGTTGATCCAATGGTAGGACTTTATGCGTCGTTTGTTATTGCGGTGACGATAAGTTTTGTTGGTGGTCGTCCAGCTATGATTTCTGCTGCTACTGGGGCAATGGCGATTGTTATTGTAACATTAGTAAAGGATTACGGGCTGCACTATTTATTAGCAGCAACGATTTTAACTGGTATTATTCAAATTATTTTCGGAATGCTGAAAATCGCCCGTCTTATGAAGTTCATTCCAAATGCGGTCATGATAGGCTTTGTGAACTCTTTAGCCATTTTAGTATTCATCGCACAGATGCCACACTTTATTGGTGGTGACTTGTACACCTGGGTGTTTTTATTGACAACAATCGCATTAATCTATGGAATTCCATATCTTATTAAAGGGATTCCTGCCCCACTTATCGCGGTTGTAATTTTATCGGTTGTTGCATTCTATTCTGGTGTAAAATTAAATACAGTTGGTGACATGGGTTCGATTTCGCAGACATTACCGTCATTTTTCGTTCCAAATATTCCATTTACATTTGAAACATTGATGATTATTTTACCGTATTCATTGGCTTTAGCCATTGTTGGATTGGTTGAATCCCTCTTAACTGCATCAATTTTGGATGACATGACATCAAGTGAAAGTGATAAAAATAAGGAAGCACGTGGTCAAGGGATTGCCAATGTGATTAATGGCTTCTTCGGTGGTATGGCAGGATGTGCGATGATTGGTCAATCGATTATCAACGTTAAAACTGGCGCACGTGGTCGTTTATCAACATTTGTTGCGGGTGCATTTTTAATGTTTTTAATTTTAGTGCTAGGAGACTATGTCGTACAAATTCCGATGCCAGTGTTAGCTGGTGTCATGGTTGTTGTCTGTATTACACAGTTTGATTGGCAATCGTTTAAATATGCAGTAACCGCACCGAAAAAGGATGTCTTTGTCATGCTACTCACAATTGCCGTTGTCCTATATACACATAACTTAGCATTAGGTGTTGTTGCCGGTATCGTTGTTAGTGCGCTATTTTTTGTCAATGAAATCTCACGTGTGAAAATCTCGCACAATGGTTCAATCTATTATGTAAGTGGTCAATTGTTCTTTGCCTCTACGGAAAGCTTTATTAACTATTTTAAAACGCAAATGATTACAGATTCACACATTATGATTGATTTTACGAATTGTAAAGTGTGGGATGATTCTGCGATTGGTGCATTAATGAAGGTAAAAGAGCAACTGAAAGAGAAAGGGATTACTATAAACTACCAGAACATTGACGAAACTGGTAAGCAATTAGTAAGGAAATTAACTGGTACAACAATGTTTGATTAGGGGGAAACATACATGTATCAACATATTTTACTTGCGGCTGACGGCTCTGAAAATTCTATACGCGCTGCGAAAGAAGCTTTAAAAATTGCAAAAGTAAGCCCAAATTGCAAAGTGACGATTATATTTGTCATTGATTTGGAAAAGGTAAAAACAGAAGTTCTCTATGCAAGTTCAATTGAGAGTTTATATATGGCACGCCGTCAAAAGCTTTTACCCATTGAACAATTATTTAAAGCAGAACACATTCATGTTCATTTAGAGATGATTCATGGTATTCCTGGCCCAGAAATTATTAAATTTGCAAACGGTCAAAACGTTGATTTAGTAATTATCGGCAGCCGAGGTTTAAATGGCTTACAAGAGATGGTTTTAGGCAGTGTTTCACATAAGGTAATAAAGCGTGTCAACTGCCCTGCGATGATTGTGAAATAAGAAAAAAGTGCGGCCTACTTATTCAGTAGCCGCACTTTTTTGTTCATTTACAAATTCAAGTTTCGTTGTTCGAGCAATAGTGATGATTACTCTGTAATAGCAAGTACATATGTAAGTTTATCAAATTTAATATCGGTAAAATCCCCTTTGGTGCCTTATTTTTATATAGAATTACCCTATACTGATTTATTTCTGTGACAACCAAATAAATATAGACAAATAATTACTTTTGATAACAGTGACAATTTTTCGTATGATCATTTACCATTCCTACAGCTTGCATGAAAGCATAACAAATTGTACTACCTACAAATTTGAACCCATCCTTTTTCAATTGTTTACTCATACGGTCACTAATCTCAGTTGTTGCTGGTACATCTTCAATTCGCTCCCAATGATTAATGATAGGCTTCCCATCAACAAACGACCAAATATAGTTCGCAAACGAGCCATGCTTTTGTTGCATATTAATATAGCTTTTGGCGTTTGTAACAACGCTCGCTATTTTTAAACGATTACGAATGATGCGTTCATCTTCTTTTAACACTGCAAGCTTTGCATCATCATAGTTCAAGATTTTTTCAACATCGAACCCATCAAAAGCAGCACGATATCCCTCTCGACGTTTTAAAATAGTTAGCCAATTGAGCCCTGCCTGTGCGCCTTCTAAGCAAAGCATTTCAAATAATTTTTGATCATCATAAACAGGTACACCCCATTCTTCATCATGATACTTCACATATACTGGTTCATCTAATTTCACCCAAGCACAACGTTCCATATTTCCACCTAATTTCTACTGTTTTTCTCACTGTAATGCAAAAATATTGCATGTGCAAATTTTTCGTGCTATATTTACCTTACGAACGTTAGGAAGGTGAAACGAATGACAAAAGCAAAACTGATGCATGCAGCATTTCATAACTTTGGTAAACATGGCTATAACGGCGGTTCCCTAGCACAAATTGCAGACGAGATTGGCATTAAAAAACAATCGATCTACACATACTTCAAAAGTAAAGATGATTTGTATCTAGCCATTTTTGAGGAAGCACTTCAATTTGAACTCGCATTTATGAAAGCCTCTATGACGAGTAATGTACAACAACCTATTGAACAAAAATTATTGCCATTGTTACAGCAAGTAGAACAGCGCATGGAGCAATATGTCGAGACAAAATTTTTTATTCGCACATTGTATTTAACTCCACAGCATTTAGAACAAACATTAAATAAACAAGCGTACTATTATTTAGACTACTTGGAACAATTATTTAAAGATTATTTCAGTACACAGCATATTAAGGTTAGCGCGGAAGATGCAGCAATTAGCTTTTTAGCATTGTTAGATAGTCTATATGTTGAAATGCTGTATGGCGGAAATGAACGATTCTTAAAACGTTTGCAAGCGAGCTGGAAAATCTTTTATAAAGGAATAACAAATTAAGGGGAAAATCATGACAAAGTATTGGCTTTTAGTATTGTTAGCAGGACTAATCGAAATCGGCTGGGCGATGGGACTTAAATATGCACACACCATTCCATTTTGGATTGGTGTTATTGCACTTATCGTTTTATCCTTTTACATTTTAATTATCGCAACAAACAAACTACCTGTATCAACAGTTTATGCCGTTTTTACAGGAATCGGGACAGCTGGAACGGTAATTGTCGAAACCTTATTATTTAACGAGCCATTTAGTATGACAAAAATTAGCTTTATCTTGTTATTATTAGTCGGAGTTATTGGTTTAAAAATGCTCTCAAGTGAGAAAGAAACGGGGGATGCATAATGGCTTGGGTATATTTAATTTTAGCAGGACTTTTTGAAGTTGGTGGCGTAATCGGCATGAATAAAGTAGCACAACGTAAGAATCTATCATCGTTTGCCATCTTATTTGGTGCCTTTGCATGTAGTTTTACATTTTTAGCATTAGCGATGAAAACACTACCAATGGGAGTATCCTATGCTGTCTGGACAGGTATCGGGACAGTTGGTGGAACACTTGTAGGAATGTTCCTCTATAATGAATCAAAAGACTGGAAACGTGTTTTATTTATTTCTTTTATCATAATTGCAGTTGTTGGATTGAAGATAACGCAGTAAAATAAGGTATAAACACCTCGCGCAAAAACTGGTAAGTTGTTTTTGCGCGATTTTTAGATGGAGGAATAATTGATTAATATGAAGTACTTATTCGAAGCAATCCCGATCCCTTTAAGCGGAGTCATGCTTGCATTTTTCTCACTCGGGAATTTATTGCATGGATTAGAGATTACAATTGCCGCACATATTAGTTACTTTGTTGGTATGGTGCTATTTTTATTATTACTAGGAAAGTTAATATTTGCTACAAATTCCGTTGTTGCAGAAATGCAAAACCCTATTATTGCTTCGGTATCCCCTACATTTACTATGGGAACGTTAGTACTAAGTAGTGGCTTACATTATTACGGAATTAGCAGTTCGTTTAGCCATACGCTATGGATTTTAGCAGCAGTAACTCAAATATTTATTATTTGCTATTTCTTCTTTACGTTTATCTGGAAAAAGAATATTACGATTGCGAATGTCTTTCCAAGTTGGCTCGTTTTATTTGTCGGAACTGCTGTAATGCCTCTAACTGCGAGAGACCTTTCTGGCAACTTTACTCAAGGGATTGTAATTTTTGCTTTTTGTGCGTTTGTCATTGTCGCACCAATTGTCATTTTACGTGGTTTTATTCGCAAAGATTTACCAGAGCCAACCATTCCAATGCTAGCTATTTTATCAGCGCCGGCATCACTTATTTTGGCTGCTTATTTCGAGCAATTTAATACTTCTATAGCGATGATTGCTGTATTATATGTAATTGCTCAGCTATTATTTTTCTTAGTATTATCGAAGCTTCCTTCGATGTTGATGCTTCCGTTTTATCCAAGTTATGCTGCAATGACTTTCCCTCTTGTCATTTCAGCAACTGCGACAAATACGATGCTTTACTATGTTAATTTACAGGGCATTTTTAAAAATATAATGACAACTTATTTTTACGTACAGCTTTTACTTGCGGTATGTATTGTTGGTTATGTACTCATACGATATCTAAATTATTTAAGTATACAAGTACAAGCAAAACATCATCAAGCAGTGTCAGAAAAATAAATGATGCATCAAAATAGCACTAATTATTTCCGAATGTGTATACCTTGAAATAATTACAATTACTAATTCACCGAATTAAATAACCGCAAAAATTCTTTTGAATGCGAAACATTCCCCCTTTCATCTACGTATAGTATATAAAGGGGGTTTTTCAATGAATAAATGGCTCATTGTTGGATTCGCTGTTCTAACTATACCTGCGATTGTATACATATGGCTCGGGAACGAAATGGATAAAGCTGCAAAAGAAAAAGCAAATGGTACAAATGATTATGTCATTATTCTTGGTGCCAAGGTAAAGCCAGGTGGCGTACCATCATTATCATTAAAATACCGCTTAGATGTTGCGGCCGACTATTTACAACAATATCCGCATGTAACCGCAATTGTTTCAGGTGGGCAAGGTATTGATGAAGATCAAACTGAGGCTTCTGTTATGTATGATTATTTAGTACGGGCAGGAATAGATGCTGAGCGTATTCTAATTGAAGATAAATCTACATCTACTTATGAAAATATCAAATTTTCTAAACAATTATTACCTGAAAACACTACTAATATTACAATTGTTTCAAATGACTTTCACTTAAAACGCGCAAATATACTTGCGAAGAAACTCGGTTTAGATTCAGATGTCATTGCAGCACCTACACCAAAAGTTGTTGAGCTAAAATCACGTATTCGAGAACGGGCAGCACTATTAAAAACTTATTTTTTAGGCCAATAATTTTACAAATTGAAGTCGTTTCGTTAATGTTTCTAGTAACGAGGTGAAAATGATGAAAATTAGTATTTTAGATCAAGTGCCTATTTCAAAAGGAATGACTTCTACAGAGGCACTCTCAAATAGTGTAAAAATTGCACAGCTTGGCGATCAATTGGGTTATGAACGTATGTGGTTTGCAGAACATCATAATACAACGACACTTGCAAGCTCGGCACCAGAAGTAACTGCGGCATACATTGCAGCTAAAACAGAACGTATTCGTGTAGGGACAGGCGGAATTATGATGATGCATTATTCGCCCTTTAAAGTTGCGGAAGTGTTTAAAACATTATCTGCACTTGCACCAGGTAGAGTTGATTTTGGTGCGGGGCGTGCTCCTGGTGGAGATATGCCAGCTATGACTGCTTTAGCAAGTGGGCGGCGTCCAGATTTGACAGAACAATACGATAAGCTTGACGTTATTTTACGTCTTATGAATGAACAGCGTACAGGTGAAGCCGTTTATGATAATGTTGTAGCCACTCCTTTTAAAGTACAATTACCGGAGGCATGGTTACTTGGCTCTAGTGGTCAAAGTGCACGTCAAGCCGGTGCTGCAGGGCTTGGCTACTCGTTTGCACAATTTTTTAACGGGCAAATGTCAAAATCAATTTTTGATGCTTATCGTAGTAGCTTTCAACCTTCTTACTATATGGAAAAGCCAAAAATAATTACAACCTATGCTGTCAGCGTAGCAGCAACAGCCGATGAAGCAGAATATTACTCCATGCCTATGCAAATTAGTCGTTTAAATTTAATGCGTGGAAAATTATTAAATGTTATGTCACCTGAAGAAGCAAACGACTATCCTTTAACCGAAATGGATAAAATGTTGCTAGAGCAAAATCGACATTTAATGCTTATCGGTTCAGCAGAGGATGTGGCTACGCAAATTCTAGAAGAGCAAGCGGAATACGGCTTCGATGAGGCGATGATTAATAGTAATCTCTATTCGATTGAACAACGTATAAACAGCTACACATTACTTGCAAAACAGCTAATAAAATAACTGAAAAAGCGTGCCCCGTTTTCAAAAGGGACACGCTTTTTTTATATATTTGCAGTTTCAGTTAGCGGTTGTGGTGTAATTTGTGCCACAATAATGCTGTTAATTGCATTTATATAAGCAAATGCCGAAGCTTTTAAAATATCAGTATCTGCCGCTTTTGCAATGTATTTTTCACCGTCATATTCAACAATAATTTTAACTTTACCAAGTGCCTCTTGACCACGTGAAACCGAGCTAATATTATACTCTACTAGTTTCACATTGATTTCAGTAACATCTGCAATAGCTGAATACAGGGCATCAATAGGGCCCGAACCAACAGCACTTGCTTTAAATATTTCTTCACCTTTGCGAATTTTTACACTCGCATTTGGGAATGTTGAATTTGCGATAATTTGTAAATCCTCTAAATCATAAAATTGGTCTTTATACGATTCTTTGTTCGGGTTGTTTTTGTCTGATTTTTCATAGTAGTTTTCAACAATGACATATAAATCATGATCGTATACTTCTTTCTTCGAATCCGCTAGTTTTAAGAAGCTTTCGAAAATCCCTTCAAATTCTTCATCCGCAAATTCATTAAAGCCTAGTTTTGCTAATGAATTTTTCACTGCATGACGCCCAGAACGTGCTGTTAACACTAATTCCATGTCGTCTAACCCAACATCTTCAGGATGCACAATTTCATATGCATCACGTGATTTTAATAAGCCATCTTGGTGAATACCAGATGAATGTGCAAAGGCATTGTCACCTGTGATTGCTTTATTGACCTGTACATCAAGCCCCATAAAGCTTGAAACTAAGCGAGATGTATTGATAATTTCCTTTGTTTTTATATCCGTGAATACATTATAAATATCGCCGCGCGTTTTAATTGCCATAACAACTTCCTCAAGTGCCGCATTTCCTGCGCGTTCGCCAATACCATTCATGGTAACTTCGATTTTGTCCGCCCCATTTTTCACAGCAGCAAGGGTGTTTGCTGTCGCCATCCCTAAGTCGTTATGACAATGTACAGAAAGCAATACCGAATCATCTAAATTTTTCATACGGTAATTTAATTTTGCAATCATTTCACCCCATTGCTCTGGCTCTGCGTATCCTACCGTATCTGGCACGTTAATCATTGTCGCTCCAGCCTTCATAACCGCCTCGATCGTTTTCCATAAATATTCAAAATCCGAGCGAGATGCATCTTCTGTAGAATATTGAACTTGTGGTAGTAGGGTTTTCGCATATTTTACTGCGTCTATACCAATCTGTAAAATTTGATCTTTAGACTTACTAAATTTCTTTTCGACATGAATATCAGACGTTCCTAGTACCATATGAATCATTGGATTTTGTGCATGCTTTACGGCGTTATAAACTGAATCAATATCATTTTTCACAGCGCGGGCTAATGCAGTAATCATAATATCTGATGAATTACCTACCTTTTGTGCTACGGCCTTTACTGCATCAAAATCACCTTGTGATGAAGCAGGGAATCCAGCTTCAATAATGTCAACACCTAATTTTTTGAGTTGTTGAGCGATTTCCACCTTTTCGTATAAGTTCAATTTGGCTCCAGGTACCTGCTCGCCATCACGTAATGTTGTATCAAAAACCCAAATTTTTCGACTCATTGTAAATTCCCCTTTTCTTCTAAATGATTTTGACCATGAAAGTGAATCAAGAACAGCACTTAAGCACACTTTTAACTCAGAGCCGGCCAGAGCACCACGTCCATGTTGCCATGGCCGACATAACTCATATCGTGTGAGCCTCAAGCGATAGAGTACCCTACTAGAAAGTATGCGCTCCACCGACTTTCGACGGTGGGACCTAATGATGCGAGGAGCTATCGCTTTAGCCTAGACATCACAATAAAAAAACTCGCCTCTAAACGGATTTCTCCGAATAGAGACGAGGTTGAACTCGCGGTACCACTCTAATTGAACGCCTAAACGCTCCACTTAAAGCCCTTTTAACGGCAGGCTCCCGACTTCCCTACTATCATTTCAGGTCGTATGCTCCTGGACGAGTTCAATAGCTGTATCCACCAGTTTGCACCAACCACTGGCTCTCTAAAGGTATACACACCATTTACTACTTCCATTCAACGCTTCCATGTACTCTTGAAATGAAGTGTACTAGATAAAGCTATGAGAAGTCAACTAATTTTTCTGAAAATTTTAAATTCGGTCGCCATTAAAAATTGAATTCTTCACGATAACGTAATCCACCGTGCGGATTGAAGCTAATGTTTTTCCACCTGCATATGAAATCGAAGACTGTAAATCTTGTTCCATCTCTGTTAATGTATCGAAAATTGAACCTTTAGAATCGACATACATCTTTTTACCTTCTACGTTTTTACGTTCACCTTTTTGGAATTCTGACGCTGATCCGAAGTATTCTTTTACTTGTTTGCCATCAACTTCTACCGTTTTCCCTGGTGATTCTTCGTGACCTGCAAATAATGAACCAATCATAACCATTGAAGCACCGAAGCGAACTGATTTTGCGATATCCCCATTTGTACGAATACCACCATCCGCAATAATTGGTTTCGTTGCAGCCTTAGCACACCAGCGAAGTGCCGCTAATTGCCAGCCGCCTGTACCAAAACCTGTTTTAATTTTTGTAATACATACTTTACCAGGGCCGATTCCCACTTTTGTTGCATCTGCGCCAGCATTTTCTAACTCGCGTACTGCTTCAGGTGTACCAACATTTCCAGCAATGACAAATGTATTTGGTAAGTGCTTTTTAATATGACCAATCATATTAATTACTTGGTTTGAATGACCATGCGCAATATCAATTGTAATAAAATCAGGAACAAGTTGCTCATTTGCTAACTGTTCAACAAATTCATATTCTTCGTCTTTTACACCAACAGAAATTGATGCGATAAACCCTTTTTGCTGCATATCACGTACAAATTGTGCACGTGTGTGCGGGTTAAAACGGTGCATAATATAGAAATAGCCTTGAGAAGCTAATTGTTCAGCTAAATTTTCATCTAAAATTGTTTGCATATTTGCTGGGACAACCGGTAATTTAAATGTATGGTTGCCTAATTTCACTGTAGCATCACATTCTGTACGGCTTTTCACAATACATTTCGCCGGAATTAATTGAATATCCTCATAATCAAAAACTGTATCCATCATTTTACAACACTCCTAAACACGAACATTAATTTATTTATTCCTTCGTTCGCCATTAGCTACTTTACAAGATGGTGAAAACGTTGTCAACAAAAAAACCGAATTTTATATATAATTATTATATTATTGTTCGCCTTTTTGAAAATTATTAAGAAAAACACATAAGTTCAATAATATGATTTAATCTGCCGTTCTCCTAATCTTTACTGCAATATATCTAAGCATTGAGTAACTTTTTTTTAATAATATACCCCTCCTTATTTATCTATTATTTCTACTCCTCACTTTTGTATTTTAACCCGTTTTTAGCAACCCATTCACGCTATCCATTATTTGCAATATTTTCAGAAAAATGATTAACTATTACTATCTTAAGATAGGAGTCGATGAATTGATGGTAGTTAAATATGAGGTATACGAAAACAGTTATTGAGTATATTTTAAAGCTCAATAACAATTAAAATGATTATTGGAGCTGAAAAATTGAATCACTTATTAGCATGTATGAAAATTATTGGAGATGACTCCATTCAACGCACACAGTTAACACATCGAATAGCATTAGTCGAAAATTTTAACATTGAAAAAGGAATGCGTGTATTAGAAATTGGCTGTGGTCAGGGAGATACAACAGTTGCTTTAGCAGATGCCGTTGGTCAAACAGGAAAAGTGGTGGCAATTGATATTGCTGCACCGCACTACGGGGCACCGATTACACTTGGAGAAGCTTCGGATACAATCAGGCAATCCCCCCTCGGTTCTCGTATTGACTTTCACTACGAAACGGACTTTTTAGCATTTAACACACCAGAAATGTTCGATGTAATTGTTCTATCACACTGCTCTTGGTATTTTGCGAGGCCACAGCAACTACATTCCTACTTTTTGAAAATGAAATCGATGACAAATCGCGTTTGTTTTGCTGAATGGGATGTTGATTATACAGAAATTAGCCAACGCTCACACTTTTGTGCTGTAAATATTCTTGCCCTTTATAGCGCATTTTGCGGTGGGGATGGCAACATTCAAAACGTTTTCCATAAAGCACAAATCGAAGAAATGCTAGGACAAGCAGGTTTTGAAATTCAACAATCAAAAATTATTGACGCGACGTACTTACAAGACGGAGAGTGGGAAATTGACTACGCAAATGTATTGTACAATCAGTTACAGCAAGCACCACTCGCAATTCAAACATTAGCAACAAGCTATTACCATTTAATGAATCGGGATGAAGCGTACCGTCAATCATTAAATAGCTTTGTGTTAATCGCTACCCAATAGATATAAAAATTTATATATTCCCACCTGTCAAATAAAAAGGGAGCAGTCCATTTTGAACTGCTCCCTTCTTTGTATTATCTATTAAGTAATACGTCAATTTGCGCTAAAACTTCCCCCGCAGTACCTTGTATTATTGCATCAAAGCCTTGTGTCTGTGATTCCACTTCTAAATTAATATAAACAAGCTTTCCTTGAGCCATCATCGGTAATTGGTTAACCGGGTATACTTCAAGGCTTGTCCCAATCACAAATATAATATCTGCCTGTTGAATTTCATTTAATGTGCGGTTCCATGCTTCTTGTGGCAATGACTCACCAAACAAGACAACGTTCGGACGTAAATGATGCATGCAATACGTGCATACAGCGTTATTCATAAAATGTTCTTTACTGTGTGGTTTCTCACATTTTTCACAGCGTATGGTCAAAATATTCCCGTGAAGTTCTGCTACCTGCTTATTACCCGCTAATTGATGTAGCCGATCGACATTTTGTGTTGCAACAAACCCAACTAGCCCTTGCTGCTCCCATTCAGCTAAAATTTCATGGCCTTTATGCGGCTTAACTTGTTCAAGTGCCTTAATTCTTAGCTGATAAAATTCACGAAATAGTTCATAATTTTGTGTTAAGCTTTCAACAGATGCAACAGTTCGTGGATCAACTGATTTCCACCAGCCTGCCTTCGAACGAAAGTCTGGTATACCAGATTCTGTTGACATACCGGCACCAGTTAAAATGACAGTAGAAGCTGAATGTTTAAGCCATGACGCTACTGTTTGAATCATAGTCAATCCCCCCAAAATTTACGATTTTTTTTGTAGCACAGCAAATGACCAACGTTGTGCCAATTATTCATTTACAACTTCTAATAAAATGTTCGCAAGCAAGGCAACAAATCATTCTTTTATTTAGTGCTATAAAAAATGCTCATGTTCTTCGTGAATTTCATTACCTATTAATCAAAGCAATCCAGGTGTGCGTGTACAATGATGTAAACATCAAATATGTTATTGACTTCAATTTGAATTGATATGCACCTTGATCCCATTATGTATCATCATAACCAATCATCAATATTTACTCGACACTCTACCTAATGTAAATCTGCCATGACTAAGAGTTTTATAACTTCCATTATATCGTGATCATGCAAAATAAATAGTAAGATACTCTCAAAAAACGCTTCCTTTTACAAATACAAACATTAAAGTTTAAAATAAAAGTGCCAAAGTAATTATACTTAGGCACTTGTTTTACTAGATATTTTCTACCTGTAATTGATAGATTTACTCCAAAAATGAGCATCAATAAAATGCTAACATACTTCCACCTTATCATCGTTGATCCTTTGCCCTTGCCACTTCTACCCTTTTTCTTACTAACTGCATACTAGCACGCATCAAGAAGGAATCACTTTCAATTATTTAACAAGCTCAATCCAACCACTTTCATTAATTGTGACACGTGGTGTGTTGCATTTTGGCGGATCGTAAGAATAAATGATTTTGTCATAATCATCTTTTACAACATAGAGATTCATATATTGGATTTCATTGATTAATTTGCGAATTTGATTTTTATCATGCTCGCCATTGCGATTATTTAACAACAGGAGCAGTTCATTTTTTATATTTAAAACATCTTTTTCATCTGCACGACGGATTACACTTTTTGGTAAATTTAAAAATTCATCAATTTTCATTAAGTTTAATTCCATGTCTTGTTCTCCTTTTACGGCGATTTTATATCGTATGTTCTTTACCCAATTTCACCATTTTAACCCCTTATTAGACATGACAAATAAAAAAAATAAGCAGCCCTTGAAATCAAGAGCTGCTCGAGATATATACTATTGAAATAATTGGTGTATTGCCAAAAATAAAGTCGTGCATATCGCATTAATAAAAGCAAAACGACTAATTGTTTGCACGTGTTTCTTCCGATAATTGTTTTAAAAAGGCGTCAATCTGCTCAATTGTTTGGTGTATTTCTCGCTCAAACACTTCATTATTTGTAAAGTAACTATGGACAAGCCCTTCCATAACAATAGATTTTGTTTGAACACCTGCTTGTTGTAATCTCTTATTAAATTCAAGTGCTTCGTCACGTAATACATCATTTTCTGCCACAAAAATAATTGTAGGTGGAAAATGTGTAAAGTTGGTCAATTGAAGCGGGCTCACGAGTGGGTTGGTAGCATCAATTTGTGAACTAATATAATAGTCACCAAACCACTGCATAACATCACGATCTAAGCCAAAGCCTTTTCCAAATAATGAATAGGATTTCGTATTATAACTCAAGTCTGTAACCGGATAGAGTAAAATTTGCGACGTGATTGGTAATTTCTCCCTCGCAGCTAATTGACTTACTGCTACTGCTAAATTACCTCCCGCACTGTCACCAGCTACAGAAATTCTTTTCACATTCCCATCAAAACTTGACGCATGTTCATTGACCCATAAAAAACTATCGAATGCATCAAATACAGGAATAGGGAATTTATATTCTGGTGCTAATCGATATTCGACTGATACAACAATTTGATTTGTTTGTTGCGCTATATATGAACAACTTTCATGGCAAGTATTTAAATCATTTAATACCCAACCCCCACCATGATAATAAACAATGATATCAAACGGTCCTTGTCCATTTGGTGTATAAATTCGGATATTAATTTTATGTCCGTCTCGCATCGTTATTGTTTGTTGCTTTATCGTTACTAATTGCGCTGTAGGACGCTTAAGATTAGGTGCTTTCGAGCGCATTTCTCTTGCCTCTTGTGCCGACATTGTTACTAATGATGGTATTTCATTTACTCTAATTAAATAATTTTTAGTATGTTCATGTAAGTTCGGCAAAACGATCACAACCTTTTCTTTATAATTCCCATCAGTTTACTATGTTATAATGATAAACGATTGAAAGGCTAATTGCAAATCATTTTACAAGTCCTTTGACATTAAAAACCGCTACACGAAAATTGCTCATGTAGCGGTCTTAATTACATTTTTTTTAATTTTTCATATTCTAATTGCAGTTGTTCAATACGTTTACGACCCTCTTCACGATTACGAACGGTCTCAGCCTGAATTTGTTTTGTTTCTTCGATCCCAGCCATAATCGTTTTCCATGTTGTTTCGATAGTTTCGACTTTGATACTTGGGCTACCCGCCTGACGTGCAATATTGACTGAATTTTGACGTACGTTCTCAGCATTTCGTACAAGCATTTCATTTGTACGGCGATCTAATTCAGCCATTGAATCTGACACAAGTTTTTGACGCTGTATTGTGACAGCATGAATCAAGCCTTGTTTGAAAATAGGAATTGTTGTAACAAATGCAGAATTAATTTTACCAATTAAATGGTTATTCCCTTGTTGCATTAAACGAATTTGCGGAGCAGATTGGAATGATACCTGCTGTGCCATTTCTAAATCGTAGCCGCGCTGTTCTAATAATTCGATTCCACGAGAAATCGTTTCAAGCTCCATAATGGCTTCATGATCACCCGTTTCCGCTTTTGAGTTTAATGCAGGTAATTGTTGACGTAAATCTCCTACTTTTAAATCAATTGCTGCGATATGTTCACTTAAAGAATGGAAATAATTTAAGTTTTCATCATACATTTGCTCAAGTTGAACAGTATTATGTTTCATTTCTACTTCGTATTTTTGAATTTCGGTGTAAACCGCATCTACTTCTTTATTCATTGAATCGTATTTAGATAAAATACGCTCTAACTGTTCTTTACTTTTTGAGAATAATTTCTTTAAGAATCCCTTTTTTTGTTCTTCTTGGAAATCCTGAGGATCGAAACGGTCCATAATTTTATTTAAATTATTTAAAAGCGTAGTAGATTTTTCAAGGTTACTTTGTTTAATTGTTGCAAGCATACGGTCAGAAAACGTAGAAATTCCCTGCGCCGTTTCCTTTCCAAACTCTAATACTGCAATTTGATTTTTGACATCAATTTTTTGTGCGAGTGTTTGTACTTGGGGTTGTATCTTTAACTGCTCTTGGCACTGACGTATTTGTGAAAGTTCTTGTTCAGATACAAGTGGTTTCGCTTGTTGTTGAATGATATCAGTTGTTTGTGTTTGTTGTGGCTGTTGATGACGTTTATCTAAGTCTTCGAATAATGGATTTTCTGACATATCTATTTCCTCCGATCATTGTACTAATCATTTTTACGAATAAACAGCAAAAAAGTTTCATTATACATATTATTATACGTAATTTTTCGCTTATTTTCGAATAATTCATAAGATTAATGTACAAAAGGAACAAGAATTGTAAATCCATGAAAACAGTTGTATTATTAAAATATTATTCAGAAATATCAAAACAAAAATTTATTAATTCATTTGATTTTTCTTATAATTATTAACTTTAAATTCTAGGAGGTTATTTCCATGAAATCATCCATACGATGGCGTATTATTGGTATTGTTGTGCTGATTGTCATTGTCGGAATTGGTTCATTAGCTACTATTAGTTCGATGATGATTAAGGACAAAACAGTAAATGCCGTTGTCGGACAAAGTGAGGTAGTAGTAAAACAAGTTTCACAAACGATGAATTCTTTTTTACAAGGCTATGAACAATCATTACAAAATATGGCACTTTCTGACGATGTGAAAATATTTGCGCAAGCAGACCGTACCTATAATGGAGATGCCGACATTCTATATAGGAAGCAATTAAATAATTATATTGCTAGTTTCCCTGATGCCTCATCAATTTATTTCGCAGATGATAAAATGGTAACCATTGAACCACATTTTGATGGTATTAAAGAGGTCGATGCTAAAACACGCTCTTGGTATATTAATAGTATGAATAATCCTGGTAAAGTACAGTGGACATCACCATACATCGACGAATCTACTGGCCACTCTACAATCACCGGTTCAATTACTGTTCAAGATGGCAATAAAATTATTGGAGTACTTGGTGTAGACATATTATTAGATAATTTAACGTCAATGGTATCTAAGATTGAATTAGGCTATGAAGGGACGCCTGTTATTATTGACAATGAGGGCGTAGCAATCGTCCACCCTACCTATGCAGGAGAAAATATTCAAGATCAAGATGCTATTTCAAAAGTATTACAAACTTCTAAAAATTCAGGGTTTGTAAATTCAATCATTGATGATGAAAGACATATTATTGTATACAGTAAAATCCAAGAAATCGGTTGGAATATTGGGGCTATTTATAAAGAACAAAAATTAAATGAAACAGCAAGAAGTATTACAAAAGTCATGATTATTATTACGATCATCACTATCGCTGTTATGTTTGTAGTACTCCTTTTTGTTATTACAAAAATGATAAAGCCACTTCAAATACTCGGCACATTAATGGGGCGCGTAGCAAACGGCGATTTAACAGCCAAAATCAATTTACAATCAAAAGACGAGATTGGCCAGCTTGCAAATAACTTTAATAAGATGATTGATGATATGAAAGCGATTGTACAAGTCGTGCAGCAATCATCTACCCAAGTTGAACAACGCTCACAGCATTTAAGCGCAATGGCCGAAGAAACAAATGCTTCAAGCTTGCTTGTATCAGAGGCAGTAGCAGAAATAGCTGCAAGCACAAATGAAGCTTCAGAACATAATGAAGAAGTGACAATTCAAGCAAACGAATTAGGACATCACATAAATTCACTTGAACAGCAAAAAAACGAACTATACACTATAACAAAACAAGCTAGTAAACAAAATGATGATGGCCAACATAACATGCAAGAGTTAATACATAGCTTTGAGCAATCACAAACAAATTTACAATCAATGTCACAAGTTGTTACAAACCTAGAGCAAAAGATCGTAAGCATAACCGAAGTTATTGACACAATTAATGCCATTTCGAATCAAACAAATTTACTTGCGTTAAATGCATCTATTGAAGCTGCTCGAGCAGGTGAGCATGGAAAAGGCTTTGCTGTCGTAGCCGATGAAGTACGGAAATTAGCAGAGCAAACGGCTGTCGCAACAGAGCAAGTACATACAACGATTTCGACATTACAAAAAGAATCAAGCTTAATTGAACAACAAATGCATGAAATGGAAAAATCGGTAGCAACACAAGGCACTGTCGTTACAAATACAAAGCAAACTTTTGCTACTATCTCTAACAGCATGCAAAAAATTGAACATACATTTGACTACCTAGCTGTTGAAATTACCGCGATGATGCGCAATAAAGAAGATGTCATTCAGACAATGGAAGAATTAGCATCCAATTCACAGGCCATCGCAGCCACATGCGAAGAAGTTAGCGCTTCTAGTGACGAGCAGCTAATTTCTATTCAATTAGTAGCAGAAGAATGCGAACAATTAAACTTACTGAGCAACGACTTAGCAAATACCGTGAAGAAGTTCAAGATATAATCAAAAAATGCCCTTTTTTCGTAAAAGGGCATTTTTCCAGTCTACTATTGGGGGAGAGACTTAACACCCATACAATTTGCATGAGTCTACATATAAACTACCCAATAATAGCTTAATTAAACAATAAATTATTACTGCAATTCTTTATTTCTCATTGGAAATAAAATAATACCATACCATTACATTTTAATTAGTTACATATAAATGACATGCTACAAAATGGCCTTCTTCATATTGTGTCCATATCGGTACCTTTTGTGAACAGTGTGGCATCGCTTTTGGACAACGTGAATGAAATACACAGCCAGTTGGTGGATTAATTGGGCTTGGAATTTCACCTTCTAAAATAATTCGCTGTCGTGACTCTTCTATATCCGGATCTGGAATTGGAATCGCAGACAACAATGCTGCTGTATATGGATGCAATGGATTATCGTATAAATTTTCACTCGTTGTGAGCTCCACCATATTTCCTAAATACATAACCGCAATTCGACTTGAAATGTATTTGACCATTGATAAATCATGCGCAATAAATAAATACGTTAATCCTTTTTCCTTTTGCAGTTTTTGTAGCAACATCACAACTGAAGCTTGCACAGATACATCTAGTGCAGAAATCGGTTCATCAGCAATAATAAAATCAGGATCTAATGCAATTGCACGGGCAATTCCAATACGCTGACGCTGACCACCTGAAAATTCATGTGGATAACGGTTCGCATGATCACGATTCAAACCAACACTTTCTAATAATTCAACAACTCGATTTCGTAACTCCGCTTTGTCTGTAACGAGTCCGTGAATCTGAATAGGCTCTGCAATAATTTCAAAGACGGTAGATCGTGGGTTTAATGATGCATAAGGATCTTGAAATATCATTTGCATACTACGAATTAAGGCATTTTTCTCCTCACCCTTTGCAGCATGCACATTTTTTCCATTGAACAAAACTTCGCCTTCAGTTGCATTATACAAACCCATAATAGTTCGCCCAGCTGTTGACTTACCACAACCTGATTCACCAACAAGTCCAAATGTTTCTCCTTTGAAAATATCAAATGAAATGCCATCTACCGCTTTTAACGTTGTGCCTTTTCCTAGATCAAAATGGCGCTTTAAATTTCGAACCGATAATAGCTTACCTTGTTTCATAGCTTTGCCCCCCTGATGTCGCAATTGCTTTCTATTTTAAATTTTTATTTGAACCAAGGATAATTTAACTTCTGTAAAAATGGTAATGCGTTCTCTAATTTTCTAACTCAATATGTACCTGATAGAGAAATAATGCCAATTGTATCCCCTTTTTGTAAACGACTCGATATTATTCTCATTGCCATCATCCCCTTCCCCTATTTTCACACATGAACGAATGTTACCTCATTCACTCATGTCTAAAGACAGGTGATTGAAAAGGAATTGCGACGCCAATAATGACCTCGCAATCTCTAAAATAATTACTCTTTTGTTGCATATTTTAATTCAATTGAACCTACAACTGGGCGAACAATGTTTTTCACATTCGGTTTTTGTAATGCTGAACCATTGTAGTAGTAAAGTGGCACTAATGGGGCTTCTTCAATTAGAATTTTTTCTGCATCTAATAAATAGTTCCATCGTGTTTGTGCATCTACTTCAGCACGTGCTTTTTTAATCAGCTCATCATACGTAGCATTTTTCCAACCCGTACGGTTCATTGCATCGTTGTCAGAAGTAAAGTTCTCTAATGCATTAATTGGATCAGCATAATCGTGACCGAATGTAGAACGAGAGAATTGTAATTTTAACGCTACTTGGTCTTCACGGAATACTGCCCACTCAGAGTTTTGAACTGTTACATCTACACCTAAAACTTGTTTTAATTGGCTTTGGATTGTTTCAGCAACTGATTTTAATTCATCGCTTGTATTGTATGAAAGCTCTACAGCAGGTAAAGTGTCCCAACCTTCTTCTGCCATACCTTCCGCTAATAATTGCTTTGCCTTTTCAGCATCAAAGCTAATTAATGAACCTTGCGTTTCGCGGAAATCCTTTCCATCTGGACCTTTAAATCCATAAGAAACGAAACCGTTTGCTACCTTGTTTCCTGTTTTAACAACATAATCGACTATTTCTTGTGCATTAATTGCATAAGAGAATGCTTGACGAACTTTTTGGTTTGTAAATGGCTCTTTTGTAAGGTTGAAGCGATAGAACTGCGTACCAGCTGTATCGTAAATAATTGCTTCTGGATCATTTAATAATGTATCTGCTAGAGTTGATGGAATAGCAGTAATATCTAGCTCACCCGTTTGGTACATTTGGTAAGATGTATTCGAATCATTTACCATTGCCCACTCGATGCGGTCTAATTGAACCGTATCTTTATCCCAATAAGTATCATTTTTCTCAAACGTCATTTTTTCTTCATGGTTCCATACTGTAATTTTAAATGGACCATTTCCTACAAATGTATCTGCATTTGCAAACCATGTTGGTGTTACTGTTGCTACTTTTTCATTAACAGGGAAGAAAGTTGGTAGTGTAATCATTGATAAGAACCCATCAAATGGATTAATTAATTTTACCTCAAATGTTTTTTCGTCGATTGCTTTGATTGCTACGTCTGCTGCATCACCAGAGCCATCATTGTAAGCTTGTGCACCTTCAATATAGCTTGTTGCTAAAAAAGCAGAATATGAAGCTGTTTCTGGATTTAACATGTGTAACCAGCCATAAACAAAGTCACCTGCAGTTACAGGATCTCCATTTGTCCATTTAGCATCACGTAAAGTGAATGTGTATGTTAAACCATCGTTAGAAATATCGATTGTTTCTGCCATTGCTTCTTTTGGCTCAAGATTCGCATCTAAGCGAACTAGACCTTCCATTAAGTTGTTTAGTGGGTCCCAGGAAACCGAGTCAAACCCGATAGATGGATCAAATGACGTTGGCTCATTGTCGTTGTTTAAATATAGAACTTTTTCTCCATCAGTGTTTGAATCAGATTCAACACCTTCTGATTGCTTCTTTTCTGATGAATCAGAACTTCCCGCATCTTCACTTGCTGTACATGCAACGAGTACAATAGCTACTAATGACATTAGAAATAACGAAAGCCATTTCTTCATAGAAATCCCCCTCTAATTTAAATTTTTCTTCACTAAATATGCGAAGATTTATATGTGAAGCATTTTTATGCTATTCACCTAGTCTTTTTGTTGCACGTGAATCCTGTAACCAACAGCTTACATGATGGTCATCGGTCATGGTCGTCACATCTGGCTGGACATGATTACAGACAACCAATGCATATGGGCAACGTGCGGCAAATGCACATCCCGCTGGTGGTGCAAACAAATCTGGGGGTGTCCCCTCAATTGGCTGTAATTCCTCTTCTTTTAAATCTAGCCGTGGGACGGAATTCAGTAGTCCCTTTGTATATGGATGTTGCGGATTATAGAAAATATCTCTCTTTGTTCCAATTTCAATCACTTTTCCGGCATACATCACTGCAATTCTGTCTGCAATTTTCGCTACAACCCCTAAATCATGCGTAATCAAAATAATCGAAATACCTGTGCGCTGTTGAATTTCCTCAAATAGCTCTAAAATTTGCGCCTGAATCGTTACGTCGAGTGCAGTCGTTGGCTCATCTGCGATTAATAATTCTGGTTCACAAATAAGCGCAATTGCAATAACAATTCGTTGACGCATCCCTCCAGAAAATTGGTGAGGATATTGCTTTAAACGCTCTTCTGGATTCGAAAGACCAACTAACGAAAGCATCTCAATCGCTTTATTCTTTGCTTCAGCCGAGCTTAATTTTTTATGTGTTTTCAAGCCCTCTGTTAGCTGCTCTCCAATTGTTAATGTTGGATTGAGCGCAGTCATAGGATCTTGGAAAATCATCGAAATATCTTTCCCTTGAATTTCACGATATTGCTTCTTTGACATGCGTGCCAAATCTTTATTTTTAAACAGTATATTCGTCGCAGTAACAGTTCCAGGAGGGTTTGGAATAAGACCTAAAATGGCATTCGATGTAACACTTTTTCCACAGCCTGATTCCCCTACAATGGCCAGTGTTTCTCCCTTATATAAATTAAAAGAAGCACCGCGCACAGCCTGTACTGTACCGCCATAAGTTTTAAACACAACCTTTAAATCTTCCACTTGTAACACGACTTCTTGATTGTCACGCTGTGCATTTGGATGAACGATAGTTTGTGTAGAGCTGTTATTTGTTGTCATCATGAATGCTTACCTCCTTAACTTAGGATCAAGTGCATCCTGTAATCCATCACCTAATGTATTAAATGCAAACATTGTCATAGAAATAAATACTGCTGGGAAGAATAAACGCCACCAATGACCTGTTGATATAACAGAAAGTGCGTCATTTGCCATTACACCCCATGAAGCGTATGGAGCAGCAATCCCTAATCCTAAAAAACTTAAAAATGCTTCAGCAAAAATCGCACTTGGAACTGTTAACGTCATTTGAACAATAATCGGACCCATTGTATTCGGTAATAAATTTTTACGAATAATGCGCATCGTACCTGCACCAAATGATTTCGATGCCGTAACAAATTCATAGTTTTTCAACTGTAATACTTGACCTCGAACGATACGTGCCATCCCAATCCAACCCGTTACCGTTAATGCAATAATAATTGTCGTCATTCCTGGTCCCATTACAACCATTAATAAAATAACAACGATTAAGTTCGGTAATCCGTATAAAATTTCTACAATACGCATCATGACAGTGTCTGTACGACCACCTTTATAGCCGGCAACCCCTCCATAAATAACACCGATTAAAAAGTCAATTGTTGCAGCAGCAATCCCGACGAATAATGAAATTCGTGCACCATACCAAGTTCTCGTAAATACATCACGTCCAAGTTCATCGGTACCGAACCAGTGAGTTGCACTTGGTGGTAAGTTTTGATTTGGTAAATTGATTTCTGTTACCGAGTGCGGTGACACAATCGGTACTAAAATTGCGAAAAATGAAAGTAATACTAAAAATATTAAACTGAATAATGCTAAATAGTTTTTACGTAATCTGCGCCAAGCATCTGCCCAATAAGACAACGTGGGACGCACTACTTGCTCTTTACTTTGCTCATCTTTTGCAGCAGGAGCAAACCACTCTTGTGGAATTTCTTTTGATTGAACCATTATGCATCCCCCTCCTTTTTATGTAGCTTAATTCGAGGGTCTAAGAAGCCGTATATAATATCCACTAGGAAAAGCATAAATACTAAGAATGCACTATAGAATACTGTTGTCCCCATAATTAACGGATAATCACGGTTATTTATACTTTCAACGAAGTATTTCCCCATCCCCGGAATACCGAAAATTCGCTCAATTACAAATGTACCTGTTAAAATACTCGCTAACATCGAACCTAAAATAGTAACAACTGGCATTAACGCATTTCGGAGAGCATGTCTTACTACAACGCGCCAAGGCTTTAATCCTTTTGCACGTGCCATTTTAATATAATCTTGTGTCAGTACTTCAAGCATGCTCGCACGCGTTAAACGAGCTATAATTGCCATTGGACCCGTTGCAAGCGCCAAAGTTGGTAACACCATGTGCTTCAAACTTGACCATGTAGCCGCTGGGAACCAACCTAGATTTACGGCGAATATCTGAATGAGTACCGTTGCTAAAATGAAGTTCGGTAATGATATCCCAATTACGGCAATCGTCATCGCAATATAATCAATAGCCCCATTATGCCGTAACGCTGCAATCGTCCCCAATAAAATGCCAGAAATAAGAGCAACTAATATCGTCACCATCCCAAGCTCAAATGATATCGGGAATCCCCGTTCTAGAAGCCCATTTACCGTTTCGGCTGGCTTTTTAATAGAAGGTCCAAAGTCAAACGTAATAATACGTTCTAAATATGTAAAATACTGAACATAAATTGGCTTATCTAAATTATAGTAGCTTTCTAAGTTAGCTTGTATGGTTGGGTTCGTCGTTCGATCCGAATCAAACGGTGAACCTGGAATTTGAAACATTAAAAAGAACGTCAATGAGGCGATAATTAAAATCGTCACAATCATCATTAAGAAACGTTTCACAATATAGCCAAACATAGAGCCAGTCCCCCTTTCGTCTCTTCTTAGTTTGTTACAAGTGCTGTATGCTGAGTACATTAAAGTTAAATGTAAATTTGTGTTCTTCAAATCTTAAATAATGTACTGTGCTACATGTTTTCTGAATTCATACACAAAATAACTTAGTTTTGTAAATCGTGTTAATATTATTCTATGAAGTCTGCTACATATCTAATCCCTTTTCCAGAAACTTACTTTACAAGTTTTCCAATTCACCCTTTACTATATTCACAAAATTACAGAATAATTTGAATTTTCTAAATATTATATATTTCTATTCAACTTATCACAATACCATTTATTTGAAAAGATAAAATTTAATAAAGATGATTTTTTTGTAATTATAATTAATTCTTTTGAATATTTATTCTCTTTCACATTTTATTTCAAGACTAAAAAAAAACGATTTCTGGAAAAAATCTGAGAAATCGTTATATAAATCTATTATTCAATTTTCGTGCTATCTTTAAATAAGCAAGCTTTTCGCTTTTTCAATTTGAATTTTTACTTGCCCAAAGCCTGTACCACCTAAAGAATTACGGCGACTAACAGCAGCTTCTGGCGCTAATACTGCGTAAATATCTTCTTCTATTAAGCTTGATTCTTTTTGCATTGCTTCTAATGGTAAATCTAATAAGTAAATACCTTGTTGAATACATGTAAAGACTAACTTCCCGGTTACTTCATGCGCATCACGGAATGGCATGCCCTTCGTTGCTAGGTAATCGGCTAGTTCTGTTGCATTTGAGAAATCTGAATGTACCGCACTATGAAGACGAGGTTTGTTGATTGTCATAGTACGCACCATACCTTCAAAGATTTTAAGTGAGCCAAGAACCGTTTCCATCGTATCAAACATGCCTTCCTTATCTTCTTGCATGTCCTTGTTGTACGTTAGTGGCGTACCTTTTAGAACCGTTAATAGACCAACTAAATTACCAAATGCTCGACCCGCTTTACCACGAATTAACTCTGCCATATCCGGATTTTTCTTTTGTGGCATGATTGATGAGCCTGTTGAAAAGGCATCATCAAGCTCGATAAATTTAAATTCATCTGTAGACCAAATAATAATTTCTTCTGCAAAACGGGATAAGTGTGTCATTAATAATGCTGAATTTGATAAAAACTCCACGATAAAGTCACGATCACTAACCGCGTCCATTGAATTTGCATAGACATCCGCAAATCCTAGAAGCTCCGCAGATTTTAAACGGTCAATCGGGAAAGTTGTACCTGCCATTGCCCCAGCACCTAACGGTAAAATATCAATACGCTTCATCGATTCATTAAAACGCTCTTTATCGCGTTGAAGCTGCCAGAAGTATACCATTAAATGATGCGCAAAAGAGATTGGCTGCGCACGCTGTAAATGTGTATAGCCTGGTGCAATAGTATCAATATGTTGCTCAGCTTGCTTGATGATGGTGTTTTGAAAGTTTTCAATTAATCCCACTACTTCAGGCACACGTTTCTTTAAGAATAAGTGCATATCTGTCGCTACTTGGTCGTTACGCGAACGGCCAGTATGTAATTTCCCACCAACTGGACCGATTAAATCGATTAACATTTTTTCTAAGTTTAAGTGAATGTCTTCATTAGCTACTGTAAATTTTAATTCGCCTGCTTCTGCTTTTACCTTTAGCTGTGATAAGCCTTCTAAAATCTTTGATACATCTTCTGTAGGTAAAATGTTTTGCGCGCCAAGCATTGTCACATGAGCTACTGAGCCTTCGATATCTTCTAATACTAATTGTTGGTCAAAGCCAATAGATGCGCCGAATTCATCGACCCAGGCCTCTGCTGACTTTTGGAAACGTCCGCCCCATAATTTTGCCATGTTGTTCTCTCCTAACAGCTCTTATATTGTTTTTAAATCAATTACGCCTCGGCGTAATTGCGTCCAGATTTTTTTCAAGCTCGCTTGGAAACTCCCTCTAAAAAATCTGTGATATCCGCCGGGGCTTAACTTGATTCAGCGGGGTTTGAACCCCCACTGAATAGAGTTGAATATTTGGAATTCATACTCCTCTTATAGAAGTAGGGGATTTCTGTACCTGTCGCTTCGCTTTCGGTACAAAAAGAGTTCGCTGAAGCAAGTTAAAAGAAGAAGCGACTCGGGCTCCGAATCGCTCTCACTTATTAATTATTTTATTTCAGATGGTAATTTTGTATTTTTTGCTATTTCTGAAGCAACGACTGTTGGCATACCCCATAATTCGATGAAGCCTACAGCTGAAGCATGGTTGAATTTATCGTGTTTTGAGTAAGTTGCTAATTCTTCAGAGTATAAAGAGTTTGCAGATTTACGTCCCTCAACGATTGCGTGACCTTTATAAAGTTTCACACGAACTGTACCATTTACATACTTTTGCGTTTCTTTTAAGAACGCTTCTAAAGCTGTACGGATTGGGTTGAACCAAAGACCGTTATAAATGATTTCAGATAATTTGTGCTCGATAATTGGCTTGAAATGGGCAAGCTCTTTAACTAATGTAATATCTTCTAATTCTTTGTGCGCTGTTAATAACACTTTTGCACCTGGAATTTCATATACTTCACGAGATTTAATACCTACTAAACGGTTTTCAACGTGATCGATACGGCCAACCCCGTGTGCGCCTGCTACTTTGTTTAATTCCTCGATTAAATCAGCTAACTTCATTTCTTGACCATTTAATGATACTGGTTTACCTTCTACGAATTCAATTTCAATGATTTCTGCTGTATCCGGTGCGTTTTCAACCGAAACTGTTAAACCATAAGCTTCTTCTGGTGGTGCTACCCAAGGATCTTCCATTACACCCGCTTCGTTTGCACGACCCCATAAGTTTTGGTCGATTGAGAATGGAGAGTCGATTGTTGCAGGAATTGGTACACCATGTTTTGCAGCGTATTCGATTTCTTCGTCACGGCTCCAGCCCCACTCACGTACAGGAGCTAAAACTTCTAAATCTGGATTTAATGCTTTAATGGAAACTTCGAAACGTACTTGGTCATTCCCTTTACCTGTACAGCCGTGAGCTACCGCGTCTGCATTTGTTTCTGTCGCGATTTCAACTAATTTTTTTGAAATTAATGGACGAGATAATGCAGATACTAATGGGTACTTTTGCTCATACCAAGTGTGACCTTGTAGAGAGATAAGCGCGTACTCTTCAGCGAACTCATCCTTTGCATCGATCATATATGATTCAACAGCACCAACTTGAAGTGCTTTATTTTTAATGAACTCTAAATCTTTTCCTTCACCCACGTCAAGACATACCGCGATTACGTCCCATCCTTGCTCTTTTAACCACGGAATTGCTACTGATGTATCTAAACCACCTGAATATGCTAATACGACTTTCTTGTTTGCCATGGTAATTCCCTCCACTTATATGTATTTTTATACATTTATATAATTGTTTATACATGAATAGTACCATGGAATAAAAATAAACGCAACTGTATTTATATTAAATTTTAGACTTTTTCGCCATGTCTGAAAACGATTGTTTTATGTTACTTTAGAATACTCGTTTAAATCATTTTTTTCTAAAAATTGTACATTTATACTGGATTTCATCTACCTTAATCGATGGACTAATTTTATATTCTTTCAAGTAATATCCCTTTCCTCTGCAAGTAGTCATCGTAAAATGAGTCATCGCCCATCATATACACCCGGTCACAATAAGTCGTAATTTCCTCCATATCATGAGACGTATAAAGAATCATTTTTTGATGTTCCTTTGCCTGCCGCATAAGGAAGCGCACAATTTCTGTTTTGGATTTTAAATCTATACCTACTGTCGGCTCGTCTAAAATAAGGAGCTGTGGATCATCAATAAGGCTTAAAGCAATATTGAGTTTGCGTTTCATACCGCCTGATAACGCACTTACTTGCTTATCCCATTCATGCAATTGCATATTTTCACAAATGGCTCGACATTGCTCATCGGATAATTTGTTCCAACTGAGCTTTGCAAAAAACAACATATTTTCCCGAACCGTCATATGTTCCCACAATGCGACCTCTTGTGGAACATAACCGATTTGACGACGAACGGCCTTTAAATTATCTTTATAGGAAAGTCCATTTAGCATTAAATCGCCGGAATTTGCGCTCATCGCTGTTGCAACAATTTGCAAAAAGGTTGATTTTCCTGCCCCATTTTGCCCGACAAGCCCTACCATTTCACCGCGCGCAATATACATAGAAACATTTTGCAAAATTTCATGGCTACGATACTTTTTATTAATATTTTTCACTTCAAGCAAAACGGCTCGACTCCTTTCTATACACATAAATGCATACAAGCACTATGAAAATACTCCAAATGAGTGAAACATCCCATTGTAATAATGCATACACGGGGCTAATTCCGCTCAACAATGGCCATTTCACAACAAGTTGCTCTATTGGGATGAATGCCCCACCAAGAAATGTGAGCAGTAACGTAATGATTGGTGTGATGAAATGATAACTCAACGTATGTTTCATATGGACTGCGACAAATAACGCCAGTGCAACACAACTCAATCGAAAAATGACAATCGCTAAAAATTCAAACCATACAAATTTTGTTTCAAGTAATTGATATGTTAAAAAATCAATCCCGAACATGAATAATAAATAAAAACCTAATGTATTGAAAAAATAAGTAGTGTATGAGATTTTAGTTTGCAACCAGCGTACGACAACTGGATGATTGGATTCTTTAATGATCCAATCCAATAAATAAAAAGTTGAAATGAGTGCAAAAAATGCCCATATGCCCCACGGACTCAATAAAACGTCTTTTTTTGTAGGGGTAGAAGATTCATTGTAAAAGGAAAAATCAACAGTTAATAATTCATAACGTTCCTCACGTTGCTCCCCTTCAGCCACAATTTGATCGAACGACCAGTGAATATCACTTTCATATTTGTTGAGTAATTTCTTCACTTCATGAGCCGCTTTTGCTTGTGTTGCTTTACGCTGTGCAAGGGAACTAATATTTTCTTTTACCGCAAAATAAAAATACGATCGGTTCGTTGAATACGCTTCGATTAAATGGTGTCGTTTATTATTTCGCAATTGTTTTTCAAAATGACGTTTTACAATAAATACACTATCAATCTGATTTTTCTCTAATGCATATAGCGCTTTTTGCTTACTCATTAATTGAATGTTTAAAAGATCGATTTGCTGAAGTTCTTGAATAAATGCTTTAGATAGTTCACTGTTGTCTTCATCCACAATGGCAACAGGAACTTGCCCATCCTCGACAACATCAGTCATCCAATGAATGAGGACAGTCGTTAAAACAAGTGGCATAACAAGCCAAATGAATGTAGAAAATGCCTGCTTTTTTATTAGCAACATTCGTGTAAAAAGTAATGTTCTCAACGGGCTAACCTCCCCTTCACGTATACGAGACTACTATATAGTGAGAGTGCCAAGAAGAGCCAAAAACCACTCTTTGTATATGAAGCATAATTACGCTCTTCAAAAATAAGCTCAGTCAACCATTTCCAATTGTCATACGTATAAAAATACGGGAATAGTTGCTGCATGCCATATGGGAAATAAATCGTAGGAAAAACCGCACCACTCACTGCAAGAAGTAAAACGCATAAAAATAACGAAATTAATAGCTTCACTTTATCTGAATAGAAAACAATATCGAAAATGGCACATAAGACAATCGTATGCAAGATAAGTAAGCCAATAAATAAAGAAATTCTAAAGTAATCAAGTGCATAATAATTTATTTCCAATTGTGAAAGCCCAATAACAAAAAGGACAATCGAAAGGGTAAGCACCGTCATAAATGTCGTGATAATCCGCGCAACATGCTCCTGCCAAATTGCAACACCGGCCAATTTCAAGCGAACTTGTAAGCTTTTCGATGTTTGCTTCGATAAAAATACAAATAGCAAAATCGACCAAATGATGGTTAAACAAAATAAAATAGCGAATGAATAATAATGCAACGGATTTTCAAATGGGAGCAACACCCACTCATGCTCACGTAAAACTTTACTTTTCCCCATTGTATAAAATGTAAAATCCATTAAGAGCTCTAATTTTAAACTTTCCAATTCTTCCGGTGAAATTGATGTCTCTTTCGCATAATGATACACCGTCAAAATATTCGCCTGCGCAGATGAAATATAACGTGTAATCGTTTCAACAAGTTCATTAACGACCATGCTTTGCGTTTTTTCTTGTGGGTTACCGAGCACGTGGAGCTTTACTGAAGCCCCTTCATATAAATCCTCGGCAAAGTTACTCGGGAAAATAATCGCGGCTGTACTTTCATTTTGCTTCAACCGCGCTTCTGCTTCTTCCATTGAAAGGAGCTCTGCCTGTACATATGTATTTTCTTTCAAAACTGTCACAATTAGTTGTGCCAATAGTTGACTCTCACTTGAAAAATCTTCATTAACAATGGCAATCGACATTTTTTGTTGTTCATTCTGTGAAAATATCGATGTCAAAGCCATAAAGGACAGTCCGATTATCATCATTGGAAACAAGAAAAGAAGAAGTAGTTTCCACCACTTCTTCTTCATTTGTGTCAAGTATTGATGTGTGAAAAATACAAGGTTTTTCATCGTCATCACCTGATTTCATTAATAGAAAAGATTTTCAAATTCCATGAACTTATCCGTTAACCACTCTTCGGATTGTTCATATAATGTTTCATTAAAATATTTATCGAACGCATTTTGGTCCATTTCACCAATATTTACTACGCTGTCTCCCACATCAAAGCTTACTTCTTTAATCACTTTTGCCGTTTGGTTTACATTTAAGTCGAATAGCTCGCTCTCATCAAGCGCAATCGCAAACTGATGATCCGCTTTCATTTGATCCTTTTCATGCGTCGCTTCACCTGACCAATCCATCGCAAAGCTTGAATAGTCATCTTCAAATGAAATAGTTCTTGTAAACGTACGTGTATCACCTTTTAATGTTTCATCCCCTTTGTATTCTAGGTATGACGCATCACCGTCCATTTTCACAGTAATTGTATCTATCGCTTTTTGGTCTTTCCAAGTAAGGTCACCTTTAATAATTACTTTATCTGTTTTATCGCCAATTTCATATTCAAAAATTTGTTTTGTATCTTCAATTGATTGTTTACCATCAATAACAATCGTTTCTTCTCCAATTGTCATTTCAAAATGACGTTGAACAATTAAATCTTTTTGATGCCAAATAACAGAAGTTAAACCTTTTGGAATGCTTGAATCTTTAATTCCTTGGATCATTTCTTCAATAACTGTATCCATTTCTTTTGAGAAATTAATATCTAATGTTGACATGGCCATTCCTGAGCTTTGTTCATATAATGATTTTATCAGACCTTCTAATTTGTCATCCTTTTTCGCTTTTTCAAGTACTTTAACGAAAAGATCTTTCACTTCTTGCTCCGTTAATTTCATTGTAACCTTTTCACCAGTTAGCTTTTTCTCACCAATTTTTACTTCTTCCTTTTCTCCTACTGTAAAGGCTTCTTCAGGAAGTTCCTCATAAAAATACTTTAAATATTCCTTTTCCAAATACTCCGACATTTCATCCGAATATAATGAGTTTTTGCCTGTCATTTGATCAAGCCCTAATGTTTCGCTACCTTCATAATTTGGATCTGTCATACGCATTACGTTTCCAAAATCTTTGTCATTTAATTGAATTGTATCTTGTAAAAATGGTAATGATACTAATAATTTCTCAGACGTTAAGTACATAATAAAATCGTTAAATTCAACATCCATTACGTTGGCATCCATTTTAGCCATGATTTCGCCTTTTTTCATATCCGATTGCGTCGTAATTTTTAACGAAGAGTTTTCAACAGTATCCAGTATTTGTGGATCTAAAAAACTTAACATTTCTTCCCCTGGACTTGCTGAAAAATCCATCACGTATTCTGTCACATCATTTTTAGACTTATCATACCATTCAAATTCATTTGCATATTTGTCTTTGAAAAGTTCGATTGATTTTTCCATTGTTTTTGTTTCTGCAAGGAAATATTGTTGCTTCGCCGATTTGTTAAAGATGAAAAAGGCTGTTGCTCCTCCACCAATTGTAAGAAATGCCACAATAATTCCAATAATAACGCTTTTTTTCATTACAACATGTACCTTCTCTCATTAAATTTAATTGTTTTACTATTTTCTAGAACACCACGATAATAATCAGTGGTACCCAAAAATGACTTGAGACCTGCACAATAGTGGGCTCTCATACGTTGCTAGACGGCACGGCGGTGTTTTGTTTTCCTAAGCTTCCCTATACAGCCGAGGTTTGCCATTACCAAATTATGGACGCACTTTGTATTCATCCCCACTTGTAGAAGTGAAAACCTCTGCTGAAGTAATTAAAACATCGAGTGGCATATCACGAGATTTACAATGGCAAAAATCCGATGGAGTTCATGCTTCATTCATAAGTAATTAACCGAATCTTATATACTATGTATTCTTTTAATGATTTGATAATAATAAATAATCAAATTGTTGAAAATTACCTATTATTTTTTATTAAAAAAACTACGTCCAAAAAACTCCACCATTTTTGGTGCGACCACATACAATTTACTCGTAATTCCTAATATGCGCGGTAAATTTATCTCCCGCGGCCTCGATTCTATTGCTTCAACGACTTCACTTGCCACTTTACTTGGCTGAATTAAAAAATTGCTAATAGCCTTGCGATAAGCATTCGTCTCATCCGCTTTTTGTAGGAATGGGGTATCAATTGGTCCAGGATAAATCCCTGTAACTGCAATCTTATTTTCAGCAAGCTCCATGCGTAAACCGTTAACGAACCCAGTAATCGCATGCTTACTTGCTGCATAGACACTCGCTTTTTTTGTTGCCACTTTACCTGCTTGTGAGCTAACAAAAATAAAGTGTCCACTTTTTCTTTCAATCATTTGAGGTGCTAAACGTTTGGCTAAAAAAATTGGTGCTCTTACATTGAGATCTAGCATTTGATCCACTTCTTCATCTAGCAAATCAAAAGCATTCGAAAAATAGCCTAAGCCTGCATTTAAAATCGCAACATCAATAGCTGGTAGTAATGATACCACACGGTCAATATCCATTGAATTACACAGGTCTGCTTGGATTGTTACCACCCCTAAATGCTCTAGTGATTTTAAAACATTTGCATTTCGTCCTGTTGCATAAACGGTATGACCTTGTGCAATCAATTGCTTCGTCATTTCAAGTCCGATTCCACTTGTTGCCCCTGTAATAAAGATTGTTTTGCTCAACTTTTCACCTCCGATTAACGTTTACTATTTTATCGGACTTCAATTTAGTTTAACAGAGTAAATTTCCGTTTAATTACAGCAATCGTCCTCAAAATTATCAAATAGTCACAAAATGAGCAATAACATTCCAATATAATGTACCTATATACATTTTTAATAAGAAGAATTCCGTTATTTTTCCGAAAAAAAAACTAGTAAATTATTATTCATTTACTAGTTTTTCTTTATTCCAAATAATTCAGTTAAACCGTCTTTCGAAACTAATACGTCATCTAATGTATACGAATCTAGAACAGCCAAATATGCTTTTAATGCTTGATGGAGTGCAAATTTCAATTGACATTCCGGAGAAATTTTACATAAATTACTTTCTGGATTGAAACATTCTACAATATGAAAATCTTCCTCGGTTTTACGCACAACCTCACCAATATTAATATTTTTAGGATCGATAGCCAAACGAATACCGCCGCCGCGCCCTCGAATTGTTTCAATATATCCGTGTTGCCCTAAATCATACGTAACTTTCATTAAATGGTTTTTGGAAATTTGATAGGCATCTGCGATTTCTTGAATCGTCGCTAAATGGTCTTGACCACGCACGCCTAAATACATGAGCGTACGTAAAGAATAGTCTGTATATACGGTTAAGCGCACGTTTCTCACCAACTTTCTACATATTAGTATAACACTTTCTCACAATAGGTCGAGAATTCCAACTTATTTTTAAAGATGTATTTTATATATATGTTTGTGACAAATTTGTTAAAGATGTATTTTCTATATTGCTTTAGAGATTCAGCAGCAGTATATTGAAATCACAAAGAACGTACAATAAGTTCTTGTAAATAGAAGGGTGGAATTCCTTATGTTAACGAAACAAACAATCGACACAATCAAAGCAACTGTACCAGTATTAGAAGTACACGGATTAGCGATTACTAAAACATTTTACAAAAACCTATTTAATGACAACCCACAATTATTAAACATTTTTAATCACACAAACCAAAAGAAAGACCGTCAACAAACAGCTTTAGCAAACACAGTATACGCAGCTGCAATTCATATTGAAAACTTAGAAGCAATCGTACCAGCAGTTGTACAAATTGCGCATAAGCACGTAAGTTTAGGTATTTTACCAGAGCATTACCCAATCGTAGGAAAATATTTATTAGCTGCAATTAAAGAAGTATTAGGTGACGCAGCAACAGACGAAATAATTGAAGCTTGGGGTCAAGCATACGGCGTAATTGCGGATGTATTCATTTCAGTAGAAGAAGATCTATACAAAGCTTCTGAAAATAATGGTGGCTGGCGCTTATTTAAAGACTTCGAAATTGCTAAAATTGTAGAAGAAAGCGATGTTGTTAAATCATTCTACTTAAAACCAGCTGATGGTTCAAAATTACCTGCATTCTCAGCAGGTCAATACATTTCAATTCGCGTTCAAGTTCCTGGACAAGAGTATTTAATGAATCGTCAATACACAGTTACAGAAGGTACTGAAGAATATTTCCGTATTTCTGTTAAACGTGAAAACGATGAAAATCCAAATGGCGTAGTTTCTAATTTCTTGCACGATTCGAACGTTGGCACACAAGTACAATTAAGTGCTCCAGCTGGTGTATTCACATTATCGGACAATAATAACCCTGTATTATTTATCGCGGGTGGTGTAGGTGTTACACCATTACAAAGTATGCTTCAATCAATCGATGATCGCAAAGCTTCGTTCCTTCAATGTGCACGTAGTAAGAATGTTGCAGCATTCACAGAAACAATCGAAGAAAAAGTTGACGCATTAGGTGGTATTTACACAGCAGTTTATAGTGATACAGAAGGCTATGTTACAAAGGAGCAAATTGCATCATTACTTGAAGACGGTACTGAAGTTTATGTATGTGGTCCAATCGCCTTCATGGAAGCAGTTATTTCAAACTTAGTTGAATTAAATGTTCCTTCAGAAAATATTCATTACGAATTCTTTGGCGCTGCCATGGCATTACAAATTCAAACAACTAGATAATATGTAATAAGCGTGTTGAGTCCTCACTCAACACGCTTTCTTTAAACCTTTTTATAATAATAAATACCATCGCGTATCTCAATTTCAGCTAAGCCTTCATCAACTAAGTAGTCCATTTGGCCGATTGTTTCTGAAAGTGTCAGCCCTAGCTGTTGCTGATAAATCCGTTCAAAGAGCAGCGTTGTTGCCTCATAATTTGTTTTCGGATGTTCAATCATGTCTCGTACCTTTAGCGCTCGTTGTTTTTGCTTTTCTAAGCGCTCGTCAATTAATTGAACGATATTCGTCACTTCTCCGCCATGCCCAGTATACATTTTTGTAACTTCTAAATCTCGCAACCTCTTTAATGAAGCATTATATTGAAGTAATGATTTTGGACGCTCCATTGTGAGTTCAACTGGAGGCTCAACTAATGGATTCGATGATGTGCGTTCTAATAATAGATCACCACCAATACATTCGCGCGTTTCTTCGTCTATAAAAATTAAATGACTTTGCGCATGCCCGAGTGTTTCATAGACTTTTAAGCCAGGGTGCCCCGGTACTTCATCCCCTTCTTGTAAAAATTGCGTTAGCGGGGTTGTCCCAAATAGCTCTACTTCACCCTTCACTTTTAAAATACGTGGAATATATTTTTCTGGAACCCCTTGCTCGATTAAATGCTTTGTGTAAAAGCGGTCGTAATACGCTAAGAATTCATGTGTTTTGCGCATCCAATGATCAACATAGCGATGCCCTAAAATTTCTGTACCAACAAAGGCATCTACCCAACCTGCATGATCGGGGTGATGATGCGTTAATACGACTTGCTCAACATCTTTCAACTCATAACCTGCACCGCGCAAACCCCATTTTAACGCTTCATATGCTTCCTCGGTTTTTGGTCCTGCGTCAAATAACGTCAATGTATCCCCTTTTACTAAAAATGCGTTTACATCTCCAACCGCATATGGAGTTGGAATAACTATTTTGTGTACTTCCATTACTGAATCCCCCTTATACTGCTCGTATATGTACAAATGAATGAATATTCATTTATTTTACACCTTTTTTTTATTTTCGTCACGTCTTTACTTGACAGTTTTTCATTACATAACTATAATTTTTGATAATTATAAATTTATATGCAATGAAAAAGCTAAGTACATTATTTTATGGTTATAGAGAGTGTCGTCTTTGCTGAAATCGGCATAGCCCGCTAAAATAATCGAACCTCCTTTTGAGCTGTTATGACAACATAACCGTCCCCTTCGCGATAAGAAGGTTGAAGCTGCACACAATATGTGTGAATTTAGGTGGTACCGCGGAAACTTGAAGCGTTTTCGTCCTTATATATAGGACGAGAGCGCTTTTTATTTTTGAAAAAAGATGTGGAGGAAGTACTATGCAAAAAATTATCTTTATTGGTGCGGGTTCAATTGCGGAAGCACTTATACATGGATGGGTAGAAAATAATGTCATTCAACCTGAGTGTGTCTATATATCTAATCGTTCCAATCAACAGCGATTACAACAATTATCATCAAAATACGGCGTTCAAAAATTAGTAGGCTATGAACAATTAACAGGGGCAGATTTAATTATCTTAGCGGTGAAGCCAAAAGATGCACGTCTTGCAATGGATGCTATAAAGCCATTTATTGAACCTAACGTTTCTATCCTTTCTGTTTTAGCTGGCATTAGTATTGCTACAATAGAAGAACATCTAGGTGAGCGTCCGATTGCTCGTGTCATGCCTAATACATCTGCAACTATAGGTATGTCAGCCTCTGGAATTGCGTTTAATAAATTAATCAATGATGAACAACATGCACAATATATTCAAATGCTCGAAGCGGTTGGCATTGTTATTGAAGTGGAAGAAGATAAACTACATGCAGTTACCGCACTTTCCGGTAGCGGTCCTGCTTATTTATACTATTTAGTTGAAGCATTTGAACGTGTAGGTGCTGAATTTGGTTTATCTAAAGAAATTGTTCGGGAGTTAATGATACAGACGATTGCTGGCTCTGCAGAAATGCTAAAATCCGTAAATGAAGAACCTGAGGTACTGCGCAAAAAAGTAACAAGTCCAGGAGGTACTACAGAAGCAGGTATAAAAGCGTTAGAAGCGATGGCATTTAATGATGCAATTGCCAACTGTATTCGTAGTGCCGAAAATCGCTCTCGTGAATTGGCACGTGGAGAATAGATAAGAAGGCTTCATTCACTCACATTTATTTGTGAATGAATGAAGCCTTCTTTTTATATAGAACCATTACGAATACGTTTAACAATACTATATGTAGTATAAATTGCAATTGGACCAAGCAATGCAGCAAATACTACCCACATTGTTAATCCGCCTGTTGCCTTTAAAAATTCTAAATTTGTTCGAATATAAATAACTACGCCAAATAGTAAAATATAGCTCATTACATTTGGAAAAATCACAAGTAGTCGTAAGAGCTTTGGTGTAATTGTTGGTTGTTGCATAATTCATCCCCCTTTTACTCATTATAACGTAATTTTACGCGATATTACTATAATTTTCTAAATATAAAAAGAGGTACTTCGCTATTGAAGCACCTCTATCCTTTATCTGTTATAGTTCAAGTAATTGATGTTGGCGCAATTCATATTGCGTTTGATCGTTGGCGATAAATGTATTTGGGAACTGCTCTTGTGCTTCCTTTAAAAACGGAATTAAATCACTTTTTAAAAAGCGCGCACTAATATGATTTAATATTAAATGTTTGGCATTTGCCAACTGCGCTACTTTTGCAGCCTCTGTATTCGTTGCATGACCATACTGTGCCGCAAGTTCAATGGTTGAATGGTCAAATGTTGCTTCATGAATAACGATATCAGCTTTTTCTGCTAATGTAATCGCATTGCTACAAAACTTCGTATCGCCTAAAATTGTCACGGTAAAGCCTTGCTTTAGTTCAGTCGTAACCTCTTTACTAAGGACAACTGAGCCGTCATCTAAAGTTATATCAACGCCGGCCTTTAGTTTTCCTAGTAACGGACCTTTTGGCACACCAAGTTGAATAGCTTTGTCGATTAACAGTTCACCTGGCAGTGCTTTTTGTTCTATACGATATCCAAAGCATTCAATAACATGCTCAAGCGGCATCGCACGAACGATAAATTGTGAATCTTCAAAAACGATTCCTTCTTCAACTTCAACAAACGCTATCGAATAAGTAACATGTGTTTTTGATAACTTCAACGTTTGCTCAACCCATTGCTGCAACCCTTTTGGCCCATAAATCGTTAGTAATTCTTCTCCGCCTAAAAAAGAGCGTGAACTTAAAAATCCAGGTAAGCCGAAAATATGATCTCCATGTAAATGCGTAATAAAAATTTTGTCAATTTTCCGTGGTTTTATCGTAGTGTGTAAAATTTGGTGTTGTGTTGCCTCACCACAATCAAACAGCCAAATTGAGCCACGTTCTTCTAATAATTTTACTGCTAGTGCACTTGTATTGCGGTCCTTTGACGGCATCCCTGCGCCAGTACCTAAAAATTGTAATTGCATTGTCGTCCTCCAATCACGAGAATACGTATTGTGCCTCATGAATGAAGCGATTATTGCTTTTTATTATAAGTGCGAATACTAAAAAAAGCTAATACGAATTAACAGTATTAGCTCTTTATTATTATGCAAAAGACTGTTCATACCAGGCTTTTGCTTTTTGTACTTCACTCATTGTTAGTTGATGACCATTGGATTCCCACTCCAGCGTTACATCGGCCCCCGCATTTGCAAGGATTGTTTGTAAATCAGTTGCCTCATGCTGAGGACAAATCGGATCGTTCACCCCTGCAGCGATAAATACCTTCGACTGTTGAGTTGGGATTTTCACATTTCGGTTAGGAACCATTGGATGATGCAAAATCGCACCTGTTAACGCATCTTCAAAATCAAATAACAAGTTTGCGGCAATATTCGCCCCATTTGAATAGCCAATGGCAATGACATTCTTTCGTTCAAATTCATAATTTGTAGCAGCTTCATCTAAAAATTCATATAGCTCTTTTGTGCGCGCAGCTAAATCTTCCATATCAAATACACCTTCTGCAATACGACGGAAAAATCTTGGCATGCCATGCTCTAATACATTTCCGCGGACACTTAATACAGAAGCTTCTTGGTCAATAATTTCAGCTAATGCAAGTAAGCTATTTTCGTCACCGCCTGTACCATGTAACAATAAGAATACTGGTTTTTGCTTGTTACCCTGTTTAAAAATGTGATGCACCTATAACCGCTCCTATCCAATATAAAATTTTTTACATTCACACTACGATTTATTCGTATTCTTTTTCAATTGTTTTTGTTGATCGTACTGTATCAATTGGTCGAACAACACTTTCGATATAGTCACGTTTTGATTCTAGGAACGGTGGTAATGATAAAATTTCACCGACTGTTTCATATGGCTCGTCTCCCATAAATCCAGGACCGTCTGTAGCCCATTCAAATAAAATGCCTGGTGCAACGCGTGCATATAACGATTCAAAGAAGAATCGATCTACATAACCTGATGTACCGAAGCCAAAGCTTTCCATACGGTCAATCCATTCATGTAATACTGCTGTATCTTCTACACGGAATGCCGCATGGTGTACTGTACCAAAACCTTGACGTCCTGGCGCTAATTTTGTATTTTCTTCGACGATAACCGATGCACCATTACCACCCTCGCCTACTTCGAATAAATGTAAATCGCCTTCTACTGCTACTTCACGCATAACCATTACTTTTTCAAGAACCTCTTTAAAATAATCGAAGCGAGAAATACGAATTTGAACTGGTCCTAAGCCTGTAATCGCAAATTCTAATGGAATCGGTCCTTTTTGCCAAGGTGTTCCAGATGCAATACCTTTATTGTTTTCATCAGAAATAAGCATATATTGTTGATCATCAAAATCTACAAAGGATAACGTTTGCTTTCCAAAATGCGTTTGAATTCCTTCATGTTCTACATTTAATCGATCAAAGCGTTTTACCCAATATTCAAGTGCAGCATCTGTTGGAACTCGGAATGCCGTTTTATATATTTCATCAGTTCCGTGTACCCCCTTTGGAATTCCTGGGAAATCAAAGAATGTCATGTCTGTCCCAGCAGAGCCTTTATCGTCGGCAAAGAATAGATGATATGTTTGAATGTCATCTTGGTTTACAGTTTTTTTTACAAGACGCATTCCTAATACATATGTGAAAAACTCATAATTTTTTTCTGCACTGCTTGTAATTGCTGTTACGTGGTGTATACCTTTAATATGGTTCATTTTTGTTTCCTCCATTTTTCTCGATTTCGAGATATTTAATCAAAAAATTTTTTATATGCTACTTGCATGATGTCCAATTCGTTTTAAAAGTATGATTAGTGTTTCCATTTCTTCGTTTGAAAGCACTTCGAATATTTCTGAAATTTTTTGTTCATGTGTTGGAAATATTTCTGCTATTTGTTGTTCACCTAAATCTGTCAATTCCGCATAGGTTACTCGTCGGTCATTTGCACATGATTTTCGATGTACAAAGCCTTTTTGTTCGAGCTTATCTACGACATACGTAATACTGCTACTAGCGATTAATACCTTTTTGCCGATAATTTGAATAGGTTGCTCACCTTTATGATAAAGAAACTCCAAAACTGCAAATTCTGTTAAATTTAAATTGCTTGCTAAAGCATGTTTTTTAGTTACTTCTTGACTTGCATTTGCAGCACGGTTCAAAACTGTAAATGCCTTTAACTGCAAATCATACTGGCTCATCACTGCCCCTCCTTTTAAATTAACTTCGATTTCATTTATCTTTAATTCGAGATAAATATATCATGGATTTAACATCATGTCAACCTATGTAAGATTAATTAGTGCTCGATTTATTAAAAAAAAAAGCACTTCATCCCATATTAAATTAGAATGAAGTGTTCTATTGTTATTCACAAATTAATACTTGGCGTTCAAATGTACCCTTTTTTAATATTGCCTGATCGGTAATCGTTAAATTAGCACGAGTAATTTTGTCGTCCATCGCTTCAATTGTCACGATAATGACACGTTTTGCAATGCGTCGTGCATTCGTAATAATGCTTTGCTGTAAATCTTCTGATATGTGCGTAAATAAATTATATGGCATATCAATAATGGCCACATCATAGCCTTCACTTGCTTCTTCAATTGGTCCAACTTCCACTCTTGGCTCATATCCGAAGTGTCGTAAATTAATGCGTGAACCCCAAACAACACGCTTATTAATGTCTCGCCCCTCTATAGGAATCCCCATGCTCATTGCTTCGACTAACACAGTACCAATACCACAGCATGGATCAATCACTTTTAACCCTTGTGGAAATGGAGCCGCAATATTTACAATTGCTCGTGCATCTCGTGTACTTAGTGCCGTTGAATACATTTCAGGCTTTTGCATATGGTGCAGCCACACTGCTTCGCCATGCACCAACTCACCTAAATAGTAGACATCCTTATACAGTACTAATCCAATTAATAGATCTGGATTATCTAAATCAGGCTCAGCATCAATAGCAAAACCAATTTTTCTCATCATATCGTTACGAACTGTACGTGTAAGCTTTGGTAAAATTGCATCTTCACTATTATTTAAAGCGTGAATTTTAAATGATTTGTCACCAAGCTGTATTTGTTTTGCAAAGCCAACCAACTGTTCAATTGTTGTACCTTGAGCCCAAATATCTAAACGCTCTCGCACAAACGGACTACGACTTGGTTCTATTTTTTGCTCGCTAATTAAAACATTGTCTTCCACGTCGAAGTTAAAAAACGTGCGCATTTCTAAACGTGAAATCTCAAATTCGTCCTTTTGCCAAGCAAAGCTATACAAATATTGCATATTAGACGTCAACTGTCGTTAATAATTGCGCAACAAAATGATACAGGAATTCACATACTTCCTCGATTGACATCGAATCATTAAATCCTTCAATGCAATCTACGGCTATATTTAATTCCCAAAGTCCTTCTTGACCAGAGAATGCCGCGCTGCTACTACCTAAAACTGATTTCACGTTGGCTTTTAAATATTTTCGGATTGCCTCGCTATGTTTCTTTTGTAGCTTCAATCCAAATAATGCGGTATATAGATTAAAGGCGTCATCAAATTCTAACGCAACTGCATCGATACGAATATCTAAAAATTGAGTGCATTCGACATAAATAAACTCACCTTGATTTTCCTTTAAATATGCAATTGGCGTTGATGCAAATGCTAATCCTTCTGCAGTAATTGTATCTTCAGTTTCTTTACTGCATCTTTCCAATACTTCTAAATGTAACTTCACCATGATTCTAAGTCCTTTCAGTTTGTTCAACGTTTCTAAATTTTCACCTTGTTTAGTATACACGACAATTCATTTCATTGCATTACAAACACAGGTGATAAATAGCATATATGAATTTGTCTTTTCATTGATAATTATGTCGTTTTGTCACAAATAATAAGTAGTGTTCACTAATTCCAGTAGCTTCCAAATATGATTTAAATTATAATATTTTATATATTATTCAAATGGAGCGTGAAGTTTTACATGTCCAACAAAATGAATTACTCCGATTATTTTACAACTGCAGATAATTCCGATATTCAATCAAATGAACGCTTCAAAGAAAAACTCGACTTTTTAGCTTTAACTCGGGAACGCCGGGAATCTGTTGGTATTTTAAAAGAAATATACATAGAAAATCGCGATTATATTTTAACGAGTTTTTATGATCGTTTGTTACAAACAGAAATTTTTCGCACAATTATTTCTGCAAATTCTACCGTTGAACGATTAAAAGTAACCTTTGATAAGCATTTTATGAGCTTATTTAATGATGATCTCGACATTGATTATGTATTTAAACGTCGCCAAATTGCATATACCCATGCACGAATAGGTGTATTACCAAACTGGATGATCGCTGCTTACACATTAATCAATCAATTAATTCGCCCTGCGATTGTAAAAAAACTCTATAAAAATCAAGCGAAAATGACTGATGTATTGCTTGCCTATGAAAGCTTAGTGACGATTGATCAACAAATCATAGTAGAAACTTATATCGAAATTCAAGCTAATTCAGTTGTCACAGGACTTGGTGACATTATTTCATATAATACTAAACTTGAATCGATAAAAGAGCTTGTTCATTTCCAACGTAATCAAAGTTACGAAATTTTAGAAACTGAACGTGCTATGCAGCAACTTGATATCAGTATCGAACAAATTGCATCCACTGTTAGTGATATTAACGAACAGACTGGTACGCAAATCTCGAAAATGGCAGAGCATCTATCAAAATTACAGCAAGTTTCCGAAATTTTAACGACCGCTGACAAAGGGCAAATAGCCATTCAACTTGAAATCGAGCAGCTTGTAAAACGTGTTCATAATGTAACTCGTCTAGCTGATACTATTAAAGCATTTGCTGAACAAACTAATCTTTTAGCGCTTAGTGCGTCGATTGAAGCAGCACGAGCTGGTGATGCCGGTCAAGGCTTCTCAATTGTTGCTTCAGATGTACGCCGCCTTTCAGATGATATTAAACAATCGATTACAACCATTACCTCTGATATTCAGCAGCTTTTAAAAATCACATTAACTATCCGTTCACTAACGACAAGTTTATCAGAGGATCTACATAAAGGTGTAGGTAACACCGTGCACATTTTTGAAACGCTACGCCAATTAAATGAATCCTTCCATATACAAGGTGAACGTTTAAACGAAATTGTAAAAAATACAAAGTCACAGTCAGTAGCGGCAAATACAATTACTGACAGCAACAAAAACGTTACGAAAAATATGGAGTTCAGCCAAACGATTGTACACGAAACCGGCTTAGCGATTTACCAACTAAGTAAAATGATTGACCATTTTCGTACGAATACAATTGCCAAAAATGCAATCATTAGTCAAGAAGATATTATAGAATTGGCAATTACGGATCATTTATTATGGCGCTGGCGCATTTATAACTTAATGCTCGGATTTGAAAAAATGACTGTCGATCAAGTAGAATCACCAAAGCAATCACGTCTCGGTGAATGGTACTATGGAAAAGGGAAAAGTTTACTTGGGAATGAACCTTCTTATCGTGAATTAGAACAGCCATTCATTCATATTCATGAGCTTGCCAAGAAAGCCGTACAAGCATTCCATAATAGCGAAGAATCACGCGCTCAGCAATATTTAGAAGAGATTACAAATAATTCACAAATCGTAATTGAAAAACTACGTGAATTACAACGGATTTTAATCAGCAAGAAACCAAATGTCATAAAATAAAGCGAAAAGAGGGCTACCAAATCATTGGGTGCCCTCTTTCGTTTATGTACGTGCTTTTAATAACGGTACTTTGGTTGCAATTAATGTAACCAATACAAACAAACTAAAAATAAATAACACTGCTCCGGTAAAAAGAAAACCTGGCTTTCCAACCAAATTGAGCGTCCCTAATATGGCAGATCCAGCAACCACACCTATTGAAAAGAATGCATAAAAATAGCCATATGCTTTTCCACGCGTTTTTTCAGTTGTAGCCTCAATTAAAACAGCATTAATCGATGGAAATAAAAATGCAAAGCCTACCCCATACATTGCTAACGTCCCATATAACCACAATATGTCTTCAGCGAATCCGATGCCAATTTGAGCAATCCCTAAAAGCACTACACCTATTAACAATGTGATTTGTGCATTGACAAAATCAAAAATTCGATTTGTTGGCAAAATGAATATTAACACAGCCACAATACCAAAAACACTTAATAATGTGCCGGACATTCGTGAACTATATCCTAAATTTTGAATATGAATGGGCAGTAAATATGCCAGAACACCTTGCGAAAACATTAAGAAAAATGCCCCACCATAAGCTTTCATAATACCTAAATTCCATTTCAGCTTTTCATTAACTCGTTTCTTTACACGCATTGGCAACGAAATTTTACGTAAAAGCAAGAACAAACCTATTAATAAAATGATGCCATAAACTGCCACAAAGCTTAAAACATTCGGAACTGAAATTTTACTTGCTAAAATGCCGCCTGTAGCCGGACCAATAATTGCGGCGATGCCCACAAATGCCCCTGTAACAGCACTACCACTTCCTTGCTCATCTGCACGTCGAATATTGGCAAGTAATGTAAACGCAGCGGGTGTAATAAAGCCACTACTAAAGCCGTGAATACAACGGACAAATAACAATATTTCAGGACTATCAACAAATTGGTAGCAAAAAAGGGAAATTGATGAAGTAAATAAGCCAAAAACTAAAATACGAATCGCCCCAATTTTATCCGTAAATACACCTGAAAAAATATTGCCAAACGTATTCATAAACGAATACAACCCAACAACTATACCTGCAATAAATGTTGTCGCACCAACAGACAACGCATATGTACTCATAATCGGTAATTGAACAAATAAATCAAAAAACGAAAAGAATATTATCGCATAAACTAACCAGTGTGTAGGAAATGGTTTGACACGCATTGTTTTTTCCATTTTTCTTAGCTTAACATCTAAAACAAAATTGCCAAATGGAATAAAGGCAGCTAAAACGGAAAGTAACGACCAGCTAACTCCCCACTGAATACGCAGTTGTACAATTGCAATTGCCAAAACATACAACATGAATATGCCACCATGAACACTTCCGTTCACTGTAACAAATAACGGTAAATCAGCAAAATATTTTAAGGGCATTGATATAAATAATAATGTAATAAGTGAGAGTCCATCAAGTACACCTATTATGCGTAAAATTCGTAGCGGATGAATCTTCATTTTCTCCTCCTGATACGTAAAGATCCTTTCTATTATAGCATGCTGTTTTGCCAGTTCTCTACTCAAATGATAGTAATTCTCACAAAGATCAATTTTCTATTACAAAAAGAGCACAAATGCAATATTGCACGGTGCTCATTTTTGATGATGATCTTCTAAAAAATCTTTACTAAAGCTTGTATTTGACGCATAGCTTTTCTTTTTAACACGAACGCCGCGCTGAATTACCCCTTTACCAAACTTTTTCTCCATATTATCTACTAATGTCACAATTGGCTCATCTTTAATATGTTGTTCAAAATTAAATAAATTTAGCTGCTTTGTTAAATCCGCCTGATCCACAACATTAGAAACTGTAATCCCTATTAAATGCACCGGCGTTTCATCCCAGTGCTCTAAAAATAGACTCCATGCGATTTCAAAAATTTCATCCGCGTGCTGTAAAGCCGTTTTTAACGATTTACTACGAGTTTGGTTTTGCCATTCAAAATTACGAATTTGAATGCTTACGGTAGTACCTGCTAAATATTTTACTTTCAAACGTTCCGCAACACTACGACTAAGTTTTTCAAATGTTTCTTTTAAAATATAATATTCCGTTTCATCACGTGGTAAAGTTGTGGAGTTTCCGACACTTTTTGTATCAAAAATTGCGTTGGGATCTACTTCACGCCCATCTTCTCCATTTGCGCGTTTATGCAGCCGTACACCGTTTTTTCCGAATTCTTTTTGTAATACTCGTTCCTGTGCATTTGCCAAGTCACCTATTGTATAAATACCGAGTGCTTGTAATTTTTTTGACGTGCTTTCCCCAACCCCATGCATTTCTAATACAGGTAGCGGCCATAAAAGTTCAGTAATTTGACGCTTTCTAAGTACTGTAATTCCTCTTGGTTTTTTCATATTTGATGCTGTTTTTGCTAAAAATTTATTCGGTGCAATTCCAATTGAACACGGTAAATCGAGCTCATGAAATATTCGTTGTTGAATTTCCTCAGCAAGTTGCATAGGGTGCTTTTTTTTCGCGCTTTCTGTTACGTCTAAGTAACCTTCATCAATTGAAACTGGTTCTACTAAATGCGTGTAGCTACGTAAAATCGCAAACATTGCCGCACTCGCCACTCGGTATTTCGCAAAATCTGGTGGTAATAGAATAATGTCTGGACATTTTCGTTTTGCTTCTCCTACATTCATCGTCGTATATATGCCTTTAGCACGTGCTTCATACGAACTCGTCACAATAATGCCTCGCCTCTCTTTTTCATTGCCAGCTACTGCTACTGGCTTCCCTTTCAGCGACGGGTCATGTGCTTGCTCCACTGAAGCATAAAAGCTATTCATATCAATATGAAAAATAACTCGTCCTGCCATCTTACCACCTCCGTTAGCTCTATTTTAATATGAACGAAGCCAACATTCAAAATAAACTATTGGTGGTGTGATGGGGGTCAATTGTAAGCCTAGCTGCGTGCTAGCCATCATCCCGGACAAAAAGGACTTGCCCAGAAATCACTCTCCAGACAAGCCCATAATTGATTATTTTTTCACCAATGCAGCTTGTGGCACTGCTAAATGATTATGAATATGATTTGCCGAAATATACCCAAATACTGTCGTCGGTCCTAATGTCGAACCTGGTCCAGCATATACACGCCCCATAACTGAAGCTGAACAGTTACCTGTAGCATATAGACCTTCTACAATTTGACCATTTTTCAATGCTTGCCCATGTTCATTTGTCACGATTCCACCTTTTGTGCCTAAATCACCTGGGAAAATCTTGACCGCATAATATGGTGGCTTTTCAAGCTTTCCTAAATTTGGATTTTTGTAGTTCGGATCACCGTAATAGTTATCATACGCTGAATTACCACGTCCAAATTCTTCGTCAATCCCTCTTTCAGCAAAATCATTAAAGCGAGCGATTGTCAGTTGAAGCCCTTCCAACTCAACCCCACAAATTTCCGCTAATTCTTCAATTGTTTCTGCCTTTTTAATATAGCCTTTTTCAATCGCCTCTTTCGGTGTCATACGTGGTAGCATATCGCCGAAAATATATTTATTGCGATGACGGCTTTCCATAATGAGCCAAGAAGGAATTGCTTTCCCAGTTTCCAGTTGACGCTCTAAAATGGCATGCCCGGCATCTGTGTAACTTTGTGATTCATTGAAGTAGCGCTGTCCTGTCTGATCCACAATGATACTATGTGGCATTGAACGTTCATAAACTAAAAACTTCCTCGCACCGTTATGGTCAAGCGTTGCAGGGCCCCACCATGCATCATCTAACAAATCTGTATCAAAACCATATTTTTGTGCAATAAGCAAAATATCCCCCGTATTATCTGGACTTGCAGAAGTCCAGTCTGTTCCAATATTATGATACTTTTTTCGTAACTCAGGGTTGCGCTCAAAACCACCGCTCGCTAAAATGACGGCCTTCGCCTGAATATAGCTAGTTTCTTCATTGTGCTCAATCTCTACACCTACGACTTGATTATCTTCAAAAATTAAATCTTTTAATGGAGTAGCTAATCGTAATTTAACCCCTTGCTCTAACGCTATTTTTAATAAACCTGCTACTAAGCCGGCACCAATTGAAATCGCACGCTCGCCCTTTAATTTATGCTTAAAACCCGTTGCAAACATACCAATAACCGTGCCGAAATCTTTCGCATTCGTAAACGCCTTTGGTAACGAGGCAACTTTTCCTGAATACAGCGGAATTGGTGGATCAATTTCGCCTGCTCGCAGTGTCCGTTCTAAAGCACCTATTTTTTTCGCATCGAATATGGCACCTTCAATTGAACGACCAATTTTGCCACCTGGTTGCTCTGGATAATAATCAGGATACTGCGAACCTGCAACCCATTTCATCCCTAAGTCCTCCAAATACTGCACCATTTTATGCCCATTTTGAACGTATGCAATTTTACGTTCACGTGTTGCCCCTGGTCCATCATGCGTAATCACAGTATCCATATACAATAGTGCCTCTTCTTCACTATCTTGTAAGCCGACCTTTTTTGAAACATGATTATTCGGGATCCAGAGCCCACCACCAGAAAGTGCTGATGAACCGCCCCAAGATGTTCCTTTTTCAATTAATAGCGTCTTTAATCCTTTGTTGGCAGCTGTAATCGCAGCAACGATTCCTCCAGCTCCTGAACCCACTACGACAACATCAAATTGTTCATTCCATTCCACCAAAACACCCCATATTCTCTGTTTTTTACCTTTATTATATTTTACAATAAATTGGAATATAGTTAACAAATTATAATGAAAATAGCTATTATTACAATGTATGAAAGCTTGCAAAAATTCATTCGAAAAAACGCCTGCTCACACTAGGTGAACAGGCGTTTTATTAAATGAAAACTATAGATTTTTCGTCTGTGATATATACAAAGTGAACTACAGGGAGTTAGGTAAATATGAAAATATAACAACCTATAACAAATGCTATTATCAGAAGTACCCACGTAGATATTTGATAATTACTTTTCCCAAATTGTCTCCAATGATATAGCACAAATGGCAGGAATAATAAAACTCCAAAAAATAACGCGTTTAATGCGCCAAAATAATAGAGACTAAGCCCCTGTACGATCACGACATACATATAAGCCCCTAAGCCCATTACAAATTTCTTCCAAACTTTCATTGATGTTTGCTTTTTTGTATTTCCTAGTAAATTAAATCGCAAGCACACAGATAGTGCCACAGTGATTACTAGCACAAAAGTAACTAGCTTTACTAAATTTACAAAAATATTTGAACCTCGCGTTATCTTTTGCAACTGCACACTTTCAGTTGATGTTAGTTCATACATTTTTTTCGTAGCTGCATCCATCACAAACTGTTCATGTCGGTCATTGATAATCGTTGTCCAATATTGCAAATAACGCTTTGTGCCATCGTCATAAAGCAATATAAAATCTCGATAGGCTGACGGTAACTTTTGTTCATCATATAATTGTTTTGACTGACTTACTTGCTTTGCCAGTTGTACTAGCAAATCTAAATCTTTGTTTGCTATTTTAGATTTTGAGGTGTAATACCATTTATCAATATTGACAACTGGCTGTTCCGAATGATTAGAAAAATAATAGGCTTTTTGTAATGACGCTGATGCGGCCGCTTGATTTGAAAGTGGCTCACTTTTAGTTGTAAACAACGTCATTAAAATAAAAATAAGTGCTATTGCTGTAAAACTCGTTCCAATCAGTTGCAGTTTTTGAAAGCGTTGTCGATGTTTGATCTTTCCTTTGATTTGATTTAGGCTGTGCATTTGTTGTTCTGATGTTCTTATAGGTGCTTGCAAAATTTTGAATTGTTCATCCATCAAGTTCACCCCTCATCCACTTTTGTAACTCCTTCATGCCACGTTCCGTATTATTGCGCACTTTCGCCTCATTCCATCCTAATATATCTGCAGTATCTTTAATACTCAGTTCTTCAATTTTCCGTAGAACAATCGCTGCACGGTACTCAAACTTCAAATTCGCAATTCCTTCATACAACATTCGAATATCTTCTTTTGTATGTAATAACTGTTCTGGTGTTAATGCCAATTGCAAAGGCTGATGCTGTTTTTGAAAGGTGATAAAGCGTATTATTTTTTTACGTTTCATAGCGTCGTACACTAAATTTCTTGCAATTGTTCTTAGCCATGTTAAGGTATTAGATTGTTGACGAAAGGATTGTCTTCCGTTAAACGCACGAATGAATGTCTCTTGCATTAAATCTTCGGCAAGTGATGCATCTAACGTCAGAAAATAAATAAACCGAAAAATATTGTCATGATAACGTGCATAATCTTGTTCCAAATCAAACATACTGCGCCTCCTTCCTTAATACTTAGACGACTGAACAATTCATTTTACTCAAACATTGTAAAATATTTTTCCAATAAAAAGGAGCCCTTACAAATTTACATTGTAAGAACTCCTGCTATTTATCCCGCATTAAAGGACCATAAATATCCCACTTATCAAAGTATCATTTTATGCTGTGACATCACGTTTCATAAAGTAACCAAATGTAATGGCTAGGAAAAGGATGGCATACACAATATTCACTACGACCGAGTAGCCAAGTGTTAACCCTTCAATCATCGGGCTACTTCCAGGTATATAGTACGATAAATCATTCGCAAACCAAATGTATTTTGCAAAATCGTATTTCGATAAAAACATTGTCGCTGTTTGGCCCATTAATAATATGAATAGCGATAAACTTACTGCTAATGTACTTGAACCAAATAATGAACCAACCATAAACGCAAAAATCGTTGTCATTAAAATCGAAGCTAGTGAATAGCCAATTATTGCAAAATATTCGCTTTCCATTGCTTGCTCTACTACTTGGCCGTTAACGATAGATAGTGTAATGGCGTTATCATTATTAAATAATAGGAAGCCAAGCACTGCTGTAAATGTACAGGCAATCACTAATAACGTAAGGCCATAAAGTAATGAAGCAACCAATTTTGACAACAAGATTTTCCAACGTGCCACTGGACGCGTTAATAACATTTTTATCGTCCCTGTACCAAATTCATTCGAAACAATCCCTGCTGCAATTACCGTTGTAAAAATACTAATCATCATAATCGATATACTTAAAGTAAAATTCAAATGCTCATTTAGGCTCATTGATTGTGCAGATGGTAAATCTTTTGCGATACGGTATTCTATTTTTGCAATTTCCTCATTGTAATAGGATAGATCTTCACCATTAGCTTGTGCAGCTGATGCCAACTCTTTATATTCTGCTAAATGAACCTCGTTCGCCTTGAGACGTTCAGCTTCAGTACCAGAAGGTTCTTCATAATATTTATTAATCCCTGTCACCAATGCTAATAACCCTAATACAATAACAAGCATAATCCAGGCGTTTTTTTGCGACCACATTTTAATCCATTCATTTTTAACGTATTGCATCGATCGCACCTCCACCTGTCATTTCAATAAATTGATCTTCTAAACGTTTTTGTACAGGCTGAATCGAGTATAAATCAATGCCCGCTTCCACTAGTTGACGCACAATTGCTGGCACTTCTTCTTTCGTTAAATCAAGTAAGAAGCCTGTATTTTGCTTTGTTAGCTTGTCACCAAACAGCGCAATTGCCTGCTCTTGCTGACCAACTTCTATCAAGTACTGTGTTGCAGCCTGTTGCTCTAGCTCGCGTAAATCGATTAATTCGCCATTTTGAATAACAGCTATTCGGTCAACCATCAGCTCAATTTCTGATAATAGGTGACTTGATACAACGATCGCCACATTATCCTCAGTAGCAATTCGTCGTAAGTACATACGAAATTCGCGAATACCTGCTGGATCTAGTCCGTTTGTTGGCTCATCTAAAATCAAAAATTTCGGACGGTGTAGCATTGCTTGTGCCAAACCAAGTCGTTGACGCATCCCCAGTGAATACGTTTTTACTTTTTCATGAATACGGTTTTCTAAGCCCACTTGAGCAACGACCTCATCAATGCGCTCTTTCGTAACCCCTTTATGCATACGGGCAAAGTGCTGCAAGTTTTTATAGCCCGTCATATACTTATACATTTCAGGATTTTCTACAATTACCCCTACATGACTAATCGCCTCCTCGTACTTCTTAGAAAGCGAATGACCATCGATAATTACTTCCCCTTCAGACGGATGCATCAGACCCGTCATCATTCGAATGGTTGTTGTTTTCCCTGCACCATTTGGCCCTAAAAATCCGGTAATTTGACCAGGGTAAAACGTTAAATTCAAGTTTTTAATAATATGCTTGCCTTTAATCGTTTTGTTCAAATTCTTAATTTCTACAATTGGTTGTGTCACCTATTCCACCTACTCTTTCTTTCGTAAAACGTATAATAGCTATTACCATTCCCTTCATACATACGTATTAAAAGGAAAATAGTTTCAAAAAAGATGAAATTTCCATTTTTCATTCTTTTATAATTACTCATTTCTGTAAATGTGACGAGTAATTCACCGTTTCACAACAAACAAAAAGCCCCGTCAAATTCTTTTTTCGACGAGGCAAAAATTATTTATATTCACCAATCCATTCATCTGCAAGTAACCCATACACCGCATGATCTACATAATGGTCATATAGCCATTCAGCATTGCGAATTGTTCCTTCAAACATAAAGCCTAAACGCTCCGCAATGTGACGGCTTTTTTTATTGCCCTCTGCAGCACGGATTTCTACTTTTTCCAATTTATATTCATGAAAGGCAATATCAATCATTCCTTTTGCCGCGCGTGTCATAATGCCTTCTCCCTGGAAGTTTTCATCTAAAAAGTATCCGATTTCGCATTTTTTTAACGACCAATTGATTGTGTTGATAGAGATTTTGCCAACAAATTGTCCTTTATAGTAAATTGCTGTATCGAGCCCTTCACGTTTAGCAAAACGTTCTAGATTATACCCAGCAAATTTGCGTGATTCTTCTACCGTTTTTGTATTGTCTACCCAGCCTAGCCATTCGCGTAAATAATCACGAGAACGGTCTACAAATGCAAAGATTTCCTCTGCATCTTGTTGCGTTACAAGCTTTAATTGAATCTCATTATCGACCTCATAAAAAAACATACATGCTCTCCCCTAATCTAAAAACAAAGAATTCTATAGTATTTTTCTAATCATATAGAGCGATTGTTTTTTATGCAATAGTTTAACATGATTCTTTTGTTCGAATTGTGTAAGTATTCTTCGAATAATGACTTGAGCTCATCTTATTTTCTAGAATTTCACAATTTTTCCCGAGAATATTTTGGTAAAATAATTCCAAGGGGTGAACACAATGGAAACACTTGAGCAACAATGGGGAAAATTAATCAAATATACACGCCAGCAAAAAAAGCTTAAGCAGGATGATGTCGCATTCGGCATTTGTACACCGTCCTATTTAAGTCGTATCGAAAATGGGATTGTCATTGCCGAATATGCTTTGTACGAGCAATTATTCAATCGACTTAGCATTAGTTTAACCGAAACGATGCATCAAGAGCAGCACTTCTTACAGGCGTATGAAGTCATTTACGAAAAGCTTTTATCAAACGATTCGCTTTCTGACGAAGAAATCAAACTGCTTCAAGAATACGAGCAAACATTCCAGCTATTTGATCATCAGCTAATTGCTAAGCTCATTTATTGCCGTTATTTACTCTCGATTAAGCAAGATAAAATGGCTAGCTCTATTTTAAACGAGCTAGAGCCGTTTATTCCATATAATACTGACCGTATGACATCACTTTATATCGCGATAACAGCATTTGCACACCTGTCCTTTTTAGAGTTTAAACAGTTAGCCGATCGAGAACAAAATAACTTCAACGCACAGCTCTTGATACGGGCAAGTGATTTTGAGCAGGCAAATTATCATTATCATGTTGCATTTGCCAATCACCGAAGCTATCAATTTCAAAAAGCACTAGATCATATTGAATTGGCGACAAATCATATCAGTCATTTATTTAAACCACTATTTCAACTAAAGCTTTATTCTATGAAAGGTGTCATTTTCAATGATTTAAATCGCTTTAACGAAGCATTAAACGAATATAACGCTGGATTAAATTTACTGAACCATGTGCCATCTATTCAAACACCTATGCAATTTAGTTCAATATATAACAATATTGCGTATTGCTATGAATGCCAAAAGGATTTCGAAAAAGCCTGTAAGCATTATGCACTAGCGCAGCACTATGAGCACGATTTACATTCCGTCATTAATTGGATGCGCACATGTTATCAGTTGCAAGATTTTACACAGCTAAATCACTTATTAAATAAGTACGACAAAGCCCAATTTTCTGTTCCACACCATTTACACCAACGCGCACTCCTTGCCTATGCATGTGAAAAAGAATGTTCAATATCCGACCTCAAACAATTAGAGGAACAAGCATTTCCGCATTTTGAACAGCAACAATATTTTGCACTCACTCTTTTTTACGCACCACTTTGGGCAGGATTTTATGAAAACTTACATGCATATAAACAAGCAAGTAATTGCTATCAATTAGCGCTACAGGCTAGTGAAAAAATTCGCGAACGAATGAGCAAATAGAGGTGATGTATGAACTATAAAAAAGAGTATTTTCTATTGTGGATTGGTCAAGGTATTTCAAGACTTGGCAGTTGGATTTATTTAATTGCATTGAATTTAACAGTCTGGCATATGACCGAATCCCCCACTATGGTTGCTGGTTTGTATATGATTGGCCCAATTGCTCGAATTGTTGCAAGCTTCTTTGTTGGCTCAATTGTAGATCGCTCAAATAAACGTATTATTCTTATATTGAGCGATGTGTTTCGAGCAATAGTTGTATTTATGATACCTTTTGCACCATCTATATGGATAATTTTTAGCTTTGTATTTTTAACAAATATTTCCGCAAGTTTTGCACAACCAAGCAGTACTTATATGATTACTAAATTGGTTACCGAGCAGGACCGACCGCGTTTCAATGCGATTAATAGTATTTTAAGTTCAGGTAGTTTTATGATTGGTCCTGCACTTAGTGGCATAATTATTGCAATGACAAATACATCTATCACGATTTGGGTGAACAGTTGTATGTTATTAATTAGTGCCTATTTTATGTACTTGTTACCTAATATCTCACAGCGTGTTACGGACGGACAAAAAATCATTTCTCCAACCGTTCTACGTAAAGATTTTCAGGTTGTATGGCAGGTGATGTCACAGCATCGAAGCTTGTTACAATTTTTCGTGTTGTATAGCTGCGTCTTGATGATTGCCCATGCACTTGATTCACAGGAGATGTCATTTTTAAAAGATTTCCACCATGTTTCTGATGCATCTTATGGTGTCATTGTTGGGGTTACTGGGATTGGCTCTATTGTTGGGGGCATTGCAGCGGCAAGCTTTGTCAGGAAGCTATCAATCTCAACTTATATTGGAGCTGGGCTATTATTGACTTTAGCTTGCTATACGATATTTTATGGTTCACCCAATCTAATACTTGCGATTATTGCTTTCATCCTACTTGGCTTTTTCATGTCGTTTAGCAATACCGGGTATGCGACTATCTATCAAAATAGGGTTCCAACTGAAATTTTGGGGAGATTTACAAGTGCACTTTCGCTATTTGAGAGCATATTACAAATTATTATAACGCTAATAATCGGATTATGTGCACAATGGTTTTCAATCCAACTGGCGACAAGCATGTTCTCCTTAATAGCGTTTACTTTAGCTTGTGTGCTATATCGCTTTATAAGCGTTAACAAAAATAGGATAGGGGTATAAAAACTATGTTTCGATACGAAACGATTTGTTATTGTTGTAAAAAGGTTTTTTTCGTTGAAGAAGGCTCGAACAAATATCGATTATTTAAGCAAAATATGCAAGGAAAATATTCATGCGAGCAATGTGATGCAAAAGTATATCAAGAGGCTCGCGCACAATTATTTAGTAAATTAACTTAAAAAACGGGGTGTGCTTCGTCAAATAACCTTCAGCACACCCCTATTAAATCAAAAGCCATAAAACACGGTCTTAATTCTGCATATTAACTTGAAGCTTCCTTACCTTTGGCGGTGTATAGTTCGCTGCTAACACACCCACAAAAATAAAGAGTGCCCCTAGCATTTCTTGTCCGTTCATTCTCTCATTTAAAAATACAAAGGCAAACATGGCCGCAAAGATTGGTTCAAGCGAAAAGATGAACCCTGTCGACACTGCGTTTGTGTACTTTTGTGCAATAGACTGTAATATAATTGCAAAGGCTGAACAAAAAATCGCTAACATAAACAACGAGCCCCACCCATTTGCAGTTTGTGGTAATACGAGCGGTTCATTTAACAATGCTCCAATTAAGCTAAAGAAACCTGTGAAAAATAATTGAAACACACCAAGCTGTAAACTATCATGCTTTAGAACGAAATGATTATTCAAAATAATATGTACAGCATATAAAAACGCCGTTATTAAACATAGCGCCATGCCAAAGCTAATCGAAAACGAACCCTTTAACGATAAAAGCCCTAAGCCAACTAATGTGATTATTCCCCCTGTTATGACTTGTCGAGTTGGTAATTTACGTGTTATACCAATCATTAATAATGGAATAATAATAACTGTCGTTGCTATTAAAAATCCTGCAACAGAGGCATCTGTAATTCTTAGTGCATAGCCAAATAATATACAAACTAATGCCATAATAGAACCAAGTAAGCTACTCGCCAAAATAGTTTGTGCTGTAACCTGTTTAATTCGTTTCCAAAATACGATTGCCGTAATGACAAACGCTATTAAAAAACGGTAGGCAATCAATGTAAATGGCTCTAGCTCCATCACAGCTGTTTTTGTAAATAAATACGATGCTCCCCACGCTACCGTAACTAGTACTAATAAAAAATTCGCTTTTTTAATACTCACTGATAAAACTCCTTTTAGAAATGAACAAGCTGCTACATTTTGCAAACTGTTATTATTTCAAATAAACAAAACTGTTACCATCATAACAAGAATTTCGATAGCCGAAAAAAATTTTTTTCTGTATATTTAGTTATTCAGTAGCTTTTATCCGCAATCAACTGAAACTATCCAATTTCGAGCGAAAACTGGACAACTATTTTTCACTATTGATTTGATCTAAAACAAAATCTACGAATAACATTTTGTTTTTCTTTTTGCATATTCAAATGTTAGGGACGTAATCTAAATAAAGATCAACCCGAAAAGTATATACTTTTCGGGCTGACCATCGTTCATGTGTTAAATAAACCGCTTAAGGGCAGTGCTTCTGCGGTGGTTAGAAGGAAAGAGCGAATGCTAAAAGCGTCAAATCCTTTGACAACGCATCCATGACTAGCTTCGCGCTAGCCTCCAACCTCGGCGCAAGGATTTGTCCCAGAAATACTTCTAGGACAAATCCTTCTAACTATTTTTTACGCATAAAATAAATCACGAATAGCATGACAAACCAAACAGGTGTTAATAATAACGCTGTGCGTGTTGATTCAGAAATGGCCATTACTACTAGTAGAAATACGAAAAATGCCAAGACTACATAGTTCACAAATGGCGTTAAAGGCGCTTTAAAAATCGATGCTTTATGCAATTCAGGATGACGTTTTTTATACAGTATATGTGAGATTAAAATGATACCCCATACCCAGATAAAGCAAATCGCGCTAATTGTTGTCACGACATTAAATGCATTTTCAGGCATTAAATAGCTTAGTAATGCACCGATCGAAACGACGATTGAAGATAACAACAATCCATTTTGCGGCACGTGATTTCTATTTAGCTTACCAAATGCTTTCGGTGCTTGATTGTTATTACCTAAGCTAAATAGCATTCGGCTTGTAGAGAATAACCCACTGTTTCCTGCTGATGCAGCAGATGTTAACACAACAAAGTTAATTAAGCCTGCTGCAACAGGAATGCCGACTAATGCAAACACTTGCACGAATGGCGAGCTTGCTGCGCTTAAAGTATCCCATGGATTAATCGTTAAAATAACGAATAACGCACCTACGTAGAATAATAAAATACGTACTGGAATTTTGTTAATGGCAGAAGGAATATTTTTTTGTGGATTTGCTGTTTCTGCTGCAGAAACACCCACTAGCTCTACACCTACAAATGCAAAGACAACCATTTGGAATGCCATTAAGAAGCCAAATGCTCCGTTCGGAAATAGCCCACCATGCTCCCAAAGATTCGATACGGCTACCTTGCCTGATTCTGTTTCAAAACCAATAACAAGTAACACTATTCCGATCGCAATTAATGCAACAATCGTAATGATTTTAATTAACGCAAACCAAAACTCTAATTCTCCAAATAATTTAACGGTTAATAGGTTCAGGGCTAATAACACAACTAAACATACAATTGCCGGCACCCATTGAGGTACATCAAACCAATATTGTGTATACATACCAACCGCAATAATATCGGCCATCGCTGTCATGATCCAGCAAAACCAATACGTCCAGCCTGTTACATAGCCTGCCCAATCACCTAAATATTCAGTGGCAAATTCAGTAAATGATGAATAGCCACCTTTCGAAAGTAGTAATTCTCCCAACGCACGCATAACAAAAAACAAGGCAATACCAACGATTAAGTAGGCAAAAATAATGGATGGTCCTGCTAGTGCGATCGCTTTCCCTGACCCTAAAAATAACCCCGTTCCGATCGTTCCACCAATCGCAATCAATTGTACATGGCGATTTTTAAGGTCGCGCTTTAATTCTGGTTGTTCCAAGACGATTTCCTCCAAAAGATATATTTGCATACCACTTTTGTGGCTCAAATAATAGTTATCTTCGCGGTCATCAAGTAATTTTTCTGAAAATTAGAAAAGGGACTAGTATATTGACTAGTCCCTGTTTACGTAAGAATAATAACGTCTCTCATTACTCTTCTGTCCTTTTGCCTGAGATAGTGAACCCTTCGGCGACGCTTCATGCGCTCTCTCCAGAAACTGCTCCCGTCTGTAGTGTTATCCACAGCGATCATTGCTTGATAATATTCAATTGTACAATTCGCTTCCGGCATCTTCCATCCACAGAATTGTTCGCGCCAATACTATTATTGTACAATAACTAATACTAGCAGTAATCTTTCATTATTACAATAACCTCGACTAACACGACGACTAGAGAATTAGCAAATACATCGATTTTTCAACAAATTCAACTCAAATAAAAGCAATATTACATGCAAAAAAATGTTACATTGAAAATAATTATTGAGTTTTCAGTGAAACCTTTCAATGTCATTAATGATAATGAGCAAATTTACTAACAAAAAATGGATTAAGTGCAGTGTTACTTAATTTTGGCGGGCTACGGCATGACAGCATTATGGTCACGTGGTACGTGTCCATACTACTGTCTTTAATGCCGCATGCAAGGCCCGCAAAACTAAAATGTTACTTTTTCCTATATAGTTAATAGCGCAAAATGCTGCCGCTTGCGCTATCGCGAGGCGGCGGTGATGGATAAAGTAGTACGTTTTTTATAACATTTTCTCTATAATTAAAAATTAGCTCTGTAAATAAAATCATTTTTAGACGAATGTAGACTATATTTCAATTACAAAGTTCAATTCAGCACACTTAATTCAAACACTTTGTAATAATAACCAACTCTAGTTTTATAGTAGAGTGCCGCGAAGAGAAGGGGCGGACTCCTTGGGGATTAAGCGTGTGCGGAAAATCCACTATATACTTGCCGCCGTAGTGGCAAGCATATAGTTAGTTGTAGCCACGCCCCCAGGAAAGCATGCCCCGTAGCGTAGCAGAACGAATTATATTATCTGAGTGTCCTTAATTCTAAATTTTGTATTGAAAAATACTCATTGTGAGGTCATTAAATTTCTATATTTACATTTTCTAATCGAATGGCGTACGGATCTTCTAATGTACCTTTTGTCGCATTTGTCTTTTTTAGTTTGATTACATATGAATTTGGCATTGCTATATCATTACATGCAATTGATTTTTGTGTACGAATTTCTTCAGGGAAATTTAACTTCACATGAAGCGTATCTTCTTTTTGCGTTAACGTATCAAAAACTAGCCCGCAGCCATTTGAATATTCTGTCACAAATAATACTTCTTCTGTTGCAAAATCAATAACAGGTGTCTCATCAAAGTGGAATATCTCTGCCCAGCTTTGATATAGCTTTTCATCTTGAATTAATGTCATAGAAGTCCCTACTTCATGTGGTATAAATTCCAAGTGCATTAGTAATTCATAATTTAGTTCATTTATATCTATAGGCTGTTCAATTGGAGATGATACATCTTCATCTGTATCAGGTTCTTTCTGTTTTTCTGTACATCCTACTAAAAAAGTTCCCAGTAATATGCTTAATAATAAGAAATAGTTCTTCAATAAAAATCAACTCCTTTTCTAGTAATGGATTAGTAGCATGAACGGCAAAAAAGTTCAGCCTTCCTCTGTTCTTATCTAAACAATTCAATAAAATGTATCGTTTTATTCGAACTTGAACACCTTATACATGTAAGTTTCATCAGAGAATTTATCCTTTTTCGTAAAAAATGTGCTTGAGAATTAAAGTTATCTCAAGCACATTTATTAACCCAATAATGTTTTTAATGCACTAAATCGCTTTCCTATATAGGAATAGCCTTGTTTTGTGTACATTTCGCGCGGTGTATCGTCCCCATCAGCAACTAAAATAATTATTTTTTCCGAGTAATGTTTCATAACAAATTGCTGAAGTTTTGTACCTATCCCTTTCTTTTGATGGGCTGGCAAAACGAACAAATTATCAATTTCTGCTGTAGTTGCTGATTCAATAACATCAAGCGATCCTACAACCTTTCCATTATATGTTGCGACAATTTGAGCTGTTCGCTTTAGTTCAAAGTCCCTTTTTAACATAGCACTTTTAGCTTGAGCGTAACTTTCACCCCATTGTAATGCATCTTTATAATGAATCTCTAAATAGCCTTCTAACGTTCTAGGAGACACAAATTCGATTGTCACTTCAGGACAAATCGGTTCTCGCGTAAAAACATTCGGATTTATGGAATACATTTCCAAACTAGCAATATCAAATTGATCCGATAATAAATATTGATGCAATTCAATTGGAATTTCTTCATCTTGTGGAAATACAGCCTTTAAAAACTGTCGTCCACTTTGGAGATGTTTATGTTGCAAGTAGACCAAAGCTGCCTGCAGTTCGGATAACGTAGGAGTTGATAAAAATTCGATAAAATTACTATCGTAGCGGTCTTTCACTTCATCAAGCTGATAATGCCGATAAAGTTCCGTTTCTCGTTCAAGTTGCGCAAATATATTTATATTTTGAAAAGATAAAGTCATAAATAATCCCTGCTTTCTATTACAAAATTAGTCAAACTACTTTCTAATGTAATATTACCAAAAAATTTACAAAAAGATATTAAATAAAATAAGGGGAAATAATAAGTAATAAAATGGTTTCTTAAAAAAACACATATAGCTACGTCATGCAAATTTGTAATTTGAAATTTAAACAACATATTATTTTTTGTCTAAAAAAGTGAAAATTCACGATAATAAGAGCATATCTCACCATTTTAAAGTGAATATTTAAAACTTCCGTACTTTACATGAATACGTCAAATAATCTAATAATTCAGCAATTATGATTTTGGTGGAATTTGACGTATAATAGGATTGTTTATACAACTATTACACCATTCTCTTGGAGGGTTCGTACAAATGAGTACACGTATTGAAAAAGACTTTTTAGGCACATTAGAAATTCCAAAGGACGTTTATTATGGAGTTCAAACAACTCGTGCATTAGAAAACTTCCCAATTACAAAAATGACAATGCATCCTGAATTAATCCGTGCATTTGCCATTGTAAAGAAAAGTTCAGCTTTAGCTAATGCTGCTATCGGCAAATTAGACGAAAAAATTGCAAATGCTATTGCCCATGCTGCTGATGATATTATCGCTGGTAAACTACATGATCAATTCGTAGTAGATCCAATTCAAGGTGGCGCTGGTACTTCGATGAACATGAATGCCAACGAAGTAATTGCTAACCGCGCATTAGAAATTTTAGGGGAAGAAAAAGGGTCATATTCAATCATTAGTCCAAACAGCCACGTAAACATGGCACAATCGACAAATGACGCTTTCCCATCAGCAATTCACATTGCAACGGTTACAACTTTAGATAATTTAATTATGGCGATGGAAATCATGCGTGATAGCTTCATCCAAAAATCAGTTGAATTTGACGGTATCGTGAAAATGGGCCGTACACACTTACAAGACGCTGTTCCTATTCGTTTAGGTCAAGAGTTCGGGGCATATGCTGCAGTAGTTGCTCGTGATATTGCACGTGTGAAGAAAGCACAACAAGCAATGCTTCAAATCAACATCGGTGCTACAGCAATTGGTACTGGCTTAAATGCTGACCCAGAATACATGAACTTGGCGGTAGAAAATATTGCGAAGTACAGCAACTTCCCATTCGTAAAAGTGGAAAACTTAATCGATGGGACGCAAAACACAGATACGTACGCTGAAGTGTCTTCAATGTTAAAAATTTCAATGATGAACATGTCTAAAATTGCTAATGACTTACGCTTAATGGCTTCAGGTCCAAAAGCAGGTTTTGCTGAAATTCGTTTACCAGAACGTCAACCTGGTTCTTCAATTATGCCAGGTAAAGTTAACCCAGTAATGCCTGAAGTAATTAACCAAATTGCATTCCAAGTTATCGGAAATGACGTAACAATTTCACTAGCTTCTGAAGCAGGTCAATTCGAATTAAACGTAATGGAGCCTGTTCTTGTGTTCAATTTATTACAATCTATTGAAATTATGACAAACGGCTTCACTGTATTTACAAAACTTTGCTTAGATCACATCGAAGCAAACGAAGAGCGTATGCATGACTTTGTTGAGCGATCAATTGGTGTCGTTACTGCATTAGCACCACACTTAGGCTATGAACGTTCAAGTCAAATTGCACGTGAAGCTTTACACAGTGGCAAATCAGTACGTGAATTATGCTTACAATACGAATACTTTACAAAAGAACAATTAGATATTATTTTAAATCCTTTTGAATTAACACAACCAGGTATTGCTGGTGAAAAAAAATTAGCGAAAAACTAATTTCAAATTGAAAAACGCTAGTCCTTATAATAGAGGACTAGCGTTTTTCATTATCCAAAAAGCATATCTTTTGCCAATGTAATAGCACGTTTACTTACTTCTAATCGGTCACCATCTGCATTTAATTTTACAACACTCGTCGTTTCATCAAAAATAGATTTTAACTGTGACTTGGGCTTCACCCCGACCATCATCGTTTGTGATTCTTGTCTTATTTTAGCAGGTTGCTCTTGTGTAGTGTCGACTTGACCGCCACTACCTACCTTTGGAAATGGAATGCTCACTTCAGGCTGAGCTTTTCGTCGCGTTTGATTATTAAGCCCCGTACTGCCTGCTCCAACTGAACGAATCATTCATGTCCCCCCTTTTGTTGCTGTTCTTTTTTGATTTTATCTGCACGTCGAAACGTCATTTCCGCTTGAACAAACATAAAAATAACTGCTACCACAATTAATATTACTACCCATTTCCCCAACAGAATTCCTCATTTCTTGCACAATGTTTACTTTACTAAACTGTCTTTTAAAATCAAGTTCACAAAGTGCTATTTTTGATTTAGTACCTATAAATTTCTCAAACCTAGCAAATAATTATGTTTTTTCGCTTAAAACAACACCAAAAACTGCATAACTTTTTAACCATTATTTCTAAAAAACTATTTATTATCATTTTAGTATGTATCTTTAACAGATGGGATAAGAAAATATGTAGAGCTAATATAACGGTTAATTTTCAATAGCCTACCCGTTTGAAGACTTGTATGAAAATTCTCTCGTTATTAAATCGGTTAATTCTTTTCACTACCTTACAATTGCTTAAAGCGAACAAGCACTTCTTGATCATGTAGATTGTAGTGGCGGATTTATCAATTGTGGAAATGATTTAGATTAAGAGTGAGTTCGCAAATTAGCGAACTCACTTTTTTCGTTTTACTTGTTGCTTTGCAAATATCTCTGTACCAGATAGTGCTTGGTTTGCTAATTGATCTGCTTCGTCATTTTGCTTTCGTTCTACATATTGATAGATAGCGGTTAAACCTAATTTTTGTAACTTGGCATCGACTTTATCAGCCCAGCTAGCAAGTGCATTATCCGAAACTGCCCATTCCCCGTTCATTTCATTGATAACTACTTGTGAATCACCAAATACTTCAATTGCTTGATGATGAACACCAAGCTCCTCTAATTGCTCGATTGCAAATAGTAGCGCTGCATATTCAGCCTCATTATTTGAAATTAAATAGTGTGCTTGTTGATTAAGACGCAAGCGATAGTGTTGATTGTTTTGCTCGAAATAGATAACAACACCTAGTCCCGCTAATTTTTCCTCTCGATTAAAACCACCGTCAAAATAAAGCTGTACGTTATGCGGCTCGATTTCAAGCTCCTGTAAATACTTTTTCAATTCTTTCATTGTCCATTCGCTATCATGTTCATCCGTTAATGAATATGTTTTCATCCGACCTGTTTTTTTCATATCTTCTATTAGTAAAAAAGCATGTGCTGCTGGTATCGACTCACTTCTATACGTAATTTGCTGTTTTGTTGGTGTTTCGTAAATCCACTCAATCGATAGATTCAATTAGTTCCCCCCTTTTGAAATAATAAAAACACTGCAAACGGCTCCACACATTTTCCCATAATTATACCAAACAACAGATGGCTATACAAAAATCCGCCAATACGTTATAGTACAAGTGGTGATAATATGAATGTAAAATTTTATGAAAACAATGAAAAACGCCTGCTCGGTATTACTTTAAAGGATGCCCGTTTACATGAAAATAATAATATGGCTTTACATGTATGCCAGAATGCAGCGCAAATCGTCCACAACCGTAAAACACTCGCACATTTGCTAAATACTGATGTGAATAATTTTGTTTGTGCCAATCAAACACATAGTGCAAATTTCGTACAGATTACAGAAAAGCTAATCGGTAATGGTGCGCTAGATAGCTCAACAGCAATTCCCGAAACAGACGGGCTTTATACTTATGAGCCGAATGTTGTGATTTCAAGCTTTACCGCTGATTGCGTACCCGTATTATTTTATAACGATAAAACAAACTTAATCGGTGCCATTCATTCGGGTTGGCAAGGAACAATTAAAGAAATAACACTAAAGATGCTACAGCATTTGCAAGCGCACGAAGATTGTCGGCTTGAAGATGTGCATGTCATAATCGGTCCGGCAATTAGTCAGGAAAGATTTGAAGTTGATGCAGATGTCTATGAAAAATTCAAAGCGCTCGGCTATGCAGATGAATTTATGTACTTCAATGATCGTACGGATAAATACCATATTGATAATCAGCTAACTGTGAAAAAACAATGTGAAATTGCCGGCGTCCCAAGTGCCAATATTATGACTGACCCGATGTGTACATTTAACAGTGAAGACGGCTTTTCATACCGCCAAGATCGTGGAACTGGTCGTCACTTAAGTTTTATTATGCGTAAATAGCTCCTTAAATTGAAATGGGGACGTCCTAGAATTAATTCTGGAACGTCCCCCCTTTCATCTATAATTTTATTCGCTGTAATCGCAGTGCATTTAATACAACCGACACGGAGCTAAATGCCATCGCTGCTCCGGCAACCCAAGGCGCTAATAACCCGAGAGCGGCAATTGGAATACCAATAACATTGTAGGCAAATGCCCAGAACAGATTTTGTTTAATATTCGTCATGGTTTTACGACTCATTAAAATCGCATCGGCAATACTGTTTAAATCGCCGCGAATTAATGTAATATCTGCAGCTTCCATCGCTACATCAGTCCCTGTTCCGACAGCCATTCCGATATCAGCCATTGCTAAAGCTGGTGCATCATTAATCCCATCTCCAACCATCGCTACCTTTTTCCCTTGCTGCTGCAATTTTTCAATTTGCTGGGCTTTCTGCTCTGGTAATACTTCTGCAATTACTTCATCAATCCCGACTTCCGTTGCAATTTTTTGTGCAGTACGTTCATTATCTCCTGTCAGCATCACAACTTTTATACCAAGCTCATGTAATCTTGCTACTGCCTCTTTCGATGTTGCCTTTACAGTATCTGCAACCGCTACAATTCCAGCGAGCTGTTCGTTAATGGCAATAAGCATGGCTGTTTTTCCATCACGCTCAAAGCTTACTAATTGCTGCTCCACTATGTCTAATATCGTAACATTCTGTGAATTCATAAACTTTCTCGTTCCTACGAGTACATGTTTACCCGAAACCTTTGCCTCTATCCCAAACCCTGGAATTGCTTGGAAATCCGTTGCCTGTTCAATTGTAATGCCCCGTTCTTTCACACCCTGCACAATTGCTTCTGCTAATGGATGCTCCGATGCATTTTCAGCGGCTGCTACTTTTTCGAGTATATCGGTTTCACTAAAGTTATCAAAAACGATAACATCTGTTAGCACAGGTTGCCCATTTGTGACAGTTCCTGTTTTGTCAACAACAACCGTGTCAATAAAGCCCGTTTGCTCTAAATGTTCGCCGCCTTTAAATAATATACCAAACTGCGCCGCTCGACCTGATCCTGCCATAATCGATGTAGGCGTTGCTAAGCCCAGTGCACATGGACATGCAATTACAAGAACTGCAATTGTAGCTTCAAATGCTGCTGTAAAATCTTTACTTACTAACCACCAAATAATGAATGTTAAAACTGCAATCCCCACAACTATCGGGACGAAAATACTTGAAATTTTATCTGCTAAACGTTGAATTGGCGCTTTTGAACCTTGAGCTGCTTCGACGATTTTTATTATTTGAGCAAGTGCTGTTTCATGCCCAACTTTTAGAGCCTTCATTTCAAGTGCACCGTTTTTATTAATCGTTGCACCATATACGAAATCGCCTGCCTTTTTATCAACGGGTAGGCTTTCACCTGTTAGCATCGATTCGTCAACGGCTGAAACACCACTTAGTACTTCCCCATCAACTGGTATTTTTTCACCTGGCTTAATACGTAAAATCTCACCAATTTGTACTTGCTCTAACGCAATTTGTTGCTCTATGCCATCTCGTACGACAGTTGCCACTTTTGCTTGCATGCCCATTAACTGTTTAATCGCCTGTGACGATTTCCCCTTCGCACGGGCTTCGAATAATTTACCAAGTATAATTAATGTAATTAGCACCGCACTCGTTTCAAAATACAAATGAGGCATATGATTCGTACCTGCATGCAAAAGTGTTTGATAAATACTATAGAAGTATGCGGCACTCGTCCCCATCACAACGAGTACATCCATATTAGCAGAGCCACTGCGTAGTGATTTATAAGCCCCTACGTAAAACTGCCATCCAATAATGAATTGCACAGGTGTTGCTAATACAAGCTGTACCCAAGGATTCATTAAAAAGTCAGGTACATATAAAAAACTAGTCCATGAAAAGTGCCCTACCATCGTCCATAGCAGTGGTAATGACAAAATCGCTGCGACAATAAACTTCCATTGCTGTTTTTTTATCGCTAGTTCACGATGGTCGACTGGATCACCTTCTAGTACTTTTTCTGCACCATAACCGATTTTTTCAATTCGATTCATAATATCCAATATCGATATTTGAGATGGATTAAATTCAATTGTTGCTTTTTCAAGTGCTAAGTTGACATTTGCAGTTGAAATTCCGTCCACTTTACTAAGCACTTTTTCGATACGAGCCGAACACGCCGAACACGTCATTCCTGTAATATTTAGCTCTGCTTTTTCCTTTACTACATCATAGCCAAGCCCTTGAATTTTTTGCTCAATTTGTTCAGGTTTAAGCGTTTCATTATTATAGGAAATCGTTGCTTTTTCCAGTGCTAAATTTACATTGGCATCTTCCACACCGTCCATACGTTTCAAACCTTTTTCAATACGTGCTGAACACGCTGCACAGGTCATTCCTGTAACCTGCATTGTTATTTCTTTTTTTGTCATCTCACTTCACCTCTCATATACCTACATGGGGTATAAAAATATTTAAAAAGATAGGCTCCCTTTTCACAGAATGGATAGAGAACCTTCGCAAAATTAACTTCCTTTATTGGGTGTTTGAGTACCCATAAAAAGTTACACGACGTCGTAGCCTTGCTCGTCGATTGTTTCTTTAATTTGATCAACTGTAACTGAAGATTCATCAAAAGCAACAATTACTTTCGCATCTGCTAAATCAACTTTTACTTCTTGAACACCTGCTAAAGCACCAACACTTGTTTCTACAGCTTTCACACAGTGACCACATGACATACCCTGTACATTTAATGTTACATTTTCCATCTTAAATCGCTCCTTATTTTTTCATTAGTTTTTGAATTGTGACAATAAGTTCATCGAGCACTTCATCGTCACCTTCATTTAATCGATCGACAACACAGCCTTTTAAATGACCTTCAAGCAAAATTTTTGCCACACTATTTAAAGCGGATTGCGTAGCGGATAATTGTGTAATAATATCATCACAATAAACATCTTTTTCAATCATGCCCTTAATACCACGAATTTGGCCTTCTACTCGGTTGAGCCTTGTCGTTAAATCTTTTTTTATCTTCTCAGGATGATGACTCTTGCGACAGCTAACTTCATGCGTTTCTTGTACATCATCATTACTTTGCATGTAAATCAATCCTCCTAACTTAAGTTCACTTTAACATACCTTAAGGGGGTATGTAAAGCGAAGAGTTTTTTTATTTTTTCACAAATTTCCAGAATGGAATTTGATGAGTAAGACTACAGCAAATCAACTCGATGAAACATTAGAATAAATTCTACACTGTGCGCCAATGATTAAAAAATTATTCTCAGCAGATGATTTAGCTTCGAAAATATAAAAATAACCGTGATGTCCGAATTGGACGTCACGGTTATTTTTGTATAATACCATAATGAAATTTTGACGTTAAGCGTATATCCCGTTTAAAACCGTAAAGCTCAAACCATTCTGATTGATAATGTGCTTTTAATACAACACGCTTTTTTGCCACACGTATTGCTTCATCTACCCAAGCTGCTGATAATGCAATATGACTGCCTGCATGACGAAGAGCCTCAAAATTTGAAGATTCTTCAATTACTTGTTCAAACATCGGGTCCATATAGACAACATCATAGCTATTGGAAGGTTGCTGCTGTAAAAATTCTAATGCATTTGCGTGAATTACTTCAATATTACGCATGCATTTAGTTAAAGGCAGCTCGGTAGTATCATACGTTTGCATGCCGTTCTTCACGATAAATGCGACGTTTCGATCTGCTTCAAGCCCGGTAACTTTCCCCTGCTCTCCTACTACAAAAGCAGCGAGTAAGGAATCAGAACCAATGCCAAGCGTGCAGTCTAAAAACGAATCACCTTGCTGTAAATCGCAAGCAGTAAGGAATGGCTCCTGTTCACCGCGTGCCACACGCTTTAATCGAAAGGCCGATGAATTCGGATGAAAAAAGAAAGGCGCCTCAGCACCTTTCGCATAATATTCATAACGGTTCTTACCCGCTACTATGACATTCGCATCATAGTTATCTGCAAGGTTTTTCACAGATCGTTTTTGACGTGGAACAATTTCCGCTTCTAGTTCGTTACGTGCAAAATCGGCAAGCTGTAGCGACGCATCATCTGGTCGCCCTGCTGTTGTGACGATGGTTACTCGGCACATACTTGCTTTAATACATCTGCTAAATGATCTCGAATTTGCTCCATTGGGAAGCCTTCGATTTGTTCACGTGGAATAAAGTACGCTAATTGACCATCTTTTAAAATTGCCATCGATGGTGAGCTTGCTGGTACTTCATCGAAATAACCACGCATTGCTGCTGTTGCTTCTGGGTCTTGACCTGCAAACACCGTTATTAATTGATCTGGCTTCACTTCCGCCACTGCTTCACGCGCTGCTGGACGTGCTAAACCTGCTGCACAGCCACAAACAGAGTTAATCACGACAAGTGAAGTCCCCTTCGTTTCTGCCATAAATTCATGCACGCTATCTGCAGTCGTTAATTGTGTAAAACCCGCATTTTCAAGCTCTGCACGCATTGGCTGGGTTACCTGACGCATGTATTCATCGTAAGCGTTCATATTTTCGCCTTCTTTCATTTATATTAACAATGCCCATTATAACAGGGTTTTTACGGGTTGTACAAAGATTGGATTTTCATATATTTTCGGATTGTTTCGGGATTTATGTTACCTTTTGGTTACCTTTTTGTTTTTAAAAAAATTTGGATTCTTTAAAACGCAACGGTTGCGTTTTTTGGAATGGATTCAATTTTTCAAAGACGACAAATAAAGTTGTCTGTTTTTTATTATGTACTTACCATTCTATTTCCAATAAAATGGATTCAAAGGGAGTTGATAATAATGGATAATCTATTTATGATTTTATTTTTATTAAGCGTGGTAGCTATCCCGATATTCATCGTTTTATCGATAGTCGCTTTTATCAAAAAAAATGGATTAAAAGGTAAAAAACAAATTAAATTCGCAGGTTTCTCGCTTGTAGTTATGATTGTATCTTTGATGGGTGTTGGTGCAACAGGAGATACATCGGACTCTGCCGCTGATGCAGACAACGAAAAAGTGGAAACAGTAGCTAAAGTCGAAGAGGAAAAAACTAAAGAAGAAACACCGGAAGAAAAGGCTGCACGTGAAGCTAAAGAAGTCGAAGAAAAGGTTTTAGCGGAACAAAAGGCCAAAGAGGAAGCAGAGGCGAAAGCTAAAGCTGAAGAAGAAGCCAAAGCGATTGCAGAAGCTAAAGCAAAAGAGGCTAGTATTCCCCGTGAACATAAATCAGCTTTGAAAAAAGCAGAACAATACGCTCAAACTATGCACATGTCAAAAGCAGGGATTTACGACCAACTAACATCCGAATACGGTGAGAATTTCCCGGTAGAAGCTGCACAATATGCAATCGATAACATCCAATGGGACTGGAACGCGAACGCCTTAAAAAAAGCAAAATCATACGCTGATATGATGGATATGTCGAATGCGGCTATTTACGATCAATTAATTTCTGAATACGGGGAGAAGTTTACAAAAGAAGAAGCACAATACGCTATTGATAATTTATAAAAACAAGCCCTCCACAAACCATTGTGGAAGGCTTTATTTATGACTATACATGATGTTTTTTCCTTTCTGACTTAACTACTTTCCAAGTCTTTCCTCCGCCTACAGGCACTTTACCAACCATTATAAACCCTTTTACATCGTGCCCTACTTGTTTTTTAATCTCATTCGTTAAAATATTCGCGATAATATTTGGGTCTACAATATTATGACTGTGCTTTGGTGATTCATACTCTGACGCTTTATCTTCACCGTTTTCGTGATAATAATAAACGCAATGAAAATGATCTTTACCCACTTTATTCACCCCCTCCTCACCAACTTACAATAATTAACATTACATGTCTACAAAATATGGCAAACTGTCTGTTTGGAGGTATTTTATAATTTTTCGTCGACTATAGGCATAAGTAATATACACGATTTTATACGAAAAAAAGGGCCAGTAAAAAAGAAAAATGCTGAAACAACATACGTTGTTCTCATTGTATAAAAACGTTTATTGGGTTTATATTGTATGCTTTATAAATCAAGAATGAACCAAGGTAATATTGAGTTTGATAAAAATCGAGACGCTTTTTCAACAATCGTGTCAGTGAAGTTGTTACATATAGATATAAGAAAATTATAGTAATCACTCTTTTTTTTCTTTATTAAGAAGTTCAATTATTTTATCAAGTTTATGTTCAATATCTTTAGAATTGGAATTTCTAAATTGTTTTAGAATTGAGCGAACTACATAATACACCGCAAATAATAGTACAAATAGTATAACTAAAATATTCAATTGAGAAACTAAATCTCCGATACGCATTTTCTTCACCTCGAAAACAAAATGTTTTGTTTAATTTTACCATAAATTTCTCGATAAATATACATGGATATAGCCTGATTGTTGAATGTTGTAAACTCACCCAAAGCAGTGTTTGGGAACAATTCGTTCCTTATTTTTGTAAATCCGCATAAATCTGACGAGACCCCTATAATGACTCGTATTTTCACTCGTCCTGGTGCTCGACAATAATTTAATTATTGTAAATATAAATTAAGAGTGAAGTTGAAAAGATGTCATAAAAACTCACCCCGTCGCAATCAATGAATGCAGCATTTTTTTAAATTCATTTTTTAATTGCTTGTTATTGTATTTCAAAATCTCTTCATTTCCCTGCATCATGTAATGATAATTGCTATGTTCATCATCTACACGTTTCCATTGACCTACTTGTATCTTATTTAATCTTAAAAGCCGTTGTAAGTTGTAATAATCGGATGGATTGCAAGTAACTTATTAATTAAGTCTTGCAATTTTGGTGTTTTAATACGATCTGGAAATTTTTCGATTTGTTCTTTGTCACTTATTAAAGATCTATGCGCCATATTTCTATTAGAATGAATTGGTGTAGAAGTTGCTGTTGTTCTTCTGTCATACGATACCACGCTCTTTATAAACGACTGGTGCAATTGCTAACACATTGTATATGATAAAAGTATGTTTTGCTTATTTGATAAAACAGTAAGCCTGCATATTGTCTCCGATGATTTTAACAAGCTTAATACGACGTTTTGTAATCTTGCCGTCTTTAGCCATATACATAATATCCACCGTTTGATATCGCTGCATTGCACGTACTAATTGTTCTTTCATAATAATTAAATCCTTCAGCAAAAAAGAACATTTGTTCTTGTTTTTGATTATTATAGAACTTTTGTTTCTATTTTAAAACAGAAAAAATTTTATTTTATTGGTAAATATATGATTAAACGTAAAAAAGCCAGCTCCCTAATTACGGTCCCTAGATTTATGCGGATTTACAACGTTAAGGTAAGAATAGTCCCCAATCGAAAAATTTTAGGAAGGTTTAAGTTTTATCGTAAAAATGGAACATTTTGTAATTGTGTTATAATAGTCTTAAAGGTGGGATTTTCATGGATTTTTATATTGTTATTGTTTTGATATTATTTATTTGTATTTATTTACTCTCTACTGTCAGTAAACTTAATAGTCGTGTGAAAGGTTTGGAATATACGTTGGAACAGATTACCAAACAAGTTGGTGTACCTGAATACCCAATAAATAACGAATTACGACAACTCTTAAAAGAAGGTAATGATGTCAAGGCGGTAAAAAGAGCGAGAAAAACATTAGGGCTTTCATTAATAGAAGCCAAACAGTATATTGATATTTTAAAACTTGAAGTCAAATAATTTTCTAACACGGAAATTTAAGATTTTATATACGGTTGTATAATAAAGAGGGGGGATAAAAATGAATTTTCCGATGATTTCTCAAATACGTTTCCCAAAATTAATATTACACTCATTGTTATTAATCTTTGTTTTGACACTGATATTTATATTTAGCATAGGCATAATTAATTGGATATTTGATACAAATATTTCTACAGAAAATGGACCTACTACATTCTTAGTTATGATTTGGATTTTCTTTGCTATCCAGAATAAAAAATATCAGAAAAAAGCTTAGTTTAAATAGATGTAACGTTATAATTTTACGAATAGCCTCTAGACTTGCAAAAAAGGGGAATTGTAATGATTGGAAATATTTTATTAGGCTTATTTTTGATTTTTTCAATTAGGAAATTTTATAAAAATAGAGCAATTTTTAAGAAGCTTTCAAAAAAAGAATGGTTACAGTATATCGTAGGACTTTTAATTGCGTGGGCTGTAGCTATGATAATAATTATTGGTGGTTCCAATCTAACGGAAATTATTCAAATAACTTGGTTAAATAAAGTTTTGGCAATTATATTTATTTTGATTGGATTGTCTTTTGCAGGATTCATTATAAATAAAACCTTGCCAGAAAAATTAAAAGAATTATACTCGTGATATAAGGATATAATAGTGACTTAATTGCATTGTTATACACTTAAAGTAAAAATAACGTTCCCAAACGGAAGTTTGTTTACTCTACTAGGAAAGCTTTCCCGACGAGGGTTTGGGAGGCTTTGTACTTTGTCTAATTATCAAACTCGATACATATAAAACTTAATAGTTAAAAGGAGAAAATGAAATGAATATTTATTTAATAATATTACCAATGATTAGTATGTTGTTAGGTTTATATTTAGTATGTCTGTCACTCTGGGAATTAAGAGTTGGTATAGATAGAAAAAGGTTTATAACCTTCTCGTTTACAGGGCTATTTTTGATCTTTATTTTCCCAAATATGTTTGGTTATTTTCAATTATTTACAAATAACTTTCAATAAATATCTGCTACCCTTATAAACGAAAAAAGCCCACTACCTTTATTGGTAATGGGCTTCGTTTTATACAAAATGAAATTTAATTCTAATATGTGAAAAGACTGCATTATCAACAATTTACGCCATTTGTATAAAATGATGTATAAACTTTTATCATAAGAAAATTCACCAAACGTTGTTTTAACAACACTCGTGACTTTTTAATGTATACGCAGGAATGTATGATCTTGACATCCAAAGGTATTTCTTCTCCGCAATTTGAACATACAGGTACTTTTTCTTCATTCATGGAATCCACCATTTCAATTCGACAAAAGAATAGGATTCCCTTCTAATAATCGACAACTTTTAAGTATAAGAAATTAGGATACTCGTTATTGCCCAATATAAAAGACCTCCACAACGATGCGGAAGGCCTTAATATTTATCATTTTCTCGCAAAACGTTGCATGCCATCTAAATTAGCTTGCCAATTCATCATTTTCATAAACTTTATAAAATTTATACTTGGGCTATTACTTGCGTTCCAAGCTGCTTCTGTATGCCAACCTCTTCGTTTTATTGACACTAAACCTAGTGCCTCGCAATAGTCAAATTTTTGTTTTGTACTCATTAATACTCCTCCTTATTTATAAACCTATATACTTATACGTTTTAGGTTTGAAATTTTAAAATCAGATGGAGTAAAAACGAAAGAAAAATCATTAAATATGTCGATTTTGTGAACAAAAAACATTTATCGCCTAACCTTACCACTAATCTGACTCAATTCCTGCTTAATCTTCTGAATCAAAGTAGGCCTGTTATTGCCGAAAGTAGCCTTGGTACTAAAGCCATTTGTTTCATAAATCTCTTTTACGTCAGTGATTCGGGCATCCATCGTAATGCCCCAAACTTTATTATTGATGCATTTAGTTTGATTCAAACGATGAAAAGGTAATTTTTACTCAATGCTCAATCACTTTCCAAACTACACTATCATCATCTGATATCCAATAAGATAAAAGTTCCACTATTTTACCCTTTGGCACATTTTGATAATGAGCTAAAAAATTTTCTACTTCATCAGCTGCAAAATATTTTTCTCTTATAAATGCTAAGAAAAATTTTGTAGCTTCACCTTTAAATTTGTTTACATAGGCTATTGTTTTATCGACATCATCCATAAATATTTGATCTTTGGCATACTTCCCTTTATATTTCATTTCTACCACTGCTACTACTTCATCAATACAATTACCTAAGTATTCATTTTGCGCTTTCTCTACATCTAGCCTTACAACAACTAGGTCAATTTTTTGTTTGGTATCAATGTAATACTCCGTAAAAATAGCCAATTGATTTTCCCTAAGAAATGAATCACCTAACCTATTTCTTAAATGAAAATAAAATGCGTTTTTTAAAGTATCTTCTTTTAATAAAAAGGAGTTTTCATAATCATCTTTAATATCATAGATCCAGATATCCTTAATCGCTGAATGAACCTTATAATAAATACTCTTTTCCATCGATCATCCCTCCAACAACAATATAGAACTTATTGTTAAGGATTTCTGTAGAAAAGTCATTAATAATTTTCTTATAATATATAACGCTAGTCGTTTGACTACGTTTAAATATATTTTTGCTATTGAAACAATTATTGAGTTACTACACATTTTGTGACAAGTGAGTAGTTGCCCATTTCGAATCGTCTGAAAATGCAATATAAAAAGCACCTTCGAGTGAGAGTGCTTAATAACCAATTTATCTATTATCAATTTTCGGGCTTTTATCAGATAGGTTTTCCCAACCCTCTATTTTAGCTTTAGCCATTAATAATTCTACATGAGCCAAACTAGGGATTCTTGCTTGTCCCCTTGCAGCTTGCAAATTCCCATCATCACGTCGCCAAATAAAACGGTAACCAAAGGAATGTGTACCATCATCATAGTTATATTTGCACCATTGAAGACATAAAACCCAATCCTTTTTCAATTTAGAGTCATCTGTGGTTACCTCTTTGATAACGTCTATATTTGCACTAATTGCCATATAATCGCTCCTCCCTTTAATCTACTAAATTCGACAAAAGGATCAAAGTACCTTTAACAACTTTTTGATAAAAAAGCAATGTTAGTTACTACGCATAATGCGACGATTGTATAAAAAGAAACCCCACCAAATGGTGAGGTTTAAATCATTATTACTCATGTGGAAATATAATTAAAAGTCTCTATAAATAATAGGAAGTGATTCTTCTCCTGTTTTAGTGAAAAAAGGCATTAAATAATGAGACACACCTATAAATTTAAGGTTCCTGTAAGCTTTTCAAAAAGTTACTGTAAGAATGAGAGGTTAAGATAGCCATAGAGCAATAAATTGTGAAAGATAAGGAGATTGTAAGAATGAATTCGTTAGTTACTCAGAAAGAAAGAATCGTTTCCTTAGATATTATTCGTGGGATAGCGTTATTTGGCATTTTGTTTATAAATGTAGCAGCCTTCAAGGTATTACTAGAGGCACCGCCTGAATATAGCGGAATCAACGGTATTATTGAAACGCTCATTGATATTTTTATTGAGAAGAAATTCTTTTCGATTTTTTCATTCCTCTTTGGTGTAGGTTTTTATATTTTTACTTCACGTGCAGAAGCACGTGGCGATAAGCCAAGATGGCGTTTTGCAAGACGTTTACTAGCTTTATTATTAATTGGTATCGTCCATATATTTGTTTTTTGGGGCTCAATCCTTTCTATCTATGCAGTTATAGGTTTTTTCCTCATTCCATTCTATAGTGCAAAGATTTCAACGATTAGTAAATGGCTATTTGCTATTATTACTATTCATGTACTTTGCATTCTCGGACAATTATTTATGCCAAATCAAGGAGCCTTTTCAACTGTTTTTGGAATATTAGGAAATGATGTAGTTACTATTTTCATCATGTTTTTAACTGGGTTTTTAGTAGCAAAAGCTGATTGGATTAGTCATATTAGTGAATACTCAAAACAACTAAAGTGGATTCAATTTGTGACATTCCCCATTTTTGTAGGGATCTCTCTATGGATTTGGTTTGCCCCAAAAGGAGATTATCAAAATCTACAATTAATTATGGGTTTAGGTGTAATTCCGACAACGTATTTTTATTTAACTTGTCTATTTGTTATGTTGGAGAATAAAAGCATCGCGAAGTTTCTTAAGCCAATTGGACGAGTTGGTCAAATGGCATTCACAAATTATTTGGCGCAAAGCTTTATTGGCCTAGCTATTATTTCTTTAATGGGGCTTGAAGTTGTTTCGCCTTCTTATGTGGTTATCATTGCAATCTTAATTTATGCCATTCAAATTATCTTTAGTGTTATCTGGTTCAAATTCTTTAAAATGGGACCATTTGAAAAGCTATGGCGCTTTATGACCTATGGAAGAAAAGCAATGCCAAAGAAATAAACTATTACGCGCGAAACTCCCTGTGGTGAATGATTCCAATCCGCCAGGGAGTTTTTCGATTATAGGATTTTCTAGTTGAAGTAACGGGGGCATTGGAGGTAATTTTTATAATATCCCTTTTAGCTGATCAAGAACTGATTTAAAGTCCTGCAATTCCCCAATATCTCGGAAGTTTCTAAATGGATTCCCTACAACTCTTACTCGTTCCAACACATTGTGTATAGTAAACTTGTCTGGTCTTAAGAAATCATTCACCTCATCCCAATATAATGGTGTAGCTATTAACCCTTTTTCATTTCCCCTTGCTGAATAAGGTGCAATAATCGTTTTCCCTTCACGGTGTTGTACATAATCCAAATATAATTTATTGTTCCGATTCTTTTTCAATCGTTCTGTGGTAAACCATTGAGGATACTGCTCTATTAAAAACTTGCACACAAATTCCGTAAAAACACTTGTCTCTTCATATGAAAAGGTGTTGAAAGGTAATGGAATATAAATTTGCATTCCCTTCCCACCTGATGTTTTGATGAATGATTTTAAATTGAACTGGTCAAAAATAGCCTTCATTTTTAATGCTGCATCTATTGCTAAATGAAATTCATTAACAGAAGGTGGATCTAAGTCAAAAACAATTTCAGTAGGCTTTTCTGTATGAATCGGTTGAAATGGAATGTGTAACTCTATTGCAAGCTGATTTCCTAGCCACATAAGTGTTTCGATGTTATTACAAATAACAAAGTTCGTATCATCAATTGTTTGAGTTGAAACAAAGTCAGGTGTATTTTCTGGGGAGTTTTTCTGATAAAAATTTTCACCTGGTACCCCATGGGGATAACGAATAACAGTTAATAACCGCTCTTTTAAAAAAGGCATCATATATGGAGCAATGGTTTGCAAATACAACAAGTAATGATTTTTATCGATACCTATGACTGGCCATACAGGTTTTTCAGGATGTGTTATAGATACCGATTCCGGTATTGGCTGAAGTTGTCGTTGCAATTGTTGCCAATTACATTGATCCGGATTTATATCAAACCTAAATGAATTAAACCTTGGCTCTCTTAATTTACTGCCATCAAAATCAATGCATGCAATATCGACACAAATTGATGGTTCAATTGACCATGTTCCATTGATTTTATTTCCATTAGCTTCAAAGAAAGTAACAAGTGTTTTCATCTCTTCTCCCTGCAACCCTTGTTTAAATGTGACAACTTCAATCAAACTATCCCCTTGGTAAACACCACCACTAAAATAACCGTTTCCTGTATCATACTTGTACACAATTACCGAAATGAATCGCCAATTTTTTATCTTCAACCAACTTTTTGACCTAGTATCACTTAGCCATTTACTCGTCTCTTTCTTAGCTATGACTCCTTCGCCATTGTAAACTTTAATCTTTGACCATAATTCATCGCCATCCTCAAATACATCAATTGCTTGAATTCTTTTTGTCTCTTCATAACTAACTGAAACAGGAAGTTCTAAACCACTAAGAACTTTTACAAGCATCTGTTTACGAGTCGTTAACTGACGATTGGATTGATCTTTCCCTCGATATTTTAAAATGTCGAATACTATATAGTGACAAGGAAATATTTTTGCGTGTTCTAAAATGACTTCCTTATTCCGCATACGTCCTCTTTGTTGGACAATTGTAAAATTACTTTGAAAATCATTTGCTAAGTAGACCAATTCCCCATCTAAAATTAAAGGTAGATGAGCTTTAATCGATATATATATTTCACTACAAAAGTCAATAATTTCAGGAAACATTTTATTCAACACATTTCCGTTTCTACTTTTTAGGATTGGTGCTTTTTCTAACCACTCTAACGTACATCGAAAGCCGTCGTATTTGGTTTCATAAAGCCATTCATTACCCACAGGGATTTCATCGGTATCAGTTAACAGCATAGGTTTCATTTGTGTAAACCTCTTTTTTCTTTAGTTTTTGATTAATAACTATTACTAATACATAAAAACTTAAGAAAACTTAATAATAAGAAGATTAAATAATAAAAAAGTGGGTGTACTATGCATACAGTTTGGAAAGGTAGTATTAGTTTTGGTCTAGTAAATATTCCTATTAAACTTCACACAGCAACAGAAAGTAAAGATATTAAATTAAGACAGCTTCATAAAGAGTGCAATACACCAATTAGTTATAAAAAAGTATGCGAAGGTTGTCAAAAAGAAGTGAATGAAGAAGATATAGTTAAGGCCTATGAGTATTCAAAAAATAAATTTGTGGTATTAGACGCAGAGGAGTTAGAAAACTTACGCAAAGAAAATGAGGACAAAGCTGTAGAAATTATTGATTTTGTTAAATTAGAAGAGATTGATCCTATTTACTTTGAAAAGACTTACTTTTTGTCACCCGATACAACAGGCACAAAAGCATATGCATTATTGCGTAAAACTCTAGAGGACTCAGGAAAAATCGGTGTAGCAAAAATTGTTATTCGTTCTAAAGAACAATTAGCTGTGGTTCGTGTTTATAAGGATGCCTTGGTAATGGAGACCATTCATTATCCGGATGAAGTTAGAAGTGTTAGTGATGTTCCTAATATACCGAGTGTAGATGTAGTCGTACAAAAAGAACTTGATACAGCTCTAATGTTAGTAGAACAGCTAACAACAGTCTTTGAGCCAACAAAATACACCGATGAATATAGAACAGCATTAATGGAACTGATAGAAGATAAAAAAGCTAGTAGTACAGTTACTGCAACCGATAAGAAACCATTACCTGATAATGTGACCGACCTTATGTCTGCTCTTCAAGCTTCGCTGGAGAAAACTAAGAAACCAGCCACAAGAAAGCGTACAACCAAAACTAAGAAAAACGCTTAGAAGTATTACAATAAAAACAAAAAAGCCCATCAATACTGCATTTATCAGTAATGATGGGTTTTAATTTATTTAGTAGTACGCTCAATATAAATGAGTGCATACTCTAATAATTGACTTGTTGTGTACTTATCAACTTCTGCATGCGGTGATGTAAATACTCCATCTACTACCGCTTTTCGGATTAGAAATAATAACGCTAGCTTATGCTGCGTTATTTTAGAAATTTGTTGTTTGATTAATTATCGAGTTACTACGCATAAGGGAACGGTTATTCAACAAAAAAGCTAACAAATTGTTTACTTGTTAAACTACTCCCCCCCATTGTAACTCCCAACCCCGAAAATGTTCTTTCGCCCTACCATCTCTTCCTTTTTTGAATAGGATAACGAGGAAGGAGGTGATTTTCATGGGATACGGAGGATACCAAGGTAGTAATAATTACTATGGAGACTGCGGTTATGGCAAAGGTGGCGGATATGGTTCAACATTCGTTCTTATCGTTGTCCTATTCATTCTTCTAATTATTGTTGGCGCAACTTTCGCTTATTAAAATCCAAAAAAATTTGTTGCAAACCGTGATAGATAGGCATTTAAATATTATTGCTTGATTTTTGGTTTAGGGTCACTTCCCCCTTGAGTGGCCCATTTTACATTTACTTTCATTAAAAGAATTTAAGGGATTGTTCTACTAGAGTGTGGTTTTATCCCAGACATACAGTTATTTTTTTAATGGACAAACTAAACAATAAGGAACGCCTTCTTCTTTTTTAGTCAATTGATAGTAGCGACAGCATGTTGTACGAACTTTTTCTTCGTTTGGGTGAACAATATATGCAGCAAAAGGATTGTTTTGATTTTGAAACCAATTGGGTTGTTTTTCTTGAAGTGCTTCCACTTGTAGTTGAATGTCGTCTTCAGCATAATGCCCTACACTTCTTTTCAAAACTCTATTTAATCGAACCGCTACATTTTCCCACAAAATTTTACTCGGTATTTTAAATTCTTGCGCTAAAAATTGACAAATTGGATGTAAATGATCCAGAAACAATACTTTTCGCCAATCTTCTTCCAATTGAATATTACTTTTTTGTACATTTATCGTAAAGGTGTTTATATCAAAATTTGCATCCTTTAACCAATTGTGCGTTCCCTTTTGAAACCCATAATAATCAAGGGCTGCTGCAGCTGTTATCACTGCATATCGTTTGAAAAATAAAGATGCACTAATTGCCATAGAATTCGTTTCTAAATACTCGGCATATTGTTTGACGATTTCTGTTAGTGTATCGTGATCTACTAATTTTTCAAGCGGGATTCCCTTTTGTCCCATATTTACGCCATACATCGTTAAATTCATGTAATAATGCGCCCCTTCCCTTTCGGTATACATAAAGGTGTACCGAAGAAAGGATCCTTTGTAATAAGGGCTTCCATACTAAAAATTTGTTGGACAACTTCCTCTGTTAAAATTTCTTCAGGTGGACCTTCAATCGCAACCGTCCTATTATGAACTGCCACTAAATGATCAGCATAGCGACAAGCTAAATTTAAGTCATGTAGTACCATGACAATCGTACGCTTTTCGATACGATTTAAATCGAATAAAAAATCGAGCAATTCAATTTGATGGGTCATATCTAAATAGGTTGTCGGTTCGTCTAGTAAAATGATGGGGGTTGATTGCGCTAATGTCATCGCAATCCACGCACGTTGACGTTGCCCTCCAGATAATGCTTCAACAGGTAAATCCTTCATCTCTATTAAATGAGTAGCAGCAAGTGCCTTCTCAACATGATCCTCATCCTCTTTTGACCATTGCTGGTACCACTTTTGATGTGGAAAACGTCCTTGCTTAACTAACTGATAGACCGTCATCCCTTCCGGTGCAATCGGTCCTTGAGGTAATATGGCTAATTCTTTAGCGATTTCCTTTGATGAAGTCGTTTGTAATGACTTCTCATGTAAAATAATTTCACCATCAGCAGGTTTTAATAAACGGGCTAATGAGCGTAATAATGTTGACTTTCCACTTCCATTTGCTCCTACTAACACGGTAATTTTTTCAGACGGAATCGCAAAATCAAGATTTTCAATAACCGGTTTATCTCCATAGTTTAATGTTAAGTTTTTCGTCTGTAATCCGTTCATCTTATCTCATCTCCTAGCGATTTCTGTTTGAAAATAATAAGTATATAAAGAATGGTGCTCCAATTGCTGCTGTAAATACCCCCGTTGGAATATCAAGCGGTAAAAATGCTGTACGCGCAATTAAATCCGCCACTAACACTAACGTAGCACCAATACATGCTGTTAGTGGAACTAGCCCTACAAATGAGCGTCCTACAAACTTACGTGCAATATGTGGCGCCATTAATCCAACAAATTCAATGCCTCCAGCATGAGCTGCTGCGGTTCCAGCTAAAATGACACTACATAATAGGAATAATAATCGTTGTACTTGGACATTGATTCCAACACTTGTCGCTAGATCATCCCCTAATTCGGAAACATTTAATGTCCTACCTAGAACGAGCAAGATTGGTAAAGGGATTAGCATCCAATAAAACATGGAAGTCACATCACTCCATTTAGTAGCGTATAAACTTCCTGTTAGCCAAATATATGCTTTTGATGTGATGTAGGTATCACTATAAACTAACATAAACGTTACGCCAGCTTTTAAAATTGCTGATATTCCAATACCAATTAATACAAGTCGAATTGGTGTTACCCCTTTATTCCATGACAGCAAATAAATGATAATGGCAGTAATAAAGCCACCAACAATTGCGGCAAATGGTAAATAACTCATGCTAAAGACACCCGTACCTAGACTAATGAAAAGTACCGCACCAAAGGACGCACCACTTGTAATCCCGATTATATCAGGCGATGCAAGAGGATTGCGAATAATACTTTGTAAGATCAAGCCCGAAACCCCTAATGCAGCACCTACTAATAATGCCAATAATGCGCGTGGTAAGCGTAATGTCTCTACAACAAACGCATATTCATCGGTATAACCAAAAATCTGGCTAAGAACATTAAGCGGAGAAATCCAACTACTTCCCGCACTCAAATTTAAAATAAATAAACTAAAAACTAAGAGTCCACTAATTGCAACTGCCACTACCCAGCGTCGATTAATTTGTAACGAAATACGTTCTTTAAACAGCCGTATTGTCCAATATTTCATTGTTTCGCCACTCCTTTTTTCGCTAAATAAATAAAGAATGGACCACCAATGAACGCAGTCATCACACCAATTGGAACTTCCATTGGGCTAATAATAAATCTAGCTGCAACATCCGCAGCAATCAACAAAGCAGAACCGATGAGCGCACTATAAGGAATAATCCATCGATAATCTATACCGACTAAAGCTTTGGCCATATGTGGTACTATTAATCCTATAAACCCTACAGAGCCCACTACTGCAACAGAACCACCTGCAAGAATAATTATGATTAAACCTATTAATAGCTTAATCAACACCACGTTTTGACCTAAACTTTTCGCAATGTCCTCTCCAGCACTAAAGACATTGACTGATTTACCAAGAAAAAGGCAAATAATAAGCGCAAGAATTAACAAAGGCAATACCGAAAATAACATATCTAAATCTCTACCTGCAATCGAACCAGCTAACCAAAATAGAACCGTTTGCATCGATTGTTCATCAATTACAAGCATGCCTTGAGTAAATGACATAAACAATGCAGATAGTGCTGTACCCGCTATAATTACTTTTAATGGTGTCACACCATCTCGACCAAAATTACTTAATAAAAAAACACTAAAACCTGATATTGCTGCACCTAAAAAAGCAAACCACATATAGCCTACTAAGGAATGAATGTTAAGCCATGTGATAGCAAAAACGATAAAGAATATTGCCCCTGCGTTAATACCAAGTAAGTCAGGCGATGCTAATGGGTTTCTCGTTAATGCTTGAATAAGCACTCCCGCAATTGCTAGTGACATACCAATACATAATGCAATAACGGCACGTGATAACCTACTTGTTGCTACAACTAAATGTTCGGTATTCGAAGGGTCATAATTTGTGAGAACTTCCAATGCGAGCTTGAAAGAAATCGTTGTTTGACCCATTGCTAAACTACAAAAAAATAAGCTGATTACAAGTAGCACTAACAATATAAAGCCAAAAGATTTTGAGAATCGTGATTTTAACATTTTGCTCCCTCTTCAATAAATGAAAAAAGGGAATGCACAAGATTCCCTCTTTCCTAAATCAATTTTTTGGTTATTTTTCAAGTTTAAAATGCGTATATAAATCGTCTAGCATTAAGTTTGCAGATTTTAAACCACCTGCAAAGTTCCATGTAATTTCATTAACTGTGTAAACTTGATTATTTTTCACTGCATCTAAATTTTGATAAAGCGGATGTGCTGTCCATTCAGCATGCGTTTTTTTAACCGCCTCATTATCCTCCATGAATTGGAATATAACATCTGCATTCATTTGTGGAATTGCTTCCTTATCACTTAATTTAACAATCTCTAAATTATCACCTTGTAGATCTTTAGGACCGTTAAAACCTAACTCTGATAAAATTGAACCCGCGAATCCTGTTACATAAATACGTGCATGATCTTCACGATAGTTTAATACAGAAACACTGAACGGATAATTTTCATTTGATGCAATTTTTTCTTTAAAGTCGGCTACACGGCTCTCCCATGCTGCAATTAATTCATTTGCTTTTTCTTCCTCACCTAATGCCTGTCCAAGTAATGAAGTTGTTTCATGAATATCGTATAAAGTTGTATTGACAACTGTTGGTGCAATTTGTGAAAGCTGTTCATAGATTTCCTCATGACGAACCTGAGTTGCAATAATTAAATCTGGCTCTAATGCTGCAATTTCTTCTAAATTCGGCTGTGTTTCTAAACCTACATAAGTGACATCTTTTAAATCTTCTTTAAGGTAATCGTACATTGGTTGTTGCGCCCAAGACTCAACCACTCCAACCGGCTTTACACCAAACTCTAAAATTGTATCAGTAGCACCTTGATATAAAGTAACAACGCGCTTAGGTTTTCCTTTAATTTCTGTCGTACCTAAAACATGATTTATTGTAATAGTCTCATCGCTTGAAGATTCTGAATTAGAATTTTCATTTGCAGATGATTCCTTTACTTCTTCTTTGTTACCACAAGCTGCTAATACTGCTACTAAAGCGATTAACATAACCATAAAGCTAAAAACTTTTTTCATTTCCACATCTCCTAATTGATAATGATTTTCAAAATCATTATATTATTGAAAATGATAAATTACAATATTTTTTTTGAAAAATTTATCATTTTAGAAATCTATTGCTTAAAAACCCTTATCATTCAAGGTTTTCAAAGTAATTAAATTAGCTAATTTCCTCTTCAGGGTTTGAACCCCTACTTATAGTAGTAAGGGACTTCAGCTGAATCAAGTTAAATTTTACCTTTTATCTTTTTGCTAATAAAATTGTCTTACTTATCCCTTACACTGTTAAATTATTCCATGATACAATTAAGAGAAATTTAAATTAGGGGTGATTTTTCATGATAAAAATAACTGCAGATAGTACGTGCGACTTATCTCCAGAACTACTTGCCAAATATGATATTTCATTAGCACCACTACATGTGCTAATCAATGAAGAGGATTATTTAGATGGTGTCAATATTACACCAAAAGACATTTTTCATTATGTAAGTGTTGAGAATAAATCATGCTCGACTGCTGCCATCAATACATACGAGTACGAGCAGTTTTTCAAACCCTATACAAATCAATTTGAGGCAATCATTCACATTAGTTTAGGTAGCGAGTTTTCTTCTTGCTATCAAAATGCTTGTCTAGCCGCCCAAAACTTTGAAAATATTATCGTCATTAATTCACAAAATTTATCGACGGGTAGCGGCCTACTCGTTTTGGAAGCAGCTGAACTTGCCGCGCAAGGTTACACAGCGAAGGAAATCGAAGCGCGAATTTTAGCGCTAGTACCTGAAATTGAAGCGAGCTTTGTCATTGATAAAATGGATTACTTAAAGCGTGGTGGACGTTGCTCAAGCCTTGAGGCATTTGGTGCAACATTACTAAAAATTAAACCATCAATTGAGGTTACTCACGGTAAAATGGAAGTTGGTAAAAAATATCGCGGTCAATTTGCAAGTTGTCTCGAAAAATACGTAAAAGATCGTCTTGTAAATCGTACAGACATTGATTTATCACGCATTTTCATCACACATCCTGATTGCCCTGATGAACTCGTTGAGCAAGTAAAAACAATGATACAACGTCAAATGCAATTTGATGAAATTCTAGTAACAAATGCTGGTTGTACCGTTTCTACACATTGTGGTCCAAGTACATTAGGAATATTATTTAAACGCACAATTAAATAATTTTAATGAGTGAGCTTGAATTAGCAGCAACCATCCAATAAATACGAAAACGAACGTGCTTCATTGGGCACGTCCGTTTTTTTTTCACTCTATATCGCAATGCATTGCAGCCTTAGCTTCATACCATGGAACACTATAGCCCTTCCCCTTCGCACAAAAGATACTGGAAGATGTATAAGTAGGGTCTGCGTCCTTATTATAAGCAATTTGCTCAATGATCCCTTCTGCATTATGGCAAACATCGTACCCATCAAATTGCAGTGTCAATGCCCCTTTACCGTTTGTAAATGTCGCAAATTGCGTACTGTAATCCATGAATGTCGCGACTGGTGCGCGACCATAAATTGTTACACTTTGCTCGGTTAATATAGGCGCGTCAAATGTACCGCTCGCTTGCTGAATATCACTCATCATACGACCAATATGCTCGTTGCTCGCCTTCATTTTAAAACGGTAATATGGCTCTAATAGGATGTTGTCAACTTGTTCGACCCCTTGTCTTAGCCCACGTAATGTTGCCTCACGAAAATCCCCGCCAGCTGTATGCTTATTGTGTGCTCTCCCTGTAAGAAGTGTTACATGAATATCGGTTATTGGAAAGCCCGTTAATAACCCATGATGATCACGCTCGAATAGATGCTGCTCTATTAAACGTTGATGTCCTACAGTTAGATCATCAGAATGACAAGCATTTGAAAACGTAATCCCCTTTCCACGTGGATTTGGTTCTAGCTTTATATGCACCTCCGCATAATGCTTTAAAGGCTCAAAATGACCATAACCAATTGCAGAATCTTTAATTGTTTCTTTATATAAAATTTGTGGCTTACCGAATGTCACATCAATTGAAAAACGTTCTTTTAATACTTCAATTAATACCTCAAGTTGAATAACACCCATCACATGAACCAATATTTCTTGAAACTGCTCATTCCACACAACGCGAAGGCTCGGTTCCTCTGCCTCTAGCTCACGGAAAATACGTGTTAATTCCTTTACGTGTAATGGTCCATCATAATTTACCTTTGCCTGCAAGGTTGGCACCATATCAAAGGCTGCTTTTTCATGTTCATTTCCTAAAACATCACCTATAACCGGCGTAGATAATCCTTTCACTGCAAAAATATCACCTGCTCCAACTTGCTGTACGGATGTATAGTTAGAGCCATTGTAAAGACGGATTTCAGTTATTTTTTCAGTTGAGTCACCAATCGTAAGTTCATCGCGTACCCTTAAAATGCCTGCAGTTGATTTCATAAATGTTAGACGCTGCTGCTGATCGTGGCGAATTTTAAATACCGTCGCTTCAAAGGTGTCGTTGTTATCAAAATGTATCGTTGTCAGCTTATCTACAACATTAAAAAATTCGAATATACCTTCATCCTTTAATGCTGAACCCGACATACAAACAATCGCTCTCCTCTGTTGTACGAGTTCACGTAAAACCGATAAACTTTGCTCATCATTTAATTCGTCGTTAAAAAATAATTCCATTAACGCTTCATCACGCTCTGCTAGCCACTCTATTACTGTAGAATCAATACCTTCTGTAAACAGTATCGCATCGGGTGAAAGTTCCTGGTGAATCGACTGCATGACTTTTTCAACATCCGCCCCTTCACGATCGACTTTGTTAATAAATATAAAGGTTGGGACCGCATGCTGCTCAAGTAACTGCCACACAGTTTCTGTATGTCCCTCAATGCCATCAACCGCGCTTACAATGATAATTGCCGCATCCATCACATGAATCGATCGCTCCATTTCTGGTGCAAAATCGACGTGACCGGGTGTATCGATTAAATTATATGTATGTCCTTTAAATTGAAATCGCCCCTGCTCAGCAAAGATGGTAATGCCGCGCGCTCGTTCAATCGCATGATTATCTAAATGGGCATCCTGATGATCGACTCGCCCACGTTTTTTGATTGCCTGTGTATGATAAAGTAATTGCTCACAAAATGTTGTTTTTCCAGCATCTACATGTGCTAGCACGCCTATTGTTTTATACAAAAAAATCACCGCTTTCGTTGCCATTTCAAGTCAGTATAGCATAATTTCAAACAACGAAAAAAGAGCGCCTACAATGTGACGCTCGACTCGTTAAAAGTAAAATCATTAAATTTAGCAGGAGTAAATTAAAGCCTTCAAAAATTAAAAATCTTTATTATCATAGATATTATGAGAAATAAAGTAAGAAATCGTAAAAACAACGAGCGCAATAACTGGAATAATATAGGTAACATTTTGCCAATCTATGTTACTTGGAATAGTAACACCTAAGTTAGATAATAGTAGTAACGCGATTATCGGAATTGAGCTAATGGCCAGTAGCATTATTCGGCTTTTCTCTACCCCGAATTTATAAATTAGGGGTAGCATAACTGCTAGTAAAATTAAACCAACAGAAGCGACCATACTGTTTGAGGCAAATAACCCAATAACTTCTACAGAGCTTTCTTTAATAAAAGTAACCGTGATTGTTATGATAAGTGATATTACTAAGCCAATTACAATAAATAATAATGCAACAACGTATTTACTTTGAACCATTTGCTTCCGTGTAACAGGTAATGTGTGACCAAAAACATCCCATTTTGCTTGCTGATCATAAGTAAATGAAGATATAGGAATCATCGCAAATAAAATAATGAGCATCCCAGCCACAAAACTAACGTCATCCATTGTAAAACTCAAAATACTATAAAATACAACAAATACGATGATTGTTTTTAAATAGCTTTGTAAATTTAATAAGTCTTTCAATACTAAACTCATCATTTCTTGTCACCTCTTACATAATACAGCATAATATCGTCAATCGTTGGTGCATCAATAACTAGCTCTGGATACATATGCTGTACTGCCTGTTTGTTATTTACTAATGCCTGCACTGCAAATTGCCCCTTTTCATACCCAATGATATGTGTTAAATCCAATGAATTAAATTGCTGCTCGCTACATTTTACGACACCGTAATTGTAAATTAAATCATCCTTCATATCGTTTAAAATCACTTCACCGTTATGGATAAACGTAATATAGTCCGCAATTTTTTCTAAGTCGGCTGTAATATGCGAGGACAATAAAATGGCACGCTCCTCATCAATTATAAAATCTTGGAATATATTTAAAATTTCATTGCGAACAACTGGGTCTAGCCCACTTGTTGGTTCATCTAAAATAAGCAACTTTGCATCATACGACAGTGCAATTGCAATAGACAACTTCATACGCATACCTTTAGAAAATTCTTTCAGTTTTTTTGTTGCGGGTACATTGAATTGCCGTAAATAACTGTTAAATGTTGCATCATTCCACTTTTTATACAAACCTTTCAACACTTTCACCATTTGCCTTGGTGAAAGCTCTTCATGAAAGGAGCTCCCTTCCATCACGATCGCGATTTGCTGCATCACCTCTTTATTCGTTGTGTGAAATGGTCGACCAAATAACTTAATTTCCCCACCATCTTTCTGAATTGCACCAATAATTGCTTTAATAGTCGTCGTTTTACCTGCGCCATTTTCACCAATTAGTCCCACAATACTTCCTTTTGGGATTGTTAAATTTACTTTATTTAATGAAAATGAATTGTAGTGCTTGGATAAATTTTTCACTTCCAAAATTGCGTCCATTAGTCTTCTCCTTTATAAATTAATATCAACATCTCACTTAATTCTTCGAACGAAATATCACTCATTTTGGCGATTTCCACTGACTTTTGTAATAGTTGTTCTATGTTTTTTAGCTGTTCTTCACGAATAAAATCCATATTGCGTGAAGCAACAAAGCTTCCTTTTCCTTGAACGACTTCGATAAAACCATCACGTTCAAGATCTGCATATGCTCTTTTTGTCGTAATCACACTTACCTTTAACTCTTTAGCTATGACACGAATCGAAGGTAAAAGTTCACCTTCCTGCAGCTGACCGTTCATAATTTGCGCTTTTATTTGCAAGGAAATTTGCTCATAAATTGGTTTATCACTCGCATTACTAATAATAATATTCATAACACACCTCATGTTTATAGTGTATATACTGTGTATACACACTATAATTTACAAACAGTATATTGTCAATAAAAAAAGATATGCGTTGAACACAATTGTTCAACGCATATCTTAACTATTAAACTAAGCTGCCCCTTTAGTTCAATTAGAAAAAAGAGCTGCATATGCAACTCAATGATCTTCAAGTAAAGCCCTCGTTAGTTGAAGAAGAAAAGAATCACTTATTCAACAATCGCGCCCGATTGTGGAATAACATATGCATTTGAGTAGCTCTGCAACACCTTTCAAACATTAATGTTATTGTATTGTTGATTTTATAGAACATTTATAAACAGTATCTCCAAAAGATTGAATGTCGCTTAGATAATCGTATCCTTCAGATGAACCATAACGGTTGAGCATTCTTACTGCTACTACGTTTTCCTCTGGAATGACGAGCAGAGCTACATTGGTGTAGCCGAGTAATTGATAAGAACCTTTTGGGACTGTATCGCCTATCTGGTTAAAACTATGGTTTGTGTCTTTTACAAACCATAAAAATCCGTTCTTCTGAATAGGAAGTGTTGGGTTAGGAGTTTGAATGGATGTAGCCATTTGAATGATTTCTCTAGGAATAATCTGTTTTCCTTCCCATTTCCCTTCTGTTAAATGAATGTAACCCAATAAAGCAAGCTCTTTTGCAGACACATACATATTCATTCCAGAACCATCTACTACATCCGTCTCAGTCCAAAAAGGGTTATCTGCATCTCTAATAGCGTCTGCAATTTTTGAATGAGGCTTACTCATCCTAATCCATTCTGTCGATTGAAAGCCTAGTGGTTCAATAACTTGCGATTTAATAATTTCAGCAACAGACAGTCCCGTTGTTTTTTGGATAATCATTGTCAACAGATCAATACTTGGACCTCTATATGCCCATGATTCACCAGGTTTATATTCACTTACTAGTTTATTAACATCAATAATTTTTAGCCCATGTGTGTGAGTTAATAAGTGACGAATGGTTACCTCTTCATACGCGGACAGATGTGAATCTTCTACAAACTGTTTAACTGGGGCATCAATAGAAAAGTAGCCATTGTATATAGCGTAAGCCGCAGCAAAACCGATATAAGCCTTTCTTACAGAGGCAATGTGGAATTGAGTGTCTACTTGAACATCTCGAGCGTGCTTTGCATTAGACTGTTTACCAAAATACGACTCTGTTACGATTTTGTCGTTACGGATAATAAAAATGGCACCACCACTAGCACCTAACTTTTCAGCACTTTCCATTACATGAGTACGTACATCTTCAAATAAGTTTGTGTAATCATTCTCGTTCTTTAAAATCAATTTTTTCACCCTCCTTAGAAAATAAAAAATGCCCCCAATATGATTGGAGGCACTGTGCAACATTACTGTTTTTAACCATTAAGGACACCAACACAAGTTATCTCACTTATGTCACCTGTATAACTATTATAATTGTATTTTAATTTAATAATTTTAGCAATAATCAGTTTTTTATCACAAACATCATTTATACCTTAATTTATTCAGTTAACCAGCCCTGTTTGTTTAAGTTAAATCCTTCACTCTCACTTGCATTACATAAATTATTTATTTACTCCACAATATGGCCCTTAAACGCAAATAGAGCCTTTCCTTATTCAAGGAAAGCGCCCTTTAATGGAATAACTATAAAATCACTTTGTCTTCTTCTCTATTTAAAATACTTACCCATAAATATATGGAGACACATACGACTGCGGCAAAACCGATAATTATTGGATTGATTGTTCACCTTTCTTCGGTAAAAATACCATTGCGAAAGCAGCTGAATATACAATTAGCCGGAAAAATTTTTCAACTAGCTGGCTATTCGTCGTGCGTACCGTAACAGTGCGCTATTTTTATATTTCGGGCTTATGGACGACTTGCTCTAGACACCGCTTAAAAAACTTATACTTTCTTTTCCACTAAGAAAGGCTATGGCACGTCATTTGAATTTGTACCACAACCTTTTACTATTTACTTAGTAGGGATTTTCACAATCGCTATTGTCTCTTTTTCGTTTATTGTATCAAGTGTAATCGTTCCATTGTATTTATTAATTGTTTCTTTAACAATAAACAAACCTTGTCCTCTAACTCTTCCTTTCTCTACTTTTTTCGTTGAGTAGCCTTGTTTAAAAATTTGATTTATGTCAGGTAGCTTTCGCCCAGCGTTCGTAATCGAGAACGTATAATATAACTCGTCTGCTTTACAGCTAACTGTAATATTACGTTGTTCCTCTGGCAACTCCATTGTCGCTTCTATCGCATTATCAATTATGTTCGATAATATATTGATTAAATCAATCGTTTTTATGTTATCAAATGGATTATCATCAACGGTTATCTGTATATCAATTTGTTGATTTTGACATGTTAATTTTTTTGTTTGCAGTAATATCGCTAATCCCGGGTGATCAAGATTCAATTTAATGGATTCAATTGCCTGTATGTCTTTAGACAAAGAATCGACATACTTTGTCGCTTGATCTACTTCACCTAAATGCAGAAATCCATGTAAAACTTGGATATGATTAATATAATCGTGCCTTAATAATAACAATAATAACAAAAAGTCCACTGAGTACTAATAGAACAATATTACTATTAATAACTGTTTCTTTAATCCCGTCAAGTGTATCCGTACTAATATCAATGCTAAGGTAGCTAATGATTTCCCCTTCTCCATTCATAATAGGAGTCCCAACCGTTATATAATGATGACCATATTTCGTATCTTCTAGAATCTCTGTTACAAATTGCTTTCCTTCCTCATACGCTAATTTCACTTGGGCTTCCGGTACTGTACAAGCTTCACCTATTAGAAAATCATTTGGATTATCCTTGTTTTCAGGATAACCTACAATTAAAACTTTCGATGTAGTAGGATTGTCTATTTCCATAGTATAGACGTATAATACACCTAGTTTTTCTCGGGCATCATTCAAATAATGTCGTATTGTCCAATAATCTTCATCACGATTCCGTTCTTTTAAAAATCGCTCATACGTTTCCAGATCAATCGCCTTTGCAATGGATTTGGCAGCTTCAAGATTTTGGTTAGCAATCGCCTCTTCCACTGTATCTTCAATCTTTGTATAGGAAGTATACATACTTATTCCAATAAAGAATGTGACTAATACGATAGATAACACTATAATTAGCTTTAATTTAAAACTTTTCATATCAAAACAATACTTCCTTCCTATAAAATAAATATTTTGCCGCAAATTAAACAATTAAATTATTTTCCCAAAAATGAAATAGCCCATCCCACCGACTGATGAAATAAGAGCTATTTCATTTAATTTCTTTATTCTTTGTACCAATGAAAAACACTTTAATACCATTTATTCGATATAAAGGAACAAAAAACAGTATAAATGTTCTAAATCCTTTTGTCCAAAAAAACTTTTATATTACCAAATAATGTAATTATTTATTTTTTCCACAAAGTTAATCCAATTTTTTTAGAATACTGCTAATTAATCTATTTAATTTGATAATAGATAAAGTCAAGGAAAAATCCCCTGGCTTTCACTTATTTATATCCTCAAACATGGTTGGTAACCTTTCATAAATAAAAATCTACAACAATAGCGCACGATTGTTGATTCCAATTACCTCACCAATATAAAGAAAATGTTATTTAGCTATAAATCGTTCTACTTTGACAATCTGATCCATTGTAATTTTTGGAGTAACACCTTGCATCCACTCATCATCAAAATTGCCTGCCCATTCTTTAGGACGGCTCGCAAGCCAATACAGATATTTCACCGCAAATAGCAGAGGAATATTTAAATCTGGTTTTTATTACAGCCATATCAATCCCCATTGCTGCTAAGTTAGAAGCATGTGTATGTCTTAGTGAATGTGGCGTTATTATCTTACGTTGTAGCCCAGAATGTTTATTAGTATTTCAAAAAAGGTAGTATATCTTATTAAAAGACATACCACCTTTTTATTTACACATTATTCATTCAATTCACAATTTACACATATAATCCCATCCAAAACCCTTATTAATCAAGCTATTAATGTAAGATTTTACAGTATTAGATTTATCCATCAAAATCAAATCAATTGTCTCTTAATAAACGCCTAAGATTAGACATTCTTTTTCAACAAATCCTTATAAATAACAAGGAATATCAGTATATCTTAGAATTGACAGTTCATTACCTATCAGAAATGATAATCATCTTCACAAATAATCATCTCTTTCGGATCATATGGCTCAATATGCACGAGTGTCATGGCATGCGGATTAAGTTGTTGCACCGCTTTTTCAATTTGCTCGGTAATAGTGTGCGAATCGCGAACATTTAAATTCGGGTTCACACAAACGGTAATATCCACTAAAATCAAACTTCCGTGCTGACGTCCGCGCACCTCTACTACTTCTCGAACGCGCGGAATTGTTGTTACACGTTCTTCGATTGATGAAATAAGCTCAGTATCAAAGCCATCTGTTAATGAAAATACCGCTTCTTTGAAAATTTCAATGGCCGTTTTAATAATGATTAAACCAATAACAAATGCTGTAATGGTATCAATTATTGCGAAGCCTAAAATTGCTGCCGTAATCCCGATTGCTGTTCCGATACTTACAAGGGCATCTGAACGATTATCATAGGCAGCCGCTTTAACCGCGCTACTATTAATTTTTTTCGCTAATGCGAAATTGTATTTATATACCGCAAACATCACAATCGCACTAAAAATCGCAATGACAATTGTTAATACGCTTGGCTCCTGATGAATCGGATGCACAATATTTTCAACAGCCGTCTTTAATACTTCAATTCCTACATAAACCATGATGAATGACGCAATTAGTGAAGCAATCGTTTCCGCACGAAAATGTCCATAACGATGATCGTCATCAGGTGGGCGCTGCGAAATTTTCAATCCTATTAATACCGCAATCGAAGCGATAATATCCGTCGTATTGTTTAAACCATCTGCTTTTAATGCTTCCGAATCGCCTAGATAGCCGACAATTAATTTAAGTAAGCTTAAAAAAATATAGGCGATAATCGAGATGTACGCGCCTTTTTCACCAGCACGTAAATTTGTATACTGCTCCAAAATGTTTCCTCCTTGAAAAACTTCTGTAAACACGAAAGAGGCTACCCCTTCTCAAAAAATTTTGAAAAGGAGTAACCTCTTTTACATGTAGTTTTTATTAGTATACCAAAAAATTGCGCGAAAAACGACTAAATCTTATTGGTATTGTTTATTGCTTGACGCATGCGCGCCATATTAGCAATTGTACCGCCATCTACTAGCAAGTCTGTCCCCGTTACATAAGACGCTGCATCACTCAGCAAAAACCCCACCACTTTTGCGATTTCGTCTGTATCGACCTCACGACGTAAGCGAGTGATTTATCAAGCATTGCCGATTCGCAGTTTATTATGTTAGAAAAATACAGATCTAGCTAAAAACTAGCGCTATGCACATTTAACGCATAACGCTAGTTTTTAACTCTGAACTTTATAAATTTCTAGTAATTCCCCTTGTTTATTCAACAATACTGCGTTTAACTGCCCGCTCATATAGCAACCACCATCAATGGCAATATAGCACTTGTCATCACTAAGCCATACATCATTAGATTCATGGATGTACGTTAAGGGTGTATGACCAAACACATTGATATACGGTGTTTTATTTGTTATTTCATAATGCTTACGAATCCAAATAAAATCACGCTCTGTTGTTTCTTCAAGTGTTGCAAACTCAGAATTAAAGCCAGCATGTGTGAAAAGTACATTGCCAATAATTTTATATACGGGAGCTAATTTCAAAAACGCTAGCTGTGATTTGTAATGCTCCTTTATTTCATTGGCTTGTAAGATATATGGTTGTTCCATTATGTAGGCAGGTAAAAGAACAAGTAAATTTTGCATCGTTTCTTTACCACCATTCTTATAATAATGCTCCTGCATTTCCATTGGATTGTTTAAAAAATTCAGCAGCATATCTTCATGGTTGCCTTTAACAAAAACCACATTATCACCGTATGATTGCTTAAGTTCAATTACTTTTTCAATTACCTGTAAGGATTGCGGCCCACGATCGATTAAATCCCCTAAAATCACTAGTACATCTTCTTGATTCCAATACGTTAATAGTTCTTCAAATTGCTTGTAATGTCCGTGAATATCACTTACTACGAATAGGTTGCTCATATTGTTTCATCTGCCGTTTCTGTAAATTATTAATGCCATTTTTTCTATAATAACACTATAAATAATGCAAAGTAGCTAACTATGAAAAGTTAATTCATTAAAATCCCATTGCCAAACAAAGAACAAACGTTCTATAATATATATGGATAAATTTTCAAAAGGAGCCTACTATGCGACCATTATTAAACAAAGATATACAAATACATGATTTTCTTAATTATTATTGGCTAAAAGAGGAGCTACAGCAATTTTGCCGAGAACACGGACTTAGTGCAACCGGTTCTAAGGCGGATATCACAAACCGAATTAAACTATTTTTAGATACGAGTGAAGTTGTAAAGCCAGAACGTAGCCAATCTTCAAAACAAAGCGTTGGAAAAAACAATTTAACATTGGAAACACTAATCAAAAAAGGACATACATGTAGCCAGCCTGTACGTCACTTTTTTAAACAGCATATTCCTAACTTTCATTTTTCCACATATATTCAAAACTATTTTAAAGAGAATATCGGTAAAACATATCAAGACGTCATTAATGCTTGGCACAAAGAACAGCATCGCCTTAAAGATCCTACTTATACGAAGAAAATCGCTCCTCAATTTGAATATAATCAATTTATTCGTGATTATTTTGCTGATCCAGCGAACAAAGCTAAAACAAGAAACGATGCTATCGCTGCTTGGAATGTAATCAAATCACAACCGGGAGACAACAAATACAAATTAAGATAAAGTATCTCAATTCTAAAAATGACTATATGAGAATACTGAATAACTCAAAAAGCGCTATTAATCAAGCCCTTACTTCTATTGAGATTTTTTACAATACTATTGAAAAGATAGGCGGATTTGGCTATGAATATTATAGACTTATAAAAGAATATGGACATTAGTAGCATGCTTAAATAATAAAACACGATGTGAATACACCTGTATCGAGTCTTATTTTTTGTTTAATTTCGGGATGTATTTTAAATTTGACGCGCTTCTTTTTATGTCTGTGGAAATAGTCCCCTTTAAAATGACTTCTATTATGACTACATCAGTATTCGCCACTTCAACTACGTCAACTATTTACTTGCAAAATTCGATGTACTTTCCGATCAAATACTGGGTTCTAAAGAGACTCTTCTAATTGAATTCACCTATCTCACATAATTATTATTGACATGGATAATTTAATCAAAGTAAAATACTCAATGTAAAGTATTTTTTGAGAAGGTGAATTTTTTGACTCAACTCCTTGTTTTAGGAGCATTAAATATGCAGCCAATGTCTGGTTATGACATACAAAACATGCTGCAAGAGAACGAAGCAGAAAGATGGTCGGGAGTACTAGTAGGTTCTATTTATCACGCTTTAAAAAAACTTGAGCAGAATAATTTTATAGAAATAGATCGAATTGAACATAGTGGTAATCGCCAAAAGTCTATCTATAAAATTACTGAGCTAGGAAAAGAACATTTAAAAGACTTAGTATACAATTCAATTATCTCTTCAGATGTCCCTTATCCCCTATCCTTTTACGCAGGTTTATCATTTATTGAGCAATTAGACGTTGAGAGAGCAATTGAAGCATTAAGACATCAATTAACAATGCTTGAACGTGAACTTGTTATAGTCGAAAGTGGAATATCAATAAAAGAAAAACATTTATCAACTGGGCTTTCACCATTAATGTCTATTGTATCAAATAATATGGTGAATATTATAAAACAACAAATTAACTTCGTGAAAGATTTATTAAAGAATTATAATTGCAATTAGTTTTGTTCCTCTATTAGGAGGAACAAAAAAATACATCAATACTCAATGTTGAGTATTGATTATAAGGAGCGATCAATTATGAAGATAGATCATTTAGTAATGAATGTAACTCCTCATTACCAGCAAGAAAGTAGTGAAGTTCAAAATATAAGAAAAGCTGGTCTCCCTTATAATGTAAAGAAAGGTAAGGGAACAAAAGGATTTAGGGCAACTAACATTTGGATTGGGCAAGAGTATTTTGAATTGATAACAATAAATAGTAATGACGGGGGCGGTTGGAAAAAAGAATGGGTCCATGCTTATAATACCGGACAACGAGGGCTAATTTGCCTAATGCTAGATGTAAATAACTTAGATGAGGTTGTTCAACGTTTACAAACACAAGAAATTTCAATTTCCGATCCTGAAAAAATAAAAATTGAATTTTTCTTTAAATTGTTTTCTAAAACAATGCCTTGGCAAAATAGTTATTTGAATTTTTTTGAAAATGTCCCCCTTCAAATTGGATTTCAACAACTAGATAGTAAAAAAATCCGAAAAGGGTTTGAAAAATATATGGTCCCTAATTCTAGTGAGAATAATATATCTGGTATCACACAAATCCATATTTTCGGTAACTTTACACTTTCTGATTTTAAAATGCTATGCACCGTTTTTGAAGAAACTATACTTACTGAAAATCAATTAACGGTACTTCTTGAAAACTGCCAAAAACTTATTTTTGAAACAAGTAAAGATTATTCAGTGCAAGTAACATTAAAAAGTGAAAATAATTTCTTTAATGTGGGGACATGTATAATCGAAAACACATCAATCAATTGTAAATAACACTTTATATACACCCTGGTATCCATCCCTTCTGTTAGGTTAGACATTGTACTAAGCAAAGGTGATAGGATAAAGTAAAATAAATCGAGTTCAAGACGAATGAAACTAAAAAGTGGACGTTTTTACAGTTATTGAAACGTTCACCACAAAAAGACTGCCTATTAATAGGGCAGTCTTCTTAAAAATTTTTGAAAAGAATGAAGTTAATTAGCCACTCATTTCGATAAACGGAATGACACGTGCGAGTTACATTATTGCTTCCACTAATATACCTATATGCATTTTTAAATCTCTATTCATCTCACCCCGGTTCAATTAAATTTTTGAAAATAAATAAATAAATAAATAAATAAATAAATAAACATATGACAGTTCATTTAATTAAAATTTAAATTCCACCTCTTCTACTCGACCACTTTCCATATCTTTTATGGCAATTTTATTTGCCGCAACTTCATTTTCTCCTAGTACAATAACTTTCCCAACATTTTCGCGATTGGCCTTATCCATTGCCTTCGATAATTTTTTCCCTGATAGCTCTACTTCAACACGTTGGCCAGTTTTTCTTAAAGCTTTTGCAAGGTACAAAGCTTGTTTTAATGTGTTCATTGGAATAATGTAGACATCAAATTCGCGTGGTTTTTGTTCTATTTTGTTTACTAATTCAAACGCAGTATAAATAACATCTAAGCCAAATGAAATGCCCACTGTAGCAAATGACGCATCCGTTCCAATCAGTCCACCAATAGCATTATCATAACGTCCACCACTGCCGATGCTTGATTTAATGGCACCATTTGTTAAGAAAATTTCGTAAATCGTTCCTGTATAAATTTCTAAGCCTCGCGCTAAAAACGGATTGAATAAGCATGAACTTTCAATTTGCAGTGCTTGTAAATAATCCATTAGTTCACGAATTTCTGTTACCCCTTGTGCAATAAAATCATTTTGGAAACTGTAATTTTCAAAATATGAAAGCGATGGATTAGCATCTAAAAAAGACTCAATATTATTTAGTGTTGCAGGTGTAAGTGCTAATTCAGCCAACTCTTTAACTAGAGTAATTCGGTCAATTTTCTCCTTTTTATCTAATATTAAAATGACACGATTCATCGCAGTTTCAGACACTTCAAACAATTGCAGTAAGCCTAACAAAAGCTTGCGGTTATTATATTGGATTTGAACCGACACTTGTAACTTTTCAAATGCATCGACTGCCATCATCATGAGCTCTGCTTCAGCTGCTTGTGACGCTACACCAACTATGTCTACATCACATTGCGTAAATTCTCGGAAACGCCCTGCTTTAATTGGTCCATCTCGGAAAACTTTACCGATTTCATAGCGCTTAAATGGCATTGCCAAATTTGGGTTCATCGCAACTACTTTGGCAAATGGAATGGTTAAATCATAGCGCAAAGCTAAGTCACGTTCGCCGCGATCCGTTAGTGTGTACATTTCCTGTAAAATTTCTGAACCACCCGCATATTTTGATGCCATTAGCTCCGTATAGTTAAGCATCGGTGTTTCTAATGGTTTACAGCCATATAAGATAAATGTATCTTCTAATGTCCCGCGAATTTTTCGGCGTACAACCTCCTGCTCAGGTAAAAAATCTTGAGTTCCTCTTACATTTTGATAATCCATTTTCTTCATATTCGTTCGCTCCCTTCGATTTTTGGCAAATAAAAAAATCGTATCTATATAAAGCTCCAAGTGGCTTTATGTATACGATTTCACGACGAAAAGTCTTCCTATTCGATATTAAAAAATTTAATAAAGATAGCAAGACTTTTATTTATGATGATGATTAGTAGTAAATAATTGCGACAAGTTCAATTGCATACAACCTTCTCCTTTCGATTAACTACAGACTATACAGTAAAAAAAATATAGACGCAACTGAAATTACAAAAAATTCACAATTTATCGAAACATTATTAATCATTTATCCGTATAATTATTATCGACTAAGGGGGCGACGATTATGTTACTTGGGTTTTATAGTGGACTCATCGTATTTGTACTACTGTTTTTTATAGTGCTATTTGTTTGGATTAAAACCTTTAAATTAAAGAAGCAAAATAAGATGCCTATTATAATGCTTGGTGTGCTAATGGTATTTACACTTGTTGTTGCTAGTATTTATACCACGGACTTTTTTTATTTAAAAACAGAGCAAACGAAGTCAACTGCCGGTGCTTGTACGCTCGAGTTTGTTAGTGGTGGCGGTAATAGCTTAGATACAACAGAAGTGATAATCGATAACAAAAAATATTCTATTAAATCTGAGCACTTCAAAGATATTGCAGATGGAAATTATTTTTGTGAAATCACCTATTTACCGGTAACAAAAATTGTGACAGAAATTTCGATTAAAAACTAAGCCATGCGTAGTAATCATTGAACTGCTACGCATGGCTATATTTATAATTTCCCAATATAAGCGACACTTTTATTTGGGACTTCAAGTACCCCATTTACGACAAATCGATTATATAAATTTGTTAACTCTTGCAGGTAATCCTCAAATAGATCGTCCCCTTGCTTCAACGAATAAGATGCGGATAAACTGCGTGCAATAAAGTCATCCTTTGAATAATATAGGTGATTTGAAAAGCTTTTAACAAAGAAATCACCATCAAAAAATGCTGAAATTTGCTCGTCGTTTTGTTTAATGCCTCCACTAAATCCCGTAAAGTTCCTACAATACTTTTGAAAAATTCGATATGTCTCTTGATTAACTGGTGACGCTTCATCACGCATATTCCAAATTAATAAAACTAGACCATTTGGTTTTAGAATACGCGTACATTCTTGTTTAAATCTTTCAATATCAAACCAATGAAATGCTTGTGCAACAGTAATAGCGTCTACTGAATGATCCGCTAACGATGTAGCTTCATCTGTTCCATTCAGTATTATCACGGTGTCAAAATACCGAAATCGTTCAGTTAATACAGCGCGCATGTCGTTGTTTGGTTCAATCGCAAACACCGTATTGCCCTTTTGCAAAATTAGCTCTGTGAATTTACCAGTACCTGCCCCGATATCCGCAACTATAGAATGTGGTGTTAAATAACCATTTTTATATAAATCATCTATTAATTCAGGTGCATACGAGGGACGACCTTGATTATAATGTTGTGCTTTTCCTGAAAATTTATCTATATTCTTTATAGTTATTACCTCCTACTTACTTAACATTATGTTTGAATAATGCTTAACAGTTCTTTAAATGCTTTTTTTGCCTCTGGAACCGGAAATACTGGGAATACATGATTCATTTTACTATATTCAAAATAATGGAGCGGCACGTGTTCTTGCTGCGCTTTTTCACGTAGCATATGTGCATCCACCAATAAAAGCTCCCCTGTTCCAACGAAAAGTGTGAGTTTCCCAATATCTTGTATATCCCCATTTAATGGGCTGACCTTGTAATTTTTTATTCCAACATCCTTTGCCCACAATCGACCCAGCTCTTGTGCCCCTTGAATCCCTAACATCGGATCAAACTTTTCAAGTTGTTTATAGCGAGGGTCCTCTCCGGTCACATCTAACCACGGCGAATGCAGGATAATATGCTCAGGCTGCCGCTTTTTTAACAACTTTACATCTTGTGCAAAACCTAGTGCTAATCCACCTCCTGCTGAATCTCCCATAAAAATAAAAGGGGCATCATAATGTTCTAACAGTCGCTCATATAAAGCATAAATCGCCTCATAGCATTCAAGTACTGTATGTCGAGGAAGCTTCGGATAAATCGGCACTACAATTGTATACTCTGTAGCTTTGGCAAGTTTTATTAAATAACGCCAATGAAAGCTTAGAGGATCATTAATATAAGCGCCACCGTGAAAATAATAAATCACCTTTTTCGGTTTGCGCTGTTCGTTAATTGTATAATATCGCATTCCGCTGATTTCATTTTTCAAAATGTCTTTCTTCACTCGAAAGGACTCATCTAATTGGTATGGTAACTCGTTATATTTACTTGCTATAAAATCATCCAATAATTTGGAATCTTGAAACTTTTTTTTCGATCCGCGCATAATTAAATACCATTTAAACGCTACACTTTGCCAGCTACGCATTGTCGACACCTCATTCGAGTTTATTTGTAGTGCATTTCCCCAAAATTACTTGTCTTTCAACATATGCATCTCGTGCGCTTTGTATAATTCATGTAGGTGTAGCTTTTTTTGTTCAATAATTAATTACGCTTGCTGTAGTGTCACCTGTTTTCACTTTTAACGCACAACATTATAATTTTCACGAGTATAAATTTACCCATCAATAAAATAACTTGTCATTCTGCTAACAACTTTGTACCATTTGTTTTATTTGGTATAATTATGATTATTCACAAATTTATACAAATTTTATGAGTAATAGAGGTGAATTTAAATGATGAGTAGTTCTGTTTTTTGGGTGAGCCTATTGATCAATCTCACCATTATTTCGCTTTTGACGTTTGGCTTAAAAAAGTATTATCGAAACAAGCCAAAAGTTGACAAAGGGTTTAAATTTGCTTATTTCGGCTTATCTTATCGTCGAAAATTTTTACGCACGTTTTATTCGATACCGTTTTTTCTATTGCTTATTGTTTTTATGTATTTTTTATTAGGGTTGAGTCCCCTATTTATCGGTTACGTTATTTTTGTTGTGATTATTTTCATCGTGCAGGTTAGCTACAATTATGTGAAATGGCAGGAAGAAAAAAAATCAGTATAGCATTGGCACATCATTTGAATGGTATCCTTTTTCAATTTTTTACTATTCAACTAACATTCTGCTTTTTCTAAAATCAATGAAAATTAGAAGAATGGATATTAAGAACGAATCGTTTTAGCAAAAATCCTAGTTAAATAATAAATCTATGCTAGAATAAAAAATAGCTATCAGAACGCAAATAGAAATTCTCACAAAAGAACTATACTTTTGCGAAGTATTTATAAAGAGTCAGTTGTCCGACTTTAAAGTCTAGCTTTACTTTTAACATACGAACACTTATACTCATATTCATAACTAGATATTGTGTTAATTTAACGCGGTACTACTAAATGTAGTTTAATAGGGAAGTTTGGTGCAAAACCAACGCTGTCCCCGCAACTGTAAAAGCTGACTGAAGACGTAAACCACTGTGTCAATGCACGGGAAGGTGTCGGAGGAATGACGCAAAGCCAGGAGACCTGCCACGCTAAATTCACGTACATTTCTTCGGGGAATAGGAAATGGAAACGAAAACTTAATTTTTGTTTCCATTTCAAGCTATCCTTTAATTGGATAGCTTTTTTCTTTGCCCAAATGTTATAGCACAATAAATTTATCATTAGTGAGGGATACCATTATGAAACTGTATACAAAAACAATTTGCCCAAAATGCCTATGGGTAAAATCAGAACTTGAAACAGCCAATTTACAAGTAGAAGTGATAAATATTGATCATGACGAAAATGCGAAGCAAACAGTAGTGGATGCAGGCTTTTTAGCAGTACCTGTGTTAGAGGTGAATGGAGAATGGTTTGCGGAGCCTAGCTCAATTATGGACCGTATTGCCGAGCTTAGCGCATGATTGTTTATGCTTCACGCACTGGGAACGTTCAAAGCATTGTCGGAAAACTTGGTTTACCTGCAATCGCAATTGATCAAGCGATATCCATAACAAAGCCGTTTTTACTGTTCACCTATACGGATGGACTAGGCTCGGTTCCCCTAGTCGTGGAAAATTATATGCAGCAGAACCACATGCTTTGTAAAGGAATCATTGTCAGTGGCAATAGAAATTTTGGTCATTCGATGTTTGGCCGTGCCGGTGATTTATTAGCGAACTATTACCAGCTTCCCTTAATCGCAAAGCTAGATTTACGTGGAACAACTGCTGATTATGAGCAAATAAAGCAATTTTATAACTCCATTTGGAATGAGGCTAGATGATGAAACAATATTTAACTCTTAACAACGATATTCTCAACCGCTACCGTGCGACAGGCGAAATCGATTTACAAAAAGATAAGGATGCGACACGCCGTTACTTTTTAGAGGAAATCAATGTGCGTCTTCGCTATTTTATTGATATCGAAGAAAAAGTACGCTATTTGGTGGATGAAGGCTACTATGAAAAGGAATTTATTGAACGTTATTCTATGGATTTCATTAAGCGCATGTACAAAAAGGCGTATGCTTATAAATTCCGCTTCCCTTCATTTATGAGTGCGTCTAAATTCTATGATAGCTATGCAATGAAAAGTAGAGATGGCAAAGAAATATTAGAAAAATATGAGGATCGCATTGTTATTATTGCTCTATACCTTGCACAAGGTGATGAAGCATTAGCAGAAAATGCAATAGAAGCAATTATGACTGCCTATCAGCCCGCTACCCCTACTGCATTAAACAGCGGAAAAAAAGCGCGTGGAGAACTGGTTTCATGCTTTAAATTAACGATGGATGATACGATGAACTCCATTGCTGAAAATATAGGCTATTGCTTAGAGTTATCTCGATTAGGTGGAGGTGTTGGTGTAAATTTAACCGACCTTCGTCCACTAGGTGATCCGATTAAAGGCATTTTAAACCGTGCAAGTGGTGTTATGCCAGTTGCAAAGTTGTTAGAAAACTCATTTAGCTATTCCAATCAGCTTGGTCAGCGCAATGGCTCTGGGGTTGTCTATTTGAATATTTTCCATGGTGATATTGAAAGCTTTGTTTCATCGAAAAAGCCAAATGCCGATGACAAAATTCGTCTAGCTACTCTATCTACCGGCATTATCATACCAGATATTTTCTTTGAACTTATGCGCCGTGATAAAGACATCGTGTTGTTTAGTTCATATGATATTTACAAAGAATATGGTAAACGCATGTCGGAAATTTCGATGACCGAGATGTATTACGAGCTTTTGGATAATCCAAATATCCGTAAGCTAAAACGCATCAATGCACGTAAATTATATACCGAAGTGAAAAAAGCACAATTTGAATCAGGCTACCCGTTTGAAATAATGGATGATAATGTAAATAACACTCACCCATTGAAAAATATCGGTCGCGTAAAAATGTCGAATTTATGCACTGAAATTCTTCAGTATCAGCAAACTAGCGTGATTACCGATCAAAATCAGCCAAATGAATATGGCTTAGATGTGTCATGTAACCTAGGCTCAATTGATATTCACGAAGCGACAAAGGTACATAGCTTTGAACAACTAGTACAAACTGCGATGCGCTTATTAACTAACGTATCGACGATGACCGACATCATTAATGTTCCTTCCGTATCAAAAGCCAATAAGGTAATGCACTCGGTTGGACTAGGTGTTATGAACTTACATGGTCATTTAGTAAGTAGTGGCATTCGTTATGGTTCAAAGGAATCAATCGCCTTTATCGACGCTTTTATGGAAGCATTGAATTATTATTCAATAAAAGCTTCTATGGAATTAGCAAAAGAGAAGAAAGAAACGTTTTATCGTTATGATGATAGTGATTATGCGTCAGGTACTTTCTTTGAAAAATATATTACGAAAGAAATAACGGAGCTTGACCAAATCGTTCAACACGCATTAGGTTCAACGCCAATCATTACTAACGAAATGTGGCAGCAGTTAAAAGTAGATGTTCAAACATACGGGCTTTTCCATAGCTACCGTTTAGCGATCGCGCCTACGGGATCCATTTCCTACATCCGTTCATGTACAGCGTCAATCTCACCTGTAACAGAGCGTGTGGAGGTTCGTGACTACGCAGACAGTCGAACAATTTATCCGATGCCGTTTTTAACGAATGATAACAAGGATCTTTATACAGAAGCCTATGACGTCAATCCTTACGAGCTTATTGATTTATACGCAGCCGCACAGCAGCATGTCGATCAAGGTATCTCGATGACATTATATGTAACCGATCAATGGAATACTGAACAGCTTGCAAAAGTTTATATTTATGCATGGATGAAGGGTATTAAATCGGTATATTATGTTCGTCAACGTTTACTGACAATTGAGGAGTGTGTCGCATGTCAAATTTAACTTACAAAGCAGTCAACTGGAACAAACCCACAAGTGAGCTTGCACGTATTTTCTGGGATCAGCAATGGAAACAAATTTGGTTCCCAGAAGAAATCGCTGTCAGTAAGGATGTAAAGCAATGGAAGGAATTCGAGCATCAGGATACGTATAAAAAAGTATTCGGTGGTCTTACACTACTCGATACAGTACAAACGAATATCGGAATGAACGAAATCGCCAAATTCACCCCTGATTTACAGGAAAAGGCCGTTCTAACTGTATTTGGCGCATTTGAAGCGATTCATGCAAAATCGTATTCGTACATTTTTACAACACTTTGTACGAATACCGAAATCGATGAAATTTTTGAATGGGTTCAAAAAAATGAATTCCTTCAATATAAAGCGAATCGCATAGGCGACGTTTATAAAGCAATACAAGAAGATGACCCTGAAAGCCTATGGAAAGCAATGTATGCCTCTGTCATGCTAGAAAGCTTCCTATTTTATTCAGGCTTCTTCTACCCTCTTTACTTAGGTGGACAAGGAACGCTACGTAACTCTGCAGAAGTGATTTCACTAATATTACGCGACGAGAGCATTCACGGTGTTGCAGTAGGCTTTTTTGCACAAAACATTTTCAAGGCGTTTTCTGAAGACAAAAAACAAGAATTAACGCTATGGGGCTATGAATTTTTACTCGATTTATATCAAAATGAAATGAAATATACAGAAGACCTTTACGCCGAAACAGGTCTATCCCCAGAAGTGAAAAAATATGTGCGCTACAATGCCAACAAAGCGCTGATGAACCTAGGTTTTGAAACCATGTTCCCAGAAGAAGAAGTGAATCCCGTTGTTATGAACGGAATTACGAATACTGGCTCAACATATGATTTCTTCAGTCAAAAAGGCGCTACATATGCAGTTGCAAAAGTAGCACCGATTACCGATGACACATTTAAATTTTAAAAAGAAGCTACTGACCACAATTGTGGACAGTAGCTTCTTCGCATTAATGATGATGGTGATGATGTTCATAGCCATGCTCTTCTGCATATTTTCTAAAGTTTTCTAAATCTTGCATTCCTGTAGATGTGCCATCAAGCGCTTGCTGCATACGCTCTAAAAGTACGGTTTTTAATTTTGGATGATAGCCAAAATAACCAGCAAGTTCGATTGTTATATCAGGGTATTGTGAAGTAAACTGCGTAGCCATTTTATGCATACGCTCCATTAAAATCCCCGTAAATAGGAAGTATGGCAGCATAATAATCTTTTTCGCGCCTAATTTGACACAACGTTCAATCCCTTGCTCAACTGTTGGCGTTGTTACCCCCATAAAGGCACTTTCAACAATTGGTACATTATGTTTCTCCCATAACAAACGCGAAATTTTATAAAAATCACCGTTCGCATACGGATCACTTCCACCTCGTGCAATTAATAATATTGCTGTGTCATCATGCTTTTCATCTGGATTGAAACCGATTTCCATTAAGCGAGACGATAAAATTTCAAAGATTTCTTCATGAATACCGATTGTTTGTCCATAAGTAAAGCGAATATCTGGAAAATGCTCTTTCGCATGCTCAATTTCGGCTGGAATATGCATTTTCGAATGCCCTGCATGCAATAAAATAATTGGAATGACATGCACTTCATCTGCCCCTTGTTCGATACAATGATGAATGCCATCTTCAATATCTGGTGATGCAAACTCTAAAAAGCACGTTTCTACGAGTAGCGACGAATCAATCATCGGTCTCATTTGCTGAACAAATTTACGCACTTCTTCATTTCCAGCTTCTAACTTGCTGCCATGTCCGACAAATAAGATCGCTTTTTTCACAGTCCCCTTCTCCTTTTTATATTTTTCAATTCCTTTTATTCGGTGTTCTGACCTTTTTCTCTCACCGTCTTGCATTGTATAAATAACCGCTTGTTCTTCAACATTTTCATGAACAATGGAACGCGCTGTTTGTTCAGCCTGAACGGAATACCAAGTACCTTTTGGATAATCGATTACTACACATTTATCCTTACAGCGACCGTTACAGCGTGTTCGTGATGTATGAATATTCTCATCCAATCTGGATTTACGAATTTCATCGCGAATTTGCTTGGTTACTTCTTCTGCTCCCGCACCCATGCAAGTTGCGCCATTACAAATAAGCAGATGACGCTGCATGTTTGTTAAGTTCCAAGTTGTCATCATATCCTCCTAGTTTAACTGGCTCCCAGCTAATAATGGCCGCATAAAATGTATGGCGGTACTCAATTTTACCTTGAATTTCTTCAATAAATGGCACTAGTGATGCCTTCACATGCGCTATATCAAATTGAGAATCTAATATCTTTTTACTCTGAGCAGCAAATAAAGCTTCCTCATTTTCGTAGCGATATGTTCGCTCCAGCTTTAACATTTCACAATCTGCGTAAATACCAAGCTGATACAGCATATTCACGATTTGAATATAATCACGACGTGGGTATTTAATTTTGTAACCATATTTTTGTTGAAGCATTTCATAATGCGGTTGAATCGGCCCTGTTGTAAGACCAATAATCGCACGTTTTTTCGCGAGCGCATTCATTTTTATAAGCGTCTCGTTCATTTCATACATGCGATAATAGCAATTGACGCCTACAACAATATCATGTGGCTCAAGCATTGCATCTTCCCATTTTGCATGCACAAACTGAACAGCTTCATCGTCTACGAAATACTGTTTTAAATAGTGGAGCACACTTTCTGAACCATCTACTAAAGTTAATTTTTCAACATCTTCTTGCAGTGAAAATGTATAATTTCCCCAACCTGGTCCAATCTCAATACAGCTTGCGCTAGCTGGGATATGGCGCTTCATTTTTTTATAAATTTGTTTGGCATGGGTGTCGGTTTGCTTATACGTTTTCTTTTGCATCGATTGTGCCCAAAATGCTTCTTCTAATTTATCATCGATCATTCGTTCTGGCATCTTACCATGCCAATCATGCATGCCCTCTTTCCATTGCTGTTCAAAATTTATCGTTAAAGGGGATTCTTTCATACAGTGAATCTCCTTTCATTAAGAAATCGTTAGCTTTTCTTTAAACCAAGCAATTTGGTCATGTAGCTGAACTACATCTCCAACTAATATCATAGCTGGATTTTTAATTTGTTCCGCTACAATTTGTTCACTAATCGTAGCAAGCTGACCCGTAATTGTACGTTGACGCTCGGTTGTACCCCACTCGATTACAGCAACAGGCGTATGTGCTGCTTTCCCATGTGTAATCAATTTTTGTGCTATAAATTCAATATTGCCCACACTCATATAAAAAGCGATTGTATCAATTTGTACTAATGCGTCCCAGCGTAAAAAATCTTGTCCTTTATCCTCACGACCATGTCCCGTGACAATCGCAAAGCTATTCGAAAAATCACGATGTGTTACCGGAATACCTGCATAGGCAGGTGCTGCAATGCCCGCTGAGATACCAGGTACAATTTCAAAGGACACATCATGTTCCTTTAAAAAAAGGGCTTCCTCCGCTCCACGGCCAAATACGAAAGGATCGCCACCTTTTAAGCGAACTACTAGTTTTTTGTTTTTTGCATGATTAACCAATGCTTCATTAATTTCTTGTTGAATCAGTCCATGCTTTCCAGGTTCTTTACCGCAATAGATTAACTGCGCCTCTTTTTTTGCATGCTGTAAAATTAGCGGATTCACCAATCGATCATATAAAATCACATCTGCTAACTGGAGACATTCCAATGCTCGAATTGTTAATAATTTTGGATCTCCCGGACCAGCACCAACTATGTAAACAAAGCCACTCACATTCATTCACCTTCTAATAATTGTTGTAAATAATTTTCACATTGCTCAAAATCTTGTTGTTGAATCCACTGTAAAACTTGCGGTTCTAAAAGTGCGGCTACAGCTAGACGTTTTTGCTCGCCTTTAAATTTCTCCAAAATGGCCTTTCTACCATGCTTTAAAAATGACGTATATGCCTCATAACTATCATCAAACTGTTCACTTAATTGTTGTTTTACTTGTCGCGTAAATGCTGGACTTGCCCCAGAAGTGGAAACGGTTAATACAAAATCACCTCGACGTACAACGGCTGGGTTCATAAAATCCATACGACCATTGTTATCTACCCTCATGAACAATTGCCAGTGCTGTGTTGCTTGTTCGATTTGATCATTGACCGTTTCCTCGTTAGTTGCAGCAAAAATTAATATCGCATCATCTAAATCTGCCGGCTCAAACGTTTTATTGCGCCACTGAATTTTTTGGAGTTGTGAGTAATGCTGTAACGTTGCCGTAAGCATTGGACTGACAACGACAATATTAGCCTTCGTCTCAAGTAGTGCCTCTACTTTTTGTGTTGCAACATGTCCACCACCAACAACGACTACTTTTTTATAATCGAGATTAAGCATAATTGGAAAATAACTCATCTTCTGTCCTCCAACGTTATCTTTCTTATTTACGAACAATCATGCACGATAAATAGTTCAATTCTGTACCACGTAAATTTTCAACCTCCCATATCACTTCTTCATCCGAAGTCACTTTTGTAACGACATGTGTGTTTTTTAATAAGTTCATTTCCTCCAACAAATCAAGCATTTGATCTAGTACTTTTGCGATTTTAATAAATACAATGCCATCATGTGTTTCTAATACATTACGCATTTCTTCTTTATTATCTGTTGCTGGAATCATCGCCACATGATCATCCCCATCAGCTAACGGTATATGAAGGCGATTAGCTGTTCCATTAAACGAAGAAATACCTGCAACCGATTGCATTGGTACGTCTGGATGTTGTTCTTTCATTAATTTCATCAAATGAATATACGTACTAAATAACATGGGGTCTCCTTCAGTTACAAAGGCTACATCCTTACCTTCCTGTAAATGGGCGTATATTTGCTCGACGGATTTTTTCCACTCTTGCTGTAACGTTTCTTGGTCCTTCGTCATTGGAAAAACGAGACCTAGCATTGTTTTTTGTTGTGGTTCCACATATAAATCAATTATTTTTTGAGCATATGATTTACTGCCGCGCATTTTTTTCGGATATGCAATTACTGGGCATTCCTTTAATTTACGAAAAGCTTTTATAGTAATTAATTCCGGATCTCCAGGACCAACGCCCACACCATATAATGTTCCAACTGTCATTGTCTTTTTCCCCTTTTAAAAAAATCGTATAAACACAAAAAAGCCTATTTCCGGCAAGTGCTAGAAATAGGCATGGACATCCTAAAAAAGTAAAAGGAAATACAAGTAATGTATTTGTCGCCGTCCTTCTCCCACCGAAAAGTCGTGTTGCAATAATAAAGCAGGTTTCCTGGCTCAGGCGTCATTTTACTATCACATCTTCCCATCTTTTTGACAGTGATTGGTTGTGAGTTCATCAGCTATTACAGTAGCGGGGGCTGCATTAGATTTTAACTAATTTCCCTTTTAACTCTTATAAAAAGAGCACTTTATTACTTGTACTATGAAATTAAAGTAACTCTATCACGTTACCACACTTTTGACAATATTAATTTACGAACAATTTATACAATTCAGAAGAAAAAACAGAATATACTAGAAAGCTACGCTCATAAATGACAGATAATTTTACATTATTTTCAGAAAATGACCTTGGATTTTGGAAGGGTTGAAAAAATTAATGATGACAAATGAAATAACGAATGATACTATTTCCTCACATGGTGAAAATTGAATGATTTTTGGTGCTTTTACAAGCTTAATAGGGAAACCGGTGTAATTCCGGTACTGTCCCGCAACTGTAACTTGGAGTATTACATAACACGTCACTGCATTTTTTGTGGGAAGACATGTAATACGTCGAAAAGAAGTCAGGAGACCTGCCAAAAATTAAGTTATTCAAACCTACGAGGATAGGTGCGTGAAACAAGCAAAATCGCTTGCTTTTTTGTGATGCACTTTTACTCTCAAAAGTGTATTTTTTTATGCACTTTTTTTCATCAAATAAGAAAAAAGGAGTAGAAACATGAAGCAATACTTACCAAAACTTGCTTACTTCGGTATCGTTTTATTATTTATGCCAAAGCAAGCATATGCCATGCACATTATGGAAGGATTTTTACCAATTGGTTGGGCAATTTTTTGGTTTGCACTATGCTTACCATTCCTTGTAAAAGGACTAAAAGTGATCCGCATCGTCGTGAAAGAAAATCCAGAAAGTAAATTATTACTTGCCCTATCAGGGGCCTTTACATTCGTCTTATCTGCATTAAAAATCCCATCAGTAACCGGGAGCTGTTCTCACCCTACTGGCGTTGGCTTAGGTTCAATTTTATTTGGACCTTTTGTTATGAGCGTTTTAGGATCAATCGTCCTATTATTCCAATCGCTATTACTAGCACATGGTGGCATAACGACTTTAGGCGCAAATATTTTCTCGATGGCTATCGTTGGTCCATTTATTGCAGTAGGTGTTTATAAGCTCGCAACAAAATGGGGCCTATCAATTAGCGTCGCAGTATTTTTCGCTGCCATGCTTGGTGATTTAGGAACATATGTTATGACATCTGTACAATTAGCATTAGCGTTCCCTTCAGAAGTTGGCGGCATTTTAGGTTCATTCCAAAAATTCGCAAGCATCTTTGCGTTAACACAAATTCCATTAGCGATCAGTGAAGGATTATTAACCGTAATGATTATGAACTTCTTACAAAAATATAACATGAAAGAATTAGTTCAATTACGTATTTTAAAGGCTAAGGAGAGCTAACATGTTTAAGAAAAATCTACTATTACTATTAGGCGTCGTGATCTTAGCGATTTTACCAATATTATTTTTACAGGATGCAGAATTCGGGGGTGCTGATGGTGAGGCTGAAGAAGCGATTACAGAAATCGCTGTAGACTATGAGCCTTGGTTTAGCGCTATTTGGGAGCCTCCAAGTGGTGAAATCGAAAGCTTATTATTCGTTTTACAAGGTGTTATTGGTGCACTAATTATCGGCTATTTCATCGGTTATATGCGCGGAAAGCATACAAAAGATCATGCTAAACATTGATTTTCTAGCGAGCCATAATGCGATTCAAAAGGTTGCCGCTAGTCAAAAAATAACGTTTAGTGTCATTTCATTATTACTTGTAACATTATTACGAAATAATATTTTATCGGTTTGGACACTACTCTTCATGAGTAGTGTCATTATCTTTTATGCCAGAATTCCTTGGAAAACATATGTAACATTACTTATCGCGCCAATTGGTTTTGTTTTTGCAGGTATGATAGCGATCGTGTTGTCCATTTCATTTGCACAACCTATACCAATTTCCGCATTATGGCATAGCACATTTCTTGGCATGCAGCTGTTTATATTGCCGAATGATTTACTTCGAGCTATCACGATATTTTTTACCTCGATTAGTGCAACAAGTTGCTTGTATTTTTTAATTTTAACAACACCGATGTATGAAATTAGCCCAGTACTTGCTAGATTAAAAGTACCAACGATTATCATTGAATTAATTGAGTTAATGTATCGTTTTATATTTTTACTTTTACAAACAGTTGCGCAGCTTTATACTGCGCAGGATGCTCGGCTAGGCTATCGAACATATCGAATAAGCTTTCAATCTTTAAGCTTACTCATTAGCGCTCTGTTTCGTTCGATTTTTTTCCGTCATCAGGCGATGTCCTATGCGATGACGGCACGAAATATTGAACAATTTATTATTCCACAGCAATTTTTGAGTGAAAAAGCATGGGATCAAAAACTGACTTTTATAGCAGGTGGATTTTTGATCGTTGCAATTGCATTAATCTTTTAAGGAGATTTTAGTTATGACAGAAAGCTATTTTACGTTTGAGCATGTATCATTTCAATATAGTGATGGTACACAGGCATTACATGATTTATCATTAACGATTCCAATGGGAAAAAAAGTAGCGATATTAGGTGAAAATGGTTCAGGTAAATCAACATTTTTCAAATTGCTCATGGGGCTAGAAAAACCTAGTATTGGTAAAATTCAATTTTTAAACGAACCATTACATTATTCTAAAAAACAATTAATTAAGTTACGGGAGCATGTTGGCTTTATCTTTCAAGAAGCAGACAATCAATTATTTGCCTCTACAGTTAAGCATGATATTTTATATGGTCCGATTAATTTAAAATGGCCACATGAAAAAATAGAACAACATGTTGATACCGCCATACAATTAACTGAATTAGAGGACTTAACCGAACGACCGATTCATTTTTTAAGTGGTGGACAAAAAAAACGTGTGACCATTGCAGGTGTTTATGCAATGGATCCTAAACTTTATATTTTAGATGAACCGACGAGCAGTTTAGATTACTATTTTTCAAATCAGCTTACAGCATATTTGGATGAATTAGATACAGAAAATCGAACATTTTTATACTCGACACATCAGGTCAACTTAATTTATGGGTGGGCAGATCATTTTATTGTTTTTCATAAAGGGCAATTATTGTATTCAGGTCAAAAGGATGTACTTTTCTCGAATGATGCACTACTAGAAAAAGCGCATATCGAAAAGCCTTGGATTGTAAAATGTTATGAGTCAATGTTACGTGAAGGGCTCATTCAACCACAACAGCAACTTCCCCGCTCGATGGATGAATTAATGCAATTGATGAAATGTTACACATTTACTACCCTTTAGTTAGGAGGCAGGCTATGAAAAACGACTTATTACAACCTATTGAAGCACAAGAACTCGTTTTATCAATTGATGAAAATGTTTATGAGGATTACGAAACATGTTTTATTCAATATGTAACAGCTTCACTAATAATTGAACTAAACTGATAATAAAAACAGCAAAAAAGCATCCCTTCGGTTTGAAGAGATGCTTTTTCATTACACTTGTTGAACTTTTTGCGTAAAACGTGGATGTGCCCAAAGCTCACGCCATTTCATGCATGATGCCACAACGATTATTAACCCTAACGTTAACATAATCACTGATAAAATTCCGTTTAACACATTATAGCCACCTGCTGCTGAATTCCAGTACACATTTTTCACCATCCAGAAACCTGCAACGTTTACTGTTACATAAAGGTATGCTAATGGAATGAAGCATGTTAATGCGTAAATGCGCTTGTCCGCAATTTTTAATACGAATGTTACACCACATACTAAACCGATTGCCGCCATTAACTGATTGGATACACCAAATAACGCCCAAACTGACGCGATATCACCTGAATTTAACAGATAGCCCCACATTAAACATGCGAGCGCACTTGCACCAATCGCACCGGGCAGCCAATCCGTTTTTTTCAGTGGCTTATACACATTACCTAAAAAGTCTTGAATTAAGTAACGTGCTGTACGTGTTCCAGCATCGATTGCAGTTAAAATAAATACCGCCTCAAACATGATTACGAATTGATAGAAATAACTTGTTAAATGACTAAACCATTCGACACCAGAGAAAATCGACGCCATACCTACAGCAAGTGTTACCGCCCCTCCTGTACGCCCTTCTAAATCCATACCAATTGCTTCAGAAAGCACTGGTAAATCGACAACTGACATACCAAGTGTAGCAAATTTTTCAGGTGCTGAATTAATAGCAAAATAGTCACCTGGATGTAAAACTGTAGCTGCAATTAGTGCCATAACCCCAACTACACACTCTACTAGCATCGCTCCAAAACCAACAACGCGAATATCTTCCCAACGATCAAGCATTTTTGGTGTCGTACCTGAACCGACAAAGGCATGGAAACCAGAAATCGCACCACAAGCAATAGTAATCGATACGAACGGCCAGACAGGTCCCGCTACAATCGGTCCTCCTCCGCCTAAAAAGTCAGGAATAACTGCTGGGAATTGAATAACAGGATTAATAATGAATACACCAATAATTAATGCAATAAATACACCAATTTTCATAAAGCTCGATAAATAATCACGCGGTGCTAATAAGAACCACACTGGTAATGCTGCTGCAAAAAATGCATAGATTGGTAAAATTAATGATAATGTCGCTTTATCTAATGTTAAAAGATCACCAAGCCATGAACCTTGGATATTTGGTCCGAAGAAAACAGCAGCAATTAACAATCCTACCCCTAAAATCGTTGATAACTTCAAATTGCCGGTAAATTTATTGATAACCCCCATTAACATCGCAATTGGAATTGTTGCTGCTACAGCAAATGTACCCCATGGATTATCTGCTAATGCACCTAAAATAACCATTGATAAACCCGCCATTGTTATCGTAATGATAAATAGCATCGCTAAACCTGTACAAAATCCTGCAACTGGTCCTAGTTCTTCACGCATTACTTCCGAAAGCGATTTACCGCCCTTTGTCATCGAAGCAAATAATACTACCGCATCATGTACGGCTCCACCGATTACTGCACCAACAAGTAGCCAAATATACCCCGGTAAATAACCAAATTGAGCAGCTAAAATAGGACCAACTAAAGGACCCGCCGCAGCGATTGCCGCAAAGTGATGACCAAATGCTACCCATTTATTCGTTGGCACGAAGTCCTTACCATCATTATTGGCATGCGCTGGTGTAGGCATATCCTCATTAATTTTTAAAACCTTTTTTGTAAAGAAAATTCCATAAAAACGATAGGCAATAACTAAAATACAGATTGCCGCAATTACTAAAGTTATGGCATTCATGAGCTTCCTCCAATATGTATCTATTAATCAACAATGCATTTCATTATTTTTAGATAATTCCAAATAGTTTTACATTGCTTTGTTTTCATAATCCTAGCATCTTTTATGTTATATAACAATCATTTTTCCAAACTCAACCTGTTATATATACAGATGCATTTATATAGTAAAAACACACTTTTTAATAGAATTTTCAAAATTTAATTTATACAATTTTACTGTTTTTCACGTCAATATTATTCTAAAAAAGTTCACATTCTTTTCAAATTCATAGTCTATTGTCTAAAAAATAATATTGCAATCGAAAATCATCTCTTTTAGCGTAAATAGCATAAATCAATCATTGAATTGGTATAACGAGTTCACCTCGTTAATAAAAGGGAAGTCTGTGAAAGTCAGACACTGTCCCGCAACTATATTTGGGAGTTTATTAGCAAAAGCCTTTTTCATTGGAAGATGCGATTAAATTTTGATCATAAGTCAGGAAATCTGCCAATTTCATGGCATCGATCAACCTACGTGGATTTAGGGAAGATGTTAATATTTGTCGCACAGAAAGCACAACAAAAAATGTGTCATTCAAATAGTTGCCAGTCATGGCTTAAAGAAGCAAGTCATTATGCCGACACATACGGCTATCTGATTATGATAAAAGCCGCACTTGGTGGTCATTCGTCTTATTGAAAGTGCTAATCATAAGGCTACTTAGGGCAGCCACATGGTGGATTCCTTAAAGAATTGCAACATATTATATTAATAAATCGTCAATCTAAAATGGTACGACCATGTGAACTATTACCAAAGTAGATTTATCACTAATTCAGCAAATGCTAGAGGATAAATATCCGCAACGGAAATTTACGAAAATGGAAACAACTGTTCAAGCTCCTAAAGATGGCATCATTAAAGACATTTATGTACATGCGGGCTCAGCCCTATCAACTGGCGATTTATTAATCAAATTCGAATAGATGAACTTACCCAAAAAGGAACACAGCTTAGTTTGTGTTCCTTTTTCCAACGTTTTTGTTGAACTAGAACTATTCAATACTAAATATTCTTAAAATTTGAATTTTTATTGACGAAACGTTATTTATCGCTTACACTAATTATAGTTTACTAATATAACTTTATATGAATCGTGTAAGTTATGGTGCTTATGAGAATAAGCTTAAAAGGGAAGAACGGTGTGATTCCGTCGCTGTCCCGCAACTGTATAATCGGAGTTTTTTACAAATGCCACTGGGTTAAACCTGGGAAGGTGTAAGAAATGTTGATGATAAGCCAGGAGACCTGCCAGAAACCAGTACACACCAATGCTCACGTGGAAATGAGTGGTGAAAATTCTCGTACGTCAAACGAATTTAAATGCCTTGTTTATCAGGCTTATTTGAATTGACATTTACCGACCATCTTCCATCTTTATGCGAAGATGGTCTTTTTTAGTGCTTGTCGGATGTCGATTTGTCTTAACTCTCCCCTATAAAGTTAACAAATCGGCATCTTGGAATTACTAAGATTTTCCCAAACAAGTAGTAGCTTCGTGCTAAAGCTCCTACTGCGAAATGGTTAGTCATACATGAAACACATTTCTTACATTGCCGAACATAGACTTTCGTGTTTTACAGATGATTAACCATTATTGCAAAATAATAAGGTTATTTAACTGAATAATTTTTTACTACCACTCATTCCTTGTTAGTGTAAGCAGTTTCTAAATAGCTTGAAAATTACGTTTACCTAGGAGGAAAATAAAATGATTGAAACTTACATTGATCTTTTAAAAGAGCAAATTATGCAAAATACATTAGGTAACACGGCAAAAACCTTAAACGAAATTGCCGAATCATTAAAACAACAATACACTGATCACAGTCAAGAAATTTCACAGGCTTTGCAACTTGTAAGTTTTGAACTTTCAGGTGAACCATTATTAGAAAAGTAAACTGTACACTATTTGGTGTGAAATGGTGACATTCATTTTGAAACGAGCTGTTTTTTTGATGGAAACGAGATTATATTCTGAAAAACAAGATTATCTTGAAAAAACGAGATTATTTCATAAACTGGTCGCTTTTATCTAAGTAGCACTCCAACTCAAAACGAGCCCCTAAATAAGAGGCTCGTTTTTCATGTCATATTTGAGTTTCTCCCTATTTAAATAAATAGAAATTCTGCTATCCCTTTATTACGTCTAAAATACTGATAAAGACGCTCATTGTTATTGATTTATCCAATCATATGCCTCGTAAGCAGCACTTGTCAGCATATATTCCCATAAATTCTCAATTGAATCATTACGTAACGCGCAAAATAAACAGGCTAACGCCACCCCATGTGAGACCACTGCAATGTTCTCATAGGTTGAGGCGAGCAGCTGCTCATGAACATGCAGCATGCGTTTTGTAACTGTGGCAAAGGATTCCTGTGATTGTGCCCTAAAATGCTGAGGTGTTTCCTGATAGCATTGATAGTGCGAATCGTGTTGTAATTGTTCAATCCATTTCCCCTGCCAGTTTCCTAGATAAATTTCACGAAGCTCGGCTCTTTGATGGATTGTATCATTAGGAAACATATAGTTCGCTGTAGCAACCGCCCGTTGTAGATCGCTACAATAAACAACATCAGGTTTCCACATAATTTGCTTCGCTAGTAAAACCCCATGCTGGGTTAACGGCGAATCATGCCACCCCTGTAATCTCCCTTGTTTATTCCACTCGGTTTCACTATGGCGATAATAACGAATTGTTTTTGACATAATCTTCAATCTCTTTCTTAGCTTGCTCCCACATGGTTTCTGTTTTTACTGCTATACGGAACCATTCTCCATGTAAGCCCTCATAATTTTTCGTATGGCGCAGTACAATACCGCGCTTTAATAAATAACTAAAAAAGTGCTGCGTATCATAAATTGCTGGTAATTTAAACAGCAAATAATTAGCTACGCTATTTGTATATATACAATCAATAGAATGAAAATAATATTTCATCTTTTTTAGTAAGTTCGCACTGTAATCCCTAGATTCTACAATAAATTTTTGTTGCTCTAGACAAATACAACCTAGCTCAATTGCTATATTACTTACACTCCAATGCGGTAAATAAGGACGTAATTTTTCAACTTGTTGTCCTAGCAAATAACCTAAACGAACACCTGCCATCGCAAACATTTTCGTCATCGAACGTACAACGATAACATTTGCATAATGTTTAATTAGTGTAATTACGGACTGGGCTTCATCTGTCCAATCGATAAATGCTTCATCAACGATAAATACGCACTGCCGATGCTGTTTGATTAATGCTTCAAGCCACTCATGATCATGCAGCACACCTGTTGGATTATTTGGATTACAAATATAACAGGCACGCGCATTTTGCAATCGGTTATGTAAATCATTCATATCAAATTCATAGCATTCTATGTCATTTGCCACTATTGATTGAATATGGCAATTATGCTGCTGCAACGTTCGCTTATATTCTGAAAATGAAGGCTCTAACACCACCACATTTTGCCCCTTAAAGTACTGTGCTAGAAGCATTAACCCTTCTGCTGCACCATTTGTAACAAGCACTTGATGTAACTGTACAACATGTGATTTTGCAACAAGTGAACGAAATGGCTCTGCTTGCTCATGTGGATAAGCCGAAACCTTTTCGATCAGCTTAGGCCATGCCTGTATGATTGCAGCTGGTATTCCTAAAGCATTGACGTTTTCACTCAAATCAATTACTTGCTGTGGCATTGTTATTCCCATCGCTTCATATAAAGTGCTTGCATTAGCTCCATGTGCTGGCAATTGCATAGAAAATCCCTCCCAATAGTAAACATCCGTATGTACAACGCTGCATTTGTTTAAGCGCTTCTAAAATATGTTGTTTGCCCATGACAAACAATGGCTCGCCCATATACGCGCGAAATGATTCTAGTTGACCATAACGATTATAGCCACCTAAACGAATCCCAAGCTGGTAGGCCGTTGCAGCTTCTAAATATCCACTGTTCGGACTTGGATGCTTTTTCGCATCAACAAGCCACTGTTTAAAGCGCTCACGAAATGTTTTTGACGAATAATTTTTCGTTATAATAAGTAGCATAAAACCCGAAATACGGCTAGGTAAAATATTGGCGACATCATCTAATTTCGCTGCAAAATAACCAAAATCCTCATAGCGCTCATTTTTATAGCCAACCATCGAATCCAGCGTATTAATCGCTTTATAGCACCAGGCGCCCGTTGAACCAAATAATAATGCATAAAACAAAGGTGCCGTAATGCCATCACTTGTATTTTCCGATACCGTTTCAATTACACCGCGCACTATTTCAGGTTCATCTAAATGCGCAGTATCTCTCCCAACAATCCAGCTTAAATAGTGGCGGGCATCCTTTATGTCACCGCGCTGCAAGGCGTCATACACAAGCATTGCAGCCTCCTTTAACGACTTTTGTGCAAGCGCCAGACTAATAAAAGCTACCTCAATCGTAAACCAGAGCGCAATATGAATTTTCATGGCTAACAACACAACGAAAAATACTGCGCATGTTGTCGTCATCACAACAAGTATTACGGTCAATAATCCTTTTACCTTACGAAATTTTGTATGATTCCATTTTCGTTCAAAAAATGAAATCATGTTACCTATATAAATAACGGGGTGCTTCCATTTCCTTGGATCTCCCAGCATTTGATCGCTGACAACCGCCAACAAACAAGCTAAAAATAATAGCATAACCTCACCTCGTAAAACTTCAAATACCGGTATACAAAATGCGTACACCGGTTCGATTTAATCATTCATTAAGCTAGTAATTCATATATTTTTTCCATATTTAAATGTTTGCGTACATGCGTATCTAACATTTCATATGCCTGTTCTCGTCGTTCAAAGTCTGATAATACAGCCTCTGAAATCAGCTCAAGTCCTTTGTTCTCACGAATTTCATTAAAATAGCTGCGCGTAAATTCTCGATTTTGGAAAATACCGTGCACATATGTACCAATCACTTTTTCTGTGTAAACACCATCTGTGCGTCCATCCTCAAATTCGATAAATGGCTGTACTGCTGACAGCATTTCGCTACGCCCTAAATGGATTTCGTAGCCACTAACCATATGACCTGTACACGTAATACCATGAACTTGAATTGTTTGCTTTTCATCTATAAATGTCGTTTCAATGGGTAATAGACCGAGTGCGACATATGTCCCACCACTGCCCTCGATCGCCTGCTCATCACGCAATGTTTCACCGAGCATTTGATAGCCACCACAAATTCCAACGATGCGAATATTCGTATGCTGAAGCTGCAAAATCCCTTGCATAAGCCCGGTTTGCTGTAGCCATAAAAAATCTTCTACTGTATTTTTTGTACCGGGGATAATCAATACATCTGGCTTTTTCAAGTCTTTTAATGAAGAGACAAAACGCACACCAACCCCTGGCTCTTCGAATAATGGATCTAAGTCCGTAAAATTGGAAATACGAGGCAAATGAATAACCGCTACATCAATAGCAAATTCGCTTGCTAATGGCTTTTTCAAGCGCAAGCTCGACAAAGCCAATGAATCTTCTGCTTCGATTTGCACATCAATATATGGAATCACCCCAAGTACTGGAATACCTGTATAGTCCTCTAGCCAATCAATACCGCTCGTTAATAATTCCTTCATGCCACGGAATTTATTAATAATAATTCCTTTCACTCGCGCTCGCTCAGATTCATCTAACAGCATGAGTGTACCAACAAGTGACGCAAAAACACCACCGCGCTCGATATCTGCGACTAAAATGACTGCTGCATCTGTTTCATGAGCCATACGCATATTAGCAATATCGCGGCTCTTCAAATTTATTTCTGCAGGGCTCCCAGCACCTTCTAATACGAGCACATCATAATCTTTCGACAAACGCTCTAATGATGAGCGCACCTCTGGCATCACTTGTTCCACAAAATTTTCACGATAGCTCATCGCATCCATATTGGCAAAATGCTTGCCGTGTAAAATAACCTCTGACACCATGTCCCCTTTTGGTTTGAGCAATATAGGGTTCATATCCGTTGTCGCCTCAATTTTGGCTGCCTCTGCTTGTACACCTTGTGCACGTCCAATTTCACCGCCATCTTTTGTAATATATGAATTGAGCGCCATGTTTTGTGATTTAAACGGAGCAACACGGTAACCATCATTTGCAAAAATGCGACAAAGTGCGGTACAAAGCACACTTTTTCCAACATCTGAAGCGGTACCTTGAATCATTATTGCACGCACTAGAATTCAAGCCCCTTCATCGCTGAGACGTCCTGTTCTTTATAGTAATGTTTTGTAGGTTCAATCGTTGACACAAGATCAGCCATTTCAAGTAATGTAGGGTGTGCTGAGCGTCCAGTAACGACTACATGCATTTTTGTTGGTCGATTTTGAATTGCCTCAAGTACTTCTTCAAGCGGTAACACATCGTCAATTGGAAACTTGGTAATCGCAAGTGCATTATTCAATTCATCTAATACAAGCACATCTGTTGTTTCGTCCTGCAACTCGTTTTTGACAATCGCCCATGCATTTTTTAATGCTTGACGGTGTTCTTCCGGTGTTTTTGTCCAAGTAAACCCAATTCCAAGCTGTACCGTTTCGACACCTAATTTTCGTAAGGCAATTTGCTCGCCATATGTACGGTCAGGAGATTTAATAAACTGAAAATATTTTACGTTCATCCCACGGCCAATTGCGCGTAAGGTTACACCCAATGAAGCCGTTGTTTTCCCCTTTCCTTCACCTGTATATACAAGTAGCATCCCTTTTCGCGCCATTGTAATCCCCCTAAACCCACGTTGTTTTTTCAGTAAATGGTGTTCGTTTTTTTTCTGTAGTAATTGGCGCTTCTGAATAACCGATACAAAGTGTCCCGATTAAACGTTCATTTTCTGTTGCGCCGATAAATTCATGGAGAGCTGTATCATGCACTAAACCCACCCCACGTGTACGCCAAACCATGCCTAAATCAAGATTTTCTGCCATTAGCCACATGGACATAATGGCACTGCTTACAGCAAATGTATTGTCAATCGTAGCACCTTCATCGCCTTCGACAACTTCTGACGTTACGACAATAATTAGTGGCGTATTTGTCACTGCCTTCATCGAACTTTCTACCAGCTGCGGCTTTGTTGGAAAACGCTGCTGTAAATAATCCAAAGCAACTTGTTCAAATTGTTTTAAACTTTTCCCTTGTAGCACATAAAAATGCCATGGCTCACGCATACGGTCGTTCGGTGCATACGTTGCAGCCTCTAACAAGCTTTCAATTTTCTCACGCTCTACCGGCTGTGGTAAAAAATTGCGAATCGCGCGTCGTTTTTTTAATGTCTCTAACATTTATTCAACCTCATTTCTAATTGATTTTTCACAGGCGGTTAGCCAATTTTTCACAAGCTGTGGATTTGATGCGAAATGGAAATGTGTATAGCCTGCCACTAAGTTTTCCTGTAAGTAACCTTCCTGCTGTGCGCGGAATCGCCCTTTACTAAAATACGCTGGTGACTCATGCGTGCCTTCATATACCGAATAATGGAATTCATGCCCTTTAGCCTGTTCGTGCTGTGAAATAAGGAAATTGCCCGCAACACCGCTAATTTCACGATAACCAAGTGCCGCTAATTTCGTTTGCATTTTAACACTACCTGGAATCATACCGACCATCGGAAAGCTTTGACCATCACGATTTCGAATGCTTTCGGTTAAATACATAAAGCCTCCGCACTCCGCTAATGTCGGTACACCACGCTTAATCGTTTCTTTAACAGAATATAGCGTCTCTTTGTTTGTCGCAAGTTCACTAGCAAATTCTTCTGGGAAGCCACCACCAATATACAAACCTTGCGCAACTTCTGGTACAACTTCATTAGCAAGTGGTGAGAAGAAATGAAGTACCGCGCCATTTGCTCTCAGTAATTCAAAATTTTCTTCATAATAAAAGTTGAAGGCTGCATCCTTTGCGACGGCGATATGTATCGGATTTACATTTTCTGCCGCTTCAAAAATCGTTGAACTTTGTTGTAACACTTTCGCTTTCGTGACCTCTAACAGTAAATCTAAATTGACATGCTCCTCAATTGCGGCTGCTAATTCATCGAAGTAGCCGTCCAATTCACCACGTTCAATGGCTGGCACTAGCCCTAAATGACGACTCGGTAACGTCGGCACAGCACCTTTTGGCAAATAGCCGAGCACCGGTACATTACACTCATGCTCAATCGCAGCTTTAACGATTTCAAAATGACTTTTACTGCCTAATTGATTAACAAGTACACCGACAATATTGGAATTTTCATCTAGCGATTGAAAACCTTTAACAATGGCCGCAACTGAGCGTGCCATACTTGCCGCATTGACAATTAAAATAACCGGGCTTTTTGTAATTTCACTAATATGTGCGGCTGAGCCTTCATTTGATAACGGGGATTTCCCGTCATAAAAGCCCATTACACCTTCAATAATTGCCACATTAGCATCCGCACTATTTTTTGCGACAATCGATTGCACAACCTCTTCAGTCATCATATAGCTATCAATATTACGAGAAATGCGCTTTGTTACGGCGGTATGATAGGTCGGATCAATATAATCTGGCCCACATTTGAATCCTTGAACAGTTAAACCTCTTTTCATCAATGCGCGCATGATTCCAATTGTGAAAGTCGTTTTCCCAACGCCACTTCCTGTTCCTGCAAGTACAAAACGATTCATATTCATACCTCCTCAAAAGCTATTCGTGCAACTGAAATTGTGACATTGCCGCTTTTCTTTTTTTCTAGTACCCATGAATTCGCATTTGCATAACGCAACGCGGCTGGCTCACTTACACCATAAGCACCCGTATATTTAAATACCGTTTCAGATGGGTTCGACAACGGCATTTCATTTAATTCTTGCGGGCTATACGTTACAAATTGCCAATGATTTTTGGCAGTTACGTCTATAAAGCCCTGTTCATCCTTTTTCAAATCAATTGTTGCAATGGCTTTCACGCTTTTCTTACTTAGCTTTAACTCGGCTAATGTTGCATCAATGCACGCTTCGATTTCCTCAGCGGACGTGCCACGGTTGCAGCCCATCCCAAGAACAAGAGATTTTGGGCGATAAATGACCCCGTTTTCTAAGAGCACTTGTTCATGCTGGTCAATTATTCGGTCTGTAATAAGTAATGTCGCATGAGGCTGTGCGGCGATAGCAGCCGCTGTTGTTTCATAAATATTTAACGTGGCTGGCATTGGCGTATCATGCATCCACCAATCGGCCTCTCCTGTTTCTTGTACAATCGCGACATGCTCCTCATTTACGACTGAAGCGCTGACTGGAGTTAATTTTCCCTCACTGTCCCACACCCAGCCAAAGCGCGCACCGAATAAATCAACAGGTATCGTTTTTTGTACATCAGATGCCGTTGTAATAATCGGTGCTGCATGAATGGCTTGCGCAAATTCATGCGTTAATGCATTTGCACCGCCAATATGACCTGATAGAACACTAATAACAAATTGGCCTTTATCATCAACAACTAAAACAGCAGGATCGGTTTTTTTATCTTCTAGAATCGGCGCAATCATGCGAACGACTGCTCCTAACGAAATAATTAAAATCATCGCCTTATATTGCTTAAATAATGCGGGTAGTAGTAATCGCACCGTGCCGTCAAATAATTGAATATTCTTTTGCGCTTCATCACCATATTCAAATTTCTTCATATAATAGACGTCTACATATGGAAACTTCTCTGCATAAGCACGTGCATTGGCAACACCGTGCTTTGTAATGGCCACAAGTGCATACGGCTTTGACACTTTAATTTCTGGAATTTCACCTTCTATTAAATTAATCATCAACCTTCACACCTTTGCGGAAGCCATGTGTAAACGTCGCATCATATAATTTTGAACGGTAATCCTTTTCATGAATTGCTGGATCTAATGCCCAACCTGCTAAAATCATGGCATGCTTGCGAATCCCATTGACGCGCATCGCTTCATCTAATTCACTAATCGTTGTGCGTACAATTTTTTGGTCAGGCCAAGATGCGCGTTGCACAACAGCCACTGGTGTATTTTCTGCCCAGCCAGCTGCGATTAATTCTTTCGTAATCTTTTTCGTTAATGTTGCACTTAAAAACATTGCAATCGTACAATGATGACTTGCTAAATCACGTAGCTGCTCACGCTCCGGCACCGGGGTACGACCTTCTGCACGTGTTAAAATGAGTGTTTGTGTTAATTCAGGAATTGTTAGCTCTGCCCCAACTGCTGCAGCCGATGCAAAAACCGAACTCACTCCCGGTACAACCTCATAACCTATTTCATGCTCTTTTAATAATGCAACTTGCTCCATTGTAGCACCGTACATTGCCGGATCACCTGTATGTAATCGCACAACCATTTTCCCTGCATGCACGCGCTCTGCAATACAATCAACCATTTCCTGTAAATGCATGCCGGCTGTACGAATTATTTCTGCTGTTTCAGAAGCTTTTGCAACAAGCTCTTCATTTACTAATGAATCGGTATACATGACAACATCCGCCTGCTGTAATAGCTTTAGGCCCTTTACCGTTATTAAATCCGGGTCTCCTGGTCCTGCTCCAACTATCCAAATTTTCTTCATTCGCTTTCACCATCATTTTCAATTATTTTTTGTGCAGTTAAAATAAATATCGGCGTTAACGGCTGTAAACGCGTTAAATTTAAAATCGGCTTGCTTCGGGAAATCGACGCTTGGATAAAATTCACTTCGCAATGAAGTGCTTTTAAAAACTTCAGCGCATCGGCAAAATTTTCAATCGTTGCTAAATTAATCACAATGCGACCATTCGGCTTTAAGCGACGCACACAAACTTCAAGCAGCTGCTCCATATTACCACCTGTACCACCGATAAAAATCGCATCTGGGTCCGGAAATTCATCTAATCGTGCAGGTGCTTTCCCTAAAACAGCCGTTAAATCTACTCGGTGTAAATGTTGATTTTGAATACAATTTTCTAAATCTAGCTCGTTTTTTTCAATGGCATAGACTTGACCTTCACGTGCTTGCTTGGCCATCTCAATTGCAACGGAGCCCGTGCAAGTACCAATATCCCACGCCACACTATTTTCCTGTAGCGCCAACGCATGTAATGACAGTACACGAATTTCTTTTTTTGTTACGAGGCCTTTTTCGGGTTTACGTTGAATAAACGAATCATCATCAATACCCATAGTTGCACGTTGTACAGGAACTCGCTGCTTTAAAATAACGACGTTTAACGGGCTGAAATCTGCATTTTCCATTTCATCTAATGTCAAGTAACGACAGCGCTCATCTTCACCCTCTAAATTTTCTGCAACAAATGCGTCGTATTCCGTCATGCCAAATGCTTTTAAATACGTCGCAATGGCATTTGGTGAATTTGTTTCATCTGTTAAAATGGCGACTTTTTTTCTGCCATCAATTTTTTGTGCTAAGCCTTTCATTGGTCGACCATGCACACTCGTTACATAAGCATCTTGCCAGCTGTCCTGCATCTTTGAAAAAGCTAATTGCACCGAGCTAGTATGCGGAAATAGTTCAAGTGACAGCTTTTTCGCTAGCACGCTCCCTAAGCCATAAAATAATGGATCTCCTGATGCTAAAATGACCACGTTACGTGTCTCCTGCTGTAAAGTAGCAACAAGTGCCTTTAACCCACCCTTAATTACAAGCTTTTCCCCAGTGAAATGTGGAAAAAAAGCTAAATGACGCTCTCCACCAACAAGTACATCACATTGTTCAATCCATTCTCTATATTGAGGCAGTAAGCTATTTGCGCCATTATCCCCGATACCAATCATTTTCATCCATTTTGTCAATATGCTCAGCCTTTCCTAATAAGTCTCCATTCATTGCATAAAGCGTTGTCGAAACGCTTAACTTTTCTTTCGTATGCTCAAGCGCATAGTAGCAGCAATTACGGCATAGTCCTTCAAAAAATGCCACATTATCCTGCATGATTTCTCCAACTTGCGAGGCGGTATTCGCTGTCAAAATTTCTTCTACCTGCTCTTTTGTAGCACCTGATTTTGCGGCAACCGCTGCTAAAAATTCTAGGCTCACTGGTGCACTTTTCGAATGCACCATCATGACCCCCTGTGCAACCTTCGAAAATTTCCCCATCATGCCTACGAGCGAGACATTCGGAATTTCTTTACGTGCAATATGTTTCAGTGTAAAGCCTACAAAATCACCCATTTCTATAAATGCTTCCTCTGGCAAATCTGGGTATTGCTTCATGGCGTATTTTTCACTACGACCACCCGTTGTAATGACTAAATGATCGCAGCCTGCCTCTTTTGCAACACTAATCGCCTGAACAATACTCGCCATATAAGCCGAGCTGGAAAACGGGACGACCGTGCCACGCGTGCCCAAAATCGAAATGCCACCTAGAATTCCAAGGCGCGCATTTAATGTTTTCTTCGCTATTTCTTCCCCGTCTGGTACGGATATAATAACTTCAATACCTTGCTCAAGCTGAAATTGCTCGATGGATTCCTCTACTACACCAAGAATCATTTTTCGTGGTACTGGATTTATTGCAGCTTCGCCAACAGCTACAGGTAATCCGGCTTTTGTCACACGGCCAACGCCAACACCACCGTCTAAATGAACTCCACGTTGCTCTACAAAACGCACCGTACTTTGAATGCGCGCTTTATGTGTTGCGTCTGGGTCATCCCCCGCATCTTTAATCGTTTCACACATTACCTCATTGTCTGTTACTATAAAAGATGCCACTTCAAAAGTGGCATCCTGTCCAACGGGTAAATGAATCGTTACTACTTCTGGTACTTCTCCTGTCACAAGCGCATGCAAGGCTGCTTTTGTCATCGCTGTTGCACAAGCTCCTGTTGTGTAGCCATGTCGCATTTGTGAAGGATCCTTTTTATTTCGATTTCTTTTTTCGTTCATCTGCCATAAGTGAGATGGCGTTTAAAGCTGCAACGGTAACGGTACTGCCACCTTTTCGTCCTACATTTGTAATGAATGGAATACCTTCTAAAATTGCAAGTTCTGCCTTTGATTCAGCAGCGGATACGAATCCTACAGGCATTCCGATAATTAAGTCCGGCTTTGCTAAACCTTCTTTAATTAAACGAATTAATTCAAGTAATGCAGTTGGTGCATTACCAATCGCGTAAATACCACCTTCATGCAGCTGAGTTGCTTTTTGCATTGAAATAATGGCACGCGTTGTCCCTAATTTTTTTGCCTCGATAGATACATCTTCGTCTGCAATATAACAGTGTAAATCCCCACCGTGTTTTTGGAATCGTTTACGACCTGACCCACTTTCAATCATTTGTACATCTGCTACGACATGACGTCCTGCTAAAATCGATTGAATGCCAGCTTCAATTGCATCATCTGTAATGATCATGCTACGTCCTAATTCAAAGTCAGCCGATGCGTGAATAACGCGACGTACAACTAACCACTCTTCATCTGTAAATGAATGCTCACCCATTTCCTCTGCGATAATTGAAAAACTGTAATCATAAATTTTGTCAGGATCAACCGTTAACGGTACGAAATCTGTATTAAAGTTCATGTTTGCCATATTGAATGCCTCCTAATTTTTCGTGTACTTCTTGAAACGTTGTACATTGATTTTCATATTGGATTTTTGGTCGTTTTATTAAAATAACCGGAATGCCTAGCTCGATGGCGGCCTCCATCTTTTCATCGACCGACCCTACTTTACCGCTTTCCTTAGTAATCACGAGGGTTGTTTCATATTGCTTATAGAGCGCGGTATTTAGCTCCTTAGAAAACGGACCCTGAATTGCAATAATGTCACGCTGTTTGACACCAAGAATATCGCATTTCTCCATATTTTCCTTGTTTGGTAGCATGCGGCAAACAACGCGGATTTTTTCATTACCGAGTAGCTTTTCCGTAAAGGTAGCTAACGTTTTGCTGCCAGTTGTCAGCATAATTGTTCCTTCGTGTGTCGTTGCCAATGCAGCTGCCTCTTCATATGTTTCCACTTTTGTAACTAGTGGATCGGCAAAATCCTGTGTTGGTCGTTCATAACGAATGTATGGTAAACCATGTTGCTTTGCTGCTGCCATCGCGGTTTTTGATGCTTCCTCTGCATATGGATGGCTAGCATCAATGATTGTTTGAATGTTTTCTTGTTCAATCATTGTACTCATATCCTGCTGCGATAACCGACCGACACGATAACTGATTTGCTCCTGCTGTAAGCTTGTTGCAGCGGAATCTGTTACAACGGTAGCGATTAACTCATGACCAGCATGCTTAAGCTCAACTGCAAGCTGCCTTGCATCACTTGTTCCTGCTAAAAATAAAATCATGCTGCCTCCTAGTCCCCACATGGTGCTTCTTCGACTTTAATTTTGCACGTCATATCAACATGCTCGAAGTTCAAGATCTTTTTTACTCGCTTAAAGTATTTAAAGAAACGTTCGTTTGGATGCGCATTTTTTTGATAATCCGCAATGATGTCTGTTAAAAGCGGAATTAATTGCTCGGGTGCTAGCCCTTCTACCACTGGTTGAGCTGCATGCGCTGTACGTCCAACTGGCTTCGAGCCGATAAATAAATCGAATTTCTTTTTACGGTATACAATCCCGATATCATCGAACACTGCACGGTAGCATGCCATACCACAGCCGTTAAATCCGACATGTAATTCTTTTGGCATTTTAATTCCACCTAGCGTTTCCATAATTTTTTCCGCATACGGAATAGACTCTGCCTTTTCCCCGTAACAAAAATCACATGCTTTAACGAGTACTACATCCCCAACTGGCTGAACAATTAATCCAGTTTGTTCAACGATTGCAACAAGTTTCTGTGGATTATCACTTGGTACTTTAATTACTAAACGATGATCAGGTGTATATTCCATCGTGCCTCGTTCACCAACAACTTCTGCTAGTGTGATCATTTGCTGAGGCGTAATCATTTTATTTGCAACACCTGGCGAAACAGCAAATTCAAAAATCGATTCTTGCTGTTGCTGAACTAAAAATGGATTCTCTTCTTTTTGCTCTTTTTGAACAAGTGATAACGCTTCATTCGCAAGCTCTAAACTGCTTATTTCAACTTTCGGTGTTTTTTTTTCAACCGCAACAATTTTTTCGTAGCCGGACTTAGCTTCACCTGTTTCTTGATTTAATGCCCAAGGCTCCGCTTCTTTTTTCAAACGTTGATGTGGCTTTAGTATCTGCTTCTCTTCTCCTAGCGTGTATTTTCGCTGATAGCCACGTGGGGTAATAATTTTATTATCATAGAAAAACGTTGATGAATTCCCGACAACAACCGTCGTTAACATGCCGATATCATGCTCCAGCATTTCCGATAGTGTAGTTAAAATAATGTCCTGAGTATCACGGTATGCTGCTTTTACAAGACCAACTGGTGTATCCGGCGAACGATATTTTAGTAAAATACGCTGTGCTTCAACGATTTGACGTGTACGACGACCTGATTTCGGATTATAAAAAGCAATCACAAAATCCGCCATCGCAGCTGCTTCAATCCGCTTTTCAATCACTGTCCATGGAGTTAAATGGTCACTTAAACTAATCGTGCAAGAATCATGCATAACTGGTGCTCCTAGTAGGCTCGCACAGGAGTTAATAGCTGAAATACCAGGCACAACTTCGACTTCTATACCTGTCGCTTCCGTCCACCCTTTTTCGATTAATACTTCGTAGACTAACCCTGCCATTCCGTAAACACCCGAATCTCCACTTGAAATGACTGAAACAATATGGCCAGCCTCAGCCTGCTTCACGGCTTCTTGTGCACGTGACACTTCTTCGGTCATTCCTGTACTAACGATCATTTTTGCTGTTACTAAATGTTCAATTAACTCTACATACGTTTTATAACCCATAATGTGATCACTTTGCTGAAGTGCATCGACCGCGCGCTTCGTAATATGCTCTCTATCTCCAGGACCGAAGCCAACAACAAAGATTTTTCCCTTTTGCATCCAAACACCCTCCGTATAAAAAATGAAAAAATGCCCGTACCTACTTTTTGAAAAGTAAGTACGGGCATGTGAAATGATATACGTATCATGTATAAAAAGACACAAAAACAAAATTGTTTCGCCTATACTTCTCCCTCCGAAAAGTAGGTATCGTTTAAATAAGCAGGTTTCCTGGCTCAAGCGTCATTTTACTCTCACATCTTCCCATCTATTTGACAGTGATTTTTTGTGATTTCATCAGCAATTACAGTAGCGGGGGCTGCATTAGCATTTCACTAATTTCCCTTTTACCTCACATAACATTGTGAGCACTTATTTAAATTGCAAATTATTAAATTATTATAAAAATAACATACAATTCTCCAGTTGGGTATGATTATTTTCGCTTTTAAGACATAAAGTAGTGTAATAAGATAATATTCATTTTGCATTATTATTCAAAAAAGCTTGTTTAGCACGGTTTTCACATCGTTAAGCAAGCTTTTTCCTATAGATTCAACATGTACTGCGTTATCGCTGATTTTGCATTTAACTGATTAACTAGCGAATGATTTGTTGATGTTTTTACTTCTGAATTTATAGTATCTAAGCCCGTTTGCTGACCTAATAACAAATCATTATTTGTAGATTTTGAAGCAATATAGTTTTCAATCAAATTAATATTCTGCTGCATTTGCTCGATTCGGTACTTTGCAGCAGCTGTAGGATTTTCACCCATTCGTTTTACATAACTGTCATACGAAGACTGTAAGTTCGATTTCGCAGCATTCATGTTATTTAAAATTTGCGATTGAAATGTACTTGCTAAGCTTTCCGTATAAGCATCTGTTGTCGATGTTGCATTAGAAAGACTTGTTAAGTTAGTTGCTGATGACATACCCGAAGATTTTAAACTTGCTATCAATTGTGATGTCATATCTGAGGTCGAATCTGAAGAACTCAAACCACTTAATAATGCATTTGTTCCGCCATTTGAATACAAATCAAGTAAAGAAGACATACTTGAGGTCGAGCTCGTACTGTTTGTTCCTAATGCATTCAATAAAAAGTTTTGAAAACTATCACTTGATGAATTTGTCGTTGATGTTGCTGTTGCATCATATGTAGAGCCAATTAAACTATAAATTGAATTCAGTGACGATAAATCCATAGACATGTTATTCACCTCCTTTGTTCTATTATATCGTCATATTATGAAATGAAAATGAAATCCTAACTAAATAGAACATAGGATTACTTAATCTTTTTACAGGTAATGAAATTCAACATGAAGAAAACGAGCTTCTCACGCAGACGCTCGTTTTCTTGTGCACTAAATTTCATTTAATTGTAAATTAATCACACAAATTAATCATAATAATTTATGCTGAATAGGCAATAGTTTCTGCATGTTATTTCACATATTTTACATGTTATCAAACATTTTTACTTGTTAGCTCATAACAGCAAATCATAGCAAAACGACATGCTACACTTACTTTTGAAAGGAGTTCTTATGAAAATTCATCTAAATATCGAAAGTGAATTGCAACAAATCGAAGTACATATTCATGCGCCTGAGTACAATGAAGCAGTAGAACAGCTTATGAAAAGGCTCAATCAGCAATCCCCTTCAAATCATATTGCGGGCTATAAGGACAGTGACATTCATTTACTACAAATTCACGAAGTATTTTCAATATATAGCGAAAACGGTAAAGTCTATCTCCAAACCGATGACGATGAATTTGAAGCAAAAAATAAGTTGTATGAGCTTGAAAATCGTTTCGAGCAGCAATATATACGCATCAATAAAGCAACACTCGTCAACATGAAAAAAATCATTTCCATTCAATCTAAGGTGCTTGGTAATCCGCAAGTTGTATTAGCAAATGATGCAACCATTCCCGTTAGCCGAAATTATTTAAAATCATTAAAAGAAGCACTCGGTTTAGGAGGTACAACGAAATGAAAAACTTTTTTATTAGCTTTATGGTTAGTGTTTTTGTGTCATATTTTACGATTGCCATGATTGCTTTTAACAACCCTGAATATTTATGGTCAAGCAAGACAATTATAGTGCAGTTTATATTAGCGAATGGCTTAGGATTTACGATTGGCTGCGCAAATTTATTATTTAGAATCCAACATTGGCCGTATATAGCAGTTTTGTCCGTTCATTATATCGTTGTTGTGACATCAACATTTATTATCGGAAAATTTGGTAATTGGTTTTACATGAATGAACCAATTACGATGATTTCATTATTTTTACGTGTTTCTATCGTTTATGTTGCCGTTTGGATTGTACTGAACTTTACTCAAAAACGTTCAATCAAACAAATGAATGAGCTATTACAAAAAAATCGAGGTGAATAATCATGAATAATATTATTGAAGTAAAACAATTAACTAAGCATTTCGGCAATGTTACGGCCGTTAAAGAAATTACCTTTAATGTAGTGGAAGGTTCGTTGTTTGCCTTTCTGGGCAGCAATGGCGCTGGAAAATCTACAACAATCGAAATGCTCTGTACATTGCTTGATAAATCAAGTGGCGATGTACGCATTAACGGACATGAACTAGGAACAATTAAGGGCAATGCGGCAATCCGTGAATCCATTGGTATTGTGTTTCAGCAAAGTATTTTAGATCAAACTTTAACTGTAAATGAAAACATTTTACATCGAGGCCGTTTTTATAACTTGCCTAAAAAACTATTGCAAGAAAACTATTATTTCGTACACCAGTTTCTACAACTTGAGGATATTGAAATGAAGAAATACGGTCAATTATCCGGCGGACAGCGTAGACGTGCTGACATTGCCCGGGCAATTATCCACAAGCCTTCCCTTCTGTTTTTAGATGAACCGACAACCGGCTTAGACCCACATACTCGTAAATTTGTTTGGGAAACGATAGAACGCTTACGTAAAGAAATTGGCATGACGATTTTTTTGACAACGCATTATATGGAGGAAGCAACGAATGCAGATCAAATTATTGTCATTAAACAAGGTACTATTGTCGCTCAAGGTACTCCAAATACGTTAAAAGAACGCTACGCAAGTGATCAGCTAGTTATCGTTGTAAAAGAAGGCATTGATATTAGCACAATTCTATCCAAAATTGAGCATCCGATTTATGCTGTTGGTGATGTTTATAAAATCAATATCCCTTCTACGATGCACGCAATTCCGATTCTCGAACAAATTCAACCATTCATAACGTCATTTGAAGTTGTCAAAGGCTCGCTTGATCAAGTATTTATTCAAATAAACGAAGAAAAGTAGGTGAAGTGATGTTAAGTAGTCTAATTAGCCGTAATAATAAAGTGTTTTTACGTAATAAAATGCTCGTGTTTTTCTCGCTACTTTCGGTACTGATTGCAGTTGGTTTATACGCCATTTTCCTACAAAAATTACAAGTGGACTCAATCAAGCAGTTCGTTCCTGTTACTAAAAATATCGAACAATTAGTAAGTGAATGGATGGTTGCAGGAATCTTAACAACAACTGCCATGACTTCAACGCTCGCTGTTTTTGGGATTTATATTCAAGATTTAGAATCAAAGCGAACAGCCGATTTTTTAGTTACCTCCGCTTCAAGGCTTAACATTCAGCTCAGCTACGTTTTTAGTTCTCTTATAATTGGCTTTGGTATGACATTCATTGCGTTTATTTGCTGTGAACTATTTATCGTAGCAATTGGTGGACAACTATTATCAATAGTTGCCCTTATAAAGGTGCTTTCGCTATTAGTTTTAGCTGTGCTATTAAGCGCGATGATTAATTTATTTATTGTATTGTTTATTAATTCTGAAACGGCTTTTTCTACAGTGAACACCATTATCGGCACGCTCATTGGCTTTTTATGTGCCATTTATGTTCCGATGGGGGTATTACCGAGCGCTGTTCAAACCGTCATTCATTTCTTCTCGGTTAGTCATATTGCTGTACTTCTACGCCAAGTGTTTATGGAAGATTCACTCCGGACCGTATTTGCCGGTGCAGTTACTTACGAAGAAGAATACAAACTGAATTATGGCGTTGTTTATGAAATCGGTGATTCAATTTTTTCTCCAATTTCAAGTGTGCTATTTATTGTTGGAACAATCATTGCTATCGGTCTATTCGCTGCCATTGTTTATAAACGAAAATATAAATAACAAAAAGCGCGATGCTACTTCGCGCTAAGGCAACTTCTTGGTCGATGTTTGGTGGTAATAAAACGAAGGCAGTTGGGGACTACGATGAAAATGAATTATGTTTCCAAGCATTTACAGAAACAAAGACAATTTTAGAAAAACCTTTTCTCAACGTAAAAGAGCATGCATAACAAAAAATTGCTGTACATGCTCTTTCATCGTATTACTTATATTCTATTAGTCAATGATCATTTTCTCTTCTTCAAAATAACCGTACCTATCACTAATACAATTAACACTGTCTGACCTAGCACTGTTTCAATCGTTGGATAAAAACCAATCGTACTAATTACCGGTAACCCATCTATCACCGTTGTCGAAATTTTACTTGTTAATTGTAGCGTATGGATACTTACGCCAATAATTTTAAATGCGAGTACATAAATTAACACCGTTGCAACGGCGAAGAATTTATGCACGGGAATTTTGCCACTTACTTTAAATAACACAATCGCAAAGACAATTAAAATGACCAGTGCCACGACAATACCTAATACGAATTGCGATAGCTCCATTTTCGGTGCAATCCCTGCATAAAATAGCAGCGTTTCTGCCCCTTCACGGAATACCGATAAAAAGCTAATAAATGCCATTGCAAACACAGATTGCTTTGAAATCGCATGGTTCATTTGTTTAGCAATATAGGCATTCCAACTAGTGACACTAGATTTATTATGCAACCAAATCCCAACACCTATCATCATTGCGGCCGCAATTAACCCAATACAGCCTTCTAGCAATTCGCGGTTTGTATTGACAGTTGCAGAATTAAATAGCGTCAACATTAAAATCGCCGTAATAGCTGACACCAATATCCCTGAACCAGCCCCTACATAAATCCACTTGCGCATATGAGGTTGACCGGATTTTTCTAAAAAGGCGACAAGTGCCATGATGATTAGTAACGCCTCTAATCCTTCACGTAATAATATAAGCGCAGAATCCCAAAAAGAATAATCGCTATTCTCTTGTACAAGCTGAATTTCCGTTTTAAATTGCTCTAACTGCTTCGTTACTTTTTTCGTATCAGGTGTAGCCTTCATCAATTCACTTACTAATAGTGGCATTGTACTTTCAATTTTTGTGTACAGTGAGCCATTGCGCGTTGAAATTTCCATTTCAACACTTGGCCAAATCGTAATAAACTCAGTAATTTGACCTGCAGCTTCATCAAATTGTTGCTTTTCGATGAAGTCACTCGCTTCATCAATGTAATTAATTAAAGATTGCAGTGAATAATCGCCTTCTACGACTTCAGCGGTTTCTTTTCCTGCGATAAAATCAGTAATCGTTTGCTTTAAGGAGTCGTATTGCGCTTGAATCGTTGCCATATCTGGATTCTCAGAGGCAAGTGTAATGCGTAAAAAAGCCATTTGTGTTTCAATTTGACCATACATCGCTACACTTTGCTCACGGATTGGACGTTCATTTTTATTCCACTTCACATTAAACTCTGTATAGGCTTCGTTAATTTGTGTGAGATCCTTGGAGGCAAGTGCCAGTTCGAATTGTTGCATCACCGGCGTAAATTTTTGTTCAAATTCTTTGCGTTGCGCCGCTTCATCGACTGGATTTTCTAGCTTTTCAAGTGCGCGTAATTCATTAGAAAGCGTTGAAAGTGCCTGCAAACGCTGTTCTTTTGTTGCACTACTCATTGCCGCATCAAAAGCCGCTGTAACTTTTTGTTGTTGCTCGGTTTCTTTTGTTTCAACAAGTGCCCAATCCGATGCAAATTGCTCTAACGCCTTCTGAACCTTGGTATCATTGTCCTGTTTTGTATTAATGAGCGCATCACTAATCGAAATATAAAGTGAACTATACGACTGCTGGGCAAAAGCACTTTGTAACGACAATGTCAGTAATAAGCTCAGGACTAAACTACAGCGAATTAAATAATGCTTCACCTAGATAACTCCCCTTTTCTACACCAGGGAAGCATGCAAATACCGCACTACCTCGATGGGTAACATATTCGTTCATTTTATCTAAACGCCCTAAGCTATTTTGAACAGCAATAAATTGCGCTGGATCTTGTTGAAACGAAATAAATAGCAAGCCGGCATCATGTGTGCCGGTTTTTGATAGCACACCCGACGCATAAGAAAAAGAACGTCTTAACATTTTTGCTCCTGATTTTACCGCTAAATGTACATGCGATGTTTCAGGAATAATGTACTTGCCTTCTAAATCCTTTTCCTCAATATCAAATTTAGCAAATTCATCCTTCTTACCAATCGGTGCGCCACTTTCACGATGACGACCAAATGTTGCTTCCTGGTCTTTTAATGACGTACGATCCCACGTTTCTAAATGCATTTGAATCGGGCGTGCGACTAAATAAGTTCCGTTTTTTAACCATCCACCCTGCACCCAAACAATTTCATTCATCGCTTTTTTGTCCGTTATTAACGGATTTCCTGTACCATCTTTAAAAGCAAATAAATTCCTTGGCGTTCCTTCGTGTGCCGGGAATGAATTAAAACCAGCCTGTGACCAATGAATTTCCACCAAGCCTGATGCTGCACGCACCAAATTACGCACGGCATGAAACGCTACTTGTGGATCGTCTGCACAAGCTTGTATACATAAATCTCCACCTGTTAAATTTTCTTGTAGCTGGTCTTTCGGAAAATGCGGTAAATCTTTCAGTGTTTTTGGTTGTAACTGCTTCATATTTAATTTTGAAAACAGCGATGGCCCAACTCCCACTGTAATCGTTAAATTGCTTGCATCAAGACCAGACGCTTCACCGGTATCACCTGTTGGCACACGAACATTAGTTGCATGGTCTACCATCAGTTCGCCATTCATTAAGCGAACCATTAGTGGTGTCCATTTTTGTAAGAGCGCTTGAAACTCTGCCTTCGAAGTGAATAACACATTTAACGATGCAAAATAAATATGCTTTTGAACAGGCGTAGCAATTCCTGATTGATGTGTTCCATAAAAATTCACTTTGTTTTCAGTTGTACTATCATCTGCAACTACTTCAAAAACATCCTGCCCCATCACTTTCATAACGCCACCAAGGCCGGTTGCGCCGATTGCAACACCGGCGACACCAGCCCCTGTAAGCTTTAACATGTCACGACGAGAGATTTTTTTGTTATACCATTTTTCATCGTGCTTTGACGTCATATACTATCACTCCACAACGATGCCCATTTGACTTAACGGCTCACCTAATTGGTTCACTGCTGCTGCTAAAGCTTTTGTGTCGGCATCTGTTAAGTCTAAATACGAAACATAGCCTCCATCTGCAGTTGCATAATTTGCTAATAAGTCATCTACGGCTTTGAATTTTTCATCTAATGTTGTCACTAAAGCTGCATCTTTTGCTTCTAATTTCGGACGTAAAATTTCAAAGATTTTTTCTGCACCTTCAATATTTGCCTTGAAGTCATATAGGTCTGTATGTGAATAAATTTCTTCTTCACCTGAAATTTTTGAAGTAGATACTTCGTTTAATAAATCAACTGCACCGGTAATCATTAAATCTGGTATTACTTCTACAGTTTGTACTAATGCATGTAATTCTTTTGTATCTGCTAATAATTGATCTGCAACTGCTTCATAACCTGCTGTTGTATTTTCTTCCCATAGTGCGTACTCAAGTTTATGATAGCCTGACCATTCTTCTTTGCCTTTACCTTCTTCTTCGATGTCAGCCAAACGACCATCAATGCGTGGGTCTAAGTCACCAAAGCTTTCTGCAATTGGTTCAGAGCGTTCAAAATACATACGTGCTGGTGCATAAGCCGCTTTTGCGCCTTCAATATCACCCGCTTTAAATAATTCAACAAATTTTTCAGTTTCAATTAAAAACTGATCCATTTGCTCTAATGCAAATTGTTGATAGCTTTGTAATTCAGCTGTTAAATCGGTTGCTACTTCCGTTGATTCAACATTTTCTGATTGGGTTGTTTCTTCTGATTCTACTTTTGAGGCCTCATCATTACCACACCCCGCTAGTAATAATCCTCCAACCATTAAGGCTGAATAAAACTTTGCTTTTTTCATAACTCATTTCCTGCTTTCATTTTAGAGTATAAAAGTGACGTTCAAATAGGTTATTGATGTATAAGGCACCTTTTATATGAGAATGATAATCAATGTAACTATTAATTGCAATACCAATTTAGAAATAAAGCAAAAATAAACAAAAATTAGTTTCTCTATACTTCAAGGAGATTTTTCGTACTTAATGTATCTTTTCTATTTGTAACTTTTTACACCTTTCATGGTCGAAAACAAAAAAACATGCCCGTATTTGAGGCATGTTAGAGCAGTTTATCATTCTTTCCACACAAGCTTTTGCATGCGGTTATTGAAAAATGTTGGATAAATTAAAAAACCTAAAATAATACTACTCAGCGCCGCGCAGCTTAACAAACCAAAAATGATTAATATTTGGAATTGCACCGCTTGGACAGGGTCCGCGCCACCAATAATTTGTCCGCTCATCATCCCCGGTAATTGTACAAGTCCAATCGTTTTTTGTGCTTCGATTGTGGGAATAGTGCTCGTTTTAATTGATTCCAATAATTGCTTATGTATCGCCTGCTTCGGTGTACCTCCAAGTGATAAAATCAGCTCAATTTGGTCCTCACTGGCAGCCATTTCTGATTTAAAACGATTTAAAAAAAGAATTGTAATGACCATCGCATTCCCTATAAGCATCCCACTAATCGGAATAATATATTGTGGTGTTGCTGGAACGATCTTGAAGCCAAGTAAAATCCCCTGCGTAAATACTTCAACCGTTGTTAACGTTAAGGCAATTTTCCAGGTAATTCCCTTAATGCCCTTGCCTTTTTTACGTGCATTTAACGTCGCTACCGTCAGCATAAAGACAATCATTAAACTTATAAAAAGGAAACTTTCCGCTTCAAAAATAAATTGAAGCACATAGCCAATCGCAAATAGCTGCACAACCGATCGCACAGTTGCAATGATAATATCCCTTTCTAAATGTAGGTTCAACGTTTTTGAAAGGATAAACGGAACAAACACGAATAGTAATGTTAACGATAAACTAAGTAAACTCATGGTCACTCTCCTTTGCGTATTAGAGGATAGGAAAGTTTATATTTCAAGGTAACCTACAAAGATGCGACATCATTTTTAACTATACAACTTTTCTATCTTATTCACCAAGCCAATCATGAGGATATGCATAATTATTTATCCAAAAATAACGTCATTCCTGGAGCCTCTGTATCACGTATTATAAAGCCTAGTTTTTCGTAAAACGGCTTCTTGCCTGGTGCACAAAAGAGCTGAACCGATTTCATACCTTGTTGCTGACAATGTTGTACTAAAGCTGTCATTACCTTTTTCCCTACCCCATTCGCCTGATAACTTGGTTGAATCATCACATCGCAAATAAATGTTTGGTAGACCCCATCTGAAACAATTCGCCCAAAGCCAATTAATTGCTGGTCATCATAAGCCGCAATTGAATACCAGCTATTGCATATTCCCTCATACAATTGATCAGGTGTAAAAAAGCCGTTCGCATTCCAACCTGTCGTAGAATGTAACGCTAAATACTGTTGTTTTTCAGGTAATTCATCACTGATAATAATGTGCTGAACTGTTGTTTTCTGTTCCATTCACCCGCCCCCTTTTCGTATTATTATAAGTACAAAGAAATAAATATACCATACGAAAAATAAAATAAGAACAATGTGGATTTCTCCGCATTGTTCTCTTAGATTTAGTGTTTTGCATGATCAATTGCCTGATGGAGTAAATTCATAACATGCTCATCATCGCTAGTATAATACATCGTTGTCCCTTCGCGTCGGAACTTAACGAGCCGTAAGTTTTTTAAAAAACGTAATTGATGTGACACCGTTGATTGACTTAAATTTAAGCTTTCTGCTATATCATTCACTGCATATTCCTCACAGCATAATAAATTTAAAATACGAATACGTGTTGGATCTCCTAGCGCTTTGAATAGTTGCGACACGACAAATAATGTTTCTTCATCTAGTTCGTGACGTACATTTTCAATTTGTTCGTTCATATTTGTCCCCCTTTAATGATGATGGTGGTGATGGCCGCTTACTTCTGCTTTTACAGTACAATAAATAGAATCGTCATGATTGTGCGCACTACCTTCAATTTGAATGGTCGCATGCTGAATATTGGCATGGAGTAGTTCATGTTCTATTTTGGCTAAAATCGCGCTACTCTGTTTTACCGTCAGTACATCATCTAATACAATATGGCAAGTTAGTGCATGAAAACCACTTGTCACTGTCCATATGTGAACATCATGCACACCGCGTACTTGCTCATGTCCATTCAAAATGCTAACTACTTGATCACTGTCAACCCCAGTTGGTGTTCCTTCCATTAATACATGGAGTGAATTTTTCGTTACTGAGTAACCACCACGAAGTACGAGCACCGCTACTATGACACTTGCTAATGGATCTGCCCAACCAAAACCGAAAAACATCATTAAGAGTGCTGCGATAATCGCTCCAACAGAACCAAGCATATCGCTAATGACATGTAAAAAGGCACCGCGCATATTTAAATTTTCTTCTGTGTCGCCGCCTTTAAGCATAATCCATGCAACTAAAATGTTAACGAGTAATCCGATAACACTAATAATAAGCATACCTGTCGTCGCAACTTCAGGTGGATTTTGAAAGCGATCAATCGCTTCATAAAAAATGTATAACGCAATTGCAATAAGCGTGACACCATTTAACGTAGCAGCAAGAATTTCGATTCGTTTATAGCCATACGTTTTTGACATCGTCACCGCTTTTTCAGACACAATAAAGGCTAAAAGTGCAATGGCAAGTGAAACCGCATCACTTAGCATATGCCCTGCGTCCGATAGCAACGCCAAACTATTCGTTAGAAAGCCACCAATTGCTTCGACAATCATAAAACTAAAAATTATTACAAATGAAATCAGTAAAATCTTTTTATTAGCCCCGTGTGAATGATTGTGTTGATGTTCAGCCATAAAACCAATCCTTTCTTTATATGAGCATATATTCATATATAAATATTAATACATTTTAAATTTTTTGTCAATTTAGAAGATAAAATCTCACAATAAGCATTTACAAAATTCGGAAAATAGTGCATGCAGATCATACAATTCGTTATGCTACGCTACGGGGCATGCTTTCCTGGGGGCGTGGCGGCAAGTATATAGTGGATTTTCCGCGCACGCTTTATCCCCAAGGAGTCCGCCCCTTCACTTCGCGGCACTCTACTATAAAACTAAAGTTTGTTTTTATTACTAAGCTTTTAAATGGAGTGTGTAGAATCGAACATTGTAATTGAAATAAAGTCTATTTTCGTCTAAGAATATTTTTATTTTGAGACAATCAAAATCGCTAATTTTTATTTGCAGAGATAACGTTTGATCCAAAATACAATACTGTAAACAGCGACATATTTTATTCTTCCCCGCCGCCTCGCGTTAGCGCAAGCGGCAGCATTGTCCTCTTTTAACTAAATTCACACGCAACATTTTAGTTTGGCGGGCCTTGCATGCGGCATTAAAGACAGTAGTATGGACACGTACCACGTGGTCATAATGCTGTCATGCCGTGCCCGCCGAAAATAAGTAACACTATACTTAATCCATTTTTTAGAAGTGAATTTTCTCATTATGAGAAAAAATAAAAAAGGATGAGCAGTATTACTACTCATCCCCCAAAAAATTATTTAAACAGTTGATTTAAATTGGCCATTTCAATTGCTGAAATCGCGCTGTCATACCCCTTGTTACCGGCTTTCGTACCAGCTCGTTCAATAGCTTGTTCTATATTTTCTGTCGTCACAATGCCGAAAATAATTGGTACTCCTGTATCTAAAGACACTTTTGCAATACCTTTTGCGGCTTCATTACACACATAATCATAATGCGTTGTTGCCCCACGAATGACCGTTCCTAAACCAATTACTGCATCATATTGTTTAGTTTCTGCCATTTTTTTCGCGATAAATGGTACCTCAAACGCACCTGGTACCCATGCGATATCAATATTTTCTTCGTTTACATCATGACGCTTTAATCCATCTAATGCACCCGATAAAAGTTTATCATTAATAAATTCATTAAAACGTCCTACAACGATTCCAATTTTAAGTTGTGTTCCAATTAATTGTGCTTCAAAAATTTTACCCATTATGCTGCTCCTTTTTAAACAAGTGATAGTTTTACGTAGTGTGTTAATTGTTCGATTGAAATTAGTTTCATATCCCATTTCGCTGCCAATTGTTCTAGTTGTGGCAGTCTTGCCATTGTGCCGTCTTCGTTTAAAATTTCACAAATAACTGCCACTTCAGCACTCTTACAAAGTTTTGCTAAGTCAACTGCAGCCTCTGTATGACCACGACGCACAACAACTCCACCTTCTTTTGCAATTAGCGGGAAAATATGACCTGGTCTTTTAAAATCCTCTGCCGTATTCGTTCCATCCAATAACGCATGGATTGTATCAGAACGTTCAAATGCGCTAATACCAGTTGTCGTTGTTTTGTAATCAATACTTACGGTAAAAGCCGTACCATGATGATCAGTATTCGCTTCAACCATTGGTGTAAGTGCAAATTTGTCAGCAATTTTTGTACTAATCGGTGTACAAATTAACCCTCGACCATGCATAGCCATGAAATTAATATTTTCAGGTGTCGCATGTTCGCCTAACATAATAAAATCTCCCTCATTTTCACGATTTTCATCATCGACAACAATGATAATATCGCCTTTTTTAAGCGCATGGATTGCTTCTTCTACTGTATGCATTTGTCCCTCTCCTTAAAATCCATTTCTTTTTAGGAAATCGCGTGTCACATTGGATGATTTAGCTTGCACATGCTGTTTCACATATTTACCAAGCAAATCCGTTTCCACATTGACTTGCTCCCCGACCTTTTTCATTCCTAGTACGGATTGATGACTTGTATGAGGGATGAGGGATACAGTTAGCATATTTTTTTGAAGTGCAAAAATCGTTAAACTTGTGCCATCAAGTGTAATTGATCCTTTCACAATACAGTTTTCAAGTAAACCATCTGCTACTGTTAGGTCTACATAGATCGCATTTGAAATTGTTTTTTTACTTTTGATCGTTGCAATACCATCGACATGGCCGCTTACAAAATGCCCGCCAAATCGGCCATTAGCATGCATTGCTCGCTCTAAATTTACAGGCATACCTTTTTGTAATGAAGTTAAATTTGTTGCATGAAACGTTTCTGGCATAACATCTGCATAAAAGCGGTCGCTTGAAAACTGTGTAACGGTTAAGCACACACCATTCACCGCAATGCTATCTCCTAACTGCACATCACTTAACACCTTAGTTGCCTTAATCTCTAGCTGCATCGCATCGGTACCCATATTTATTTTTTCGATGGTTCCGATTTCTTCAATGATTCCTGTAAACAACCTACTCACCTCATATCAATTATCTTGAACATAAAAAACCCCGTACGAAATGCGTCGGAGTTTGATGAGAGGTAAAATTGGCATCGTCAAATAAGACTTCTGATTGTATTTTTTCAAAAATCTCGCACAATGCTTCCTTCTCCCATCCAGACTATACTGTCGGCTTTGGATTCGCACCAAATCCTGCACACACAAAGTGGCTCGCGGGCTTAGAGATACCTCATCACCGCCGATTGGGAATTTCACCCGACCCCGAAGGAAATGTATTAAAATTGTGAAATAAAAAAATCCCTATACTCAGGGTACAGGGATTGAATACATAGCCAAATAAGCCTCATTTTTACGTTAAAAAATGATGCGTAAATTTTACCCACCCTAAAATCGGTGTGGCAAAAAAGCTTTTTGAAAGTATTACATTTTCAAAAAGTGCTACGATTCCTTCTCCCATCCAGACTATACTGTCGGCTTTGGATTTACACCAAATCCTGCACACACAAAGGTGGCTCGCGGGCTTAGAGTTACCTCATCACCGCCGATTGGGAATTTCACCCGACCCCGAAGGAATTTATTTAATTTCGTATGTTATTGTAACATATCTTTTGAAAAAGAAAAGATTTTATTAATAATATTGCCTTTTTTATTTTCAGATTGTTCATAAAATTGGACAACATTTATAGTATAATAGCACTTCTATTGTCTATTACAAAATTTTACACAAGGAGAACATTCGATGGAAAATTGGGATGTATACGATCAACACCGCAACAAAACAGGCAAAATCATTACAAGAGGTAGTGAAATGGCGGACGATGAATTTCATGTCGTTGTGCACGTATGTATCTTTAACAATCAAGGTGAGATGTTAATTCAGCAGCGCCAACCATTTAAAGTGGGCTGGCCAAACTATTGGGATGTTTCATGTGGAGGTAGTGCGATCACTGGGGACACGAGCCAACAAGCTGCCGCGCGTGAGCTATTTGAGGAACTTGGAATTTGGTACAATTTCGAAGAGATGCGCCCACAGCTGACAATTAATTTTGAACGTGGCTTTGATGATTATTATTTAATTGAGCATGAAGTAAATTTAACAGAACTTGTCCTTCAGCCAGAGGAAGTACAAGCTGTGAAATGGGCATCAAAGGATGAGATATTACAAATGATGCAGGAAGAAACATTCATTCCGTTTTATGAGCATTTTATTCATTTGCTTTTTGATATGCGCCATCAATATGGAACTTTAACAAAAATCTCGTTCAAGTAATTGCTGAACGAGTTTTTGATTTGAGTACTGTTATTGTTTTTGAAATTTTTCATCAAGTAGCAATTGATAGGATTGCTCCAAAAATCCATCGAACGGGAATTCTTTATTCTGTATTTTCTTCAGTAATCGTTCTTTCGCTTGTATAGCTTGCTCATTTCCCACCGTATTTAAGTACTTTTACTTCTAAGGGCTTTCTCATATTATTTCACCTTTCGATGTAGTATTGGGAAAAGTATCGTTTAGTATTGGCTGTGTAATCGTATTATTTTTCCAATCATCGTAAATGGCTGCATACAACATAGAATCAGAAATTGTTCCATCTTCGTTTTCCCAAGCATTTCGTAAATAGCCTTCCTTGACAAAATTGCCCTTTATGAAGCACTTTTGCATTGCAATATTATCTGCTCTTGTATAAGCTTCAATTCGAATTTTCTCGAGTTCACCAAACAAATAATCTTGAAGCCACTGTAATACTTTTACACCAATTCCCTTACCTCGCACGTTTTCGATAAGACGAATATCGAATAGTGGAATTGAATCATCGATATCATCTATTACAAGTATCCCAACTTTTTGTTGCTCAGAAATAATCCAAAATGTCTCTCTTCCATCGCTATAATAGCCTTTTTCTGCGGCATTTCGAATCGATTGTCTCTCAAGCCTAGCGTTCGCATGATATGGCCAATCATTCGAACACAGTAGCTCTACTAAATCCTCAATTTCCGACTTAAATTTTTGAATATTCATTCATTTTAACCCCTTTACAAATCGTAACGAGAAATAGAAACGGCGGTTATGTAATTAAAAAATTCCGACAATTCGATTTATTGTATTGCAACGAAACACTATATTTAACTAAAAAATATGTAACTAATACATTACCTTATCTTTTATTTCATCCGAGGATTATTACTTTACCTTTGTTGCTAGTATTGCAGATGAAGTTGGTGTTAGGTAAATTTCTGTTGCTATTAATCCACTATGATTTAGCCAATATTCCCTAACTTTATCGGGTTTCCCTTTCCATTCATCTGGAAATTGGTCTTCAGGAGTAAAATCATCCATAAACAACATTCCTCCGACATTTAATGTATTGAATAATAGTTCTCCTTCAATCGTTTTTGTAGCAGCAACATCGGCAAAAATAAATTGAAATGGACCTTTTGTAATAACCTCTTTCCAATCCCCACAAATAAATTCTGCTTGGTTATGTCTAATATGATTGGCAGTAGCATCAATTTTTTCTTTTGAATTATCTATCGTTATAAATTTTACTGTTGGAGCAATAGATGAAAGTATCCAAGAACTCCCTACACCAAAACCAGTTCCAACCTCAAGAATTTCTCCTTGTGTTATTTGTCCAACGAGAACTGATAATAGTCTTCCAGCTTCATCTGAACAGGAATTTACAAAATCATTTCTTTTATCTAACAACTTGCTGGTCTGAACTAATTCTGGAATATATGTATTCGAACGATACAATGTGGACATTAGATAAACCACCTTCCTTATGCAATTTTCTACATCTTTAATACATATTAGAATTATAAACCAAATAGGTAAAATTTGGTATAATGTATATAATTTACACTTCCATAATTTAAGGCTGAGGAAATTATGTTGAGAACGGTGCTCTCCTTCCCTGCTTTTCAACAAACGGATCGGGTACTTTAAGTCTTGTTTAATAAATTCAAAAGTTTTTTGATAAAAGGAATGAAGGTGGAAAAATGGATATTAAAACAGCCCAAAATATTAGAGAAAGTTTAACAGCCGATTGTTCGAAGTGCTTTGGACTTTGCTGCACAGCACTTAATATTGTAGCTTCAAGTGATTTTTCGATGAACAAACCAGCAGGTACTCCTTGTATGAATTTACAGTCTGATTACAGTTGCCAAATTCATAGTCAGTTGAGAGTGAAAGGATTCAAAGGCTGTACAGTATTTGATTGTTTGGGTGCTGGACAAGTCGTTTCTCAAGTTACTTTTAACGGTCAGAGTTGGCAAGAAAATCCTGATATTGGGAAGAAAATGTTTCAAGTATTTCCCATCATGGAGCAAATACATGAAATGATCGCGTACGTGGCAGAAGCTCTGTCTTACGATATACCCGATGATTTAGCTGAAAAATTGAGAAAACAGTTAAAGGAATTGCAGGATTTAACGAAGTTGGACGCAGATAATTTATTGTCACTTGATTTGGTGATGTATCGATTTTCTTTAAATGAACTGCTTACTTCAGCGAGTAATTTTGTCAGAAAAAATACAATCGACCAAATGCCCAGTCTTCGAAAAATTAAAGAGTTTAACCATGCGAGAGCTGATTGGATGGGTAAAAAGTTAAAGGGAAATGATTTAAGAGCAACTGATTTCAGGGGAGCCTATTTGATTGCTGCGGATATGAGAAATACTGATTTAAGGGCAGTCAATTTTATTGGTGCGGATTTGAGAGATGTTAATTTCAGTGGGGCTAATCTGTCCACTAGTATGTTTTTGACCCAAATGCAAATTAATTCGGCTAAAGGTGATGTAAAGACAATTTTACCCTCTCATATACATCGACCTTCTCATTGGATTCACTAATTCTGTAGATTTGCGTAGTGAAAAAGAATTTTTGAGGTTGGTTTTACTATCTGTCTTTTTCAAGGTTGAAAGAGTGATATATATTTAGGATGACTAATATGTATCACTCTTAATTAAAAGGCTACAAACATTTGAGTGTTTACTTAAGTTAGCTACTTGTTTTCCCCATCGAAAAACCCTCAAATAATCTTCCTCCAAACGGTTCTAATACATGATCTACAAATGTAATAATTTGTGTTTTGTCTTTCGTTTCATAATAAAAATTAAATGCTTCAAAAAATTGAAGTGCTATCTGTTCATCATGTGCTTTCAATAAACGAAACACCCATTTAGAAGTCCCCACCCATTTATCGTTTGTTCTTAATATAAACTCACTAATAAGCTCTGCTAACATATTCACAATAAAAAGTTCTTCATGTATCGTTGTACACCCTATAAAATCATCTAATACATCCGTAATAAAATAGCGCTTTGCATCAATTGTTTGTAATGACCAATGTTGTGGACCGTTTTCTAAAATTTGCTGTGCTTCCTTTTTTATTTGCTCTACAATCCCATCATCTTTTACAACAAATCCTTCTACGAGCATCTTTTGTAAGGATGATCTTGCCCTTTCATAATCCATCGCAAAATAATGTTTATATGATGTTAAATTATGTACAAACACTTCAATTGGCCATTCAAACTCGATAAATGATTCACGATAAGGATTTTTCACTTCCTTATCAAAAATAACAATATCTAAATCAGATGTTGTGGTAGCTTCACCACGAACGACGCTCCCTGCAAGTAATGCTGCTTGGCAGTTTGGAAAATACTTTTCTACAAATTGGCGAGCTGCTTTAAGTGGCTCTAATCTTTTGTTATTATGCATAACTTTACCCCTCTCATCTACAAGCATAACCCCGTTCTAGATTTAGGACGGGGTTACGATTATTCAATCTTATTTATCCAAAAGCAAAATAATGTAACTACCTGCACAAAGATATAAAGCAATTTGAGTTATAATATAAATTGAAAATTCAAATGAAGTTAACTTTCTTTCTTTCTTAGTTTTCTTAAAGTGACTATAATAAAAGACTGCACATATGAGTAGGATTACTGCTGATACTTGATAGGTGTTTTCTAACAGGTCGACCAAAGAAATCATCTCCTCATAAAATGTATACAATTCATATTAGCTTACCTACTTCATCAAAAAAACACTTTCCCCATTGTAAAAAAATGCTTCATCATTGTGTAGAAATTGCAACAAGAAGATAGAATGTTTCATTTAAAGAACTACGATCAAATGATAAAAACGTAAATATTCCACTAGAACATAGAGCAAATTTTCTAACCATATTATTACGGGAGGCTAAATTAATGATTTTCGAATCAGAATTAATTAAACTTTTAGAATCGGATAAATCCCTTTTCTCCATTTTGAAAGCAGTAGAAACACTAAATCTAAATGATTGCTGGATAGCTGCTGGCATTATTAGAAATAAAGTTTGGGATTCGTTACATAGTATGCAAAGTGAAACTAACGATATTGATGTTATTTATTTCGATGAAAATGAAACTTCAATTCAAGCCGAAAAAATATTGGAAGCTAAGTTGAATATAATCATTCCAAATCTACCTTGGTCCGTAAAAAATCAAGCTCGAATGCATACGAAAAATAATTTACCACCCTATCGTTGTTCGTTTGATGGAGTTGCTAATTTCCCTGAAACACCAACGGCAATTGCAGCTCGAATTAAACAGAATAAAATCGAAATAATGGCACCCTACGGATTACAAGATTTATATACTTTTCAAGTAAGACCAACTCCCAATTTCACAAAGAATTCAACTATGCATAATGTCTATTTAAATAGAATTCAAGAAAAAAACTGGAGACACACATGGGATAAGTTACAAATCATTACTTAATATCATTCCACTGCTCATCATAATAGGCTGGGATGACTTCATTTCTCATTAAAATGTGGATTCATAATCGGACCAAAAAATTATCTGGTAATTCGAACGCATTTCCCAAAAATCGCACGCAAATGTCCTAATTTCGCACATAAACCTCAAAATTCGCACGAATCTTGCGTGTTTTCGCACATAAAACCTGGAAAATCGCACGTATCAACGCATTCTGATAATACGATAGTCCCCCAAGGCATGTATCAAAGCCGACACGGAAAATCAAACCCATGTTTCGGGGACGAATCAATTACGCCTCGGCGTAATTGATTTACCCTTCATTACAAATCAACACTTCTGCCGTTTCATCTTCTTTTCATGATCCAGCCAATAAGCGGGAGTAATGCTAACGAAATAAGCGCGCCACTAATAGACAGCATCCCATAGCTCGTTTTAGCAACAATAATCCCTGAAAGTAAGCCTGCTGTTGCACCGGAAATAGCGATGAATACATCAATCGTCCCCTGTACTTTAGCTCTTTCTGCTATCGTCGTATGATCGACAATTAATGCCGTTCCACTAATTAATCCAAAATTCCATCCTAGGCCCAATAAAGCTAGCGCAATAATAAGGAAAATTAATGAATCTGTTGGCGCATAGGCAGCAACTATTCCCGATGCTAGTAATGTTACCGATGCACAGATAATCATCGCATTTCGCCCAAATCTATCTATCAAAATTCCCGTAACTAATGATGGAAAATACATAAAGCCAACATGAAAACCTATTACTAATCCAATGCTTGCTAAATTATGACCGTGATGTGTCATATGAATGGGTGTCATCGTCATAATAGCTACCATAACCACCTGCGTTATAATCATCACACCAGCACCAACAATAATGCCATCTTTCCTTTGCCCCTGTGAATGTCCCGATAACGTTGCTTGATTGGACGGATGATTTTCCTCTAGCTGTTTTGCAATTTGCAGTGGATCTGGTCGTAACATTAATAATAATGTTAAGCCTGCCAGTAAATAAGCAAACATTGAAAGTATAAATGGCCCTGCTAATTCAGGCATATGTAAACTCTCCGCTACATGTCCCATTGTAGAAATTAAGTTTGGCCCCGCTACCGCACCAAATGTTGTCATAACCATCGTTGTACTAATTGCTTTTGCCCGCTGCTCTTTCGTTGCTAAATCCGTCCCAGCATAACGAGCTTGCAAATTCGTCGCTGTGCCTGCACCATATACAAACAATGCGATAAATAATAAGATTAGATTATTTTGTATCGCAGCGACTATGACTCCAAGTGCACCAACTCCACCAACAAAAAATCCTGCAGACAATCCGATTCGCCTTCCATACTTTTGCGAGAGCTTTCCTACACTATATGCAGTAACTGCAGACCCTAATGTAAATAATGCTGTTGGAACCCCCGAAAAAGAGCTATCCCCTATCATTTGTTGAACGAGCAGTGCACCAACAGAAATACCTGCAGCTAATCCTGCACCACCGAATATTTGCGAGATACTAACTACAATTAACACCCGGTTGTACAACTTTTTAATTTCATCTCTCGACATAACTTGAGTATCCATTCTTTTCATATCCTTTCATACTCAAATATTTGGAATAATAGGTAAAGATTAATTAACAATTTTAAATTTGTCAATTTTATATAATACAATAGGCTTTTAGTCTTTCTGTAGAAAAATAGAGCATCAGGGTGCACTTTGTTAAACATAAAAAAACAGCATAGTTAGTCCACTACGCTGTCTCTTATCATCAGACGTAACTATATATCAGAGTATATTACGTTTAACAATTTATTATTTTACTATTTCCTGTGTATGTCTTTTGCCGAAAATTAGCTTCAATAATGGCGGCGTAACAATAGTAGTAACAATTACGACAATGATCATTGCTGTATAATAATTCGCCGGCAATAAGCCACTCTCTAATCCCATCGCGGCTAAAATCAATGCCACTTCGCCTCGTGACACCATTCCTGCACCGACACCCATTGATGATTTTGTATTAAATCCTGCTAATTTTGCACCGACACCAGATCCAATAAATTTAGATAAAATAGCAATTATAGAGAAAATGAAAATAAACCCAACTTGATCACCAATTCCATCAAATGAAACGGCTATACCAATGCTCACGAAGAAAAACGGAACAAAAATTCCATAGGCAATTGGCTCTACCTTATGTTCAATTTCTTTTTTAAATTTCGTTTGAGCGATTGCGATCCCTGCAAAAAATGCACCGATAATTCCTGCAATACCTAAAATTTCTGCAAAATAAGATAAACCAAAGCAAATTATTAATCCTGCACTCAATACCGATTCAGTTACTTTGAACTTTGTAAATAATTGAATGAAGTGTGGAATCACCCATTTTGAAATCAAAATTAGCACAGCAAAGAATAAAATTTTCTTTCCAATAAGTAAGCCAACATTTGTATCAGATCCTGCAAAAACACTCATCGCAATTGCAATTAAGATAACAACAACAATATCATCTAATACTGCTGCACCTAATAATGTCGAGCCTTCTTTACTATTTAACCAACCCAGCTCTCGCAATGCTTGAACTGAAATACTTACAGATGTTGCCGATAATAATAAACCAATAAAAATCGATTCGCCAACAGACATTCCGTAATATTGAGAACCAAAGTATCCTAAAATAATGGGTACAATAATACCACCAAATGCCACATAAATGGCTGCTTTCTTATTTTTATTCATTTCTTGCAAGTCTGTTTCAAGTCCCGCTAAAAACATTAATAAAAGAACACCAATTTGACTGAATGTCGTTAATAATTCTGTTTCATGAATCCATCCTAATAAAGCTGGACCCAAAATAATTCCTACAAGGATTTTTCCTAATACAGAAGGCTGCCCTAACCTAGCAGCCAAATGACCTGCAAATTTTGTAGCAAACAAAACAAGTACAATTTGTAAAATAAACATATTTTTCCTCCTCCAACACAAAAAAGACAAGGTGGGACCATAGTTGACTACGGCTCCACCTTGTCTTGCATATTATATTTTCTTACGTCAAGAATAACATATAAACAAATTCAAAGTCTATCAAAAAGAAAACTAATTTTACTGAATGTCTTTTGTGTAGTCTATTTAACAAATAAATATACTTAGGTAATCGATTAACCTTACATGGAATTATGTTCCCCCCATCCAATGCCAAAAAATAGTCCTCAAAAAAAAATCCTCATTTTATATAAAAAATTGAAGGAAATACAAAAAGTTTTGTAGAAATAAAAAAAACCAAATCAAGGAGGTTATGTGTATTGGCAAAAATTGATTCAGAAATACGTACTAAAGAAACCACTATCTTTAACCATAGTGGAAATAAAATTACTACAGTCGACAAAGAAATTGAAATCATCGCTAAATTCGATGAACCATTAGTCATTGTATTAGGTTCGGTTCTAGATGATGAGGAGTGTGACGCACTTATTCAATTATCAAAAGACCGTCTTGAACGTTCAAAAACTGGTAGTTCACGGGAAGTGAGTGATATTCGAACAAGTAGTGGTGTATTTTTAACAGATACGAACAATGAAATTGTTTTGCAAATTGAAAAAAGACTTGCATCTATTATCGACATCCCGATCGATCATGGAGAAGGATTACATATTTTGAACTACCTACCAGGACAAGAATATAAAGCACACTTCGACTATTTCGCTTCAACGAGTAAAGCTGCTAGCAACAATCGTATTGCTACATTTGTTCTGTACTTAAATGATGTCGAGGAAGGCGGGCAAACGTATTTTCCTAATTTAAACCTATCTGTATTTCCTAAAAAAGGAATGGCTGTATACTTCGAGTATTTTTACAACTATGTGCAATTAAATGAACTTACATTACACGGTGGTGCGCCAGTTACTCAAGGTGAGAAATGGATTGCCACTCAATGGATTCGGCGACAAAAAATTAGTAAAAATATTTAAATTCAATATGTTTAAACAAAAAAGCAAGCAGATTTTGCTTGCTTTTTTTGTTTACAATGATATCTAATTTATACAATGATTCAAATGCAGTTTTTGATGATTCGACTTTTATACATTTGCGAAATTCGGTAATTTTTTCTGTTCAATCTCTTCTATTACATATTCGACAAATGACTCAATGGACATTTTTGTTAAACCCTCTTGCTTAAATGCACGAATTGTCACTGAGTCCTCTTGTTGCTCTTCATCACCTAGAACTAAGATATATGGGACTTTTTGCATTTGTGCATCACGAATTTTACGACCTAGTTTTTCATTTCGCTCATCTACTGACACACGTATATTTGCTTGGCGTAAATCATGTAATACTTTTTCGACGTACGGTTTATGTACATCAGAAACGCCGATGATTTGTACCTGCTTTGGTGCAAGCCACAGTGGGAAGGCACCACCAAAATGCTCGATTAAAATCCCAAGAAAACGATCAATGGAACCAAAGACAGCTCGGTGAATCACAACAGGACGTACCTTTTCGTTGTCCTCATTCACATACGTTAAATCAAACTTCTCTGGTAGTTGGAAATCAAGCTGTACAGTCGCACATTGATGACTTCGCTTTATCGCATCTTTAATATGAATATCAATTTTTGGTCCATAAAATGCGCCGTCACCCTCATTAATTTTGTAAGGGAAACCTAAGTGATTTAACACGTTTTCAAGTGCCTGCTCTGCTTTGTCCCATAATGTGAGTTCACCCATATAATTATCCGGGCGTGTAGACAATTCAATGTCATATTCGAAGCCAAATACTTTGTATACATGGTCAATAATTTGCAATGCTAATGTAATTTCATCCTCGATTTGCTCCGGAGTTACGAAAATATGCGCATCATCCTGACAGAAAGTACGCACACGGAGTAACCCGTTTAGTGCACCACTAAATTCATGGCGATGCACTTGCCCAAACTCCGCCATACGAATTGGCAAATCACGATACGAATGCAAATCATTTTTGTAAATGAGCATATGTCCTGGACAGTTCATTGGTTTTAACGCAAATTTTTGCTCATCAACTTGTGTAAAGTACATATTTTCCTTGTAATGCTGCCAATGCCCAGATTGCTCCCACAGGCGTTGATTCATCATTAGTGGTGTGCGCACTTCTTTATAGTCATAGCTTGTTTGCAAGTTACGTAAGAAATTTTCTAACTCGCTTCGAATAATTTGCCCATTTGCTAAATAAAACGGCATACCCGGTGCTTCTTCAGAGAACATAAATAAATCGAGCTCTTTTCCCAGCTTACGATGATTACGTTTTTCGGCTTCTTCTAGGAACACGAAATAATCTTGCATATCCTCTTTCGTTGCAAACGCCACACCGTAAATACGCTGTAGCATTTGATAGTTACTATCACCGCGCCAGTACGCACCTGAAATATTCATCAGTTTAAAGTACTGCAATTTATTCGTTGACACTACATGTGGCCCTCTACATAAATCGACAAACTCTCCTTGTTCGTAAACTGTTACGAGTTCTTCAGTCGGTATCGCTTCTAATAGCTCAAGCTTTAAGTAATCTTCTTCAAAAATATGACTTGCTTGTTCTCGCGTTACTTCCTTACGCACTACTGGTAAATTCTCATTCACAATCTTTTTCATTTCACGTTCAATAGCACCTAAATCTTCTGGCACTAGCGTATGGCTCATCTCGATATCATAATAAAATCCATTTTCAATAATCGGCCCAACACCCAATTTTACACCTGGATATAATCGCTTTACTGCCTGCGCTAGCAAGTGAGCAGTTGAATGACGAAGTACCGCTAAGCCTTGTTGTGACACAGCATCATATAGAGAAATTTCAGCATCCACTAGAATCGGTCGTGTCAAATCGGTTGTCGTTGTATTTACACTACCTACGATTGATTTTTTCGCTAAGCTTGGACTAATCGATTTGGCGATTTCGGTTAGCGTAACACCTTTGGCAAAACGTTTTAGTTCGCCATTTGGAAATTGAATTGTTACTTCTTGATTTGACATACTACCTCTCCTTTTCTTTTATTGGTAATTCAATTCTCCCCTGCGAAATTGCGTCCAGATTTTTTCGAGTTTAGGATCACATGATGTGATGTTTTTAGGCTGACCTCATTTTTAAAACTCATATAAAACTCTGTGAATCTGCCGGGAGATATTACTTATCAGCCAATGTCATTTCATTGACTGAATAATAATAAAAAAACACATACTCATCCTCAAAGGGACGAATATGTGTTTGAATACCCGTGGTTCCACCCAAATTCCTACTGCACAGTTACATCAGTAGCTCATTGATACAGATAACGCCTGTACACGTCACTAGTTTCCTAGCGCAGCTCAAAGGGAGTAAATCGATTCGTCCAATTAGGAAACTTTCAACCAGTGATTTCCCTCTCTTGTAATCTTCACTAAAACGATTCATATCCTTTTCATTGCTTTTTAAATTGAAATTAGGTATTAATCTAACGTACTTTCAAAATATTGTCAATCACATCTTTTTGAAATTTGCAGAAAATATGCCCTACATTTGTTGCTATGATGGGTTTGAATTGCTTTGTAATGAAAAGCGAGCATTCTGTAATAGAATTAAAGTATCATGATTATTAAATATCAAACTTCAATGGTCATTATTTTAATGTCATTTATCAAGCAGAAGAAACCGAATGGACAATTGATATGTGGCTATTTTCAAACATGTAAGGATTTATAAAGCAGTTTTAGAATTTGAATAAAAAATGTGGATGTTTTTTTCCTTTGGACAACTACAAGCAATGCAGGTGTACAATGCTCTTATGAGTAATAAGGCTATATAACGGTCTTCTTTATTAAAATGTAAAAAGAAATGAATATGTAGCCGGCTTGTTTTTGGTCCACCCAAATGTGAACTAAAAGGGAATTAATTTCATTTAGGTAATAACTTGTACAAAACTATCGTACTTCCTCATTACTTACTAATCTATCCATACAAATCATCAGAATTCTCTTTCCTTTGTTGATACTCAGATAATATATAAATATCCCCTACTAGATTAACTTTTTTTATTGGTAATTTTCTTTTCGCGATTATCTTTAACTTCGACTTGCTTATTTTGGTAATATATATTTGCTCTTCTGCCGAAAAAACATTATACCCACAAATGTTATATAAGGGGTTCATAAAAAGTTGATCATTTCTAACGTAAAATGTACCAATGATTATAAAAAGAATAAGGTTAATTACCAAACTTCTATTACTTTGAATATCCATAGTTATTAATGGGACAATGTACGTGACTATATAACCGAGAGTATCTTCTCTTACAAATTCAGTATCTTTTATTTCACCTATTCTTCCTTCTGTTTTAGTGTAAACAAAGAAAAACAAAAAAACTCCAAACAAAGATAGCAAGCTTAGTATTAACAACCCCAGCCAAAAAAACGAAACAGAGGTACTTGTTTGAAAAAATTGACTAAAAAAACCTTTTAAAGTAAGAAGTTTCCCATTTCCATCTCTTATTTGTATGTTTTGAATAAATAATAAAAAATATAATGGAATAAAAGATGAGAGGTAAAATAGTATTTTTTGAATTCTTCTTTTCACCTTCATACTTTCCCTCCGTTCTAATCACTATTATTGCGAAATATCTTCACCTATTCGATTTAATAATAGGGATAGATAATAGGCATCAGCAATACAAAAAAGTATTTCGCTTCGCACCTGTCTATTTCGTGTATAAATAATTTGTCCATCTTCATTCAGTTCTATTTCTAAGGCGGCTTCTTCTATCACATTGGGGAGTAGATTGGCGTTCGCTAAAAACCCCTCAATTCGTCCGGGTGTATTAATAATTTTTGTAATTCTTTTAGATGCTTGTCTATCATTTAAGCAGTCCTCTCTAAATTCTTCGAAATTAGAAATTACGTTCCCATTTTCAATATGATCCAAAGCCTCTGTTGCCCTAGTTGTGAAATAATCCTGCAAGTTAAAAATAGTTTGTAATGCAAATCTATTAACAATCAACATTTCTCCTTGATATACTAAAATATCAATATCTCTATCTAAACCTATGAAAAGATCATTATCAAATTTACGTAATGTGTTGTCTTCTATAAATGTTGAAATTCCCCGTCTGATTTTTTTCATCTTCGTAAATCGTCTAAAAATATAAACTGATTCTCCGTTCCGTGTAAATGTTACACAATAAAAATTAATATCGTCTAAATTCATTTCATTCATGTCTCCATGGATGTTTTCCTCAGACTCTAATTTTTCTATGGTTTCATCAACATGTGCCACATACAACGGGGCAACTGATAGATATCCATCTTGCCCTACATTTGGATTATATTCTTCTTGTGGAAGTCCAAATAATCTAGTTTGGAGTACCTCTACATATAGTTCTTTTAAATCTCTTTGCAATCGATTTCGCACTATTGGTTCGTAAACTTCATATTCCTGATCTATTTTTTGTACCAGTTTTACAGAAATATTTCCTGTATCAACATTGAAATCTCTAAAAAATTGTCTAAGACCTAGAATATCCATTCCTTTTTATCCCCTTCTAGAATATTCAACATTTTCCTTTATCATACAATATTCGGAATACTCTGCAAAATAAAAGGACTCAAAGTACGTACGTTCCGTTTATTTCAACCTATAATGTCTACAAATTCAAGCAAGAAAAGCCAACAAACTCCAAGGGGATGGATACTTGTTGGCTACTATAAATATTACATACTAGCATATTATTATATTCATTCTGCGCTGCATATGTCCCTTAATTGCCCTACTCAATTTTCAGGCCGTATACTCCAAAAAGAAGAATAGAAAGACGCTCTGCAGCAACATTAGTAGACATCATATCTTGATAAATCAGTTTATATGGTGAATCGAACAGAAGGAATTTCTCAAATGTATTCTTTTGTACGCACTTACATTTTTAAAACGAACCTTGATTAATTATAGGATAAAGATTTCCGCTTTTTGCAAAAGAAACTCTGCCTGTTTCTTCAGATACTACGAGTACAAGAGCATCGCTTTGTTCCGACAATCCTAGTGCAGCACGATGTCGTGTACCTAGTTTTTTCTCTCCTGTGTATCGATCTGATAGTGGAAGGACATTAGCCGCGGAAACAATATGATTTTGACTTACAACTACAGCACCATCATGAAGTGGATTTCCAGGAAAAAAAATTGATTCTAATAACGAATGAGTTAATTCTGCTCCAATTGGAATACCTGGCTTCAACAAAGATTTAAGGGAGTCTTCTCTTTGAATTACTATTAACCCTCCATGTCTCCTTTTTGACATATTTTGCACACAAATAGATATTTCTGGGTATTTATCCGTAAATGGGGATAAGTAACAGTTTAAATAAAAAGTAGCAGCTTTCATCTCAATAGACAAAAATTCATCTTTTATTTTCTCAAAATCTCCAAGAAGACAATAGTTTCCGTCCCCCATCATATCTACATTATTTTGTAATGCATTTATGACTTTGCGAATATCCTCTTTTAACGATTGCTCCATTGGTGAAAAATCACAACCTACATTCTCCACGAAGATACACCACCCTTTTTACTTCACTCAATTAATTTAAATTATCATAAATCGATGTGAATAAAGTTTGTCCACCACCAATTTATTTATTCAATTTATGTGTTAAGTTGGCCAAGTTAGTGAATAACAAAAAAAATTAGCCGGCAAAGAGCTAATATATTTTTGAAGAGGCAACATATCATTTTTCTGTAGAAAAAAATTGCGATCATCTTTTAAACGAAGGTGCTTAGTGATTGTTGAAGTACTGTCTAATATTCTCTGGAATAATTAAATCAAATCATACTTCTTTAATGCCAATGCAATACCATCCTCACTAGAATCTTTCGTAACAAAGTTAGCGATTGATTTTAATGTTTCATTTGCGTTTCCCATCGCAATACCTAAGTCTACAAGTTCTAGCATATCAACATCATTTTCTCCATCCCCAAAAGCAATAGCCTCTTCCTTCGTCAATCCAAAATAATTGAGCACTTTTTTAATTGCCACGGACTTAGAAACCTCGTCTACGAGTACATTTACAATATAGGAATGCCAGCGTTTATAGTGGATTTTTGGAAAATGGGATTTGTACTTTTCAATTTCTGTATCATCAGCAAACAAACAGAGCAAATATGTCTCGTTAAGATCTACTGCCTTATAAATAGGTGGAAATTCCTCTAACCGCAATGTTTCATACAGTGCCTTCATTACTTTAGGATGTTGTACCTCATTCATATGTAATTTTTCAGAATAATAAGTAAGTGCATTTTGTTCTTGAAATGCAAACTTGGTAAATTTATTAACCGTTTCACTAGGTAAAACTGTTTTATGAATGCATGTCCCTCGATGTGTTACGTAAGCTCCATTAGCCGTAATAAATGTGTCTACTCCTAGTTCAGCTATTTCACCACACATTGATAATGGTCTACCTGTTGCTGCTACCACTTTCATCCCACTTGTTGTTAGCTGCCTTATCGCCATTTTTGTGCTTTCTGGAATAGTCCCATCTTTATAATTTGTAATGGTTCCATCTACATCAAAGAATATTATCTTGTACTTCACATTAACCCTCCAATAGCAATAATTCACTTACTATTCTATTTTAATTTAATATTTCATCGTATATCATTATCTTCTCCACTAAAAAACTTGTGGCGCAACTCGAACTCACAAAACTGCTAACAGTTCGCTCGATTAATTCTTATACTATCTTCCTCTCAAATTATTGATTAATCACTTTCACATAGCAAACACATTCATGTTTGCGCTTTACATGTTGAAACAGCTCTAGACTCTTCCCTGTGTAATGCGCAAAAGCTGTGACAGGGTATAATTGATCAACGGATGCGTTCATCAAATTTTTCATTTCATTTCCTTCTAAATACACGTGATAATAGGATGATGTTTTTTCAAAGTCATTTTTTTCATACCAATTTTGCACACATGGATCGTCTCTTGTCCATGCTTCGAAATACTCTATATGTAACTTCATTGCTTGTTGTTGCACTGCATGTAGTAGCGCTTCTCCAATCCCTTGACGCTGAAAATCAGGGTGTACCGCAATATGCCAAATCATCCCTCCAATTGAATCTTGCTGCGTGCATACTGTCTTTGGCGTGGCTTCATACTCTACATCAATTAGCCCAACGATTTGCCCGTCGATTTCGGCGACTAGCTCAATTGCTGCATTTTTGTATGTTTCTTTCAGTTGGAGCACATTGTCAAAATAAGCCGTATTTAAGAATGATAGTATACGGCAACGAAGCCACCCTTGTTCGTCTTTTTCTGTATAGTTACGAATTATCATAAGTTCTCCTTTCAATTCTGTGTATTTTCAAACCATTTTTCTATAAGTAACTTTTTTTAATGAGCCCCATTCTTTTTCTAAAGCATCAGTTGCTAGTAGCTTCCACGGATTAAAGATGGTTTGTCCATGCTTGTTAAAAAATAGGTTATCGCCAATATAATAAGCGGCATGCTGAATCGTTCCTATGTCATCAAGCCAAGCCAAAACATCACCTGTAATCAGTTCCTCACTATCCACTATTTCATATTGACTTAACGCTAATTTTTCTAAAAACGTTTTTTGATGTACCCATTCATGGATTATCCATTGCTGTTTGCCATTAGAAATTGCATATAAGACGGCAGCTAAGCAATTTGCTCCTTGCTGATGACTAAATACATTTGTAAAAGGCTTTAAATGCTGTGGCAAGGATGCAGGAGCTTGTTCACATTCCCCATTATCCCACCACTGTGAAACCATTGTTTTTAAAATTTGTTCTTTCGTTTTCCAACTCAAAGTGTCCCACATTGCCCGCTGAAAAACGACTTGATTATTATGTATATAATCTTTAGGAATTTCTTCTAAATTATCTATAAAGGATACGGGCACCACTAATCCGCGCTCACATTGCACTTGTGCTTGTAAAAGCATTTGTTTCTGTTCAGTCGGGATTTGCTCAATCCACTGACAATTTGCTACGATTACATAATTTACATACTTGATATTCCAGTATTCATAGCTATTTGTAAAATCAATTTGACTGTATGTGCTATGTGTATAAAACTCTTCAATCGGCATAACAAGTACTTGTGAAAAATCGATTTGTTTATGATAAAGTTCACCGCTAATAAAAAATAGATCTCTTCTTGGTACATAATTTTCAATCCATGCCGTTAAATTTTCGGCACTTGGTATTATTTTCATTTACCTATCCCCCTTGGAAGTATAATCCAAATAATAAACGATATTTCTGAATAAAACAATTATTGAGAAATAACTAACAAATTGACTTATAGTAATTTTTCGTATATTCTAAAGCTTATTTATTAAAAATGAATAGTTTCTTATCATGAGAGATGGAGGGACGGGCCCTTTGAAGTCTCGGCAGCGGAATAATTTCTATGCCAAATCCTGCAAGAATTTTTTCTTGATAGATAAGATGAGTATATGATTTCATACCTCTTCTTGTTTACTTAAGAAGGGGCTTTTTATATGTATTCGATATGATTTGAACTATATTGGAGGTAGCAATGCAAAAAGGAAATCCATGGGCGTTAATCCCTTTTGTTGTGTTTTTAATTTTATTTATCGGTTCAGGCATTGTGCTTGATGACTTTTATGCCTTCCCCGTTATTGTTGCCATCACAATTTCTAGTGTTGTTGCAATTTTAATGAATCGAAAAGAAACGTTATCGAAAAAAATTGATGTTTTTAATCAGGGTGCAGGTAATCCGAACGTTATGCTAATGGTATTAATTTTCTTACTAGCTGGTGCGTTTTCTGAAACGGCAAAAGGTATGGGTGCGATTGAAGCGACAGTGAACTTTGCTTTATCAGTTTTACCACAAAACTTACTAGTCGTCGGCTTATTTATTATCGCGTGCTTTATATCACTTGCGATGGGTACCTCTGTTGGAACAATTGTGGCTCTAGCTCCGATCGGTTTAGGTATTGGTGAGCAGACAGATATTTCTATACCACTTTTAATGGCTACAGTTATTGGTGGTGCAATGTTTGGGGATAACTTATCGTTCATTTCCGATACGACGATCGCCTCAGTTCGTTCGCAAGGTGCGGAAATGAAGGACAAATTTAAGGTGAACTTTTTCATCGTTTTACCTGCAGCGATTATTACATGTGTTATTTTAGCAATATTTACATTAAATGCATCGGCGGAAGTGGAATATACGACCTTTGAATTGTATAAAATAGTGCCATATATCTTCGTCATTTTATTTGCATTAATTGGTTTTAATGTATTCACAGTGTTAGCTAGTGGAATTATTTTAGCTGGAATAATTGGTCTAATCGATGGGAGCTATTCCATTATGTCATTCGTACAAGCGATTGGAACTGGTATGAGTGCCATGTTTGAAATGGCATTTTTAGCAATATTAATTGGTGGGATGGTTGAAGTCATTCGACATAACGGTGGGATTGATTTTATCGTCCATATTGTGACACGAAAAATCAAATCGAAAAAAGAAGCTCAATTTGCGATAGCGGGTCTTGTAAGTTTAACAGACCTTTCAACAGCGAATAATACGATTGCTATTATGATTGCTGGCCCATTAGCAAAAAATATTGCGGAGCAGTATCAGATTGAACCGCGCAAATCTGCAAGTATTATCGATATTTTCTCTTGTGTCGTTCAGGGCATTATCCCATACGGCGCACAGTTTTTAGTTGCCGCTAGTGTTGCAGGCATTTCCCCTATTTTAATTATGCAATACTCGTATTACTCTATTTTAGTTGGAGTATGTGGCGTGATTGCGATTTTAATTGGATATCCGAAGACAAAAAAGCAGATTTAATGTAAAGTCCGTAAACGAGTGAAAACTTGTTTGTGGATTTTTTTTTCGAAATCTCCAAAAAATTTAATAATTCCCACTGCCCATTATATCTACAATTTTTTTTAATGCCTTTATGATTTTGCAAATATCCTCTTTTAACGATTCCACTACAAATTTAATTGTTCAATTTATGTGTTAAGTAGGGCAAATTAGAGAATAAGTAAAAGGAAGCATATTTTTAATATACTATTTTTATGAGGAGTGTCATATCTAATGCCTTACGTAAGTGTCATTAATGAGGGTACATTTGAGGTGGAAATAGGGAAAAAATTAGTATTAGCACTGGAAGATAACGGTGTTAATATTCTTCACCTATGTGGTGGGAATGCTCGTTGCACTACTTGCCGAGTAGAAATTTTGGCGGGTGATTACTTAGATGTATCCCAAAAAGAAAAGAAAGCCTTTGCGAATAAAGCCGTTGACGAGTTCTTATATGATGATTGTTTGCGATTGTCTTGTCAAATAACAGTAAGTAAAGATATTACAATTCGCCCAATAATGACTGTAGAAAACACTGGCAAAGATGCTGGTCCAAGGCCTGCAGACTAATTAATGTTTTTTCAAATTTTACTTACACACGTGTTGATTATCTATTTTGGTTATTCAACACGTGTATCTTTTCATTTAAATTGTTTGTGTCAATAGCTTTAACTGCTTTTTTAACTCATTAATCGAAAGTGGCTGTTCAACAACTTGTTGGTTAGCCCAAAAGTGGTCGTCATGATATCGTGGAACAATGTGCACATGAAAATGAGTGCCCTCATCCATGATTTTACCGTTATTTTGAATGACACTAACCCCATCTACATGAAATTCTTTTTCTAGTAATGCAATCAGTTGTTTTTGAATTACCAGTAATTCAACTAATAGCTCCTCACTTAATTCTAAAATCGTTTCGAAATGTGCTTTTGAAATAATTAGCAAATGACCTATTTGAATCGGATCAATATCAAAAACCACTTTATAGTTTTCTGTTTCAAGTATCACGTGATGATCTTCTATTCCTTCACAAAACACACAGTCCATTAGATCCCCTCCAATTAGTAAAATCCCCTATATTTTAACATACTAAAAACGGCATATGAAAAGTTCCCCTTCCATACACCGAAATCATTTACCCTACATATAAATGATCTTTTCGACCATGCAATATATAATACAAAATTAAAAAAGCAAAAATGAAAATTCCTAAACCGAAATACATTGAACCATAGCCAATGATCGGCTCTAAATATCCTAACAAATACGGACCAAAACCTAGCCCGACATCAAGCCCAATGAAGTATGTTGACGTAGCTAACCCCATATTTTCTGGAGATGTCACTTTAATTGCAAGCGCTTGGAATGTAGAGGCAACGTTCCCGTAACCTATCCCAATAATTGCACCTGCTAGTAACAATGTAAATGATGAATGCGCGGTACTTAATAGAAGTAAGCCGACAGCAAACAACACAATGCCTGGATACATAATAATGTTTGCCCCTTTTGCATCCATTAAACGCCCTGTAAATGGACGTGTTAATAGGAGCGCTACAGCATATACAAAGAAAAATAAGCTCGAAGCTGAGACAACATCTCGTTCTTCGGCAAAGAAATTAATAAACGATAAAATCCCTGCATAGCCAAGTGCAAATAGCATAATTAAAATACCTATTGGTAGAGCCTTTAAATCAATAAAATCCCCAATATGGAAGCCTTTTGTCGTTGAAGCTGTTGTTTTTTTGCTTGCAGTCGCAATAGAAGTTGTTAGTGCAGCTAAAAATGCGATAACACCCAATGCACAACAAATTAGGAATATAACAAAATATGAAATATGTTGCGCTAACATTAACCCAACGAACGGTCCAATTGCTGTTGCCAGAGTCGAGCTCATACTATAGTAGCCAATACCCTCACCTTTTCGAGTCTCAGGTAAAATTTGCGCAATCATTGTTCCTGTAGCTGTTGATGCAATCCCTACTGCAATCCCGTTTACTAAACGAATAACTAATAGCGCGGAAATCCCAGCAGGTATTAAGTATAAGAGTAGTGTACATACAAATAACGCTAAGCCAATCATTAATATTTTTTTCGAACCTACTTTTTGTATAACACGCCCAGTAAATAATCGTCCAATCAGTGCACCAACAATATAAATCCCCGAAATGAGTCCCGCTTGTGCAGTCGATGCGTGTAACTCTTTAACTGCATACGGTGCGATTGTTACGATTAACAAGTAGAAAATCATAATAATAATGAAGTTTACAATCGCGATTGTTATAAAATTTCTCGTCCATAATGGTTCTTTTTTGGAATTCAAACTCCATCACCTACTCTTTCTGTAATAAACGTGCACGAACTGTTTCGAGAGTACGTTGTGTAATCGCCAACTCTTCTTCTGTGAATCCTTCTACAAGTTCTAGCTCAAATAGTGTTATTTGAGTTTGCAATGTTTCATAAACTTGACGCCCTATTTCAGTAATCAAAATATCTTTTTTTCGGCGATCTGATTTTGAAGGCTGGATTTCTATATAATCGAGCTTCACTAAATATTTAATAGCTCTTGTGACATTTGCCTGATCCATATTTAAAAATTGCCCAACTTCGGTTAAAGACAGTTCCGGTTCATTGATAAACAAATAAAGAATTGCCCATTCCGGCCTACGTAGCTCAAAGGTTTCTAAATAAGCATTTAGCTGTCGCGCAAACGGATGAAAAGTTAAAATCAAATCAAAAAATAATTGCTTGTGTACTCGCATCTAATCACCTCACCAAAAATACTTGTCGATGACAAGTATTATTATTATTATTATAAATTTATTTCTAAAAATAAACAATGGTTTCACAAAAATTGTCCGGTCATTGTAGATGCCTTAAAGTAAAATTGTATATATTTGGTTTTCAATTGAGGTGTTTGTATGAATCTAGACAAAGCAAAAAATCATTTAAATTCTAGGATATATTTTTGATAGAATTGGTATCATTGGGAGTAGTGTCCAACTGCTGAAATCACCCTATCCGTTTGTGAAATTTTTATCGTTACGAGTAGTAATCATTTGTTCCCTTGTAATCGGGGCATTTATTCGTGAATGGTTTGTTATAAAAGAAAAAACTCGAACAAATGCTTCGTAATTTGTTCGAGCTTATCTTTAGTTTTCCACCACTTTCCGTAATTGTTGCTCACTCACCGGACCAACAAAACGCTGAACTTCGACTCCATCCTTTAACACAACAGTCGTAGGAATCGATATGACACCATAGCTTTTCCCAAAAACATCGTCTACATCAAGTAAAATTGGAAATGTGATACTAAACTTTTCTACAAATTTTAGTAACGCTTCTTCTCCATGATCGCGCTTTGTTAAATTGACCCCTATTAGCTGTGTATTCTCAGGTAACTTTGTTGCAAAGCTTTGTAAATGGGGCATTTCCGCATTACACGGTAGACACCATGTCGCAAAGAAATTGACAATAACATACGATTCATCCTGATCTGAGATACGGTACAATTCTCCTGTCGTTGTTTGTAGCTCAATTGCCTTACGAGCCGTTTCTTGCTTTTTAATTTCAAAATCGCTCAAAGTAATACTAATTAACCCCGCTACAACTGCTAACGCAAGAAGCTGTGCCTTTTTCTCACGCAAAAGATCTAGTATAAAAATAAGCAGAAATCCGTAAATAAAGTAGCTAAACCAGCCACTAATCCAACTAATTAATAGCCATTGCACTATAAGTACCCATTGCGTATTAAATTTCCAACTCGCCATGAGGATACTTACCCAAATAATAAGCAAAATCCAATGCCCCGTTAAAGCAAAATACAGGACATGATACGCACTAACAAAATGCAGCCACGCTTTGACTAGTACATCCATTTGCAGATCATGACGCTTTATCCAAATTACATAAACAATGGAAATTAACGCTAATACATGCCCGCGTAGCCCTCCATCAAAGTAAAGAATTGAACTTGGAGCTGCAAGAAATTGTTCTAAAGAAAACACGATATAACTGACCTTCCACACAAGCAAATACTGCCAAACAAAGCGGTCCATCATCTTTACAGTCGGCTCATTCTGTTTTTTCATGACCAAATCTATATAAAATACCGCACCAAAAAAGGCCAGCCATAGTACTGGAATCGACCACCTGCTTATTGTTAAGTAATCCATACCAAACCTCCATTTATCTTCTTGACCCCATTATACCTATATGGGTATAAAAAATCAGTTATTCAAAGCTTTTTTTCATAATACTTGTAATATATGCAGATTAAAAAACTTTTTAAAACTGAATCTATTATGAAGGGCGTATCGTCTTATAGCAGAATTGGAAATATATAAAAAATGAAGAATTGAAAAGAATTATAATAAATGCGTTTATTAAAATTTTAGGTCCTTTCGTATTTCATGTAACTTTCAATCAAAATTCATCAAAAACACTTCCAACTGTTCATGTAAAACAATAAAATATAAAAAAGTACATTAGGATGTGAAGATAATGGAGTATCGACGTGAGGTTGCTTTAGTGTTTTCATTGGAAGAGGCTTTACAAAAGTTGAATAGCATGCGTGCGCACGGCTTCTCTGAATTCGAAATCCATGTATTCGCAAAAAATATTAAACCGTTACTGTCGTTAAAGATGTATCCCGACATTCATGTTCATAAAGCAGGCAATCTGATGGATCAATTTTGGCGCTTGTTCTCTCGCGGAAATTTATATGAAGTGTGTTTACGAAGTTTTGATTTTTCAAAAGAAGAACGCGCACATTATGGTCATGGAATTGAACAAGGTGCTTACTTTTTAATAGCCGAGCACGAGCATCCACTCGAAAAACAACCAAATAAGGTAAATGCCGCGTGGAAAACAACGAACGCTACGGATTAACAAATAAGAGATGGTACGATTAATCGTATCATCTTCTTTTCGTAAAAAACCCCTTGCTGGAAAGTACACAGCAAAGGGCTTGACAATGTTTATAGTGGAATATTTCCGTGTTTTTTGTAAGGACGGTCTTCGTGTTTTGTAGAAAGCATATCTAATGCTTGGATTAGCTTAATACGTGTTTCACGAGGATCAATTACATCGTCAACCATACCACGAGATGCAGCTACATATGGGTTAGCGAATTTTTCTTTGTATTCTTCAATTTTTGCTGCACGAGTTGCTTCTGGGTCAGCAGATTTCGCAATTTCTCCCGCGTGGATGATGTTTGCCGCACCAGCAGCACCCATTACCGCGATTTCAGCATTTGGCCAAGCAAATACTAAGTCAGCACCGATTGATTTTGAGTTTAATGCTACATACGCACCACCATATGCTTTACGTAAGATCACTGTAATTTTTGGTACAGTAGCTTCCGAGTAAGCATAAAGGATTTTCGCGCCGTGACGGATAATACCTCCGTGTTCTTGTTTTACACCTGGGAAGAAGCCAGAAACGTCTTCGAAAGTAATTACAGGTACGTTGAATGAGTCACAAGTACGAACGAAACGAGCTAATTTATCAGATGAATCAATATCTAAACCACCAGCTAAGAACTTAGGCTGGTTACATACTAAACCTACAGACTCACCAGCGATACGTGCGAAACCTACTACGATGTTTTTAGCGAATTCTTTTTGAACTTCCATGAACGAACCTTCGTCCACCACTTGCTCAACTACTTTACGCACATCATATGATTTAGTTTGATCGATTGGCACGATATCAACAAGCTCTGAACGGAAGTTGTCCCCTTCTGGAGCAGCTTGTTTTGGTGCTTTTTCTTTATTATTTTGTGGTAGGTAAGAAAGTAATTGCTGAATTTGCGCAATTGCTGCTTCCTCGTTTTCTGCACGGAAGTGAGCATTCCCTGATACTGCGTTGTGTACTTTTGAACCACCTAAGCCTTCAGCTGAAATTTTCTCACCTGTTACTGTTTCAATTACTTTAGGACCTGTGATAAACATTTGAGACGTTTTATCAACCATTAAAATGAAATCCGTAATTGCTGGAGAGTAAACCGCACCACCAGCACATGGCCCCATGATTACTGAAATTTGTGGAATTACACCAGAATAAATTGAGTTACGGTAGAAAATATGACCATATCCGTCTAATGAAAGTACGCCTTCCTGAATACGCGCGCCGCCTGAATCGTTAATGCCGATAAATGGTGTGCCGTTTTTCGCAGCTAAATCCATTACCGCAGCGATTTTTTTCGCGTGCATTTCGCCTAGTGCGCCACCAAATACTGTGAAGTCTTGTGCGAATAAGTATACGTTACGACCGTTAATTTTACCGAAACCAGTAACAACACCATCACCAGGACCTTCTAATTTTTCCATTCCGAAGTCTACAGTACGGTGTGTGATGAATGGGTTAATTTCTACAAATGTACCATCATCTAAAAGCATTTCGATACGCTCACGAGCTGTCATTTTACCTTTCTCGTGTTGCTTTTCGATACGAGCGTCACCGCCACCAAGTTGAATCACTTCTTTACGGTCATAAAGCTCATTAATTTTATCAAACATATCTAGTGTAATTGTCATTTTTATTTGTCCCCTTTTCCGCTTTTATCACATAATTCATAAAGTACACCATATGAGTCTTTCGGATGTAAAAACGCTACTTCCGCGCCACCTGCACCAGGGCCAGGCTCGTCAGATAATAAACGAATACCCTTTTCGCGAAGTTCAGCCATGCGCTCACGAATCCCCGTTACGCCGAAAGCTACATGGTGAATCCCTTCTCCGCGTTTTTCTAAAAAGCCATGGATTGCGCTTTTTTCGCTCATTGGTTCTAATAGCTCGATTTTCACATTGCCAGCATCGATGAAGGCAACTTTCACTTGCTGCGACTCAACTTCTTCTACTTTTAATAATTTTAAGCCTAACGTTTCTGTGTAGTATGTAATTCTTTCTTCGATATTACGTACTGCAATACCAATATGATCTACTTTTTCCACAATGATAGCTCCCCTATAATAAAATATAAAAATTTCGATGATGAAAATCATTTGTACTTGAGAATTCTTCGAGATTTGTTAAACTATTACTAGTTCAATATGAAGGAGCGAAATATATGAGCAATAAAAAATTCCAAAAAATCGTCGTATATTCAATGGTTATTATTATGTTAATCTCAACAATTGCAATGGGTGTAGCCGCAATCATGTAATGGATGTGTCTACATCCATTTTTTATTTCAACCCTTTAAATGATTGCTTGATAACCAAATATTCATCCATTTCTTCGATAAACTGGTACATCGCAGCCATTGCTAGGAATGTTTCGTGATTTTCTGGTAATGGCATTTTCGCAAACTCTTGTTTCACTTTATCCAACTTCTCTAAAAAATGACTTGCGGTATTTCCTCCGTGAACATGTTCACTTAAATCTTCCAAAAATGTAGCAATGAGTGGTGCTTGCTCTGTCATAACAGGCAATGCAGTAATTTTCGGTAATACGCGTTCAATAATTTCTAGCTGCTTTTCACGCATATCGAAATACACATAGTAAATATTGTCCTTACGCGTTAGATGGTTTTGTACGTCTTTGAAGGCTAATGCTTTTGCTGCATTAATAGTCTTTGTCGCTTCAATTAATTCCTTACCATCCCATAATGTATCACCGTTACGTAAATAACTTGCAATTTCAGCTAAAATTTTCTTAAATAGCTCTTCTACTTTGGATTGATGGTTTATAATGCCCTTTTGAATATCCGGCATATACATGTTGACTATGAGCCCCATTCCAAAGCCAATTGCCATAATTGCGAGTTCATTCAAGAATAAATCGAGCGTAAAGTTAGCTGTTAAATAGATGTGCATCATTATAACGGCACTCGACACGAAGCCTTCTGCTACTCCAAGCGAGACAATAGTTGGTATAAACAGCAACAATACAATGCCTAATACTATCGGATAATAACCAAATATTTCGAAAAATACAAATGCAAAAGCCATTCCAACAAGTGAAGAAACGATACGTGTATAAACGGCATGTACTGATTTTCGTTTTGTTGGCTGAATGCATAGAATTGTTAAAATGCCAGCAGCTGTAAAAAACTGTAGTTCAAAATATTGTGCAATTGCTATTGCAATAGAAGCTCCGAATGCTGTTTTCAGTGTACGATAGCCAATAGAAAACTTTTTCATTTTAGAAAGGCGCTCCTCCTATGACAAAGTGAGTTAGGTGCGCAAATTTCGCGCACCACTCTCCATCTACTGCTTATACTTCTTCGCAATATTCCTCAAAATGACCTTGTAAATTTGTTACAACACTCATTGGTTCATGACCTTCGATTTCGTAACGACCTACTTCTGCTACAACTTGACCATCTTTTAATAAAACAAATGATGGAGATGAAGGAATATGATCTTCACCGAAATAATAACGTGCCGCTGCTGCTGCATCTTTGTCTTGACCAGCAAACACAGTTACTAAATGATCCGGGCGTTTGTCATAGTGTACAGCGTGTGTTGCTGCTGGACGAGCGATACCGCCTGCACATCCACATACTGAATTCACCATTACTAATGTAGTACCTTTACGTGCGAAAGCATCTTCAACTTCTTCTGGTGTACGTAATTGCTCGTACCCCGCTGCTTCCATTTCTGCACGTGCTGTTGTTGTAATTTGTTGCATAAATAAATCATAATCCATATTCATAAGCTTTATAGCCCCTTTCATTATTCCCTATTATCATAGCAAGGTTATGAAAGATGTGCAAAGACTGTTGATTACAATTCATGCGTCTCTTTTTTAGTGAATTAGAAATTCTAAATTTTCTAAGAACTTCACATAAGAATAGACATCATATCGCGCTATTTAGCGCGATATGTATTCTACTAATCAAACAACGCATTGACACCTTGTGTTACTGTAAGACGTCCGTGCAATATTTCATCCTCGAATTTACGCACCTGTTGTTTGCGTTCTGGATTTCCATAAAACGAGTCAATTAATTGGTCGGTAATCATCGAATGGAACCAGTCACGAGTTTGCTCACGACGGCGAATATTCCAGTAATTTGTTTTTTTCACCGTTTGCTCAAATTCCATTAACATGTCCCATACTTTGTCTAAACCGACCTTTTCCATTGATGAAACACTTAATGCTGTACTAAGCCAACCTGGTGTCGAAGGCTGTAAGAAATGAAGGATTTGCTTATATTCTTGCATCGTACGTCTTGCAGGGCGCAAATTATCACCATCTGCTTTATGTACGATAATACCGTCTGCAAGTTCCATAATGCCTTTTTTCATTCCTTGTAGCTCATCTCCAGCACCTGTTAATACAAGCAATAAGAAGAAATCCACCATACCGCGCACATACGTTTCACTTTGACCAACACCAACTGTTTCGATTAATAACACATCGTAGCCAGCTGCTTCACAAAGTAGCATGGTCTCACGCGACTTTTTGTGCACACCACCTAATGTACCAGCACTAGGAGACGGACGAACAAAGGCATTTTCTTGACGAACTAGCTCTTCCATTCGTGTTTTATCCCCTAAAATACTACCACCTGACAGTGACGAGCTTGGGTCAATCGCCAGAACTGCTACACGCTTGCCCATTTTACAAAGCATTGTACCGAACGCTTCGATAAATGAACTTTTCCCCGCTCCCGGTACACCGGTAATACCAACCCGAATGGCATTTCCTGTATATGGAAGTAGTTCTTGTAAAAGCTTTTGTGCCCGCTCTTTATGTTCCATATTGGAGCTTTCAATTAATGTTATCGCTTTTGACAATGCGGTGCGGTTCCCCGCATGCACATCATTAGCTAGCTTTTCTATATCAAGTACTTCCTGCTTCTTTTTACGGAATTTCTTTGGGTTTGAATAGCTCATTCCATCATGACCACCCTTCACACCATCCATGACAAATAAAGCACTTTGGTCTTGATGTGGCATCGTCATTACTCTGCCACTTCCTCGTAGCCTAACTTTTTGTAAATTTCTTCGATAATACGCATTGCTGATACCGGAATTACCGTTCCAGGACCGAAGATTGCCACCGCACCTGCTTCATATAAGAAGTCATAGTCTTGCGCTGGAATTACACCACCACAAATTACGATGATATCTTCACGACCTAATTTCTTCAGCTCCGCAACTAACTCTGGTACTAATGTTTTGTGACCTGCTGCTAGTGAAGATACACCAACACAGTGTACGTCATTTTCATTTGCCATTTGTGCTGTTTCTTCAGGTGTCATGAATAATGGTGAAATATCTACGTCGAAACCTAGGTCTGCATAACCTGTTGCAACTACTTTCGCACCACGGTCATGTCCGTCTTGACCCATTTTTGCTACTAATATACGTGGGCGACGTCCTTCCGCTTCTAAGAAATCTTCTGTCATTTGTTTTACTTCTGTAATCATTTCATCATCTGAGAAGTTTGCAGAGTATACGCCAGAAATCGAGCGAATAATTGCTTTGTGACGACCAGATACTGCTTCAATTGCATCAGAAATTTCACCAAGAGATGCACGAGCACGCGCTGCATCTACAGCAATCGCTAATAAGTTTTCTGAACCGTCTTCAGCTGCTTTTGTTAAGCGCGCTAAATGATTTTGCACTTCTTCTTCGTTACGATCCGCCTTCATTTTCTCTAAACGAGCAATTTGTGCTTCACGTACAATTGCGTTGTCGATATCTAAAATATCAATTGGATCTTCTTCTGCTAAACGGTATTTGTTCACACCTACGATTGTCTCTGATTTTGAGTCAATTTTCGCTTGGCGTTTTGCCGCTGCTTCTTCAACTTTCATTTTTGGAAGTCCTGTTTCGATTGCTTTCGCCATACCACCAAGTCCTTCGATTTCTTCAATTAACGCCCATGCTTTTTCAGTAATCTCATCTGTCAATTTCTCAACATAGTAAGAGCCACCCCATGGATCGATAACTTTTGTCATGCCTGTTTCTTCTTGTAAGAATAACTGAGTATTACGCGCAATACGTGCTGAAAAGTCTGTAGGTAATGCAATCGCTTCGTCTAACGCGTTTGTGTGAAGTGATTGTGTATGTCCCATTGCAGCTGCGTTTGCTTCTATTAATGTACGTGTTACGTTGTTGAACGGATCTTGCTCTGTTAAACTCCAACCTGAAGTTTGAGAGTGTGTACGTAACGCTAATGTTTTTGGGTTCTTTGGATTGAACGTACTCATCATTTGAGCCCAAATGCGACGTGCTGCACGCATTTTTGCTACTTCCATGTAGTAGTTCATACCAATTGCCCAGAAGAATGATAATCGAGGTGCGAATGCATCGATATCAATTCCAGCTTTTAAGCCTGTACGAACATATTCTAAACCATCTGCTAATGTATACGCTAACTCAATGTCGTTTGTTGCTCCAGCTTCTTGGATATGGTAACCAGAGATTGAAATTGAGTTGAATTTTGGCATAAATTTTGCTGTGTATTCAAAAATATCCGCGATAATTTTCATCGACATTGCTGGTGGGTATATGTATGTGTTACGCACCATGTATTCTTTTAAAATGTCGTTTTGGATTGTACCAGCAAGCTTATCTGGTGTTACACCCTGTTCTTCTGCCGCAACAATATAGAATGCTAGTACTGGTAAAACCGCACCGTTCATTGTCATCGATACCGACATTTGATCTAATGGAATACCGTCGAATAAAATTTTTGCATCTTCGACTGAGTCGATTGCTACGCCGGCTTTACCAACGTCACCTGTTACACGTGGGTGGTCAGAGTCATAGCCACGGTGCGTCGCTAAGTCGAAAGCTACCGATAGCCCTTTTTGACCCATCGCTAAGTTACGACGGTAGAATGCATTTGATTCTTCTGCTGTAGAGAAACCTGCATATTGACGTACTGTCCAAGGACGGGCTACATACATTGTTGGGTAAGGTCCACGTGTATTTGGTGCAATACCAGCTACGTCATTTAAATGTTTTACATCTTTAATATCCTCTGCATTATAAACAGAGTTCACTTCGATGCCTTCGTTTGTCATAAATGTGCTTGTAGAAGAAAGTTGTGATTGTGCTAATACATCTTCAATAACAACTGATCCGAAATTTGCTTTACTCATTGTTGTGCCCCCTTCACAGTTGTTACAACACCGTTTAACTTTTCTACGATGTTTTGCCCTGCAAAAATAAAGCCATTTAAGCCGTTTGCAGTCCAAGCTTCTGCTTCTTCTTTATATTTACCAGCTGCGTCTAATACTAGATTTTGTTTTTTACCTTCTAAAAGGGCTGGGATTAATTGTTTTGTATCATCATCTGTTGCTGCCACAACAACGTAATCATAATCTGTAGCGGCTAACCAAGCTTTTGCCTCATCAATTGATTGGAAGCCTTCTGTTTGGTCTGCTACAATACCCGCTGTCGCAAAGAAACCTTGTACGAAATCCGCACGTGGCTTGTAGTTTTTCAGCTGACCAAATGTTAAAATCGCTGCTTTAAGATTTGCTTGTTCAAAGCTTGCACGTAAGTTTTCGAATGGTAGTGCAATACGTTTCACATCTACAAATTGTTTATTTTCAATTGTTGGAATTTCATCTACTGGGTTTGCGTAAATGTTTGTTCCAATTAATGTATGCTTGCGTGTTTCTACTTGCTTAATTCGCGTGTTGTATACTTCTTCGATTTTTGTATCGATGTCATATGCTTTTAAGCCTCCAGCTAGTTCGATTTCAAGGAACATTGCCCATGCCGCTTTTACGTAATCTGCTGTTAATGACTCTATGAAGTAAGAACCACCTGCAGGATCAAGTACTTTTGTAACGTGAGATTCTTCTTTTGTTACTAAAGAAACGTTACGTGCAATACGTACTGATTGCTCAGTAGTTTGCGTTAAACTGTCATGAGGGTGAACAGTAATGACATCCGCACCGCCGATAGCTGCTGAAAATGCTTCATTGCCTGAGCGTAGTAAATTCACATACACATCGTACTTCGAGAAGCTACGAGCTGATGTTTCAACTACGACTGGGACAGCGCTTGCTTCATTGCCGAATGCTGAAGCAAACGCTTTCCATAAAACTTTAAAGGCACGAATTTTTGCAACTTCTGCAAAGAATTGTGTATCTACCGCAAATTGTACGAAGAATTTTTGTTCAAACGCTTTGAAATCTTCAACCGATTGTGCTAAATGTGACGCTTGTGCTAACGCAATTGCAAGTTCTTGTACTGCATTTGCACCATTATTGTGATAGGGAATAGTATTAGCTGCAAAAGTACGTACATTTGGGAAACCAGCAACATCCACAGCTTCAGGTGCAATAATGTAACCGTTTACTATTTCTTTTTTAGAAGCCTCAATTTTGTCGAATACAGCTAACACTTCATCGTCTGTTGATTGAACTGTAATCTTGAATGAATTTTCAGTTAAAATTGTAGCCAATTTTGCGATTGCTGTTTCTGTCCATTCAAAAGATACTGGGCTATAAATTGTAATGACTTCATTGCCACGCTCTATGCTTTCCCCTAAGTTAGCAAAGAAACTTTCTTCCGTCGCACCTACTATTTGCTGAGCAATCGCAAACGTTGGTGATTGTGATAATGTTCGAATTGTTGAAACTTGCTTTTCTAATTGCTTGCCTAACTTCTCGATTAAACTTTCTTTCGTGTATAGTGGCTCGAGCGTAATGTTTTCTATTGTTTTTGTGAACAATGATTCGAATGGTTTACCTTTTAGGGCCTTTACCGCTTCTTCTTGCCACTGATCATAGCTAGCTGATTGAAATTCAATCTCTTTCATATTAGTTGACATGTGGACGCTTACTAGCTTCCCCCCTTGTTATATTTCTGTACTATATTCTACACGAGAATGTTCTGACAATAAAGCAAAAAAAATTCCGAAAGCTTGATTTAACAAGCTTCCGGAACTATTTCAGTAGACTGACATCTTATTTTTATCTACATTTTCGAGAATATCTTTTACTCTAGATAGGAATTTGCCGCAAATCAATCCATCTAAAATTCTATGATCTAATGACAAACATAAATTTACCATATGACGTGGAGCGACCATGTTACCCTGTACTATTACAGGTCGTTTTACAATACTTTCCACTTGCAAGATTGCAGCTTGAGGATAATTGATTATCCCCATCGACTGCACTGAACCAAATGATCCCGTATTATTAACTGTAAACGTACCACCCTGCATATGCTCTAATTTTAATTTTCCATGGCGAACGATATGTGCATATTCGTGTATTTCTTTGGCGATGCCTTTAATCGATTTTTCATCGACATTTTTAATAACGGGTACGAATAACGCATCATCCGTCGCAACTGCGATTGATAAATTAATATCTTTCTTTTGAATAATTTTATCTTCCGCCCACACTGAGTTCATCATTGGGAATTCTTTGAGCGCTTGTGAAACAGCTTTTAAGAAAAATGCAAAGTATGTTAAATTAAAGCCTTCCTTTTTCTTAAATTCATTTTTTATGCTATCACGATATTCGACAAGCTCCGTCACATCAACTTCCATCATCATCCAAGCATGTGGAATTTCATGAGTACTTCTTAGCATATTTTTCGCAATCGCTTTACGTACTTGTGTGACCGGAATTTCGATATCACCAACAACAGTAGGGATAGGCTCAGGTTGTTTCGTTGATTCTTGTACTTTCGATGAAGTCACTTGAACTTCTGGATCAGCTTGTTGTGCCACTGGTTGTTGGGTTGTTGTCGGCTTCCCTGCCGCAATATAGGCTTCGACGTCTTTACGAGTAATACGGTTGTTTGCACCGGTACCTGTAACTTGTGCTAAATCTACATTGTTTTCAGATGCAAGTACGACTACAGCCGGTGAGTAACGACCACCTGTACGCTCAGTTTTCACTGTATTTTCTGCAGTATTTGTAGGTGGTAGCTCCTCTTTGCGCTGTAATCCAGCATTTAAAATTGCTGAACTAACATTCGAGCTTTTTGGCGCAGGTGCAGGAGGTAACTCAGAGCCCTCCACTTCAATCGAACAAACGACCGTGCCAACAGGTAACGTTTCACCCTCTATAGCAATTAGTTCCTTAATAACCCCCGCAAATGATGATGGAATTTCGGCATTTACTTTATCCGTCGTCACTTCTGCTAATGGATCATATTTATTAATTGTATCACCAACTTGTACAAGCCAGCGTTCAATTTTTCCTTCAGTTACACTTTCGCCAAGTTGCGGCATTACGATGTTTTGAATCGTCATGTTAGATCCTCCTCAATCATTTACTGGAAGAATATCAATTACGCCTCGGCGTAATTGTGTCTAGATTTTTTCGAGCAGGCTCGAAAAACTCCTTTAAAAATCTATGACATCCGCCGGGAACAAAGGTCAACACGAGGTTGATCACGAAGGCGTTGTCACAGGACGTGACGTTTTTAGCCTTCGTTCCATTAAGCATAGGCTTAAACCCCTGCCAAATAAAAGACATACTTGGGCAGTCTTCACCCTTATAAAAATGAAGAATGAAGGCTTAAGCAAGTTAAAACGCCGCTAATTCACGGAGCACACGTTCTACTTTATCAGGATTAATCATAAAATATTTTTCCATTGTTGGTGCATATGGCATTGCTGGTACATCTGGTCCTGCTAGACGTTGAATTGGCGCATCTAAATCAAATAAACAATGTTCGGCGATAATCGCTGCAACCTCGCTCATGATGCTACCCTCTTTATTATCTTCAGTAACCAATAAAATTTTCCCTGTTTTCTTAGCAGCTTCAATAATTGCTTCTTTATCTAACGGGTAAACTGTACGTAAATCTAAAATATGCGTTTCAATTCCATCCTTCGCCAAACGATCTGCTGCCTGCAACGCAAAATGAACCGCTAAACCATACGTAATGACCGTGACATCATCACCTTCACGCTTCACATCCGCTTTACCAATCGGCAATGTGTAGTCATCAGTCGGTACCTCGCCTTTAATTAAACGATACGCCCGCTTATGCTCAAAAAACAATACTGGGTCAGGATCGCGAATGGCTGCCTTTAATAAGCCTTTTGCATCATAAGGTGTTGATGGAATGACGATTTTTAAACCTGGTGTCCCCGCAAATAACGCTTCAACGGATTGCGAATGATACAAGGCTCCATGAATTCCCCCACCAAAAGGCGCACGCACAACAAGCGGGCAGCTCCAATCATTGTTTGAACGATATCGGATTTTTGCCGCTTCAGAAACAATTTGGTTAACGGCAGGCATGATAAAATCAGCAAACTGCATTTCTGCAATTGGACGCATACCATACATCGCCGCACCAATTGCCACACCAGCAATCGCACTTTCCGCAAGAGGAGTATCTAGCACACGCTGTTCGCCGAATTGATCGTACAAACCAGTTGTCGCTTTAAATACACCACCCTTTACCCCAACATCTTCACCAAGGACGAAGACGCGGTCATCTCGTTCCATTTCTTCTTTCATTGCAAGATTAATTGCATCAATATAAGAAATTACCGGCATTACGCATCTTCTCCTTCCGCATAAACAAACTTAAGTGCATATTCGGGTAAGGCATACGGTGCATTTTCCGCATACTCTGTCGCTTCATTGACAAGCTGCATTATGTTGTCATTTAATTCTTTAATTAATAAATCGTCTACTACACCCCGTTCTTTCAGGTAGCTTTCGAAAAGCAGAATTGGGTCTTTTGCTTTCCCTTCTGCAATATCTTCCGCTGTACGATATTGGCGGTCATCATCATCTGAGGAATGGGCTGTCAAACGATAGCTCACCGTTTCGATTAATGACGGCCCACCTCCATTTCGTGCTCGATCAGCAGCCTCTTTCACTACTTTATATACTTCTAAAGGATTTTTCCCGTCTACTGTCACGCCAGGCATACCGTAACCAATTGCACGATCAGACACCTTTGCACAACCTAATTGACGCTCAACTGGAACAGAAATTGCATATTGGTTATTCTCAACCATTATAATTACAGGAAGCTTATGAACCCCAGCAAAGTTAGCGCCCTCATGGAAATCTCCCTGATTAGATGAGCCTTCTCCAAGCGTTACAAACGTAATAAAATCTTTTTTTTGCATTTTTCCTGCTAGTGCAACACCTACTGCATGAGGAACTTGCGTCGTTACCGGAGAAGAACCTGTTATAATTCGGTTTTTCTTTTGTCCAAAATGTCCCGGCATTTGGCGTCCACCTGAGTTTGGGTCTTCTGCTTTCGCAAACGCCGATAACATTAAATCCTGTGCGGTCATCCCAAAATGCAAGACAACCCCCATATCACGGTAATACGGTGCAATATAATCTTTTGTATGATCTAATGCAAATGCCGCGCCAACTTGTGCTGCTTCTTGCCCTTGACACGAAATAACAAATGGAATTTTCCCGGCGCGATTTAATAGCCACATGCGTTCATCAATTCGTCGTGCTAAAAGCATCGTTTCATACATTTTTATTACGTCTGCATTCGTCAACCCTAGCTGTTCATGCGTTATTTGTTGTTCTGTCATAATACAAACCCCCAATCGAGTTTAAAGAAATCCATACGATGCCATATAGCACGAAAAGATGGCGTACTCTATGGATTTCTCATAAAAAATACATTCAATCTATTCTGTATCAATTACGCCTCGGCGTAATTGCGTGAATCAAGTTAAAAATGAATTGCCTTACCTTCAATTGCTAAAGCAGCTTCTCCAATAACCTCACTTAAACTCGGATGTAGATGTACCATTTGTCCAACTTCCCACGGTGAAGCATTTAAAAATAGTCCAAGTGCCGCTTCTGATATTAAATCCGTGGCATGTGGTCCAATTAAATGGGCACCAACTAGATCATTTGACGATTCATCAGCTATGACTTTTATAAAGCCTTCTGATTCGCCGTAAACAATCGCTTTACCGATTGCTTTAAATGGGAATGTAGCAGTTTTCACTTTAAAGCCATTTTGACGTGCTTGTGCTTCTGTTAGGCCTACGCTTGCTACTTCAGGAGAACTATATACACCACGGGCAATATTTGCGTAATTAATTGGCATTGACTGCTCCCCTGCAATATGCTCAACCGCACGAATCCCTTCATGTGAAGCAACATGCGCTAGTTGCATGCCACCAATAACATCACCAATTGCGTATATATGACTCTCTTTAGTTTGGAAATTGTCATTCACAACAATCGAGCCATTATCTACCTGAATTTCGGTATTTTCAATTCCAATATTTTCGGTATTCGCAACACGCCCAACAGATAATAATAATGCTTGTGCCTCAATTGTAGTGTCTTCAAGCGGAATCGATACTTGCTCATTTACTTGTATTGCTGATGGGTCTAACTGCACATTAAAATGGATGTTCACGCCGCGCTTAGTCAATTGCTTATACATTTCTTCGGAGATGGCTTCATCCTCTGTTGGAATTAAGCGATCTCCTACTTCTAAAACGGTCACGTCAACATCAAAATCTATGAGCATCGAAGCCCATTCAACACCGATAACACCACCGCCAATAATGATTACGGATTTCGGCAATTGTTCTAGTGTTAAAAACTCATCTGACGTTAATACTTTTTTTCCATCAACTTTTAAACCTACTAAATGGCGCGGTCTTGAACCAGTAGCAATGATTACATTATTCGGTATAAGCATTTCGTTTTCAGAGCCATCCGTCATTTCTACAGAAATCGTACCTGGCATTGGTGAAAATATGGACGGTCCTAAAATTCGACCATATCCCTCATAAACATCAATTTTGCCCTTTTTCATAAGATGCTGCACACCTTTATAAAGCTGATTCACAACAAGTTCTTTACGTTGTTGAATACGATTAAACTGTAGTGTTACACCTTGTACTTCTATACCAAAATCAAGTGCTTTTTTTGATTGCACGTATACTTCGGCACTACGTAGCAAAGCTTTTGTTGGAATACAACCTGCATGTAAACACGTACCACCTAGTTTATTTTTTTCGACAATGGCCGTTTTTAAACCTAGCTGGGAGGCACGGATTGCTGCTACATAGCCACCTGTTCCTCCACCTAAAATGACAACATCATACTCCTTTGCCATGTGCAACACCCCTTGTAAAATAATTTCGTTTAATTAGCGGCCATTTAAAATATTTTTTTCATTTTTTAAGAATGTGCTACGTGTTTTGGCAACACGTGCAATTCTTTCTTCTGCTAAATGATTTGCTGCTAAGTACGTTGGAATATCTTGTTCTTTAGAAATGGCAAAAATCTTTTCTAAGCTCGTATAAATCGTTTCGACACGTTTCATTGCTCGATCACGATTGTAGCCATATAATTCATCTGCCACGTTAATTACTCCGCCCGCGTTAATTACATAATCCGGTGCATATATTATACCCAGTTCATGTAAAACTTTTCCATGCTTTGATTCTGCTAATTGGTTATTTGCCGAACCAGCGATGACTTTAGCTTTTAATTTAGGAATCGTTGTATCGTTAATAATTGCACCCAATGCACATGGCGCAAAAATATCGACATCTTGCTCATAAATTTCATTTGGTAATACGGCGATGGCACCAAAATCGTTAACTACTCGATCTATTGCGACTTGGTTGATGTCTGTCACTACCAAGTGAGCACCTTCTTTATGTAAGTACTCACATAATGTATATGCAACGTTACCAAGACCTTGTACTGCAACTTTTCGTCCACCTAAATTGTCATCACCAAACGCTTCTTTTGCTGCTGCTTTCATCCCTAAGAAAACACCATATGCAGTTACTGGTGAAGGATTACCCGAGCTACCAAATGCTGGTGAAATCCCTGTTACATAATTGGTTTCCTCATGAATTAAATCCATATCCGAAACGCTAGTACCTACATCTTCTGCTGTAATGTAACGCCCGTTTAGTCCTTGTATGAAACGACCTAATGCGCGAAACATTTCTTCATTTTTATCTTTAAATGGATCACCAATAATTACGGTTTTCCCGCCACCTAAATTTAAACCTGCGGCGGCATTTTTATATGTCATTCCACGAGCTAATCGAAGTGCATCTTCAATAGCATCTTCTTCAGAAGCATAAGTCCACATGCGTGAACCACCTAGTGCTGGACCTAATGTTGTATCATGAATTGCAATAATAGCCTTTAAACCCGAAGCTTCGTCTTGGCAAAAAACTAGTTGTTCATAATCATACTTTTTCATGTAATTAAATATTTCCATAACACACTACTCCTTTATCAAGAAAGCGCTTACTTTCTCGTGTTCTGTATTTTTTTCTGCTTAAGGTTCGACAAAAACTAAAATGTGAATAACTTTTGTCTTTAAATTTACAATACTTTCAAATTCATAATGTTGCAACTATTATTCGTCAATTTTAATCAAGTTAGAAAATTCTGAAAAATCAACCGGTTATTCCTATGATTGCGAACTTACAATTATCTAATTTTCCTAATTATTAATTATTCTAATAAAATAAATTGTCGCAGTTTCGTCATATTGTCTTATTCAATTACAACTTTTTTATGTATACAATTGACAGTAATTATTGATATTGTAAAATCAATGTTGTTTTACTTAGTGGAGGGGATACGTACATGGCAAGAATGGCTGCTTTTATTGTGCTTGTAATACCTGCCATACTCATGGCTGCAGGTATTAAGTTTATGCGAGATACACTTTTCGGGATATTAATTTCACCATTCCCTTGGATTTGGGTTCAATTTGTTGTTGGAGTTATTTTCTTTGCTGTTTCATTTCTATTTTTTGCTGGATTTTTACTTCATCGCGATCGCAAGCGCGGAAAAGTTGCCGATCGTTGGCAAAATAAATAAATTTCAACTAGCTTCATCAACATCAGATACATAAAAAAAGACGCCTATGGAACCCCCATAAGCGTCTTTTTGCTATTTTAATTGTGCTCTTTGAACTTTATCAGGAAAATCAGTTATCCAACCTCTAACTGCTGGGTGTGGATTTTTCAAAAATGATTCATTTCCTACTATTCCATAGAAGCGTATTCCAATTTCTGCATCATTAAAATATTGCAAATATTCATGTTTATAAAATTTTTTATGTGCATGAATGGTATCAAAGAATCGATGTTCACTCATCGAAGACCAATCGAATTTTTTCGTAACAATATAAGCCGTTTCCATTTCTGGTCGTACTTCTTTAACGATTATTAATAATCTTTCGTGAAATGATGAAAAATGACTGTTCTTAGGTACTTGAATCGGTACTAAAAATTTACGGAGTGCAGCTTCATTCATTAGCAATGACTGTTTCAACTCAATATTCAAAGGAAATTGCTGTTCATTGGCCCAATCCAAAATATCTTGAAACGCTTCAATGTGATGACTCGAAAAGAATCGAATAAAGCGCTTTCCTAATTTATAGCTTCTTAATTCTTCGAAGGAACAATCAGATACTTTCCGCTTTTTTCCCGCTAGTCTTTTTAAATCCAAATCATGAAATACTACCAATATACCATCCTTTGAAACTTGGATATCTAATTCAATTCCATCTGCGCCCAAGCTTTGCGCTTTTTTAAAAGCTGCAAAAGTATTCTCTAAACATTCATGTGATGCACCACGATGTGCAAAAACTGGAATCGTTTTCATTATACATTTAACTCTCCAGATTCAAGTAAGAATCGACCTTTTGTATTACGTGATAACACTGTCGATTTTTTGCCAATTTGAAGGAATGTTCCCGGATACGCTTCCTTAGTCACAGTTATTTCTTCTTTACCTACACTACGTAAATCGTTCATCAATTGTTTAATCTCACGGTCTATACTCGCTGCCGATTCTTTATTAGACGAAAGTTTTTGCTTTGTTTGTTCAAATGCAGCAATTTGTGGCTTCGTTAAATTATTTACAATCGGTAGAATACGATTTACTTGTGATTCAAGCTGTAAAATATCTTCTTGCATTGATTTTAATAGTGCAGCCTTTGATTGAATTAATTCAAGACCATCTGCTTTATTGACACTATTTATTATTAATTCTGTCTTACGCTCTAAGCGATTGCCTGTAATTGCCGATACAATTATACTCTTTGCAATAGCTCTGCCACCAATGATTTTGCCTTTTCGATCATCCACTAATATCGAATGCGCTTGAATATTAGAACCTAATGCATAAAATCCGATATTTACATCTCCATCGGCAATTAAGTTTGCATCGTTCACATGTTTTACGAAAATATTCCCACCTGCTTCAACTCGTGTTTCACCTATGCCAAAAATACCTCCACGAATGAATACATCCCCATCGATTGATTTAATCAATTTAGCTCCTGAAACACCTTCAGGGGCTTCAATCGATATATCTCCTTTTGCAATTACTGAAAACCCAGCTTGCACTGTACCACGAATTGAAATCGAACCATTAAAATCAATATTACCAGTTTCAACACCGACATCACCATTTATTGGTAAATGATGATTTACACTAACCATGCCTCTATGTTCCTCTAATACACCATTTATTTTAGATCGTATTACTGTTTTTCCATCTTCTTCAACTTCATATGCAGATTTACGATCATATTTAAGCGATGCATCTCGGCCATGTTGTGCTGCTACAAGCTCTCCATAAACATTGTTACCCGGGATACCCGGTTTAGCATGGATTTTTTCCCCTAACAATGCTCCTTCTTCAATTTCATAGATGAAGTTCATATCATAATAGTCTGCTTTACCATCTTCGCGAATTACTGGTTTACGTTCAGGAACTTCTAAGTATGTCACCTTAGCGTCTTCACCTTTAACGGGTGCTGTTCCCTGCGCAATTAATATTGCTTTCCCACTAACCATTGTTTCAAATTTAATGTCTTGAATTCCATGAATAACATTATTTTCTTTTAATAACCTTAATACTGTTTGTTGGAATGATTGCGAATTTGAACGAATATAGTCCAAGGTTTCATATACAAATAACGAAGCAGACATTTTATCGCGTGAAACTTCTAATGTAACTGATGGTAGCCATGTCCCAATCTCTACTGGATTCGGCGTGATTTCATTTAATACTTGTTTCAGTACTGCAAAATTCGTTAGTTTAATGCGAGGATTAAGGCGTACAATCATATCAAAATCTTTTAACATAAAGCCTGGTTTTTTAGTCTTTATATAAACCTTCTCATCTTTTTCTAAGATTTCAAAAAACTGATTCTCAAATATAGCCACGCATATCCCCTCCCATAAAGTATAGTATATACAAATTTTAGGACTTTGTTTAGCTAAATATCAGAGAAACTAGCTTGTTTTTTGTCACTATTACAAAAATACCACAAAAGTAATAGGTAATTAAGTACTAAATCCCTAATATTTAAAAATAAAATATAATTTTATAGTCCTATAAATAATGATATATTTCTGATATGTTGATTAAGTAACTTTCGTCTTCTCTCACGATTGCAGTAAAAGTTTTCTTCATCAGCAATATATCTAATCAAATTGAGTCAATTAACAATTCATTGTTAATTCCTTTGGTCAAAATCAAATTATTTACTTTTTGGAGCCCTTTACTATCTGTTTTAATTTAATGTATAAAGTAATAATATTCTGTTGTATCAATTCTCTCACTACTCTTGTAAATCTAATTTATATCATTGACTAACTGGATCATTGTAGTTTGCCTGAATAACAGTAGTACTTTTTTGTTATTTTGGTACAACAGCTGACAAGGTAATGCCTACTCGAGAGCGTATGTAAACGATTAACACTACTTTTTCATTGCACTCATCATTCTCACTTTTTCTATCATTTTAACCATAAACTATATTTATTAAATGATATATATGTTACAATTTGATGAATTTCAAAGGAACATCGAAAAAATCCCAATAAAAAAAGTGCCTCGAAAAAATGAGGCACTTAAAAGAATAATATTGAGTAATCATACCATTCTAAAAAAGGAGGTAAAAACTAATAGTAAAAATCATCTTACTAAAGTCATAATACCCCTCCAATACATTTTTAAACATCATTTCCAAAAAAAGTTGTTAACTCGCAACCATTTCTATACGAATTTTATCGGCAATCATGGCGATGAACTCTGAATTGGTCGGTTTTGACTTCATATGGTGCATACCTTCGTAGCGTACTATCTGCTTTTTGCGTACTTCCATCGTAACACCACATAAATGTATTTATACATTTTAGAACCTTCTATGTCAGTTTTGCGTTTTTAATATCGCCTACTAGACGATTCCACACGAACATCATCTATCCGCTTAACCGAATCTCGATGCGTTAGAATTTAGAATTTCGTCTGACAACACAAAAAAGAACGACCCACACAATAATATGTTGACCGTTCAATTTAATCGCTATCCTAAAACATATTCTGCTAATACGCTTTGAACTTTATAAATATTAGTCGATTTATTAAAGTTTTTTTGTATAGGCACCCCACTACCCGACACCCAAATTTTTAATTCTGCATCTAAATCAAAAGTTCCGGCAGTTTCAACTGAAAAATGTAGAATACTTTTATATGGTATTGAGTGATACTCGGTTTTCTTTCCAGTCACCCCTTGTTTATCGATCAATATTAGTCTTTTATCAGTAAAGATAAATGTATCCCTTATAACTTTATAAGCGTTTTTTATTGTTTCGTTAGGAATTAGCAAATCCTTTAATTCTTCTTCTAATTTATTAAGATTTACTTCGCTTGCATTTCCTATTAATCCATCGAATAATCCCATGTAAATTCCCCCTTATATATATTACATTATTCACAAACCTATTTATTACATAAATTCAAGTTAATATTAAATTCATTGTATATACCACTGAATGAATAAATATTGCGTTTAATTATTGGACAGTAGAAAGAGCCCGTCAAAATATGGGGCTTAGGATCACGCACTTTCCGTCGTTGCTGAACGGGCAATACGGTCTAGCTTCGTTACGACTAACTTGTCGCCTGCCTCTAACTTCGCCAATAACTAGTTGAATTACGGTCTATCCATTTTAGTTCCAGTAAAATGCTCCTTATAGATAACATCGTAACGTTCATTCTCTAACGCTTGAATTTGCGTTTCTAACTCTCGCCCTACCGTTGATACCCTTGCATACCGTATTTAACCATTTTGCCGTCTCTCTTCCTGACAACAAGGTATGATACCTTTTCATACCTTGATATTATTACATCGATCAACTTATTCAACTAACGGTGCAGAAAGAACGTTAGTTGAAGGATGGGGATTTTTGCCGCATCCCATTTTCTTTTATAATAAACGGGTTAATCCAATATAAAATTAGTATACGAATATTATTAGTAGGCGATACCTACACGTGATTTTATATAATCGCTTGCTTTTATCTGTTTAAATGTAAATTCTGCTGTATCGAGTACGGATATTTCAGCCCCACCCTCCGGCAAAAAATTTCGTTCTATTCGATATTTGCCCACCCTTGCTCCATCCGGCAAGTACGTTGGACAGACAATCGTCCATTCGAGGCTAGATTGTTTGAGCATATCGTAAACTTTATGATGCTCTTTCGCTGCACGGGTTGACTTCTGTTTTGATTCACTTGATTGATAACGCAGAAAACTTGGCGTTGTTCTACTTTGCAGAATACCTGCAGTTCCTATAGTTATTATTCGTTTTATACCTTCGTTTTCCATTGATTCGATAATAAGTGGCATACTTTCTGATAGAGTGGTTGTGCCGTCAGTGTTTAATGCACTAATAACTATATCAATCCCATGCATTGCACGTACGATATCATCTTTAATTAAGACATCCCCTTCCATAATGGATAAATTTTCATTACTTATTTGAATCTTCTCTGGAGTGCGAACTAATACAGTAACATGATGACTTTCATTAAGGGCATAAGTAACTATTTGACTCCCAACTCGTCCAGTTGCACCAAAAATTAAAATATTCATATGAATGAGGCTCCTTTACCAAATACTAATATTTTACTATAAAAGTTATATTATCGTCTTTTCAACGAACGTAAAAACCAATAGGTATTACAATAAAGATTGTGAATAATTGTACTTAAACTAACGGAGTTTTTTAGTTGAAGAAGAGCACGGAAAAAACGTTTCTATTCATTATCTTCTAGCATAACCTTCATTTTACGCTCTGGCTTCACGTTCTTGACGTTTTTCATTGGATTGGTACGAATCACCTGTTCTTGATACAAATACGCAAAAAACACCTTTATATTGCGTGTATAGTTGGCTATTGTTGTATTGGATATGTTCTTACCATAATCGTCTTTTATTGTTATTGGCATTGTCATTGACAGTCCATTCATATTTCTCACGTTCCCCCAAACTACGGCATGTAACTTCCTAAATGTTCCGCCTTGACCAGTCTAGGTGAATCGATTTCAAATTCAACAAATATCCATTTAGCAAATAACCTTATTGTCTGTTCATAAGATTTTAATGTTTTAACTGACAATCCATTCGCAGAACAATCCAACATAAATCGATAAATCTCTATATCAAATTCATTCAAAAAAACACCTCCATGAACGAGATTTACCCGTAAATGAACGTGTTTCATAGTTTACTTAAATTAATTAACATTAGTTGTATAAATTCAGTGGTTAGTTGGTATAGTTGCAATGAATTCATATCTTAAGATTCTTACAAACCCAGTCACTCCAACGCTTAACTAGCAACCATTTCAATACGAATCTTATCCGCAATCATGGCGATGAATTCTGAATTGGTCGGTTTTGACTTCATATGGTGCACGGTATAGCCAAACAACTCTGAAATGTTTTCATAGCTGCCCCGATTCCATGCGACCTCAATGGCATGACGAATCGCACGTTCGACACGTGAGGATGTAGTATTGAATTTTTTAGCGATTTCTGGGTACAAAATTTTTGTTACAGAGCTTAATAGTTCAATATCGTAATACACCATTTGAATTGCTTCACGTAAGTAAGCATAGCCTTTAATATGTGCTGGAACTCCAATTTCTTTAATAATTGAAGTAATTGTTGAATCAAGTTGACGTTGATCGATTTTTGTTCCAGTCGAAACTATATCAAGTGGGCGTTTTTCTACCTCTAATTTTTTATTCGCACAATGTAAAATCTTTTGTACAAGTTGCTCAAATTCAAAAGGCTTCAGCATAAAATAAGAGGCACCGAAGTTTACAGCTTGTTTCATCACATCTTCTTGACCAAAAGCTGTCAGCATAATAACTTGCGTGCGCTCATGACGATCATCATTATACATTGCTTCCAGAACAGCTAAACCATCTAAATGCGGCATAATAATATCTAATAGTAAAACATCAACAGTATGCTCTTCTATCATTTTAATACACATTTTTCCATTAGCGGCAGTGGCAACAACTTCAATCTGTGGATGATTTGCAAAATACATCTCCATCATTTTCACTAATTCACGATTATCATCAGCAATCGCAATCTTCACCTTCGTCAAACAAAATCCCCCTTTAAAATTATCATTTTCGCATTTATTCTTACATTTTACATTGATAGAAGCAGTGATTCGCCATTGTTTCCACCCTGTGCCTAAACATTTGCATACATTTTTTTAGTCATTTTTGTTATGTTTTGACATTAAATGAGTTTTCGACATAATCAAAAAAAATCCTTTTCTATCTATAAAAATGAGTATCTAGTAATACGAATTCTCTTCAAATCGACATGGAAATTAATAGAAATACATTTGTCGAATTATCATTATGTACTATTTTATTTAAAAAAGTAGAAAAAGACTATACTTTGTAGCAAAGTATAGTCAAATAGTTATTAATTGGGGCTTTTTTTCAGCATTTCGATAACAAGGATTCCTGCGCCTTTCGTCGGTTCTTCGACAAACATATGTGTTATCGCACCAACAAATTGATTATTTTGTATAATGGGACTTCCACTCATGCCTTGAATAATCCCTCCAGTTTCGCGTATTAATCGCTTGTCTGAAACTTGAAACGTAAACGTTGTGTCTGAAATTTCATCAATTTCAATGTCGAATGCTTCAATTTTTTCACCATCAATTGCCGTCAATAAATGGGCTGTTCCTTGCTTTAATTGACCTTTATGCATAATTTCAAGCGGCTGATGCAAACTTTCTTGTAAAGGCTGTTCCCAACGCCCAAAAATTCCGTATAATTCATTACTATTAACAGTTCCTAATGGTGTTGTCGCTTTATCAACAACGGACACTTTATAACCTGGTTGACCGGGAATGCTTTTTTTCACTTGTGAGATGGATGCCTCAAAAATAGCTCCGTTGTTGAATGTTGGTGGTTGCTTTAAAACAGAATCAATTATTTGGTGTCCTAACGCTCCGTATTCTAATGTACTTGGGTCGATATAAGTTAATGTACCAACACCATCCGTAGCATTTTTCACAAATGGTCGCAAACGCTGTAATTGTTGCTTTGATACTTCCAATTTCCGTGAATTTTGTGCATTTTCAACCGTTATTTGTGCTTGTTCATTATCAAATAATTGTTCAAGGTTCGCTATCGTTTTTCCATTTATTTCTGTGATTCGTTCTCCTTGCTTTAACCATTCACCAGACTCAAGCAACACGTCATGCGACACATAGACATAAGGCATTTCTAGCTGTACTCCAATGGAATGCCCCATTGGAATCAGCTGTTTTGCACTTACTTGTAATGGAATACAGATTAAAAAAAGCATCACAACAATGGACCATTTAGCCTTCATAACTCACCTCCTCGATACAATTACTATGTGGAGCTTTTACAGAGTTATGAACGGTAAAATTTTGTTTGAATAGTAAATGAAATTTAAAACGAGAAGCCTAATTTAACAGACTTCTCGTTGTATTATTTCATCGCTTCTTTACGTTCATTTGCCAATTGTAATAATTCAGAAGCGTGCTGTAACGTTAAATCCGTTATTTCTGCACCGCTCATCATTCGGCTAATTTCTTCAATACGTTCATGTTGTTCCATTTCAGTAATCGTTGTAAATGTACGATCATGCTCTACCTGTTTTTTTATGTAGTATTGATGATCTGCCATCGCTGCTACTTGAGGTAAATGGGAAATACATAGAACTTGGGAATTGACTGAGATTGCAGCAATTTTTTCCGCGATTGCCTGTGCTACGCGACCACTTACACCAGTATCTACCTCGTCGAATATGATTGATGTAATGCCATTCGAAGAAGAAAAAATCGTTTTTAACGCAAGCATCATACGTGACAACTCTCCACCCGACGCCACTTTTGGTAAAGATTTTGGTGGCTCTCCGACGTTTGTCGAAATATAAAAAGCTACATAATCTTTACCGTTTATATCAAAATGATCAAGTTGTTCAAAGTTAACGATAAATTGGGCTTTTTCCATATGTAACATCCGTAACTCATTCATAATTGCTTCACTTAATTTCAGTGCACTTTGTTTACGAACTGTTGTTAATTGTTCAGCAAATTCATTTAAATCGATTTCCATCTGCGCTAATAATTGCTCATTTTTTTGCATCGCTTCATCTCGATTTAACAATTGACTTAACTCTTCTTCTATTTTTTCGTAGTAAAAGAGAATTTCTTCTACCGTTGTACCATATTTACGTTTCATATTCTGATAGAGTGCCAGACGTTGTTCAACTTCATTTAAACGCTCGGCATCATATTCTAAGTCGTCTAACGCATTTTTCACTTGATAAGCTGCATCTTGAAGCGCATAAAAGCTTGAAGTTACAGCCTCTGAAGATTCTTTAAAGATCGAATCAAGGCGCACAATGTCTTCTAATGCATTCATAGCGTTTCCGATAAAATCTAACCCGTTGCCCTCACCTGAAATTGATTCATAAGCCATATTGGCACGCTCAAAGATTTTATGGAAATTCATTAGACGAGTACGTTCTTCAGAAAGCGACTCTTCTTCATCAACACGTAATGCGGCTTGCTCAAGTTCTTGAATTTGGAATTGATATAAATCAATACGTTGCGCAGCGCGTTGCTCATTAATGCTTAATTCTGCTACTTCTCGTTTTAATTGACGATACGTTTCATACGCCTCATCATAGTTTGCTTTAATAACCTTTAAATCATGATAAGCAAAATGATCCAATAAATGAATATGAAATTTTTCATCCATTAATTCTTGGTTTTCATGCTGACCATGAATATCAATTAAGCTTCCACCAATTTCGCGTAATACAGATAATGGCACAAGCTTACCGTTTACTCGACAAATACTTTTTCCGGATTCATTTAAGTCCCGCCGTAAAATAATCGAACCTTCTTCTGCTTCGATGCCATGCTCCTCTAATTTCAAATAAATTGGATGCTTCTCACTGCTAATTTCAAAATGGCCACCTAATTCTGCTTTTTTTTCACCGTGGCGAATAAACTCAGTAGAGCCACGACCACCAGCTAAAATATGGACAGCATCAATAATAATCGATTTACCTGCACCTGTTTCACCTGTTAAAACAGTCAAGCCTTCTGAAAAGCTAACAGTCAAATCATCAATAATAGCAAAATTTCGAATGCTAAGTTCTTTTAACAAACGTTTCCACCTCGGTTTATAGCATATCTAATAAGCGAATTTTAATTTCTTCTCGGTCGTTTTCCGTACGACATAAAATTAATATTGTATCGTCTCCGCAAATCGTACCTAGCACTTCTGTCCAATCTAAGTGGTCTAATAATGAGCCAATTGCGTTAGCATTACCTGGCAATGTTTTCATCACTAAAAAGTGTGATGCCCCATCGATTGACACAAATGCATCGGCAAGTAATCGATGTAATTTTTGAATGGGATTAAAGCGTTGATCTGCAGGTAAGCTATATTTATAACGACCATCTTGTAGTGGTACCTTCACTAAATGCAATTCTTTAATATCGCGTGAAACAGTTGCTTGTGTCACATTATAGCCTGCGTTTTTCAGTTGATCTACTAACTCATCCTGTGTTTCAATCTCATTATTTGTAATAATATCGCGAATACGAATATGGCGTTGTCCTTTATTCATAAAAGTCACCTCATTAAAGTATTTAATAATCTATGTATATTTACACTACCACTTGCATAAAAGAAATACAAGAAAAAACCGTACATACGTTCAAAAATACGTTGTTATCAACTTTTATCGAAACTTCTTTCAATTTATTATGAGCATTACTACATGAAGATACGCCGTGAATAGACTACTACAATGAATAATATTTTGACATGAGAAAAAACGCTAAACGAAGAAAATACTTCATTTAGCGTTTTAGTTATTTTAATTGTGCGTGTGCATCCTTTACAATTTCTTCAAGATTATTAAAGGCAACAACATCTTCCCCTTCATGCGGGTTATATAAATGGAATAAGAATTCGATATTTCCTTCGCCACCCGTTATTGGAGAAAATGATGCATCTTTCACAACAAAGCCCACTTCACTAGCCATTTTTGCCGTTTCCTCTAACACAGCTAAATGCACTTTTGGTTCACGTACGATCCCTTTTTTTCCGACATTTTCTCGACCCGCTTCAAATTGAGGCTTTACAAGCGCCATCACATCTCCACCTGGCATTAATACCGTCTTTAAAACAGGTAAAATTAATGATAGTGAAATGAATGACACATCAATCGTCGCAAAATTTGGTAATCCTTCTACTAAATCTTCTGGTTTTGTATAACGGAAATTTGTTTTTTCCATTACCGTTACTCGCTCGTCTGAACGAATTTTCCACGCTAATTGATTCGAACCTACGTCCAAAGCGTAGCAATGACGCGCACCGTTTTGTAATGCACAATCTGTAAATCCACCTGTTGACGAACCAATATCCAGCATTAGCTTACCATCTACAGACATATTAAAAATTTGAAGTGCCTTTTCTAACTTTAAGCCACCACGAGATACATATTTTAAATCTGAACCTTTTACTTGTAATGGCGCATCTATCGCAATTTTTTCGCCCGCTTTGTCAATGCGAATTTCATTGGAAAATACAAGCCCCGCCATTATTGAGCGCTTTGCTTTTTCACGTGTTTCACAAAGTCCACGCTCTACAAGTAATAGGTCCACACGTTCTTTCGGTTGTTTTGTCATAAATCTATTAAACCCTACCTGACTGTTTTTTCGGTACAAGCTTGGTAATGCGTTTTACCGCCTCATCCGCTGTTACATGAATTTCTGCAAGTAATAGGTCTACTTCACCATGCTCGATAAATTCATCTGGAATACCGATACGATCTAAGTTTATATTATGGTATCCATTATCAAATGCAAACTCTAATACCGCGCTACCAAAGCCGCCTTGAAGCATGGATTCTTCAATAGTTAAAATCGGCATTTGTGCTTTCATTAGATCATGCAACATTGCTTCATCCATCGGCTTAATGAAACGAGCATTGACAACTCGTACAGAAAGTCCTTGTTCTGCTAATCTGTCAGCAGCTTCAAGTGCCATGCCAATTGTCGTACCAAACGTTAAAATGACAGCATCGTTGCCATCGCGTAATACTTCCCAAGAACCAATTGGTAAAGCTTTCATTTCCGCATCCATTTCAACACCTAATCCGTTACCACGTGGGTAGCGAAGTGCGATTGGACCATCATTATATTCTAGCGCAGTTTTTACCATGTGCTGCCCTTCGTTTTCATCTTTTGGCATCATTAATACCATATTTGGAATATGACGAAGGAATGAAATATCAAATACACCTTGATGTGTTTCACCATCTGCACCAACTAAGCCTGCTCGGTCAATTCCGATGAAGACATTTAGTTTTGGTCGTGCAATATCATGTAGCACTTGGTCATATGCACGTTGTAGGAATGTTGAATAGATAGCTAAAAATGGCTTCATGTTTTGAGTTGCAAGACCTGCTGCCATTGTTGTAGCGTGCTGCTCTGCAATCCCTACATCAAAGAAACGATTTGGGAAGTCCTTTTGGATACCTTCCAATTTTGAACCTACTGGCATCGCTGGTGTAATTGTTGCAATTCGGTCATCTTCTGCCATACATTTTCGTACAGATTCTGCTACTAAGCTACTCCATGCTGGCCCTTTTGTAGCAGACTTAACAAATGCACCTGTTTCCATTTTATATGGACCTGTACCATGCCATGTCCCAACTGTGTCATCTTCAGCTGGTTTATAGCCCTTACCTTTTTTCGTAAGTACATGCACTAATACTGGACCTTCAACTTTTTTTGCATATTCTAACGTTTTTTCTAACGCTTCCAAATCATGCCCGTCGATTGGTCCTAAATATTTAAAGCCCATTTCCTCAAAAAACACGCCAGAAACGACTAAATATTTCAAACTATCCTTAACACGTTCAGCCGTAGCTGCTAGTTTATCGCCAACAACAGGAATTTTATGCATTAATGATTCTAAATCCTCTTTTGCACGAGAGTATTCCTTCGCTGTGCGTAGACGACCTAATACATCATGTAGCGCTCCTACATTTGGTGCGATTGACATTTCATTATCGTTTAAAATAACGATCATATTTGTTTTTTCGTGTCCAATATGATTTAACGCTTCTAATGCCATACCACCAGTTAACGCACCGTCACCGATAATCGGTACAACAAAATTATTATCACCTTTAATATCACGCGCTACTGCCATACCCATTGCAGCAGAAAGTGACGTTGAACTATGACCTGTTTCCCACATATCATGTTCACTTTCAATTAACTTAGGGAAACCACATAGACCTTTAAATTGGCGTAGCGTATCAAATTGATCTGCACGACCAGTTAAAATTTTATGGACATATGCTTGATGTCCAACATCCCACAAAAATTTATCCTTTGGACTGTTAAAAGCTTTATGCAAAGCAATCGTTAGCTCGACAACACCTAGATTCGGTCCAATATGACCACCTGTTTTCGAGCATTTCTCGATTAAAAAGGCACGGATGTCTCTAGCTAGTGCCTCAAGTTGCTTTTGATTCAAGTCTTTTAAAAAGGATGGACTAGAAATTTTAGTTAAATCCATCTCTACACACACCTTTTCATCAGTTTATTCACCGTTGTGATTTTTCTTTTTATGTGTTTACACAATTATTCTCTGCAAGAACCCATTCCTATACTTCAACATTTCATCTGATACAGTTTTAATTATTATAGCAATGTCTAACACAAGACAAAAGTTTAACACACTTTAGTTAGTACGTCTCACAATATATTGTGCAAATTGATGTAATAATGATGTATCAATACTTACTTTTTGTAATGCTTCAATAGCAAAATCGTAATGTTCGGTTAATTTTTGTTTCGCACCGTCTAATGTTAAAAGTGCAGGGTATGTACTTTTTTCTGCTGCAACATCTTTCCCTGCTGTTTTACCTAGCTGCTCTGATGTGCCTTCAATATCTAAAATATCATCTTGTATTTGGAATGCCAAGCCGATATGATGCGCATACTCCACAAGTGCTTCGCGGTCTTTTGTAGAAGCGCCAGCTAATATAGCACCTGATTCAATACTAAAACGCAGAATCGCTCCTGTTTTGTTGACATGAACTGTTTCTAGCTCTTGTAAATTTAACAAACGTTTTTCGCCATCCATATCTAAAATCTGACCGCCAACCATTCCTTCTGCACCCGCTGCAACACTAAGTAAATGCACAAGTTCTAACTTTTGTTCAGCCGACACATTTTCTAAACGTGCAAGAATACCAAAAGCCAATGTGTTTAACGCATCTCCTGCTAATGTTGCAAGTGCTTCACCATAAACAACATGATTCGTCGGTTTTCCTCGGCGTAATTCATCATCGTCCATGCAAGGAAGGTCATCATGAATAAGTGAATACGTATGAATCATTTCAACTGCCGAACCAACGACATAGCTTGAAGCTAATGGTTTGTTGTACGCTTCACATACGGCTGCTACAAAAAGTGGACGAATTCGCTTACCGCCAGCTTTTAATGAATAGAGCATAGACTCTTTTAAATGCGCTGGTGCTTCAATTTTTTCGACTAATTGATACATTGTCTCTTCGATATTAGGTATATTTACATCAATAAATTGTTTTAATGTCGCTTCCATTCCCTATTCTTCTCCGTTCCCTTGTTGGAAAGGTTTCTTTTCTCCATCTTCTCCAACGAGTGAAATTAATTGCTGTTCAGCGTTTTGTAACGTATCATGGCAAAGTTTAGAAAGTTCCATGCCTTTTTTATAAAGATCAATGGCTTCTTCTAACGGAACGTCACCTTGTTCTAATTTCCTTACAACATCTTCTAATTCTGTCATTGCTGTAGCAAATGTTGGTTTTGTCATTTCGCTTCCCCTTCCTTTTGCACATGCGTTTTGACAATTTTCGCTTCCGCAAAACCATCTTGGAATGTCATTTTCACAACATCTCCACTTTTAAGCTCATGTACTGATTTTACTACGTTTTCATCTTTATATGCCACACTAAACCCCTTGCTCATCAATGAAAGTGGATTTAACGCCTCTAACATGCGTACCTGATTTTGAAACGCTAACTTATTTTGGGCTAATTGCTGTTTCATTGTACGGTGTAGTTGATTATTCGTATGTTGTAATTGCTGTTTTGCAGCTTGTAGTTGATGTTGCGGCGAATATAGCTTCATTTTACTATCAACAGTTTGTAATTTTGCCTGCTGATTTAATAAATAAAGCTTTGTTGCATTTTGTAGGTTTGCATCAACTTGCGCAAGTCTTTCTATAAAAGGACGATATAATCGCTCAGGAGTTGCAAGTGGATAAGAATTTTGTAATTTTGATAAGCGACTACGTTCAAAATTTAAACGTGATGTCATTACTTGATGCATAAACGATTGCTTTTGTAAAATTCGTTGGAATAATTCTTGCTGACTTGGTACAGCTAGCTCTGCAGCGGCAGTTGGAGTCGGAGCACGTAAATCGGCAACAAAATCGGCAATCGTTGTATCCGTTTCATGTCCAACCGCACTTATGATTGGAATACGACTTTCAAAAATTGCACGTGCGACGATTTCTTCATTGAAAGCCCACAAATCTTCAATCGAACCACCACCACGCCCAACAATTAAAACATCACAAAGTCCGTGCCTGTTCGCCAAATATATATTCTCACTAATATTGGATGCTGCTCCCGTACCTTGTACGAGTGTTGGGTAAATTACTATTTCCACTTGTGGATAGCGGCGCGTGATTGTTGTACAAATATCACGAATAGCAGCTCCAGTCGTAGCAGTTAATATGCCAATGGTTTTTGGATATTCTGGAATCGGCTGTTTAAAATTTGGATTAAATAAGCCTTCTTTTTGTAAGCGCTCTTTTAATTGGTTAAACGCTACGAATAGCCCACCAATTCCGTCAGGTTCCATCGTTTGAGCATATAATTGATATACTCCACTTGCTTCATATATGTTGACATCACCACGGATAAATACCTTCATTCCTTCTTCAGGCTTGAATGATAATTTTGCCGCTTGATTACGGAACATAGTTGAAGTAATGCGTGAGCTTTCGTCTTTTAAAGTAAAATAAATATGACCCGAGCTATGGATTTTGACATTTGATAATTCACCAGTTACATAGACATCACGCAAATGTGGATCGGCATCAAATTTTCGTTTTAAATATTTCGTTAAGGCTTTCACAGATAAATACGAAGACATTTGCATATCACTCCTTATCGTTACGTGAAGTTAATTGCGTATAAGCTAAAAATCACGATTTTGATCTACGTCAAAATCGTGATTTTTGAAGTTAGATTATTTCGCTTGACGTTCTAACTCTTTTTCAGCTGCTTGTACAGTGTTTTCTAATAACATTGTAATGGTCATTGGGCCAACACCGCCTGGCACTGGTGTAATATGTGAAGCAAGCTCACTTACCTCAGTAAAATTCACATCGCCAACTAATTTATTTTGTTCGTTGCGATTAATACCAACATCAATTACGACAGCACCTTCTTTAATATGCTCTTTCGTGATAAAGTTTGGTCGGCCAACCGCCGCAATCAGAATATCTGCTTGTTTTGTGAATGATGGTAAATTTGGTGTTTTTGAGTGTGTATAAGTAACAGTTGCGTCTTTTTGTAATAATAACTGCCCCATTGGCTTACCAACGATGTGGCTACGTCCAACAATAACAGCATGCTTACCTGCAATTTCAATTCCTGAGTGTTCTAAAAGTTTCATGACCCCATAAGGCGTACATGGCAAGTATGTATCTTGACCTAACATCATTTTTCCAACACTAATCGGTGAGAAGCCGTCTACATCTTTTTCTGGAGAAATTGCTTGGATGACTTGATCTTCATCGATATGTTTCGGTAATGGAAGTTGTACAAGGATACCGTGAATATCACTACGCGTGTTTAATTCACTAATTTGTTCTAGTAAAGCTTGTTCTGAAATATCTTCTGGTAGTTTAATTAATTCTGAAAACATACCAATTTGCTCGCAAGATTTTTGCTTGTTAGCTACATATGTTTTTGATGCTGGGTTGTCCCCTACTAATATAACCGCTAAGCCAGGTGTTACACCTTTAGATTTTAATGCTTCCACACGAGTTGCCACTGCCCCTCGAATTTCTTGACCAATCTCTTTACCATTAATTATTGCACTTGACATGTTGTTACTCCTTCCAGTGATCACGACAATGTGGAGGGCTGTCATCCATTGAAAAGACAGGATACGTATACGTTTGGTGACAACCGTTCCAACTAAATCTTTATATATTGTGAATCTTTATAGACTTGAATACATTGATTTTATTGCTCAGTAAATTTCGAAAGTACACCATTAACGAATTTGCTTGATTTCTCATCACCATACGTTTTGCATAGTTCGATTGCTTCATTCATTACAACTTTGTTTGGTGTGTCTAGTTCATGTAGTATTTCGTACACGGCTAAACGTAATACCGTTCTCTCAATTTTAGGTAGACGGTTAAGCGTCCATTTTTCTAATTTTTGTTCTAGCGCTGCATCAATTTCCGCTTGGTTTTCAGTTGTTCCACGAACTAATTTGTTTAAAAAAGCATTTGACTCTTGTTCTTCCTCTAGAACGTGGCCAATTGCTTCTTCAATAGTAAGTTCTGTGCTGTCTAACTGAAATAAAGCTTGGAACGCTTTTTGGCGCGCTTCAGTTCGTTTCATCACTTTAAAGCTCTCCTTCATAAGTAGCATTAGTTCTTATCATAGCATATTTTCGTAGTCATAGCACAGTTTGAATGAAAAATTTTACCGTACCAATAAGATTTATTAGATCTATTATTAAAAGCGTTCATTTACGATAAAAATGCTGCAATTTTGAAATTGTCGTTGATTTAAATTTTAGGTTTTCAAATGCCTTCATGTAAAAAACGACCTCTCAGATAAAGAGATCGTTTTCGTACAATAATATTACTATGATTGTCGCTTTTCCTTCATTATATAAATAATTAGTTACGTTTGTTTAAAGCTAATTATTTTGAAGTGGGATTACAATTGTACCTGTTTCGCGTTTGCCGTCAGTTTTTTCAGGGAACTCGAAAAGGTATGTAATGTCTGTTACTTTTTCTTTTAGGACTACAAAATTGAAATGGCGTACATTGTGTAAAAAGTATTTAATGTCCTGCATCGCCATTAATTCTCCCACTTCTTCATAATGTGCTAATGCCTGTTCAAAATAGGCAATAATTAATTGCATGTCTTGATCGTTCGCAATGCGAATAAAATCTTTACTCATAATGTCAAAAACTCCTCAACTAGATTACATAAATTATAGCATAAAAGTATATCAAACAATTAATTCTCATTGAGCAGCTGTTACTTAAATACTTGTGCAGCCTTTACTGCTTTATGCCAACCTTCGAATAGCTGCTCGCGCTTCTTTTCATCCATCTTTGCCTCAAATGTTTGATCTAACTGCCAATGTTTTTGTATTTCCTCGATATTGTCCCAAAAACCTACTGCCAATCCTGCTAAATAAGCAGCTCCAAGTGCTGTCGTTTCATTGACTGCGGGGCGCTCTACCGGAACATTTAAAATATCTGATTGGAACTGCATTAAAAAGTCATTCATTACGGCACCACCATCAACTCGAAGCGTTTTCAAATCGATATTCGAGTCAGACTCCATCGCAGCTAACACATCGCGTGTTTGATATGCTAACGATTCAAGTGTTGCTCGAATAAAATGCTCCTTTGATGTACCACGTGTTAAACCAAAGACAGCTCCTCGCACTTCACTATCCCAATACGGCGTACCAAGACCTACAAATGCCGGTACAACATAAACACCGTCTGAATCGTCAACACTTGTAGCGTAGGCCTCACTATCTGACGACTTTCTAAACATTCGAAGCCCATCTCGAAGCCATTGAATAGCAGAACCCGCAACGAAAATACTTCCTTCAAGTGCATAAGTCACTTTGCCATCAATGCCCCATGCAATCGTTGTTAGTAATCCGCTCTCCGATTTTACTGCTTCTTCCCCCGTGTTCATTAACATAAAACATCCTGTTCCATACGTATTTTTTACCATCCCTTTTTCATAGCATGCTTGGCCAAATAATGCCGCTTGCTGATCCCCTGCAATCCCAGCAATAGGTACTTGATGACCAAAAAAATGCTTACCTGCGATTTCACTGTAAATTTCTGAAGACGGTCGAACTTCTGGCAACATTGACATTGGGACTGATAAAATATCAAGTAGTTCTTCATCCCATTTCAAATCATGTATATTGTACATCAATGTACGAGAGGCATTGGAATAGTCCGTTACATGGACAGCTCCGTCTGTTAACTTCCAAATAACCCACGTATCAATTGTTCCAAATAATAAGTCGCCATTTTCAGCTTTTTCACGTGCTCCATCTACATGATCTAAAATCCACTTGACCTTAGTTCCCGAGAAATAGGCATCAATTAGTAAACCTGTTTTATCTCGGAATAAATCGTCATGACCAGCTTTTTTTAGTTCATTACAAATGTCGATTGTTTGTCGAGATTGCCAAACAATCGCATTATATACTGGCTCACCAGTGTTTTTATCCCAGACAACGGTTGTTTCACGTTGATTGGTAATACCGATTCCTTCAATTTGCGTTGCCTCTATATTATTTTCCGACAACACCTTAGCGATTACCGTTAAAATAGAACTCCAAATTTCCTTAGCATTGTGCTCCACCCAGCCCGACTTTGGGAAATACTGTTTGAATTCCTGCTGTGCCGAAAATGCTATATTCCCTAATTGGTCAAATAAAATTGCTCGTGAACTTGTCGTTCCTTGGTCTAACGCCATAATATACTTTTCCATAAAGCTCTCCTTTTTTTGTACGACATGCATCATAACAACGATTTATATTATTAATAAAGCACCATTTAAATCTCGTGAAATTACTATACTTTTTTCACATCAGTTAGCGCTTTTTCTAACCACTCGATTTGTTGTTGCTTTTCATGATCTGACCATTTTAAATATTGAGCCATTTCATCAATAACCGAATCTTTAAATTGTTCCACAAAATGAATATTGAAAAATAACGCACTTGTTCTGCGGATGAAAAAATCTGTTGCGACACTCGCTGATTCATCATTCATCGCATAGTATAATTGTCCATAAACAATCGCTGGTAAATCACCTGTAGCCTGTGCTACATAGTCAAACACCTTGTCGACATTCGTGCCATAAAATTTAGCTAAGAAACTACTTTGTTCTTCTGATAATCCAAGCTGTTTCCCCATGATTATTCGTTTTTGTACAAAACTCTCAAAAAATCTCGAACCACTCATATCCCCACCTGATATGGGCAAGTGTTTTGTAATTGATTGGCCAAATTTTTTATTGAACTCTTGATTTATCTGATTTACGACTAAATCCACTATTTTTTCAGCCATTTTTCGATAACCGGTCAATTTACCGCCAGCAATCGTAATTAGTCCACTTTCAGTTTGCCAAATTTCATCTTTACGCGAAATTTCAGATGGACCTTTCCCTTTTTCATGAATAAGCGGACGCACACCAGCCCATGCAGATTCAATTTTATCTAACGTCAAATTCAAATTGGGAAACATATATTTAATAGCTTCAATCATGTACTTTCGCTCTTCTATTGTTACCGTTAATTTCAATGGGTCTCCATCATAAAACGTATCAGTTGTACCGACATAGGTTTTCCCATCTCGTGGTATTGCAAAGATCATACGTCCATCACTTTTGGTGTCGAAGTAAATCGCTTGCCGTAGAGGAAAATCCGTTTCGTCAAACACAAGATGCACACCTTTTGATAAGATTAAATGCTTTTCGCCAATGCTATGTTCTAATTTACGGACGTCATCTACCCACGGTCCAGCAGCGTTTACCACTTTCTTTGCTTTGACAATATACGATTCACCCGTAAATTGATCTTGCACTTCAACTCTCGAAAATGATAAGTTGCTCCCTTGAAAGCCTATTACCTTTAAATAATTGAGAGCTATTGCACCATTAGCAACAGCAGCCTTCAATACTTCAATCGTTAAACGCGCATCATCTGTACGATATTCTACATACATACCGCCACCAAGTAAATTTTCCTTTTTAATAAGTGGCTCCCTAGATATTATCTCGTCAGCCGATAGCATAAAGCGGCGCTCACTCTTTTTTACTCCAGCTAAAATATCATAGATTTTTAATCCTAATGACGTTGAAAACGAACCAAATGTACCACCTTTATGAAATGGTAGTAGCATCCACACAGGCGTTGTTACATGTGGCCCATTTTCATAAACAATCGCACGTTCACGACCTAACTCTGCTACTTCTTTCATTTCAAATTGTTTCAAATAGCGTAAACCACCATGTACTAACTTAGTAGAACGACTACTCGTTCCTTCTGCAAAATCTTGCATTTCTGCTAAGGCCACCTTTAAACCACGAGAAGCCGCGTCTAATGCAATACCTGCACCTGTAATTCCGCCACCAATAATGAATAAGTCAAATGTCTGTTCTTTTAAAACTGTATGTCTTTGGACTCTCGATGCTGCTGAAAAATTCACCACTTATTTTTCCTCCTCACCAAACCAAACTATTCCGTCTATATCCATATTCTATACAGATTTCAAACACACCTTTTTGTAAAAACCTTAGATTTTAATATCGACCATGAAAAAAGGGCTGTACAAAAAGTAAAAAACTTTTCACACAGTGCCCTTCTCAAGTATATTAAATTATTCAGCTGTTGCTGTTTCGAATTGGATTCCTGTCACATGAATATTTACTTCACTTGTTTCAATTGCAGTCATGTTTAAAATGGCTTGGCGAATTGTTGATTGTACTTCTTTTGCTACTTTTGGAATGGCATAGCCGTATTTTACAGTACAAAAAACATCAATGACAATATTACCTTCTTCTGACATCGCAGATTTAATGCCTTTAGAGTGTACCTTTTTTCCGAAGCGCTCTACCACACCTGTTGTAAAGTTGCCGCGCGTTGCTGCAACACCATCAACCTCAGTTGCTGCGATACCTGCGATAACTTCGATAACTTCTGGTGCAACTTCGATTTTACCTAATTCTTCTTTACCAACTGGTGTTGGCTGCACAAATGCTACTGGTTGTTTTTCTGCCATGTTCAAAACATCCTCTCTTATGTAAACTAATCATTTAAGGCTTACAGTTACCTAAGCTCAGTATACTACAATTATTTACATAGTGTTGGTTCAAAGCGCACTTTTTTCGAAAAAACATCTAAGTTTTCAATCGTTCCACACAAATTGCGCCTGAACAGGATCAACTTGAACAATTTCATATTTTTCACAGTAATGCTTTGCTACAAGTAAAATATCTTGGCGCACTTGCAGCATCACCTGAGTATCATTTGTCGCAACAAAATAACGAATTAATACGCGGTAAGCACTCGGTCGAATTTCATCCACTGCAACATGAATAACTGTTTTTAAAGTTTTAGGATGTAAGGCAATTTGTTCGCGTAGTGTTTCCACAAATTGTACAATTTCCGCTTCGTTATTCTCAGTGGATAAAAATAAATAATGCTCCACTTTACGCTGTGTACGCTTTGATAAATTATATATCGGACGATTCACTAAATAGGAATTCGGCACATAAACAAGCCCTTTATCCGATGTTTGAATAAGAGTGCTTCGCAAATTTATATCTTCAATCGTACCGTCAATTTTTTCATCACCGGTCATAACCCAATCACCAATTTGAAATGGTTTATCTAGCACTACACTCATACCACTAAAAATATGCGCTAATATGTCCCGGATACCAAAAGCGAGAGCAACACCTGTTAAACCAATTGCCGTTAAGAAACCATTTAAATTAAAGTTCCAAAGTGATGCAATCGTAAACATCGCAAGGACCATTACGATTACTTTACTCATCCGCAAGAAAAATGGAGTCAATAAATCTTGATCTTTTCCCGTTTCAAATCGTCCCGGGTTTTTCAAATAAAAGCCTAATACGTCATAAAGCGCTTTAAATGCAAAATATATATAGACAGAATCGATAAACCTACGTAATTTCACATGATCGAACAAATTCACTTCCACTAAAAGCGAGCAGGCAAGTACAAGTACCATAAAAATGAGCGCATTACGCATGGAAGGGAAAATATTTTTCGCGATATCACTCATAACCGGATGCCCACGCTCTTCTAACATACGAGCGAATTTAAATATTATTGGACGAAAAATAAATTGAATGAACAATACCCCAACAATTACAAGTACTAAAGCTGTTATGCCATCTGACCATGTCGGTGGTTTAACGTTTGGAATTAACCACTTAATTGAGTCCCACAAAATTTTCACCTACTTTTTTTACATTGCGAAAAAAATCATACCATGTAAGAATTTGTTTTGACTAGGAAAAGCATCTATTTTCGTTACCCCTAATAATTTTCAGCACGTTATATACTTTAATCTGTGGCATATTTAGTTTTCTTGAACCCCCGTTACTAGTAGGATTAGGTGTAATCTTCTTATTTTTAATGCTGAAGAAAGAAATAAAGGCCTGCTGAGCATTCAACGCACTTTAACGAGAAAAATAGAAAAACCACCCAAAATTTGCTTTTGGGTGGTAAATGCATTAGTGTGGCATATAAACAAGTTGCAACACAAATAATACGGCAAAAATATAAACTAGTGGATGTACATCACGTGCACGTCCTTTAAAAATCATGACAAGCGGATAGCTAATGAAGCCAAGTGCAATCCCTGTAGAAATACTTGAAGTCAGTGGCATCGCTAAAATAACTAAAAATGCTGGGAATGCATCTTCAATATCATCCCATTTCATGTTTTTCACAACACCAATCATTAAGCTCCCTACAATAATTAGCGCTGGAGAAGTGATTGCAGCGACACCTGATAATGAACCAACCAGTGGACCAAAAAATGAGGCAATAATGAATAACACTGCCACCGTCAATGAAGTTAATCCTGTACGACCACCAACGGCAACCCCAGAACCTGATTCCAAATAAGCTGTCGATGGGCTCGTACCAAACATCGCGCCAAAAGTTGTTGCTAAAGAATCAGATAATAGCGCTTTTCGTGCACGTGGTAATTTATCATCTTTCATCAAACCTGCTTGCTTTGCAACTCCAATCATCGTCCCCGTTGTATCAAATAAAGTTACTAAAATAAACGAAAACACAACTCCATATAGTCCGTATTCAATAACTTCACGAATCGCAATGATTGGATTAAATACTATAATTCCCTCTGGTAAATGCGGCATTGCCACGACTTTCTCAATCGTTAGTTGACCTGTCAGAATAGCAATAACCGCTGTGACAATCATCCCGATAAAGATTGCACCATTTACTTTGCGTGCCATTAATGCAACGGTAACAAATAAACCAATAATCGTAAGTAGTGTAGCAGGCTTTGCAATGTTACCGAGAGCCACTAAGTTCGAATCATTCGCAACAACAATACCTGACATACGCAAACCAATAAATGCGATAAATAAACCAATACCCGCTGTAATGGCCAATTTTAAGTTTTCTGGAATCGCCGTAATTAATTTTTCACGGAACGGCGTTAAACTAATCAAAATAAAGATTAAACCTGCCACAAATACTGCTGAAAAGGCCGTTATATACGTAATTTCTCCATTTGAAGCTAAAACCACGGTATAAGTAAAATACGCATTTAACCCCATCCCCGGTGCAACTGCGATTGGATAATTCGCACACAACGCCATCCATCCTGTACCAATCACAGCAGCAATAATTGTCGCCATAAATACTTGATCAATCGGCACGCCTGCATCTGATAATATAATCGGATTAACGATAATGACATAAGCCATCGTTAAAAATGTTGTTAACCCTGCGAATAATTCACGCTTCACCGTCGTACCATTTTCTTTTAATTGAAACATACTCATTCCTTCTTTCAAAACACGAACATTATTTAAGAACTCAACTATAGTATTCGTTTTTGAGATGAAATGCAATATATTTACTACAAATGTATAAATGTTATACTATTTTGCATAGTCAGACTTTTAAGTGAAAAGAAAAAATCCCTCTAACACCATGTGTTAGAGGGAAATAACTTATGCATAAATTACGATTAAGCCTTTGATTTAGCGTTTAAAATATCGTTCTCTTCAAGGAATTTCGTGTTGAATTTCGCAGATTGGAACACTTCGTTGTTCATTAACGCTTGGTGGAATGGAATTGTTGTGTTAATTCCAGGGCCAGCTACTTCGAACTCAGATAATGCACGGTTCATTTTTGCGATTGCTTCTTCACGAGTATCCGCGTGAACGATTAATTTTGCTACCATTGAATCGTAGTACGGTGGAATTGTGTAGCCTGCATATACAGCAGAGTCAACACGTACACCGTAACCACCAGGAACAACATAAGTTTCTACCGTACCAGCTGAAGGCATGAAGTTTTTGTATGCGTTTTCAGCATTGATACGGCATTCAATTGCCCAACCGTTGATTTTAATATCTTCTTGTTTGAATGGTAATTCTGCGCCAGAAGCGATTTTTAATTGTTGTTGAACTAAGTCAACACCAGTAATCATTTCTGTAACAGGGTGTTCTACTTGGATACGTGTGTTCATTTCCATGAAGTAGAATTTATCTTCTTGGTAATCATAGATGAACTCAATTGTACCAGCACCTTCATAGTTACAAGCTTTTGCAGCTTTTACTGCCGCTTCACCCATTTGAGCACGACGCTCTTCTGATAAAGCTGGAGATGGTGCTTCTTCAACAAGTTTTTGCATACGGCGTTGTACCGTACAGTCACGCTCACCTAAGTGAACAACATTGCCATGACCATCTGCTAAAACTTGAATTTCACAGTGACGGAAGTACTCGATAAATTTTTCTAAGTACACACCTGGGTTGCCGAATGCCGCAGCTGCTTCTTTTTGAGTAATTTCGATACCTTTTACAAGATCTTCTTCTGTACGTGCTACACGGATACCTTTACCGCCACCACCAGCTGTTGCTTTGATGATTACAGGGTAACCGATTTTCGCAGCCCATTCTTTACCTGTTTCGATATTTGGAACAATACCAGTACCAGGAACTAAAGGAACATTAGCTGCTTCCATTGTGTCACGTGCAACGTCTTTAATACCCATAATTTTAATCGCATCCGATGAAGGACCGATGAATTTAATTCCCGCATTTTCACATGCCTCTGCAAATGCTGCGTTTTCAGCTAAGAAACCGTAACCTGGATGGATACCATCAGCACCTGTTTTTTGAGCTACACCTAAAACTGCAGGGAAGCTTAAATAAGAATCTTTAGATAACTTTGGACCAATGCAATATGCTTCGTCAGCTAATTTTACGTGTAACGCATCTGCATCTGCTTCTGAGTATACTGCAACGGTTTGAATACCTAGCTCTTTACATGCACGAATAATACGTACTGCAATTTCGCCACGGTTTGCGATCAATACTTTTTTCATTGGTATATTCGCTCCTTATTATTCAGCTTTAACTAAGAATAAAGGTTGACCATATTCTACTAATTGGCCGTCTTTTACTAAAATTTCTACGATTTCACCTTTAATTTCAGCTTCGATTTCGTTGAATAATTTCATCGCTTCTACGATACAAACGATTGACTCATCGCCCACTTTATCGCCTACTTTTACGTATGCCGGAGAATCAGGGTTTGGAGATTGATAGAATGTACCAACCATTGGAGAAGTAATTTTATGAAGTTCAGCTGTATCTGCTACTGGTGCAGCTGGTGCTACTTCTACTTTTGGTGCTTCTACTACTGGTGCTGGTGCAGGAACAACAGCTGCTGCTGGTGCTGCTTCTTTTTTAGGAGCTACAACTTCAGTAACACCATTTTTCTTTTTTAGTTTAACTTTTGCCCCATCTGCTTCGTACACGAACTCGTCAATTGAAGACGCGTCCACTAATTTGATAATTTCACGAATTTCTTGAACTTTGAACATTCTTAACTCTCCCTTTTAAAAAGTAATCATGAATACAAACCCTATTTTATAATTTTTCCGACTATTTTAAAACAGTTAATTTTACTTTTTAGAAAAATCGGTATAAAACACAACATTTATAGGTTAAAACATTGATTTTTTTATCATACTGCTATATAACACATACATAATTATTGCATTATTATTCAAGGTTTTCAATTGAAAGGCTCGTAGCTAACAGTTACTTTTACATCTTCATCCATTTCAGAGAGAACCGTATACACAATTTCATTTATCTGTTGTTTGGATACCTCATCTGACATCACCGTTACTTTAACATCCTGATCTTCAACTCGTACAAGTGCATCATCATAGCCTAAAGATTTTACAACCATCTCAAGCATTGCTTCTGAAGATTCTAACTTAATTAGCTCCTCCATCTCATTAAATGCTGTGTTTTTTTCTTCGGCTGTAACTTCAGCAGAAGCAACTTTTTGAGTTAATTGCTCACGAAGTTGACTGCGTTTATTGCTTGCTTCTAAACGCATTTGCTGGAACATCTCACTTTCTGATGTAACCATTTGCGAGCCATCTTGACTCACGCCTAATATTTCTGTTTCACTAATCGTATCATCTGTAAAAACCTTTAATAAATTCGGTGTATTGCGATCTTCAAAAATATAAAACACGGAAATTACCGCCACTAAACTCGCTAATGTAAAGAACCACACTGTTCGTTTTTTTACTTTCACTTTGCTTCCTCCTTGTGTTGCATCGCGACCACTTGTATACGATGCGTTGGTATTTGTAGTACATTGCCTACTGTTTGCTTTAATAACCGCTGAACATGTACATCTTGTGCACCTTGTGCCACGATAATGACACCAGTAATGTTTTGTTGTTGTGTAACAGCTAAAAACTGTTTCTCTTTTTGTTGTTCATAATGAAAATATACAAATACTTGTCCAACATCCTCCATTTCACTTAATATTTTTGCTAATTGTTGCTCAGGTATATCCGTTTGTTCAGATTGACCATTCAAGCTCATCACCATGAAAATCGACAGCACAACAATCAATACGAAAACTATAAATAAAGGACGTTTTGCTCGCGTTTTATCCACATTTGTAAGCAACTGCGCCCCCTTGCCTCATCGAATTCATCATAATGTATGAAGGTATACTTCCACTTATGCTAACAGTGACGCAATCGATGTAGTAAAAATTATATATAATGCCAACTTGACATACGTTTGCCATTCCTTTTCCTCAACAAAAAATAATAGACTACTCCCTAACAACACAAATAAAAATAATTCAATCATGTACTCCCTCCAATGGACGTTTGTACAAAAAATATGCAGAGCAGTACAATGAAAACAATCGCAAAGCCTAATAAACCACTCACTGCACATGCAACAAATAACGTTTTACCAACATCATCAAATAATGCACTCAATCTTGTATTCGTAAAAGGTTCAATGATTGCACCAATTACCTTAAATGTAAGTGCATGTCCTAATAACATAATTGCTGGCGCAAATGCCGCACTAAAAACAACAGCCAAAAACGAAACACCTATAAAGGATGAAACGATTGATTGAGACTTTTGAAAAAAGGACAAACCTTCAACGATTAAATTACCTATAAGTGGAATATTTTGTTCGATCAATTTTTTAATGGGGGATTTGACGGCATCATTTATTTGAATGAGTGCAGCTCCTGAAAACGTCAAAATCGATGTTAATGCTACTATCGCTGCAATGATAAAACTTAATACCGAGCTTCGTAGCAAATCTGACGCCTTTGCAAAAGAGATTGCAGGGAAAATTTTAGTGGATATATCAAGTAATAAAGCAATGATCAATGAAGGTATGAGCAACTTTGTTGAGACAAATAATAAAAATTGAATTATAACAATTACAATTGGATTCCAGGCGAGTAATGTAAAGATGGATTGCATCGTTAACAGCATCATCGAAAGAATTGGTATTACCGCGACAAAAAAACTTTGCAATATCGAAATCAATTCATATAGAAGAACAAATGCATCAATCACTTGCTGTGCAAAGCTAACAATAAACAATAAAATAAACAGTTGCTCAATAATGGCCGTTTCATTTGGTAATAGTGCAACAAATAATAAATAAGCTCCTACATAAAGCAAACTTAACAGTATAATAGAAAAAATAGATTGAAGTGGCGTAGCTAATAGCCCTAGGAAATCTTCCATTACGACAGCCTCTCTAATAACTGAACAAAGGTTTGAAATGGTGTTGCAAACTCATTAACCCAATAAACAATAACAGTTAAGCGGACCGAAAGTGTAACTAACGATTCATAAGCCTCATACTCTAGCTGTTTCAATAAGGCACAAAATAAATCTTTACTTAAAAATAGCAGCGCCGTATAGAGTAACCCTTTACTATAGGGCACGCTTTGAAATAATGTGGCAAGCTGCTGCCAAAGTGGGTAAACTTGAGTACGTAATATAAATTGCATGATAAAAAAAAAGATAATAATAACGATGATACTATGAAGCTTTTCAAATGATTGTTTAATAAGAATAAGCAACAATAATAATACAACACTAATAAATAGAATAATCATTAGCTAATAGCCATTAACCACTGAAAAAACACGGCGATTTCTTGAAAAAATAGTTTCAAAAAACGTAACAATTCAATTGTCATATACAAATACGCAACGAAAAATAAAAAATACGAAAATTCCTTTTTCCCAAGCTGTTCAAAAAATATATGAAGAAGTGCTATCACAATTCCCACACCTGCAACGCGTAGCACATCTTGTAGTTCCACTAAGCCCTCCTCCTTTACGACAAACTATATGCAACATCAAAAAAATTAAGACCAAAAAAGCTGAATGAAAAGTAATTAACTTTCCATTCAACTTAAAGAATTCTATTAAAATAAACTATCAATAATTTCCTGTACTGATGCTTTCTTTGCTAAATAACTGTTTTCGCCCATCCAAAGTGATAAATATTCAGGTTTATTTTGAATTGCGCTTTCTTTGCGGATTTGTAATGTTAAATAATGCTGAATTGGATATGGCGCTACAGTAGCATTTTGCAGCTGTTCTGTAAATTTGTTTTTTAATCCGCGTGCATATTTACCTGTAAATGCTTTTGTTAAAGTAGTTGACTGTTGTTCAGAATTAATAATCGCTTGCTTATGAGTGTCACTCGCATCACATTCATGTGCAGTTAATAATGCTGTTCCAATTTGAATATAATCTGCCCCTAAGCTAAACATTTGCTCGACATGATCTTTCGTCATAATACCACCCGCGGCAATAACAGGGATCGTTAGTTTCTCCTTTGCATCTGCTACGAGCTCGGCTGTAGAAATTAACTCAATTGATTCTGTGAATGAGCCACGATGTCCCCCAGCTTCACTACCCTGAACAACTACTGCATCTAACCCAGCTTGTTGTACAGCTACAGCTTCCTCTACCGTTGTTGCTGTACCAATTAAGTACACGTCGTTATTTTTCAAACGAGAAATTACCTCTGCAGAAGGTAAACCAAATGTAAATGATACGATCTTTACGCCTTCATCTAATATAGCTTGCACTTGTCCTTCAAACACTTCTGTTGATACAACACGTTGTGTATCTGGAATCCCTAATTCTTCATAGATAGGCTGCAATGCCCCGCGTGCCTCTTGTAAAATATTAATATCAATTCGCGGCTCTTCTTGTATAAATAAGTTGACACTAAAAGGCTTGTCTGTAAGCTCCTTTACTGCCCGAATAAATTCCAGTGTTTCTACGCCATTTAAATAGCCTGCCCCGATTGAACCTAACGTACCTGCCTCGCTACACGCTGCAACAAATGAAGGTGTTGTAATGCCTGCCATCGGTGCTTGGATAATTGGTTTTACTAATTGTAGTTTTGTGCTCATAGCTGCTTCACTCCTTTCCTTGATTATACTTAATCTCTACTTTTTTTGGCTATAATTTGTAAACGTTTTCTATATTTCGTCCCTATGTACTAAAAAGCCGTTTTCAAAGAGAATAAAAAAAGATAGAAATGCCGAATGACACAGCATTTCTATCTTCAATCAATTACGCACGTGATACGTAAGAGCCTTCAGTTGTGTTGATGATTAATTTGTCGCCTTGGTTTACGAAGAATGGAACGTTTACGACTAAGCCTGTTTCCATTTTCGCCGGTTTTGAACCACCCGAAGCTGTATCACCTTTAATACCTGGCTCAGTTTCAGCAACTTCTAAAGTTACTGTGTTTGGTAATTCGATACCAATTAATTCGCCTTGGAAAGATTGGATGTGTAGCTCCATGTTTTCTAATAAGTATAATAACTCATCTTGAATTTGAGCTTCCGCTAAAGTTGTTTGGTCATAAGATTCCATGTCCATGAACACATGCTCGTCACCTTGTGCATATAAGTATTGCATTTTGCGATTTTCAATCATCGCTTTTTCTACTTTTTCACCTGCACGGAACGTTTTTTCCGTTACGTTACCATTACGTAGGTTACGTAATTTTGAACGAACGAATGCTGCACCTTTACCTGGTTTTACGTGTTGGAATTCTAGTACGCGGAATAAGTTACCGTCTACGATAATCGTTAAACCTGTACGGAAGTCGTTTACTGAGATCATGAGTTATTTCCTCCAAATTATAAAATGATTAATTTTTTATCAGAATGATTTAGAATTTCATTACCCGTTTCTGTGATTAAAATATCGTCCTCAATTCGAACACCGCCAACGCCGGGAATGTATACACCTGGCTCGATTGTTACAACCATATTTGGCTCTAAAACAACTTCTGAACGGAAATTCAGTCCAGGACCTTCATGCACTTCTAAACCAATGCCATGGCCTAATGAGTGACCGAATGCTTCACCTAAGCCTTTAGATTTCAAATAATCACGAGACACAGCGTCTGCTTGTGCACCTGTCATACCAGGGCCTACTTTTTCTAGGGCTAAAAGTTGTGACTCTAATACAGCGTTGTACATTTCCACTAGCTGCTCAGAAGGTTGTCCTACAGCTACTGTACGTGTAATATCCGAAATGTAACCATTATAGTAAGCACCAAAATCAAGCGTTACAAAATCACCTGTTTCAATGATTTTATCAGTTGCTACTCCATGTGGTAACGCAGAACGTAGACCACTTGCAACGATAATATCAAAAGATGAGCTTGTAGCACCTTGTTTACGCATGAAAAATTCTAATTCATTTGACACATCAAGTTCAGTAATACCTGGCTTGATGAAATTTAAAATATGTGTAAATGCATTGTCTGCAATTTCACATGCAACCTTAATAATATTAATCTCTTCCTGACTCTTAATCAAGCGAATTTTTTCAATAACACCTGAAAGTGGAACAAAATCAGCTTTTACAGAAGATTTATACACTTCATACGTACCATAATGCATTGCGTCTTTTTCAAAAGCTAATGTTTTCACACCCATCATCGCTGCTTGGTTTGCTACTTCTTCAAAAATTGTCCCTTTATGTTGCTCAATACGGAAATCTTTTATTTGTGCTGCAGCTTGTTCTGTGTAACGAAAATCTGTAATAAATACCGCATCATTTTGTGAAACGATTGCTACCCCAGCCGTTCCTGTGAAGCCTGTCATGTAACGACGGTTGTATTCATTTGTAATTAAAATTGCATCGACTTGGTTGTCGATTAATGCTTGACGTAATTTTGCTAGTTTCATAATTAGTACTCCCCTTTTCTACTATTGTAAAAACTTGCGTAATGCTAACTCATAGCCAAATGTTCCTAGACCACATATTTGCCCAACACATTCTGCTGCTAGCTTTGATTCATGACGGAAAGCTTCACGTGCATGAATATTTGAAATATGTACTTCAATAACAGGTACATCCACTGAAGCAATAGCATCTCGGAGCGCAATACTTGTATGTGTATATGCGCCAGGGTTAATTACAATGCCAGAAACTTCAGTATCTGCTGCTTCATGAATCCAGTCGATTAACTGTCCTTCATGATTGGATTGACGAAAATCTACTGTAGCCTCAAACTGTGCAACAAGTACTTCACATTTACGTTTTACATCATCTAGCGTTTCTGAACCATAAATTTCTGGTTCACGCTTGCCTAAACGATTTAAATTAGGACCATTTAAAACGAGGTATTTCATTTTTAGCGCTCCTTTTTACGTACTGTCCTTTATTTTATCACAGAGTTTTCAGACTTCAATACTTTCGAATTACGAAATAATTATTTACGAATTGAATGGGCTGTTTCCGTTAAAAAGCGCATCGATATAAGTAACAGCACAATAAATGGTACAGATAACTTTTTAATCGACGTCCATTCAATAGGAAGATTTCGTACTTGCCACTCGACAACGAATGCCAAAACGAGACCAAAAACGAGCGAAACAACTAACGGAGAAATAAAAATAGGTAGTTCAAATACAACTAATAGAACATACGCAACGGCAAACAAGATGAAAAATAGTACCATCCAACAAGCAAGTGTCGTCCATTCAAACTTTTCGACTTTTTGTAAAAAATGTATTGGGTTCCACTTTATCAACTTAAATAAATGTAATCCTTTTAAACTTACAGTAAATACCAATGCTATAACAACAGCAGTCATTAATCTTTGCATCATAACTCCCCTTCCATACGGACTAGTATGCACAATTCAAAAATTCCTATGCCGATACGTAGTGCTTTTCTACAAAATTTAGTACAATATGAAAATGAAACTTGCATGACGGACGTTAGTACTCTGCTGTGCAAAATAGATAAAGAGAGTGGTGTACGTAAAATTGAGTAATAACGCGCCAATATATGGTGGACAGGCTCTTTTAGAAGGTGTTATGTTCACAGGACAAGATCATATGGTTACTGCAATTCGTCGAAATGACAATTCAATTGATTACTTCCATGTAAAAAAAGAGAAAAAACCAATTTATCAAAAGCTGAAGAAAATTCCATTTGTTCGTGGGGTTGTGGCTTTGATTGAATCGGCAGGATTTGGTTCACGTCATTTGCAGTTTGCTTCAGATCGTTATGATGTAAACCCTGGTGAGGAAGAAGAAAATAGTGGTGAAGAGCCATCAAAATTAATGATGATATTAGGCGTTGCTGCAATTGGAGTATTATCATTTTTATTTGGGAAGTTCGTCTTCACGTTAGTGCCTATGTTTTTGGCTGAATTTTTTAAGCCTTGGTTCCCTGGAAAAACGATACAAATTTTAATCGAAACCGGTTTTAAATTAATTCTATTATTAGTATATTTACAACTTATTTCTATGACACCACTGATTAAGCGTGTATTCCAATATCATGGTGCCGAGCATAAAGTCATCAACTGTCATGAAGCCGGTTTAGAATTGACGGTCGAAAACGTACAAAAACAATCACGTTTACATTATCGTTGTGGTTCAAGTTTTATTTTATTTACTGTTATTGTTGGGATGTTTACATATTTCTTCGTTCCAGTAGATCCTCTTTGGGTACGTTTAATGAGTCGTATTTTATTAATTCCTGTAGTAATTGGGATTTCATTTGAAGTGTTACAAGCAACGAATGCGGTGCGTGATGTTCCGGGGCTTCGCTTCTTAGGCTATCCTGGGCTTTGGCTACAATTACTAACTACAAAAGAGCCAAAAGATGATATGGTTGAAGTGGCAATCGCTTCATTCAACAAGCTACACGAAGTAGAAAAAAATCCAGAAATCGCTAAAACTTTAGCGCATGATTAATATGCCAAAGGGAATGTACAAGTTTGTACATTCTCTTTTTTGATTCTTTAAAATTATTTAGTAACCCGAACTATTTACATTGAGTTCACAAAAATAATTTGGCATAATAAAAATAAAATTCAGTTTATTTCAAGGCAAGGAGTATTAACATGAAAACTGTTTTACAATTTGCGAGGCGTTATAAATGGCCCGCGCTGATTGCATTTTGCTTAATGTTACTAGAGCTTGCGAGCGATTTAATTCAACCGCTCTTTATGGCCAACATCATTAATAAAGGTCTGCTAGAGGATAACCTCAACAGTGTTGCATTTTGGGGTGGTAGCCTTTTTGTGCTTGCACTGTTCTCACTATTGAGTGGTGTCCTCAATTCCTTCTTTTCAGCACATGTTGCACATAGTTTCGGATTTGATATACGAAAAGCACTGTATAGTAAAATACAATCACTTACGATGGCGACTTACTTATCCTATCCCTCGTCTAGTTTGATTACACGTTTAACAAGCGACGTTACGCAAACTATGAACATCGTCTTTATGATGCTTCGAATCGCCATGAAAGCGCCACTTATGGCCATTGGATCAATCATTATGGCATTTGTCATTAACGTAAAACTCGCGCTTATTTTATGTATCAGTTTTCCTTTCTTAGTCATCTTTTTAGTATGGATGATTTCTATTGGAATTAAGTTATTTGCACAAGTACAAAATCGTCTAGATGGCGTAAATCGTCAGCTTCAAGAAGGATTACAGGCGGTACGTTTAATCAAAGCATATATGCGTGGAAACTTTGAGGCTAGCCGGTTCCAAAGTGTCGCAGAAGACTTAAAATTCGATACAATAAAAGCGACACGCGTTATGGAAATTGCGCTACCAATCTTACAATTTGTTATGAATATTAGCTTACTTGTGGTCATTTGGATCGGTGCGGATGCAATTCGAGCAAATGATATTCTAGCTGGGGATTTAGCTGCAATCATTAACTACGCATTCCGCATGACTTCAGCGTTTTCAATGTTTTCATTTATCATTATTGCTTATGCCCGTGCAAAGGCTTCAGCTGAACGAATCGAGGAAGTGTTAACTATTACGGATGGTACAGAAGAGATTCAAGTATCCAGCATCCCCCTATTACAAAGCTTTAAAATTCGGTTCGACCATGTGTCATTCTACTATCCAAATTCAACTGACGAAACGTTACACAATTTATCATTTACAATTCAAAGCGGTGAAAAAATTGCCATTATGGGGACAACCGGCTCAGGAAAATCAACAATATTACAACTTGTTGAAAATTTTTATGAAGCAACCTCGGGAGCCATTTATATTAACGAGCAAAATATTCGGGATATTCCATTACAGCAACTACGCCATTCTATTGCCTATGTACCACAGCAATCGTTATTATTTTCTGGAACAATTTTAGAAAATTTACGTTGGGGACGTCAGGATGCTTCATACGAAGAAATTATAGAAGCTACAAAAAAAGCACAAATTCACAATGCTATTGAATCATTTGAACATCAATATGAGACAATGATTGGTCAACGGGGTATTAATCTATCTGGTGGCCAAAAGCAGCGTTTAGCGATTGCACGTGCTTTACTAAAGCCATCATCACTTTTAATTTTAGATGATAGTACTTCTGCGCTTGATGTAAATACCGAGAAAAAACTTTGGCAAGCACTTGATGAAGAACCACTAACAATGCTGGTTGTAACACAAAAAATTCATACAGCCCAAACAGCAGACCGTATTTTACTTATTGAAGAAGGTAAACTAAGTGGATTCGGTACTCATGAGGAGCTTTTAAAAACGAACAAATTATACAACAAAATTGTGGCTTCTCAGCAGGAGGTGCTTGCATGAGGAAAATTTTTAACTATGAACCGATTATTACAAAAGAACAAATTAAGCAAACAAGCGGCAAAAAGAAAAAAGGTGCTCGTGCGGAAAACTGGACGTACACGATTAAGCGTATTTTAGATTTCGTAGCCGAACAAAAAGCGCTATTAATGGTTGTGTTAGTTTTAGTAGTGGTAAGTTCTGTACTGGCACTTATTGGTCCATTTATTATTGGCCGATTAATCGACCGTTTTATTGAAGGTGGCTCTCTTAGCGCACTCGATAAATGGCTTTATGGCTTAGCGCTAATTTACTTACTTTACGGACTTGCAAGCTACTTCCAAAACTATTGGATGGTTAGCATTGCACAGCAAACCGTGTATCGTATTCGTACGCAGTTATATGAGCATTTCTTTAAGCTGCCACTACGTTTTTTCGATAAACGCAAGCACGGTGAACTAATGAGCCGCGCAACAAATGATATCGAAACAATTAGCTCAACATTAAACAGTGCATTTATTCAAGTCGTTTCTAGTATTTTAACGCTAACAGGTACTGTTGCCGTAATGCTTTGGTTGAGCCCACTGTTAACCCTTGTTACAATGCTGATAATTCCGCTTATGTTTTATGGTATGCGCTGGATAACAAAGCGTACGAGCTTACTCTTTAAACAACAACAGGCCGCCATTGGAGAAATGAATGGTTTAATTGAAGAGTCGATTACTGGGCAACATGTCGTAAAGGCGTTTTCGCAAGAACAAGAAATGCTAAGACAGTTTGATGAAAAAAATAACCGTATTCGTTCAGTAGGTTTTTGGAGTTTGACCTATTCTGGCTTCATTCCAAAAGTAATGAACACATTAAACAGTTTAAGCTTTGCTATTGTTGCCTGCGTTGGTGGTATTTTCGCGTATTACGGACATATTTCCATTGGGACGATTGTTATTTTTACGGAATATGCGCGTCAGTTTACACGTCCATTAAACGATTTAGCCAACCAATTTAATACCGTTTTATCAGCACTTGCTGGGGCTGAGCGTGTGTTTTTAATTTTAGATAAAAAGCCTGACCAAATTGAAGGAAATAATGTAACCTTATCAGGTGATGTTCGTTTTGATAATGTATCATTCCAATACGATCAAGATGCGGTAAAGCCTACCCTTTTAAACGTTTCATTTAATGTTGAATCCGGGCAATCTGTTGCGTTAATTGGCCAAACGGGTGCTGGTAAAACAACCATTATGCAGCTGTTAACAGGGCTATATGAAAAAACGGCCGGACGAATTTTATTTGATGGTGTGCCGATTGAGGAAATTTCTAAAGCCAATTTACGAAAGCAAATGGCCTTTGTTTTACAGGATCCGTTTTTATTTGAAATGTCGATTAAGGACAATATCCGTTATGGTAAGCTTGATGCAACCGACGAGGAAATTATCGAAGCGGCAAAAAAGGCAAATGCGCATAACTTTATTGATAGGTTACCAAACGGCTATGATACCGTGGTTTCGGGTGATGGCAGTCAAATTTCACAAGGGCAAAAGCAGTTAATATCTATTGCACGTGCCTTTGTTGCTAATCCGAAAATTTTATTATTAGATGAAGCTACAAGTAGCATTGATACTGTAACCGAACTGCATATCCAAGCCGCGCTTGAAAAATTAATGCAAGGTCGGACAAGTTTTATTATTGCCCACCGCCTCAATACCATTTCACAGGTGGATTACGTCATCGTACTAAACCAAGGGCAAATTGTAGAACAAGGTTCGCGTAACCAACTCATTGAGGAGCAAGGGATATTCGGTCAAATGTTAAATGTTTAACTATCTGCACTACACGTGCTAGATTTAGAAAATGCTTTCTCAAATTACAATGGGGTGCTAGAAATTACTTTTCCGGCACTCCCATTTTTGATTTCATTTTTAATAATTATTGCTAATCAAGATTTCCTGACACAGTTGTATAACCGACTCTCCATCCCTTATCAGTTTTAGAAACTTTGTATTGGTTAATAATGTTTTCAGACATCGGATCGGTAAATCTTAGCTTTGATTCGTCTTTTGTTAATTGTGCATAGCCCATTTCATAGATATCTATTAATAAATGCTGTTTATTCGTTTTTACAACCTGTTTTTTCCATTGTTCATACTGCGGCACTTCTTCTGTAATGTCCATTAATGCGTACATCAATTGATAATCCTCTACATAATTTGCATATAAATACACGGATTACAGTATTCACTGAGCTATCCTTTAACAATGCTTCCCCCCTTTTTCACCACTTAGACGAAACTTAGCAACATTTCCGGTTCAAAACCTGTCATACTTTCTTTGTATTTTTTCTAAACATCCACTACCATTAGATTAAAAGAAAGGCAGGTAAATGTCATGACGACTATATTAATCGTTGAAGATGAACAACAAATCGCGCGTGTGCTCCAACTTGAGTTATCATTTGAAGGCTATGAAACAATCGTGAAGCACACTGGAACAGACGGACTACTCGCATTTCATGATCAACCTGTCGATTTGATTTTACTCGATGTGATGCTTCCCGGAATGAATGGTTTAGACGTTTTGAAGCGAATTCGTAAACATAATGAAACAATCCCTATCATTTTATTAACGGCAAAAAGTGAAATCCAAGATAAAGTAAATGGGCTCGATTACGGAGCTAATGATTATGTGACTAAGCCCTTTGAATTTGAAGAACTGCTTGCTCGAATTCGTGTAGCGCTGCGTTTTACTACTAAAACAGTACCTAAACAGGAGCAAGCTTTAGAATTTGAGGATATTACATTAAATGAGCAAACACGTGAAGTATGGCGTGCTGGTCATTTAGTTGAGCTTACGGTTCGCGAATTTGATTTACTTGCACATTTTATGAAGCATCCAAAGCTTGTGCAGTCACGTGAACAAATTTTAAATGCAGTATGGGGCTATGATTATTTTGGCGATACGAATGTCGTCGATGTCTATATTCGCTATTTGCGCCAAAAGCTTGACCAACCATTTCAGCTTCCGTCACTTCTGTGTACAGTGCGCGGTGTTGGCTATGTATTAAAGGAAGCGGCTCATGAAGCTTAATACAAAAATCAACATCGTCTCGATTTCCTTAACTATGGTTATATTAATTAGCAGTTTTTCCGGCATTTATTTTTTATACGAACATTTTGCAATTACAACAGAAGCGGAGCATTTACAAACACGCGCGTTGGAGCTTACAACAGCTATTAGTGCACTAGAACAAACTGAAGGTATTGATATGGTATTTCGTGCTTATATTCCAACAGATGGAGCCATTATCGTACAAGATGCTAACGATAAAACGTTAATTCGTTTACAAACAACAGCCGAAAAAATTGATGTAGCAACACAAAAAAACGAGCTATACACAGTCAAATCAGTCGGCAACATTCCATACATTGCAATTAGCACACCCATGATTTGGCCAGATGAGCAAATTGTCGAAGCAAAATTCATTCAACCGTTACCGACGATTACCGAAAATTTAAATCGCTTATTCATTATTTTATTATTAATGACCTTACTCGCCCTTGTACCAATCTTTTTAGCAAGCCAATTGCTCGTTCGATTAATCGTCAAACCCGTTACAAAGCTAACAACAACGATGGAGCGAAATATCCAGCAGTCTAGCTTCGAGCAGTTAGCAGTAAACCAACGCTCAAAGGATGAAATTATGCAGATGACTTCAACGTACAATACATTAATGGCACAGCTTGAAGATTTACATGACAAGCAGCAGCAATTTATCGGCAATGCGTCACATGAATTAAAAACACCTTTAACAGTAATTGAAAGCTACGCTAAGTTATTAAAACGACGCGGAACCGAAAATGTAGAAGTTACAGATGAAGCGCTACATGCAATTATTCAGGAAAGCGCTAATATGAAGCACTTAATTGAACAAATGCTCACACTTGCAAAGTCAGCAGAAACGACAAAAATAACTGTTAGTAACTTCGAGCTTTCATCGTTTTTACATGCCATCGCTACAAATGTACAAACCGCCTATCACCGAGAGATTCATGTGAAGGCACCAAATGTTGATGTCATGACTGATGAATCAATGCTAAAGCAATTACTTTTTATATTTATTGATAATGCAAGAAAATATAGTGATGGTTTCATTGAATTACAAGCTTTTGTAGATGAGTATTTACACATTGAAATTCGAGACAACGGAATCGGTATTCCAAAGCAAGATTTACCACATATCTTTAACCGCTTTTACCGCGTTAATAAAGATCGGAATCGAAAAACAGGCGGTGTTGGTATTGGATTATCGATTGCACAAGAATTAGCGCTTCGCCTACATGCCACTATTAACGTAAAAAGTGAACTCGGTCAAGGAACAATTATTCAAATTACACTTCCGCTGCATGGAGGTAATCCGCATGAATCGTAAACGTGCTTTACTTATTGTTACTATAATTATTTTAACGATGTTTGTCGTCCTTGCCGTAAAGCAATTAACGACCCCCAAACAATTGACTATTGCCGAAATAACGAAGCAAGTTGAACAAAGCTATAATGCAGAAATAGTATCGATTGTTGAAAAGTCAAATGAATTCGTAACGTCATTTAAAAAGGACGGTTCTATTTTTGAAGTCTCCGTAAACAATGAAACTGGTCAATTTTCAATGTTAACGATCATCCAACAAAACAGTACACCACCTACCGAAAATACAACCGAGGAACAGCCTAGTCAACCACAAACGCCAACAATTCTTACAGAGCAACAAGTGATCGAGATTGCACTAAACGAAATTTCTGGTGAAATCGATTCGGCTGATTTTGAGAATACAACCGATGGTGGATACTATTTTGTAGAGATGGAGCAAGGCAATCAAGAAATAACGATCCAAATTCATGCCATTACCGGAAAAATCTTATCGATTCAATATGATGATTAATTTTCTCATCAAATTCTAATTTTTCTCTCATATAGTTCTCATCTTCATTTCTTATACTTAGCTTATAACCAAAACAAAGGAGAGAATGAATATGAAGAAAAAATTAGTTGTCATTCCTGCATTATTAGTAGCAATCGGCGGAGGTGCATTGCTTGCACAAAGCGATTACTTCGAGGCAGCTTCAGTAAATCCAAAAGTAACAGCTGGCGAGGCAAAGAAAATTGCGTTGAAGGAATTTAAAGGCGATATCATAAACTTTGACTTTGATTATGATGATGGTCAACCACATTATGAAATCGATATTGTAAAGGATAGTGAAAAAGCGGAATTAGAAGTGGACGCTATGAGTGGTGCGGTGAGAATTACAGAACGAGAAGCAATTTCACAAAGTACAAAACAAAAGACTTCATCTATTACACCGAAAACTACAAATACAGTAACAATTTCGGAGCAACAAGCGCAAGAAATCGCATTAGCACAAGCCAATGGTACAATAACAGAAATTGAATTAGATGACGATGATGACCATGGCTTTGTTTACGAAATCGAAATCCGCAACGGCAAAATGGAATATGATTTCAAAATTGATGCTACTACTGGCGCCATTGTTGAATACAAAGAGGATTTAGAAGACTAAAATATCACCTTAATGTAATGTTTCTGAGTTCTTGTATTATGATAATGTCCTATTTTTTACCTTTCATTTTTGTTATGATAATACGAGAACATTTTAGAGGTGACAACATGAATGTAAAAAATATCAATCGTTTATTCGTACTGATAGGTATCATTATTTTAGTGATTGCCGGGCGCTACGTTATTACGAGCCAAGAGGTAGTCGAAATGCCCACTGTACAGGTCGTTACGCAAACGGAAGTTATCCCATCAGTTGCTGGGAGCTATTGCTGGCATTCCGCAGGTGGAGGAAAATGCGTAGATACAGCCGCGCCACACGAATTGTTTGAAGGTGAGCAGCTTCCTTACGTAAAAGTAGCACCAAACGAAATAATTGAATTTCAATATAGCCAAAAACCAACAAGTATCTCCATCCAACAATGGGTTCAAGACTTTGATTACAAGGAAATTTCCACTACTATACGATTTACTGCCCCATCTGAGAAAGGGACGTACATCATTTCTGGACTGGCCCGCTTTAATAATGGTGACAGAACAGATTCGATTGCGATTGAAGTAAAATAGGTGCAACTTGGAACCAGTCATTTTTTTATTTTCAAAGGCATAATGGTAGGTACAAATAATAATATTTCTTCAAAAGTCGTATATTTGGCTATAAAACGTTACCAATCGGTTCCTTCGATTACGATTGGAAACAGGGTATTGATTTTGTCACCCCAAACTTTTGCTGTTAAGATAATTTAACTTGATAAATACGCATTTATCACCCTACTGTGAATAAAAATTGCTAAAACGCAATACTTTATGGCCAATACGTTTCTCGTTTGTATTTATACTTTTTGAGAGGCTGGGACAAAACAAAAATACAAATTTTCTCCACGGAGAAAATTTGTATTTTTTTGATGTGATTAAAATTGGGTTCCGTTCCGGGTACGCTTTCCGCGGGCACGGCCTGAGCCTGTAGTCTCAGGCATCGGTGCTCCTGTCGCTTTGCTTTCGTCGCAAAATTAATTTTGCTGTTCCCGCAGGATTTGTTCAAATTATTAACTATTTTAAATTAGAGTTTTTACGGATTTTGGTGTGAGAGAAAGTTAGTGGGATTAAGGAAAAGCCCCATGCAAGATTTTTCTCACATAGGGCTCTCCCACTCTATCTTCTCTTATTCTATTTACATAAATTGTAGTGAATTCTCTGAGTTGCATGTGCACCCGGTGCATGGTATCAACGATTAAATTCCGATCGGTGTAATACTCGAAAGTAGTATAGAATCATTCAAAGTAGGCATCGTAGGAATAACGATTTCCTCCGTCAAGATTGGGTCCTCATTTAATAAATTTTCATTAAATAATGGATTTTCAAAAATATATGGACTATCCATTTTCACGAAATTCCCAACGTTCACATTCACAACTAACTCCATCTTACCGTATTTCACCGTAATCGTTGTTGAACCTTCCGTTTTTCTCGGGCTGACTAAACCGTTTGTTACAGTTACGATTTTTTTGTCTGCCACAACATAATTTGCAGCTTGTGTTACATCTCTTTCGAAGACGGTTCCATCAGGCATTGTCGTCATTTCAGAGATATAAAGTTGCGCTTGTTGATTTAGGTTCAAATTAATGTCTGTTAAGTTTGCAACGAGTACCACTTCAGGTTGTGATACAGTCACATCTACTTTTACTTCCATATTATTGTATATTACCGTGATTGTTGTAGTACCTGCTGCCTTTGCTCTTACTTTACCTTCTGAAACAGCCACAACTTGCCCATCTGCAACTCTATATTTCGTAGCAGAAGTTATATCTCTTTCTTTTACTTCTCCATCAACTGAAGTTGTTACTTCTTTAACCGTTAGTTGCGCTTCATCTCCAGCTAATAAATTTAGTTGTGTTTGGTCTACCGAAATTTCTACTTTCGGTTCTTTTACAGTGACATTTACAACAACTTCATTATTTCCATACTTCACTGTAACGGCTGTTTCACCTGCTGCTTTTGCCGTTATTTTTCCTTCTTTTACAGTAGCCACTTTAGTATCCGCTACTTTATACGTAGCGTTTTGCGTTACATTTTTTTCTGTCGTTTTGCCATCTGCCGTCGTTGTAATCTCTTTTACTTTTAAGTTTGCTTCCTTACCAGCTAGCAATTCAACATGTGTTTTGTCTACTTCCAATGTCACGACCGGTACTGTCACATTCACATCTACCGTTAGTTCATTGCCACCATATTTCACTGTAATTGTTGTATTGCCTTCAGTTTTCGCTCTTACTAGACCCGTTTGTGATACAGAAGCGATCATCGTATTTGCCACTTTATACTCAGCAAAATTTGTTACGTCTGTTTGCTTCGTTTTGCCGTCTGCTCCTGTTACGACTTCTTTAATTACCAGTTGTGCTTCTTTTTGAGGCTCTAAATCAATTTGTGTTTTGTTTGCCGTCAATGTCACAGTTGGTTTCGTTACTGTTACATTCACCGTTAGTTCATTTTTACCGTATTTCACTGAAATCGTTGTGCTACCCGCTTCTTTTGCAGTAACTAAACCGTTCTTAACAGTCGCAATATTTTCATCTGCCACTACATATGTTGCTTGTTTTGTTACATCTTTCTTTTTAACTGTTCCATTTGGTGCAGTTGTTTCTTCAGTAATTTTTAATTGTGATTCTTTGCCAGATTCCAGCGTAATATCTGTTTTGTTCGTCGTTAACGTAACGCCTTTTTCACTTACCGTTACATAAACTGTTAACTCGTTTTTACCATACTTCACTGTAATTTCTGTGCTTCCGATATTTTTCGAAATGATTAAACCATTTTTAACAGAAACTACTTTAGTATCTGCTACTTTGTACGTTGCTGCTGTTGTTACGTCTTTTTGTTTTGTTGTGCCATCTGCAGCTGTTGTAACTTCCTTAATTGCCAACTGTGCTTCTTTTCCAAGCTCTAAATTGATTTCAGTTTTGTTTGCAGTTAGTGTTACAACGGATTCTGTCACTGTTACATTTACTGTCAACTCGTTTTTACCGTATTTCACAGTAATTGTTGTCGTGCCCGCATTTTTAGCTGTAATTAAACCATTTTTCACAGACGCTACTTTAGAATCTGCTACTTTGTACGTTGCCGCTTTTGTTACGTCTTTTTGTTTTGTCGTACCGTCTGCTGCTGTTGTTACTTCTTTAATAACTAATTGAGCTTCTTTACCTTTTTCCAAATCAAATTCAGTTTTATTTACAGTCAAAGTTACACCTGGAACAATAACTGCAGGATCCTCTACCGTTACATTTACTTTTACTTCATTTTTACCATGCGCAATCGTAATTGTCGTAGAACCTTGCGCTACTGCCGTTACCTCACCATTTACAACTGTTGCAACAGATTCATCTGTAACAACATACGTTGCTTCAGCCGTTACGTCTTTGTTTGTAGGATCTCCATTTGCAGGAGTTGTCGTTTCTGTAACCCTTACTTGACCCTTTTCCCCAGTTTTTAACTTTAATTCTGTTGGGCTAACGGACAATTTTACTTCTGCCTCTGGTTCTGGTTTTTCATAAATTAAAGCTTCTCCAACATTTCCTGCTTCATCTTTCACAATAACTTTCACAGCTTCTGTCTCATCTGTTACAGGGAATGTGAATGTACCATCTTGTGCTAAATTAAATGGAACCGCATCGGCTTCTTTTCCAGCAATTGTCGCAACATAAGACGCGTGTAGTTTTTCATTTAAATCAAAATCTAAATCATATAAATATAATTCTTCATTGTAGTCAATATATTTATCAACTACTTTACCAGTTGCTACTTTATCAGTAACTGATCCTGTAATTTCTGGTTTCGTTGTTTTAACGATAATTGGTCCAACGTAGTCACCGATAACTTCTGAACCTACTTGTCCTGAAAAGTCAATTGTATACAGACCATCCGGAATCTTTGTTGCAGGTGCACTTCCCCATGGTTTGTACTGACCAGCAACTTTTAGCGTATACGATCCTTTTCCAAGAGAAGTACCAGCATGTAAATAACCAATGTAACCATCACCATATTCTCCACCTTCAGGATTCATAATGTCCCAAAGTTCGATATAGTTAGTTGTTACATCGCCTGTCAGTGTGAATGATAGTACAGCTGAATCTTTGACGCCGTCATTATTAAAGGATAGGTCTGTTTCAGTGATCGCCATATTCGTAATTTCTGCTGATGCTGCTTCACTAAAGTCTGCCGCAAATGGCAATGAGATTGTAGAATCTCCATCGTTAATGTGGATATATCCTAAAATTTCTGAACCTTTTGGAGCTGTAGCTTTTGAAGCTGTTAATGTAACATTTAACAATTGTTCTCCAGCTAATGTGAATGTCGGTTTATCAACAGTCACTTGTGCATCGCCAAATGATTTGGTAACATCTACAGTCACATTATAATTCCCGCCGCTACCTTTCATATCTTTTACAAGAATTTGTTTCGTAACAGAAATATTTTCAGATAGTTTCTGAGGACCGAATGTTACAGTCCCTTTTAAGTTATCAACAATTGAGCCACTTCCGTCTAACACCGCTTTATCCAGTGCATAAGCAAGTACTTCTGGGTGTGCAGCAGCATATGCGTCTACTCGACCAGCACCTTGAGCGAATACATCATATTTAGATTTATCAAGAACTTTCGCCGTATTCGAAAGTGCAACTTTTACATCAAATGCATTCCATGAAGGATTCGCTTGTTTGACAAGTGCTGCAATACCCGCAATATGAGGTGTTGCCATTGACGTACCTGTTTTACGGTCATACGCTTCTGAATAAACTGCATCCGGGAAATCTGCTTTATACATTGGAATTGTCGACATAATGTTTGTACCAGGTGCCGATACATCCGGTTTAATATCAAAGTTTGGTGTAGATGGTCCGCGTGAACTTGAATCATTTACTTCATCGCCCGTTGTTTTAGTAGAACCAAAATTACCAAACGTTACTTTACCCGATCCTTCTTTTAATGCTGCTCGAATTGCATCTCCATCTGTTTGAGACATATCAAACGTTGGTAAGAAGGCAAATGAATCCCCTATGAAAGCTCCAGAAGGGTTTGGCGCATTTGTGCCACCAGCAAAGTTGTGAATAATTGTTGCTACTGCACCGTTGTCTTTTGCGTGTGCAATTTTATCCACAAAGGCAATGCTACCACGAGAAATTAATGCCACTTTCCCGTTTACATCAATTCCGTTATAATCTTTTGCTTCCCCGTTTCCAGGAACAGCAACAATTTCAAACTCACCTTGAAGTTGTGTCGCTAAATCTTTTCCAAAAGTTGTCCCCATCAATTGCAATTGTTTCGTCAAATTATAACTTCCAACTGCAACATTGACTTCTCCATTATGCATTGTTTCTGGGTTCGATGTGTTACCTACTGCAATTCCTAAACGGGCTGTAGCTGGCGTACCCATTGTGCCACGATTAGGACCATCATTTCCTGTAGCGATAACAGAAATTGTACCGGCCATCATCGCGTTATTAATCGCAAATGATCCACTATCTGTTTCTGTGTTCGCCCCTCCACCTAGAGAAAGGTTAATGACATCCATCTTTTCGATGACTGCTGTATCAATTGCTTTCACAATACCAGAAGACGCACCACTTCCATATGCGCCAAGCACACGGTAAGCATATAAATCTACTTTAGGTGCAATTCCTTTAATACCATATTCGTTCGCACCGATTGCAGCGATTGTCCCTGCTACGTGTGTACCATGTGACGTATAGAACGCATTTCCTCTTTCATTAAATTCAGGCATATGTGCTGGACGCTCAACTGGAGATGTTTCAGATGCATCATCATCGGCACGGTTTTTTGTGTAGCTAGAGGAATTTGGAATAAAGTTTTTTCCACCTTTATAAATTCCCGCAAACTCTGGATGATCTGCATCAATCCCTGTATCAAGAACAGCCATTTTAATGCCTTGCCCTTCAAATCCTTCGTTCCAAAGCTTTTCAATGCCTAGGAATGAAATACTTGTATTCATCATCGCTTCCACTTGCGTATTTTTCAGTGGATTAGATGGTGTAGTAGGTTTCGTTTTTAACGGTTTTTCTTCAGACGCATGAACAATAGTGTCAGGCTCAACTAGCGTAATCCCTTGAACTGTTAGTAATTTGTCTAAGTCATCCGCTTTAACTTTTGCTGAAAAACCATTTAATACTGTATCGAATGTGTATCCTTGCTGAATATTAATATTATTTAAAGCTAATTCCTTTAATACAAAATTTTGCTGTGCTTTGACTTTCGTTCTTACTTGTTTTTCCTGTGAAGAAGAGAACGCTTTTCCACTTAAGTTGTGTATGCCTTTTTCCAGTGCGACTGGTTTCTCAGACAAGTGAATAATTACGTCAACGTCTTGATTGCCAGAAAGACCTTGTAACTCTTTGTGTAGTTTTGGTCCTCCATCTAACACATTTAATTGATCGGCAATTGCTGCCTTTAATTGCATCGTGCTTTCGCTTTGTGTCGTTGGTTTAAATGGTTTTAGCTCGTTTGCTGATGCAGCTTGGAACGGACTAAATAACGAAAAGACCATAGTTAATACTAAGAACAAACTAAAGAATCGATTATTAAATAAACTCTTCACTAAATTTCCCCCTAATACAGATTTTTTTGCTATATAGAATGAACGAAAGAATCCTTGCTATTTTTCTATTACGTATTCTTATAACGTAGGCGCTCAATAAGCTGGTAAAGTACATTTTTGGTCACTTCGGCAAGAAAATAGATTGCTAAAGCTCCTTAGTTTGAGCGCGCTGTTGCTGTAGAAGGCGATGATCTCTAGTATTTTTATTATTTTAATAAAGAGCTACATTCTTAAAATTCAATTTATATATGAAATTATGAGTTTATTCAACTTCCTTACTACAAATATTTTTGTAGAATGAAAGCATCCTAAATAAGGCGTTTTGCTAACGTATTTTGATTTCAAGAAGCCTTTTGCAAAACGGTTGAGTCAGACATGCTCCAAATTAATTCAACCCATTCTGGATGATCGATGAATGGATTTCGATTGCCCTGCCATTTGAAGATGACTTCATTTCGATTTCTCTCAAACTCGTCAACAGGATCCAATTCATGCCATTTTAAAAGCACTGAAAGCTTCCCGTGATAAGGAGCCGATCCGTTACTTAGCTTGTCGTTTAATTCAAGATCGACACGGTCGCCTACTTCATATCGAGTGGCCATGTAAAATAGCATTCTAGCTACGTCACCTTTAACGTGATTTGGCGGTTCCCAAGAATTTGATTTTTTGTAACAACCGTCACAGCCTTTTACAGCAGTTCCACCGTTATCAAAATCAAGATTCCCTCGAGCACTGTTTACCTGTACATCTGTTGGGCGTAGATGATGGATATCTGTTCCTGGTCCTTTACTTGTACCGAAATTGCCATGGGATTGTGCCCAAACATGCTCACGGTTCCAATCTCCGACATTGCCACCATTCCGTGTTTTTGAACGCGACTCATTGGAGTAAAACAGAATGACGTTATTCGCATTATTCGGATCTTCGTCTGTTTCCCGCAATGCTTCCCATACTTCTGAATAATCCAACTGTTTATGACCTGAAATAATGTCATGAAGGGACTTTTTTAGTTCCTGTCCTTCTTTCCCAATTGCATCTTTATAGTAGTCATCCACTGGGATCGGCGGTGACACATCCTCTGATACCGTTACACTGAAACTTATAGTGACCGACTTTGCTCGATCGCTCGCTGTGACAGTAATGATATGTTTACCTTTTTCAAGCTTAAGCGTTAATACATCGGTGAATAGATCAATCAAACCATGCGTCGTAGAAAATAACAGCTTATCTCCGTTTGGATCTGTGAAATGGTCGGAGAGTGCGATTGAAAGGGTCTCGCCTATTTTCACTTGTTGACTAGGAATAGCTTTTTTAACAACAGGTGCTTCATTATTCGTTGGATTGTATATGCGTTTCCCATTCGAATCATAAAATACGATATTTTCCGGATCGGCCCCTTCAACATACTCAATTTTCTGAATATTTTCAGCGCCTTTAATGGCAACTTTATTTGGCCCCTCAACCGTGATATGACCTATCACTGTCCCTTTCAAGTCAACTTTTAATCCGTTTTTCTTTGGTTGCAAAATAACGCGATTCGTTTTGAAACCTTCACCAGCTAGTTCAGCATAATCCCCTTTAAGGTAGAGTCCATCCTTCAGCTTTGTAGTTGCATCCATATTAACAGAGACACTTGACTCAGCTATGACAACTTGCTTTTTCTTTTCGTTTACTAAGTTATACATTTTGCCAATTGGTAGTGGCTCCCATATAACAGGCGAATCGAAACCAATTTGTACTAATATCGGATCATGATCACTTGCACGCCCCGCCATATCCGTGAAGTCGGCATTAATATGCAGTATGTCGATTTCCGTTTGTTCTACTAAGTTATTGGATACTAAAATATGATCTAACACTTGTGAATTTCCTTGATACACATACGAGTATCGATCTGAAGTTTCAACTTTGTTAATCATATTCGTCATGAGATTGCCTTCATGAATCTTTAAACTATCCGAGAATTGGAAGTCGTTGAAATCGCCGACAGATACGATATTTGCTTCTGGATTTTTTGTTTTAACATCTCCAATAAATTGCTGGACAATATTCGCAATTTTTCTGCGTTGCACTTCACTGCCGTAGACTGGTGGTTGTGTCGATCCGAATAATGGTGTATCGCCTGATTTGGAATTCCAATGATTGGCGATGACAATAACTGACTCACCTTGGAACTCAAACTGTGCCGCTAATGGCTTACGGCTACTTTTAAATGCATCATTGTTCGGCTCAATACGTCCTGGGTTATGCGTCAGCTTACCATTTTCATAACCGACCGCTGTCGTAGCATTGCCGTGAGGAGCGCCTTCTGTTAATGTCACACGTGCAGGATTGTACAGGAAACCTACTCGAATATTTGCATTCGGTTGGCCGCCATCTTCGTTGTTTACAGGATCGATATTGACGTATTCATACTGGACGCCACCTGCATCTTTGATTGCTTGAATTAAACGTTCATAGCTTGCAGCAGCCTTCGAATCACCAGCATCTGGACCGTTATTATCCTGAACCTCCGTAACGCCGATAATATCCGGATTTTGCATATCGATGGCAAAAGCTCGCGCTAGTTTTCTTGCTTTGTCTGCAGTTGTTGTTTTCGTATTGTTAGAGAAATTCTCCAAATTGTAAGAAGCGATTGTCAATTTATCGTCCGCTTTCACAATCGTTGTTTTCTCAGGCGTGGCATTTCCTTTCGTATGCGCTGCTTTCATTTCATCGAGCGATACGTAAATTTTATAGTTTTGGAATGAATAACCGACCACTCCAGTAATCGGACCTTTAAATGCGTCACCTGTCGCCACTTCGAAATCTCGACCAGGACCATTCGGCTCTAATCGGAACTGAATGCGATTGGCATTTTGGTTATTTTGCTCAAGCAAAACACCACCATGTATCGTGTTAGTTGCCCCCCTTTCAAGGACCGTAACTAAATCGCCATGCTCTTGAGGTGCCGTTGCTTTCACATTGCCAACTTGTACACGCATCCCTTCTAAACTTTCCCAAAAATCAATGGCATCGACAGTTGGGTTAAAAATTTCTAAATAATCACTATCAATGTGCTCACTTGGTATATTCTCTTCATCAATTATAATCGGCTGAGGAAGTGCTAAACCCCTTTTTATAACAGTCACTCGCCCGCCTTGATCATCTCGCACATTAATTTGCGTTACTTTCATATCGGTCTGTTGGCGATCATCGTATCCGTCAATGGCGTATTCACTTACTTTTCCAGTAACTGAAACGAGATCCCCTACTTGAATCGGCCAAGCATTTCGACCACTGTACAAAATGATGGCCTCAGAAGTATTAGGGTCGTTGTCAACAAGTTCATCAGGCGTTTGAATATGGTAGTACGTAGAGCCACTTAAAGTAAACGAATACGTAACGACCCCTTCAATGCCTTCTACCGCTTGATTGTTAAATGGCGACGTATGACCGGCTCCTTGAATGTCATGAATTTGAAGACTGTCAGTTATTACATAAGTGTACGTACTCACTTCACTAAAGCGATGATCGTCCGTTTTCACAACCGCATTTAGCATAGTATCTTCTGTAATTTCGATTGATGTTGTATATGCTACCCCGTTTGTTATCGGGTCTGTTCCGTCTAGCGTATAAAGGATTTGTGCGTTGGCCGTACCAGTCGTTAATGTAACCGATGTCTTACCAATGAAAGTCCCGCTGCCTGGATTCGCTAAAGCAGGTTGAACCATTGTACTGTCTACGACAATATCGGCAATACTGCGTGGGATGACTTGATAGTCGTTATCGAATTGCTGAACAATACCTGTGATTGCATCATATGTCGTTCCAACCGATAAACCTAACGAAGCATTTTCGTCTCGAACAAGAAATTCCTGTCCATCCGTAGCAACATAATTTGCCCAACCACTTCCAGCCTGCACATCAGATAGAATGACATTGTGAATTGTCACAAGCTGCGATTCATTAGATTCTGATACTTCTGCACCAGTGATAATTTTCGGCGTAGGTTCCCCACTATTTTCGACTTTGTCAACAATTGTCGCACTGTCTAGTTGAAGCAAGCCACGGAAATTCGCCAATGTACCCGTTAATGTGACCTCATCGCCAATTTTCACATTCAAGCTCGTTGGCCGTACTGCAATACCACCTGTTTCATCTTGGACTGAAATAGTATTTTTTAAAGTAGCAGCTACAATCCCTTTAATGGAAACCGTTTCTCCTAGAGGTAATGCACGAGCATCAGCAATGGGAAGAACATCTGTTGGTTCAGGTTCTTCTGGATCAGTTCCATCCATTTCATGGGACCCTAAATAGTCAAACGTATCTTTCGGGTAAACAATCCACTGTTCATCCCGATTAAAAGCATCATTCGTAATTGGATCGCCCTCTTTTACGGTCGCTTTTCGAACCAACGATACATCTGTTCCCCAGTTACTTCTTGCTCCTACTTGTCCAAAAGAATCGATGATGTTGTCTGACTTTTTTAATAAAATGGCATCATCACCATTAAAATTAATGACACTTTGATTTTCAAGATGTCCCTTACTTTTTACTTCAGGTACTGCATCTCGGTGATAGATTACATAGGTTTCTTCGTTGTTTAAACTTCCCGATAATGCTAATTTTGCTGTAGCAGTCGCGGAGCCATTCGCATATAATTCCAGCGAATAGGCACTCAAGTCCACAGTCGTCCCTGTCCCGTTATACAGTTCGAGCGCTTTATTGAAGCTGCCCCCCTCTACATATTCAGAAATAACTAAATCTGAAGCATTTGATGTACTCATAGCAGTTGCCGTTGTTGCAAAGGCAGGTGTTATTAAACTCGCAACTAACCTAAAAGATAGGATAGTACTCATATATGCTTTCAATTTTCTTCTGCTCATTTGGGCTAAACTCCTTTCACTATAAACTTGCTTCAGTAGAAGTCCTACACTTCTAAAAGTGGGGGATGAATATCAAGTATTTACTGAATTCGTTGAGATTAATAAATCTCTGCTGAATCCAGTAATGTCCCCAACGGATGTCACAGATTATACGATGAGCTTTCGAACATGTTCCAAAAAATCTGGACGCAATTACGCCGAGACGTAATTGCTTTTTAAAAAGCAGTTACTATTGGATGTCAATACTCGGAAACCCAAATTAATGTGACAATTTACCATCGCTCCCTTGCCATTTACTTGCATCGAATCTACAGAAATTCAAATACATATTAATGGTAGCACCATCATTAAATGAACTCCATAAGACCTTTTGGAGGCTAATGAGAGATTTTGTGATATTTTAGGAAAATCCTTAAATGTTATTCGACTGTATTCTTTTATTCCATATAAAACTTCGACAAATTTTATTGAATAAGTAAATAGCAAAATAGCCCTCCAAAGCATAATTGTTTGGATAGGCTATTTCTTATATAACTTGATATGTTGTTTTATTTTTTTCGAATAACTGCACGAACTGGAGCACCATCAGCAGCCTCAATTTTTAAGGGCAATGCTATAAAATCATAAAGACCTGGCTCAATACAACTTAAATCTAATCCTTCAATAATCTGGATTTGATGTGCATATAATGCATGATGTGCTTGCACTTCTTTACTCGTTAACGAATCAACGGATGGATTATCGACTCCTAGTAAGATAACCCCTCGTTCTTTTAATAATGCGGCAACCTCGGCATCTATAATTGGAATATGCTGCGGAAAACTATCTGAAATTCGATCCACCGTCTTCAATAAAATGCGCTGTACACCTTGAAAGTCAATTGCTTGTAAAAAGGCTGCGGTAATAATTGAATGCGGTCGGCAATCAATTACTAAGCAGTCACCGATAAATGTATTGACGTCTAACTGATCGATGGTTGGTCCTTTATTGTCAAAATGAAACGGCGCATCTGCATGTGTGCCTGTATGCAAAGACGTTTCGATTTTCCCTATATTCACAGAACCCGTTTGCTGTTTCGTATAGGCTATTTCAAATGAAAACGGAGTGTCTCCTGGCCAATTTGGCATCCCCTTTTTCATTGTTTGTGTAATATCAATCCACACATTACATCACCTCTAGTATTGAATAATTAAATATCCAAGTACAACTAAAATTACTGTTGGTACTGCGAAAGTCATTAAAAAACGATATATTTTATAAAAACCTTCACCCATTTGACTTCCTTGAAAAAATTCCTTCTTTACTAGTTGCTTATCCATAATATGAATAATAAAAATCGCGATGAGTAAGTTGCCAATTGGTAAAATAACATTTGACACTACAAAGTCCGTAAAGTCAAAAATGTTACGACCAAAAATGGACACATCCCCTAACGTACTATACGTTAAAGTAGAAGGTATTGCCGCAATAAACACAAGAACCCCTATCACCATTGTAATTTTGGCACGAGAAGCATTCCACTTCTCTACAATCGCCGCAACAATAATCTCATACAAACTAAATGAAGAAGTTAACGTTGCAAATAAAAATAAAATTAAGAACATCGCTAAAAACAGTTCTCCAAATGGCATTTGTGAAAATGCAGCTGGAAGCACCATAAATAGTAATGGTGGCCCACTTGTGACTTCCATATCAAATGCGAACACAACTGGGAAAATCGCTAGACCTGCTAAAAACGATACAAAAATACTTAACCCTACTACTGAGCCAGCTGAATTTGGCAAGCTAACATCTTTCTTCAAATACGAGCTATATGTAACAAGACATGAAAACCCGACTGCTAATGCAAAAAACGACTGTCCTAACGCATATAAAATCGATTCCCCTGTAATGTTCGAAAAGTCAGGGTATAAGAAGAACTTAATCCCCTCCATTGCCCCATCTAGCGTTACAGCACGCACCACTAAAATAAAGAACATGATGAATAATAGCGGCATCATAAATTTATTCGCTTTTTCAATCCCGTTTTGAACACCTAATGCAATAACGATAACGTTCGCAATCGTAAATAATGCAAGGCCCACTAATGCGATCCACGGTGTACCTGTTACTTGCCCGAAAAATGCACCTGGGTCTAAATTCGGATCAATGACATTGCCAACAACTGACACTCCACTATATACGAAAATCCAACCACCAACTACACTGTAAAACGATAGTAATAAAAAGCACCCAATAATGCCTAACTTTCCAATCCAAGCCCATGCTTTCGTATTCGGTGCTAGTACCTTATAAGCGGTTACTGCTTCTTTTTGTGCTGCACGACCAATGATATATTCCGATAATAACATCGGTAAACCTATTAATAACGTTAATAGAACAAAAATTAAAAAGAATGCGCCGCCACCACTTTGACCGGCTACATAAGGCATTTTCCAAATCGCCCCGAGCCCAATCGCTGCACCAGCTGACGCTAATACAAACCCTAATTTACTTGACCATTGTCCTTTACTCTTCTCCATCTAACTCACTCCACTCTAACTATCTGTCTCTAAACTATAATGTTGTTCGTAAATCCCAAAGCTCTGGGAAAAAACGATGATCAAGCACTTGGCGTAAATAGTTCACACCAGAGGAGCCACCAGTGCCTATTTTAAAACCAATAATACGCTCAACCGTTTTCATATGACGGAAGCGCCATTGCTGTAATGCATCTTCAATATCTACTAACTTTTCTGCCAATTGGTATAAATCCCAATAAGTATCGATATTTTCATATACAGTTTTCCAGGCTGCCGCAACGGAATCGTCACCACTATATACTACAGAAAAATCACGATTAATCAATGTTGGATTTATTTCCAACCCTGCTTTTACGAGTGCTTCAATCGCGACATCGTATATACTTGGCGCTTCATAGGCCTGTTTTAGTTCGTTTAATATCTCTTGATCTTTTTCATAAATTTTTAAGATATGCTTACTTTTATAGCCAAGTGCAAATTCGATTTGGCGGTATTGATAGCTTTGAAATCCTGAAGCTTTTCCGAGCGAATCACGGAACTGTAAATATTCAGCAGGTGTCATCGTTGCAAGCACATCCCATGCTTGAATAATTTGATGCTGTATTTTTGATACACGAGCGAGCATTTTAAACGCAGGTTGCATGTTCCCTAGCTGAATTGTTGTAATGGCAGCCTGTAATTCATGGATAATAAGCTTCATCCATAGCTCGCTTACTTGATGAATAATTAAAAACAACATTTCATCATGATGCTCTGATAAGCGCTTTTGACTCGATAATATAGCATCTAACCCTAAATACTCGCCATACGTCATATCATTTTTAAAGTCGGTATGAATGCCTTTTTCCGCACTGATTTTTTGTTCTAAGTCTGAAATCGATTTTTTGTCCATCAAATTTCCTCCTTATGCAATAACATCTCGTTTATTTTCAAATGATTCATACACTTTCTCATGCATAATGCCTTTTAATATTTGAACAGCTTGCCACACTTCTGCAAATGAATTATATAACGCAACCGGTGCTAAACGAATGCCATTCGGTGCACGGAAATCAGGAATAACTCCTTCACCTTTTAGTGCCTTACAGATTCGTGCTGCCTCATCATGAACTAAAAATAAATGCCCGCCACGAGAATGATCTAATGGGTTGCCGAAAGTGAAGGTATTTGGAATTTCCTGTTCAATACAATCCATCATAAATTGGGTTAACTTCAGTGATTTTTCACGTATAGCGTCTATCCCTACTTCACTAAACAACTCAAGTGAGCCTATAATAGGCGCTAAACTTAATACATGCGGCGTGCCAATTTGATATGCCCCCGCGTCGCTTGATTGCGTTAATGTAATGTCTAAATCAAATTGCTTATTTTTATTTGAGCCAAACCAACCCGCTAAGCCAGGTGCAGTGCCAAAATGTTTTTCATGCACAAATAGCCCAGCAACGGAACCTGGCCCACCGTTTAAATGCTTATAATTACACCAAAAAGCAAAGTCCGCACCAATGTCATGGAGCTTGTGTGGAATTGAACCGATTGAATGACATAAATCAAAGCCAACAATTATATTTTTTTCGTGTGCAGCCTTCGTAATCTCCTGTAAATCGAGCACTTGACCACTGCGATAAAGGACCGCTGGCAATACCGCCACTGCGACATCATCCGTCATTGCCTCAATAATGTTTTTTGTAGTTAACGTTTGCCCGTCCTGTGATTTCACTAATTTCATATGGTTTTTTGACAAACCCTTTAGCGCTAGCTGACTCTGAATTGCATATAAATCCGACGGGAAATTTAGTTCGTCTGCTAAAATTTTATTTTTGGTTTCAGTTGGTTTGAAAAAACTTGCAAGTAGCTGGTGCAAATTCGTTGTTGTAGAACCTGTTAATACAACCTCTCCACTTTCCGCACCAACAAGTGGTGCACAAAGCTCCCCTAATTCTTCCGATAAATAAAACCACGGGTTGTCACCAGAAGTCCAACCATCAATTCCATGTTCTTTCCATGAATGTAATAATGAGAGTACACTTTTTTCCGAACGCTTTGATAATAAACCAAGTGAATTTCCATCGAAATAAATTTGACCAGGTTGTTTATAAAATTCTTCTGCATAGCTATTTAACGAATCTTCGTTATCGAATTGCTGCGCTGTTTCAATTGTAATCATCGAATCACCCTCTTACATTAGTTTATTTAATCGTAAAGTGAATTACATTATTTGTCAAAGTATTCCGAAAACAAAAGTAACTCTTTGTAAAGAAGTAACTACAGTTGAATAAGTAGGTATATATACGTCGGCATCATCAACGAAACATTCATAAAACGCAGCTTACGCCAGCTATTATTATCATGCTTTTGTTCGATGATGATATTAATGAATGCGAAAACAAACCCTAACAAATAGATTCCTGCGATATGAATGTGTGCATTACTAGACATTCCTCCCACAAAAAACAAGAACAACACAAAAATATAGCAAATTGTCATTATACTTTGCGTATAATGCGAATGCATCGGTAGCTTTCGCTTCTGATCTTCTTCAACACGCATTTTTTTATCAATGTACATATTGCCACCAAACAGTAAAACAAAAATGATCACAAGCAAAACATATTGCCACGTTTGGTAGCGAGTATTCATAAACGAAATAAAGCCCGAGCCCTCTGTAAATTCATAATAGAGGCCTTTGTGAACGTCTTTAATATATATTCTATTTGCTGTTAAATATTCATAGAAGACAAGATTGGAGCCATCGCTATAGGTAAATCGATAGGATTTAGACACTTTTGACTTAACTGGTGGTTCTTCAATTTGTTGTAGAGTATCGAGTGAAGCTTGCATGGTTTTCAGCTCATCCTCAGCCACCGTCTGACTAACTCCTAAATAATAATTAGATTTCGGATCACCTTCACCATCTCTCACTAAAATTGATGTTAAATAGGCGTCTGAAGAAAGGTTTACGGTGTTATCCGGGATCGGCATTGTCGCAACAAACAATAACACGAGCAGCACTATTGAAAACGATACTGCTGGAACTTGCCAATGGAATGGCTTTTTGTTTATTCTTCTTTGGATTCGTTCGAAATCAGCTTGTTTTTCAACCTCATCAATTTTTATGGACTGTAAGTTATTTAACTGTTTTTCATCAAGCATTGCGCACACCTCCTAATAGTTCACGTAACGCCTTTAATCCACGCGCGGTATCATTTTTAACCTTTACTTCCGAGGTATTTAAAATTTGCGCTGTCTCTTTGACAGAATACTGCTCGATATAGCGTAAAATCACCACTTCACGGTAATTCGTTTTTATTTGCTGTAAAGCATTGTATAGCGTCTCATTTTCGGCATTTTGTAATGTTACTTCTTCTGGTAACTTGGCATTCGCTGGCGGTTCCTTTTTTAATGCAAAAAAGCCGATTAACTTTTTTCTGCGATAATGGTCGTATATCAAATTTCGGGCAATTTTTAGTAAATACAGACGTTCATTAGCATCATAATCTTTTTGATAATAGCGGTAAAAGGTTTCTTGCAGTAAGTCATGCGCTAAATGGCAATCATTCGTTAAGTAAAGTATGTATTTATAAATCGCTTCATAATGAGTATCAAAGACGTCTCTTCGCAAAGTACCTCCCCCTTCTTAGTTGTATAGACGAATGACGATTAGTTTGGAATCAGTTGTTTTTTAAACTTTCAAATAAATTCACAAAAAGAAAAACCTGAACATGGATTTCATGCTCAGGCTTCTTATTACACACCCATTTTACGGCGCGTATTGCTTGTTTTCTTCGATTGCTGGCTCTTCATTTTTTTCGTTGACGTGTCACCTTTTAAATTGTTTGTACCGCCACCTGCATTGTTTTTCTTTGCTTCTAATTGCTGTTTTACAAGCTCTTGTAAACTTAATTTTTTCTTTTCTGTTTGCTCAGACATTTGGCAAACCTCCTTTTAATTACATGTTAACTAAGTATAATGCAAAATCCCTTGTTTTGTAAAAGGAATTACGATAACCAGCGTTCTTTTACCTCCGCATCAAGTAGCCCAAGTTTTTCAAAATGCTCAGCTATTACTTGCATAAGCATTTCCTCATGCTCTTCCACCTGAATGATACGGAGCACACGGTTAACAATAGGAGCGGCTTTACGATCAATTTCAAACATTGTATTAAATGCACGTACGCGTAATACGGGATCCTCGCTTAAGGCGGCCTCTTCAAGTTCTTCAAGTGGAACCATTTCACTAAAATGGGCAAATGGATCTTCATATAGATCACAGTAAATGCGCTCGATTACTTGCTCGGTCGTAATGCCTAACAATAAATCATTGATGAAAAATCCTGTCTCACGCTGCTCAATGTTATGTACATCGAAATCAATGAATTCCTGATTTTCTAAGATAAAATAGTGTAACGACGGTGTTAAATCTCCAATATAGCTAAAAACATCCTTATATTGCTCACGCTCGGTATAAGCTTTTGGACGATAAACAAAGCTTGCCTTTACATCAGTGAAATCAATCGTCCATTCGTCATATGGTGAGCCGGACAGCACACGAAGCACGTAGCCATTTGTTGTCTCGATCAGTTCATCATACACATAGTCGCGCGCAAGCTCACCCGTTTCCTGTGCCTCCATAAACGTTAGACGGATCACCGCTTTTGGTGTAAAGCCACCTCGCATATCAATGAGTAACGTCACATTGCCATCTTGACGCTTGATATTTAAAATTGCGCCATCATGCAAAGAATCGTTAAAAACTTCAGCAGCTGCCTCATCGAATTTTGTTGCAATCAATAGACGATTTTTGTACATGTTTTCGAAATGGACTTGATGTGTTGCAATAGTTTGTTCACACCAGTTCAAAAAATCCTGCCACTGTTCTGACATCCTATATAATGTTCCGCTATCAATCGCTCCATGAAATCGCTCCGGAATCCATTGTTTTTCAGCCTTTAACTCTTGCATTGAATACGTCAATCTATCTAAATCTATATCGCTTTCTGGAAAATATGCTATATGCGCTACATCTGCTTGATGCTGTGTTTCTTTCGATAAATAAAACATTCGAGCCTCCTTGATAGTTTTAAATATTGTATTGTAGACTTTTAATTAATATGAAAAGCTAAATAAGTCAGATTAAATCAAGAAATTGGTGATGAAATGTACTACAACTAATATACCGGTTTTTTACAAATCGTTCATAATAAATAATAAGCTATCATATAAAACATTTTAATTAAGGGGTGGTATTTTTGATTGAAAAACTTATTGAAATAGATCATGCACAGCTTTGGACCGAAAAAAGAGGGGAAGGTAGTATTCCTGTCATCTTAATTAGTGGAGGACCTGGAACTTGTAATTATTTAGAACCTCTTTCTAGTCTAATTGATGAGGTTTGTGAAGTAATTATGTTTGACCCTAGAGGCTGTGGTCGTTCTAGCGATGATGGCAATGGGTATGATTTAGCGTCTTGTCTTCGTGATATTGAATGGATTAGAAAAGCGTATGGATTTAAAAAATGGTTAGTCATTGGGCACTCATGGGGAGCAGATGTGGGACTCGCCTATTCACTATTGTATTCGCACTCTATATTAGGCTATGTTTCTATATCTGGGACTGGAATACAAAATGACCGAGATTGGAAAGACTCTTACAGTCGAAACAAGCTAGAAATTGGTGAATTTACCCCAGATTTTGAGTATGAGGTCAATACGATTGTCCACAGATCCCTAATTGATTCTTGGAGAACATTTATTAAAAATCCGAACTTACTCAAAGATATTTCACATCTAGATTTACCCACATTATTTATCTATGCAGAAAAAGATATTCGCCCCTCCTGGCCAATTAAGCAAATTTCTGCGCTTATTAATAATTCAAAATACATAGAAATAGAGGGTGCCGAGCATTATGTTTGGCTTAGTAAAAAGATTGAATTAGCAAAAATACTTCGAGATTTTATAAAAAACTTCGAATCATGCATTACACATGATATTAATTTTCCCCTTGAATAAGCATGTTAATATCAAAATTTAATATACAAAAGCCTCCTACGAATTGTAAGAGACTTCCTGTGCTTTATCATTAAAATAATAGCCGATGCCGCTTTTTGTCTTAATCCATTTCGGTGAGCTCGGCTGTTCTTCAATTTTCTCACGTAGTCTACGAATATGTACATCTACCGTACGCTTATCGCCTTTAGTAAAATCGAGCATTTCAATAATATCTTCACGGGATTTAATATCACCGGGTTGTTCTAATAAATGCAACAGTAGCTTAAACTCTCGTTTTGTTAACGGGATTTCTACTTCTTCCTTATACACTTTAAACATGACAAGATCCACTTTAAACGGACCAATTACCAGCTCCGATACACGTGCTTGCTGCTGTTGCTCTTTTTCATAGCGTTTCAAATGTAATCTTAGACGTGTCAATAGCTCGCGGAACCCAAACGGCTTGCGAATATATTCAGTAGCCCCCATCTCAAGTGCTAAAACAGCATCTAATTCATCTGTTCTCGAACTAATCATAATAATTGGGATGTCAGATTGATAACGAATTTGACGACATATCTCTATACCCTCTATATCTGGTAATGTCCAATCGAGTATTATTGCATCAGGCCCGTATTGTACGAGCGCATCTAGTCCAAGTTTACCGGCTGTTTCGATACGTACTTCATAGCCATCTTTGATTAAATACAACTGCAATAAGTTTCCTAAATTTTCATCATCTTCAACGACTAATATTTTTTTCGTCATCAATGATTCCTCGCTTCTCTAGTTTAAGTCAAATAACTGTCCTTTAATAAAGTAAGCTGTTGATTCGGCCATATTTGTAATATGATCGGCCGTACGCTCGACAAAACGATTAATAAATAATAGCTGTACAACTTGTTCCGTGTCTTGCGGATGTTCTGATAAATAAGTTGTTAAAACGGCATAGTTTTGATGATTCTTCTCATCTACCTTGTCGTCTAATTCACCAACTGCTTTTGCAAGTGCAATATCTTCCTCGATGAAAGCCTTCATCGCCTTTTTCAGCATGTCCATCGAAATATTTTTCATTTCGACTAAGCTTGTTTTCGAAATGACCGAATCTGTTTTACTAATTTTTATTGTCGCTTTTGCAGTGTTTACAGCAAAGTCTGCGATACGCTCGATATCTGAAGACATTTTAATCATGCTAACAATACGACGAAGATCTCTAGCAACTGGCTGCTCTTTTGCCATTAACCAAATTGCCATTTGATTGATTTCATTTTCGAGCTCATCAATATAGGCATCTCCCTCAATGACATCAAGTGCAACTGTCATATCTTGCTCCTGTAATGCTGTAAATGCCTTTTCCGTTGCCACAACTGTTAAATCTACCATTTCGACCATTTTATTTTGTAGCTCAAGCATATTTTTTTCAAAGTTTTCACGAATCATGTCCTATCTCCCCCCTATTATCCGAAACGACCTGTTACATAGTCTTCTGTGCGCTGATCTTTAGGTGTTGAGAAAATAATATTTGTATCATCAAATTCCACAACCTCACCGTTTAAGAAAAATGCCGTTTTGTCACTAATACGTGCAGCTTGTTGCATGTTGTGCGTTACAATGACGATTGTATAATCCTTTTTCATTTGTGTAATTAATTCTTCTACCTTTAATGTTGAAATTGGGTCAAGTGCTGATGTTGGCTCGTCCATTAAAATCACATCCGGCTTCATAGCAATAGCACGTGCGATACAAATACGTTGTTGCTGTCCACCAGAAAGACCAAGCGCCGATGATTTTAAACGATCCTTTACTTCATCCCAAATCGCTGCACCGCGCAGTGATTCTTCAACAATACCATCTAATGTCTTTTTGTTTTTTATTCCCTGCATGCGTGGGCCGTACGCTACGTTATCATAAATACTCATTGGGAACAGATTTGATTTTTGAAACACCATGCCCACTTTTGTTCGTAACTTAATGACATCATTCGATTCGTAAACATTTTCTCCATCAATTTGAATATTCCCGATGACACGTACCCCATCAATCAAGTCGTTCATGCGATTTAGTGTACGTAAAAACGTTGATTTACCACAACCTGAAGGACCAATTAATGCTGTTACTTCTTTTTCTTTAATATCTAAATTGACGTTAAACAATGCTTGTTTTTCACTATAAAATAGGTTCAAATCATTTACTTGAATTTTCGTTTCCTGTACATCTGTTAAAATTGCTGACGAGCTGTTGAAAATCGCTGCTTCTGATACGGTCATAGTCATTGTTTTTGCTCCTTAATAATCTGCCTTGTTTAATTTTTTCGAAATATATGTTGCTGATAAGTTCAGCGCTAAAATGATAACGATTAATACAATACCAACTGCCGCTGCTAAGCCAATATCACCCGCTTCTTGCGTTACTAAATACGAATGTACCGTTAATGTTCGTGCTGATGAGAAAATGCTTGATGGCATTGCTGCTACCGTTCCTGCTGTTAAGAAAATCGCTGCCGATTCCCCAACGATACGGCCAATCGATAATATAATTCCCGATAAAATCCCTGGCATGGCACTTGGTAAAATTACTTTATATAATGTTTGTAATTTTGTTGTACCAAGCGCTAACGAGCCTTCACGATAAGTTGCTGGCACTGTTTTTAATGCCTCTTCTGTCGTACGAATAATGACTGGTAAAACGATAATTGTTAACGTTAATGATGCTGCTATAATCGACATCCCTAATTTTAAAATGGCTACGAAAAATACCGCTCCGAATAACCCATAGATGATCGAAGGTATCCCGGTTAAGCTTTCCGTTGCATAACGAATTATATTTACTAAACGACCTTGCTTTGCATATTCATGTAAGTAAACCGCCGCTAAAATCCCGATTGGCGTTGCAATCACTAATGAAATTATTATGGTTAAAATTGTCGTTACAATCATTGGGAAAATCCCACCGTCACCTGATGGCGAATAATCTCCAAAAATAAAGTCAAAGCTTATATATGAAAATCCTTTATAAAAAATATAACCAACAATGACAACTAATACTGCGACTGACACAAAAGCTGAAGCCCATAATAAGCCGCGTAAAATATTATCTTTCATTTGACGCATATTACTTAGCTCCCTTCGCTGTGATGCGTGATAGTACAAAGTTTAATAGTAAGATAAATGAGAATAACACAATTCCTGTTGCAAATAGCATTTCCTGGTGTGTACCTGCTGCGTAACCCATTTCCAGTGCGATATTCGTCGTCAATGGACGCACCGAATCGGTTAAGCTTGTCGGGATAATCAGTGAGTTTCCGGCCACTAAAATTACAGCCATCGTCTCGCCTAACGCACGACCTAAACCAAGCACAATTGCAGCCATAATCCCTGATTTTGCTGCAGGTACAACGACTTTAAAAATCGTACCAATTTGTGATACACCTAGTGCTAGAGAACCTTCACGATATGTTTTCGGCACCGCACGAATTGCTGTTTCTGCTACTGTTACAATCGTTGGTAGCATCATGATTGCTAACACTAATATCACCGCAATCAAGCTTTGTCCACGTGCTAAGCCTAAGTTATTTTGTAAAAAAGGTACGATAATCGCTAAACCGAACACCCCATATAACACCGAAGGAATCCCTGCTAATAATTGAATAGCTGGTGAAACAATTTTCGCTACTGACTTTGGTGCAATTTCCGCTAAAAAAATCGCTGTTAATAAGCCCACAGGTACCCCAATAATAAGTGCGCCAATCGTTGCATAAATCGATGCGACAATCATTGGAAAAATCCCGAATTTATCTTCTGACGGAACCCAATCACTTCCAAAGATAAAATCTAAGAAACTATAACCACCTGTTACAAATGGGTTTGCCCCTTTATAAAATACGAAGCCTACGATAAGTAGTAGACTTACTACTGAAAGTAATGCACAGGCTAAGAAAATTTTTGATGATAAGCTTTCTAAAAAGTATTTACGTTTATTGCCTTTACTTATTTGCTGTTGTACGTCATATTCTCTTTGTGTTGTCACAGCTTTGTCCTCCATGCCCACATTATTTCGTTAATGGAATCGCACCTGCTGATTCCACAATTTTTTGTCCATCTTCACTTAATATATAGTCCATAAATTTCGTTGCTGCTTGTGGCACTTCCTTATCGTAGACAAATATGAATGGTCTCGATAATTCATATTTCCCATCTAGTACATTTGCTGCCTGCGCTTGTACACCGTTAATTGCTAATGCCGAAACGGTTTCATCGATATATTCGAACGAAATAAATCCGACCGCATGTTTATTTGTCGCAACCGTCGTTTTTATATTTCCGTTACCACTTGCTACAATCGCATTTCGAATCAATTCACCCGATTCGTAGCCTACAATTTCTTGAAATGCATCGCGTGAACCTGATCCGTCCTCACGTGATACAACGACGATTTCCATATCCTTACCGCCAAGCTCTTTCCAGTTTGTGATTTCCCCTGTAAAGATTTGCTTCACTTGCTCCATCGTCAAGTCTTTCACTGGATTCGATGGATGGGTTACGACAACAATCCCGTCATACGCAATGACAAGTTGTTCAATTCCTGAATCGATTTCTTCTTGCTTTAAATCACGCGAACTCATACCAATTTGAGAAACGCCGTTAATAGCATTTGTTATCCCTGCTGATGACCCAATTTGATTAATTTCTATTTTGACATCTTCTGTTTCTTCATATTTAATCGCTAATTTTTCTGCTAAAGGTCCGACAGATGTAGACCCCGAAATTGTAACGAGTTGTCCTCCGCCATTTGAACTCTCTGACTTCCCACCACATGCAGCTAGTAGCATAATTGTGATTGCAAATGTAATTATATAGATTGTCTTTTTCAACATGTTGCCATCCTCCAAGCATTTTCTATCTGCCTTAACAATAACGTTCAATTTTTAATGTTCTGTACGAAACGTGTAAACCTTCTGTAAATTGTGAAGAACAAAACAAAAATTGATAGAAAAAAGAACAATACTTTCAGAATAATCAATTAAAATAGCGATTTTTTGTTAATATTTAGTGTATTTTTGTAAATACAACGCAAATTCACGAGGTTATTTTGTAATATTTTCATTTCTCACTTCATAAATATGGCGAAATGATGAGCAAAATTGTGCGATAACTTTTTTAAGTTGCGAAAGCTGTTGTTCGCACATGAATTATCCGAAAAGTTTGTTTACATTGGATTTACAAAAGGAAATTATCTTTACAAGATTGCAATTGTTCTAGTGAAATAAAAAGCAAGTATATGTATTCCAGAACAAATACTGTATACTAATTTAAAAATTATGAAAGAAGGAAGTGAAGACGATGTTTTATACACCATTATTTGAACAGGACGTACCAGTGATTCTTCTTCCATAACGGTAGAAGAAATTTTCTTCCGTTTTCGGACAGGCATTTTACAAACGGAGGAATCAAAAATGAATGAAAAATTAGTAGGCGCTTTATTTTTATCGCTCGCAGCAAGCATTTGGGGCGGGATGTACGTTGTTGTAAAGGTAGTAGTTGACGTTGTACCACCATTTGAACTAGTGTGGATGCGCTATTTCATTGCGGCTATTACGTTACTCATCATCGGTTTCATAACAAAACAAATTTGGGCAATTGCAAAGAAAGATTGGTTAATTATTTTCATCGTGGCTCTCATTGGGAATACGATCTCGATTGTGACACAGGAAATGGGCACGCTGCTTTCTAGTGCTCAAATGGGGACTATCATTACTGCCACAACCCCTGCTTTTATGGTGTTATTTGCGCGTTTCGTATTAAAAGAGACGCTTACTTGGAAAAAGTGCTTTTCAATTGTGCTTGCTACAATTGGGGTTGCAATCATTGTTGGCAACGGTGCGATTGATAGCACTCAGCAACTTGGTGGTGTTTATTTACTGATTGCAGCACTTACCTGGGCATTCATGTCTGTGCTTATAAAAAAAATTCCTGCCAGTTATTCGCAAATTGTAGTCACGACGTACACTTCAAGTATTGCAGTTATTTTATTGACCCCTATTGTTTTACCGAAACTATCGCAGTTAAATACGGAAGCAATGACTCAGCCTTCAATTTGGGGAGGCTTACTATATTTAGGTATCATTTCTACTGCATGTGGCTTTTTACTTTGGAACAAAGGCCTGCAGCTCATGAATGCTTCTAGTGGCGGCTTATTTTTCTTTTTGCAGCCGATTGTTGGCACATTTTTAGGTTGGGTACTACTCGGAGAAACTATTGGCTGGTCGTTTTGGATTGGAACGGTATTGATATTTGTCGGGATATTTTTAGTAATAATAGAAGAGTAAAAATTACGGACGTATCGTTGAAATAACATACGTCCATTTCTTATAGAAGGAGGCTACATTTTGAATCAATTACGCCTCGGCGTAATTGCGTCCAGATTTTTTTCAAGCTCGCTTGAAAAACTCCCCTAAAAAATCCGTGACATCCGCCGGGGATTAACTTGGTTCAGCCGGGGTTTGAATCGAAGAACTAAATTTACATAAAGCCTCACTCGGGGTTTTTAAATTTAATAAAGCGGCGTTCAGTGCTATTTAAGTGTGGGGTTCGTTCAAGAGGGGCTGCTAAGTGAAGGTCGTAAATTTGAAGATGAATATTTTTATTTGATTAAAATGGGCATGTTGAGTAGTGAATGGAATAGCAAAAAGTATTTCTACATGTGAGGTTATTTCCGAAAATAGTGAAAAATGCTTGTCCGAAAAGTGATTTCTGGACAAGCACTTATGCGCCGAGGATAAAGTCGAATCCGTAACATCTTAAAGATGCTCTAACCTATTTCAGCCGATGTTTAGTCACCCACTGAAATAAGTTAAATCTTTCTTTAAATAATAATGCTCAAAATCTCTACCTACATTATTAATACTACCAAACACTTCGTAACCATTCTTTTTATAGAAATCTAGTGCCTGAAAACTTAGAGTATCTACTTTAATGAAATCACATTTTTTACTTAATGCAATTTCCTCTAGTTCTAATAACAATTTCGTTCCATATCCAGAATTTCTAAGATCCTCATCTACAATAAGGATATATATCTCCAACCAATTCCAACATACGGCGCTCATAATTCCACCATAAATTTTCCCACTATCATCTTTAATAAATAAACAGATTTCTTCATACCTATCTCTTAAGTCTTTTGGAAAGTGTTTTAAATTAAATTTATACAGTTCATCTTCGAGATATTGTTTATCCGTTTTAGTTATCTCTCTAGTAATATGAAGTGACATTTGCTACTTTCTCCTTTTCTCCCTAATTATTAAATTTAACTAACTTCTATAAAATGATGTAAAAAACCTTTCACTTACTATAAATATCCAGATAATATCGAAATATCAAATTATTTATTGATTAACCAAGAACGTAATTTTTCTGCGTAATAAGGACGTTCATCAGGCATTGTAAAGACACCTTTTGTCATGTAAAGATTGTCACCTTCGTACCTTGGATATACATGAAGATGATAATGCCATACGTCTTGATTTCCTGCTGGTTCATTATGTTGACGAGTAGAAATTCCATCACAACCATATGTATTTTTCATTGCAAATGCGGTTAATTGAGCTACACGATGAATTTCAGCAGCCATTTCTACCGGAAGTTCATAAATATTTTCATAATGTTGATTCGGAACAACTAGAACATGTCCTTTATTGTTCGGCCACCATTTACTAGCAATAAATGCAGCAACATGTTCGTTTTGATATATTATATCTCTTTGTTTTGTTCCGTTATTTTGTTTTTCTTTACCAGAAACAATTCGGCAAAATGGACATTCATAACCTTTTGGCATATGTGTATGCAATCTATTTCACTTCCTTTCGATGATTCGATTTTACGAATACAAGAATACCAAAATAATCCTATTCTAATTATACAGAAAATGGTACCTCTTTTTCATTAATAATTAAACTTTATTTAAACCCGAACATCTTTTTTATAAACTGCACAAATATTAATAAAAATAAAAAACCGAAACCCCTATTTAAAGATAGGGAGTTTCGGTTTAACTTTATTTCAAAGCTACACAATTAATACGCTATTTTAAATTACAAGCCACATTTTAGCTGTGCACCACAGTTTGTACATGTGTTACAGCCGCCCATTTCTTCTACCGTACCTTGACGACAAACTGGACATGTGTTGCCGACTTCTGACCCGATTGTTACGTCAGTGTCTGTTAATGGTTTAATTGTATCCACTAATACGACTTGACGCTTTACCTGTTCCTCGGCTTGCTTTAATTCTTCAAATTCTAATTGTTCATCACTATTTGCTTCTTCCGCTTTAAGTGTTAAAACTTGTGTATCACGAGAGCCGTCTACGTATACCGTTCCGCCTTTTGCGCCACCATTATAAAGACGCTCGTACACTTTTTGTACCTGCTCTACACCATAGCCTTTTGGTGCGTTTACTGTTTTCGAAATCGATGAATCAATCCAGTTTTGGATGATGCACTGTACATCGGCATGCGCCTCTGCTGAAAGCTCCATTGACGATTTGAACCAGCTTGGTAAATTATTTTCATCTACGCCTGGATTTGCCTCTAAATACTCTTTAACGATTTCTGCTTTTACTTCAATAAACTTCCCTAAACGTCCTGAACGGTAATACGTGAAGCTGAAGTATGGCTCAAGTCCTGTTGCAACACCAACCATGGTACCAGTTGATCCAGTCGGTGCAACTGTTAATAGGTGTGAATTGCGAATACCGTTAGCAACTACACCTTCGCGAATATGCTGTGGCATTTTTTTCATGAAACCAGTATGGATAAAGGCTTCACGTAAACGCGCTGTTTCTTCTTCCGTATCACCTTGTAAGAATGGGAAGCTACCACGCTCTGTTGCTAACTCGATTGATTGTTCATACGCAGCAGTTGCAATCGTTTTGAAAATCTCATCAACTAGCTGGTTACCTTCTTCTGAGCCGTATTCTTTTTCGCAATAAATTAAAAGATCGGCCAAGCCCATAACACCTAAACCAACACGGCGTTCGCCAAGGGCTTGCTTTTTGTTATCCTCTAAGAAGTAAGGTGTCGCATCAATTACATTGTCTTGCATACGTACACCGACTTTTACCGTTTCACGTAATGCATCGTAATCAACTGTTTTTGTTTCTTTGTTTGCAAACATCGCTAAGTTTACCGCAGCTAGGTTACAAACAGAATATGGTGCAAGTGGTTGTTCGCCACACGGATTCGTTGCAACGACTTGCTGACCATACGCTTTAGCATTCGTCATGTCGTTAGCATTATCAATGAAGAAAATTCCTGGCTCTGCTGCATAAGTTGCACAAACATTAATTAAATTCCACAGCTCTTTTGCCTTAATTGTGCGGTGAGTGCGTACTGGGTAACCTAGCTTTTCCCACTCGCGAACATCGCCTACTTCATGCCATTTTTCGTTGTATTCTAGCATTTGCTGTGGCGTGTAATTCGCTACATCTGGGAATCGTAATGGGAAATCTTCATTGTTTTCTACCGCATCCATAAATTCTTTCGTTAATGTGACCGAAATATTTGCGCCAGTTAAGAAATCTGGGTTGTGGACTGAGTACGTACCACCATCGCGAAGCTTCGTTTCAGCATCACGAATAATTGCTTCATTAAAGCCACCAAAGCCTTCGATGTTTTTATAATTAACAATCCCTTGATACATCGCGTCTTCTTGCTGAGACAAAGGCTTGAATTTTAATTTTTCTTTTGCTAAACGAATGATTGATTCATCATTTGTATTTTCGATTAAATATCGTAAAATACGTGGATTTTGCATTTTTGAAATGATAAATTCCACAATATCAGGATGCCAATCAGCTAGCATAATCATTTGTGCTCCACGTCTAGAACCACCTTGTTCAACAAGATGCGTTAGCTTAGCAATATCATCCAACCAGCTAACTGAGCCACTTGATTTACCATTAACTCCGCGTGCTAATGTGTTGCGAGGGCGTAGTGTTGAACCATTCGTACCAACACCACCACCGCGGCTCATTATTTCCATTACTTGCTTACGGTGATCACTAATACCTTCACGTGAATCCGCAACAAATGGCATTACGTAACAGTTAAAGAACGTTACTTCAGTTTCAGAGCCAGCGCCATAAATAACGCGCCCTGCTGGTATAAAGTTCATCTTAACTAACTGTTCATAAAATTTTTCAAACCATTCTTGGCGTTTTTCCTCCGTTGTTTCAACAGCGGCTAAGCCCGTTGCATTACGCTTTGCAATTTGCTCATAATAAATTTCGAGCGGCTTTTCAATAATATCTAATGAACGTTCAATTATGCCTGTCGTTTGTTCCTCGCCTTCTAATACATGACGATAATCTTCTTCAATACGAATAGTGGCTGTTTTTTTGTCCTGATTAATAGCCTCGATAATTCCAAGTCCACGCGCTGGGAATTTGGGATCTTGTTTCACAGTTAAGACAACAAAATCTCCTGCTTTTAATGTTTTCTTTTCCGTATCTTTAAAAGAATAACGGTCAATCATGACAAGACGTGAAACTCCTTTATGCGTAATGTGCATATCCGGTGTAATCGGATGCACTTGCGGAAATTGTTCAATATCTTGATTAAGTTGATTGACTGGGATGGATTGTTCTACCACACTTACCACCACATAAGCCCCCTTTGAACGATTTATTAATTTTATAGTCCCCAACAAAAACGAGAATCAAACACAAGATATTGTGTTTGATTCAATAGGACTACCCTATATGTTGAGCTGGATTTATTTACTTAAAAAAGATTACAACATATTTTTTTTTCAAACAAGGTCTTGATTTTTTTGAATTTATGTTAACCTTAAGTATATCAACGTTTCGAGACATAAAAATTTTTTTCAAAAAACTAAAACACATGTTCGTTTTTTATTTTCTATAATTCCACTCATCCGTACAATATTTATTTTTCATTAAATGTTCAACATATTGTTGTTGTGTTTCATTCAATTGATATGGTACAAGTTCAATATCAAGCGCTTCTTTAAAGCCATTTGAAAAAGCTTCAATACAATCCGCAATCGTAAATGGCGTATCAACAAATTGATTCATTGCTACTGCTTTTTCAGGTAATTTTTTTCGCATTCTCTCTTTTGCTTCATCCGACTCAAAATTGAACACGGAAAGTAATAGTTCTTCATCCAAATCTAGTAAAATAGCACCATGTTGCAAAATAACACCTTTTTGACGTGTTTGCGCACTACCCGCAACCTTTTTTCCTTCAACGACTAATTCATACCAGCTTGGTGCATCAAAACAAACTGCACTTTTTGGTTTCTTTAAATCCTCAAATTGTTCCTTCGTCTCTGGCACGCTAAAATACGCCTCTAAGCCAAGTTTTTGGAATCCTAACAAAATCCCTTCACTAATAATACGATAAGCTTCTGTCACCGTTGCAGGCATATTTGGATAGCTTTCCGACACAATAACTGAATAGGTTAGCTCCTGGTCATGTAACACTGCACGACCACCCGTAGGACGACGCACAAAGCCTAAATTTTGTTCTTTCACATTTTGTAAATTAATATCTTTATGCGCTCGCTGGAAGTAACCAATAGACACTGTTGCAGGGTTCCATTCATAAAAACGAATAACTGGTGGAATTTCACCCACACTATGCCAATCTAACAACGCTTCATCTAACGCCATATTATAAGCTGGGTGACACGGACCCGAATTGATAAAATACCATTGTTGTTTCAAAATTTCCTCGCCTCCAATTGTTCATTTTAACAAACTAGCTCGACTATCTCTAGTTATTCTCTTATAATAGAAATTACAGAAAGAAAGGGGCAATAACGCTGTGACAATTTTATACACAATTCTCGTTATCCTAGTTGTGATCGTTGCTTATATCGTGATCAACTCAATGCGCTTAAAAAAAGCCGTAATTAATTTAACACAAGAACAGTTTATCGAAGGCTACCGTAAAGCACAATTAATCGACTTACGCGAACCAAAAGAATTCGAAGCGGGTCATATTTTAGGTGCTCGTAACATTCCTATGACGCAATTAAACAACCGTCATAAAGAAATCCGTCCAGACTTACCAGTTTACCTATACTGTCAAAATACTGGTCGAAGTGCACGTGCAGCCTTAACATTAAAGAAAAAAGGCTACAGCCAAATTTACCAATTACAAGGCGGCTTCAAGACTTGGACTGGTAAAGTAAAATCTAAAAACTAATCCATAAAAACTCTCTAGCATTTTAGAGAGTTTTTTTCATGCACATTTATGAGTTTCTACTATTATATAGTTATTTCGTTAGAAGTCTTACCTGTGAACAAAAAAAGAGCCAGAAGATTCCCTCTGACTCCTAAGTTTTTATTAAACTTCCTGTGCTACTGCTTCAGGTTTTGTGTAACGTAACACTGGTGTACGTGCAGCGCGTGTCTCATCTAAACGGTTTACAACAGTTGTATGAGGCGCTTCTTGCACTAATGCAGGATTATCAATTGTTTCTTGCGCAATTTGAATCATTGCATCACAGAATGCGTCTAATGTTTCTTTAGATTCTGTTTCAGTTGGCTCAATCATAATCCCCTCTTCCACATTTAATGGGAAGTAAACTGTTGGTGGGTGGTAGCCAAAGTCTAACAGACGTTTCGCGATATCAAGTGTACGTACGCCAAGTTTTTTCTGACGACGGCCAGATAAAACAAATTCATGTTTACAATGACGGTTGTATGGTAAATCAAAATGTTCTTCTAAACGACGCATCATGTAGTTGGCGTTTAATACCGCATATTCTGTTACCGCTTTTAATCCGTCTGGACCCATTGAACGAATGTATGTGTATGCACGAACGTTAATACCAAAGTTACCGTAGTATGGTTTTACGCGACCAATTGATTGCGGACGGTTGTAATCGAAGTGGAATGTGCCATCTTCTAATTTCACTAAAACTGGCTTTGGTAAGAATGGAATTAAATCTGCTTTTACCCCTACAGGACCTGAACCAGGACCACCGCCACCGTGTGGACCAGTGAATGTTTTGTGTAAGTTTAAGTGTACGCAGTCAAAGCCCATGTCGCCAGGACGTGCCTTAGACATTACCGCATTTAAATTTGCACCATCATAGTAAACTTTACCGCCGACACCGTGAACGATCTCAGCCATTTCTAAAATGTTTTCTTCAAATAAACCAAGTGTATTCGGGTTTGTTAACATTAAAGCTGCTGTGTCTTCACCAACAACACGACGTAAATCATCTAAGTCTACTAAACCGTCTTCATTAGATTTAATAGTAATAGTTTCAAAGCCTGCAACTGTTGCAGAAGCTGGGTTTGTACCATGTGCTGAGTCTGGAACGATTACTTTATTACGGTGACCTTCGCCATTTGCTTCATGGAACGCACGGATCATCATCAATGCTGTCCACTCACCATGTGCACCTGCAGCTGGTTGTAATGTTACTTCATCCATGCCTGTAATTTCTTCTAATGAAGTTTGTAAATCGTATAATAATTCCATTGCACCTTGAGCTGTTGACTCATCTTGTAATGGGTGGATATTTGCAAACCCAGCATAGCGTGCAACGGCTTCGTTAATTTTCGGATTATATTTCATCGTACAAGAACCTAGTGGGTAGAAGCCTGAGTCTACACCGTGGTTACGACGAGAAAGTGCAGTATAGTGACGCATAATGTCTAATTCAGATACTTCTGGTAATTCTGCTACTTCAGTACGAACTAATTCAGCTGGTAGAAGCTCTGCAAGATCGAAATCAGGCACATCTAACGCTTCTAAATTATAGCCAACGCGACCTGGTTTTGTAATTTCAAAGATAAGTGATTGGTTTTCGTTAAGCATTGTAAGCCCCCATCTCTGCAACTAGTGCATCAATTTCTTCTTTCGTACGGATCTCTGTAACTGCGATTAACGCATGATTTGCTAATTCCGGGTAAACGCGACCTAAATCGAAACCACCGATAATGCCTTTTTCAATTAATTTTTTATTGATATCTGTAACGCTTGCATTTGTTTTCACAACGATTTCGTTGAAGTGCGAACCTTGATATGCTACTTCAAATCCAGCTGCTTCAAAGGCATTTTTCGCATAGCGTGTTTTTACGATGTTTTGCTTCGCCATTTCTTGTACACCTTGTTTACCAAGTGCAGTCATTGCAACAGAAGCTGCTAATGCTAATAACGCTTGGTTCGAACAAATGTTAGAAGTCGCTTTGTCACGGCGGATATGTTGCTCACGAGCTTGTAATGTTAAAACGTAACCACGACGGCCATCTTGGTCAACTGTCTCACCAACTAAACGGCCTGGTACTTTACGCATTAATTTGTTTGTTACTGCGAAGAAACCACAGTGAGGACCACCGAATGCTTCAGCGATACCGAATGGTTGTGCATCACCAACTGTAATGTCTGCGCCTAATTTACCTGGTGGTGTTAATACGCCAAGTGCTAATGGGTTTGAAGAAACGATAAATAACCCTTTTGCATCATGTGTAATATCCGCTAATGGCTGTAAGTTCTCCACTTGGCCAAAAAAGTTCGGATATTGAACGATTACACCAGCAGTTTGATCATCTACTAAGCCTTTTAATGCTTCGATGTCTGTTACGCCGTCTTTTGTTGGAATTGTAATAACTTCAATTGATTGACCATATGCATAAGTCGCAACAACATCTTTATATTCTGGGTGTACTGCACCAGAAACTAATAATTTTTTACGACGTGTATGACCTGCTGCTAACATACCAGCCTCTGCTAAAGACGTACCGCCATCATACATAGAAGAGTTTGCTAAATCCATACCTGTTAATTCAGCAATCATTGTTTGGAATTCAAAAATCGCTTGTAATTCCCCTTGAGAAATTTCAGGTTGGTATGGAGTATATGCTGTGTAAAACTCTGAACGAGAAATTACATGATCTACGATAATTGGTTTGTAGTGATTATATACCCCTGCACCAAGAAATGATACGTTTGTTGCTGTATCTTTGTTTTTTGCTGCTAATTGTGCTAACTCTTTCATTAAAGCTGCTTCTGATTTTGCTTCTTTAATGTTGTATTGGCCTTTAAATCGTACTTTTTCTGGAATGTCTGCGAAAAGTTCATCGATTGTAGCAACACCAATAGTTGCTAGCATTTCTTGCTGATCTTGTTCCGTCATTGGTAAATAACGATGTTTCATTACATAACCCTCTTTTCAAAAGTTTTATTTATTACGTTTATAAAATGGTGTTTCAACAATTACTGCTTTTGCGAGTTTACCGCGAATTTCGATTTCTACTTCTATTCCGACTTCAGCAAATTTTGCGTCAATTAATACCAACCCGATGTTACGCTTTGTCATTGGCGATTGTGTACCAGTTGTCACGATTCCAATTTCTACGCCGTCTTTAAATACTTTATAGTCATGACGTGGAATCCCTTTATCAATCATTTCAATTCCAACTAACTTACGCGGTAAACCCTTTTCTTTTAATTCGATTAATGCTTGTTGACCGATAAATTGTGGCTCTTTCGCTAATTTCACTGCAAAGCCGATACCCGCTTCAAGTGGAGTAATATCTTTTGATAATTCTTGACCGTAAAGTGGTAAGCAAGATTCAAAGCGCAATGTATCACGAGCACCTAAGCCTGCTGCTACAACACCTTTGTCTTTACCAGCTTCTAAAATTTTGTTCCAAAGATCCTTGATTGCTGCTGGTGTCCCGTAAATTTCAAAACCGTCTTCACCAGTATATCCAGAGCGGGATACAAGAACTGAATAACCGCCAACTGTTACGTTATCTTGGAATTTGAAATACTTAATAGTTGATAAATCTGTGTCCGTTAATGTTTGTAAAACTTCTTCAGATACAGGACCTTGCAATGCAATTTGAGCGTAGTCAGCTGATGCATTTGTTAGTGTTACATCACCTTCAACATGTTGTTGTAACCATTCAAAATCTTTTTCAATATTTGCAGCGTTAACACAAAGCAAATAACGATTATCTTCTAAACGGTACGTTAATAAATCATCTACAACGCCACCATTTTCGTAGCAAAGCGCACTATATTGAGCTCCACCAATTGCAATTTTTGAAATATCATTTGATAACATTTTTTGTAAGTAGCTTAACGCATCTGTACCTTCTACAAAAATTTCACCCATGTGAGATACATCAAATAGACCAGCGCGATTACGAACTGCATCATGCTCTTCTTTAATTGATGAAAATTGAACAGGTAACTCCCAACCACCAAAATCAATTGTTTTGCCACCATATTTTGCATATTCATCGAAAAGCGGTGTACGTTTTAACTCATTTGTCATGTTCAAAGTCCTCCTTATTGTTATGTATTTTTTAGGTTTTTTAATATAAACCTGCTGGAAAAACACTTTTCGTTTCAAATAATGTATTTCCTATGTGGATATGAGAGTTGATAATCTCAAATCCACAAAAAAAAGACAGACGAACCCCTTATCAAGAGATTCTCTGTCCTTGCACCTGAAAGTTACACCTATTGTTGAATTTCGATCACACAATAGGCTTTCCCCTTTGGTGGCTGTATTGTACTAATACAGCACTCTCCAGAGTTGCGTCCAATACGAGTCTTTTTGCCTGAGAGATTCATAGCACTTGCTACTTGCTCCTTCGGCGACGTGACTTCACGTTCTCTCCCCGTATCATCATCCGCGTTAGCTTCAATTAATTAAATCATTAAGATTACTCTCAGCAATATCCTAACATTGAACGCTATATAAACGCAATCTTTTTTTAATTTTACTTCAAAACCGAACGATTATTGATTTTATTGTTTTTTCATTCGCCTTTCAAACGATTTACCTGAAATGCAATATACTCTACAATTTGACGTAATGTACGACTGGGAGTTAAAACCTGTATATGACCTGCATCACGATAAGATCTCCGTCTGTTGTTATACAGTATTTCTAATTCCTGCTCGGTGGACTTTTGGACAATTGGACGGTTTTTATCATTACGGATTCGCATATAAATGTCCTCAAATTTAGCATCCAGGAAAAATACTAATCCTGTGTGACGCATAATTTTACGATTTTCTTCATTGACTGCTACCCCTCCGCCAGTGGCAATTATGCATGCTTCATCACGAAAACTTTTCAAAAATTCCGTTTCTATTTCGCGGAACCGCGCCTCACCGAATTTTTCAAAGAGTTCAGGAATCGACATTCCCTGTTGTCGGACAATTTCATGATCCATATCATAATAAGGCATTTTCAAGTAATAACTTAACCGTCTACCAATTGCACTTTTCCCGCATCCCATAAATCCTACTAAATATATTTTTCGCATGCCAATCACCTTCTTCTAATTACGAACTACTCCATCTAACTTTACTCACTATTAAGTATATTTATCGTAGCACGAACGTAAATAGATTCCAATGAATTATATATCATAAATTGGCTAGAAAATGCATTTGTATAAAATAAAGCAGCTCCCGTAACAATAAATAACAAAAAAACTGCTAAAAGAAATAAAAAGCCACGTTCATTCACGAGGTAACGGCAAAACAATGACCCTTTCCCGTAATTTCCCATCTTGTGTCACAACTTTCATAATAATTTCATTTCCTTCTTGTCTATATTGTAAACCTTGCACGTTTGGAAGCATGATTTCATTGCCGCCCTTATTTGAACGTTTACGCACGTGATTATTCGGCTGTTCAATATAAAATTCACGATTATCTGGATCATTAGCTGGCTCTAACATCAATATTTTAGGCGAAACAATTTCCCCTGATATAGAATTTTCATTGTATTGATGCACATCATAGACAAAAAGTTCCCAATTTACATCATGCTTTATTTGGTTAATATTTTGAATATCTCGCACCCAAATAACAATCAATAAACTAATCGAAGCAAACAATACGAGCACAGCTAAATGAAATAAACTTTCTAATAATGTAAAGCCACGCTGATTTTTTATTTTCGAAATTAAACACATCGCTCCTTTATCACTCCATTTAGCTCATATGTTACACATATTTGTCCCTCATTATAAATCCATGAATAGAATGTGCCTTCAATTTGCTGATCACCTGACACTTCTTGATATCGTTTGTATTTTAATGCACCATTGAATGCCACTTCTGCAGCATGTGCTTGTTTTTGTTGTATGGTAATATTTTGTTTCATATTAAAGGTGATCGGAATCAATGTTGACGTTAGAAAAAATAAGATTACTGCTGCTAGAAGCGTATCCACAAGAGTTAATCCTGTCTGGTGTTTCAATAACATTTTTTAATATCTGCCTCCCTTTGCCCATATTAATTGTAAAGTGATAAGCATAATTATTGAAATGGTACATAATCGTACCACTGCTTCGAATATTCCCGCTATTATTAAATAATATTTTTGAGTGAGTCGTTGACAAAAAAATCTCAATGCCTGCTGGTAATTCTTGATCAAATAGAACTTCATCACGCTGCGAAAAATTCCTAACGGTTATTCTACGACAATTAAATACTTGGAATTCATAATTGGATTTTGTTTCAATGGCCTTTGCCTGCGCTAAACGGATTAACAGTTCTGTTTGGTCAATAAATTGTTCATTCGTATAATTCGTCAATTTTTCAGTTGTAAAAAATAATACCGAAGAACAAATGATTGTAAAGATTACTAAAACTACAAGCATTTCGATTAATGTGAAGCCTTTTTCGTTTTGGATTGCGTTATTCATCTTACGGTAAACTCGAATCATTAGGAATAGTAGCCATTTTACCATTAAAAGTTATCACAGTTTTATCAGGGCATTTCGGTACTTCTTCTGTAATATATCCATTATCAAATAACTCATTAAAACTTGCAGGATAATCTCCTGTACTAATTCTATAAGCTTCAATTTGACCGTTAAGCATTAGCACATAAGAATCACAGCCCTTCTCATCTATCGTTGCAAAATGCTTGGATACATTGGGAATCGTGATTAAGATTAATATCGATATAATAAACAACACAACTAACATTTCTACTAAAGTAAATCCTTTTTCGTTTTTCACATTTTCCACCTCATTATATAAAGTCAATCACATCATACATTGGCAATAGAATGCTTAAATACGCAGCAATTACACATAATGCAATTACCATAAATAACAATGGCTGAATAATTGCTAGCGATTTGGTGATAATTTTTTCTAGTTTTTCATCTAACAAATCGCAATATAAAACAAGCTCTCTACCTAAAAAACCACTGGCTTCACCATGTGCAATAAAATGTTCAAATTTCGGATAAAAATAACCAACCATTTGTACTGCATTTGCCAATGGGTCACCTAAGATTATTCGTTTGTGTAAGACGTGTGAAATATGAGCGATTTGTTCTTGGTGCTGCTGTATTTTCAACTGTTCGAATGCCTGTTGCAATGATAAACCCGCTAACAATAGGTTTCCAAGATTTCTCGAAAATTGCCTTGTCAAAATTATTCGCCAAAACAAACTAATATAAGGTATACGAAATAATAAATTCAGTTGAAGATCAACACGTTTCTTTTTTACATAAAAGGTAAAACATATCAATGTAATCACAATGAATACGCTAAATATTACAATTAAATCAGGGATGTGTAAGAAAAATGTGGACCATCGGATGCTTGTTGACGAGGTTACGTCAGCTCTAGAAGAAATTACAGAGGACATATTTGGTAAGAAATACGTACGAAAAGCCAAAAATAGCAATACTAAAAATCCAAATAACAATACTGGGTACGATAATACTTTCAATAGCTTGGATTTTGCTTGCTGTTGAAAGGTTAACTGCTTGGACACAATGTAAATCGTGTCATTTAAACGACCTGAAACTTCAGCTAGTTCTATCGAGATTAAATATTGTTTTTCAAGACCTATAGCTTCAAATACTTGTGTCACACTACCGCCACTCGACAATATTTCCTTTATTTGCTGTTGCACAGGTTCATAATTTTTTACGTGGTATGGCAGCAACATTTCAATGCTATGTGCAAATGTATAGCCTTCATTTAATAATGTTGCCGTACGTTCTAATAAGGTAGGGAATTCATGTGCTCTCATAACCGGTTTAGCAAAAAATTGCCGCTTCCAAATCGATTTTTTAACTAGAGGTATATTCATAGCAACCTCCTGATAATTTTTTCTTTTGACCAACAAGCGTTGCGTCTGCGGATAATGCATAGCCCAAATCATTTCGGATTGCTTCAATCACATTGACTAACTCCTTATCATGAAGCACTTCAAATAACGCTTTGTATTCTCCGTCCCGTTCTATTAATGTTTGACAGATAACGGCCTGCAACATTTGGCGCATTTCCTCGTAAGAAACCGATAAATCATGTAAACGATATAAACTGTTTATGCTATCTTTGGCATGGATAGTCGAGATGACTAAATGTCCAGTAAATGCAGATTCAATTGCAATTTTTGCCGTTTCCTTATCGCGTATCTCCCCAATCATCAATACTTGTGGCGAATGTCGTAATATCGCTTTTAATGAAGTTGCATACGTTATGCCTGCGTTTTCATTTACCTGAATTTGCAAAAGTTCTGATTGAATACTTTCAACTGGGTCCTCGATTGTGATGACATGACGATTTAGCTGATACGCACAATAATGAAGTAATGAATACAATGTCGTTGTTTTACCACTGCCCGTTGCACCGCTTACTAAGATCAGACCACTTTCTTGCTGTACTAAACTTTCCAGCAGCTGAGCAGTTCCACGAAAATGGCATAACTCGTGTAGTGGCATCGAATGGTTTTGTTTTAGGATACGAATTGCTAAGCTTTCTTTTTGGTAGGCTGATGGTAAGGTTGAAATTCGCAGAGAATATTGAAAATCTTGAAATTGTCGTTGGAAGGCTCCACTTTGAGGCTTTCGCTTTTCACTAATATCTAATGAGGATAAAAATTTAAAATAAGAAATCATACGAATTGAAAGGTCATTTGAAATGTCTCGTATTTTTTGAAACTGACCATATTTGCGAAACATTAACTGATAATGGTCTTCTCTTGGCAATAAGTGAACATCAGAAGCTTGAAAATCAATTGCTTGCTTTATAAGCTGTACGCACTTTTGTTCAATAATTGATTCTTGTTCGATTATGTTTCACCCCCTTCATCTAATTTATCGAAAGTATATAAGAAGCAAGGTAATATGTGAATATATTTTCTAAAAATTTCTTTTTATGTGATATTTTTGTGTAAAACAGACATTTTCAAGCTCGATTCGTGTAGAATAAAAGAGATGCAATACTATAATTGCCAATGATTGGAGGTTAGAAAATGCTACATCCAATAAAAGTAACAAGTACTTTAGCCGATGAAACACGCTTTTCAATTTATGAATACATGGTACAGTACAAAAGACCGATTTCTGTACAAGAAATTGCCGATGAATTCCAAATACATTCGAATGTAGCACGCCTACATTTAACCAAGCTCGCTGAAATTGGTGCTATTACCGCTGAATTTCTTAAAACCGGAAAGGGTGGTCGCCCCGGACGAGTTTATCAAGTAAAACAAGAAGGGATTCAACTTAGCTTTCCATATCGAGACTCTTCATCACTCTTGAATTGGTGTATTCAATTAATCGATCAGCTTGGTGATGATGCTTTACAACAAGCGAAGAAAATTAGCTACGAAGATGGACGTCGAATGATGCGCGAACTCATAACAACACAATCTGAACATTCTCCACAATCTTTTGATGAAAAATTAGCGCTATTAACAAAAAGCGCACATCAAATTGGTTATGTTCCCGAAGTCCTTAATGAAAATCATTCAAAGACCGTGTTCTTTGCTATTTACAATTGCCCTTTTTATAAACAAATGACTACTAATGGTAAAATCACATGTCAATTACACGAATCATTTTTGCGTGGACAAGTTGAAATATTGTTTGGCAACAGTGAATTTGCTCAATTTGAAAGTATGTTACATAACTGTGATTATTGTAAATACAAAATTACCATAAACAATTAATGGAAAAAAAACACGCGATTGTCACAACTCTTCCATAAGTTCTAGTTTACATTGTTCGGAACATTGCCTTATAATAGATGAGAGATTAGTCTATTTTACGTAAAAGGAGGGAAAATCTAAATGAGCAATATGTATAAAGTTATGGCATTCTGGACAGCTATTTTCGCCGTTATGTTCTACCTTGGTGGTATGAACGAGGTTTCGCTATTATTCATAGGTAATACAGGGTTATTTTTATTATTAGGCTTCTTAAATCTGTCAGAACGCATGTATCTATACATTTTCGGGGCTTACTTAACTGTTTTCTTCGCAGGATTCACGTATTTTACAACATTCATGCACTCTCCTGGTGGAGGACACTAATAAAAAAACGACTGCCATTCTTGCGCAGTCGTTTTTTTATATTGTTAAAACCCATTTAAAAAGGGATTATGATTCATCTCAGCAGCTGGAGTTGTATAGTCACCGTGACCTGGGTAAATAATCGTGTCTTCTGGTAAAGATAGCAACTTATCATGAATCGATTTAAGTAATACTTCCATCGAACCCCCAATTAAATCAGTACGACCTATACTTTGTTCAAATAATGTATCTCCAACAATTGCAAAGCCATCTTCTTTAAAGATAAATGACACACTACCTGGAGAATGACCTGGCGTATGTACCACATCAAATGTAAAGTCACCAATTGCCAGTTCGCCTTCTGTACGAAGAATATGTTCCTCCTTTGGTGCCTTTACAATATAGTTTGGCAACTCGGCATACTTACCTGACCCATTTTTTAGTGGGTCCCCTAACCAATCTACTTCTTTTTCGTGTACATATAGTGGTACATTAAATACTTCTTGTAAAGCCTCTACCGCGCCAATATGATCAAAGTGTGTATGCGTTAATAAAATCGCTAGGGGCTTTAATCCATTACTACGCAACTGTTTTACAATATGTGCCCCCTCTTCACCTGGATCGAAAATTAAACATTCTTTATTTTTATTGCTTACAATATAGCAATTAGTTTGGATTGGCCCAAGTGGATACATTCTGATATTGAGCATTTCATTCACCTCAAAAATTATAATATCTATCACTTCTAGTGTACCATGACTTAATCGTTCATATAAACGTCATTTTTAGTCCTCGACAAACGAAAAGGAAACATTTACAATAAAAGAGGAATATTGTTGCGACATTATTTGGAAAATGATGTCGAAAGGAGTGTCAATTTTTTTATGAACTTATTAATGGTTATTTTTGGTTTAATTGCAATTTTTGGCGTAGTTGGCATATTCCAATCAATCAAAGAAAAAAACATCTTAGCAGTTTTATTTAACGCAGCTGCAGCAGGTGTATTTGGTTGGTTCGTTATTATGACGATTCTTAATCAGGGCTATCCACCGGTACATCAATAATTGTGAAAAATACCCGCACATATGTTGCGGGTATTTTTTATACATTTTTTTGTATCCTACAATTCCAACCAGAATGGGGTGCGCAACTTTTGAACAGTACGCCCCTCACATGATAATAATCCGCTTTAGACTGTCTTCTTCGGTTTCGCAAGTAAAGCGCGAATGTCACTTCTTGTGATAACACATTCATGATTAGTTTCTAGCTAACCTCCATAATCAGCGCAAAAGGGGCTCCCAGAATCACTTCTCGGACGCCCCCTTTGTTACTTTTCATCAACAGTTAGATTACCCGTTTCCACATCATAGAAGCGCAGTAAATCGCCGTTAATAATTTGATCAGAATAACCTAGCTCTTTTGTTGCTCGTTCAATATATGGCTGACAGTTCACCATATCAATCTCTTCGCCAGTTTCACGGTCATAGCATACTTCACCAGCATACACTACTTTATCTGTAATAAATCGACCATCACGGAAAACAACAAAATCCTCATGCTCTTCAGAGAATAAATCTGCACCTAACTGCATGTCCTTAGACGTGTCGATACCTAATAAATGTAATAATGTTGGACGCAAATCTATTTGCCCAGAAACTTCTTCCATCACTTGTCCATCATTTGAGCCTGGAATATGGATGAATAATGGCACTGATTGTAATAATGCACTATCATATGCTGTAATTTCATCTTTACCTAAATATTGTGCCATCGCTTTATTATGATTTTCTGAAATCCCATAATGGTCGCCATACATCACAATAATTGAATTTTCATATAAACCTTGTTCTTTTAAATCATCGAAGAATTCTTTTACAGATTCGTCTAAATAACGAACTGTTTGGAAATAACGATTTAATGTACCAGAACTTGAATCAAATTCATTAATCATCATATCTTCAGGATCTAGATAGAATGGATAGTGGTTTGTTAATGTAATTAAACGACTATAAAAAGGTTGTGGCATGTCTTTCATCAATTTTGTTGATTGCTCGAAGAATGGGATATCCTTTAATCCCCAGTTCACTGAGTTCTCATCATTAACATCATATGATTCAACATCATAAAAGTTATCTAAATTGAATGATTTGTAAATCATGTCGCGGTTCCAGAATGATTTATTATTGGCATGCATGACATTTGTATAGTACCCATTTTCACCTAAGCTTTCTGCAAATGAGTTATACGTGTTCTCACCATGTGTGAAGAATACCGCACCACGACCCAATCCGAATAATGAGTTTTCAAAAATAAACTCTGAATCAGATGTTTTTCCTAACCCTGTTTGGTGATAGAAATTATTAAAATAATACGTATCTTTATCTTGTGTTAGTGAGTTTAAAAATGGTGTAATCACTTCGCCATTCATTTCATTGTTAATCACAAAAGTTTGTAATGATTCTAGTGAAACAGCAATGACGTTACGACCTTCATATTTACCAAACATCTGTACGTATGGCTCTGCTTGATTGGCACGAACATAGTTGTTTACTTCGACTAATTCACTGCCATCTGCTAAAGCACGTTGCGCAGATGATTTTGATTGTACATAAATATCATATAAATGGTAGTTGTACGTACCGATATTTTTCACTAAAAGTTCACGGTCAAATGCACGTGTTAATAATTGGGGGCGCTCGGTTTCAGCTAACCCTAAGTTTAAAAACAATACGGCTGCCGCCATTACAAAGTATGCTTTACGAGCATCTTTGCGCACTGGCTTATAATTTTGAACTTTCGGTAAAAATTTCAATGCTATTAAAATGATGAATACATCTACAAAGTATAAAATATCCATCCAGCTAATAATTGCCGCAGCAGATGTCCCTAATTCCCCAAAGTTACTTGTTTGGAATAATACAGGTAATGTAACAAAGTCATTATAGAATCTGAAAAATGCTACATTCCCATAAAGGATAAACGCAAGTAAAATACTGCCGCCTACGATATAACGATTTTGTGCTTTTGGAGATTTTAAGAATAATGATATGCCATAGAAAAATAATAAAAAGCTTAGCGGGTTAATAATTAAAATTAACATTTGCATCGCATTTTCTACATCCATATCAAAACTAGTTTCGTAAACAATAACTGTCTTAATCCAAGTTGCTATTACAGCAATCGCTAATATCGAATGTTTAGGCCACTTAAGATTTCTCATATCCTATACATCCTCTCTACAGTAGTACTTTTTATTTTATATAAAAAAATAAATTTCGAATTGAAACAAAGTATATCTTAGTCCTTTTTGATGCCATGTGCAACATAAATTCTCACTGCATCAAAAAGTAAATAGTTTCGAAATTTATAAGTTACACATTATTAGTTAGTACGTTCGAATAAAAGAAAGGTTTCACAAAATAGTAAAACAGCGAATTTTTCCGCTGTTTCAAGGGAATATTTGTTAAACACGTTTTTATTCCTCGTAAAACAATCAGCGTAAAACGATTGAAATTATCGATTTTCTATTTTCAGTCTTTGCTCTTCTTGGCGAAGAATTAGTAATGCCATTTGGAAATCTTTTGTATCCATAAATTTTGATTTATACAATTCTTTTATTTCATCTTCCATTAAATGCAAATCACCAATTCGATCCTTCGTATAAATGTATATGCCATATTGTTTTAATAAGTGAATAATATCTAACATTGATTGCATAAATCAGTCCTCCAAATCATTGTCCAAAATAGCGCTCATGTGTTCTCCTACTAATATATGTACCGGCAGATCATGTGATTCTCGCGGTACTTCGTTTATCAATTGTTCATCAAATGCCAATGCTATTTTCATTCCTGTATAGCCTTGTAAATATCGGTCGTAATAGCCCCCGCCAAAACCAATGCGGTAGCCCTCATCATCAAAAACAACACCTGGTACTACGATGACATCGATTTGTTGCTTTTCTACTGGGTCACAAAGCTCTGGAATTGGCTCTAAAATACTTTTATATGCACGTTCAGTTTGGGAAAACGTGTCAATTTCATAAAATTGCATGGCACGTTCAGGTACTGCACATTTTGGAACAGCAACTTTTTTATTCATTTTCCACAGTTGTTCAATTATAAAACTTGTATCCACTTCCGGTTTGTTTGATAAAGTAATACCAATCATCGTTGCATTAATTATTGCCGGCTGTTTCAATAAATTTTGCGCTATTGCATAAGAACGATCCCGATACTGCTGATACGACATGTCATTTAATTGCTGTAAAACTCTATTTCGAAGTTGTTTTTTATCCATGCAAATCCCCCGTTTCAAATTAGAAAAACACATTTCGCGCCAAATAACGTGAAATGATGTCTTTTTTGTGTGGATTACATTGAAAAACGAATACTATCTTATCCACCAAGTTAAAAGCTATTATCATTCTTTAATGTATGATAAAAAATCATAATAAGTTTTAACAAAATGAATGTAAAAAGCCAAAACCAACAAGTGGCTTTGGCTAATTGAGCGATTATTACTTTGTTTCACGGTGAAGAGTGTACTTCTTCTCGCGAGAGCAATATTTTTTAAGTTCAAGACGCTCTGGATTGTTACGCTTGTTCTTTTTAGAAATGTAGTTACGTTCGCCGCAGTCTGTGCAAGCTAAAGTAATGTTTACGCGCATTATTAACCCTCCCACTCTAAATTAAGAATATAAATTTATTTGAGCATGATTTATACGACTTACCTATTATAACACACTCTTCGAAAAAATCTAGCATGATTTATTATTAACTTTTGATATGGTAAAATATATTTAATATTAGCTGTTCAGGGGGACTACATAATGGAAATTTCATCAATCATTATGATTGTTGGTATAGTTTTTATCGTTTTATCTTTGTTTTTCAAAGACAAGTCATCTAAATTGGAAAAAGAATTAGATGATTTATCCATTAATATCTATCAGGAAACAAATTCTTTAAAGCGACGTATTAAAACATTAGAGGAAGAATTACTTGTTGAACCAAACTTCCAAGTAAAATCACCAAACTTAAGTCAAAAAAAACAACAAGATGCAATGGGTACATTTCAACAAGTAGCCGCGCAAGTTAAAGCGGCACAAAGCTATGGTGCTCATTCTCAATATACACCAAAAGCAAATAGTAAACCGATTAACAGTATTTTAGTAAGCCAAGTACTAGCACTTAACGGACAAGGTCTATCTATCGACGAAATTAGCAAACGCTCTACCCTTTCACATGCTCAGATCCAAACGATTATTGCAAATGGAGGCATCCAATGAAAAAGTCTATGCGCGCATTCGGTATTGGAGTTTTTTTAGCTGGTGCTGCGATCGCAGGCTACGATCATTTCTTTCCAGACCAACAAACTGCTGATACACGAGCACTTGAAAAGCAAATCAAAAAATATGAACAGCAAATTGATCTATTAAATAATCAACTTGCTAAGCAAGAGGCTACAGATGTAGTAGCAACAACTGAAAATGAAGAAAATAAAACAACATCAGCTTCACAAGAATCAACTAGCTTTGTTGAAACAGTAAAAGATTCATCGGAATCACCTGAGTCTGGCACGGATATTATTGAAGCGACAATCTACATATATGAAAATGTATCGATCTATACAATAGGTAAACAAGCAGAAGATTTAGGGATCGTCAAAAATGGGCGTGAATTAGAGCTTTTCTTAGCAAAACCTGAATATTCTCGCTCAATTCAAAAAGGAGCATTCGATTTACACTCGGATATGACGATTGAAGAAATCGCGAAAACATTAACAGGAAAAAAAGTGAACTAATTATGGGTGATAGAATCTCAACATTCTATCACCCATTCCATTTGAAGTATTCCTTAATGAACGCGATAAACTGCTTTGTTGTCGTTGATAGCAATTGATTATTTACATGGGCAAACCCTACTTCACGCTTACAATTTTCGGCATCTACAGGAATTACACGTACTTTATATTGATCAATGCCTTTAATCACTGGGATAAGTGAGATCCCTAACCCACTTTCAACTAAGCCAGCTAACGTATGAACCTCCTCCCCTTCAAAAGCAACATTTAATTCAAAACCTTCTTGACGATACAAATCATCGACCGATTTACGTAAAGAATTACCCTTTTTAATCGAAATGAACGGGCGCGCAGCAAAATCCTTTACTTTTACCCGCTCTTTTTCAGCAAGCATATCCCCCTCTGGAACAATTAAAAATAGCTCCTCTTCCCACAATTTCTCCCAATAAATTGATGACTTGTAATTTAATGAAGATATTAAGCAAATATCAATTTCACGTTTTTCTAGCTTCTCTAGTAACACCCCGGTATTACTTTGTGTTAATTGAAATTGCATGTTCGGATAGACTGTGCGAATATCGTTCATTAGTGACGGTATAACTTGAAGTCCTAACGTATGCATAAAGCCTATCGATACTTCCCCGTGCCCCGGTGACACTAAACTCAATAGATCTTCACGCGCTTGATCGTAATCATATAATATTCTTTCCACACGCTTTAAGAAAAAATGACCATAGCGGTTTAATTTAATCGATCGGCCATTGTGATCAAACAGTTCTACACCTAAGCTCGCTTCAAACTGTGAAATCGACTTACTAAGCGCTGGCTGCGAAATATGAAGCTTTTCTGCAGCACGAGACATATTTTCTAACCGTGCTACCTCTCTAAAATACAGTAATGATAACAGCTCCACTTCCAACACCTCTTATAACTTTTATTTATAAGGTACATAAAAACAATGAATTATCTTTATTATGACATGTCAACTATACTTGAAGAAAGTATTTGGACAATAAATAGTCACATTTTCAATGATTGAAGGGATATTTGTGGATTACATACAAAAAGGAACAAAGAATTATACATTAACGAATTTGGCATTGTTTGCTGCCGGTTTTATTACATTTGCCAATCTTTACATTACACAGCCACTGATGCCACAATTTACAAAAGATTACGGCGTTTCACCAGCAGTAGCAAGTTTGTCCCTCTCTGTTGCAACATGCATGTTAGCTTTTAGCCTGATTTTATTTGGTTCACTATCGGAAGCTTGGGGGCGTAAAACATTGATGACGTTTTCAATTTTTGCAGCCTCGATTTTTACCTTAACACTTGCATTTGCTCCAAGCTTTGAAGTGTTATTATTATTGCGTCTTGTTCAGGGCTTTGTGTTTGCGGGTGTACCTGCAATTGCGATGGCTTATTTAGGCGAGGAAATGGAAGCTGCTAGTTTAGGGTCTGCAATGGGACTTTATATTAGCGGCAATGCGATTGGTGGACTATCAGGACGTGTCATTATGGGCACGATGACACACTATTTTAATTGGCATGTTGGCATGATTACACTAAGTGTAATTAGCTTGATTGTTAGTGCGATTTTTGTTTGGGCACTACCAGAATCAAAGCATTTTTCTGCGCGCCCACTTCAATTGAAAGCATTAACGAAATCTTTAGTACAGCACCTTAAAAATCCAGGACTTGTTTGTTTATTTGGCATCGGCTTTACGCTGATGGGAAGCTTTGTAACAATGTTTAATTATATTGGCTTTAAATTAGTTGAGCCACCATTCAATTTGAGTACCGCAATTGTCGGTTGGATATTTGTCGTGTATTTAGTTGGTTCATGGAGTTCAGCGTGGTTTGGTAGCTTGTCGGATCGTTTCGGACGCCAACATGTTTTATATTGTGGTATTGCGATTATGCTAAGCGGTGCATTATTAACATTACCAAATAGCTTAGTTGTAAAAATTATCGGGCTAGTCATCTTTACATTTGGCTTTTTCGGCTCGCATTCAACTGCAAGTGGTTGGGTAAGTGCAGCTGCTAAACAAGATAAAGCACAGGCGTCTTCACTTTATTTATTTGCGTATTACATTGGCTCAAGTATTGGAGGGACTGCTGGCGGTGTATTTTGGGCAACATTCGGCTGGACAGGAGTTGTGCTATTTATGGCTAGTGCACTTGTCATTACATTTATTTTAGCTGCAACCATTCAAACGATTAAACATCGTCAAATTATTCATTCTGAAGTGACACCATAAAAACTTCGAACAAAACCTACCTTCTAAAAGTGCAAAAATCGGAATTGCCTACCGCAATTCCGATTTTTTATTTGAACTGAAACTAATCTGTCCCAACCCACTTTCTATTCACGAACCCAAGTTAATCCAAGTGTACCTTCCCCCGCATGCACACCTACACATGCTGAAAGTGGAGTTGGTGTAAATGTAATGTATGGAAATAGTTGTAGTAGCTCTTGCTTCCACTCATTTGCACCTTTCTCATTATTACAATTAATAATTGCTACTTCGTTCACTGGTGACTTTTCCATTGCACACTGTAATTTTTCGATTACCGCTTTTTTTGCACGTTTATCTGCACGAACTTTTTGTACAACTTCAACGCCACCCTCCTTATTGTACTCAATTACTAATTTAATATTTAATAGATTACTTAAAAACATCGCTGTTCCGGATACGCGGCCACTTTTATTAAGTTGCTCTAAGCTTTCAGGAATAAATGCTAACTCAGCCTTTTCACGCATCGTTAAAATTTGCTCAACAATTTGCTCTGGCTCTAGCCCTTGTTTTTCTAACTCCATCCCTTTTTCAATCATAACCTGCATTGGGTATGAACCAATTAACGAATCAATTGGATAGTTTTTAAACCCGGCTTGTTGTGCAGCCATTGGTGAACTTGCTACAGTACCTGATAAGCGCTCAGATGTATGAATAGCAATTGCACAGTCATAGCCTTGTTTTTTTAATTGCTCATATAATGCCACATGCTCCCCAAAGGCTGGTTGTGATGTTTTCGGATGTGTATTGGCGTTGCGTAATTTATCATAAAATTCATCATGTGTCATATCTATTGTTTCACGTAATGCACCTTCTTCAAAAACAATATGTAATGGTAATACATGAATATTATGTTTTTTAATAAAGTCCGGCGATAAATATGCTGCCGTATCTGTAACCCATGCAATCTTTATAGTCATTTAATAGCCCCTCAAGTTTTTTTAGTAGATATGAGCCTCATCTATTTTCCAAAGAAATCGACATAATACGAGACATCATTTCACACTATTTAGCTTAAAATATGTTTTTCTTACCTCCAAACAATGTAAGCGGATTCACATTAGGGACAAAGTGACAAATGTCATATTGTCGAAAAAAAATTATTTCATAGACAATATTTCGACACGCATTTTCAAAGTTCTTCAAATTTTAATAGAGGACAATCATTTTACAGGCAATAATTTTTCTAGTACGATAAATGTATAATTAGTAGTTTTGCTCTAAATTTCTTCATAAAGGGGACTTTTCAATGAATATTTACGATATTTCTGTCAAGAATGAAAAAGGCGAGTCGTATCGATTAGATGCCTATAAAGGACAAGTAATGATGATTGTCAATACTGCGAGTAAATGTGGTTTTACGAAGCAATTTACTCAATTGGAAGCACTCTACGCAAAATATAATAAAGATGGCTTTGTTGTTTTAGGTTTCCCTTCTGATCAATTTAAACAAGAACTAGCAAATGGTGAGGAAGCGGCTCAATTTTGTCGTCTCGATTATGGTGTAACCTTTCCAATGCATGAATTGATTAAAGTAAATGGTGCAGAGGCACACCCATTATTTCAACACTTAACATCTGAAGCGAAAGGATTACTCGGCCAAGCTATCAAGTGGAATTTCACTAAATTTCTCGTTGATCGCGATGGCAACGTCGTAAAACGATATGCCCCACAAGACAATCCACTTAAAGCTGAACAGGAAATTTCAATGCTTTTAAAGAATTCATAATACCCAGTGCTTTTTAGATGACGAAATAATAGTTTACAGGTATACTATTATCGAAATGTACGCAATGACGTATGTTAATTATAAAATTTAGGAGTGTTTATTATGGGTCGTTTAGACAACAAAGTAGCAATTATTACAGGTTCAGCGCAAGGTATGGGTGCAGCACATGCTAAACTATTCGTAGAACAAGGTGCAAAAGTAGTTTTAACAGATTTAAACGAAGAAAAAGGTAACGCATTTGCTGCAGAGCTTGGCGAAAATGCAATTTTTGTTAAACAAAATGTTGCAAGTGAAGAAGATTGGGCAACAGTTGTCGCAAAAACAGAAGAAGCATTCGGTCCAGTAAACGTTTTAGTAAACAATGCTGGTATTACAATGGCTAAAAACATGTTAGACGTTACGGTTGAAGAATACCGTCGTATCGTTGAAATTAACCAAGTTTCAGTATTTTTAGGTATGAAAACTGTAGCAGCTTCTATGGCGAAAGCTGGCGGCGGTTCAATCGTTAACATTTCTTCATTAAATGGTTTAGTAGCTGGTGCAATCGGTTATACAGATACTAAATTCGCAGTACGTGGTATGACAAAAGCAGCAGCAATTAACTTAGCGCCAATGGGCATTCGCGTAAACTCTGTACACCCAGGTGTTATCGCTACGCCAATGGTTGTTCAAGAAGATACTAAAGCGGCTGTTGAAGCATTCTCTAAAATGATTCCATTAAAACGCGTTGCACAACCAGAAGAAGTTTCAAACATGGTATTATTCTTAGCTTCAGATGAGTCTAGCTACTCAACTGGTTCTGAATTCATTATTGATGGCGGTATGTCAGCACAATAATAGTTAAATAACGAAAGCAGCCGAGGCGATGTTCCTCTGGCTGCTTTTTTAAAATAGAGGTTTTTCTTCGCCTTCCAATTGTAAATATAATGGAAGCAAGAAATAGGTTACAGCTGCATACATCGAGATTCCACAAGTAAAAGCAACCCCGAATGGAACCCCAAAATTTACAGGAATTATCAATAATGCACTCATTATAAGTGTAATAATCCCCGATGCCTGACGTGTCTGTTTTGCATAATACAATTTACCATTACATTGATGACAACGTAGGTCCATTTTAAAATACATCATTAATTTCCGTTTTTCTTTCGACAAAAATTCATGCTGACAATGTGGACAATAAACTTTTTTTACAATATTCCGAGCACCAAATAAAACACTTAAATATGCAAACACGGTAATTAATAAATAAATCATGATGATTTTCACTTGCTCTGACAGGATTACAAGTGAGGCGATAACTGCAAAGCTATAGATCAAAAACGGTACTAAAAACATTAGAATATAACGTAACTTAATAATGATTTTGCGGATTTTCCGAACAGTCGTTTGTTGCCAACGCTTTGTTTTCATGACGATGAGAATTGTCATAAATCCATTAATAATGATACCTATGCTAATGGCTAAACTTAGACGCATTTTTAATTGAAAATATTTCGAATGGTCTATGTCTGATAAGCCACCAGGTGACTTAGACGCTTGATGAATGCGCGTTCCACTTGCCAAATCCGTGAAAATTAACAGCACACAAAACGCAAGTAATAGGATAAATGCTGGCGCAATAATTACTGGCCAATTAAATGTTTTTTTTCGGGTTATGTATTGTTGATCGAACACGCGTTCTTTCATGTTCTTTTTTTGTTCTTTTGATAACTTCAGCTTTAGTAATTCCTGTTTCCACTGCTTTTTATTCATCATATGTCACCTCCCATTGCAACTTTGGCTTTAATTTTGCTCGTGCTCGTTGTAAGCGCGATTTCACCGTTGAAACCGCTACCTCTAAAACCTCAGCAATTTCAAATACTGTCATTTCCTCATAATAATAAAGCAGAAGTACTTCTCGGTCCTTAACTGGTAATGTTAAAACAGCTGCAGTAATTTCCGCTCGTAGCTCCTGTTCTACATATAGTTGTTCTGTCCCTTTTGTAGCACCTTGAAAATACTCGACCAACATATGCTTTTTATTTTTCCAGCTGCGTAAATAATCATAACTACGATTGATTGTGATTTTGATTAAATACGTTTTTAATGATGCTTCCCCTTTAAATTGTTCGGAGGTATGATAGTATTTCACAAATACATCTTGTACGACTTCTTCTGCAACAAGACGGTCTTTCGTATAAATAAAGGCTATGCGATATAAATAATCGCTATATGTATCAATTAATAGTTCAATGTCCATTTTGCTACCTCCCTTCACCCGTATAGACGGAGAATATTTCAATATGGACGCAAAATATAAAAAAAAATTAAAAACGCCTAACAAGTTTCATTAGGCGTGAATGGATTATGGTTTAAAACTTTGTAAGGCTTCTTGCGCTAACTCTATGACATCTTCATCAAATCCTCGTTGCCCAGATGCAATTTGTTCAACAACCTCTGCTAACACAAGTTTTGAGTAAAACGGCAATTTCGGTACGAGTTCAACTAAACACCAATAGATCCACATATCGTCATCACCCGCTAATACTTCATCAATTAGCGGTGTTATTTCGGTTGGATATGTTAATAATAGTTCTGCTACATGTTTTGAGACCGGCCAATTCATATCTTGCATCCAAGTCATAAGTTCTGGAAGTAAGGGCACGACTTCATTTGCTGGCTTATTTCTTAATAACTCGACAGCCTCAATATCAAATTTATTTTTTGGAATCATACACGCGCCTCAATTCGCTGTAAAAACGCATGAATTATTTTATGACCTGTCTCTGTTCCAATTGACTCAGGGTGGAATTGCAAACCGTAAATTGGGTAGTTTTTATGCTGAATCGCCATAATTTCACCATCATCTTTACTCGTGGCAACGACTTCAAATTCATCGGATAATGTACGCGCTTCAATAATTAATGAATGGTAGCGCATTACTTCAATATCATCATTAAATCCAGCAAATAACCCCTTCGGCTCATACTCTAACTCACTTGTCTTCCCATGCATAATATTTTTTGCGCGGCTAACAGTTGCACCAAAAGCTTCCCCAATGGATTGATGACCTAAGCATATCCCTAACATCGGGAACTCCTTATATAGAGCTTGAATCATCTCAATGACAATGCCCGCCTCTTTTGGCTCACCGGGACCTGGAGAAATGACAATTGCTTTTGGCTTTAGAATGCGAATATCTTCTACAGTTAACGCGTCATTTCGAACAACTTTGATATTTTCATAAAACTGTCCAATTTGATGATATAAATTATACGTAAACGAATCATAATTATCGATGAGTAAAATCATTTTCGCACCTCCAATAACGCTTTTGCTTTATTTAGGGTTTCTTCGTATTCAGACTCTGGCACCGAATCATAGACAATTCCTGCACCTGCTTGCACATATGCTTTACCATCTTTTACAATCATCGTACGAATTGCAAGCGCTAAATCCATATTACCTGACGTCGATAAATAACCAATCGCTCCTGCATAAATGCCTCGCTTTCGTTTCTCCAATGCATTAATAATTTGCATCGCACGAATTTTCGGAGCACCGGATACCGTTCCAGCAGGTAAGCTTGATGCTAATACATCGACTAAATGCGCATTATCACGTAGCGTTCCAATCACTTCCGATACTATGTGCATTACATATTTATATTTTTCAATTTGCATATATTTTTTCACTTCTACCGTGCCAATTTTTGAAACACGACCGACATCGTTTCTACCTAGGTCTACTAACATTTTATGTTCTGCAATTTCCTTAGCATCTTGCAATAACATTTGTGCTATAACCTCATCTTCCTGAGGTGTTTTGCCACGCGGTTTTGTACCAGCAATTGGGTTTGTTGTGACAATACCATTTAGCACTTTTACCAAGCTTTCTGGCGATGTTCCTAAAATCGTGTACGGACCGAAATCCATGTAAAACATATATGGCGACGGGTTAGTTGTACGCAATTTGCGGTAAAGTGCAAATGGATTTTCATTAAAATTTGCTTCAAACGTTTGGGATAACACAACTTGGAAAATATCACCGCGTCGAATATGGTCTTTTGCTGTTTCAACCATTTCAATGAAACGCTGTTTTTCAATTGTTGGTTCAAAATTTACTTGATTTACTTCTTGTTGTTGAATGACATTTGCAGTCATTTGCAATTCAATTTGCTGTATTTTTTCGAGCATTTCTTGTTCACTTCGCCCTTGTTGCAATAGATCAATCACAACAATGGACACTTGCTGCAGTAAATGATCCATCACGATAAATGTGTCATAGAAAAATACATGCACATCCGGCATATTGTAGACATCACCAATAATTTCACCAATTTGCTCAAAGTGAAAAGCGGTTTCATATCCGAAATAACCAATTACTCCTCCAAAAAATGCAAATGGCAATGCTTCCGTTCGAATTGGTAATAGCTCTTTTAACACGGTTAGAACCGGCTTTTCTACTGTTTTTTCCACATCTTCGCTCAACTTATACGTACTAATTTTGGCGTCACCTTTTAACTCGCCAATTGGGTCTAGAGCAATAAATGAATAGCGTCCACTATCTTTAAATTTCGCATTCGATTCAAACAATACTTTTTGCTTTGCTTGTAATGCCTCATAAATAGCAATCGGCGTTAATGTATCACCGTTCAATTGCTTCATTACATAACCTTTCGTCTCAACTACCATACTCATCTCTCCTCAACTCATGCTTTTGCGCACACAAAAAGGCCCTTTCGTTTGTAAAGGACGAAAGAGCCGTGGTGCCACCTTTATTGACTATACAAAATATAGTCCACTCATTTCTCGTAACGTGAGAGGTACGGCATAGCATTTCCTCTATGCAGCTAGAAAGTCCATTTCGTAAAGTGCATTTACTAACTCCCACCAACCGTTAGCTCTCTAAAAAACACAACCTCACTACTTTTCTTCATCATTGCTTTTATATTAGTTAATATTGTATAACGACTTCGATAGTTTTTCAAATTATTTTAAATACATAGACATTTATACACAAAAATTCCCACTTCACAAAATGCAAAATGGGGATTGAGCGTTATTAATTGTCACGTTGACAAATCATATCATATATATATTTTGCTTGATCAAATTCAGGCTGCAATGTATATGCCTGCTTCAAGTGGTACTTCGCTTTTTCTGTATCTGTCGTTGAAACTGCATATAACACACCTAAGTTGTAATGTGCATCTGCGTTATTCCAATCTTCTTCAATAACAAAATCAAGTTCTACTTTGGCATAATCGAACATTTCTAACGTACATAATAAAATCCCGTACGCTAAACGAATTTGAATATCCTTTGGCGCAAGTTCAGCTGCACGTTGCATGTATGGTAGTGCTAATTTGTACTGTTCACCGCGCTCAAAGCATTTTGCAAGCATATAATAGGCATCTGCACCTTGAATTCCATGATCAATTGATTTTTGATAAAGCTTTGCTGCTTCTGTATAGCGCTCTGCTTCATAGTAAAGATTAGCTAAGCCGTAGTAAGCTGTTGCTGCAGTCTCATCAACTGTAATCGCTTTTTGGAAGAAACGTTCTGCACGTTCAATATCGTTCATTGCTGCAAGTAAAGTACCAAAATTGACATAGCCTACTGCATCTTCAGGATTCACTTCAATCGCTTGTGTGAATGCCTGTGCAGCATCCTCATATCGTTTTTCTTGGAAGGCCTTTATGCCAATTTCATTGTAATTTGTATCCATTCTATTCACCTCTAAATTAGAAAAACACAAATCGCGCATTGATTGCGCGATTTGCTATTTTTACCCAACGTACGTTAGTTTTTCACTATTTTTAAATACTTCATTAATTGTACCGCCACCTAGGCACTCTTCACCATCATATAATACAACAGCTTGACCTGGAGTAATGGCACGTACTGACTCTGCAAATTCAATGTAAGCTGTACCGTCTTCGCGCATCGTTACTGTAACTGGCGAATCTTCTTGACGATAACGGAATTTCGCCGTGCAATTGAATGTGCCAGTTTTCACCTCTGATGTAAAGCTCATTTTCACTGCCGATAAAGCATCTGAATATAATGCATCATGGTGGAACCCTTGTCCAACGATTAAAACGTTGCGCGCTAAGTCCTTACCGATTACGAACCAAGGCTCACCGTCTCCACCTATTCCTAAACCGTGACGTTGCCCTAATGTATAGTACATCAACCCGTCATGCTTGCCTTTTACTTCGCCATCAAAAGTTTCCATATTTCCTGGCTGTGCAGGTAAGTACTGACTTAAAAATTCTTTAAAGTTACGCTCTCCGATGAAGCAAATCCCTGTTGAATCCTTTTTCTTCGCCGTTGCCAGACCTGCTTGTTCCGCAATTTTACGCACTTCTGGCTTAGGTAAATGTCCGATTGGGAACATGACTTTTTCTAATTGTTGTTCTGTTAATTGATTTAAGAAATATGTTTGGTCTTTATTATTATCAATGCCTCGTAGCATGCGCACACCGTTTTCATCACGGTCAACACGTGCATAGTGACCTGTTGCTAAATAATCTGCCCCAAGTGCCATTGCATGCTCTAAAAACGCCTTGAATTTAATTTCTTTGTTACACATAACATCTGGATTTGGTGTACGACCTGCTTTGTATTCTTCAAGGAAGTACGTAAATACTTTATCCCAATATTGTTTTTCAAAATTAACTGCATAATACGGAATGCCGATTTGGTTACATACAGCGATTACATCTTCGTAATCTTCTGTCGCTGTACATACACCGTTTTCGTCCGTGTCATCCCAGTTTTTCATAAAAATACCGATAACATCATAGCCTTGCTGTTTTAATAAATAAGCGGCTACTGATGAGTCTACGCCGCCACTCATCCCTACTACTACTCGAATTTGTGATGGATCTCTTGTTTCTACCATTTACTATTCACCTTTTCTTAGACAAATCGCGTAAAAGGCGCGAAGTCTTTCATTAAATTATTGAGCTAATCGCTTCACAATATCAGCTGTACGCTTACCTGCTTCACGAACTTGCTCATTCGTTAATCCTAACCCAAAACTAAAGCGAATGGAACTACGAAGTTCTGGGGAATTTTCACCAAACATTGCTACTAGGACATGGGATGGATCAATCGAACCCGCTGTACATGCCGAACCACTTGAAACAAGTACGCCTGCCATATCTAAATTTATTAAAAATGACTCTACATTTGTTCCTTTAAACGTCACATTAAACACATGTGCTAACACATCTTTTTGATGACCATTCACTTTAAAATCAATGCCTGCTTGTTGAAATTCTTCCAATAAAATCGTTTTGAATGTATTGTACTGATTTGTACGTGTTTGTGCTTTTTCAGCAGCAAGTTCCGCAGCTTTTGCGAACGCAACTGCTGCTGGTACGTTTTCTGTACCCGCACGACGTTTCTTTTCCTGAGAGCCACCATACATGAAGTTTGCTAATTTTACGCCTGTTTTTGCATATAAAAAGCCAATTCCTTTAGGTCCATTGATTTTATGGGCAGACACACTTAATAAATCGATGTTCAATGATTCAACATCGATTTGATGTAAACCAAATGCTTGTACTGCATCTGTATGGAAAGTTGCTGGATGATTTTTTAACAATGCTCCAATTTCAGCAATCGGTTGAATAGTTCCAACCTCGTTATTGCCAAACATAATTGTTACTAAAATCGTGTCTTCACGCAACTCCTTTTCAATATCAGTAGTAGCAACACGACCTGTTTCATCAACAGGTAAAAAGGTTACTTCAAAGCCTTCACGTTGTAACTTTTCACACGCATGAAGTACCGCATGATGTTCGATCTGTGTCGTAATAATATGCTTTCCTTCATGTTGACGTGCATATGCTGTACCGAAAATCGCGTTATTATCAGCCTCTGTACCACCACTTGTGAAAATAATTTCCGTAGTTTTAGCATTAATTTTTTTCGCCAAAGATGCACGAGCTTCGTCTAATGCTTTACGAGCTCGACGTCCTACTGTATGAATACTTGACGCATTGCCACTTTCTTCTGCCATTGCTTTAGTCATTATTTCAATCACTTCTGGTGCAACGGGAGACGTAGCAGCATGATCAAGATAAATTGTGTTGTTCAACGTCTTTTTACTCCTTTAATACATACTAAATATAGAACATATAGCCGTCTGTTACTTCGTTGTTTGTATATTTTGCTAAGTCTTCGATTGTTGTTGTATCTAGTACATTTTTTACTGCATCTCGAATACGCATCCATAGCTCACGTTGAGGTGCTTCTTCATTTTCAATTCCTTCGACTGGCTGAATAGGCCCCTCTAATACGCGAATCACATCGGCTGCAGAAATTTCAGCTGGCTTTGATGCTAGCATATAACCACCATACGCTCCACGTACACTTTTCACTAAGCCTGCATTGCGTAGTGGAGATACAAGTTGCTCTAAATACGCTTCAGATAAATCTTTTTCTGCAGCAATTTGACGTAATGGAATTGGTCCTTCTCCGTAATGCTTTGCTAATTCAATCATAATCGTCAGACCATAACGTCCTTTTGTTGAAATTTTCATTAGTTACACCTCAAATTATTCTAGTCCTTTACTAACATTTATTATAACATAACTCCTTTTAAACCACTCGGAAATACTTTATCATATATTATACAATTCAAATAAAGGAGCGAAATCCCATGCAAAACGAACCGCTCGCTTATAAAATGAGACCGAAACGTATAGATGATATAGTCGGACAAAAACATATTCTTGGTCCCGATACGCCGCTTTATAAAATGATTGAAAAAGGTCATGTGCCATCCATGCTGCTATATGGGCCACCTGGAGTTGGTAAAACATCGATTGCTAATGCAATTTCCGGCAGCACAAAGCTACCTTTTTTTGCACTAAATGCCACACACGCAGGGAAAAAAGATATCGAACAAGTCGTGATGGATGCACGGATGAGTGGCAAGGTAATTCTGTTCCTAGATGAAATTCATAGGTTTAATAAATTACAGCAAGATACCCTTTTACCTCATGTTGAAAATGGCTCCATTGTGTTAATTGGAGCGACTACCGAAAACCCATTTCATGATGTCAATCCTGCTATTCGTTCCCGCTGTGGGGAAATATTGCAATTAGAGCGGCTAACAGAACAAGATGTATTACAACTACTAAAAAAAGCATTAGCTGACGAAGAGAGAGGTTTAGGTAGATTAGCAATTCATGCAACTGACGAACAATTAGAAAGAATTGCAAATGCTGCAAATGGAGATGCACGAAAGGCGCTTACCCTCTTAGAATCCGTGTACTATGCATCTGATGAAATTGACGGTACAACACTTTTAAATGACAATGCAATCGAAGCACTCGCGAAACGTATCGGGGTATTTGGAGACAAAGGCGGCTCAAACTTTTACAATTTGTTATCTGCATTACAAAAATCGGTTCGCGGCAGTGACGTAAACGCTGCACTTTATTATTTAGCTCATTTACTTGAAAGTGGTGATTTAATTGCGGTTTGTCGCCGTTTACTTGTGATGGCTTACGAGGATGTGGGGCTTGCAAATCCAGCAGTCGGCGCACATGTACAAGCAGCTACAGAAGCTGCTGTAAAACTCGGGCTTCCAGAAGCGCGCATCCCACTTGCCGCTGTAATAGTAGAAATGTGCTTATCCGATAAATCCAATTCTGCCTACCAAGCACTTGATGCTGCAATCCATGCTATTCATGAAGGCAAAACTGGAAATATTCCGAATCATTTAAAGGATGCCCATTATGCAGGGGCGAAAGAGCTCGGTCATGTTGGTTATCACTACCCACACGACACTCCAATTGGAACATTTGGCGGTTGGGTAAAGCAGCAATATTTACCGGATGAGCTAGAAGGAATAGAATTTTATAAACCTGTTATTGCTGGTGAGGAAAAACGAATGGCAGCGATTTATGAAAAATTAAAAACGTTTAAATCCTAACGAAGAAAGGGGGTGTCCGAGAAGTGATTCTGGGACACCTCCTTTGCGCCGAGGATGGAGGCCAGCACGATGCTGGTCATGAATGCGTTGTCATACGATGTGACGGTTTTAGCATTCGTTCCTATTTCGACCACCGCGAAAAGCAGCCTGCAGCGGATAATTAATACATGAACGAAGCACTGCGCGAGAAGTATTTACTTTTCGCGCAGCCCCCTTTATTATTTCACAAATAAAAAAGTGCCTGAAACAAGTTGTTCAGACACTTTTGTTTATTCCATTGTTTTTGATAATGCGTAAAACTTTTCAATACATGTATCTGTTTTCTCAGATGTCAAGAGTTCTAATTTTCGACCTGCTAATTTGTCAAGACTTTTTTGAACTTCTGAAATAAACTCTTCATTATCTTCTAGTGAAGCATTTGGTAAGCAACTAGCACTTGTTTTATATAATTCAATAATTTGCGCTGTCGCTTCTTGATCTTCAATAGCAATTAAATGAGATTTTGCTAGACCTGTAAAATACAATAGCTTTGCTACGATATCCATATACAAGACCCAATAAGTAGATGCTTTAGGTAACGCACCATTATTTCTTGCAATGTAGCCATTGAAATTTTGTGCACATTTTTGCAATAAGGTATTTAATTGCTCATAGGCTTTTGACCAATTTGGTTTCGAATCAATATAATCGAATACGATTGTATCGACCTGTGATTGTAACTGCGGTAAATTTAATAAATCATTTTTTAACTCAATATTCATCTTTAAAATTCCTCCTTACATCCCCAAACGTATTACAAATACGTACCCTTACTATAGCAAAAAAAAAAAGCCTTTCATTGAAAACGAAAAAATCACTTAAATTCCGCCATAATTTTGACATAATCATCCCTTTAGTAGAATATTATGCAATCCGGTGCCAGATTATTCCTTTTCATTTCAGACGATTCACATATTTTGAATAGTATTTTTGATTTTTTGTGGCAGACTGCACTAGCGATGAAATTTCCTCTATATGAATAATATGAAATTGCCCCTGTTCATATTCCTTAATCGTTTGTTTAGAACAATAAAAAACCCAACGATGCGCCTCAACCCATTCTAATAACATTAATTCCTTGTGACCTAAAAATAGAGGTTTCGCTTGAATAACACCTGCCATTTTGTAAAATCCTTCACTTAATCGATAGCCTTTTGTGACAAAATCATATTCTGGCTCAACGACTTGCTGTGTATCATATACATGCACTGTATTTCTCATGGCATCAATTGCAATTTCAACCGTACTAACCACATCCATTAAGTTAAGACCTTTATATTCTAACTGTTGAATTTGCATATGAATCCCCCTTCTAAGCGTTCGTGTTATTATACCATAATAATATTCACATAAAGATAATGAATAGTCATTCAAAAAACCGTGACAGTAACTTGAAAATAATGTATAAATTAATATATACTGTAGATTTTTATTGTTTTATCACAATAGCAAGGGAGAGGTTAAATTAATGATTAAGCAGTTAAAAGCAAAAGATCTAACCGAAAAAAACACCATTTTAATGCTTGTTTATGGTATCGCGGCTGTATTAGGAACAGTAGCACAATTATTCATTGACCGCCCTATTGGTGTAGCGCTTTCACTTTTCATCCCTGTTAGTTTTACGTTTGTTTTTTATGTAATTCAACGCAAATTACCTGTGCTTCATGCCTACTTTCCTTATGTCGTGATTGTAGCTGCTGTATTCACTGTTTTAGGAACAATCGTTACAAACAAAGTAACATTAGCAACGATTATTTTAAGTATTTTTGTGTTAATCTTATCAAGTGTTCACAACAAAATAACTGTATTAGTTACTGGCTACATTGGCTCTATATTAGGGCTACTTTTTAATTTCATGCTTGACACAGGCGGCTATGCCGTGGATCCAGCAAATGTTTTTGTTACACAAACACTTATGTTCGTAGCGATTTTACTTCAAGTTCGCCAAAATCGATCTTTGCTTAACAATGTCGAAAAGCTAATGATCGAGGCAAATGACCGTGCTGTTCAAGAAGGACAATTACATGATCATCTTGAAAATTCGGTACAATCCATTACATCAAAGCTTCAGCTTATTACCGATAGTACGAATCATTCGAGTGCAACACATCAGCAAATGCTCGCTTCATTAAAAGAAGTAAGTATTGGCGCGCACAAGCAATCACATTTTGTTCAAAATATTGTGCAAAGTACCGAGCAAACGAATCAATCCATTCATTCCATCGTTTCTGAATTAACAAATATTGTTGATCGTGCAGAACAAGCAAGTAGCCGAGCGGTAGATGGCGCAAATTCAATGTCCAAGCTTCAGCAAGAAATTAATAGTTTTACGTCTTTCTTTAACGAATTAAATACGACCTTTCTTTCATTATCAGATAAAATTTCAGAGACAAATGATTTTGCCTATTCGATTCATCAAATTACCGAACAAACGAATTTATTAGCACTTAATGCGTCGATTGAAGCAGCACGCGCAGGTGAACACGGTAAGGGCTTTGCTATTGTTGCCGATGAAATCCGTAAACTAGCTAGTAATACCGACGATATGGTACTAAAAATCGATCAAAATTTAGCACACGTAAATAGCTATAACAAACTTGCACTTAGTAGATTACAGAACGGGCTTATGCATGTCTCAAACCAAGAACAAACAGTACAAGACTCAAGTAAAACGTTTAATAATTTATTTGGCGCTATGAAAACTTTGCAGCAAAATTTACAACAGTTTTCTACAAATGTTCAAGCAATTGAGCACAATGCAGGGGCAATTGAAATAGCGACGAATGAATTTGCTGCTATTATTGAACAAAGTACCAATTCAATCGACCAGCTATGTCTTGTGCTAGAAAATATCAACGAAGCTCAACACAATGTTACAAAAAATATTGAAGAAACATACAAACAAGCTGTACAAATTATTGGTTAATAAAAATCAGCTGTTCTCTACTATTGAGAACAGCTGATTCTAATTAACCTTGTACGCGAGTAATTTTCACGTCTTTTAAAATGGTATTGATTACCCAGCTTGCTGCAATTAAGCCCGCTACAGATGGCACAAAAGCGTTTGACGATGGTGGTAATTGCGCTTTACGGATTTCCGCTTCGGGTTTTCCAACATACTGCGCTACATCAGGACGTACAACGATGGGTGATTCATCTGAAAATACGACTGTTACACCTTTCTTAATCCCCTCTTTTCGAAGCTTAGTTCGAATAACTTTCGCTAAAGGATCTGTATGTGTTTTTGAAATATCAGCAATTTGAAAACGCGTTGGATCCATTTTATTAGCCGCGCCCATGCTTGAAATCATTGGAATATTACGTTTTAAACATTCCTTCATAATATGGATTTTGTACATTACTGTATCTGAAGCGTCAATGACATAATCAATGCCTTGCGCAAAAAATTGCTCATACGTTTCTTCCGTATAGAACATATGCATATCAATCACTTCACATTCAGGGTTAATGTCAGCGATCCGTTCCTTCATGACACCCGATTTGGATTGTCCAACTGTTGATAGGTAGGCCACTAATTGACGATTAACGTTAGTAATATCTACATTATCTTTGTCTACTAAAATAATACGGCCTATTCCACTACGTGCACATGCTTCTGCAGCAAATGAACCGACGCCGCCTACACCTAAAATGGCAACTGTTGTGCTTTTTAATTTTTCTAGCCCTTCTGTACCGATAGCTAGCTCGTTACGAGAAAATTGATGCAACATCATTTGTACCCCTCAATCTTTATAATTCTACTAGGAATTATAACGACTCCATCCAGTACATGCAAGTAACAATCTAATTTACTTTAGAAAGGCAATTATTTCCTTCCACAAAAAAACTCCTCCACTTTTAAAGTAGAAGAGTAAGCCAAGGAATAGACGAACCCCAAATATGCCGTCTTGCTAAAAACATCGTTTTGATCCCGCATCATTAGCAAGGGGGTGCACTAATCGTAGTGTTAAACTTCCCGCTCTAAATGGGGCATGTTTGCTTCTACGGTAATAAGTTGCTCCCAACGATTAAATGTTCGGTCAAATGTGTTTAGTAACAATTTACGTGACAAACATCTTAGGATTCGTGTTACCATCATGTTACCATCAATATTCTGATAATTCAAACAAAAATAATATATTGCTCAAAAATATTGTTTTTGAACTAGATACATGGAAAAAACTATAAATAAAGCATGACTCACTCTCAGAAATACACAGTTCACACGAATTAATGTATTTTCATATAAGGACCACATTGAAAAACTAATACTTTCCTAACCATCGAAAAAAGCACTAAACGAAATAATTCGCCTAGTGCCATTGAACATTCAATTATTGCTTTGTAACCGCTACTCGTAAGCTTAATTCTTCAAGCTGTGCGTCTGAAACTGGTGACGGTGCGTCAGTTAATAAGCAGCTAGCCGTAGCTGTTTTCGGGAACGCAATTGTGTCACGTAAGTTTGTACGCCCTGCAAGTAACATAATTAATCGGTCAAGACCCATTGCTAAACCACCGTGTGGAGGAACTCCGTAGTCAAATGCTTCTAATAAGAAACCAAACTGTGCACGAGCTTCTTCTTCAGAGAAGCCAAGTAATTCGAACATTTTCGCTTGTAAGTCTGGCTCATAAATACGTAATGAACCACCGCCTAGCTCATAGCCGTTTAATACGATATCGTACGCTTGTGCACGAACTTCTTTCGGATTAGTATTCATTAATTCTAAGTCTTCATCGAATGGACGTGTGAATGGGTGGTGCGCTGCATAATAGCGACCTTCTGCTTCGTCGTATTCGAATAATGGCCAGTCCACAATCCATAAGAACGCAAATTGTGATTCATCGATTAAACCTAATTCTTTACCCAGTTTTAAACGTAATGCGCCTAATGCATCTGCTACTACAGAAGATTTGTCCGCTACAAATAATAATAAGTCGCCTGCTTCTGCTTCTGTTGCAGAGATAATTGCAGCTGCTGCATCACCTTCGAAGAACTTCGCGATTGGGCCGTTTAATCCTTCTTCTGTTACTTTTAACCAAGCTAAACCTTTTGCACCGTATCGACCAGCGTATTCGCCTAATGCATCGATGTCTTTACGAGAATAGTTTGCCGCAGCACCTTTTACATTAATAGCTTTAACTTCGCCGCCATTAGCTACAGCACCTGCAAACACTCCGAATGCTGAGTCTTTTACGATTTCTGAAAGTTGCTTTAATTCTAAGCCGAAGCGTACATCGGGCTTATCTGAACCGAAACGATCCATTGCTTCTTTATAGCTCATGCGTTGGAATGGCGTTACAACATCGATTCCTTTTACATCTTTCATTACTTGCGTTAGTAAACGCTCGTTCATTGCAATGATTTCGTCCATTGATAAGAATGACGTTTCGATATCGACTTGCGTGAACTCAGGTTGACGGTCAGCACGTAAGTCTTCATCACGGAAGCAACGAGCGATTTGGAAGTACTTCTCAAAGCCACCCACCATTAATAATTGTTTAAATAATTGTGGTGATTGTGGTAATGCATAAAATTCACCATCATGGACACGAGAAGGTACTAAATAGTCACGTGCACCTTCAGGAGTTGATTTCGTTAAAATTGGTGTTTCCACTTCTAAGAAGCCTTCTGTTTGTAAGAAATTACGAATTGTACGTGTTACATCAGAACGTAATTTAAATGTGTCATACATTACTGGTCGACGTAAATCTAAATAACGATATTTTAAACGTAACTCTTCCGAAACCTCTACGTTATTATCAATCGCAAATGGTGGGTTTTTCGCTTCATTAATAATTGTTAATTCAGAAGCTACTACTTCGATTTCGCCTGTTTTCATATTTGGGTTTACTTGAGAAGCGTCACGTAAAACAACTTTCCCTTTAACCTCAATAACATATTCACTACGAATTTTTTCGGCTTTTGCTAATGCATCTTTTGCTTGATCGCCGAATACAACTTGTACGATACCTTCGCGATCACGCATATCTACGAAAATAAGTCCACCTAAATCACGACGCTTTTGTACCCACCCTTTTAATACTACCTCTTGTTCTGCTTGTGCAGCCGTTACTTGACCACATGCATGTGTTCTTTGTGCCATTGTTTATTCCTCCAACTATTTGTTTTCTAAAACGTACTGTACTAAGTGACCGAATTCTACTTTTGATTGGTCGCCTGTTGCCATTGTTTTCACGTTTACTGCTTGCTCTTCTAATTCTTTCTCACCTAACACAATGACAAATTTTGCATTGGCACGATCAGCCGCTTTCATTTGTGCTTTCATTTTGCGCCCTGCATAATCAATTTCTGCTGTAATGCCTTTTGCACGGAAAGAGCTAAGTAATTCTACAGCTTTAAGCTTCGCCTCATCATCCATTGCAACAACATATAAATCAAGTGTATCTTTCGTTTCCAGCTCAATACCCTTTGCCTCAAGCGCTAAAAGTAATCGCTCGATGGACATTGCAAACCCAATACCAGGCGATTCTGGTCCCCCAATATCTTCTACTAGGCCGTTATATCGACCACCGCCACAAAGTGTTGTAATCGAACCAAAGCCATCGCCTGTAATCATTATTTCAAATGCTGTGTGGTTGTAATAATCTAACCCACGCACTAAGTTAGGGTCGACTTCATAAGATATCCCTAAAACATCAAGGTAGCCCTTCACTTTTGTGAAATACTCTGAAGAGAATTCCGTTAAATAGTTCGTCAACGCTGGAGCAGTTGCCATTGCAGGGTGTTTCGCGTCTACTTTACAATCTAAAATACGTAATGGATTTTTTTCTAAACGACTTTGGCAATCACTGCAAAGCTCGCCAATTACTGGCGTAAAGTGATTCATTAACGCGGTGCGGTGAGCATCACGTGTTTCTTTATCTCCAAGTGAGTTAATCACTAGTTTTAAATCTTTTAAGCCAAGTGATGTGTATACGTCCATCGCAAGTGCCATTACTTCTGCATCAATTGCTGGATCAGCCGAACCAATTGCTTCTACACCAAATTGTACAAATTGGCGATAACGACCCGCTTGTTGACGTTCATATCTGAACATTGGCCCTGTGTAATATAGCTTCACAGGCTGATCTGGGTAGCCGAACATTTTGTGCTCCACATACGCACGTACTGCTGACGCGGTACCTTCTGGACGTAGTGTTAATGAGCGATTACCTTTGTCGGTAAATGTGTACATCTCTTTTTGCACGATATCTGTTGTATCGCCTACACCGCGTTGAAATAATTCTGTCGACTCAAACATTGGTGTACGGATTTCTTTATAGCGGTAAACATGACATAGTTCACGAATTGTTTGTTCTACTTTTTGCCATTTTTCCGTTTGTCCTGGTAAAATGTCCTGTGTTCCTTTAGGTACTTTAAAATTCATGTAAAGCACTCCTTTCATAGCTGTATAAACCAATTTAGATTTGACAAGGATTTCGTGCCTGTCCAACTTTGACAAACATTGAAGGGACCGAAATGGCCGGGAATTAGCGTGAATGCCGAGAAATTTTTTGGAAAACAAAAAAAGCTTTCGTCCCCTGCAAAAATTTTGCAAGGGACGAAAGCTTAATAGTCTACTTCCGCGGTTCCACCCTAATTGATGTATACATACATCCTCTCGAACTCGGATAACGGCCGATTCCGTTTTCCCCTACTAAAAATTTTTTTCGAGGAAACGCCTCTCAAGTGTTGTTCACATGTTACATACTGTAGGAAAGATTTCAGCCTGTGTCTTTCCCTCTCTTGTCAGAAGTGGCAACCGCTACTTATTTGGTCATTGGCAATGTTACTTTTTTTAAATTAACACTAATGTTAATGATGTCACTCGCCCTTGTCAACTATTTAAAGAAAAAAAACAAAACTCGCACAAAAATAACACGAGTTGGTGACTTACTTATGTAGATTCCATTGGAAAATTCATATTTATTGCACCATCAAAAAAAACGCTATATTTTTTTCTTATAAATCCTTTTATAATAGAAGCGTATACAATTTCTACAGTTACATATCAATTTATTACTAAAAAGGAGGCGCCTATGTACAATAAGCGTTTGGCGATTATACTATCGCTACTTTTAGTATTCACAGCAATTTTTACACTCCCTATAGGTAAAGAGCCTGCTCATGCTGAAGGTGAGCAACTTTATGTGAATGCAGAAATATTATATTTACGTGAAGGTCCTGGCCTTTCGTATCCTATTTTAGAAACATTAAAAGATGGTACAGCCGTTACTTCATTAGGGAAAGATGGTGACTGGCATAAGGTTCGTGTAGGAAATCAAGAAGGTTTTGTTGCATCTTGGCTCGTAGAATCTGCCAAAAAATCATCCGCTGCAACAAATCAAAAAACTGTCGTTGCTCGAGTTAATACATTGAATTTACGTGCAGAACCATCATTATCTGCAGCCGTTTTGACAAAAATCTCTTCTGGCACTGAAAGTACATTTTTACAGCAAAAAGGTGATTGGATTCAAATTCAATTTGATGGGATGACCGGCTGGGTATTTGGCGATTACGTTACAATAAAAGAGGCAACTGTTTTACAAGACCTTTCAAGTGATGCAAACGAAGACAGCGAAGTAAAAAACATACAATCCGCTGAAAATGACCCAAACACATTTACGATAAATGTGAATGCTGTTAACATTCGAAAAAAACCAGACTTAACCGCCAAAAAATTAAAACTGGCTACAAAAAACGAGCAATTTACGGTAGTAAGTCGTGATCATAATTGGGTGCAAATCGAATATGAAGAAGGTAAAAAAGGGTGGATTTATAGCTTTTACGGCACATTTACAAAACAAAAAAAGACTACAAAAAAACAAAAAGAAACAACATCAACCAATGAAAACGTCACAATCATTTATAACGGCACAAACTTACGTGAACAACCAACTACGTCCTCTAATGTTGTAGCACGTGTCGATGCAGGGACTACATATAAAATCATTGAGACTGAAGGCGAATGGTACAAAATCGCATTAAACGATGATAATACAGCGTATGTTGCCGATTGGGTTGTGACAAACGATCAAGGAACGGAAAAAGCTATTAGTGCAAACAAAGAAAAACGGAAAAAAGGCACATTAAAAGGCTTAACGCTAGTTGTTGACGCTGGGCATGGTGGTAATGACCGAGGTACAACAGGTGTCCGTAATACGGATGAAAAGGATATAACCATTTTAACCGCTGAATTATTACGTTCAAAATTACAAGCAGCCGGCGCAAATGTTATTATGACACGAGAATCAGATGTTTACGTGGATTTACGAAAACGTGTAGCTGTTTCGCACCAATCAAATGCTGATGCCTTTATTAGTATTCACTATGATGCATTAGAAGATAGCTCGGTGCATGGCTTTACAACCTATTACACGAACAGCTATCAACAAGAATTAGCCGAATATATAAACGCTGGCATTGCCGAAAAAATATCATTAAAAGATCGTGGCGCACGCTTTGGTAACTATTTGGTATTACGTGAAAATCGTCAACCCTCTGTACTATTAGAACTTGGTTATTTAAGTAATCCGACAGAAGAACGAACGATTACAACGGATTATTTCCGTGAACAAGCAACACTCGGTATTTATCAGGGATTACTCGATTATTTTGATGATCAATTAGAGAAATAATTTCAAACAAGACAGGCATGTTCGGATAATTTCCGTACATGCTCTTTTAATTTCCTATTAGCACTTAGAGGCGGTTTTTATAAACGAAAGACCAGTTATGCTGGTCTTTTATATAGGTTATAATATGAAATTAGTGATTTTAATTTAGTTTGTTTAACATGGTATACGGTTATGAAGGAGAATATGTCCTTTAAAGCAAGAATGAAGGAACCTTTACTGAGTGTCATCCCCTTCTTCATCAATAAATAAAGTGAGGATGGAATCTAGGGGTTCTGTTCCATTAGCAACCGCATTTACCTTATCAATATATAGCTTACTAATTAAATGTTTTAGCGGTTGTTTTACCATATTGAAAAACCTAAACGCCTCTATTGCCATCCTGTCCCACTGTTCATAATAGATTAAATAGTCATCTGAAGTCACTTTTGTTCTTGTTGTTCCTTCTTCAGGTGCACATTCAAACTCTTCATCCTCACCGCATGCTCCATAATCAGATGTTAATTGTTCACCAGGTTGAATGTCTCTCGCAGCCAACTGAAAATCATAAGCTGTATCTACACAATTTGGATTGAAGCTATGATTCATATATTTTGCGTGATCCCAATGAAGAACATATATGCCGTCAGTATCTAAATAGGTGTATTTATTTATATACTCTTTTCGCAAATCATCAAGATTTCCAATATATTCCTCTGTAAGAATCATTTCCAATTCATCTTTAACCCAGACAATGGTTCCTTTAGGAATTAATTTTGTTGCAAACACACCAACGCCTATTTTCTCATCTACATATTGAATTTCTGTATCCGGATGCATCAATTTGCTAACTCCTCCTTACTATCGGGATCGTTTTATTCGTAAAAAATTGAGGGTTATACCTTCTTTGATATACTTTATATGTTTATGTGCATCTTTTACGTTTGGAATAGACTTTTGTTCTATTTGAAAGAGTTATAGCTAAAAATTCCTTAATCGCTGGTTGATTAGGTGTGGAGAACCGTATCATAAGTGAGTGCGGTTACTAAAAGAACCAGCTAGAACGATGATGTAAATACGTTTTAGGTGGTTTTAATAGCTGCCCTTTAATACCATTAATTCCTCATGTGTTCCTTTTTCAATGATTGTGCCGTGGTCTACAACAATAATGACATGAGTTTGCTGAATGGCACTTAAACGATGCGACGTAATAATCGCTGTCGGAATCTTTTCGTTCCTCTTTTAGCGCCTGTAAAATCACTTCCTCAGTACGTGCATCCATCGCAGATAACGAGTCATCTAAAATGAGTAATTCCGGCTTCATATATAGCGCACGTGCAATGGAAATCCGATGCTTTTGCCCGCCTGATAACGATACGCCCCGTTCCCCGACAACCGTTTTATAGCCATCAGTAAAGTCCATAATGTCATGATCAATAAAAGCCAATTTAGCCGCCGTTTTATAACAGTACAATATGTGCTCCTTGTGCAGATAAAAAAGCGTAATGTTACAATATAGCAACATTACGCTTCCCCATTATTGTTTTATTAGTTGATACAGATAAAACATTTCATCTTTATTCACTATTTTCGGTACCGGATAGAGTGGATTTGCTTCTTGTAAAGCACGTTCTACCATTAGCGGAACATCATGATTATCGATACCTTGAATTTTATTTGGAATATTCATTTTTACATTAAGCTGTTCGATTGCTTCGATAAAGAGCTGTGCCTTGCGTTCATCATTATCAGATACTTTGCCAATCCCTACTAAATTGGCTAGCTCAGCTAACGGTTTTGCCACGCTATCCCCATAATACTTCAAAACATGCGGTAAAATAATGGCATTAGCATAACCATGCGGAATTTGATAAAAACCACCTAATGTGTGCGCAATTGCATGCACGTAACCTACATAGGCACGAGTAAAGGCTAGTCCTGCTAAATACGAAGCGCGTTGCATTTGTGCACGAGCTTCTATATCTGTACCATCTTCATATGCTCGGTATAAATATTTAAATATCAAAATGACTGCTTCACGTGAATATTTACGTGTTTCTTTCGTATTGCTAAGCCCGATATATGCTTCAACCGCATGTGTTAATGCGTCCATGCCAGTAGTAGACGTAATATGCTTCGGCAAATTAACCGTTAATAGTGGGTCGAGTACCGCATAATGTGGCACAAGTGACGGATCCATTATCGCAAACTTTTCATGGGTTTCACTATTTGATACAACTGCAGCAATCGTCCCTTCACTTCCTGTCCCTGCAGTAGTCGGAACCGCAAACAATGGTGGTATTTCTTTACGTACCTTAAATAAGCCCTTCATGTCAGATAATGATTTATCGGGACGTCCTAGACGTGCCGCAACTCCTTTTGCACAATCCATCGGTGAACCACCACCAAATGCAATAATCCCTTGGGAATTATGTTCGTTATACAAGGAAAATGCCATTTCAATATTCGTAAATGTAGGATTAGGAACCGTTTCGTCATAAATAACAAACGAAATATGAAGTGCTTTCAATTGTGCTAATAAAGGATTCATTAAGCCAATCTTTTGTATGCCTTTATCTGTCACAATCAGAACTCGTTCAAGTTTTAAGTCTTGAATTAACTCTGGTAGTCTTAATAAACTATTTTCCCCTTCTACAATCTGCGGCGTTCTCCAATTAAGAAATTTCATACCCAAACGCATTGTTCCTTGAAATGTCCGACAATATGCGGTGTACATAATAACACTCCATTTCTCTCTATTTTAACTGGATATTATTAAAAGATTCGATTAAAAACAGAAAAGTCCTTTAAATATAAAAAACCACACCAATTTATTGTGTTTACCAATTGTGGACATTTCAGTATGAGATTATTGTTCTTATTCGTTGGCAAAGTATACTTTTTGTGCAAATGGAATGGGTTGTGTTTCAAAATTGATTTCACTCATCGCAATAACCGAAATATCAATGTCAAGTTTCTCAAAACGTGCAGCATAATCTTCTTGTATAAGCGATTGGTAGTCACTAAATAGATTATCTGTAATGATTATAACATCGCGCTCATTACACGCTGTATCCTCATTAAAAATTGCTAAAACTTGCTCAATCGCAGGTACAATCGTAGCTTCGTTATCCATATATTCATTAATAAAGCGGTCAAATAACGCTAATTGAAGTAAACCTTTTTTAAAAATCATCGGTTCTTGTACTGTTTTACTAAACGGAATAATAATTAAATCACGCTTTTGTGTCGCACATAAATGAAAGAATGGCGTAATAGTCCCTTTACAAAAAGTTTCACATGCCTTCAAAGTTTCTGATTGTTGCATTAGGACAATCATTGGTGAATAGACGTTTTCAACTTCATTGAATGGAACAAAGTAAACATTGCCTTCAACAACACTACGTTCTTTTAATAAGTGCTTTTGCCGCTCTAACGAAAGTAAACATTCTTTTTCTCGCATTTTTGGCATTGTTGCCTCAACTTCTTGAATTATTTCCTGAAGCGACATGGAAATTTCCATAATCTCTACAAAATTTTCGTCTTGACCGTAACGCTCTAATAATTGTTGCTGCTCGGTATTACCTAAACCTTGAATGGATGCATTTTTATATAAGAACTGAAGAATTTCATCGCTTAAAAGGGTCTTATGATCTTTTGCCATGTGAAATCCCTCCTTAATTTTTTATTCGATAGCGCTAGTATAGCCAAAACTCATAAAGATAAGTAGTAACAGGATTTGAGTATAATTTCTTTGCCTACAAAAAAACGGCATCCCAATTCGGAATGCCGTACCATACAAATGTATGTAATTAAAGTTTTTCAGTTAAGCCGTGTAATGTATCTTTTAATTCACGGTCGTGGTTTGAAAGCTCGATTAAGTTTTCTAAACGCTCATGTAAAATTGGACGCTCGATTACTAATTGCTCATCTAATACTTGTACGAATAATTCTAAAAGCATACGGTTTTGAATTAATAATGCTTCTTCTACACGCTCAGGAGCGATTGTTACTACTCTCTTTTTTTTCGCCATTGTTAAAACAGCCTCCCTTTTGTTTATACAACGTTATTTTAGCACAAGGAGGAACAACTTTGTGAAAATATTTCAAATCCATCATTAGTATTAAGCAAATCCCGTCAATTTTACATCTTTTTTAACATTATATTAACAAATTTCACGTATAGATTCCCGAAATATAGTCTTTATCTTCTATATAAAAGCAAATTAGTTCGTTGAGTCAATATCTTTTAGAAGCATAGATTTCCCAATGATAGCGTGTACATCATTTCGTATGTAATATACAAGAAAAATTCACATTTTATCATCCACAAAAATTTCTTTTCAAGATAGTTCATATGTTATAATTATTTGTACCTATTATTACAAATCAATTTGAATTACTGTTTTACTATTTCTGAAAGGAAGATTTTATTGCAAACAATAATATCACAAATAGACTATGAAATTCGTTTAGTACGATACCTACTTTCGAATCGTTTTTTACGCACTGAAAATGGGAAACTTGTAACATCTCGTTCGATTTCAGATGAATCAGTTGGATTTGAAACAGAGGATAGCTTATGTCGTGAATGGTTATTATCTATTTATAATAGTTACCACTTTTATAGTGGCTTCGAAACGCTTGAAATATGTCATCAATATATCCAATCTACTAATTATGAGAATAAGTTGTATCGAATCGTTCAATTTAATAGTCAGTTTTATGCTGTTGTTTATGAAAACGCACAACACCAACAAGTAATCGGAAAAGAATTATCTTATTTCACAAAAAACAATATCTTTCTTTGCGCCAAACGTCCTCCATCAAATTTAATGATTAAAGAACGTAACAAAATACCACCGATTCCACTGATCTATTATGAATTACATGCATTTGATCCAACTTTAAAAATTTATCAACTGCACGAAGAATCCAATTTATATATGGAAGTTCCTATACTAGAAGCTTTTGAATACGCTGTGCTATTGGGGATTAGCTTTAAAGACATTTGGTATGTATGCGATACTCCACATGCGATTGCTCACAATCGAGCTTTACTGAATTTATACTTCAGCCAAGGTCATAATTTAACATTGTTCGGTAAATATTCAAAGGCAATTGCTATTAACCCCTTCCAACGTATCGTCTATTTACAAAAAGGTAGAATCCAGCATTTCCAAATGGACATAGAAAACCCTCATTCACTGCAACGCATAATTCCTTATCGGGAAGTCCGACGTCTACAAGAAAATATGCGTATACGTCCTGTTCATTTTGAAGATTCGCAGCAACCTTTAAAAGAAAAACACATTTTGCGCCAAACAAGTAAGATTTGATGTCTTTATTTTTTGGGATTACTTTGAAATCTCACCTCATTTAATTGCGATTTATAGATTTTATTACATATTAAAAGTCGATTCACACTAAAATAATAGTGTAAATCGACTTTTTTAGTGCCCTTGAAAAAGATTAGGTGACTCTTCTTATTCTATAGTTAGATTTGCTGTTCTTTTATTTTGGCTAGAATTTTTTCATATACTGGAATCATGTGCTGTTCAGTACATTTTTGTTGAATTTCATCCGTTTGAATCCAGCCAACCGCGCTATTTTCATCTAACTTTGCTTTAAAATGCACATCATCCTGCACTTCAAAAACGTATGTCGCATTAAAATGTAGATGTGGCGCTACGTATTTACCTTTTTTCATATGACCGATAACGGGTAATATATCGAGTGAAATCATTGCCTCTTGAATAGCCATTACTTCACTTAGCCCTGCCTCTTCCTTTAATTCCTTCTCAGCTACATGTAGTAAATCTGGGTCACCATCGGCATGTCCACCTGTCCAGCTCCACGACTTATAAATATTGTGGTATACCATTAATACTTTTGAACGATCCGGGTTGACAGCAAATGCAGAAGATGTAAAATGCAAAATTTCATTGTTGCGCGTCAATACATCGGATAATGTGACCATTGCACGCAAAATTAAATCACGGTCTTTCTTTTCTTGTTCATTGTACGGTTTGTATAACGTAATTTGATCATGTAAATTCATCGGAAATCCTCCCTATGTACCCATCGATAACTAAATTGTACCGTATCGGTTTAGAAAAATATAGAAAAAAAGCTTTACAAAATGGGTCATTTCGTAAAGCCTTTTTTTTGAACTTAAGAGATTAATGCTTTAACAACTTTCGACATTGTCGCGCCATCAGCCTTACCGTCTAATAAAGGTTTCGCAATTTTCATTGCATCGCCCATATTCATGCCGGAAGTAACACCTGCTGCTTGTAATTCTGCCGCGATTTCTTCTTCTGATAATTGCTTTGGTAGGAACTCTTTTAAAATTGCTAATTTTGCTTCTTCTTTTTCGATTAAATCCGCACGTTCAGCTTGCTTTGCACCGTCTAAAGCTTGATTTGTTTGTTTTACTTCACGATTAATAACCGCGATTTCTTCTTGTGGTGTTAGCTCTGCACCCTTTTCCTTTTCTGCAGCATCAAGTGCTGACTTAACAAGAGTTAATACACCTTTTGCTAGTACATCTTTATTTTTCATCGCTTGCTTTAGTTGATCGAATACAACTGTTTTTAACATTTTAAAAGCCCCTTTACAAATGAATAAGCATCGTAACTTATTCGAGTAATTCTTATTGTAACATGGATACAAAGCTTTCATAAATTAATTTGTCACTAATTGCAATAGGAAACTTTCGATTTTCCGCCTTCTTTCTTATATTGTAAACAATCAAAAAATACAATGCGTTTCAAAAATACAAAAAGCTACACGAATTTTTCGTATAGCTTTCACATTAATTATTTAATTCGTAGTGCTTGCCTTTTACAAGATAAAACAAATGCTCGGCAATATTCGTCGCATGGTCGGCTGAACGCTCAATACAGCGGCAAATGAATGATAAATTCGTCACTTGTGCTACATGCTCATTTGAAATCGAAAGCTTCATTAAATTACTAATCGTATTGCCAGTTAATTCGTCAACCTCATCATCTAGCTGAGCGATTGCCTTTGCCTTCACTGTATTTTCTTCGATAAATGCTTCAACAATTTGACGTAGCATCGAAATTGTTTTATGGAACATTTCTTCAATAGGCTCCATACTCGTAATAAATGGCTCCTTGCCAATTCGAATCGTTTCTTTCGCAATATTGACTGCATAATCACCAATTCGCTCCATATCTGCAGCGGCCTTTATGACTACGATTAATCGACGTAAATCAGTCGCAACCGGTTGCTGTTTAGCGATTAGCAAAATGACACGGTCATTAATCGTTTCTTCCAAACGATTAATTTTTACGTCTTGTTCAATCACCTGAAGTGCTAAATCAACATCCTTTTTCATTAACGACTCAAATGATAGTTGTAACGCGCCAATACTTGCATCACAGAGCTCCATTAAATCTTGCTGGACACTGATTAAATCATGTTCAAATCGTTCTCTTATCATATTTGACATCTTACACTCCTTATCCAAATCGCCCTGAAATATAGTCTTCTGTACGTTGATCAGATGGTGTTGAGAAAATAACATCTGTTTTATCAAATTCTACAACCTCACCATTTAAGAAGAAGGCTGTTTTATCAGAAATACGCGCAGCTTGTTGCATATTATGCGTAACAATAACAATCGAATACTGTTCTTTCAATTCTTGTACAAGCTCCTCTACCTTTAGCGTAGAAATTGGGTCAAGTGCACTTGTTGGTTCATCCATTAAAATGACATCTGGTTCAATTGCTAAACAGCGCGCGATACAAATACGTTGTTGCTGACCACCAGATAAGCCGTACGCATTTTGGTTTAAACGATCCTTTACTTCATCCCAAATAGCTGCTCCACGCAGAGATTTTTCAACAATCTCATCTAAAATCTTTTTGTTTTTGATCCCATGAATTCGTGGACCATATGCAATATTATCATAAATCGATTTTGGGAATGGATTCGGCTTTTGGAACACCATCCCTACTTTTGTACGTAGCTCTTCCACTTCATAACCTGCCCCAAAAATATTGCGTCCACGGTAATTTATTTCACCCGTTGTTTTTACGATTGGTACTAATTCAACCATACGATTTAATGCTTTAATGTATGTTGATTTCCCACAACCAGAAGGACCGATAATCGCCGTTACTTCATTTTCCTTCATATCTAAATTGATATCCTTTAACGCATGGTGCTCTCCGTACCATAAATTAAATTGATTCGACTGCATCACGATAGCTTTATGATCAGCTGTTACTATTAGCTGTTTCGCCTCAATTTGCTTTGATAAAACTTGAACCATATTTTTCACTCCTAGTATCGTTTTTGGAACTTATTACGAATGAAAATCGCAATTGAGTTCATCGTTAATAACACAATCATCAACACAATAATGCCGGCGGAAGCTACATATTGGAACTCTTCTTGTGGACGTTTTGCCCAGTCAAAAATTTGCATCGGTAATGCTGTAAATGTATCTAAATAGCTAGTAGGTAAAAATTGTAAAATCACTGGAATACCGATTACTACAAGCGGTGCCGTTTCACCAATTGCACGAGATAAAGCTAAAATACTCCCTGTCAATATCCCTGGGATCGCCGCCGGTAACACAACACGTACTATCGTTTGCCATTTCGTTGCGCCCATACCATACGAAGCTTCACGCTGTTCTTTCGGTACAGCACGAATTGCTTCTTGTGACGCTACAATAATGACCGGCAAAATAAGTAAACTCATTGTTAAACCCGCAGCTAAAATACTTTTGTCAAAACCGAATAGACGCACGAAAATTGTTAAACCAAGTAAACCAAACACAATTGAAGGTACACCTGCTAAATTCGAGATATTCATACGAATAAAATCATTCAATTTATTTTGCTTTGCGTATTCCTCTAAATAGATTGCGGTACTTACACCTAAAATGATAGATACCGGTGCAACCACACTCATTAACCATAGCGAACCAATAAGTGCAGCTTTAATTCCAGCGTTTTCTGGAATACGTGATGCAAAGCTCGTTAAAAACTGCATATCAAAGTAACTAACACCTTGCGATAAAATTCGACCAAGTAGCATTGCCAGTGAAACAAGCGCAAAGCTCGTCGCTAAAATGAAGATTAATTTCCATATTTTATTAGCCGAAAGTCTCTTCGACATACGTTTCATAACTACATCTTCCTGAATATAGCGCATGTTAATACTCCTCTCGGAAGCGTTTTGAAATATAGGTCGCTAGTAAATTCATCGTTAACGTAAAGATGAATAGTGTAAAACCTACTGCGTAGATTGAGTAATAAATCGTTGTCCCATAACCTGCATCACCTGTCGTAACTTGAACAATATAAGCAGTCATCGTTTGGATTGAATCCGTAAAGCCAAAATCAAATTTTGGTGTGGATCCTCCCGCAAGTGATACAATCATCGTTTCCCCAATCGCACGAGAAATACCAAGAACAACTGATGCCACAATACCTGATAGCGCTGCTGGTAATACTACTTTTACAGCAACCTCAAATTTCGTTGCCCCTAAGCCCAGTGCGCCTTCACGAATCGAACGTGGTACCGAGCTCATTGCATCTTCCGACATCGACGTAATCATTGGTAAGATCATAACGCCTACAACAATCCCTGGACTAATCGCATTGAAGATTTTTAAATTTGGAATTATGACCTGTAATAGTGGCGTAATAAACGATAATGCGAAAAATCCATATACAATTGTCGGTACTCCTGCAAGCACTTCTAAAATTGGTTTTACTACTTTTCGAACACCCTCTGATGCATATTCACTTAAATATATAGCTGCCCCTAAACCAAATGGTACTGCCACGACAATAGCTATAGCAGTAACTTTTAGCGTACCTAATATTAATGGTAAAATTCCGTATAGCGGCTCTTTTCCAGAAAACGGTAGCCACTCCTTACCAAATAAATAATCTGTTATAGATACTCGAGTAAAAAATTCAATCGTTTCAAAAATAAGCGTAAAAACAATTCCAAATGTTGTTAATACCGAAATCGTAGCAGCTAAAAATAATAAAACCGGTACGCACTTCTCTATGAATTTTTTTCCCTTGCGATTGCGTGCCTGTTCAATTAAATGCTGTACACTTTGTCGCTCCTGTTGTTTGAGCGTCATAGGAAAACCCCTTCCACAAATAAATAAAAATCGTGCATGGTGCGAGGCCCACACACGATAACATATCAATTACGCCTCGGCCCCCCACTTATAGAAGTGGAGGACTTCCGCTGAAACAAGTTAAATTACTTTAAGCCTTCTAACACTTTTAAGCTAGCTTCGTATTTATCAGCAGGTAAGCTTACATAACCTACAACTTCTGCCATTTCACCAGCATTCTCAAGTGTAAATTTCATAAAGTCAAATGTTGCTTCATTGTCTTTTAGTGCGCTGTTTTTCACGTATACAAATAACGGACGTGATAATGGTGAGTATTCACCTGATTCAATTGTTTCGTTTGTTGGCTCAACACCTTCTACTGAAACAACTTGTAATTTATCTTTATTTTCTAAGTAGTAAGCATAACCAAAGTAACCAATTGCGTTTACATCACCTGTTACACCTTGTACTAAAACGTTGTCATCTTCTGAAAGCATAGCGTCTTTTGCGATATCTTCACCATCTAAGATCACTTCATCAAAGTAGTCATACGTACCTGAATCAGAACCTGGTGAGTAATAAACGATTTCTTCAGCTGGCCAAGATGGGTCGATATCAGACCATTTTTTCTTAGTACCATCTTCAATCCAAATTTTCTTTAATTGATCAACTGTTAGGTTTTTCGCCCATGTGTTATCTGGGTGAACTACAACTGATAATCCATCATAAGCTACTTCAAATTCCGTGTATTCTATTCCTGCATTTTTTAATTCTTCCGCTTCTGTGTCTTTAATTGGACGTGATGCGTTTGAGAAATCTGTTTCACCATTGATGAACTTTTCGAAACCGCCGCCTGTACCAGATACACCAACTGCTACACGAACATCTTTTTGTACTGCTGCATATTCTTCAACTAATGCTTCTGTAATAGGCGCTACTGTTGATGAACCATCACCTACTACATTGCCTGTTAATTGTGCTGTACCAGTCTCAGCTTGCTCTGTGCTATTTTCAGCTGATGTTGATGAGGTATCTTCACTGTCGCTACATGCTGCTAAAAATAATGCCGATCCTAGTAATGCTGTTGATGTTAAGTACTGCCACTTTTTCATTTGTTTTTCCTCCGCTTGTTTAAAGAATTGTTTTCCTTACAATTCAAACTATAAAGCGAATTTATTGAGTTCATATATTCGATTGGTAAAGTGAATGTAAATGATTGTAAACAAAAAAGACAATTTGCAAATTTCTTTAGCAAATTGTCTTAATCATTTAATAGTTTATCGTTTATTGTAAATATTTTAATAGATTGTATTGTTTAAATTACATAATCCTATTACTGAATCTTCTTTACATCTTTTATATCGAATAACTTTACTTCATGCTCCGTAACAGTTGATGCAACTTTTTTAGTTTTTACTGTATGTACGTTTAACAAGATCGTTTTGGCATCACGTTTGTTAGCATAGCCTTCGAATGTTACATTGTAATAAATAGTTCCATCACGTAATGTAACAGTTGCTTTTTTTGCATCTTTTAAATCCCTAAAAAATGAATATGCCTGAACATTTCGCTCTCGTTCAGCACGTACAAGTCTTGGCTCTAGCACATATAATAGTACTTGGAAAATAGCGACATATAGTATCGTCATCACGATTATTAACCAAATCGACATTTCCATGAAAGCTAAAATAATCGCATTACTAAGTGCACCAACAATAACAATTCCTTGCATTACCTTTTTACGCATAATACTCTCCTTGAAAAAGCTCCTGTAGCATATTCACTACAGGAGCCCTGTTATTTATTCAGTAACTTTTTCTACTTCTTCATCCTCAGATAATTTTTCATCTGAATCTTTAATAATTGGTTTTTCAACTTTACTAGTAGAAATACCTTCTTCTACATATTTATTTTTCAATTCAAAATACGCATCTAAAAACTCTCTTGCTGTCAAATTCGCATGAGGTAAGTAATTACTATCACTAAAATTCGTCGTTGCCCACGGATAAATAATCGCATACGCAATTTCTGGATCCTCAAACGGTGCATATCCTACATTAACGATATTAATCGTATCCGTACCATATTTCTCTTTTTGAGGTCCATAATAAACTACTTGCGCTGTACCAGTTTTACCGGCGGCTGTGTAATCTGCAGTTTCAAATTGTCTACGTGCTGACCCTTTTGAGCCAAAATAAACGCGACGTAGGCCTTCTTGAACTTGTTGAATTTCTTCTTCACTATTTTCAATACGGTTTAAAATTGTAGGTGTTACTTCATCAACTACTTGACCTAAATTTTCACCATCTGGAGAAGGTTTACGAATTTCTTTTAGCAAGCGAGGTTGAATGCGATAGCCTCCATTGGCAATCGTCGAAATATACTGCGCTAATTGCATCGTTGTATACGTATCAAACTGACCGATTGCTAAGTTTAATAATTTTACATCTGTATCTGGATCAGCTTGATAGCCGATTGCTTCACCAGGTAAATCAATACCAGTAGGAACACCTAAGCCAAACTGTGCATATTGATTTCTCATTGTTTGCAATGTACCTTTATCTAAACTAAAACGTGCGCCAGGTGTATACGTACGCCCCCCTATACCCATTGCAATTTTAAACATGTAAACATTTGATGAACGCTCAAGTGCAGTTAAATCGTCCACCATCACACTGCCTGTTTTGTTGAATAATGAGTTTAATGTTATATTCCCTATATGCATTGGAGCATCGAGCATGACAGAACCTGGTTTAATCACGTCTTCATTATACCCCATTAATACCGTTGCAGCTTTAACAGCAGAGCCCGCCTCATAAGCAGTTGTAAAAGTACCATAAGAATAGTCGACAATGTATGGCTTGCCTGTTTCTTTATCCTTTTCGATTTTCTTACCAACTACTGAGAGCAGTTCACCCGTTTTTGGATTCATAGCTACCATAAAAGCACGATCTAATAAATCGGAGCCCCCTCTAGATTTTAATTCTAGTAATTGGCGCTCAACAATTTCTTCCGCCTTTTTTTGTAATTCATTATCAATTGTTGTAACTAAATCCTTACCTGGTTCCCCTTCGAACGTCGTCATCGTCTCCACAACTTGACCTTTTTTGTTCGTTACGTTTTTAACAACGGATTTTTCCCCTTGTAAAATGTCTTCGTATTGTGCTTCAAAATAAGATTCTCCAACACGATCATTTCGAGAATAATCACGTGCTAAATAGTGATTTAGCTGCGACTTGGGAACCCCTTTACTTGGGATTGTTGTACGCCCTAAAACTGCTAGTGGCGTTAATCGAACACGTTTCCAATCCGTTGTTGTATTGACACCTGGTAACTCAGAAAGCTGTTCAGAGACACGTGCAAACTCTTCATCTGATACATTTTCACCTTTAATAATCTGTGGTGATAAGTTGTAACCTGTCATCATTTCACGATAGATGGCTAACACTTCTAAATCAAAATCAGATAACTGTGCAAGCTCCGCATCAGTAATACGTTCACGAATACGTTTGTCATATTCCTGATTGATTTCTTTTGTTTCCAATTCTTCATTTTGATTTCGGAATTCCGTCATTTCTTGTTCTGTTACTTTCGCCTTGGCATCATCAGGGTTACGTAAAATCCAGAAATCCAGTTTATCGCGTTGTGTTACTTTTTCAGTTGGTTGTTCGATTAAACCAGCAAGTTTTTCTGCAATTTCAAGCATTTCAGATGATTTTGTCGTTTGCATTTTTGTGTAAGTAATAGCATTTTCGGGCTGATTATCTACTAAAATCCTTCCATAGCGGTCAAAAATGCGCCCACGCGGTACACTTGTATTGACACGTACTTCTTCTGTACGCTCAAGCGCGCGCACATAATCTTCACCTTTTACAATTTGTAAATATCCTAAACGGAAAATTAAAATAGAGAAAAGGACAAATATCGAAAAGAAAAGGACGTTCATCCGAAATGTTAGACTAGCACGTTGTTGCGCTTTTGGATTCGGCTTACGATTTTGCGTTATTTTTCGCAAAAGAAACTCCCCTTTCTTAGTTGTGTATTAGCTGTTTAATACTTAGTCATACCTTTAAGTATAACACCCGAAACAGCTTGAAAAAAGAGGTGACTTCGCAAATGTTCACCTTTTAGACGGACAATATAAATAAAAGTTTCCATTTTGAATCAACTTGCGTGAAAATAATCATAATGAGGTGATAAAATTGAATAGTTTAGCTGTTGGAATTGGTGGTATGCTAGGCTCCATGACACGTTATATGCTTAGTGACATCTTTCCGTCAAATGGAGGATTTCCATACATAACCATGCTCATTAACTGGAGTGGTAGCCTGTTATTTGCATTTATTTTTGTAAAACTATCTACAAAAAAGGAATGGTTAAAGCTCGGTACTACTACCGGCTTTTTAGGTGGCTTTACAACATTTTCGACGTTTAGTGTTGAGGCCATTCAATTAGTAGAGCAGCAGTTACTTGGGCAAGCATTTTTATACTGTTTAGCAAGCATAATTGGTTCAATAGCTTGTTGTTATTTTGCTTACCGCTTCGTTACTAAAGGAGTGAAAACAGATTGATTGCAGTAGCAATTGGTGGATTTTTTGGCGCTATTTTACGATTTAAAGTGAGCCAATGGAGTCAAAAGAAATTAAAGCAAGAAAAGTTTTTTGCGACATTTTTGGTGAATATAATAGGCTCATTTTTACTTGGGATATTCGTCGGAGGGGCATACATTAATTTTTTTACACAGCTCATTGCTATTGGCTTTTTAGGCGCTTTTACAACATTTTCAACTTTTTCATTTGAGATCGTGCAATTAATAGAAGAACGACGAGTGAAAACCGCGCTTCTTTACGCTATTAGCTCGTGCATTGTGAGTATTACTTTTGCAAGTATTGGATATCTATTATAAAAAAGGAAGTGACATTTAGATAGTCACTTCCTTTTTCACTATAAATTACGTACAACAAGTACATCGCATTTTGCCATATGAACTATCGATTCTGATACAGAGCCCATTAAAATTCGTTCGACCTCACCTTTTCCTGTTACCCCACAAATGATTAAATGGATTTGCTTTGCCTTTGGGATATCTCTAGCAATAATTTGGCGCGGGGCTCCGTATTCTATAATCATTTCCACATTTTCTAAACCTGCTTCTTTTGCCATTGCAATATGCGAGTTTAGCAATTCAGTTGCAAGATCGTATGCCCTGTCGACCATGTTTAAGTTGTATGATTCATAGAAAGCAAAAGACCTCGTATCAATGACATGGACAACATATAACTTCGAGTTGAAATTATAAAGAGCCACTTGAATAGCACGCTTAAATGCAAGCTTCGATTCATTTGATTCATCAACCGCAACCAAAATATTTTTGTATGTTAAGCTCAGAAAAACGCCTCCTTTTACTCAATACTAATTAATTACCCTATGAGATTTATATGTAAGACATTAATCAATTACGCCTCGGCGTAATTGCGTCCAGATTTTTTCAAGCTCGCTTGAAAAACTCCCGTAAAAAATCTGTGACATCCGACGGGGCTTAACATGATTCAGCGCTGAAACAAGGTAAAAATAACAAAATGCTTGTCCAGAAGTGATTTCTGAACAAGCATTTATAGCCGAGGTTGGAGGCTAGCACGAAGCTAGTTATGAATGCATTGTCACAAGAAATGGCGTGTTATGCATTTGTTTTTTACTTACTACTTTCGCGTAAAGCGGATAATTCACACATAAAAGGGGCACTGTCCAAAAAGTAATCACTTTTTGGAAGCCCCCCTCTTCAAAAAATATTAATAAGTTGTCCAACCTGCATCGGCAGTAATGATTTGACCGTTAATAAAGCTCGAATCGTCAGAGCCTAAGAATACTGCTAATTGTGCGATTTCTTCTGGTTGTCCAGCTCGTGGAATTAATCCTGAACCTTTTTGCTGCTGAGCTGCACCATACTGACTAATATTTTGCATAGATTGTTGAATATTTGTCATTACTGCACCTGGTGCGATACCGTTTACACGAATACCAGATTGAGAATACATGAACGCTGTATTTTTCGTTAAACCAACAACCGCGTGTTTTGAAGCTGTATATGCTGCACCTGCACGACCACCGTTTAAACCACCTGCAGAAATGTTGTTTACAATGATACCTGATCCTTGTTTTAGGAACATATCCATTGCAATACGCATTGATTTCATTACTGCAGTAGTGTTCACTGCAAAAATCATATCCCAACGTGCGTCTGTAATTTCGTTAACCGGCTCAAAACCATCCATAATTCCCGCATTGTTTACTAAAATATCTAACTTACCATAGTTTTCAACTGTAGCATCGAACAATTTTTGTAAATCTTCGTCTTTTGCTACGTTTGTAGTGATTGCAAATGCAGTACCACCGTTTGTAACAATTTCATCTGCAACAGTTTTTGCACCTTCTTCATTTAAATCAGAAACTACTACTTTTGCACCTTCTTTTGCATAGGCTTCAGCAATTGCTTTTCCCATACCAGATGCTGCACCAGTTACGATTGCTACTTTATCTTGTAATTTCATGTAAATATTCCCCTTTTCGTTGAATTTTATTGTACAACTGTTCAATAAAAATTATAATCGAAGCAATATACTTACACAAACAACATAATATTTGATTTATGTTCTTTATTAAACATATTTATAAATTTCTGTACAATAAGGAGAAAAATAATTTTTATGGATTTACGTGTAAAAAAGACACATAATAATATTCAGCAAGCCCTTCTCGTTTTATTAAAACAAAAGTCACTCGAAGATATTTCAATTGCAGAACTTTGTCGCATCGCTGAAATCAATCGCGGGACATTCTATTTACATTATAAAAACGTTCATGCTGTATTTGAACGCTATTTTAATGAAATTGTGGATGATTTAAAAACATCGTATGAGCTGCCATACGATTTAACACGAGATAACATTTCAAATATCACACCTGAAATGATAAAAATTTTTCACCATGTGAATAAGTATGAAGCCTTTTACCGCATTGTATTTGATGAAAAAATTCCGCTGAACTACTACAAAATGCTTTTTGAAACAATTCGTTCGTTTATAAAATCGTATCACAACCATCATTTAATCAATTTAACCGATGATGAGCTTGAATTTTTCTTGAGCTATACCTCCAATTCAATAATAGGGGTTATTTTACAATGGCATTATAATGATTACAAGCAAACACCTAAGCAGCTAAATGAAATATTAATGAAGCTTATTAAACTTAAACAATTTGATTTAAACTAAAAAAAGTCGCCTAATTGTTGGCGACTTTTTTTGTTTAACGTGCAAGTTCTTTTTCATATAATGTAATCCAGTTCTCTGGTGTCATCTTTTGACAGAGCTGTCCAATTAACTCATATGGAATATGCTTTGTTGATGTCCAGCGAATACAGCTTTTTCCCATATTTAATTTTGTCGGAACTACTTTGGCATATTCCTCTTGAAACCATGTAAGCAATTGTGGGTCACTATAGATTCCCATATGATACAACGCAATATGACGTTTCTGTGGTGCAATCGCTAAAAATGGTAGTGGTGTATTTGGTGTACAGTGATAACCGTTTGGATATGTAGCAAGTGGTACACTATAGGCCATCATATTTCGATCCAATGATTTTTCAAAACCTTGTGGTAAATTTTCTTCAATTGTTATCATTAGTTTCACGAAGGCATCATGCCATTTTTCATCAATTTGCGCAATAAATTCATCGAACAATTTCAGTCCCCCTTTTCTGATAGTAAATTGAGCGTATCAAAAAATTTACATTCTGAACAGAAAAAACGCATGAGAACGAAATGTCTCATGCGTTTTGATAAGCTGTTATTTTGCACCTATTATTTCAGCTCTCGGTACAAAACTACATTCATTTTGCACCTGTCGCTTTGCTTTCGGTGCAGATATAATTATATTTGAAGTTTCAAATATAATTATTTAGCAGCGTTGAATTTAGCTTCAACAACATCCCAGTTTACTACATTCCAGAAAGCACCGATGTAGTCTGGACGACGGTTTTGGTAATTTAAGTAGTAAGCGTGCTCCCAAACGTCTAAGCCTAATACTGGCGTTTTACCTTCCATAACTGGAGAGTCTTGGTTTGGTGTAGAAGTTACAGCAACACCATCACCGTCAACGATTAACCAAGCCCAGCCTGAACCGAAACGAGTAGTTGCAGCTTTTGCGAACTCTTCTTTGAAAGCGTCGAAAGAACCGAATTTAGCATCGATAGCAGCTGCTACGTTGCCTACTGGTGTGTTTGAACCGCCTGGAGCGATTACTTCCCAGAATAATGTGTGGTTAGCATGTCCGCCACCATTGTTACGAACAGCAGCTTGTTTGTCAGCTGGTAAAGCGTTGATGTCAGCGATTAATTCGTTGATGTCTTTATCAGCATATTCAGTGCCTTCTACAGCAGCGTTTAAGTTTGTTACGTAAGTGTTGTGGTGTTTAGAGTGGTGAATTTCCATTGTTTGTGCATCGATATGTGGTGCTAAAGCATCGTATGCGTAAGTTAATTCTGGTAATTTGAATGCCATAATTTATTCCTCCCTGGAACAATAAGTTTAATGTTGATTACAGTACTAGGTTATCAAAAACTGACATGGCATTCAATGAAAAAATAAACAATTCAGCCTTTTGACCGAAGAAGCTTTTTCATTAAATCCTCACCTGTTAGTAATCCTTTCCATACCTAGTGTATGCTAAGTATCAACTACTTTTCAAATAATAGGCTCACATTATATGGCAATAAAGAAAATGACGATCATAATTACCTGTAAAACCCCTTTTGTTGCAACTGAAGTCAAAAAACCAACAACCGATCCTACCCCAACCTTTACTGCCTTTTTAAAGTCCGTACGATCTACAAGTAATTCGCCAATGATTGCGCCAAGAAACGGCCCTACAATAATCCCAGCAAACGGAATTACAAATGGACCTATAAGTAATCCAATAGTTGATCCCCACATTCCCGCCTTGGAACCACCGAATTTTTTTACCCCAACTAAATTAGACACTGTATCTGCCACAAATAATAGAGCGACAAACAGTAATTCAATTAGCCAAAACCACCATGGGAGCTCACTAAAACTATTAAACAATCCGTACACAATAAATCCACCTAATAAAAACAGTACAGATGGAATAATCGGATATATTAAACCAACAAATGCGATAATAAACAGCCCAATGATGAGTGTCCATGCTACAATCTCCAAAACAACACTTCCTTCAATAATAGATTCTAACTAATAATGAGCAAATTCAATTCCAAAAAAAAAGATTAAGTACGTACAGTGTTACTTATTTTTGGCGGGCTACGGCATGACAGCATATTTAAAGTCAGCACCTTATGGCTGACTTTAAATACTGCGACGAAAGCGTAGCGACAGGAGCATTCCTGCTTCTGCGGGTAGTAAAATCGCGATTTTACTCTCCTCGGCGCAAAGAGAAATTCTAAAAATGTTTTAGAATTTCCCTTTACTACTGTCTTTAATGCCGCATGCATGGCCCGCCATACTAAAATGTTGCGTTTTAATTTAGTTAAAAGAGTCCAATGCTGCCGCTTGCGCATTCACGAGGCGGCGGGGATGCATAAAATATGTCGCTGTTTACGATCGATATTTAATATTTGTATAAAAAGTTGTTTCTGTAAATAAAAATTAAGTATTTTGATTGTCTCAAAATAAAATCACTTTTGGACGAAAGTAGACTTTATTTCAATTACAACACTCAATTCAGCACACTTCATTAAATAGCTTTGTAATAAAAGCCCACTTTAGTTATATAATAGAGTGCCGCGAAGTGAAGGGGCGGACTCCTTGGGGATAAAGCGTGTCTCCAGGAAAGCATGCCCCGTAGCGTAGCAGAACGAATTATATTATTTGCATGTACTTAATACCAGATATTGTATTGAAAAACACTCATTTTGAGTTCTAAATAACTATACGAAAGTCGAAAAGAAAAGATTCAATTTTCATGTCTTTTGTTTAATTGGGGAATTTTTCATGTTAAACTTGTTGTTAAAGGAGCCCGAGAATACATATGAAAAATATTTCGCACTTGCAGCTATTCCTAGATAGCTTAACGAATCCTAAAAAATTAGGTGCATATCGCATACTTTCGATTGGAAAAGTAATGCAATATGCCTTTTTAATGATTGCTTTACTTACTGCTTTTTCTTTTGGTCAATTTGTCAATGGCGGAACGGATGCAATCTTTGGCTATTCAGAAATAGAACAATACGCAGCCGATATTCAATGGATTGTTTATCCGATTGCTGTAGTCTTTTTATTCGTACTTAATACGAGTGTATACTTTATTAAGGTAAGCTTATATGCACTTGCTGGACAATTTTTCGTCAAACCAATGAAACGCCGTGGTGAATATCGTCAAGTATGGCGAAGTGCAGTATTTGCCTGTACATGGGCAACATTATTAACGATGATTGGAAATCTATTTCCGATTTCAGCAAACGTTATTACGCTTATCAGTATTTTTATTACGATGTTATTTATCATCATCGCGATTACAAAATATCCACTCACTAAATAATAATATGCTTCCCTCCAACATATGATTGAATTATAGATGCATATATTGGAGGGATTTTTTTGCGCTTTTTCATTGCGTCAGTCATTATATTAATTCTTGCCTTTGTGATTAAAGTTGATTTGCAACAAGGTACAATTCCTATGGCTTCTTTTTATCAAACAGAGGAAAAATGTGAGCAACAAGAAGAATTACAATATGTAGCCGTTCAAATTCAGCAAGATGATACGATTTATAGTCTATTTGCAGCAACACCCTCTCCCGTTAAAACAACATTCCCAGAACGATTATCCCAATTTTACAAACTAAATCCTCATTTACAATTACAAACGCTCATTCCCGGAAATACTGTCCTTATTCCGCTTATCTCAAATACAACAAAAATATGTGCAAATTGATTTCCTAGCGTTTCTTCCTTGTTCTTCTATTAAGACACTGATAAAATAAGGAACAGTGACGGCTTACATATCGTTTATATCTATGAAAGATAAAAACAACATTAAGAGGCCTGAAAAGGAGAGAATTTTTCATGAGTGAAATCGTTCACCGCACAAAAACGCGTCCAGTACGTGTCGGTAATTTAACAATTGGTGGCAATAACGAAGTCGTAATTCAAAGTATGTGTACGACAAAAACACATGATGTTGAAGCAACAGTTGCAGAGATTTTACGTTTAGAAGAAGCAGGTTGCCAAATCGTGCGTGTTGCCGTTCCTGATGAGCGTGCAGCATTAGCAATTCCAGAAATTAAAAAACAAATTAATATCCCATTAGTGGCGGATATTCATTTTGACTACAAATTAGCCTTAAAAGCCATTGAAGGCGGTATTGATAAAGTACGTATTAATCCAGGAAATATTGGTCGTCGCGAAAAAGTAGAAGCGGTTGTTAATGCTGCAAAAGCAAAAGGGATTCCTATCCGTATCGGTGTTAACGCTGGATCGTTAGAGCGTCATATCCTTGAAAAATATGGCTACCCTACTGCAGATGGTATGGTTGAGTCTGCATTGCACCATATTAAAATTTTAGAAGATCTAGACTTCCACGATATTATCGTATCGATGAAAGCTTCGGATGTTAACTTAGCTATTGAAGCATACGAAAAAGCAGCAAAAGCTTTTGATTACCCATTACACTTAGGAATTACAGAATCAGGTACATTATTTGCTGGTACTGTTAAATCAGCAGCTGGACTTGGTGCAATCCTTTCTAAAGGTATCGGGAATACATTACGTATCTCATTATCTGCTGACCCAGTAGAAGAAATTAAAGTTGCTCGTGAATTATTAAAATCATTCGGTTTAGCTTCAAACATGGCTACATTAATTTCTTGCCCAACATGTGGTCGTATCGAAATCGACTTAATTTCTATTGCCAATGAGGTAGAGGAATATATTTCAAAACTAAATGTACCACTAAAAGTAGCTGTACTTGGCTGTGCGGTAAATGGCCCTGGTGAAGCACGAGAAGCTGATATCGGTATCGCAGGCGCTCGCGGTGAAGGTCTGTTATTCATGAAAGGGAAAACTGTTCGTAAAGTACCCGAAGAAACAATGGTAGAAGAACTAAAAAAAGAAATCGATAAATTAGCAGCTGAAATGGTTGAAAAGCGTGAAGCCGAAGCAAAAGCTAACGCCAATGCATAAAGAAATGGAGTTATGGAAATGACGAACTTAAAGCATCGATTTGGCATAGATATTGATGGAACAGTTACATGCCCTGCTACATTGATACCTCATATAAACAAACAGTACAATATAAATATGAAGTTAGACGATGTAACTGAATACGACTTTTTAAGCGGCTTTCCATATCCGATAGATCGCAACGAATTCAATACATGGTTTAAAGAAAATGAACCGCATATGTATGAAGTGAGTGAACTTGCAGCTGATGCAAAATCTGTATTAACAAATTGGCAAAAACAGTACGAGTTATTTTACATTTCTGCTCGCGGTGAAAACGTTTTTGACATTACAAAAAATTGGTTTGACACATACAATGTCCCTTATGACCATATAGAATGTATCGGTAGTCATAAAAAAATTGAAATTGCGAAAAAACATCAAGTAGAAGCCTTTTTTGAGGATAAGCATGATAATGCAGTGGAAATTGCTGAGGAACTAAAAATTCCAGTTGTACTATTTGACACACCATATAACCGATTATCGGTTCCTAATAACGTCATTCGCGTTGCAAACTGGCAACAAGCCAATGAATGGATTCGAAAAAATTTCTAAAAAGTAAAGGTGATGGATTCTAATAAGTTTCCATCACCTTTTTCCATTCATTAAAATAAACTTCCATAGCCCGAAATCGTCGTTGCTAAATCTTCTCGATAATGATCATCTAACGGGTTAAAGCTATTCACATTTACTTCATTACCACCCAATGACGAATGAATGTATTGCTCATCCCCAATAAACAATGCTACATGCCCTGGGAAGAAAATCAAATCCCCCCGTTTTAAATTTTCACGCGCAATTTCTCGCAACGGAAATCCTTCCATTATATTGGCATCGCGGTATATATACGAGCCATTTAACATGTAGGCCATCGAGCATAAACCTGAGCAATCGATACCAAGTGGCGACTTTCCACCCCAGCGATACGGTGTTCCTAAATAACGAAACGCGGTTTGTACAACTTGTTCTCGAAATAGGTCTTCATTAGCAGTGTAAACTTTTACACGCTTTTGAATCCAACCAGTACGTACATAGCCAAATTGCCCTGTAACAAGCTGCACTTTCGCCCATGATGGTTCTAATCCTGCTTCTTCAACTATCTGAATAAATGCACCGCGCGTCAATGTGATGATCTTATCGCTTTGAATGTTTGGTCCTGTTAATACATCCGCAAAGCTTTGGATCACTACAAAATCCGCATCTGCAATCCAGCTTGTAACGATTTCTGCACCAATTGCTAAATTTGATTTTAACATGTTCCCTTCATAGCGATAAAATGTGCGAACTTTTACCCACGTTTCATCGATATCTTCCAAAATTTCTACCGGCATGCCAAATAGTGCTTCATCAACTAATTCAGAATGGCTATCCGTTTTTTCATGTAAATTGGCAATCATTACTTTTACAACTGCATTCATACTTGACCTCCATTTGACTATTCGCCTCATAAACTACTTTTGAAATTTGACCTATTAAACGCTTTGCTTGCTCATTATCAGATACTTCCGTAATGAAAACCCCGATAAAGTATGCACCTTTGTTATGAAAAACTATACCACAATCATGATCTACCGTATCTAGCCCTCCTGTTTTATGGGCTATTTTTACATCGTCCACAATATAACGTTTTAATGATTCATGACTTCGCTGACGACATAAAATATCGAAAGCGACAGCCGTCCATGTAGTGTCTAACAATTTTTCGTTATAAAGCGCTTCAAAAAGTTTTTGCATATCACGTGCTGTTGTTTCGTTGTCAAAGCCTTGCTTTTGCCGTTCGAAGTCCATCATTTTACGCTGCACTTTTGTATCATGTAAACCAATCTCTTTAAAATAAGTATTGCACGCATCCATACCTAAAAAATCAATACATGCATTCGTAGCTGTATTATCACTAGTGATGGTCATCCACAATAGCAATTCATGTAACGACACATGTTTTTGTCGTTGCTCTGTAAGTACACTAAAATCCACAAAATTTTCATCAGAAATGGCAATCAATTGTTGTAAATCGCCTTTTGTCATTTGTAAATGCTTTAAAATGGCGATTAAAATGGGCACTTTTATGACGCTTGCACTACTAAAAACATCTGAAGCTAGCTGCTCAAATAATTCGTCATTTTCATAGTGTTGCACTGAAATATGAACTTTAAACGGGCATTTTTCAATGATATTTTTTATTTGTTCCATTACCTTTACCCAACAACTTCAATCGTTTTATTTGTCGCATTGACTGTTACTTTTTTCCCTAAAGGAAGTGACATTGTCGGTAATACGTGGCCACAAGTGACATCAGCTAATATTGGAATATTTAGTGGTGATAAAATTTCATCAAATACTTGCTGAAGTGTTAAGTTGTTTTCAGGAATTTTCGTATCAAGTGGTCCACAATCTGTCCATGCACCCAAAATAATACCAACACACGCATCTAATTTACCCGCTAGCTTTAACTGTGTTAGCATTCGATCAATGCGCTGTACATTTTCATCAATATCTTCTAAAAATAATATTTTCCCGGTTAAATCTATCTCGTATGGTGTGCCTAGTGATGCTGTAACTAAAGTTAAATTACCACCAGCTAATATCCCTGTTGCAATTCCAGATGTAATGGTCCTCATCGCTTCTCCAGATTTATTTTCCAGGAAATATTGATTCCAATCTGTATTTGTCACAGTGTTCACAAAATAGTCCCACGTGTATTCATCCATCGCCGGCTTAATAAATTCTGTTGAAGGCATCGGTGTATGATACGTTACAAAGCCACATTGTTGATTGAACACAATATGTAATGCTGTAACATCACTATAGCCTGCAAATACTTTTGGGTTATTTTTAATCATTTCTAAATCGAGCATCGGCAAAATACGTGTTGCGCCATAGCCCCCACGAATGCAAAAAATACCGTCAATTGCTGGATTCGCAAACATTTCATTTAACTCTTTTGCACGTAGCGTATCACTACCAGCTAAATAACCGTGACGTGTTCGACAAGTTTCTCCGACAACTACGTTAAATCCTAATTTTTCTACCGCTTCAATCGCAGGTTGCAAACGCTCTGATGGAGTAGCTCCTGAAGCACTAATTAACGCAACGGTGTCACCCTTTTTCAATGACTTTGGAATAACTAAATTCATACTTTTGCCTCCTGACGTTTGATAACTGCGCGGTACTGTGCTTGTTCCTCTTTATTTGCTAATACAAAATGTCCTTCCTCAATTTCAACAAACTCCGGTGGGTCTGTCTCATATTGGTGTACAGTTGGATCATATACTTGTAATTTTTTCTGACGTTCTTTAATTGGGTTGGGTTCTGGAACTGCCGCTAATAACGCTTTTGTATACGGGTGTAGTGGGTTATTAAATAGCTTTTCCGTTTCACCTAGCTCAACAATTCTCCCTTTATAAATAACGGCTGTTCGATCTGTAATAAAGCGTACAATAGATAAATCATGAGCGATGAATAAATACGTTAAATCACGCTCTTGCTGTAAGCTAGAGAGCAAATTTAGCACTTGCGCACGTATTGAAACGTCTAATGCTGAAATCGGCTCATCGGCTACAACAAATTCCGGCTCCATTACTAATGCACGCGCAATTCCAATACGCTGACGCTGCCCACCTGAAAACTCATGCGGGAAACGGGAAGCAAACTCTGGCAATAAGCCTACTTCTAGTAATGCTTTTTTTACTTTTTCAATTCGCTCTTGCTCATTACTAAATTTCTTATTATTAATGATGCCTTCTGAAATAATATAATCTACTTTTGCACGCTCATTAAGTGACGCACCTGGATCTTGGAAAATCATTTGAATTTTTTGTGTAATTTCTTTATCCCATGCGCTTGAAATACGACCATTTATTTTTTTACCATGGAATAAAATTTCACCATTTGTTATCGGGTTAATACGCATAATAGCACGGCCGATTGTCGTTTTACCTGAACCTGATTCTCCTACTAAGCCGAAAGTTTCACCTTTATAAATATCAAAACTAACATTATCAACAGCTTTGAATACCTTTTTACCGCTACCAAAAATAATATCGATATTCTTTACTTCAATTAGTTTTTCGCGCTCATTACTCATGCATATATCGTCTCCCTTCCTCGAAAAATGCTTGTAACACTTCTGGAGGCTCGACTTTCGGTGCTTTCGGATCAAGTAACCATGTACGAGCAAAATGCGAATCAGTAACTTGGAAAAAGGGTGGACGTTCGACAAAATCAATTTTAAGTGCATATTGATTTCGTGGAGCAAATGCATCGCCTTTAATTTCTTTAAACAAGTTTGGTGGGGTTCCCTTAATTGAATATAACTCCTCACCTTTAACCCCTAGTTGCGGTAATGAAGATATTAACGCCCATGTATAAGGGTGCTTCGCATTAAAGAACACTTCATTCGTCTGGCCCACTTCAATAATATCCCCTGCGTACATCACAGCAATTCGGTCTGCCACTTTCGCAACAACCCCTAAATCATGCGTAATGTAGATCGTTGTTAATAAATATTTTTCTTGTAGGGTCGTTAACAGCTGTAAAATTTGTGCTTGTATTGTTACGTCAAGCGCAGTTGTCGGCTCATCACAAATTAATATTTGTGGATTACATGCGACTGCAATGGCAATAACGATTCGTTGACGCATCCCACCAGAAAATTCATGTGGAAATTGCTTGTAACGGCGTTCTACATCGTGAATTCCAACATCACGCAAAAGCTGTAATGTTGTTTCATAGGCAGCCTTACCTTTTAACCCTTGGTGAAGTACGACACTTTCTTCAATTTGCTTACCTATTGTTTTTAACGGATTTAGTGATGTCATGGGATCCTGTGTGACCATCGCAATCTTTTTGCCACGAATTTTTAACCAATCTGCTTCGGTTTTAAACTGCGCTAAATCATGACCATCATATAAAATCTTGCCAGAATCGATATAACCGTTTTTATCAAGTAAACCCATAATTGATTTTACTAATACCGATTTCCCAGAACCAGATTCCCCTACAATCGCAAGACTTTCCCCTTTATACAAATCTAGTGAAATATCACGAATGGCCGTTAATGTTTGGCCGCGCAATTTAAATTTAATGACTAAATTTTCAATCGACAAAATCTTTTCTCGTTCCATATAACGCCATCCTTTCTACACGTGGTTTTTCGGATCCGCCGCATCAGCAAATGCATTTCCGATAATATAAAAGGCAATCGTAATGACACTTAGCACAATACTAGGGAAAATTAATTGATAACGTAAATCTGGTGACATCATCAACACGCGACCTTCGTTTATTAAGTTTCCTAATGACGGTTCACTTACTGGTAAACCTAAGCCGATATACGTTAAAAATACTTCCGCACCAATCGCTGCAGGAACCGCCAAGCTCATACGTAGCATAATTACCGAGATTAAATACGGTAATAGATTTTTCAAAATGATTTTATAGCCTGGTGTTCCTAATGTTTTTGACGCTAAATTGTACTCTCGGTCACGCAAAATAACGATTTGGTTTCTTAAGAAACGCGCCATCTCAACCCAGCCGGTAATACACATCGCGATAATAATTGTCGAAATGCCAGGACGTAATATATAGGCCATTAAAATTAATACAATCGTCGTCGGAATGTTATCAACAATGTTATACAATTGCGTAATCGGCATTTCTAATTTTCGTGAATAGCCCCACAACGCACCGACTGTAAAGCCGATAATGACTTCAATAATTGCAACTGCAAAGCCAATAAATAGTGATGTACGTGTACCTTGCCAAATACGTGACCATAAATCTTGGCCAATAGAGTTTGTTCCGAAAATATATTCTTCATTTGGGGCTACATTTCGATCCTGCATACCCGTCTCTGAATTAAGATAAATTTGCGTTGGTGATTTTTGATCTGGTAAATAAGGTTGGATAAATGTAAACGCAATTAATAACACTACAAAGAATAATAAAAATACTGCAATTTTATTTTTTGTAAAGGAACGAAACGTCGAACGCCAATACGAATAATTCGAATAGGCTGTTTCTTCCGCTTTCGCATCGTCTACACCAGCAAATTCAAATAAGTGTTCGTTCGATTTATCCGAAATATTTTGAATTTCTTTCGTAAATAAGCCCATTAGCGTACACTGTCTCCCTTCCCTAGCTTAATTCGAGGATCGACAACTGCCATCAATAAGTCCCCTAAAATAAGCCCTATAATCCCTAACGAAGAAAACACTAGAACTAATCCTTGTACGACGTTATTATCTTGACGTTGAATCGCATCAACTAACAATCCACCCATCCCTGGAATCGAAAATAACGATTCAATATATATCGAACCTGTAATCGTAAATAAAATTGTTGCTGGTAAATATTGTGCCATCGGAATAAACGCATTTCGCATGACGTGGCGGAACATGATAGTACGCTCCTTTACCCCTTTTGCGCGCGCCAGTTTAATGTAATCTTTGTTCAATTCATCAACCATATAACGACGCATCCACATCGCATATGACGCAATCGGTCCAAGTGCAAGACAGATTAACGGTAATATAAAGCTTCTCGAATCGTATTCATCAAATAACATCGGTAATCCGAGCCAATCTGAAATATACATTTGAATCATTAAGAAATACACCATTGCCGGTACCGCTACAATAATAACGATATAACCCGTACCAAGACGATCTAACCAGCGCCCTTTAAATTGCGCCATTAATATTCCAAGTGGTACACCTACTAACAGCGAAAGTGCTACTGCCCCTAACCCAAATGAAATAGAATACATCATTTTATCTGCAATAATATCTACTACTGGTACATCCGTACGATATGTAATCGACTTTCCTAGATCCCCTTGGAATAAATCCACGTAAAAGTTTTTCAGCTGTACAATGAGTGGATCACGTAGACCTAAATTTGTTAAATAAACTTCTTGTTGTTCTGGCGACATTTTTTCTGCCGCTGCCCCTAAATAACCTTCATCTGGCATTAGGCGTAGCAGGGAGAAAACAATCGTAATAATAATAAATAACGTTAAAATCGATTGAGCAATTCGTTTGGCAAGATACTTTAACACGCGATTCCCTCCTTACATTTAAAATAAGAAAGGAGATGCAGAAATAATTCTGTCATCTCCTGACGTTACTACTGGTTAAAGCCCATAAAAAACTTACTTTGAAGCGTTCGCTAAAGCTTCAGCACGTTCTTTTTCCCATGCCTCTTTAGCTGATTTATACTCTTCATTGCTCATTGGCTTTTCTAGGATTGACTGACCTTTAAATTTCTCAGATGTTACACCAAATGGCGAATATTGTGATTCAAATGGATTTAATTTTGAAGCAACATAACCGCCACCACCAACAGCGTAAGGAATTACGAATGCTTCTTCAATTAAGAATGCTTCTGCTTTTGCAAATAGTTCATAGCGTTTTGCTGAATCAACTTCTGCTTTTGCAGCTTCTACTAACTTATCGTATTCACCGTTGTATCCTTCAGCTAACTCAGGCTTGTTGTAAGTACCACCTGCAGTGAATGGATCTGTGTACGTTGATGGGTCAGCAAAGTCTGGACCCCAGTTTGCTTCGATCATCGCGAATTTACCTGGACGACGCACTTCACCTAAGAAGCCTGTCGCTGGACCAGCATATAATACTACATCGATGTAATCAGCACCTAATAAGTTTTCAAGTTGTTGCTCTACGACTTGCGAACGGTTCGCCCATTCAGGTGAACCAGAGTTGTATGGTAGTACTAATTTTACTGGGAATGTTGCTTTTCCAGATAAAGCAGTCATTGCCGCTTCTTTATGCTTGATTGCTAAATCTTTGTTAAATGAATCTGTTTCAGTAATTGCTTTTAAAGGCTCTAAAACTGTGTAATCTACACCTTCAACGTCTACGAAGTTTTTCGGTGTAATTGTGTTTGATAATAAATCTTGTGGGTTGTATGGCTCAATTGTTAACATCGCCGATACACGGTCTAACGCATGGTAAAGTGATTTACGGAAATCTTTGTTGTTCACTGCTACTTTCCAGTTTTCTGGCTGATTCTCTGCATCAAATTGTGGATCAAAGTTTAATGCATAGAAGTATGTGTAGAAGTTGTTTGTATTTTGACGAACTAAATCTTTTTTGTCATCCGCATTTAACCACTCATCTAAAATAGATGTTGGGATGCTTGCGCCGTCAATTTCGCCACGTAAGAATAACTCAGGCGCAACTGTTGCTGCCTCTTTGTTATATTTGTAACGAATGCGGTCAATTTTTACATTACCTTTATCCCAGTACGTATCATTTTTCACAAGTACGCGCTCGTTTTGTGGCTCGAATTTGTCTAAAAGGTAGGCACCGTTATATAAGAATGCTTCAGCAGTTGTACCGAAAGTTTCTCCTTTTTCTGCTAAGAACTCTCCGTTAACCGGGAAGAAACATACATAGTTCAGCATTGATAGGAAGTAAGGAGTAGAGCCTTCTAATGTGTACTCTAACGTATACTTATCTACTGCCTTTACACCAACTTGTGAGAAGTCTGTTACTTCACCGTTGTAGAAAGCGTCACCGTTTTTCACAACAGTGGCAATCCATGCCGTTGAAGATTCATTTTTTGCATCAAGTACGTAGTTTAAACCGTCTACGAAGTCTTGTGCCACAACATCAGCAACTTCTTTTCCTTTATTATCTACCCACTTCACACCTTCACGAAGTTTGAATGTCCAAACCGTTGCATCTGCATTTGGCTCCCAGCTTTCTGCTAAACCTGGTTGTACAACACCGTACTTGTCATACTCAATTAAGCCGTCTACTAGGTTTGCAGCAACTGCAAATTCATTTGTTTCTGAAGTTTTTAAGTAGTTTAATGTTTTGATTTCACCAGAATACACTGTGCGGTACTCTTGCGGTTTGCCTGAATCGCCATCTTTGCCTGAATCCGCAGAATCATCGCTACAAGCAGCTAAAACTAATGCAAACATACATGCTAAAACTAATAAATATTTTTTCATGTACTTTTCCCCCATCCTTTTTCTTTTTCTTGGCTTTTAGGAGCCTATAGTTAAAATCCTAAGCCTGCGCGCTTAATCATTTGAATGGTTTCCCCTTCAAAAATCGGCCCACCTTCAATCGGATCTTTAACACAAAGACTAGGTCCATCTAAATCGACCATTGTAACGATTTTGTTAGCTGCCGCAAAATGAGCTGCCGCGCTAACACTAATTTTCGTTTCTAACATACAGCCAATCATACATTCCACACCGCTAGCCTGTGCAATATTGGCAATTTGCTGCGCCTTTGAAATGCCACCCGTTTTCATAAGTTTAATATTTATTAAATCCGCAGCACGCTTTTCGATAACCTCGATTGCCTGCTTTGGAGAAAACACACTTTCATCTGCCAAAATCGGAGTTTGTGTGTGATTTGTCACATACTGCATTCCTGCCACATTACTATAATGTACAGGCTGCTCAACTAACTCCATTTGCACCCCTGCATCTTCTAATTGACCAATTATGGATACTGCCTGTTTCGGAGTCCATCCTTGGTTAGCATCAATTCGAAGTACAATATTTGGACCTACTGCTTCGCGAATTTTTAGTATGCGGTCTACATCTCCAGCTGGATCTTTTCCTACTTTTACTTTCAAAATTGAGAAACCGCGCTTTACTGCTTCAAGGCTATCATGAACCATTTCTGTATGATTATTTACGCTAATGGTAATGTCTGTCGTTAACGATTTTTGATAGCCTCCGAGCAATTCATAGAGCGGTGCATTGTATTTCTTCGCCCATAGATCATACAGTGCAATTTCAACAGCAGCCTTTGCACTAGTATTTTGATATAAACAACTGTCTACACGGTCACATATTACCGCAATTTCTGCAATATCCATGCCATTGATTAGCGGTGCAATTACTTGTTCAATTGCAAATTGGATTGAGCCAAGTGTTTCTCCAGTAATTACATGTGTCGGCGCTGCTTCACCAATGCCTATTTGGCCATCATCCGTGTGAATTGTCACCATGACATTTTGTATACTATGTACCGTTCGTAAAGCCGTCTTAAATGGGGTAATAAGTGGTGCTTCTACTAAACCTACTTTGACATCTGTAATTTTCATGCTGCCACCTACTTTATGTTAAAAATTGTAATAAGCGTAACACTTCGAAATAATCATCCGTTTCAAACGCTACTGTATTATGTGCCTTAAATGTTGCACCTGGATAAAACGAATTGCGGTATGCTTTAATGTGATCTTTATAAATAATCTCTACGTTAAAATGCTTCGGCAATTCGAGTTGAAGTTGTTGTCGATCTACTTTCATAGCTTGCTCGATTAGTGCTTTTGTTTCTTTTAAGGTCTTCTGTGGACTAACATTTATCGTCGCATGCCCCACCCCTTCTTTTGTTGCAAACGTAACGATGTTTTCATTAAAACGAGCAATATGCTCAGTCAATGCCTGATCACCACTTACAAAGGCAACTGGCACATTGTGAATTGCTGATGCATAGGCATTAATAATAAATTCACTTGCATACTCACCATTAATTTTCACATCAGCTAATAAGCTTAGTGTATGCGCAAGCGGATTTTTTGCACTGCCACCTTCACTGTGATATCCGATAAAAATAGCTCGGTCAAAACTTTCATCTAGCCCTGCCACCATACACATTGGTTCTTGTGTCCACCCGCGAATGATTTTCACATTCTCCGGCAATTCTTCTATTAAAATATTACGCGCTGAATCATGCGCATCTTTTAATAAGATTTCAGTAGCCCCACCTGCAACCGCGCCTTCAATTGCGGCAAGCACTTCCCTTGTCATTTGCTTTTGAAACTGTAAATAGTCAGGTGAATTTAATTCCGTTTCACTCCAAACAGTCGTTCCTGTAATTCCTTCGATATCTGCGCTAATGTATACTTTCATTTGTATCGATACTCCTTTAGCTCATGTTGTTTAATTTTAGCAATGATTGGTCCATAGATTGCATTTGGCAATTTTGATTTTCTAGCCCATGTCACATTCCCAAAATCATAATGCCACCATTCTTCTTCATAATTGTGAAAGCCTACATTGGTCATGCTATGAAATAAGATCCGACGATTATTAAGGGCTTCGGTATTTTCAGCTAAATGACTTTCGAAATAGGCTGTTGCTGATTGAGCAGATGTTTCATCAAATGCCGTCCCTAAATCAAGAGGATTTCCGTTTGCATCGCCTAATGTCAAATCAATTGCTCCTCCAGTAAGATGGGGGGCGGGATATTGTGAATCCATACTTGGAAATGCAACATATTTTAATGTTTCTTCTTCAATTTGCTGTATGTTCCAGCTCGGATATTTCTTCGTTATATCACGCTTAATTTGATCAAACAGTACTTGCTGAACTTGTAGTGGTCTGAATCCGTCATAAACAATTAAGCTATATGCTTGCGGCAAACGATCAAGCGCGTGTAACAATCGATTCAATGCTTGCTCTCGTAAATATATGTCTTGCAAGCTATTGGCAATACCTTGTTTATAATAACTAGATTCGATAAAAAGTCGATTTTTTATTGGCTCAAGCTTTACTAATGGCTCTTGATTCTCAATAATCGGTGGTCGCTCACCTGCACTAGCTTTTATTGTAATTGGCTGTAAATATTTTTCTAAAATCGTTATGCACCTCGTTATATGTAATACAGTAAAACACCAGAATAATGCTAACATTTTGATTTTTCAGTATATTCATATAAAATACCACATTTTTTTCCAATGAGGAAGTTTTTTCTTGAGAATTCATTGCTATTTATAAAAATAAATTTCTATTTCTGGTCTTTACTAAAACTCAAAAGTTACATTTATATAACGCTAGAATTCATAATATTATGAATAAAATGGATATTTTTTTACGCAATTACCTTGTCTTCCAATCGTTGTTTCAGCTTGCACAAGTGAATTAATAATGGCTTCTTCGGTAGCTTCTGCAGCTGCTGTAAATAGCAAATTCATAATCGGCTGATCATCTCGTAATTGCATGCGTGTTTCGAGAATTTCTTCACTTTGATGTGAGATTTTATGCGCTATTGTAAAGCCAATCACTATATCGCCACTGCCATTTGAGAAATGACTTCCAGTTCGTCCAAGCCCAATTCCACATCGCTTAATCACACGTTTTAATTGGCGATCACTTAACGGTGCATCTGTCGCTAACACAATAATGATTGATCCATCTGTTGGCGCAATCGTTGAATCCTGTGCCGGTGTGTTTACCTGATAACGTTCCTTCATAAATTCCTCACTCGTACCAAAATTACTTAATACGAGGCATCCTACCGTATAGCTTGCATATTCAAATTCTACAATTCGCGAAGCACTGCCTATTCCGCCTTTATACCCAAAACAAACCATTCCCTTTCCTGCTCCGACCGCTCCTTCAAGTGCAACATCTGTCGTCGCATTTTCGATTGCTTCTTCGGCATGCTCTGGTTTTACTGCGCAATGTCTAATCGAATTGAGATGGCTATCATTACATTCCCCTACAACAATATTTACCGTTCCTGTCGACAAGCCAATTTCTTCATTTTGCGCTAACAAGTATTGTAAAGTTCCTTGTGTAACAGCTGGAACACTAAAAGTATTCGTCAGCATAATTGGTGATTCTAGGACACCTAGTTCATCGACTTGTACAAGCCCTGTTGTCTTTCCAAAACCATTAAGCACATAGCTAGCAGCTGTCACTTTTTCGCGAAATAGGTTACCTCCATGCGGTAAAATAGCCGTTACACCTGTGCAAGCAACATCTCCGTCATTATTTAAAGGATAATCCAATGTCACATGTCCTACTTTGACACCCATAACATCTGTAATACAATTTTTTTTACCTGACTTCAAATTGTCTATCTGTACGCCTAATTTTTGAATTTTCATATAGTTCTCCTTTTAATATGTAAATTAAATCCATATCTATCTTAATCAACAATAGCTAATTTGGATAGAGATTCGTAAATACATTTTTCACCAAATCACGAAACATGATATCTTTTCATATGTAGATTTCCTTGAAAAATTTATTCTTTTCCGAACAAAAAAAGAATTTGCCCAAAAATAATTCAGACAAATTCCTTTACGTATCTAGAAATGTTATTTGATTCAATGCCAACATCATCATAAATTATATTTCTAATATCCCTCTCGACCAACGATCTACAAAACTTTCGAACGTAATGCCGTATTTGTTATACACTTCATGATATACAAAATAAATGCCTAGTTTATCTAATAATTCATCATTAATTTTCACCGTAACAACTCCCTTAACTTTTCTTATGACGATGATGATTTTTTCTATTTCTTTGCGATAAAGTAATACTTAATTTATACCCCAAATTTCAATTTATTATTCACTTTACAAAGTCAAAAGTAAAAATTCATCATTTTCTATACCCCCTTCTCCTCGTTACAAATTTTTCACATTCTACCCAGAAATCCACCACTTAAATTGCTTGCAGTTTAGTATGATAAATTTATGGATAATGTTTATTTGGAGGGACTGGAATGAGAAAGTTAATTCCGCTGCTACTGGCAGTCATTTTATTAACAGGATGCAGCAATACGATGGAAGATATTAAGAATGCCGCATCTGGTATTAATTCTAAAGCAAATGAAGCAGCAACAGCCATTTCGATTGATGTACATACAATTCGAGCAACTGAGTTAGAATTTGACGACGAACATGTGACAATTAACGACTTATTTAAAACTATTTTACGTGATGTTCAATGGCATTATGACGAATCGAAGAACACATTGAAAATTACAGGTACATGGAAGGACAACCAGCTATTTTCCGACCAAGCTTTTACTGAACAACAAAAACAGGAATTAGTTGAAAATGGTAAAGTTACGATACTATTAAATTTTGTCGACAACAATTTATCTAAAAACGATACAACCGCACAAATGATCTTACATAACAAGCTGTTAGTAGATCAGCAAGGCGAACAATTATTACAACATTTTTATGATGTTTTTAAAAACTAATGCTCTAGGCGAGTCAAAGGTAGAATCTATCATCCTATTAACTTAAAACCGCCCCCTAATTTCAACTATAATTAATTTGTATTTATGTACTATTTAGGAAAGCTTAATTGCGTCCAGATTTTTGAGCCTTTCATACTTTGGCATTCACCCCCTACTTATAGAAGTAGGGGACTTCTGTACCTGTCGCTTTTCTTATGTTACAAAAAGAATCTGCTGAAACAAGTTAAATACATATTCTAGTATTATTTCTTTCTATTAAAAGCACGTTACTAATAACGAGTTGCGTACAGTATTCAACGTATCAAAATAAAAATTGAAGTGGCAAAAGATCGACCGTTTTACTGGCTTTTATTGCAGGTCTAAAGTATTATCCTAATAAACTATAAACCTATTATTTTGATAATTGTTCCAAAATACAAACATGAATTATACTATTTTTTACTTTTAGGCATTTAGACCTTTTATACGTAATTTATTTCAAATTCCCATAAATTTTGTTTTAATTTATAGTAATTTTGTTATACTTTAACTAATTCCAACATTTTATTAAGGGGGAAATTTTATGCAACTTAATCAATTACCGCCCCTATCAAAAGATCAATTACTACATTGGCTCATCACCTTCAGTAATCAGCTTTCGAAAGGAACATTCATTGTTGATATTCATGATCGTAATCTATCAATTTTACACACAAATGACTATCTTCTTCGTTTAACAAATTATGAGTTGCATGAGCTTATCAATCAAAATTTATCGATTTTTAATGGTAGTCGCACGAACAATGATTCCATAACGGAATTAATAACGCATATTCGATTAGGTCTCGCAAAAAAATTTACGGTTTTACATTATACAAAAAATGGTTCAGCTTTTTGGAACTCCATTACCATCCACCCTATTAGAGATTCAGAACAAACGATTCAATATGTATTATTAACATGTGAAGATACAACCGAAGCAGAATTAAATAAAATGGTTTACAAATTAGAACATGAAGTTTACGAAGCGATTGACAATGAAGATAATTTACAATCGATTTTGTCACTCATCTCTAAAAAAATTGAAAAATTCTATATTTATGATGTGTATTGTACAATTCATATTTACGATAAAAATTACGAAATTAAATCACTCGGTTCACATAACCTACCAGTTGATGTTATTCATGAACTTGATTTATTAACTGTAACACCTAATATGGGCCATAATCTACGTGCTATTTATGTGAAAGATTTTTCATCTAAAAGCATGGAAAGTAAAGATATAAATTATAATATGATTAAAGGTTCATGGACAAAGCCCATTTTAACTTCGCAAAATGAAACAATTGGAATATTAACATTGTTTTTACAAGATGATTTAGAATTGAAGCAATGCGATATGAACTATTTAAATCGCCTAGCGCTCTTAATTCAACTTTCAATTAAATATGCCGAGCAAAAAATCGAGCTGAGTTGCCTTGCTTTTTATGATATGGAAACAAAATTGCCGAATTTACAGTTCTTTAAAGGTGAGTTAGCGAAATGGATTGATGCGGGACTTACGGGCTATGTTGCAGTTATTCACCCTACAGAGTTCAACAAAATTATCGATTTATACGGACGAAATGCTGGCGCTGAGTTATTACGTCAAATGGCTGATCGCATGTGCAAATTTTTACCAAGTGGCGATGAATTAATAGCACGATTTTCAAATTCCATAATTTTGGCGAAAAAAGCGCCACTAAATTCATTCCATTCGCATCGCAAACATGTCGAACCATTGACACAAGTACCTTTCGACATTAATGGCGAGGAAAATTATATAACATTAAAAACTGGCTATACAACATTTACCTCCACAATGACAGTTGAGCAATGTATCCACCAAATAGACATTGCCTTAACAAATGCGAGAAAAATCAATGGCACGAGCTTTTCTATGTATGAGGAAAACAGCATCAATCAACTAACGGAAGAAATGAATATATTCAATCAATTGACGTATGGCATTAATAACAAAGAATTTGAAGTGTATTTGCAACCAAAAATTAATTTCAAAACAAATGAGGTTGAGGGCTTTGAAGCTTTATCTCGCTGGAATTCTAGCAAACTTGGCTTCGTTTCACCTATCAAATATATCTCTATTGCTGAACAATCGGGAAAGATTAAAGATATCGATCTTTTAAATTTAACTAACATATTACAATGGTTACAACATCGTATCGATACTGGTAAAAAAATTGTACCAATTGCATTGAATATTTCACCAGATCATTTCTATGAGCCCTATTTTTTAGATAATATTATCCGAACATTTAATCAGTTCCGAGTACCACCGAATTATATTAAACTTGAAGTTACGGAAAGTATCGAACTTGGAGACTTTGTAAAAGCAAAGTCGATTTTAGAAAAATTGAATGAACTGGGCATTGAAAGCTCGATTGATGACTTCGGTGTTGGCTTTTCATCATTAAGTTACTTACCTAAACTTCCTTTTTCTGAAATAAAAATTGACCGAAGCTTTGTCAATTCGATGAACGAACCCGGAATGTATGCTGTCGTTCAAACCATCATTCAATTAGCACATAATATTAATATGCGCCCGATTGCAGAAGGTATCGAAACTAAGGACCAGCTAGCTATGCTCCAACAACTAGGCTGCCCAGCAGGTCAAGGCTATTATTTCTATAAGCCAATGACAAAACAAGACGCCGAAATATTACTCGATCAATCCAACAGCTAACCTATTGTTAGCTGTTTTTTCATATGTATAGAAAAGGAGGAAATTTTATTTTTGTAACGAAAGTAATACATAATCCCATTTTTTACAGTCGATACAACGGTGGTTTACTTTTTAACGATTTAAGAATGGGTTAACAGAACTTCTACCTATTTTAGATTGGGGGATTTAATAATGAATTGGGATTTAGAATATGATGTTGTAGTCGTCGGTTCAGGCGCATCCGGTTTTGCTGCTGCTATTACGGCTAAAAACGAAGAATTAAATACATTATTAATTGAAAAAGAAACATATTTCGGTGGTGCTTCTGCTCTTTCTGGTGGTGGTATATGGATTCCAAACAATCGTTATTTAGTGGAGGCAGGTGCTGCTGACAGTTACGAAGAGGCTAAAACTTATTTAGACGCTACTGTAGGTAACGCTGTAGCTGAAGATGTTAAGGAAGCTTATTTAAAACGTGGCATCGAAATGTTAGATTACATGCATGACCTAAGCACGTATATGCGTTTTTCATATGCAAAAAATTATTCTGATTACTACCCTGCTCTACCAGGTGGCAAAGGGACAGGGCGTTCGATTGAACCACTATTATTTGATTTAAATGAATTAGGAGATTGGAAGGATAAGCTTCTTCCCCCTACAATAGATACAAAAGGCTTTGTCATGACTGGTCAAGATTTCGTAAAAGTAAATATGATTTCCCGTACTACCGTGGGGAAAATCCGTTCTTTACGACTCGGCTGGCGTTTAATGCAACATTTAGTGATGAAAAAGAATTTTGCCGCGCTTGGTCAAGCATTAATTGCGCGTTTGGCATTAACATATAAAAAAATTCAAGGCGAAATTTCTCTATCGACTGCGTTTGTGGACTTCGTGTATGATAACGATCAAATTGTTGGAATTGAGGTAATTAAAGACGGCAATCGTCTATTCATTAAAGCCGAACATGGTGTCATTTTTGCTTCTGGCGGTTTTTCACGCAACCAAGAATATCGCGATAAGTTTTTACCTGCGCCACAGAATGCTGACTGGACGAGCTCACCAGAAGGACAAACTGGTGACATGATTGCACCTTTCGAAAAGCTCCATGCAAAATTTGGACTTATGGACAAAGTTTGGGGTGCTCCGACGATTATTGACCATACTGGAAGACCATTTTTCTTAGTTGCTGACCGCGGAATTCCAAACATGATTATTGTTGACCAAGATGGCAACCGCTATATTAACGAGCCGACACCCTATCATGAATTTGTCGACAAAATGTATGAACATAACGAAGCAACAGGTGGCAAAGCGATTACATCTTGGATTATTTTAGATGGACGTGCAAAAAGTCGCTACTTATTTGCTGGGTTATTCCCAATGCAGGACTTCCCAAAAGATTATTACAACAATCAGATTGTTTTCAAAGCGGATAATATCGCAGATTTAGAGCGTCAATTAAATATTCCATTTGGAAACTTACAAAAAACAATTGAACGATTTAATGGCTTTGCGCGCAATGGTGAAGATTTAGACTTCCACCGAGGCGAAACACCGCACGATAAATATTACGGTGACCCAACCCTTAGGAATCCGAACTTACTTGAAATTAACAGCGCTCCATTTTACGCACTAAGGGTATATCCTGGTGATATCGGTACGAAAGGCGGCGTTGTCATTGATCGTGATGGCCGCGTGTTACGTGAAGACGGTACTGCCATTGAGGGTGTTTATGCTTGCGGAAACTGCTCGGCATCCGTAATGGGTACGGCATATCCAGGACCAGGTGCAACCCTTGGACCAGGCATGACATTTGGTTATTTAGCTGCCCTTGATTGCAAAGTTAATAAAGCACTAGCTAAATCAAAAATCAATTATGCCGAGGTTTGAACCCCATCTCTATGAAGGACATAATTAACACTATAGAAGTTGAAGACTTCTACTAAAGTAAGTAAACTTCAATTTATGAAAAATACCAGCTGACATTTTCACGTCAGCTGGCTTTTTAATTAGTTTAATGTTGTCGGTAAATCTTCTGCTAAGAAGGCAATTAAATCGCGTATGTTTTCTGAACTCACACCATGCCCTACTGGATAAGTTCTAAAGGATACATTAGTACCATAATCATTGAAGAAACGTACCGCATGCTCTGCCCATTCAATCGGGAAATCATAATCATATTCACCATGTGAAATGAAGATTTTCGATTCATCCATTGTTTTTTTACTATATTCTAGCGCTGCAAACTCCGGTAAATATCCACTTAATGCTGCTGTTCCACGTAATTTATTGCCCATGATCATTGCAAGTGACTGAGCCATTGCCGCCCCTTGATTGAAACCAACTACATAAAGCTGTTTTTCATCTAAATCAAATTCTTTTACTGCCTCAGCAATAAAATTTTCTACACCTTTTAGCACTTTATCAAAGATATGACGCTCTGGTTTACCCTCTTCTTCAGCAAACGTATAAAACGCATAGCCGGGGCGATGCTTTATAGGACCTTGCAAACTAAAAATATGGCATTGCGATGAAAATGAGTCTACTAATTGAAGTAAATCTTTTTCGTCACTCCCCAAACCGTGTAACAAAAAAATAGCAGGTTGCTTTATCCCTTGTACAGCTGGTGCTTTGTGTAAGTAAATAAATGGTGTATTCATATAAAAACTCCTTTTTAAGAAAGCGTCATTTTATTCACGATCTGATCGCTATGATATGCAATATAACCGTCGATTATTTTTAACGTTTCTTCGATATTTCCTTGCGTTAAAATTGTCGCATTTTTTGAAGTTACTAATGTGATGAAATCGACACGTAATGCATGGTCAACAGATGCATATGCATAATCGTAAATAACATCCTCGTCCTCTACTTCCAATTCCTCATACCGCTTATGGAAATCGGCTGTATAGGCATCCTTATTTTCTGCGACATTGTTGCGAACACGCATTTGCTGCGCCATTAATTCATTTTCTAGAAAGCTGATTTTTGGCACTTGACCTTTGCCGTATGTATCACGAACAATCGTTTCCCATGCCATCTTATTTTCAACGAAGTATGCCATATTTAACATTAAACGATCATAAAATTCGACTGTTGATGTTGCAGATTCTCTTTTTTGGCTCACGTTGTCTTGAAGAATCTTTTGAAACTTATTAATATCTACATTTTTAGTAAGTAAAAAAAGGGTTTGTTCGATAAATTTAGTAATCTCTTTTTGTAATTGTTCTGTTGTCATAATTGGTTCACTTCCTTGTATATTTACTTTCTTTGCCACTGTCTATCGTACCATTCCTTCCCTAAGAAAGCACGTACTTTAGAACAGTTGAATTTAATGATGGTACCATTTTTGAAGATCTTCGTGCTAGCCAACATCCCAGACAAAAAGGACTTGCCCAGAAATAACTTTCCAGACAAGCCCTTTACTGTTTGAATTATAGTGCTTTTACTTTCGCTACAACGTTTTCTACAGAGAAGCCGTACTCTTTTAAGACTACTTTTTCAGGAGCTGAAGCACCGAATTGATCGATTGCTAATACATCTCCCTCGAAGCCAACGTATTTATGCCAACCGAATGATGCACCCATTTCGATTGCTAAACGTTTTGTTACAGCTTTTGGTAATACAGATTCTTTGTATTCTTTTGATTGCTGATCGAAACGGTCCATTGACGGCATCGATACTACTGAAGCGTCAATTCCATCTGCTAATAGTGCTTTTTGTGCTTCTACTGCTAATGAAACTTCAGAGCCTGTTGCGATTAATAGTACATCTGGTGTTGCTTTCGTTGCTGGAGAAACAACATAAGCACCTTTTTCTACACCTGTATAAACCGTTTCAATAGAAGCGTCTAATACTGGTAAGTTTTGACGAGATAATACTAATACAGTTGGTGTTGAAGTGCTTTCTACTGCTAATTTCCAAGCTGCTACGGATTCGTTTGCATCTGCAGGGCGAATAACTGATAGGTTTGGCATTGCGCGTAAAGAAGCTAAATGCTCGATTGGCTCATGCGTTGGACCATCTTCACCAACAGCGATTGAATCGTGCGTGAATACATACGTTACTGGTAAGCCCATTAGTGCTGATAAACGAATCGCTGGACGAACATAATCAGAGAATACGAAGAACGTACCACCGAAGACGTTTAAACCACCGTGTAATGCCATACCGTTCATCGCTGCTCCCATAGCGAACTCACGTACACCGAACCAAATATTACGGCCTTCTGGAGTTTCTGCAAAGAAGTCACCAGCGCCTTTGATTGTTGTTTTGTTTGAACCTGCTAAGTCAGCAGAACCACCGAAGAATGATGGTGTTGTTTTTGCGATTGCGTTGATTGCATCACCTGAAGAAGAACGTGTTGCAACTGATTTACCTGCTTCATAAACTGGTAATTCTGATGCAAAGTTTACTGGTAAGTTGTTGTCCATTGCATTAACAAATTGTGCTGCTAATTCAGGATATTCGTTTTTGTAGCCTGCGAATAATTCGTTCCAAGCATTTTCAGCTTGTGTACCTTGTACATCAGCTGCCGCTTTGAACGTTTCGTAAACTTCTGTTGGTACGTGGAAAGCTTCATGCTCCCAAGCATAAGCTGCTTTCGTTAATGTCACTTCGTCCGTTCCAAGTGGAGCACCGTGAGAATCTGATTTACCAGATTTATTTGGAGAACCAAAACCGATTACAGTTTTCACTTCGATAATCGTTGGGCCACCTGTATTTTGTTTTGCTGTTTCGATTGCTGTATTAATCGCAGCAATATCTGTACCATCTTGAACTTTTAGGTAGTTCCAACCATATGATTCGAAACGTTTTTGGATGTTTTCTGAGAATGACTTTTCTAAATCACCATCTAGTGAAATATCATTTGAATCGTATAACACAATTAACTTGTCTAATTGTAAGTGACCTGCTAGAGAAATTGCTTCTGCTGCAACACCTTCCATTAGATCACCGTCACCACATAGTGCAAATGTATAGTGGTCTACTACATCATAGCCTGGTTTGTTGTAAGTAGCTGCTAAATGACGTTCAGCCATTGCCATACCTACAGTCATTGCAATACCTTGACCAAGCGGACCTGTTGTTGCTTCAACCCCTACTGTATGACCGTACTCCGGATGACCTGGAGTTTTTGAACCCCATTGACGGAAGTTTTTAATTTCTTCCATTTCTAATCCGTAGCCACCTAAGTGAAGTAAGCTATATAGAAGCATAGAGCCGTGCCCCGCTGATAATACAAAACGGTCACGGTTATACCAATTTGGATTTTGTGGGTTATGACGTAATTGCTTTGTCCATAATGTATAAGCCATTGGAGCTGCACCCATTGGTAAACCTGGGTGACCAGAATTTGCTTTCTCGATTGCGTCGATTGATAATGTACGGATTGCGTTAATTGCTAACTGATCCATTTGTTGTGTCATTATGTGACATCCTTTCTCGTACTTAATTTATACAATGTCTAGTTTAGACAAAATCATCTAAGAAAACAATGGTTATTCGCAACGTTCTTCAGAATATGTCATACTTAATGATAAATGTGACATATTAATCAATTATTCCACTTCGTAATTGTGTCCAGATTTATTCGAGCCGGTTCGAAAAATGCCTCTAAAAAAACTGTAACACCCGGTTGGAGGAGTAAGTCAACACGAAGTTGATCACGCAGTCGTTGACACAGGACGTGATGTTTTTAGCCTTCGCTCCCTATTCATCTGGGATTTGAACCCATGCCGAATGAAAGACATACTTGGGCATTCATTCCCTTCTTATTGAAGTGGAGGACTTTTGCTGGAAGCAAGTTAATCAAATTAATTCAAAAACCCTTTTTGCGCCTTAACTTGTTTTAATTTTTCTGGTGTTACGTCGTTACCTTCTTCATCTACTACTTTTACATGTTCAATTGTGTCACGCATCGTCGAACGGAACACATCTAAATATTCCTTGCGTAGTGCTGTTCTCTCTTTCGCTAATTCCTCTGTTAGCTTTCCTTCTTTAGCTAATTTTGATAACTCATTAATACGAGCGATTTTTTCTTTTGATAACATGTTGTTCTCACCTTTCTTATATCCAATACTACAAAGGTATAAAAAAACGACTTGAAGGGCAAGTAAAAGAACTCTGCATTAAAATAAAAAAAACAACGGAAACATTGATTTATAGGCATTTTGTTGATTCACTATTTTATTCAATCATGCAAGTAAATGCACATAAATGATTTAATTTGGGGCTAAGTGGGGCTGATTTGGGGCTTCCCCCCTGCCGCCTCTATTTCTATCATCTTCGCTAAAATTCTTGGAGCTGATGTTTTTAAGAAAAACTCATACATTGATTGTTGAGTTTCCGGCGAGATGAAAATTTCTTTATCCACGTAATCTCTCCTGTCATTTTTGATTAACTCTATACCCGTATTTTCTTTAACCTTTCACAGGGGCATTCCTTAATAGTTTCTCGATGAAATAAAATTCGCGCCGTACTTTAATCATGAGATTTCTCAACTTTTGATGGTGAAACAATATTAATTTCCACACCTTCAGATAGTTGTTTGATGTTGGTTAATAAATTCGCGTATTTCTATCCGCAAATAGTGAATCAACAGTAGTCTCAAAAAAGTTAGCAAGGATGAACGCTTCACTTAAAGTAAACTCTAAATCACCACGTTCTTTTCTGCTATATGTAACTGCATGAATATTTAATAAACGCGCAACATCGCTTTGTTTGAGTTTCTTCTCTTTTCTGGCCACATATAAATTAACCATAATATTTTCATTTGGAGTATCTATAGACTTTTTCTTGGTATCAATAGCAATTTCATTTATGAAAATTTCACAATCATTGTTGCTCACGTTGATTTCAATTTTCATGTATTATCACTTTTTTTCAAAGTGTACTTAGTAACCCAATGCCCTTTTTCGTTTTTGTATTCGTAACGTTCATATTTCCGTTCAATTTCTTCTTCATCTTTTTGCATTTTTTCGAGCATTTCCTCTGTTGGGATTACCCATATTGGTTCTAGTAATTCTGATAACCCTATTGGCGGTTTTATTTTTTCTCCACCAATTTTCAAATGAGTTACTTCAACTTTTATTCCATAATCAATTAAATATTTAGGCTCTTTCAAGACCATCACCTCTTTATATATTCTGTGCAATCTATGTAACATTTATTAATCTTGATAAATTAAAAAAAGCCACACCCGATTGGATGTGACTTCGAATATCACTTTACTTCTTCTATAGAAACAATGTGGTTTGTAAATATTAATTCTGATTGCTCTTCTTTTCCATCATTTAACACGAATCTTATATAACCATAATGAAAGTAACCGTCATCTTTTAAATACATTTCTTCAAATTCCTCAAGACTGGCTTTCATCTCTATCTTTTCACCATTACTTAAACGTAAAATTAAACTCATAACTATACCTCCTTCCACACTAATCATAGTGCGAATGGAAATGATTGTCTGTAATACAAATTTGATAATAAAAAGCCGCAAGCAATCGCTCACGACTATGATTCATACCATTTGATAATTTACTAAGCTTGTGTCTTAGCATAGAGAAAATAAAAAGACTATACTCTTCTAAAAATCCAGTCTCTCACTCATTTTCAAAATACACGTATATTTGTCTGAATAAATAAAAACACCTACCGAAGTAAGTGTTTTCCTTAATCCTATTTGAATGAAAAGGCTTCTAGCAATTTCTGTTTTTGTTCCTTTACCTCGCGAGCAATTTCTTGAATACTGGCAACGGACTTAGGGGTAGCATCTTTGAACTTAAATAGTACCAATTGCTGCTCAAGTGGACGCATTTGTTTCTTTAAAAATCTACATGAAGCATCTATTCCTTTGATTTCTTCTGCTGTACCGGCATTCCGTACTTCTTTACGAACTTGTTTAATCAACCTATGAATCTCTTTAACATCTTGACTCATTATTTTAAGTATACCTTGTTGGACTTTTAGTAACTCATTCATTTGTTTACACTCCCCATTCCATTGCCAGTTGCCTTTGAGCCTGTGTTGCTTTACGCGCGATCTCGGACGGTGATGGATTGTTACCATACACATTAATTGTTGTTTGACCGCTGTACGACTTGGAATTATTGACACTACTGTTTGTATAACTACCACGATTACCCATACCCATAACGTCCATCGGTTGCGTTACTGCTGACGCCATTCTTTTACCAGCGTTAACAACTTGTTGTATTTTATTGTCCATCCCGATTACTAAACCTTCACCCACCCATTCACCATATTGAGTGGTTAACTTACTCGGACTATTTATTTTTAATGCTTTGGTAATCGAGTCCTTAATACCGTCTGTAATGTGTTTTCAGGCAATGCAATTCGGTTGAATGGATTTCGTAATAGTATTTCTTCTTCAACTGCCGTATTGATAGCCGCTTTAAATATTTCATGTAATGTTTTTATCCATCCATTGGGCAACGGTAATATTTTCATTTTCTACGAATACCGTATTTCCACGCAGCGTTTGAGCCTTCACTTCCAAAAGGGCTTTAATCGCTGCTTTACGATGATGGCCTAATATTTATTAATTCAGCTGGGGAACCTGTGTATCACGCTTTACCATATTTCATAATGAAAAGGGTAATTGCCGTTGCAAAGCTCCCTGACGTCACTGTACATGGTTTACGTCATACCCATGCAACAATACTAATGAATGAAAAAATGCCTGTACGCGTCATTGCTGAACGTTTAGGCAATACTCCACAGATGATTCATAGCGTATATGGTCATTTACTAAAAGAACTTGAAGAGGAATCTGTAATGGTATTTAGTAAGAGTTTAGAACAGATTGGGGCTAATTAATATAAAATAGCCCCTCACCCCTTTAGTACCAACGATTCCATAAATGAAAAACGACTTGAAGGGCAAGTGATTACTCTTCAAATCGTTCCATATATTCAATATAACGGCGGTGAACAGTCGCTTTACTGATTGGGATACCAAGACCCTTTAATGTCATGGCAATCTCAGCAAATGTTAGTCCTTTTTGACGCAATTGCACAATTTCTTCGATTGGTACTTCTTTTCGCTCTCGCCCTTCAATATTGCCTCGATTTTTTAAATTATTTTGGGGCATGTAACCATTTTCAACTGCACGGCGCATACCTCGACGTATTTTGGCATTGTGCATACGACGTTGATATTCTTCAACGATCGCTAAAATTTCAAGTAGCATCGTATCCATTTCATTTAATGCAATTGGGCCAGCATCATTTAATGTATAAACTGTCGCTTCATATTTTTGAATTAAATGAAGAACCGCCATTCGTGCATTACCTCGACCTAAACGGGTTTCATCTTGCACAAATAAAACCTTCACCTGATGGTCTTTCATAAAATCGAGCATATCTAATAAACCATCTCGGTCTACTTCATAGCCACTATGCTGATCTTTGTAAACGCTAAGCTCTGTATAACCTAACGATTTGGCATAGCTCGTTAATTCTTCCTGCTGGCGAACTAACGATGTTTCTTGCGTGTCTTTATCGGTGCTAACACGACAATATAATACTGCTTTAGTTTGATCCATCACTTCTCGCTACCTTAACTGTCTTTTCCTTAACTGTCTTTTCGTTCGTTGAATCGTTTTGATTTAAATTGGCAATATAGTATGAATCCTTCTCCACAGGTACTACTAATACTTGGCCGTATAATACCTTTTCATCTTGTAAGCCATTTTCTTCTTTTACAAAGTTAATCCAATCGTTCTTAGCCATTTTACCACGATATGTTTCTGCTAACGACCATAAAGTATCACCTTGTACGATTGTCACTTGTTCGTATTTTTCGATTTTCTCATCTTCAAAAATTAAAAATGTAAATAATAAAATAGAAAATGCTAATAACATTGATGTGAAGCTGTTTAATTTGAATTTTTTCATTGTAGAAACCCCTTTTAGAGAATGTATGTTCGTAATATTTGTCTTTATAGTAATACGAACATATGTTTTTGTCAACTCTTTTTCGAACCTATGTTTGCATTTTTGTTCGCATACTGATATAATGTATCTAAGAAAATAGCATTATAAAGAGGTGAGTTCGTTGACACAAAAAATTTCAAAAAGGCAGCAAGCTATTCTAACTTTTATTAAAGAGGAAGTTCGTGCTAAAGGTTACCCACCATCAGTTCGTGAAATTGGTGAGGCTGTTGGTTTAGCTTCTAGTTCAACTGTCCACGGGCATTTAGCTCGTTTAGAAAGTAAAGGGCTTATTCGTCGTGACCCTACAAAGCCACGTGCAATTGAGGTATTAGATCAAGAAGAGTTGACCATCCCAAAATCAGGTGTCATTCATGTTCCTTTAATCGGTAAAGTAACAGCTGGATTACCAATTTCAGCAATCGAAGACATCCAAGAATATTTCCCACTTCCTGATACGTACGGCACATCAGAAGACGAGTTGTTTATGCTTGAAATTATGGGTGAATCGATGATTGAAGCAGGTATTTTAGATGGGGACTATGTCATTGTCAAAAAAACAGCTACAGCCAATAACGGAGAAATTGTTGTGGCAATGACAGAGGAAGATGAAGCGACTGTCAAACGATTCTTCAAAGAAAAAACACATTTCAGACTACAACCTGAAAATAGTTCAATGGAGCCTATTCTTGTCAACCAAGTTTCGATATTAGGTAAAGTAGTAGGATTGTATCGTAACGTTCATTAACTTTAAAATCCCCCATCAACTACATGATGGAGGATTTTTTTATCCTTAATATTGAACAGCAGCTTCGATAAAGCTATTAAATAGTTTTTCTGAAGGTTGATCATTTTGTAGCCCTTCTGGATGCCATTGCACACCAATACAGTATGGATGCTCTGGATGTTCAATTCCTTCGATAACACCATCTTTCGCTTGGGCATTTATTAAAAATCCTGGCGCAACGATATCAACTGCTTGATGATGATAGGAATTTGTTAAAATCGTTTCTTGCCCGATAATTTCCTGTAATTTGGATGGGAACAATTCAACCGTATGCGTTAATTCATGACGCATAGACGCTTGAGTATGCTTCAAGACATTCTTTACTTGAGTATCTATATCTTGAAGTAACGTCCCCCCAAAAGCAACATTCATCACTTGTTCTCCTCGGCAAATTCCAAGCATAGGCATATTGCGTTCAAAAGCTTTTTTCGCAATTAGAATGTCACTTCGATCGCGTTCATCAATAACCGTTCCCAACTTATAATGCGGTTCTTGATCAAAAATGAGCGGGTTAACATCATATCCTCCAATTAATAATATAGCGCTTAAACCATTCAGTACCGTGTCGACTGTTTCTTCATCCATATATGGAACACAAACTGGGATACCCCCAGCGCGTTTAATCGCTTGAATATACGAATTGTTTATTTCCATTTTCCCTTCGACTGGATGCATCGTTAATCCAATAATTGGTTTCATCGCTTTCCTCCAACAACAGTCGTTTTACATTCCTCAACAAAACTTTTAAATAATCGTTGTGCATGAGTATTACCAAGTGGAGCCAATTCTTCTGGATGCCACTGCACTGAAATACAATACGGATGATCCTCGTGTTCAATTGCCTCAATTATGCCATCCTTTGCAATTCCCGATAAAACAAGCCCTTCTCCTAGCTTTCCAACGGATTGATGATGAAACGTATTTACGCGGAACATATCCTCTTCAAAAATAGCTTTCATTTTTGGTGTTAGCACTTCAACATTATGTGCCAACGCTCCACGCTTTGATTGCTGCTTATGACCAATTGCACTTTCGAATTGGGTTGGAATGTCTTGAATAATCGTCCCACCAAAAAAGACATTCATAATTTGCATACCACGGCATACACCTAAAATCGGCATACCTCGTTCAAATGCGCGCTTCATAAACAATAAATCACTATCATCACGCTTCCGTACAACGCGACCTATATTTTGATGTGGTTCCTCACCAAATAGTTCTGGGTCAATATCTTCTCCACCAATTAAAATAATGCCATCCACACGATCAAGAAGTGCATCCACATGCTCCTCTGACGCATTAGGCAAACAAATGGGGATTCCACCTGCTATTTCCACCGAATCTAAATAGGCATTATTAATATCCAATTTTTTATCAATATCATACATTGTTAAGCCAATAACTGGTTTCATCTCACTATCCCCTTAGAAATATAATTATAATTCAAACTATTCAAATTATAATACTATATCACTATGAAATACTAGTATCTTAAAAGTAGATGATGAGACATATTTTTAAGCACAACTTTAGAAAAAACAAAAAATCACCCAATATTTTATAGTTGGGTGATTTTTTTGATTATTTTTTTGCTAATAGCTCCATAAAATACCCTTGAATTTCTCTCCAATTGTGGACGCGTTTATAGCCATCTTCGGCCGCGTTATACGGCATTGAGTAAAGCAATCCCGTACCACTAAAGGCTTCTAGTTGTCGTGGGCTATCATCGATTAAAAAGTCCGTATGTATTACGGCTTTATTGCCACAGAATACGATGTTTTGCGTTTTTATAAATGGCAAATGTTCCATTAACCAATCATACTTCGCATTAAATGAACCCGGCACATCCATTGCAGCAGTGGCAATATAAATTTCAAAATGTTCTTGTAGCCCTTTTATGACCTCAATACAATCTGGATCTAGTACTGCTAAATCACGGAAAAAATCTGGCTCATTTAATAGCGCAAAAAATTTCTTAGCATCTTCTTGTGATAAATCACGTTGTGTTGTTAATAAAAATTCGTCTTTTGTAAAATTAGCTCCGAAATTTTTATTATAAGTGTCGCATAATTTTGAATAAAAATCCGCTAACACTTGGTCCATATCAATCGCAATACTCGGTTTCATCATATGCCTCCTCAAACATTCCCTATTATTAGTTTATACAAAGCATTCACAAAAAAACAAGCGTAAGCCTTAGCAGCGAACATATTTACGCTTAAAGCCGATTCGGTCCTTTTCTATTTGCTTTTCAATTTCTAATGCAGCATGTAAAATGCCTGGTTTCTTACCTTCACGTTGCATTTCAACAGGGCCAATTTCATGTGAGATTTTTAATGCTTCCTCATGGAGTGGTTTAAACGAAACGCCAACTGTCATGACAAAGTTATTCATTGATGCTTGTGTTCTCGGCGGCGCATCGTGAATCTCTTTCTTTACTTTCTCAAGCATGCCCTGAATTTTCTGAACTTCAAAATATTCATCTTTACGATTTCCTAATAGCCAACAATAACAACTCCAACCAGCTGACATTTTCAATTCATTGCCACTTGCAATCCATTTATCACTTACTTGCTGGGCAATATCCGATTCTGCAAGTGTTACCGCCACAATATAATCTGAAATCATGTAAAAATAAGCACCATCAATCCAGCGGTCATAATCTTCCTCAGTCATCGCTTTTGGATCTGCAATTACCCCTGCAAAATACATCGCATCATAATTGCCCGATGCATATAACTGTTCAGCTAACTGTTGGTCAATTTTAATTTGCTTTTTATATGGCTTCATCGACCCTGTTGTTACACCGAATACAGGCTCCACAGCTCCATTACCCATATATATCTTTTTGGTACGCTCTTTCCCGAGTGCCTCTAATTCTTGCATCATCGTTTGAAATCCCATCTATAGTCCTCCATTCTGCTTATCTACTTAAATAATGACATCTTATTTTAATACAATAATCTATTTTTTCCATTCTGTCATTTTCATTACGTTTACAAAAGTTAAATCCAAATACCGGTAAATATCTCACAGTTAAAATAAAGACTTTATCTCAATTGATATGCATTCAAGATTGTCCAAACTTTTAATTTTGAATGCTCTCATATTTTATATTCTTAAAACTTTTTAAGGATAACGAGCTAACATTTTCTCATACTACCTTTATAACTAAGTAAGGATGTGATCAATTTGGTCAAAACAAAATTCGCAAACCTAGGACCTGAGCAGCTTAATGAATTAAAAAGTCTTGAAGAAAAATTAGGTGTAACTTTACTTGCATACGACCACTTCGCGACTGAGGAACAATCCGAAGAAGAAAATAATTCGAATACAATAAATCCTTCGTAAAATTAGAATGTCAACACAAAATATTGTACTGATTTTGAAGCGATCATTTCTTGCCACTTATCTGAGTGATTGCTTAGATTTTTTTATGGTTTTAATTAGTCGACATGTTTAGAAAGTATAGCATCTTGTTTAATTGTTAATAGTAATAATGGTGTAATAACACCAAATAACTACGATGGAGGGATTTTTTATGAACAACATTCGTGAAGGTTTAATCCCAGCTATTTTAGGTTCTGCTGTTACTGTGACTGGAATTGCACTAAAGCAAAAAAATGGTCCTAATAACATGATTGCACACACTGTATTTGGATTCGGTTTAGCCCATATCTTGTTGGGTGCAATTGACCTTGTAGAACATCGTCGTTAGTAATTGAAGAGCACAATTTTGTGCTCTTCATTTATTTCCAATCATATTAGTAAGAAGAAAGTAAGGTGTGCAAAAATCCCTAAAGGTTTTACAGGCAGTGTTACGGTTGATATCATAGACCGCGTTTATTACGTATTACACTTTAATAATAGGCTTTGTTAAATAGTATTGTTGTTTTTCAGGCAAAAAATATGGGAACGTCTGATTTGGACGTTCCCGTTCTTATTCCGTTATAGCACCCGTTAATGAAATAGGTAATTTATTTATTATAATCTTACCAGTGTACTTGAAGTTTATTACCATTTGGGTCATAAAAGTGGAAAAAGGCATGACCATTATCTTCTTTTATATCCTCGACCTTAACTTGATTATCAATTAAGTATTGATGAAATTTAGATAATTCTGGACTTGTAAAGCCAATGCTAAATTCTTGTTCATTATCAATTGTAAAATGTGCAAATGTTTCATCTTCGGTAGGAACTAAGATAAGTAAGAAAGGTCCTTCATTTACTTTTAAAATTGCAAGTTCCTCAGTATTGTTTAGTAACTTGAGACCTAATACATCTCTATACCATTGTACCGACAGTTCTAAATCTTTTACAGGAATTCTAATATAATGTACTTGTTCAATAAATGATTTACTCATAGCCTTCTCTCCTTTATTTAATCCGGTATATCAAATAGTTCCCTTTCTAAATACCTTTTTCCTTCCGATTATTGAATTAACCTGCCCCTTTATAATTGGAACCAGTTCAAATAATGGTCTAGATATTTAGTCGCTACACCAGTTTATGAGAAAAAACAAAAATAGCACTCTAATGAAGGTACTCATATAAAGTAGCTTTTCATTGTATAGTCAAGTATAATTATATCGACATAATTAATATTATTAGTATTTCAAATGAATATAGTTACTTAAAGCAACAAGAGAGAGTCTTTATATACATTTTAAAAGTGGGGAATTTTATTTTGACTGAGAAGTACTTTAAAATAATCGGATTACTTGTTTATGGCTTAATTCTAAGTGGGATAATCGGTTCTATTTCTTCTGTTTTTTTAATTTTAGTTAATGGGTTGACAGATTTTTTATGGACTGACATATCCAATAATTTAAAAACACCCTTCATCTATACATTATTTTTATGTATTTTTGGTGGTATTTTAGTAGGTTTTAGCAGGTATAAGTGGGGAAATCTTCCTAAAACAGCTAATGATTCTATATTTGAATTAAAAACAACTCAAAGAATTGACTATTCTTATGTATGGCTCAATTTTTTAATTGCTTTTTTTATTTTAATCTTCGGTGCAAGTGTAGGTCCCGCAGCAGCCATATTAAGTTCTGTTATTGCGTTATCGGTATGGCAGGGGGATAAAATGCGTTACTTTTATTTTTCCTACAACGAATGGAAAAAGGAATCATGGTTAATTAGACTGAAAAAATTAGCATTACCTCATAACTACCTTATTTCCTATGATCCTGATCGGGCTCCTAAAGAGAAAAAGCTGCTTTTACTTAAAAAATTATTATATATGGTATTTATCGTTAACGGTATGGTTGCCTTTATGTTTTTAATAAAAATATCAGACCAACCCCCTTTTGTGACAAAATTAGGGGAAACTAATTGGGGTTTGGATGAATTGATTCTTTTTATTCCTTTAATTTTGTTTGGTATTTTATTTAGTAAACTATATGAACTAATGGAAAGAACAATGAGTAAAGTCTTCTCTAAAATGAACAATAAAATTATTCTAAGTGCTGTTATCGGTGGAATTGGTATTGGTTTGATGTCTTTAATTGCTCCTAATCTACTTTTTTCCGGCCAACTTTCTATGCAAGCTTTGCCTAGTTTAGTACCGACACTTTCGATTGCTACATTAATTTTGGCTTCTGTTTTAAAACTGGTTTTAATGGAGTTTTGTTTAAAATCAGGTTGGGTTGGTGGAAATGTTTTACCAGTAATATTCGCTTCCATATTACAAGGCTACGCTATCGCGACGCTGTTTCCACAACTAGATATGCTTTTTATCGTAGCTGTTATAGGTAGTAGTGCTTCGATCTCTATTTTAAAGACACCTTTACTAGTAGGACTGTCTCTAATGCTATTTTTCCCGAAAGAGTTAGCCCCGGTTATATTAATCATTGTGGTTATATTTATTGGGTTAAGTAAAATGAGTAATAAACTTCCACAAAAAATAACTGCTTCATTTTAGTTAGAGACGCTGGGTAGTTAGATATTTGTGGAATAAAGAGATTTAAAATAATCAATAATTTTTTAAAAAATAGTTATTAAAAATAAAAGAAAGCTGTCATTTTGATTAATCTAAATATGACATAGCAGAGCTTATATCAATTCTCCCTAAAAAATCTATATGTAAAATAAAAATGCACACAACTAAAATTGAATTTAGTAATGTGCATTTTTTTAAATGTGAAACATTATATATAAGCCATTCATAGAAGATTATGAATTTGTGGGCAATTTGTGGGCAAACTGAAAAATGCTTTGTGGGCAAATATTATTCATAAATTTATTCATATTTACTTCAAATAAAATATGGTTATTAACGCTCTTTTATATTCGTGACCAACTTATATCTTATTTAACCTTAACAGCCGTTGTATAATATATACTGCTACCTTCTACATCTATCTTTGGCACTTCTAATCACCTCGAAATTAGCAAAAGACCAAGATAGCTATCTTGGTCCATAAACATCCATCAAGCGTGATAAAACTACACGCTCTTGTATTACTCTTATAAAACGCAAAGTAAAGCTAATGATTATTGTCCTGATTATCATTGTGGTTATCATTTTGGTTATCATTTTGATCTTCTTGTTGTTCAGAAGGTTCTTCAGTTGGATCAGGCTCCTGTTCATCATTAGCTGTTCCACACCCATACAATAATCCTGTAGAAAGTATTACTGCAAACGCACCAGTTATTACCTTTTTCATGTATTCACCTCATTTTCAAGGAAATTTTCTTCACCTTTATTATTGTCTTAACTATTATTGCGTATACGTATTTTTAAAGGGAAAGCACGAGTTAAATAAAAAGAAGAGTAGGCAACAAAATAACCCAATAAAACAAATCCATTTACCACGCCATAGATTCAATTCTACTAACAGTTTTTGATGATATGCTTTAACAATAGTCTGCTGTAGTTCGTCCCATTCCCAATCCGTTTTTTCTTTCGGGTACTCGTTACCTATGCTATTTTGCCACTCTTTTATCTGATACAAATGCTCAGGTATCATCATGCCAGTTTGCTAATCAGTGATGTTTAAATACAGAAATGCTCCTCCTATCATTGTGCCCTTAAATAACAAGAACATTCGTTCTCATCTTTTCGTATTATAGAACAATTGCTCTCATTTAAAAATGTGGAATTTTATGTTAAATTGGAATTAAAGAATACACGTAAAAAAGCCCGTTAACTAATTACAGTCCCTAGATTTATACGGATTTACAGGGTTAAGGCAAATATTGCATCCAAACACCGCTTTGGGAACTAATGTTATACTTAAAAGTGTTTCGTGATAATAAATTCGTTTAATTCATAAAGTCATTTGAAATTACTATGTATTAAGATGTTCTGTAAACAGATTGTTGTATAAGTTAAGTTAAAGTTGAAAAATGTGGGAGGTGGCAGCATTGCAAAGTAAACAGAGTATGGGGTTGCTTTCTTTTATTAGTCTAATAGTTGGACTTATTTTCCTAGGTGTCTATATTACTACGGGAAATTCGTTTATTGATGACAATATAACAATGCTACTCGGATTTACCTTTCTAATTCTCTCTTTTGTTTTATCCTTGTTCAGCAAAAAGGACAAATTAGGAAGGGTATCGCTATACGTTTTCCCAATACTTGTAGTTATTTATTTATTGTTTTTCGGAGTTATGTCTTTATTTTGGAATACACCATAAGAGTGCAACTAAAGGGCGCGATTGTTGAATACGCTTAACTTTTCTTCTTTAACTAATGGAGGATTTAATGCAACAGGAACTAATAATGTATACAAAATAAATACAAATAACGTTGCCAAATAAGACTTTGGTAGCCTCTATATTCCTTATTATAAAATATAGTAAAATCAGCTTAATTATAAAGGTTGGGTGAGCTAAATGAGGATATTATTAGAAATACTACGAGTTATGTTTATTTTTCTAATTTTAATGGCGATTTTAGGCACTTTTTTTGAAAACTTATACTTAAATATTGGCAATGGTGCTGAAAAAAATAGTTGGATAAGCTTAATCGCTATTATTATTCTCATTTTTGTATTGTATCGAAATAAATTTCAATTTAGTGGATGGTATGAGGGTGAAGGTAAAGAAAAATTGCCAAGAAAAGTTTCTCAAATATTAATTACAAGTTCAATTATTTTAATATTGATACCACCAATTATTGCTCAATTAAATTGATTCTAAGTACAAAAAACGAAAAATTATTATTACAACTTTATACAAAATAACGTTCCCAAAATAAAAGTTTAGGCGCACATTAAAAAGTCACGAATGTTGTTAAATCAACGTTTCGTGACTTTCATAATGAACATTGTTTATACATCATTTTATACAAATAGCATAAAGTGTGGATACAGCAATGTTTTCACTCGCTGGGCTTGTTCTTCACTTTGTATAAAATCGTGTATATTGTTGACTTGAAATAAAGATTGATTAAAACACAGCTATAAATGATGATTCTTATAGAAAATCATAGCCCCAATTTTTAACAAAGATTGATCATTTCGGAAACCGAATATTCAAGTAAAGCTCCCGTTAGCACAATAATGATTAACTAATCCAAGTCCTTTTCACATCTTTGGATTTCCATTTATTATCTTTATAATAGACTATTACTTCTACTCCAACACCCCCATCACCCGAACGATACTTGGAACCCTCAAAAAAGATATTGTTGTTAACTTTATATTCAACTTTTTCAATTCTAAGAAGTACGCCATCCAAAACGAACGTATCTGTATTAAATAATCCTTTTTCTTTCAGTTGTTCAAGAGTAGCATCCATTACCTCAACTTTATATTTTTCCTTAAAGTAGCTTAAAATTTCTTCTTTATCACTTTCATTTATTTCCTCAAAATTACTCATATCAATAGCTATATATTCCATATCACTACTTAATGCTTCATCTTGTTCCATAATAGAGTCCAATGCAATACTATATATTTCTCCTAAATGTTCCTTTGGTTCTAATCCAGTATTGCAAGCAGAAAGCAAGACCGACAGTATAAACAGAATACTAAAATATCTAAATTTCAATTTTATCCCATCCTTTTCTATTTAGACGGTGTATTTTAAGTTCCGTTTCAAAAAAATGTTATTCAACTAACCTGCTCCTTTAGTTCAATAATAAAAAAAGAGCTGCATATGCAACTCAATGATCTTCAAGTAAAGCACTCCGTTAGTTGAACAAGCAATCTATCTATAATCTTTTATTCCATCTTCAAAAGCCTGTCTATCTTCATTCTCAATCCCGTGCAATGCTTCTTGTAAAGCAAATGTGCTTTTATAAAATTTAACTCGTTCAGATATTTCATTACCGTTAGGATATAGGTTAATACAAATATCAAAAAAATCTTCGCCATAGCTAGAGAGTATTCCAGCAAAGTCATACGCCGGATCTCCTAAACCCGAACCACCAAAGTCTATTATCCCTGAAATCATACTTTTTTCTGGATTCCACAAAATATTAGCTGCTCCAAAATCTCCGTGTATAAGTGTTAAATCTATATTTGAGAATGCCTTCCCTTTTAGGGACGTTTCAAAAAATTGCGATATTTCCTTTTGGGCATCTTTTCTGATAAAAGGAAATAATTTATTTTGAATTTTATCATATAGATTATACATCTCTTCACGAGGGTCACGAACCTTTAGTTTCAAATCTCGACTTGCTTTTTCTCCTGAAATAGAATGGAGTTCTACAAGAAAAGAGACAAGTTGTTTTGCCAACCCATTAACCAACTCAACACTCTTAACACCTGTTAAACTTTCCTTCCACAAAGGAACACCATCTATTAGTTTATAGCCAGTGAAGACCTTACCTGGTTCTAACTCTTCAAAAGACTGATAAATTGGATTCGGAATTGGAGTGGAGATGATACCTTTAATGTATTTCAAAATTTCCGTCTCTCTTCTTAATTGAATTATTCCATTTTTATATTTTGGAAATCTAAAAACCAAAGATTTGTTTACAATTAACACATCATTATTCTGCCCAATTTCATTAGGATAAAAGTCTTCAATGGAAAGGTTAGAATAAAACGATTGAATGTTTTCAATAAAGTTGTTATTCATATAGTAATACCCCTTTTGTTCTCTTTCTATGGAAAGTGTTAAAATTCACAATCATCCCTATAAAAAATAGTTTTTATAATTTCTTTTATTAAAAGTCAAGAAAATGTTTAAAATCACTTATAATTAAGTAACCAACTATAATGTCACACATTTTACAAGGAAAAAGAAAGGATGGATGAACAGGATTAAAATACCTGTATTCATCTATCCTTTTTTGTACTACAAATGACCTCATTTACAACAACAAAATATTTTTTGTTGTTCAACTAAAGCCCCCGATAGTTTAAGTGAAACCATTCACAATCTCTTTACAAATAAACATAAGTAAAAGGGTAGCATCTTTTCAAGGTACCCTCTTACTTATTGTTTTTATTGAATTAATTCAGATTTCCAAGCATTATAAAATTCTTTTACCGTTGAATATCTTTTATTACGATTTTCCTCGACTGCTCTTATTGCAACTTGATAAAGTCCTTGTGTGGCATCCCATTTCGAGAAGGAACGATCCAATTCACCACCCAGTAGTCCAAACACAATCGCTCCAATATTAAAGACATTTGTAATAGAATCAATTGGAGACCCAAGTTTATATTCTTCTGGGGCTTTCGAACGTTTTGAACCCCAAAAATTCTCACCTACATCATTTATTGAAGGTGACTTTCGATAAAAGTCAATATCGCATATTTTTGTTTCATCGTTTTTGAAATCATAAAGGAGACTTCCATCATAAAAATCTACTGCAACATATTTCAGTGATTCCGCAAAAGTATGAAAAGAAAATATTGCGTCTATAGCTTTTAACCGTTTTTCCACTTCTAATTTCTTGAAACGATAAAAAGGTGACTGAGGGTTTGTGTATTTTGCTACCCCACCGAATGACCAATGTGAATGTAAACATTCACCTCCAAAGCATTGAAATACTAATGCATACCCATTATCAGTGGAAAAGTAATCTACTAACTTTATTAAGTGTGGATGTTTTAATGACTGATAAACTGATACTGCCATTTTAAGTCGTTCAATAGCATCATTTGGGTTTCCAGTAAATTCAATAGGTTTTGCTCCCGCATATTTCACAAAATACTTTTGTCAATCTTTTTCTATTCCGAAACTTATATTTCCTGAATCTTGTTGATCGAATACACAAAATACTGCTCCCAACTGCTTTAACCAATTGAAATCATGCTCTTCTTGAAGTTGTAAGTCCACTTTATTAAGTGTCATTGTAATTAAATTCGTTTGTTGAAAATTCTCCAAATTATATGATCCTCCCAAATTGTAAGTAGGGATCACGTAGTTTATAGGGGGATGATACGCTTCCCTTAAATTAATTGCACCCCGTTATTTAAAATTGTCATTTTCATAAGACAACGCCTCCTTTCAAATCTCTAACAAAAATAATACCATTATTTAACAAAATGTACATAAATATATTTCGAACTACTTAGTTAAACTAACCGACCTTGTTAGCTTAATAACTTCAACAAAAAAAATCAATCCTTCTTGGATCCCCCCACAGGAATGCTGCTCCGTTTGTTCAATTAGAGATATTTACAACTCTAAATAAAATAATTGATTTATATCATTTGATATCCCCTGATAACGATTTATCTCTCTTCATACCCCGTTCATATTCGTTTTATATACTCAGCTCAAGTAATAATTATTAATAGTTTATTTACTTAAAGGTAACAGTGGTTAGATAAATTAAAAAAGTGAGGGATTTCAATGCTTATATTAGCAATTATATTCATTACTGCAGCATTATTATTTTATTCTGTAGGAGTATGGTCAGAGAAATTTCAAAAGATATTAAAACCATGGCATGTAATCATTTTTTGGTTAGGATTAGTTTTCGACACTATTGGAACAACTACAATGGAAAAAATGGCATCAGAAGGATCTCTACTTAGTTTCCATGGCATAACTGGTTTATTAGCAATTTTATTAATGTTATTTCATGCTATCTGGGCTACAATTGTTTTGATTAAAAAGGATAAAGTTATGATGGAAAAATTCCACAAATTAAGTATTGTTGTTTGGTTAATATGGTTAATTCCTTATATATCAGGAATGATTTATGGGATGACGAATAATTTTTAATGTAATTGATCACATTTAATGTGATCTTTTTTATTTTCCAATAAAAATACAACAAAATCAAAAACAATATTTAAGTTAAGTTAGGTTAAGTTATTGATAATAAAATGGCCACACATATTAGATCTATATATAATGTGTGGTCATTTATTTTATTGAAGTAAAGCTCCCGCTAGTAAAAAGAGTATCTTCTAAAAAATTTCATTATCCTAACAATTTGTTTCCCAGGTTTTTATAATTTCACCGTTTTGGTCATCTACTTGAATAACACCAAATTCACAATTCTCTTCTATTGCCCAAAAAACGCTATACTCCCCCCTATCGTTGGTAAGGTGTTGCAAAACAATTGATTCTACTTCCACTTGAGTAATTTTAGGTTCTGAATTACCACAAGCAACTAATATAACAAGTGGTACAATAAAAAAGAAAGAAACCATTCTATGCATATTTTCGCCCCATTTCTTTATTAAGGTTAATTTTATTAAACTAACCTGCCCCTTTAGTTCAATAATAAAAAAAGAGCTGCATATGCAACTCAATGATCTTCAAGTAAAGCCCCCGTTAGTTGAAGAAGGAACTATTTAATTTAGTAAGTTTTCGCCCGTTAAAATTTTTATTAGAATACTTGAATTTTCCTTACTTAGTTTAGCGTATGCATCTTCTTCCATTACAATTTCGACTATATCATTATTAGGACTTATCCAAAGATTATATGATGCGACTTTCGCTTCTATATTAGGATTTTTATACTCAAATATAAACCTATAATCAGCAGGATGTTCCATCTGTACCTTTGCTTTTTCCCATTCAATATCAAATACTATCTCTTTCACTTTTTGGACTTCATCATTATCCGTAATTTCTTTGAAATCTTCATAATTGTTTTCATCGTCAACCCGTATTTGAACTTCAATTTTTTGTTCTTCATTCACTACTTCATTTGAGCAACCAGTTATCATTCCAAAAGCTAACAAAATGATAATGATAGAACGCATTGATATCCTCCCATATTGAACAGTCAACGTTGCCTTTCTAAGCATAAAAATTCACTCCCCTCACGCAATTTTTTGTTAGACAAATACAGATGTACTTAAACTAACCTGCCCCGTAAGTTGAAAAATCCTTTAGTTAGATTTATCCTTTTTAATTGGTTTAATTGTAGAATGAATTAACTCTCCAGTTTCAGAATATCCTCTAATGTTTACAGGCATTACCATCTCTCCATCTGATTTAACAAAGAAAAAACGCGATTCTTCGTAACTAATGATTAAAGCATCTTCATAGAAGTCTTTCTTTGTTTCAACTTCTATTCTCTTAATCGTAGGATTGATAATTTGACCAAAGTAGTATGATCTTATTCCCGCCTTTGAACCTGCACTCCAATTAAATTCCTCATCTTCCAAAGGTGGATAATAAGTTGAAATTAATGTAGATTCGTATCCCAGATCATCTTTTATCTCCCAATACCCCAACCAATTCTGCTCTAACCGAGCAATCATAATTGAATGCATATTTCTAAATATGGTTAACCAGTCCCCGTCTATTTTCCTCACAAAATAGACTTCCTCTGTTGCTGGAGACCAGTTTTTTGTAATTTTAAATACATCCTCTTTTGTGGGTAGTTGTTTGTGATTATATATTAGAAACACAATTATCAACACCGTTATTATTGCAATCCCTATAAAAACCTTTTTCATTACTTTCCTCCTCTGTTGTTAAAGTAAACTGCGCCGTTAGCTTAAGTACATTGTTTCACAAACTCACATCAAGATTAACATAAAAACCCATTCTTAATTTAGAAGTGTTATTCAATTAAATGGCCCTTTATTGAAAACGAGCGCTGATCCTTATTACAGAATCGCGCCCGATTGTTGGAGAAGGGGGTTCACCCCTTTATGAAGTTTAACGGCTTTATTTGTGTGTCTGAACTGTAACTCCAATTGTTAAGTGTATTAACAATTGGCGTGCAGTTTATGTTTTTAGTTGTTTTCCACAATAAGTGCGGTGCCTTATTATTTTTGAATATCTACAATAATATCCTCAAGCTCTAATATTTCCTTTATAGAATTGCTATTATCCTTAAAATATTTAACGCCATTTTCATCAATTACGTCAGCCTCCATCAATCGGAAGAATGGGGTGAATATTAAAGTTTCAGCATCCGGATGCAGTTTTTCAAAGGTATAGACAAATTCCTTATCTCTATGGTCGTGTCCTATACCACCGGTTAACGCTGGTGTATACGTATTACCTAAATTGTCCTTTACTTTTAAACCGGAAGAAATAATATCCCATTTTTCTTTTAAATTCTCGTTTTTTATTGTTTCTCTGTAATTGACGATAAAGGAAATCGGTGTGTATATGATTTCATTCAATTTAATACCTAAATCATCTTTTTTTGATGCAGGAGCTTCCACGATTTGGACTTTAGGCTCAGTCGCCTTAGCATTTATTTCAAAATCCCAACTCCCCTGGATCATTTCCTTTTTATCCTGACTGGAAATACTACTAATGTGAAACTCAAAATTCGCCTCCTGTAAATGATTAGATAAATTCAAGATCGCTGTTGTTAAGCCGGCGTATTGATTTGTCCCGACTTTTTCAATCATATGTTTCGTATGAAAAAGTGCGTGTTCGCGGCCATCCACCTTAAAAGTAGTCTCAATTTCCGGGGACTCACCTAAATCCCTGTCCGTTTCAATATAATAGCCAACTAAAAACTTTTTACTATCGAATAAGCTTTCATTTACCGTAATCGTTGTCCCATTGCTTTCTGCTACAAGATGTTGCTGATCCGCGAATTCCTCATAGCCTGATATCATTTTATCCTTGGTCGAGAAAAGCTTGATAATACTGTTCAAAATTGGAATTTCCTGAGCGAATGTTGTGTAGGATAGACCTATAATTGATGCGGTGCCGATACCCAACGACAAGCAGACAGCTGCAGCTCCCTTCATCCACTTTCTCGGTGTTGTTTTGGATGCCTGAATTCTCAAGTCCCTTTTATACTGTTCTTTTTCAAGTTCTGTTACCTCTGCTTCTTCAAATTCAGTTATATCGATTTCAATATCATTGAAGTGTTTAAACAGATTTTTCAATGGGCATACCCCCTAAATCTTTTTTTAGTTTTTTCCTGCCATGGTAAAGCCGGTTATCAATAGCCGATTTTGTCATCAGTAATTGATGGGCAATTTCTTCTGTATCAAAATCTAGCAGGTACCTCATTATAAAAATTTTCTGATCGACAGGCTTTAATGTTGAGATGATTGCCTGAATGTTCTCCTGTTCTTCCAGATAGGTGCTTTCATATTTCAAGGAGTCAGACGGCGTAAGCTCTATATCCAAAGTGGGGCTTTCTTTTTTCTTTATTTCCATGCGGTAATAATCGATTGCTTTATATTTGGCTATCACGCATACCCATTTTTGAAAGTCAGCTGCATCTCCGTTGAACTTTTTCGCGTTTTTCCAGATAGATAATAAAATATCGTTACAACACTCCTTTATGATGTCATTAATGTCAAGAGGACCTAAAATTTTTAATACAACACCTTTTATTAATGGAAGATAGTGATCGATTACGTAATCAAGAGCGTTTTCTTTGCCGCCTTGAAGATATTTTATAAAATTATGTTCATTAATCTTCATTTCTTTCTCCTTTTTATAGTATTGATACTGCAAAAGCCTTTACATTATATATAACGTTGAATGGCATCTATTTATCGCAAAAAACCTAAAAAATGTTGAAATCTTGAAACATCTATCGACTTTATCTCAAATTGCTTAACTTATATTTATAAGGGCGTCATCTGCGGCAACAATACGACGCCTGAGACTACAGGCTCAGGCCGTGCACGCGGAGAAGCTTCCCAGATAGGAAATAAATTTTTATCCATTTCAAAAAAATGCCATTTTCCTCCCCGAAGAAAATGGCATTACTCTCTATATTTTATTTAAGGTAAATATTAATTTCATTTGTCATACCCACTAATACTTCCGTTTCTTTTAATACTTCCAGTATCGTAATCGTAATTCCCATCTTAAAATAATATGTTTTTCTACTGGTATTTTTAAGTTATTGTAGCAAATCTCCATACGGATATATAAGATTCCCATCTGTACACATAACTTATAATTTTGAACCAATGACAATGCGATATTTAATTGTTGCAGCGCCTTTTCCTCTAAATTTTCTTTCACCAACTTTAAGCTATAATTCATCCGCAAATTAATCATTTGGGAACGTTTTCGTATGAGAACGTATATTATTATTTTTTAAAATCCAATTCCAAATGAGAAAAATAATCAATGTTCTAATAAATAACAAAGAAAAATCGAAAAACATATTTTTCATTCCTAAATTATAGACATCAAATATAGATACCATTTGTTCACCTTTATATTGAATTCACTTAAATGGGAAACCAAAAATCAACGCAATTATAAAGCTAATAGTATCATTTTCTTTTTGGTCATTACTGCACCTTAGTTTCATTTCATTATCATAAATAATTCCCTATCAATTTGAAATTTCCTTTTAAAATGCTACCAAAGCGTCGTTTGGTCATATTTCTTATCTTAGCGTTGTAAATCCATATAATTTTGAAGGTACTCCTTGTTGCACTAAACTGCCCCTTTAGTTCAATAAGAAAAAAGAGCTGCATATGCAACTCAATGTTCTTCAAGTAAAGCCCCCGTTAGTTGAAGAAGCACCTTCTCTTTTATTACACATTATGGTCGTACTGTGTATTAGATTTCATCTAACATAGATTGAATCTTATGATAGTCCTTATTCATAAGATTGTTATTTCCCAGTGTCAATAATGTTAATAACTGTGTCTAAGTTTAAGGGGTCACTTCAATGTAAAATGTCCGTTTTTAAGAACTATTATAGAAATAACAAAAAACAGAGAAAACCTATCAAGTAGATTTTCTCTGTTTTCATTATTTATCCATTTGAATCTGTTTCACTAGATAGTAGTTGAATTCTTAATTTAGACATTTCTTTGTCCAGTAACGAGGAAGCATTGGATAGCTCAATTAATTGTTTTTGAGCTTCTTCCGGTATCGATTCACCTTGATATTTATAGTTGAGTTTATGTTCTGTTGATGCCCAAAAATCCATAGCGGATGTTCGGATTTGGATTTCCGCGGGAACCCATATCACTTCATTAGATAAGATGACTTGCGTTTCTACAACAAGATGAAGGCTTTTGTAGCCACTCTTTTTAGGTTCTTTAATATAGTCTTTTACTCTAATCATGCGAATATCTTCACGCTGCTCGATATGTTCCTTCAGCAAATATACATCATCAATAAAGCTAGTGATAATTCGTACTCCAACAATATCTCGTATTTCTTGTTTAATAGATTCTTGAGTCAGCGGTATTTCTTTATTTTCAATCTTCTCAACCAATGACATAATAGTTTTCATGCGTGTTTTCATATGCTCAATGGGAGAGTATCCGTGTTTCGATTTCCATTCAAGATCAATAATATTGAAATCACTCTTCAACTCATTTAACGCCATCTCATATGGGATGAAAAAGCCTTTCCAGTTTTTTAAAACCTTTTGAACTAAATCAATCTTATTTGTCTCTTGATACATATTAAACACCCCTTGATTAAAATCACACTTTATTATTCTGTCATCATATCACAGGTGGTTTGAATCGGATATATAAGAGTGACTAGCCAGGGGATGAAATGGAAGTGTAATCGTGTTGTAGAAACAAGCTAAATTGAAGAACGTTTGAGCTCCCCCAAACTGCGAGAAATCCATTATCTTAAATTTTCACGTCCCTGGGAACAATCAATTATGACTATTCCAATACCGGAATTATGGCGTTCGTCCAGATTTAATTAAATCATTGAGAAATGAAAATCTACAAACAAAAGTGTACGTCACATATGGCACGGAATGGTACTTGTATCTTGCACACCGCATTGCAGAGCATCCACCAAATCTGTATACGTTTGTATCTGATATGATTGAGTCAAAAAACTTACAGACCTCCCTTTATTAATAAAAAGGAGTATGAATATTTTAAAGGCAGAATGCTTTGCGCTGCCTTTTTTTGTTTCGCAGTTTGTGTCAAATGCGACATGAAAACTTCCATTGTCTTATTCAACTAACCTGCCCCGTTACTTCAATAAGAAAACAGTCTTTATTTAAATACTTTATCAATTTCATCTCTGTCGTAATCCAATATCCAATCATTGTATTTTTTATAAATACCTCTTATTGTTTCGGGTGAAGTAGCCAGCAAATCACAACCTCTATCATCGTACACGTGAAAAATGGTTTTCCTTTTGATATTCAAAAAATATATCCTATGAAAGATACTTGGTTGGATTCCTAAATCCTGATTGCATACTGCTTTTAACAATGGAATGTGTTTTATATCAGATGCTTTGCATTTAAGGGTAAACCTATGTGTTTTATATTTTCCGTCTTCATCTTCTTCTGGGAATATATAAGGCATTTCGGTATGCTTCAATTTATATAAGAATGATTTATCATAGACATAGGGAGAAAAAATCCTCGCTTTGCGCTTATAGGTTTTTCCATCTCCAAAATCATTCACATCTACTACAACAAAAATTTCCTCGTCTTGTGAATGTAATAATTCAAATAACGTGACTACCCTTTTATAAACCCCCTTTACATAAGGACTGAGAACGTAATTGTATTGTCTATTCCACTCTACCCCTAATTCGAAACGTAGAGCAATTTCCCAGTTATAAAACAAAGGTGGTCTAAGGTTTAAGTTAGGGAAATTTTCAATCATATAGTCATTTAAAAGCATACTCGCACCTCATTTTGTTTCTTTAAAAGTCGATATTGCCCCAATTTCATTAGGAAACTTTACTAACTTCAAGTAGCTATATCTCACATGATAACCAGAGATTTTATTCAAACCTCCTTAGTTCACTTTATTTTTCGATCAAGCATTTAAGTCTGTTATTGAAGGAATAATGATTTCCTTAACACATGAAATTGGTGAAAGATTAATCACACATTGCACAATAGATACAATATCTTGTACAGGTATACGTGTACCTTCATATAAATCAATTGCCTTTTCTGCACCTTCTTCATAAGGTACTTCTGCTGCCATTTCCCCTGGATTAATACAAGTGACAGGGATTTTATCTTCTCTCAAATGTTCACGTAGCGCATTTGTAATGCCCCGTAAACCGAATTTAGATGCAACAAATGAAACTTGTGAACTGTTTGTGTGATCTAAGCCTGCCGTTGAACCAATTAAAATGACTTTTCCATTTTTAGCTTGTCTTAAGTTTGGTAGAAGCGCCTGAATATATGTAATAGTAGAAGTTAGATTTATATTGATTAAGTTAGAAATATCTCTAATTTCATCCTTGTCAAATGTATAGTCATCCTCGAAACCATGCTTTTCCCATACTCCAACATTATAAATTAATACATCTATTGCATTGTCTTTTAAAGTTTCCTTTAAATCAGAGATTTGTTGTTGATTTGATAAATCTATTGAGAGCCATTTGCGATTTACACCATCATTAATATCCAAACTTTCTGGTCGTGTTCTTGACACCATCCATACTGTATCTCCCTCTGTAGGTAGACCTTTTACAAAGGCGTCACCAAGCCCTTGACTTGCTCCAAAAATAATAAAGTTTTTACTCACCCAATCATCCTCTCCAATAACTATCTTTTTGAATATTTAAGATAGAAAACAATATAACAATTAAATCTATTATATTTACAACATTATTATTTCACTACATTCTTTTGACTGAAATTCAAAACTTTTGCTTGAGTTTTACTATCACTTTCTTGTTCTAGTTTGCTATACACCACATCTGTTCAACTAAACTGCCCTGTTAGTTCAATTAAGAAAAAAGAGCTGCATATGCAACTCAATGATCTACAAGTAAAGCTACCCGTTAGTTGAAGAAAAAAAGTGAAGCTTATTCAACAATCGCGCCCGATTGTTGAATATCGTTTTTTAACTAATATCCCTAAAGGAAACCCCAAGAAATGTTGTTTTCACAGCATTTCTTGGGGTTTTGTGACTTCCCAAACTTTCATTTGGGAACGTTTATTAGGTTTCTTTTGTATACTTTGTAAATCTTATTGCACTAAAGCACTTGTTTAGTCCGCTATTTGATATACGTATTGTTTACAAGTTCATTTTTAATGAACTCAGTAGGAATTATGAACAGGGTTTGGTCATTGTCGTTCCATTTAACTTACTAACAATTATTTCAAAATTCTTGAGCAGTCGCTTTATTCCAGAAAATGGCCCGATTGTTGAACAAAAATTAAACAACGCTCTTCAACTAATCTGCCCCGTTAGTTCAATAAGAACAGAGACGCTTATTCATCAATCGCGCTCGATTATTGAGTATTTTCATTTGTGCAAATAAAGAGTCATATCTTTTAGTATTTACGAATGAATTGGAATGTAAATCTGTACCTCTTCTATATTATTTTCAATTGGATGATAGGTCTCAATAATATAGGATCCTAAGTTTTTTTGATATCCATGTTCATCAGACCATTTAATTATTTGCAAATGAAGGTCACTAACATCGGTTATTCTTCCCCTAGTAGTTACATACTCCTGCGATATTTCAATATATTCCATACCAGAAGGGACTTCATTTAAAGCATCAGGAACAATCAATCCAACATAATAGTCACCCTCTAGGTGGTTTTCATCCCTTTTCGGTTCATAGAGTGCAATTTCTGTATTAGAATGATGTTGAATTTCACTTGCTTTACTTATAAATTGTTGAGCAAACTTAGGTACCTCACTTCCGAAGTTCGCATAAGCCCCCCTGTTTTTCATCCCAACAACTTTAAAATCTTTTTTTACCTTTTTGCATTCCATCATAGTACCCCCAATTAAATGTATTTATTAACTAATTCTATCAACCAATAAAATTTCCCTTTAGATCGACTTATAATTACCTTACATACCTTTCCAATCTTTATTCAACAATTTGGCCCGATTGTTGAACAAAAGTTAAACAACGCTCTTCAACTAATCTGCCCCTTTAGTTCAATAAAAAAGAGCTGCATATGCAACTCAACGATTTTTTACTAAAGCCCCCGTTAGTTGAATAAGCACCATCTCTTTTATTACACATTATTCACATAATATTTAGCAAGAGGGAAACCGAAGCGCTTGTACTCGCTGCGGTTTTTATTTTGCCTGTCATACAGGCACTCAACTAATTATAATCACTACCAAATCATAGAATATAACGTAAAGTGATTTAACTTTACAATCCATCTTTCTTTCATAAAAGGATCTCTTTAAATAAGAGATCCCTTTTTAATACTAATACATATATTTTTCCATAATCGCCCAAACTCGACTGTATGTTATATCACAACTATATTGACTTGGGGTTTTACCACGTCTCACCAAAATAAATCCTCTTTTCTCGAGGTCAGCGATAGCAACATCTAATTCTGTATCGTTTTGTCGTTTAATAGGCTGTAATCTGAATACACCATTTTGTGATGCTAAGCGAATATACATTTTTTCATCCCCTTTAAAATTCTCAACATAGAATTGACTTCAATATATATTTTATCCGCAATATCGATGACCAATTTATTGATAAACAACCATCATCTATTTTGTAATTTCAAGAATTTTTTTGTGTTCTCAGCCCATACTATCCTTGTTCGAATATGACAAAAAACTGAAAAGGACGTGCAAATATGGGTATGTTTAGCGGTAATCCCAAAGATGAACCATTACATTATGGTGAGGTGTTCAGTATCTGGACAAATCTTGCTACAAACTATGGCATGATTGCTGGGTATCAAACATTTTATAATCATGCTGGAGATAAAGATCTGAAAAATATTATTGCAGAAATAATTCAAGGCGCTAAAGAGGAAGTTAGACATCTACAAGAGATTCTAAAAACAAACGGCATTGCTTTACCTCCAGCGCCGCCTGAACGTCCAAACGCAAGACCAGAAGATATTCCTCCTGGTGCAAAATTTAATGATCCTGAAATCAGTGCGGCATTATCATTAGATGCTGCTTCGGGTTTAGTTTCATGTAGTCAAGCAATGGGAATGTGTATTAGAGAAGACATCGCACTAATGTATGGTCAATTCCATACAGCTAGAGCACTACTTGGTGGCAAACTATTACGTCTTAACAAAAATAAGGGTTGGTTAGTGCCTCCACCATTACATGTAAATCATCCAGGAAAATAATAAGTATTTATAAAGCCTGTTAAAAATTAGTCCCCAGTTTAAACTGGGGTTTTTTTACTTATTATTTTTAGGCAACTCTTTCCTAATTTGGATATTAACAAATTCATTTTTATTATCCATTTTCAATCCTCCTTATTTACTTCATATTTTTGTTCAAATGCGACATAAAAAATTCCCTTCTCTTATTGAACTAAACTGCCCCTTTAGTTCAATAATAAAAAAAGAGCTGCATATGCAACTCCATGATCTTCAAGTAAAGACCCCGTTAGCCATCCATGTCGCGTAAAATCACCGTTACACCACAGAAAATGAAAGATGATTACGTTCTTTCATGTGAGTTGAATAAGCTCATAATTTATTCAGATAAGGTAACAATACAATTAATTAGATGAATTTCTAAAGAGGTGTATTGAAAAAAATGAAAAAGATGTTATTCGTTTTTATACTATCCCTTGTTCTTATTACTCCTATTCAAACAACAATCGTTTCATCATTTGGACCTACTCAGGACTCTGAAGAGCTTAGATTACAAGATATGCTAATGTTAATGCTTACCCCTTATATCGAAAAAGATTTGACTAACTATTATTATCCGAAGATTATTAAGGATGTTTCACCTCATGTAACTCCGTGGAAAATTGAATTGATTGAAACTAAAAGAAATCATTTTCGAGGCTTTGATTTGCAAATTACTTTTGAAATTGAACCAACTGATGGCGGTCATAATATATCATTAGGGAAGGATCGAATGACTTATGAAATATCTCCTGGACCTGAGGTTAAATTGATAAATCACACGCACCTAAAGACGTATAAATACCCTCCAGAATGATAAATAGGCTTCAACTAACCTGCCTTTTTAGTTCACTAAGAAAAAAGAGCTGCATATGCAAGGCACTGACTACCCTTTTTGAGACAAGAATAAAACACCATTTTATGCAGCCAATTGACGGTATTGAACCGGCGATTGGCTGTTTAGTTTCGTTTGAATACGGATATTGTTATAATAAGTAATGTATTCTTCGACAATCTGTATCACACGTGCGTTCGTTGTGCGATAGATATCGTCGAGATAGAACGTTTCAGACTTTAGCGTGGAATGAAACGATTCGATTGGGGAATTATCAGCTGGCGTGCCTTTGCGGGACATGCTCATGGTAATTCCTTTTTCTTTGGCTGCTTTTTGATAAGCATAGGATGTATAAACGGAGCCTTGGTCACTATGCAGAATGCATCCTTCTGGTAGCTTAGGCAATTGATAGAGCGTATCCAACACAAAATCAGTGTCTTGTTTGATACCAGTAGTTTGTGCCACAATTTCGCCATTGTAGACATCGAGAATACTAGAAAGATACATCATCGATTGTCCAAAAGGCAAGTACGTAATATCCGTGACTAGCTTCTCCATAGGCTTAGATGCTGTAAAATCGCGTGCTAATAAATTCGGTGCGACGTATGCTGGCTGCCCGGTACGCTTCCGTTTCTTCACCTTTACTTTACATTGCCAACCATATTTTTGCATAACACGCTGCACAGTCTTCCTACAAACTCCTGGGTACAGATTAGCAATCTTTCGATAACCATATCGAAATTTATTCTGTTTGCACAAGTCGCCAATCTGCTGATCTCGAATCTCCTTTTGTGTGGATTGATCCACATCCTTTCTCCAACGATAGTATGACGAGCGACCTACGCCTAAATGACGACAGATTTCACCAATTGGCATAACATCTTTTAATTCTTCAACTAATTGAAGTACTACTTTTGGCGCCACTTCCCTTCCAATTCCGCGTACTTTTTTAAAACTTCAATCTGTTGTTTCAACTCTAGATTCTCTGCCTGTAGCTTGGCTGTCTCACTTTCAAATTCCGGTCCTTTGCCGAAGGCATATTGTTTACCAACTGGTTGTTTAAGACGGTGCATTTCACCATTTCGATACCAATGCATCCATCGCTTCAACTGCGTATAGTTTCGAATGTCCAATTCTTCCATTACTTCTTTTACCGGTACGTTAGCCATTCGCATTTCAATTGCCTTCATTTTCACTTCTACTGGATAACTGACTCTTGTTCCCATAGAAAAACACCTCCACATTGATTATTTCAGGTTTAAGTCCCCGTTATTCAATGAAAGGTGTTTTTATTTGTCTCATGTTATTAGGTCAGTGCCCAACTCAATGATCTACAAGTAAAGCACCCCGTTAATTTGATAAGAACAGCGATGCTTATTAAACAATCGTGCCCGTTGTTGGGAGGGGATTGCACTAAACATTACCCTTTCCCAGCCACTGAATACTCAATGTGTTCTAAAATCCAAGGATTATCTCCTTTTTTTGAATACAAGGAAAAATACTCTTCATCTTTCTTAATAAGGTTCCAAACCATCTCTTCTTGTATCACTATCTTAAATGCTTCCTCTTTGTTTTGATTGTTCGGGTCATATGCCTTAATCCAATATTCTTTGTAGTCGCTTGAATGACCTTTTTCAATCACAATCAACGTCGAGGTAATAGATGCTTCCCCCACACAGGAGGCAAGCATTAATGTGAAAAGCAAAATGAATAACCCGAAAAATTTTTTCATCAATCTTCCTCCAATGATTAAATAATGCTTTTAGGTTTCGACAATCTGGCCCGATTGTTGAACACAAGTTAAACAACGCTATTGAACTAACCTGCCCCGTTAGTTTAAGTACATTTCTTCACAATCCTTACAATTACATTAACATAAGTATCCAATAAAAAATCATCTAACCTCTAAGGAATATACAGAGGAGAGATGATTTTAATCAATCTTTATTACAAATTATCGATCTTTAATTTAAATAATCAATCTTTATTACAAAGCTACACTTAATGAAATATAAAAAATACATCCAATATCTCAAAAAAGAATGATTTAATGGATGTATTTTTATATACAAATAAAAAGTTTGATTATAAAGTTTGTTTATATATAATCAAACTCAAAATATCTAAATATAAGGTCTGGTTTTGTTTTATTATACTATTTACCCTATATTACCTTTACGTTCATGGCTTTTTAGTACGTTTCAACTTTTATTTAGGAACGTTATTTGAATACAACTTGTATAAATTGTAACTGTTATTCATTAGACGATTCGACTCTAGAGATTACCCCGCTATACATAGCTTTCCAGCTATCACCCTCCTTTTCGGCTCGATATAATTTTAGAGTACCTTTATACAAATGCCCTTCAACATCTTTTGTAAATTCGAAGAAATCGGGTTGTTGTTGTAATTCATCGAAATCGGTATAAAATACTTCAGTTTTATAAATAGGTAATCCAGAAGGTGTGTGTAAATATTCTTTCGTAGTTAAGTAGGAAACACCTTGAAAATCTAAAACTGTTTCTGTTTGAAACTCATCGGGAATTATCTCTAATAAATTCTTTACTGCTAATTCTGGTTTCAAAGATTCTGTAAAATCTAGTATATCCGTTTTAGAATAAGGGGCGGCATCAATATCATCATGAAGGTTATAAGTTTGAACAATTACTGTATACTTTTCATGATCAATTATAATTTCCGAAACAGCTATAATGTATTTATTTTCTTCCATGTTACTATGCGTTTTAGAGTCTGGAATGAGATTCCATTCCCCAACTTTTTCTACTACCTTATGGTTGCCTTCAAGGTTAATTTCACCTTTAAAAATTTGTGTGAAGTAAGAATTTTGTTGACTTTGAAAACTTAAAGCTAAAGTGATTTGCTCTGAAGAATAGGGATCTTTGTGTTCACCGCTTTTTGACCAGTAATTAAAACTAGCTTTACTAAGTTTATACTTTTCTGGATTGTTAATTATTGATAGTTGTAAATTGTTTGTTACTTCATTTGAAAACATTTTCTGACTTCTTTTGATAGCATTTCCATTAACTATATTATCTAATGAAGCTTTTATATGTTCATTGTCCTCAGTTTCCTTTTCTTCCACTGCAGAGTAATCGGATTGGGAGTTACTATTAAAGTTTAGAGTATCAAATAACGGTATGCTTAGAATGGTAATTAAAACAATTGTTGAAGCCAATACGATATAATAAACTCCATGAAACTTTATTGTTGAACTTTTATTTATTGTTTTACTGCGAATTTTTTGACTTTCTTCTTGAGAAAAATGTACATGTTTATTCAAGTATCCCTGTACCTCTTCTTTCACATGTTTATCGAATTTGTCCACTAGTATCACTCCTTTCCAATCTGTTTTGAAGGATTTTCTTTCCACGAAGTAATCTTGATTTAATCGTATTAATATTTACGTTGAGGATTTCACTTATTTCAGCCATAGTCATTTGCTGATAATAATATAGGATGATTACCTCTTTATATTTGGTTGGTAGTTTGGCTATTTGTTCTATCATACTTTTTGAAGTCTGCTCATTAATAAATTGCTCTTCTGCAGAAGGTGCAGTGAAAACAGATGAAATAATCGGTTTATATATCAGCTTTTTTATATTCCAACGTTTCTTATAATCCTTACATTTATTAATAGTAATTCGAATTAACCAAGTCTTATAGCTACATTCATGTCGGAAGCTAGTTAACTTTTGATAACAGGATATAAAGACTTCTTGAATAATATCCTCACATTCAGCCATATCATTTACATATAAGAAAGCTATTCTTTTTAAATCGGTTGCATAGTCCTCCATCAGTTGACTTAGTATTTCATCTGATGAAACTTCTGAATAATCTGCTTCAAGATCTATCACTCATTGCACCTCCTTTTATTAATTAGACGAGTCTCGAATTGATATTGACTCAAAAAGTTTTTAATTTCTATTTCTTCCTATTAAACTAACCTGCTGCGTTAAATTTATTTGTCCAATTTTTTAAAAACGTTATTCAATTAAATGGTCTGATGTTGAATAATGAAAAGTCCCCAAAGCGAGATTTGGGGACTTTATAATTTCATTTAAATGCTTGTAGCATATTTTTCAATTTGTTTTTCTTTTTGACCTACTAACCCTGTTTTAGAAAACTTATTGAATTGTTCTTTATCAAGAACTTTTGTTAATTGATTCATAACCATTTCAGTAATCATATCTTTCATATCACCAGTACCTTGTTCATTCTCTTTTGATTTAGGTAACTTCGTTTCTTTAATCATTACTTTCTCACCGTTTGCTTTCGTCACGTAATGACGTATATAGCCGTTTTCTTTTTTGATTTCATATGTTGCCTTGGATTTTTTATTTTTATCTAAAAACAAATCATCGGATAAACGATTAGAGCCATCCTTTTTTATGCTATTTAGATAACTACTATTTCCTAATTGAATATTCATATTAACCTCCGATATGTAACATATTCCCTTTTATATCATCTATTGTTTGTTTATTTAGAGGGGGAAAGCTCCCAAACCCTCGTTTGGTAACATTGTATAAAAGGCTTTTATTCCACAATATAGCCCGATTGGTGAACACAAGTTAATCAACGCTATTCAACTAACCTGCCCCGTTAGTTCAAGAAGAAAAAAGAGCTGCATAAGCAACTCAATGATCTGCCCCCGTTAGTTGAATAAGAACAGAGACGCTTATTCCACAATCGCGCCCGATTGTGGAATAACGAAAAATATATCGTTTTACTAGGTGGTTAATTTTCTACTTCTTTATTATTATTCGAGTATTTGTTTATCAACCTCATTCGACTGCTGTTCTTCCATTAATGTCCCCGTTCCTAAAAAATCTTTGAACGTACTAGTTGCGGATATTATTTGGATCATTTTATTTTGAGCATTCCAACTAACTGTTGCACCCAATTGTTCAAAAACTTTAACAGGAATCATTGTCACGCCATTAATCGTCTGAGGACCAGCAGGATAGTTTTTTACAATTCTAAGGCCGTTACTTCGTTCAGTTACTATATTTCCATTTCCAAGTTGCGCCCAAATATAAGTATCTCCCTTTTTCGCAGTTAGCGACTTATCTTTTCCATTCCAAGTAACCTTCGCACCTAATAATTCAAATCCTTCTCGGAAAGGGATGAATGTTGCGCCCTCTTTAATAACAGGAGAATGAGGATATTCTTGGAGCTTTCCATCTATTACAACGGATAAATTTTTTGCCGCTGAAACTTTTTCTGCTGAAAGTCCAAAGACAAGTGATACAAATAATAGTAGACTCATAAAATAATTCATTTTGTTCTTCATCATATTCCCTCTCTTCTAATCCAATAAATTATACCACGTATAAATAACAATTTATGGAATATTAAAATAGAATTCTTTATTTGATACATCTTCAAAGAACATATCGAGTGTTATTCAACATATAGACCAGATTGTTGAACACAAGTTAAACAACGCTATTGAATTAACCTGCTCCGTTAGTTTAATAACCATTTATTGTGAATTGATATACTCGCTACTTTATTCATATTACTTTTTTAATTACTCGAACTAAATATTTCGCAGCAAAGTATGATAAAGGAATACCTAAAATCAAGACAAGATAGCTCATAAAATGACTATTAAAAAAGTATTTATTTGACAAGTAAGCAGCTAGTTTAAAGTATTGAAGAAAAAGTATTATTACTAATGCTACAAAGCCTGCTTCTCTCATCATTAATCTATTTTCGTTAACCTTTCCCTTGCCATTCCAATTTCCTTCCATAACCAAATCCACCCCTTTTCCATTTGATTCTTCTTGCACTAACCTGCTCCGTTAGTTCAATAAAGTAAAAAAGAGCTGCATTATGCAACTCAACGATCTTCAAGTAAAGCCCCCGTTAGTGAAATTTTAAAAAGGTTTGGCAACCATTAAATACAGAATAAGAATTGGGATTATCGTTGATATTGTTCCAATAACATCCCAAGTTCTAGAGACTTTTTTATAATCAATTTTATTGAATTCTTCTCCACTATACTTAATCATTTTTCTTTGCAGAGGTAACAAAAGAGTAATCCATATCACTCCTGTAATTGTAAATAAAGCTAAGGAAACTGTTAACCAGTTTATTTCATCAAGAGAATACTTACTTTTTATTGCTAATAATAATCCTGAAATTAGTAAAGTGATAATGCTGGGTAAAGTAAACACATAATCAGCAACCATAATATTCTTTGCTGTTTTGTTGATATGTGTTTCATCTCCAGAAAATTCCGCCTTTAGTTTCCAAAAAGCAGCCGTGATAATATTACCAACAAAAATAATTGCCGAAATAATATGTAATAGCACTAAAAAAACCATTTTTATCTTCTCCCCTTTCTCCATACACTAACACATCATATATTCGTTTTTTACTTTCCAACTATATTTCTACATTTCCCATTTCGACAGGAACTAAAATAGTCCTCTAATAGTTCTACTTAAATTAAATTGCTGCTTTAGTTCAATAATAAAAAAAGAGCTGCATATGCAACTCAATGATCTTCAAGTAAAGCCCCCGTTAGTTGAATAAGAGTTGAAGTTTTACTCTCCTTTTTTCTTTTCCTTTGCTAGAGTAAAGTATATTCCTAGAATAACAATGATAATTAAAAAGACATAGGTTACCAAAGGTAAATCATCTGACCACGATAATGTAAGACCCCCTGTTTTCATATGTACAGCTGCTTCTGAAATAGAAACAGATAATTGATTTAACGCATCTAGAATTAGATAAGTCACTATAGCTTGAACGATAAAAAATATTCCTACTAAACGCTTCATCCTCTTACCTCCCTGTTAGTTCAATAATTCTCAAGTAAAGCCCCCGTTACTTTAAGTATATTATTTTACAAAGTTAAAATTTCTTTTTCCCTTTTACTTAAACATGACTCTATTGAAAATCATAAGTTTAGTTCCTCACATCTAAAAGTAATTTTATCTCTTTTATTTGTTCTGTGTGTCGTTGTTCATGTAAATATATCTGTTCAATCCATTGGTCAAGTGGTAATTCACCTAAGGAAGGATGCTTAAATGATTTTTCCGTCAATATCGATTTATCCTCTATTGTATTGAGGAAAGTAAAAAATTTTTTTCTCGAATCATTTAACAAATCAATAATTGACTGAACTTCAAATGGTTCTACATCTGGTTCAACGATTTCGGGAGCTTTAAACTTTTTCGTTCGATCCAACATAAGATGAATGTTTTTACGTTCTTTTTGAGTATTGTCAACCTTTTTTAACCCCCATGCAATAGCCTTTATTGTGGCCTGTTCCACTAAAACTAAGTGATGACAAACTTGTGCTATACTCCACATATTCATACCAGGTCTACCATTAAATTGATTATAACTTAATGAAGTAATCTCCTTTACTAAGTTATTTCTCGTTTCATACAGATTGTCATTTACTAAATTACTCATGAAATTCTCCCTTCAACAGAAAATAAATATCTAAGTTCCTATTCTGTATATATTCTCCACGATGAAAGATATTCTTTGAGTATTATGTTAGTATCTTGCTTTCGCTAATATTTCCAACTTATTCGTTACTTCAATAAAAAAACATCTTCACGTATTGTAGAAACGCCCCCGTTAGTTGAAGAAGGGACTTTTCATTGATATAAACATATAGAATATGCATATGAGTAAAGAAACTATAAAAAGGATCACTAAAGGGGGAAAGTGATCCTAATCCAAAAAAACATTAGAGTGATACCAAGCTATTAATAATTGACTATCGTACCCAGCGCTTACTACCTTTTGTTAATAATTGCCATGCATGAAAGTAGCACCAACAATAATTAGAAGTATGAAAAGGACGACAATTAGAACGAATGTTGAACCATTGTTCTTGCTATAACTGTTGTATCCTCCATAGCAATTACCATATCCTGAGTAGTCCATATTGTCGCCATCTTCTTTTCCTTATCGCTTAATCCATGCCGTAATATTTCACCTTGAATTGTGCGCATAATACTTGCCCCTTCATGTTAAATTGGAATGTTCCAGTCACTTACTTTGTTGTAAAATAAATAAAAAAAGAGGACAACAAATGACGGCAGCTAATACTGCTATCAATCGTTGTCCTCCAGTTTGCTGGTAGAACTTAATATTCATCTAAATATAGTTTAATCAATCCTTTAAGCCGAGTAAATTTCTCTATCTTGTCAATTGTGACAACCAAGTATTTTTTTAAAATCCTATATAACCAAAACAAAATAAATGCAAATCCTATTAAATCAAAGGAATTTTGTATAAGTTCAAAATCCCCTTCAAACTTCATTGAAATTACACTTACAATTATTTGAGAAATCTTTGGTATGGCAGCTAAAAAAATTGACAATATAATTGCTAAAAAAGTATAATATAAAGCTTCAAGTTTTTCTTTTTCAATTTTAGCATATACTGTATTACTCATAATTTTTAAACCTTTTTTATCTTTAAAACTAATTTGACTATTTTCGGTTCTTAACTCTAATTTAAGTGTTAATGATTCAATTTCATGTTCAATATATTCACTGTTCAATTATTTTTCTCCTATTCTGAATTCTAGTAAACAGTACAACAAATAAGGGTAGCGTATTGTTGTAATCCAAATGTCTGGTGAAACTATATTCCCCACTCTTTTTCATGTAATACAAATTTGGATAATACTTTATCAACTAACAAAATAAACTCCATTACATCAGAAACCTTAATGCCAATCACAGTAATCCCTGTCACAGTTGTGTCTCTAACTGGTGATAAGTTAAGTTTATTGATAGCCTTTTTTAATTTATTATTTTTATTAGTAATCTTCCCATCTTCATGCATAACAACGTTTCTAACTGTATTCCATAAAAGTATGTTTTTCCAATCATCATCTTGATTTAACGATATATTTGTCACCTTTTGGATATATTTTTTTGACCTTACTATACCAGCACCACTTAAATCTAAATAATTGTAACCGGGGTCAAAAACCTTCTCATAAATAATGCATAATTGATTTAATACGTCCTCCAATAGTGCGTAAGTTTTCAGAAAAACACCATTACATACAGCTAATTCCTGTACATCGAATCTTTCATAAAATAAAATTTGTTGTGTAAGATGTCTAGATTGCACCATTTCTTTATCTTCAAGTTCCATATCTTTATCATCAATTAGATTTTGTTGAACTTCTGATATTCGTTTCTGAAAATCCCCTTCTTCTTTTCGAAATAAATCCTGTAGTCTGTAACATAAATTCAAGTAATAGAGTAACCTAGTATTAACATTTTGCCCTAAATGCATGAGATTCATTATAATATCTTTTTTACTCCCCTCAGAATATGAGTCACTTATTCTAATAGTTACTACACTTGTTTCCATTGAAAAATTATGTTCATACTTTACTGTCAATACTCCTCATCCTCGTCCCATCTAATTCTTTTCACCTGCCCTTGATGTGTGACGATATTGGTTTCGGCTAATGCGGGAAGCTCGGCGACTTTAGCTTTACCTTGCGACAATATAATCACACAACTGTAAGGCAATTCCATTATATCAGTAATTAGTCTCCCATCGGCATTTATTTTTAGTTCTTGCGTTCTCATCCAAAAGCTCTTTTATGCCAGATTGGAATGAAACTGCCACTGACTTTGCAGTAAAATAAAAAAGGACAACAAAAGACGGCAGCTAATACTGCTATCAATCGTTGTCCTCCAGATGGCTGGTAGAACTCTTATTCATACTTAAATTTATCTAAAATAGCAATAGTATATGAAATACCTACAATTACAATCACCCAGACAAATTGCTTGACTGATTCATTGTATATGTTAATGTCTAAAAATGCGCCTATAGCAGTAGGTATTAATGCAAACCAAAATACTAGAATTGAAAAGTAATCTTTCACCTTAATATTTGTTTCTGAAAGTATGTTACCTTTAAAGAGTCTAATTAAATTTCTATTTAATATTCTCCTTATAACTTTTAATATATATATACTTAGAATAAGCGTTAGTAATGCTATTACTATTAGTTGAATTAAAAAAGGTATATCACGACTAATATATACATTATATTCACTTAACTTGGCTACTAGTATTTCCTCAAATTTATAAATTTTATTATGGAATATTAAATACACATTCAGTAGCACATTACTTATTACTCCGGTTGTAACCAATATTATTGCAAGTGTTAGTAGAGCTAGGTTTTTAATTTTTCTGTCTTCGCTTAATTTATCAAAAATATCAATCAGCTCCTCCTCAAATAATATTATTATAAAAAATAAAATTAATATACATTTTAAAAAAAATGGTTCTACAATGAAAAATAAAGCTAGTGAAATTGCCATAAAGTTTATTCTCAATTTAAACTCCTCACCCTCGTCCCATCTAATTCGTTTCACCTGCCCTTGATGTGTGACGATTTTGGTTTCGGCAAAAGCAGGAAGCTCGGCGACTTTGGCTTTACCCTTTGACAAAACAATCACACAGCTATCAGGTAATTCCATTATATCAACCAAAAGCTTCCCATCAACGTTTATTTCCAATTCTTGCATTCTCATTTGAACACCCCTCTGATATAATAGTATCGAACAGATTCAAAGGGTCGTTCCGAATCCAAGCTACGGTTACCTCCGTAGCTTTTTTTATTAAAACAAGCATAGTTGTTCATTCATTATTTCAACTGGTGCAGGAACTATTGAAAATTCTTGTACTGCCTCAAAATCACCAAGACGCAGTGAACTAGGAAAAATAATAAGGTCCTCCTTCCAATCAACCAAACCTAACGTTTGATGCACCGAGCATCTTTCTTTTGAAACGCAGCCAATATATTGCTCCAGCGCTTTATCCTTATAAATTGCCACTAAATTATGTGAAGCCTCAAAACCGTATACTATGAACTTCTTTTTCGTAGCTGCTATTTCATACATATACTCATAGGCTTCAACTTGCTTTCTTAATTGAGGAACTTCTGCAAAACGAGATAAACTGTAGCAACCTGTGTGAGCATTTTCATTCGGAAATTTACTAATATACGCAAAGCTATTGTTCACTGGAAAAGCATAATATTGAGCACCTACTGACAAAACAGAAACATTCGTAGCATCAATGCATTCAACGACAAGCATTAGATCACCTCGGTTCACTTTAAATAATTTCTCAAAGATAAACTTAAACCAAATACTTATAAAACCTATCGCAACGCTATTGAAGACCACGCTATGCCTGTTTTCGGTCATCAATACTTAAAGGACATTACCCCGATTGCTTATCAAAAATTCATCGACGGCATTATCGAAAGTGGTTTAGCTAAGTCTACCGCGCGTCGTATTCACAATGCGCTCAATCAGTGCATGAAGCGAGCCGTATTAAGTGGCTATATTAAACGCAATCCTTGTGAAAATGTTGTTATTAAGAAGCTAGAAGTTAAAAAGCTGAAATTCATTGAGCCTTCACTTATTCCGCAGTTACTTGAGTACATTTATCGTAGAAATTACACGTATGGTCTCTTTTTTGAAACACTTTTTGAAAGTGGCATGCGTAAAGGTGAATGCGCTGGGCTTCGTTTAGATGATATTAATTGGCGTGAAAATAAGCTAATCGTAGATGAAACACTCGAATTTCAGCCAGATAACAATGCTGAATTATTAGGCAGTACTAAAAACTATAGCTCTACGCGTGAAATTACTATGCGTGAAAGTTACATGCGCAAGCTCAAAACCTACGTAAAATATCGTACAGAGCAAAAAATGCTTGTAGGTGAACTTTATCATCATGAGTTAAATCTAATGTTTGCTAGAGATGATGGTACTCCCCTTCCAAAAGCAACATTGTGGAACGTGTTTAAATCCGCTATGGATCATATTGGACATGAACCTCTCCCTATTCACTCAACAAGGCATACGCACGTTGCTATGCTTATTGAAGCGAACTGGGATATGAAATCTATTGCAGATCGTTTAGGACATAGTTCACCTGTAACAACATTGAATACTTATGCACATATTTCGAATAAAGTTGCAGAAAAAAGTATGGGTAGTTTCGAAAAATACATGGAAAAATTGGGGCAATAAAAAGTTTGTGGGCAATTTGTGGGCAAACCAAAATTGGCTTGTGGGCAAGAAAAAGCAAAAAAGCGTTGGAGCCAGTCGCCCCAACGCTTTATCTATTAATACATTTTCATATATTGGTCGCGTTCCCATTGGTGTACTGTTGAACGGTACATCTCGAACTCGATTTCTTTTGCCTCTTTAAAGTTCGCATAAATGTGTCCACCCAAAGCGCGTTGAACAACTTCATCTTTAGCAAGTAGGCCAAGTGCATCGTCTAATGCTGCTGGTAAGTTATCGATACCATTAGCTTGACGTTCCTCTTCGCTCATTACATAAATGTTACGGTTGATTGCTGGTGGTGGCGTTAACGATTGACGAATCCCCTCTAAACCAGCTTCTAAAATTACAGCCATCGCTAAATATGGGTTAGCAGATGGATCCACAGAACGTACTTCTACACGTGTAGATATACCACGAGAAGATGGGATACGAATTAGTGGCGAACGGTTTTGTGCAGACCAAGCTACGTAACATGGTGCTTCATAACCTGGTACTAAACGTTTGTAAGAGTTTACAGTTGGGTTTGTAATCGCTGTAAAGCCTTGTACGTGCTTTAACACACCAGCCATGAATTGCATAGCTGTTTCTGATAAGCCAAGCGTAGTTGATTCATCATAGAATGAATTTTCTTTTCCTTTAAATAACGATACGTTAAAGTGCATTCCTGATCCTGCTTCGCCAAATAATGGCTTTGGCATGAATGTAGCGTGTAAACCGTGCTTACGAGCAATTGTTTTTACTACTAATTTAAATGTTTGGATGTTGTCACAAGCTGTGATAGCATCTGCATATTTAAAGTCAATTTCGTGTTGTCCTGGTGCCACTTCATGGTGAGAAGCTTCAATTTCAAAGCCCATTTCTTCAAGCTCTAATACGATATCACGACGGCAGTTTTCACCTAAGTCTGTAGGTGCTAAGTCGAAGTATCCACCGTTGTCATTTACTTCTAACGTTGGTTCACCTTTTGCATCTAATTTGAATAAGAAGAATTCAGGCTCTGGTCCTAAGTTGAAATTAGTGAAGCCCATTTCTTCCATTTCTTTTAACACACGCTTTAAGTTGTTACGTGGGTCACCAGCAAATGGCGTACCATTAGGATTGTAAATATCACAAATAAAACGTGCTACTTTACCTTTTTCTGCTGTCCATGGGAAAATCATAAACGAATCATAATCAGGATATAAGTACATGTCAGATTCTTCGATACGTACAAAGCCCTCAATTGAAGAACCATCAAACATCATTTTATTGTCTAATGCTTTATCTAATTGGCTTACTGGAATTTCTACGTTTTTAATTGTTCCTAAGATGTCCGTGAACTGTAAACGAATAAATTTTACTTCTTCTTCTTGTACGAGACGTTTAATATCTTCTTTTGTGTACTTACCCACTAAATTCCACACTCCTAAAATTGTTCAGTACTAATTTTTTTGCTTTTATAGCCTTATATAATTTACACGTTATTGATAAAAACGTGATAAATCCCCTTGTCGGATAGATGATTTTTGCATACGCTGTGCTTGACGCATTTCTTCACGTAATATTTTTCGTAATTCTGTATCCGAGATATCTTTGTTCGCTTGCTGTAGTGCAGGGTTATTTTTCATCGCAAATAGTTTTTTAATACCTGCCATATTGACACCTTGCTCTAGCATATCTTTGATTTCCAATAATTTATCGACATCATTCAGTGAGAACATACGTCGATTTCCCTCTGTACGGTGTGGCTGAATTAAATCATGTTCTTCATAATATCGAATTTGGCGTGCCGTAAGATCTGTTAGTTGCATTACGATGCTAATAGATAATAGTGGCATTGAACGTCGAATTTCGCTACTCATTTAATCCACCTCCCTTACACATATCATAATCCTTTGTAACATCCTTTGTCAATCTTATGTTAGAAAAACTAACACAAGATATATAAACTAGCAATTTTCGTTCTGAAAGTAGAGAATTATCTAAAAAACAATTAAAAAAGCCGTCCGAACTTCGAACGACTTTACAAATTATTATTTCAATTTTTGTACGGCTGCACAAATTGCATATTTCACATGCTCATATGTTAAGCCACCTTGTATAAAGGCTGTATAGGGCGGACGAATAGGACCATCTGCCGTCAATTCAATACTGGACCCTTGAACAAACGTACCTGCCGCCATAATTACATCATCCTCATAACCCGGCATATAAGCTGGCTCTGGTGCAAAGTGAGCGTTAATTGGTGAAGCTGCTTGAATTTCACGACAAAAAGCGACCATTTGCTCTGCCGTTTGGAATGACACCGATTGAATTAAATCCGTACGCGTTTCAGTGAAATGCGGCGATGTTGACATACCAACTTCCTCTAACATAGCTGATGTGAAAATTGCACCTTTTAAGCTTTGCGCGACGATGTGTGGTGCCATAAAAAAGCCCTGATAAAAGTCTGCCAATGTATTTAATGATGCCCCCGCCTCTGCACCAATTCCTGGCGATGTCATACGGTATGCACATTTTTCTACTAAATCCGCACGCCCTGCAATATAGCCACCGATTTTCGCAAAGCCACCACCTGGGTTTTTAATTAACGATCCTGCCATTAAATCCGCGCCTACTTCAGTTGGCTCTAATTCCTCTACGAACTCACCATAACAATTATCCACAAAGATAACTGCCTGTGGTGCGATTTCCCGTATTTGCTTTACCATATCTGCAATTGCTGCAATTGTAAACGAAGGACGTGTTGCATAGCCTTTTGAACGCTGAATCGCAATCATTTTTGTATTTTCTGTTACTTGTGCTTTAACGCCGTCCCAATCAATGTCTTTATTATCAATTAAATCAACATGACTATAACCAATCTTATAATCTTTTAATGAACCCGTATCTTTGTCTCCACCATCAACAATTGACTGTAATGTATCATACGGTTTTCCTGTGATGTATAATAGCTCGTCACCAGGACGTAGCACCCCAAATAAACTTAACGTAATAGCATGCGTACCTGAAATTATTTGTTGACGCACTATCGCTGCCTCTGCACCGAAAACTTCCGCATATACACGCTCTAGATTATCCCGACCTTCATCATCATATCCGTAGCCCGTTGAAGGATGTAGGTGAAAATCACTTACTTGATGATTTCGAAATGCAGCTAATACTTTTTGTTGGTTAAAAAAAGCGCGGTCATCTACCGCTGTATGATATTGACGAACCTTTTCTTCGACAAGCGTTGCAAGTTCGATTGTTTCGTTCGTTAAAATTGATTGAAATGCCATGATTCTAACTCCATTCTTTTTTCAAACTCCTCCCATTATACATCAAAATTTTTCTTTTTGACGAATGATTGAAAAACTGCTATTCTCATTGTTTAGTAACATTAAGGGGGAAGAAAGTTGGCTTGGGATGTGTTTAGCGTTATTGGCACTATTGCCTTTGCTATTTCCGGTGCGATTGTCGCAATGGAAGAGGAATATGATTTATTTGGCGTATATATTTTAGGGATTGTGACCGCTTTCGGTGGTGGTGCAATTCGAAATTTACTTATTGGTTTACCAGTCTCAACATTGTGGAGCCAGGAAATGATGTTTCAAATTGCGTTAGCAGCGATTACGATTTTCTTTTTAATGCCTCATCATTTAATAAAACATTGGAATCGTTGGGGAAATTTAACTGATGCCATTGGGTTGTCGGCATTTGCAATACAAGGTGCCATGCATGCGGTTCATTTAGAATTACCACTTGCTGCAACCATTGTTGCTGCGGTATTAACGGGTGCTGGCGGCGGTATTGTACGTGATTTACTCGCTGGAAGACGTCCGATTGTTTTACGCCATGAAATATACGGTGTATGGGCTGCATGTGCCGGACTGTTAATTGGACTTGAAATTTTTAAAGGCGATTTCTTTTTATATAGCTTATTTATAGTCATTACAGTTTTACGTATTTTCTCCTATACACGTAGTTGGAGCTTACCTATACGCAAACTGCAATATTCGAAGTAACGATAAAAGCACTGTCCAAAAGGTGATTACTATTTGGACAGTGCTTCTTTCATGTATTAATTATCCGCTTTAGGCCGCTTTTCGCGGTGGCTAAAAATAATAAAAATGGTTTGCTAAAAACGTCGCTTCCTGTGGCAACGCATTCATAACCAGCATCGTGCTGACCTCAATCCTCTGCGCAAAGGGTCTGTCCCAGAAATACTTCTCGGACAGACCCTTTTTTGCATTCATTATTTAAATTCTAATTCGCCGTCGTATGCCATCATACCGCCTTCAAGGTTTGTCACATCGAAACCTTGAGAAGCTAAGTATTCGCAAGCATTTGCACTGCGTACGCCGCCTTTACATACTAAAATATATGGTTTTGAAGCGTCTAACTCACCTGTGTGCTCTGGAATTGATCCTAGTGGAATATGTACAGCACCTGGAATCATCCCTTGCTCTACTTCAAAATCTTCGCGAACGTCAATAACATTTAAATCTTCGTTTGCATCTAATAGGTTTAATAACTCATCCGTTGTCATTGTTTTCATAATTAATCCTCCAATACGTGCTAGCGTCTTAGTTATTATAATCAATCCCACTGCAATGCGCTATTAAATTTCCTGAATTATTTATTCATCTTCTGATAATGCAATATTTTTTGAAGGAACGAAAGTTGAAATTGCATGCTTATAAATAAGCTGTTGCTTTCCCTCTGTTTCTAATAAGACGGTAAAGTTGTCATAGGATTTTACTTGGCCCTTTAATTGAAAACCATTTAATAAAAAAACTGTAACAAAAATATTATTTTTACGTATATTGTTTAAAAATGTATCTTGTAAATTTATCGATTTTGTCATCGTTTTTTCTCCTCATCTCTATAATGTATGCAATAATTACCTATTCGTTATTAGTATAAAGTATTCCTGCGAAATTTAGAATAATTTACAATATTTTTTTAATTTCATTATAATCTTTACCAATCCATTTGATTTCCATTTTATTGCGGAAATATGTTAATTGGCGTTTGGCATAACGACGTGAGTTTTGTTTAACTTGTTCAATCGCTTCTTCTAATGTCACATTCCCATCAAAATACGCGTAAAATTCTTTATAGCCAATCGCTTTAATTGCTTGCACGTCGCGAATTCCTGCATCATAAAGCGCACGAACTTCATCTAGTAAACCTGCATCCATCATTAAATCAACACGTAAATTAATGCGCTCATATAATTTTTCACGGTCCATATCCATACCGATAATCAAATGGTTGTAGAGCGCTACATCGCCTCGATTGAATTGTTCCGCTGCACGCGATACCCCTGCAAGCTCCGCCATTTCTAATGCACGAATGACACGGCGCGTATTATTCGGATGGATTTCTGCCGCCGCTGCAGGGTCGATTTGTGTTAATTTTTCATGCATTTCTTCTGGTCCAAGTAGTTCAAGCTCTTTATAGTATGCTTCACGCGCTTCTTCATTTACTTCTTGTTTCGCAAATTGGAAGTCATACAATACCGATTGTACATAAAGCCCTGTTCCACCTACTAAAATTGGCATTTTCCCACGCGACTGAATTTCCTCGATTTTTTCACGTACTAATAATTGATATTCCGCTACCGAAAAACTTTCTGTCGGTTCTTTAATATCAAGTAGATGATGCGGCACACCATCCATTTCTTCAGGAGTAATTTTCGCCGTACCGATATTCATATGACGGTAAATTTGCATGGAATCTCCATTAATGATTTCTCCATCAAATTCCTTTGCAAGACGAATACTTAACGCTGTTTTGCCAGATGCGGTTGGACCAATAATGGCCACTACATCAATTTTTTTATTCATGTTCTAACCACCGTATAATACTTTCATAAACTTTTTCTTTTCCAATTTCATTTAAAATTTCATGGCGCATACCTTCAAACAGTTGAACCTTCACATGTTCAACACCAGCATCTACTAATTGTTTCCCTACCTTTAGTACACCTTTCGCTTGTTTTTCACCTACCGGGTCATGCGTTCCACTAACTAGTAATATTTTCAAATTAGGACGAATACTCACATTGCCAGAATGATTGTCAAGCGTTGCCATCGCACCTGTTAAATCGGCATAAAATTGATTCGTTGATACAAAGCCACAAAAAGGGTCGTTGATATACTTTTGCACTTCAGTATGGTCAGACGTTAGCCAATCAAATTCAGTTTTTGGATTTGGCACTTGTGCATTAAAGGTACCAAAGCTTAATTGATTCATTAATTTACTTGGTTCTGCCGGTCCCTTTAAATGTACAAGTTGACTTGCAAGTACATGACCGGCTTTATGCATGAGAGACGATGAGCCTGTTCCACTTAAAATAAGACGCTCTATTTCCACGCTATACTTTTGTGTGAAACGACGCGCGATAAATGAGCCCATACTATGCCCAAATAAAATGGGCTTGCCTAGATCCTGTAATTTAAGCTGTTCTAAAATTTCCCGTACGTCTTCTACTACCCTTTCAAATCCATTTTCCAAATCAAAATAACCAAGTATACCATTATTCGCAGCGGTGTAACCATGTCCACGATGATCATGTGTCGTGACATAGTATCCTTGCGCACATAGCACTTCCGCAAACGGCTCATAGCGTTCACTATGCTCAGCCATCCCATGTAAAATATGGATATGCTTTTTCGGATGTTGCGGTTTAAATGTTCGTACAAAAATATCGTAACCATCTGACATTGTTACATAAAATGTATTTTTCTCCATACCATCACCCCATCGTTTTATTAGTTAATTTGAGTCTTAGCACTCTCTGAATGCATTTAATATTACATCACACGTTTGAACATTTTTTCTACCTCATATGATGTAAAATGAATGAGTACCGGGCGCCCATGTGGACAAGTAAATGGATTATCCGCTTTGCGTAAGTCTTCAATTAATCGCTGCATTTGTTGCTTATCTAAATAGTGATTTGCCTTAATTGATTTTTTACAACTCATCATAATGGCCGCGTCTTCTCGTAGTTTCTTTATATCTGCTTTACTTGCATTCAATACTTGTTCAATCAGTTCCTCAATAATTTCTTGTTCCTCACCTTTTGGAAACCAGGTCGGATATTCACGTACAACAAATGACGAATGTCCAAATTCCTCAAGAAACACGCCGACTTCTTCCAGTTCGTGTTTCGATTCTTTTAATCGCAATGCTTCATCCGCTGAATAATGGAATGTGAGCGGCATTAAAAGTGCTTGACGTTCATTAACATTCACTTCACCTACTTTGTCACGGAAAAATTCGTATTTAATCCGTTCTTGTGCAGCATGCTGGTCGATTAAATAAAAGCCGTCCTCCATTTGTGCAACGATGTATGTGCCGTGAATTTGTCCAACGATCTCAACTTGCGGGAAATGAAGTTTCTCTTTTTCGGGCAATTCTTCCACCTTCAAAGATTCCTCGAAATCGGGCTGAACATTTAGTGGCGGGTCAGTTTCTTCAATAAAGGATTTTGTTATTGGTTCTTGCATACTTTGCTCGATTGCAGATGGCTGTTTTGTTGGCGCAGGTGCATATGGCTCTTTAATTACAATTGGCTCTGAAGATAAGCGCTCAACTATTGAATTCATTTTCGATGCGTCAAAGGTTGGCTTTGATGCTTTTTGTGGATTCCAAATATTCAACTGCTCATTCGGTACTCGTACGGGCTTTTCTTTTTTCTCAGCCAACGGAATTCGAATAACATCTCGGATTGATGCACGGATTGTATCTTCAATGAGCTTTAACAATTCCGGCTCTTTACTTAAGCGTACTTGATGCTTCGCTGGGTGCACGTTAACATCAGTTAACTGTGGATCACCTTCCACATACAATAGCACAATTGGAAAACGCTCAATCGGTAAATACGTATGATACGCATCGGTAATCGCTTTTTGAATGACGAAGTGCTTTACCCAACGCCCATTCACAAAGAGTGAAATATAGTTTTTCGATGCACGTGTTACTTCCGGTAAGCTTGCAAAACCGTGAATTTTATAGTCATTATTACTTCCTTCAAAGGCTAGCATTTTCTTAGCATTATGCACGCCATAAATTGCTGCTAGCACTTGTTGTACTTGTCCACGACCGTTTGTTTGTAGCAGTGTTTGTCCATTATGCACAAGTTTTATCGCCACTTCAGGATAGCCAAGCGCAATACGATTAACAAAATCAATCGTATGCCCTAGTTCGGTTTGAATCGTTTTCAAATATTTTAAACGCGCTGGCGTATTGTAAAATAAATGCGCCACCGTAATATCTGTCCCTCGTCGAAGTGCTGTAGGTTTATGCTCTTTTAAATGGCCACCCTCTAAATAAAGATGTACCCCACCATTGCCATCAGACGTCCGCAATGTCAACTTTGAAACCGAGGCAATCGATGCCAATGCCTCACCACGAAAGCCTAATGTTCGAATCCGAAACAAATCCTGTTCTTTTTCAATTTTGGATGTAGCATGTCGAGAAAAAGATAAAAGCGCATCTTCTTCGTCCATGCCACTGCCATTATCAACCACTTGAATAGAGCTAAGACCCGCTTCTTCAAGAAAAATTTCAAGTGACGTACTGCCTGCATCAATCGCGTTTTCTACAAGCTCTTTAACAACTGATGATGGGCGTTCTACTACTTCACCGGCCGCAATTTTATTCGATAGCCATTCGTCCATAATTTGAATTTTTCCCATGCGAATCTCCTCCTTAGTTATTTCCTAATAACTTTTGCTGTAATTCATACAGTAACGTCATTGCTTGCATTGGTGTTGTGCCCATCACATTTAATTTCGTTAATGTATCTAGCACTTGTTGCTGTTCAGGTGACAATGTTGGCTCATCACGTAAGCTAAACAACGATAATTGCAATTCATCTTCCGCTACTTTTGTAGGTGTTGTTGCAACAGACTCAGGTTGCTTTAATTCTACTGCTTGTGCAATTGGCGCGAGTTTTTCTGAATGTCCTGCTTCAAATTGTGCTAATAGCACACGTGCACGCTGTAAAATTGCTTGTGGCATTTCTGCAAGCTCGGCAACATGTACCCCGTAGCTTTTATCTGCCGCGCCTTTTTTCACCTTGTGTAAAAATACAACACGTCCATCTTGTTCTGTTGCACTTACATGAACATTTTGTAGTCGCTCCAATTCCTGCTCTAAATCCGTCAGCTCATGGTAATGCGTTGAAAACAGTGTATTTGCCCCAATTTCAGTATGAATGTATTCCATCATCGCCTGCGCTAAGCTCATACCATCATATGTTGATGTGCCGCGTCCAATTTCATCAAATAGTAGTAAACTCTTTTTCGTTGCGTGAGTAATTGCGTGCTGTGACTCTAACATTTCAACCATAAATGTCGATTGTCCTGCTGCTAAATCATCCGCCGCCCCGATACGCGTGAAAATTTGGTCTGTAATCGGCAGCTCTGCTTCTGCTGCTGGTACATAGCAACCCATTTGCGCTAACACAACAATTAACGCCACTTGTCGCATATAGGTACTTTTCCCCGACATGTTAGGCCCCGTAATAAGCATCATATTTTTGTCTTCAGTTAATATGCAATCATTTGGTACATAGCTTTGTTTATTCAGCATTTTTTCTACGACCGGGTGACGACCTTCTACAATTTTTAATGCTCGACCTTCATGGAATACTGGCTTAGTAAAACGATATTTATCGGTTACCTCCGCGAAACTCATGAGGACATCTAATTCACTGATGGACGCCGCTAGCTTTTGAACGCGTGGAATATACGTTTTTAATTGGTCACGCAATGCAACAAATAAATTATATTCTAACGCTAAACTTTGCTCTTCTGCATTTAAAATAAGCGCTTCTTTCTCTTTCAATTCTTCTGTAATAAATCGTTCGGCATTCGCTAATGTTTGCTTCCGTTCAAAGCGCGCTAAATCGGTATTGCCTAAGTGTGATTTTGTAATTTCAATATAATAGCCAAACACACGATTATAACCAATCTTTAAATTTTTGATACCTGTTAATTCACGCTCTTTTTTTTCAAGCTGCGCAATCCAATCCTTACCATTGCGAGAGGCATCTCGGTATTCATCCAATTGCGCATTATAGCCATCACGTATTACATCGCCTTCCTTAATCGAGATAGGCGGATGATCGGTAATGGCATGCGCCAACAATTGTTCAATATCTGCACATACATCTAATTGTTGACCAAGTGCCGTAGATTTTTCACGCCCACTATCAATTAATTTTTGTTGAATCATCGGTACTTGGCGCAGTGATTCACGAAGTTGCGCTAAATCTCGTCCCCCTACTGAACCAAATGCGACACGACCCGCTAATCGTTCTAAATCATAGACATTTTTTAGTAATTCATTTAATTCTTGACGTAAGAAAAATTCTTCTAAAAATTCCGTAACAACGGTTTGGCGTGCTTCAATCGCTATTTTACTTGCAAGTGGTTGATGCATCCATTGTTTGAGCTTACGTCCTCCCATTGCTGTCACGGTTTCATCTAAAAGCCATAGCAATGTTCCTTTTGAATCACCACCGCGAATAGATTGAATCAACTCTAAATTGCGTTTTGAATTCGTATCAATGCGCAAATAACTACTTGCCTCAGTAAACGTAAATGCTTGAATATGTGAAAGTGAACGCATTTGTGTACGCTCTACATATTGTAACAAACGCTTAGCAACGCCTTGTAATTTTACCGGTAATTGTGCCACATAGTTTTCCGCACGAATGCCGTCCATTTCTTCTTTTTCAAGAGATAGCACAATGCCACTTGTATCTGCGAAATCCGATAATAGCAACTGCAATTGCTCTGTAACGATGACTTCCTTAATGGCATACGCTTGAAGTTGCTGAACCAATTCCTTTGCGCTACCTTCGATAATAGATGTATTGGCTTCTCCAGTCGAAACATCTAAATACGCAAAGGCTAACTCATTTGCCGATAGTTCCTCTGCAGCTGCAATAAAATGATTCGATTTTCCATCGAGTGCCTTACCCTCCATAATTGTTCCAGGTGTAATCACTTGTACGACCTCACGTTTTACAACACCTTTTGCATTTTTTGGGTCTTCTGTTTGTTCGCATACAGCTACTTTAAAGCCTTTAGCAACAAGTGTTTCAATGTAGCCTTGTGCTGAATGATGCGGCACCCCACACATCGGAATAGGATTATCCGTGTTACCTGCGCGTGCAGTTAAAGTTATTTCTAATAATTGTGATGCTTTAATAGCGTCCTCAAAAAATAGCTCATAAAAATCGCCTAAACGATAAAATAAAAACGCATCTTGAAAATCTTGTTTGACGAGCAAATATTGCTGCATCATCGGTGTATATGTAGTCATTAATTGTTTCCCTCATTTACTAAACTTGTACTAGTTATTATACCACTAGCTTCGCGATTTTCCTTATGCTCGCTATTAGAAAAACATGACAGACAAAAAAAACGCTCAAGCACTGAACTGTACTTGAGCAAAATCATTATGAAAATGATGATGAATCAAATTCCGCTTTTTCGGAACTAGATGACGATGAGGATGAGGATGAGGATGAAGATGAGCTCGAAGTACTTCTAGAATCATGTGAGCTTTCATCATATGACCACTCTTCCTCGTAATCTGTTGGATGTACATTGATAACAACAGTTGTTTCTCCGATAATTTCAACTAAAAATTCACGTTCAATTGATACTTGGATCTTATCACCTGATTTTGTAATGATCGCTTCTATACAGTTCGGCTGCTGTAAGACACGCATTTTCACATCGTTAGAATCAACTTCTACTCCATCACGAAAAGATAACTTAATACGATCTTTATAAGCAATCGTTTCCGTATGAACCGCTGTTTTTGAGTGATTACTATACGCATACCAAACATTCACATCAAATTTACCTGTTACATCAACAAATTTACCATTACGCTTTGCTTGGCATTGATGGTTTATAACCCAGCAACCTAAAATACTTGTCGGCGCATTTGGCGGACATAGTAATTCTTTGGATTCGGTTCTCTTTTTCCCCTTCGCTACCACCGCTCTTGTTACAATTTGACGCAAACGCTTCACGAAAACTTCTCTCCTTTCTTAACTATTGCTAATGTATGCGATAAGTGCCTAATTGGTGAAGGAACAAAAACATCATTATCAAATGTTAATTGAACCGAACTTAATCATAACCTTCCTTGCGATAACGGTTGTTTTTGCAACAAAAAAGGGAGTGTCCTAGATGTATTTCTGGGACACTCCCTTTGCGCCGAGGATGGAGGCTAGCACGAAGCTAGTCATGAATGCGTTGTCACAGGATGTGACGGTTTTAGCATTCGTTCTTTTATTCTGACCACCGCAGAAGCACCACCTAAAGCGGATTATTACTACACGAGGCTTGCACTGTCCAAAAAGTAGCGACTTTTTGGACAGCCCCAAGTTTTTTAAACTGGTACTGATACCTCAAGTAATTTATTAATTTCCTCTAGCGGTAACGGTTTGAAATAATAGTAGCCTTGCCCGGTTTGACAGCCAAGACGTTTTAACTCCTCGTGCTGTTCCTCTGTTTCAATACCTTCTGCTACGGATATCATATTTAAATTTTTTGACAGCTGAATAATCGTTTTAACAACAGCATTCATGCGTGGATCTGCTAAATTATCGACAAAACTTTTATCTATTTTAATCTCTTCAAATGGCAACTTTTGTAAATAACTTAATGAAGAGTAGCCCACGCCAAAATCATCAATGGCTGTATCAATCCCATTCGCTTTCAGTTCATTAATAATTTTTTTAGCGCGCATCACATTATCCAGTTCAATGCTTTCGGTAATTTCAAATTTTATGTACTTAGGGTCTATGTTGTAACTTTCAATTAATGTAATCGAATTTTCGACAAAGCCGGCATTATAGAAATGGCTTGGCGAAATATTGACTGACACTTGATACAGCTTTAAACCTAATGCTGCACGTTCTTCTAGCCATTGTAATACTTTTCGTAAAATGGCACGGTCAATTTTATAAATATTGCCCGTATTTTCTGCAACCGGAATAAACACTGCTGGTGATACGAAGCCAATTTCTGATGATACCCATCGAGCTAGCGCCTCAAAGCTTTCGATCTCTCCTGTAGCGATGTTTACTTTTGGCTGTAACATTGGTAAAAACTCATTATTTTTCAAGCCTTTTGTAATATGCGCTAGCACATTCATTTCCTGTTCTACTGATTCAATTTGACTTTGCTCAAAACGTTTAACAACTGTACCTGAAGCCTTCAATGCATTTGATAATGCTATATCTGATTTACGAATTGCATCTATAAAAGGCTCATTTTTATTAAATGGTGCTGTCCCTATTTTTAGTGTCAAATACGTCTCTTTTTCATTTATATAGTAAGGCTCAAACAATATATCATCAATTTCTTGCTGGGGAATTCTAACCTGTTGGTTTCTAGTACGAGTAGCAACTATAATCGATGAACTCGTATAACGGGCAATGATTGAATCATCAAATGTAGACAATTTTTGTAAACGTCCTGCCAATTGCCTTAATATTTCATCACCAGCTTGTCGCCCTTGTAAATCCACAATATTTTGATATTCACCTGGTGCAATAATAAATAAGGCCCCTTCAAAGCCATGTTCAATTAAAGACATCATTTTATTTTTGAAACGTTCGAAATTAGTTAAACCCGTTGTTGCATCTTGATATATCAATTGACGAATAGCGTATTTTTGCTCGTAATATTTCACGGCAAGTGTAACAATCGGCACAACTCGATTTAAAAATTTGAAATCTGCTGCCAATGGTTCTGCTTGTTGTTCAAAATATACTGAAAATAATCCAATAATTTTCCCTTCTGTATTTAAGATAGGTTGGCTCCATAATGATACAAATGGGTGCTTTTCAATTAGCGGTTTAAATATTTCATTGTACCTAGATTCACTTAAGTTTTTAATAATGAACGGTTTTTTGATTGAGGTATTTTCATTAAAAGTTAACCCCACCAATAGCAACTCTTCATCAAAGAAATGTATTTCCTCCGTTAAATCTCCATAAACATACTTCATACGATTGTAATCATCTACTAGGACAATCGAATTAAAACATTTCTTACCAAATGTAGCACTAACCGTACTACAAATTTTATTCATTATTTGCTCAAACGAATCGCCATTTTCTAAACTAAAGTATACTTCTCTTTCCAGTTCAATCAACGCCTCGACATTTATCGAATCAGTTAAATCCCTCATCATCAGTACGCTATATTGTAATTCACCGTACTGATTATGCATGGGTATTATATTCACTTCATTCCAAAAGTTCGACCCATCTTTACGATAATGTAGCGACGATGTTTTAAATGTTAAACCATTTTCAATACTTTCTTGAATCGCTTCTTCATTTAATAAATCCGTTTGTGGACCACGTAATTTATCGATCGTCATTCCAATCATGTCATGCTCGTTATAATCTGTCATACGCGAAAAAACATGATTTACAAAGTCAATTGTATAGCCCTTTTTTGTATTGACAATAACAATTCCCGAATCAAGTTGTCTAGCCATTTGACATAACCAAAAATATAATTCTGCATCACTTAAACTTCGATTTTCGAATTCATTCATCTTCCATGTCCTTTCCTTTTATTCAAACTAATTCAATAGTATAGCAAAAAAACGGGAATTTAGAATGAATAATACCACATTTATTTATAACTATTTTCACTTAAATCAGTTACAAAAAAGTACTAAAGGACTAAATTAACATCTTTTTAGAACGCAATAGGGTTTATACCATTAAGTTTTATAGGTACAATATTACCATTAATTATTAACAAAAAAGGAATAACAAGTATTCCCATTAAATTACATCACAATTTTACATAAAAAGGACATTTCATAATTTCCCGATGTATATTTTTCATTTATTTTCATAAAAAAGGCTATTTAAATAAGCACATTTACTTATTTAAATAGCCTAGAATATTTATTTTATGAACAAGAACCTGGCACGCTATTACGTACTTTTGAACCTGTTTCTCCTTTTAATAGATCTCCACCTGTTGAAGCAATGACCTCATTAGTAACTGTATTGGCAATTGCATTAGATACTAACTGCAATAAGTCGTTTACATCTACTTGAGATTGTTTAAACTGTTGTACTACTGGCAATTCGTCGATTTCTTTTTCAATATTTTCGATTTTTGTTTCCATTGTTTTTAATGCGCGCTCTTTCCCTAAGTGCTGGAAGTTAACCGCTTGTTTTTGAAGTGTTTTTAATGATGCGATTTTTTCACGTACAAATTGATTATCGTTAATTTGCTCTTCTGCCTTTTTGAAAAACTCTACTTCTTCCGTGTTGGCAATCATATGGGCGATTTCTTTTGCTTTTTCTACGATTTCGTCTTTCGTATATACTTTTGTTGTCATTTTACGAATTCCACCTCTTCTTTAACTTCTTCTACAAACTCACCCAGTAATGAGTAAGATTTTGCTTCTAAAATCTTCACTTGCACAAGCTTCCCAATATATTTTGGGTCTGCCTTAAAGTTTACAAGACGGTTTTTACGCGTATAGCCAGCTAAAACGTCATCTCGTCTTTTACTGCTGCCTTCAACTAAAACTTCTACGACTTGACCTTCTAGACCTTTTAATGCTTTAGCAGAAAATTCTTGAACAACTGCATTTAAGCGGTGCAGACGATCTTTCTTTTCTTGATCTGTTACGTTATCAACCATTTTCGCAGCGGGTGTGCCTTCACGTGGTGAGTAAATATACGTAAATGCCATGTCAAATCCAACTTGGCGATATAGATCAAGCGTTTCCTGGAATTGTTCCTCCGTTTCATTTGGATAACCAACAATGATGTCAGTCGTTAATGTAACATTCGGAATTGCTTCTTTAATTTTATCGACTAATTGTAGGAAATGCTCACGTGTGTACTTCCTGGCCATAATTTTCAATATTTCATTCGAGCCAGATTGTACTGGTAAGTGAATATGGTCAACTAAGTTTCCGCCATTCGATAACACTTCAATTAAATGATCATCAAAATCACGTGGGTGACTAGTTGTGAAGCGAATACGTGGGATATCAATTTTGCGTAATTCGTCCATTAAATCACCTAAACGATATTCGATGTCCTCAAAGTCTTTACCGTATGCGTTAACATTTTGACCAAGCAACATAATCTCTTTATAACCTTGTGCTGCTAATTCTCTTACTTCTTGAATTATTTCTTCCGGTCGACGCGAACGCTCTTTACCTCGCGTATATGGAACGATACAGTATGTACAGAATTTGTCACAGCCGTACATAATATTTACCCAAGCTTTAATCGAACCAAGACGTTTTTTCGGTAAGTTTTCGATAACGTCCCCTTCTTTTGACCAAACCTCTACAACAAGCTCCTTTGACATGTAAGCCTCATGTAAAATATTTGGTAAGCGGTGAATATTATGTGTACCAAATACCATGTCAACATGTTGATACTGCTTTAAAATTTTGTTTACCACTGATTCTTCTTGCGACATACAGCCACAAACACCAATTAGCATTTCTGGGTTTTTACGTTTATATTTTAACAAGAAGCCTAGCTCACCGAACACTTTGTTTTCAGCGTTTTCACGAATGGCACATGTGTTTAATAGCACCACATCCGCTTCTTCGATGATTTCAGTTGATGTGTAGCCAAGCTGCATGAAAATACCAGCCATTACTTCTGTATCATGTTCGTTCATTTGGCAGCCGTAAGTACGAATATAAAACTTACGATCATGTCCCATTCCTAAAAACTTCTCTTCAATATCAAAATCTTTATGGTATTTTACTTCTTCTTTCCCGCGTTTTTTCGCATCTTTCAGTGAAGGAGCTGTAAATACTTTCTCAAAATATTTACTATAGTCTTTTTCTTCTTTTGGTTGTTTAATCTGCTGACTTGCTAGTCGTTGTTCTTCATTCATCGACTATTTGCCCCCCTATCATTTATTACAATTACTCATTTCAACATTATAGCGAACAGTAGCTAGTAGTTACAAGTTAGTCGACGAATTGTTTATAACTATTTATGTCATTTGTACGCAAAATTGTAAGAAATGTGACACTTAATTTGATTACTTGTGACCAATTCATTGCATATTGTGCTTCAAACTGATGTTTTGGCAGTTTTAAAACATCTTGAAATAACTTTTTTGCATCGAGCTGCTGTTCATTTAAATACGCTAAAAATGCTAAAAACAGTTTGTGGTCCTCTACTGCCAACTCTTTACTTTCTAACAGCGCGTCCATGCGATCTCCTGGCGAATTGGCCCGTTCAAATAACTTCCCTAATAGGAGCTCTAGCTTTTCATTTTTATACTGTAAAAAATCAAAAATGTTCGACATGCTGCACCTCCGCAAATTTGGTGGTGATTTCCTTATTAACTGTAGCAGATTTTAGTGGTTTTCTCATTAGAATAGTAAAAGACAGAAAGATTACCTCTCCTGCCTTCACATTAATTATACAATTACTTTTTTATCGATTTTAGTACCGTGATGAGTGCTTTTTCCTTTGCACTGTAAAGATTTAATTCATTTTTATAAATATCCGTTGTATTGAGTATTTTTATAATGGTGCCATTATCAATTGTAGATTACGTACAACTGTTTCTTCCTCAATAACTTTCCTTTCTACTATAGTAATAGTCTCTTTCCAAACAAACATTTAACAGCATTTAGTTTTTTTTACCCGTATGCGTATGTTTCTAACTTCTTCACCTTTTAAAATAATTATTTTCTGATGGCAAATTCAAAAGTAAAATATTTCATCAATAGAGACAATTATTCGATTCATTGATCATCCTACTTAAACTATGAATAATGACATAACGGTAGAAACTCAATAAAACGCAACTTGAAATTGATAGTTTATGCTCTAACTAACGCATTGTATTTTTCAACTTAATATTATTAAGTTTGAATATTCTAAATGTGGTTATACTAGCGTTTATCGAATTATTATTAAAATTCACTGAAAAGATGTATTTTTAATACTTGTTTATGTCTATTTTGTTAAAGATGTATTTTTCATATTGCTTTAAGAAAATAATAGGCATATATTTATCTCGAAAGGACGTGTTCAGCACATGTTAGATCAACATACAATCGACGTTATTAAATCAACAGTACCAGTTTTAGAAGTACACGGTGAAACAATTACAAAAACTTTTTACCATAATTTATTTAGGGATAATCCAACATTACTAAACATTTTTAACCATACGAATCAGTCAAAAGGTCGTCAACAAACGGCTTTAGCAAACACAGTCTATGCGGCAGCACAACATATAGACAATCTTGAGCCAATCGTACCAGTAGTCGTACAAATTGCACATAAACACGTAAGTTTAGGCGTTTTACCAGAGCATTACCCAATTGTCGGTCAATATTTACTTGGCGCTATTAAGGAAGTATTAGGAGATGCTGCTACAGACGAAATCATCGATGCATGGGCAAAAGCTTATGGTGTAATCGCTGACATCTTTATTTCAGTCGAAGAGGATCTTTATAAAGCAGCGGAGAACAATGGTGGCTGGCGTGCATTTAAGCAATTCAAAATTGCACGTAAAGAACAAGAAAGTGATGATATAATTTCTTTCTACTTAACACCAACAGATGGCTCAAAAGTACCTGCTTATAAGCCAGGGCAATATGTAACGATTCGTGTCACAGTACCTGGCGAGGAATATATGTTAAATCGTCAATATACATTATCTCAGCCAAGTAATTCACAGGAATTCCGCATTTCTGTAAAACGCGAATCCGATAATCTTATTAATGGTAAAGTATCAAACTTTTTACATGACACTGAAGAAGGAACAGTCATTGACGTAAGCGCTCCAGCTGGTGTTTTCACATACGAACCAACAAATGCAGCTGTATTATTCATAAGTGGTGGGATTGGTGTTACACCATTAAATGCAATGTTCCAAACGATAGATAATAAAGATAACGTAACATTTATTCAATGCGCTCGAAACGAAAAGGTGCTTGCTTTCCACGAAGCAATCCAAAATAAAATGAACACATTAAATGGACCAACTGGTTTACGCAAGCTATTTAGTGCATTCAAAAAAGATAGCAACTCACACCATCACGTACTATACTCAGACAACAATGAGTACATTAATGCTAATATTTTGCGTCCAACCTTAACTTCTGATACTCAAGTTTACATGTGTGGACCAACACCATTCATGGAGGCGGCCATTAACGCTTTACATGAATGCAATATCCCAGATAGCCAAATTCATTATGAATTCTTCGGTCCTGCGATGCAGTTAAATACAAAGTAACAGTACCAAGACTAAGATTAAGTGGCAAATTTAAAGAAATAGACCAATTGTTAAACTTATCATTAAGCTGAAAAATTGGACTGTCCAATAAATTCCTTTTACAACAAAATCTCTAAAGTTTACTAATGCCGAAACGTTGTATAATCAACGTTTCGGCATTTTTAATTTTGCATAATTCCAGCTTATATTTACATTTTAGAACATTATCATTTTTATTATTAGACCAAACTTTATGACTTATCTTATACGAATGAAGTGCAATAATTTTCTCTTACCATACGCTAAATGACCATCTTCCAATTCAAAAATCACCATTATAAAACGGAGAAAAAAGTTTTCTATACTTTTTAAGGAAGATATTGCCATCACACCTATTTAAAAAAACTTATTAAAGATCAAAATATTAACAAATACCATTTATTTTCGGAATGAAGTACCTCACTGATTGAAGATTCACGTTATGGATGGATAATCACTTGTGTCCCTATTGGAACAATACTTGCTAACTCCTCAACATCTTTATTATGCATACGAATACAGCCATGTGATACAGCATGACCGATAGAGCTAGGATCATTTGTTCCATGAATACCGTAATGTTCTTTCGATAAACTCATCCACATTGTACCAAATGGACCACCTGGATTTGGCTGCTTGTTGACAATAATAAAATTCCCTAATGGTGTTTCAGTAAGCATTTTTCCTACGGCAATAGGATATTGCTTTTGGACCACACCATCTTTAAATAAACGTAACCAGCGATTATTTACGGAAATCTCTATTTGAAAAGGTGTCGAGTTTGGAAAACCCGGTATAATTATTTGCTGTCCAATATAAAGAACATCTGGGTTGATACCAGGATTAGCATGTATGATGGCCGATAAAGGTGTTCTAAAATCTCTCGCGATTTGGGACAATGTATCCCCAGCTTTTACTGTATAAATCAATCTAATCATCTCCAAAACCAAAAGTTGTTACAGTATCATATGCATTGGTTAAAAATGAATTATCGATTTACGATAGTAGTTGAATCAAAAAGCTTGTACACTGGAAAAAGTAATTGATTTAATACATACAAAAATATAATGCATGCCGCTACTATTCGAAGTATGCTGTAACATCCAAAAGAAAGGCGCACTTATTTATGAAGAGGTTTTATGTAATTTTACTTACCCTTTTACTAGCTGCTTGTATTAACGAAGCAATTTCATCAAATACTAATTTACCGTTCACGCTTTTAAAGTAGGTAAAGCCGATAGTTTATTAGTATCGCATCAAGAGGAACATGTTTTAATCGATGCAGCTGAAGAAGATGACGGAGAAAAAATCGTTGCCTATTTACAATCACAAGGCATTATTTATTTCAGGTGGACCCGAATTTTTGTAATGTAATGCTCCTCGCTATTTTTTACGACTCCATCATAAATATATTCTTCCATTACATAGTCCCCTATGTCATAATTTTGGCGTTGTATTTCTGAAAATAGACGCTCATAAGTTCGGTAGATACTCTCTTCTTTTCCCAAATGATAGCCAATTGCATACATTCCGGGTGCTGAATTAAAGTACGTCTGATTCTTTTTTTGTTTTAGCTGCTCCATATACAGGTAACTATAATTTGTATACTCGCCCTCTAGTACTTGTTCGCGCAAAGTCATCCCCCCGATTTGAAACCCTGTATCTAGACCTATCGCGTTTAGTTCATTAATAAATTGAGTGACTACCTTTGCAAATTCTTCATCTGTTATATCTTTTATATTTTGACTCAGGTATAAAAGATTTCCAGGTAAATATTGAATGCTAATTTGATGGAAATCAATATCTTCAGCTTCCTCCAACAAACTAATTTTCACATCCATCATCTTTTCTAAATTTTCTAATTCTCTCTTTTTCATGCGCACTTTTTCTTTTTGTTTCATCATTAAAGAATAAAATAATTCAGGTGACTTTTTTTCCATATAGCTTTGAATTTCCTCTAAAGACATTCCAAGTTCTTTTAATAAATGAATGACATTGAATAATTCAAGTTGCCGAAAAGAATAATAACGGTAGCCTTTTTCATTTCTGTAAGTAGGTGTTAGCAAGCCAATTTGATCATAATAGATTACTGTTTGCTTATTAATCTTACATAGTTTTGCGAACTCTCCTGTTGTTAATAATTTTTCAGACATTTGAGATCTCCTTTCTTGACTATATAGCAACTATATACCTTACGTTGTATATACACAAAAGAAAGAAAGGTTTTGACATTTTGTTTACTGGGATTCGAGCAATAACTGACTCAAACATAAAAGAGGTTTTAGATTTAAAAATTTCAGAGCAACAGCATGGATTTATCGAGCCTGTCAGCCATTGTTTAGCAGATGCTGAAAAGGACACGCGTTATATTCCGTTAGCTTTATATGAAAAGGGAGAAATTATTGGATTTTCAATGTATGGAAAATTCGATGAACAAATATGGCTCGACCGCTATTTAATAGATGAGCGTTTTCAAGGAAAGGGTCTTGGAAGCTACTTTCTCCGCGCACTTGTCGAATATTTACTGGAACGCTACCCAAAGCAAGTTATTTATTTAAGCGTATTTGAGCAAAATAAAGTGGCGATCCAGCTGTATCAAAAATTTGGTTTCTCCTTTACTGAGGAGTTAGATGAAAACGGAGAAAAAATAATGATTTATCCAAGCGGAGGATTGTAAGATGCTCAAACAAGTAATTATTATCGGTGCTGGTTTAGCAGGCTTAAGTGCTGCTAAGAAATTGAAAGAACAAAATATTCCATTTGTATTATTAGAGGCAGCTGAACGCGTTGGGGGGAAAATCGATTCCATCACATATGATAATGGAATTTATTTCGAGTTAGGTCCTCAATTTTTTAATAATGATATGCATGCCTTCAACCAGTTATTAAGCGTAGCTAATATTCCCGTTGTGGAAACAGCACTAGACAGCAATTCAATAGAAGTGGACGATTATCGTAGACTGGACGTAACTCCGATTATCCAAAAACTCCACACTATTGAAAAAACCAGTTTATCTGAGGATATTCCCTTACAAACTTTATATGAAAAGGTTATAACGAATGAACAGGACCGTCGTATTATTGAAAGTTATTTTTGTGAAATTTTAAATATCCACCCTTCACAAGCAAGTGCAATTGCGTCACTCGAAAGTAGTAACCGTTATTTATCTGAGCAAAATGATTTACTACTTCAAGGGGCAAAGCCATTTAAAGAGCTAACTCAATATCTCGCTTCCCTATTTCAAGAGGAGCTTTTCACGAATCATCTCGTTAATGCTATTCACAAGGTGAATGATTATTATGAAGTTCATACGACAAAGCAAGTATTTTATGCGCAAGCAGTTATTATTGCGGTACCCCCAACGATTGCTTGTCAAATTCAATTTAGCGAATCATTGAAAACACACTTTATGCCAGCTCTTCAAAGCTATGTGGATGGTGCAATTATTAAAATAACATGGCTTTATCCTCAAAAGTTTTGGCAGGATAAACAGCCACTTAATGGGGTTATTTATACTAGTGTCCCTGGTGTCTCAGTGGTGGATTCATCAAAAAAACAGGAGGATGCGCGGTTAACAATGTTCATCGGAGCAGAGGCCGCACATGAATTCGCTACCCTCAATACACAGACTCGCCTACAACAAGCGACTGCATTACTAAAGCAATATTTTGGAGAAATCGCGCATAGCTACACTAACGTTCAGGAAAGTATTTGGGTGAATCACCCTTATTGTGGTGGCGGATATAGTGCAAAAGTAAAATTTGATGGACTTATTGATGCGCCTAAAATTTTGAGGACACCGCATGAAAATATTGTTTTTGCTAGTAGCGAAGTAGCGCTTAAATTCCCCAACTTTATGGAAGGTGCTATTCAAGCAGGATACAATGCTGTGGACAAGTTAAAATTTAAAAAATAAGTTAATTGCTTTATAAAAAATACCTGCAGTTAGTACACTCTTCTTCAAATGTCCTAACTACAGGTACCATATTAGTTTTAGGTGGTCCCTTTAATAAATCTCTCTTACTTATGAAACGGTTCACCGTAATGCCTCTAAGTGCAATTTTTTTTATTACTAACCCCTTTAACTTTTTTGGTTTCAAACAACATTCCACTTAAATTAAATTGCAAAGCAAATGCTTTGCATTCAATAACAAACGCCACTCCATTAATCACCAGTAATATACCAATTTCGCCAAGTAGTTCAAATTCTTTAAAAAATGTTTCGTGAACTCCCCTTTTTAAAAATTGATAAGATAAATTTTTATCCAATAAATTACTTACATCTACATCAAACTCAAGGTGCATAATCAGGAAGTATGACCGGATTTCGAATTTCGTACTTGATTATGACTAAAGACATAAAAGTTATAGAATAATTACCCTGTAAAAAAATACATATCGACAATAGTTGTCCTTTAGAATGAATTTTAGTGTCATGACATACTTTTTCTTGAAGGAAACTTTTTTAGGGGTGGTTAAAAATGAGTGAGGAAAGCAATCTGTCAAGACGTGACGTCTTAAAGTTGGGAACTGCTGGTGCTTTGGGTTTGGCGGGAAGTTATTTTTTAAATAATCTAGCTCCTTTTAGTACTTCCGTTAAAGCACAATCGCATAGACCAAATCACAGTAAGATGAATCATAATCAAATGGTTGGGAATATGACAAAAACTTCAGGTTATAAAATGGCTGAAAAATTACTAACTACATTTGATTATGGAAAAGTAAGTAAGTTACCTACTGGGCAAACGCTTCGTGAATATGAAATTGTGGCTATAGATAAAGAGATTGAAATTGCAGAAGGAATTAAATTTCCAGGTTGGACTTATAACGGAACCATTCCAGGACCTACATTTCGTTGTACTGAGGGGGACTTACTTCGTTTTCATTTTATAAATCAAGGAAGCCATCCTCACTCTGTTCATTTTCATGGTATTCATCCACCAGAAATGGATGGTCTTGTACCGATTTCACCTGGCCAAAAATTTACTTATGAGTTTGAAGCTAAGCCGTATGGAATGCAGATATATCATTGTCATATATTACCACTTGCTCGCCACATTCATAAGGGATTGTATGGAAACTTTATTATTGATCCAAAAACACCAAGGGAACCAGCGTTAGAATTAAATATGGTGATGAATGGGTTTGACTTGGATTTAGATGGCGAAAACGATTTTTATACGGTTAATGGATATGCATTCGCATTCATGAATTATCCTATTAAAGTTAAAAAAGACCAATTAGTCCGTATTTATCTAAGTAATTTAACGGAATTTGATTTGTTGAACTCTTTCCATCTTCACGCCAACTATTTTACGTATTATCCTACAGGAAGAAATGATAATCCTTCTCAATTTACTGATACGATAATGCAATGTCAGGGAGAGCGTGGAATCCTTGAAATGAGATTCCCTTATAAGGGAAAATACATGTTCCACGCCCATGTTAGTGAATTTGCTGAATTGGGATGGATGGGGTTTTTTGAAGCAGAGTAAAGGAGGGTTTGACAAAGTGAATTTAAAGTGGATAATTTCGGGTTTGATTCCCTTGGTATTACTTATAGGAGTATTAGCTTTGGTTTTGATAAACGGAGCAGGAATAGAAAAAGATCCTGCTGCTCCTGTTGAAGTTTTAAATATTGAACGGATAAAAGTAACATATGAAGGTTTTGAACTTTCAGTAAGTAATACTGGTCCTGAAACACTGACAATTTCACAGGTAATTGTAGATGATTCTGTTTGGAATTTCAGTGTATCACCTGACCCTACGCTCAATCGCTTTGAAGATGGGAAAATCACCATTTCCTATCCATGGGTAATGGGTGATCCTCATGCTATTAAAATTATCACTGAAAATGGCATTATTACAGAAGGAGAAATTGCTGCAGCAACTCTTACTCCTGAAGCTAGCTGGAGTAACTTTTTAAACTATGGGTTTATCGGTTTTTATGTCGGGATTGTCCCTATTACTCTAGGATTATTATGGTATCCATTTATGAAACGTTTTAAGCGAAAATGGATAAATGCTATTCTTGCACTTACTGTTGGACTCTTATTATTCCTATTTGTTGGAACACTTGCGGACGGATTTGAGATTGGTGCTGAAGCTCCTTCTGTCTATCAAGGTAATATGCTAGTTATTATCGGAGCTGCTCTTACGTTTTTACTTTTAATTGGATTTGACCAGTATCAGCAAAAAAAACAGGAAGCAAAAGGATATTCACCATTTAAAATAGCATTTCTAATGGCTACAGGAATTGGCCTTCATAACTTTGGAGAAGGATTAGCGATAGGTTCTTCCTTTGCCCTTGGGGAAGCTGCATTAGGAACATTTTTAATCATTGGTTTTACCCTACACAATATTACAGAAGGTATTGGAATAGCTGCACCGCTATTAAAAACTAAGCCTAGTATAAAGCATTTCTTAATTCTAGGAACGCTTGCTGGTGCACCTGCCATTCTTGGAACTTGGTTCGGTGGATTCATCTTCTCTCCAATCTGGGGTGCTTTATTCTTAGGAATTGGAGCAGGTGCTATTTTACAAGTAATCTATGTCATAACAAAAATGCTCGTTGAAGATCATCGAGCATATAAGGAACCATCCGTTTCATGGTTAAATCTTTCTGGATTCACAATTGGAATGTTAATCATGTACTTTACTGCATTTTTCGTAAAATTCTAAGACCACAGATATTAATATATCTTGTTATGAAACTTTTCTAGAAATGATTATAAGCGTCTAAAAAGAATTGAAAGATTTAACGATTAGGAGGAACAATAATGTTTCAAAATATCGGAATACCAGGATTGATACTCATTTTAATGATTGCCCTTATTATTTTCGGGCCTTCTAAGTTGCCTGAAATTGGAAGGGCGTTTGGCTCAACATTAAGAGAGTTTAAAAAATCTACTAAAGATCTTATAGATGACTCAAATGTAGATACATTGGATAAGAAAGAAAAACTAGACAAATAAATTAAGAGGGGATGTAAGTTCTTTCTTACATCTTCTTCTTTTTCTTTATGGAGTGGTTAAATTGGAAGATCAAAATAAGGACTTAGTTAAGCATCTAGAGGAATTACGTAAACGTATTATCATTACTTTAGTTATCTTTTTACTGTTTTTAGTACTCGCTTTTATATACGTTCAAGATATTTATCTTGTGATTGTTCAAGAATTGCCATTTAAATTAGCTCTGTTAGGACCGAGTGATATCTTATTCGTTTATTTAATGATTGCTAGTATTGTTGCCATCACAGCTACTATACCTGTTGCAGCATACCAAGCTTGGCTGTATGTACGTCCAGCATTAACACCAAAAGAGCGCAAAGTAACAATCGCCTATATTCCAGCAATATTTATTTTGTTCCTATTAGGAATTAGTTTTGGTTATTTTATTCTAGTTCCACTTGTACTAAATTTTTTAATGTCACTGTCAAATGACATGTTTACTACTTTCTTTACAACAGAGAAATATTTTCGATTTTTGTTTCATATGACATTACCTTTTGGATTTTTGTTTGAGCTTCCTCTTGTTATTATGTTTTTAACAAGTATAGGAATTATCAATCCGAACAGTTTACGAAAGAATAGAAAATATGCATATTTTTTGTTAATTGTGGTTTCAATTTTAATAACGCCACCAGATTTTCTATCAGATATCCTTGTAATAATACCTTTACTACTTTTATACGAAAGTAGTATAAGCTTATCTAAATTTATATATAAACGGCAAAATAAAGAAGTGAGTAATGAAATATAAAAAAGGATCTTTAAACATTGAAAGATCCTTTTTGGCTACCAAACATATGCAAAAAGAATTAATCATATTGCAAATTGCACTCTCCCCTTTATTTCAAAAATAGAAGTTATTCAAATCAATTTATACAGAATAAACTAATCTATATTCAGAAAGAAATCCCCCTACAGTAGTAAGCTAATACTAAATTTCAATCAATCGTTCTCAGCATAGTTCAAAAAATCATTAAGACATATGGATGATTATGGTATCATTATAAATAGAACATTCTGAATTGTATATTCCGAAAACAAAGGGGGATCTTTTATTATGTATAAAAATATTTTAAGACATCCAGGGCCTACACCTATTCCTAAAAAAGTTCAGCTTGCAATGAATCGAGATATTTTTAGTCATCGGAGCAATGATTTTGTCGAATTTTATCGTGAAACTATTGAGCGAGTAAAGCCAATATTTGGAACGAAACAGGATATTTTACTACTCCCTTCTGGAGGTACAGCAGCACTTGAAGCTGCTGCTGTGAATACTGTTTCAGCGGGCGAAGATGTTGTCGTTGTTACAGTTGGTGCTTTCGGAGACTATTTTGTATCTATTTGTGAAAAATATGGGTTTCATGTTCATAAGCTAGAAAAACAATGGGGACAAGCATGTACAGCTGAGGAGTTACAAGCATTTTTACAACCATTAAAAAATATTAAAGCTGTTTTTGTTACATATAACGAAACATCAACAGGGGTTATTAACCCGATTGCTGAGTTAGCACAAGTAGTTCGAAATGAAACGGACGCGGTATTAATTGTTGATGGGGTGAGCTGTATTGGTGGTTCACTTGCTAAAATGGACGATTGGGGTGTAGATATTTTCGTTACTGGCTCTCAAAAGGCCATGATGTTACCACCTGGGCTTTCTCTTGTCAGTGTCAGTGACCGAGCATGGAAAGTCATTGAAGAAAATAATGCCCCATCCTATTACTTAAATTTGCTTAGCTATCGCAGTTGGGCCGAGAAAGGCATGACGCCGAACACTCCTGCGATTACGCTCATTTACGGTCTAAACGAAGTATGTAAACTAATTGAGGAAGAAGGCGGATTTGCTGAAACGGTCGCTCGTCACGAACTCATGAAAAACATGGTTCGCAGTGCGATGAAAGCACTAAATATCGGCCTTTTAACAGAAGATGAGCACGCTTCACCAACCATTACAGCGATTATGGCACCTGAAGGCATTGTATTGGGAGATTTCTTAACTCATTTAAAGCAAAAGTATCATCTAGATTTTGCTGGAGGACTTGGTCATTTACAAGGAAAAATTTTCAGATTTGGCCATATGGGCTATTGCTTCCCAAGTGACATTTTACAAGCTATCTCTTTAATGGAAGCAGCATTGCAGGACTTTTCTTATGAGTTTGAACCAGGGGCGGGTGTCCTTGCTGCACATAAAGTATTTTTAGCTGCACATTGTAAATAATTGAGGGTTATCTCCCGATGTAATTTTAACTTATATACTTTTACTTTTATAAGAGCAATTATAAGGGTATTTTTTTTCGTATCTTTATTTGCAAATATTGAATGAAGTGAAATTTCAAAATGAATAATGCAAGAAGGTTACAAAAAAGTCTTCCAACATTCACTGAATGACTGGAAGACTTTTTATAATTTTTCTAATAATGATTGAATTAACAACCAAGTTAATCCATTGCTAATAAATGAATGTACACTTCCCCTTTTCCGGACGTCCAAACGACTGGCTATAAAATTGACCGGACAAAACCATTTGGCGCACTCGTTAAATAATATTAAATGTAAAATTAATATTATTCATTTTTTTGATAAAAATAATTAATTTTATTATTTATGTTTTTCGATATTTGTTATATAATTTAATCGAATCAATAAAAAGGAAGGTTTCCAATATGGCTTATCAAGTAATTACAAATTGTCCTGTTTGCAGTGAAACATTGAAAGTCACAAAATTGCAGTGCACTCATTGTCACACGACAATTGAAAATGAATTTGAATTATCTAAGTTAGCATCCTTATCTAAGGAGCAGCTACATTTTGTTGAAGTATTTTTAACGAGCAGAGGAAATATTAAGGAAGTTGAAAAGGAATTAGGTATTTCGTATCCAACAGTTCGAGGAAAGCTAACAGATATCATTTCATCTCTGGGCTATGTGCAGAAAAAGGAGACTGAAGTTGACGAGAAAAAAGTTGTCTCAATGTTGGAAAATGGCGAAATTACACCCGAAGAAGCAATAAAACTTTTAAAAGAAAATTAAGGAGGAATGTATGATGAAAGAAGAAATTTCAAAAGTGTTAACAATGGTTCAAGAAGGAAAGATTGATGCAGATAAAGGATCAGAACTAATTCGAGTATTACAAGAAAAAGAAAATACCGCTATTAAGCTTCATGATAAAACAGTAAAATATATAGATAAAACATTAAAAATTCGTGTTATATCAGCCGAAAATGATAATGTCAAAGTCAATTTGCCCTTAAAGCTAGTTAAAGCAGTATTAATAGCTGGTCACAGCATCGCAGCGAGTATTCCTCAATCCGAAAAATACGTAAAAGATATAGATATCAACCTTATTATTGAAGCTATCGAAAACGAATTAGATGGTCAAATTGTTGATGTTCAATCGGCAAACGGAGATTCCGTTTCAGTTATTATTGAGTAGTGGTTTGCCTATGATGCACTTAAAAGTAAAAGCCAAAAATATGCGGTTCACCATTCCAATTCCATTTGCTGTTTTAGATTTGGCAATATCCATACTATCTTCAAAATTTCTCCATAAAAACGTTAATAAATGGACAAAAAAGTACTTTGAAAGAAAAAAAATTGATTTCTCCTTTCCATTAATAAATAAAAAATCGCTGAAACCTATCATCAAGGAACTGAAAAATAATAAAGGGCTCGTGCTAGTAGATGTTAAAGCGAAGGATGGTACAGAGGTAAAGGTTAGACTATAGTTTGAAAATGTACACGGTCCACTTTTTTTCATTTTAATCAAAAAGCCTATTTTCTCACTTATCATTCGAGAAAAATAGGCTTCCACAATTAAATTGACGAAGAGGCTTATATAAGCGATTTCTAGCACACCAATAAATACACCCCCTACATAGGAGATGCAAAAAATTATGCCAATCTTTTTGGTTGACGAATCCATGCAATAATTATAGCTATTATTAAAGCGAATCCTAAATAACCCATTGTTGAATATACTTTACCAACCAATGTTGTAAAACCTACTAAGCTTGCAAAAAAACCAAGTAACCCTACGAAAATAACAGTAGGTTTAAATTTCTTGCTTTCTGGTGCGACAAATCGAACTGTAAACGCAAAAAACATCCCAACTGCTGTATTGTACATCATACCCAGAAGTGCGAATGCCATTAGAAGACCGACTACCGGATGAATGTTATTTGCTAATTCAAGTGTTGGCATATCCACTTCAGCGATAACATCCAATTTAACAAACATTGTTAAGTTGATTAAAATGATTAGAACCCCAAGCATAACACCACCGAAAACACCGCCAATACCAGCTACTTTACGCTTTTTTACTGTTCCCCCCAATACAATGAGCATCGCGGCACCTGTTGCAAGGTTATACGAAACATAAAGCAAAGCACTGACGATCCAGTTAGACGCAGCAGAAGATTGTATTTGTGCCAGTTCATTTGCCTGTGAGATGGAAAGTTCCATTGTAAATAATGAATAAATTAATATAACAAAAATGATGACCATAAAGTAGGGTGTGAGTAAGGCGATAACATTAATGATATTTTTCACATTTAAAAACAGCGTAAAAATCGTTGCAACTACCATTATGACACTGCCAATCCTCGGGTCCATACCAAACATTTGCTGAAATGTAGACCCCGCACCAGCAAACATAACAACGGCTACACCAAATAAGATGAACGTAATTAATAAGTCTAAAACAAATCCAATATACCGTCCACCTATGTAGTACATTACATCTTTGTGCGATGTTGTTTGTAAATCCGAGCCTAGCTGTGCAAGCGTCATTCCTAATAAGGCAAAGGCAATCGTCGCAATAATCGCACCAATGAACCCTTTAAGACCGAAGCTGGTAAAAAACTGCAAAATTTCTTGTCCAGATGCAAAGCCGGCACCAACAACCATCCCTACAAATGCGCCACCTATTTGCATACTCTTTTTCATCTATTCACCTACTAGGTTTTTTAAAATATTCAGAATTGTATTTTCAAAGTAATCCTTAAATACCTTATTCGATACTTAAAGATTGTATACCATTATCGATACGTTTTTTTCTCAACCGTATATGAATTCTATTGTCTCTACATTTATGAATTTTTACCGTCAAAAGCACCAACTACAATGCCTCCATTTTTTAAAACGGTTAACGTTTGGTGCATCGAAATGGGATTGACTCCCCCAGACGAGTTTCTCTAGCAGCTGTACTTGTTCCATTTCTTGTAATGTTGTTAATTCTTTAATGATCAAGCGTTTTCGCTTACTTTTCATAGAGAATAAAGCATAAAAAAGGTAGTAATTTCGCTTAGTTATCCGATTTTAAATTTTTAGTCTAAGAACTTTTGCTGTTCTTTCAAACAAAAGATTAACGGTGTTAAATGGAATTTGTAGTTAACCAGGCTAATTCCCACTATGACTTTCTTTTTTTCACATAACTTAAAAATAATACTAATGAAAGAAGGTATGCTTTTTGTATCAAAATCCGTTTGATGAAAGTCCAAATGGCCAACCATTTAATCAATTCTTTCCACCAGGATTCGGCGGTCCTGGGGCTCCACCACCTGGATTCGGTGGTCCTGGAGCTCCGCCACCTGGATTTGGAGGGCCTGGCTTTCCACCTCCCCCAATGAATCAACCACCAATGGGAGGAAATACACAAATGCCTACGGGAGCTCCCCCAAACTTTACACCAGCAATGCCGATGTCAACATCTAGATCAGGTTCATACTCTGGTTCTAGCGGGATTAGGCGATGTATTTACCGCAATACATTCATTTGGCTAAGAAACGGCAATAGCTTTTGGTTTTTCCCAACATTTGTAACTAGAAACGTCGTTTTAGGATTCCGTTGGGGAAGATTTGGCTGGCAATATAGCACAATTAATCGAGACTCGATCCTAACATTCCAATGCTTTTAGTTGGTGATTTTCAAGTGATGGGAAAGACATTGTATGATGTAACAGATTTTGTTTTCAATTAAAAAAATTACGTACCTTTTCGATATGTACGAAGAATAGCCAACTATCTGATTTTTTTCGGATAGTTGGCTTTATTACGGTTTTTTCTTAAACATTTAGGTCAATTCATTCATTCATCTCGAATTTTTGGTTGCTATTGTTTCGGTAAATTTGGCAAACCTGTCATTAGATGATTCCTACTTTAGTGCATTGTCTTGATGAACTCAAATAGCTTTAAAATACTCTTTGGGAATGTGCGATTTTTCATTGTGCATAAGTATACATTGCGATTTAAAAATTCACTTTGCACTGGACGTATTAGTAGGTTTTCTGATAAATGCTGTGTAACATAGTGCTGCGGCAAGATGGCAATACCTAACCCTTCTTCTACTAATACTTTGATCATTTCAAAGCGCTCTATTTTATATTGAATACGCGGTTTGATATTCTCTAGTTCAAATGCTTTTAAGATTTGTGCACTTGTTTGAAATTCTGTCATCCCTATTATGAGTACTTCTTCGATAAAGTCTACTAACGTTAAACTTTCCTTCATAGCAAATCGGTGGTCGTTTTTTATTAAGACAACGTACGGCTCGTTATACAATAATTCACTTTTTATTTCTATATCGACAATTTGTTGGTTTGTAATTACTCCATGAACATGTAAGCCTAATAACGCTTGACGTACGGTTTGGTTGTACAGTGTGTCAATGAGGACAATTTGATTATTTGGATATAATTTTTGATAAGCAACCATTACTTTTGAAAACCAATGATTAGCCGATTCAATCATACCTAATCGAATTTCTAACTGTTCCCCTTTCGCTAACTCTATAAGCTCCGTATTCATGACTTCATATTGTTTGATTAAATTATTAGATCGTTCATAAAATTGTTGTCCAAATTCCGTTAATCTAAATTGCTTCGTTGTTCGTTCGATAAGTGGAGCATTGATTTCTCTTTCCAATGATTTTATCGCATTGCTTAGTGAAGGCTGTGAAATATGCAACGCTTTTGCAGCCCTTGAAAAACTTTGATATTTTACAATCGCATCAAAATAATACATCTTTCTCAATTCCATTGAACTACCTCATTTATAGTTTTAAGCTATTGTATAATAAATATTTAATATTTGTTAATATAAATATTTGAAAATATAATAAATATATTATTTTTAGTTTTCAGAAAGGTGAATGTAATGTATAAAAATACAGACTATGAAGTATGGCAAGGCCGTATTGACCATCATACAGAACCAGCTTATTTTCGTTATCATCAAGTAGTGCAATTAGCAGAGACAGCCCATCAAGGAAAAATTGGTTTAGTTGGCTTTGTTTGCGATGAAGGAGTACGTCGCAACAATGGACGTGTCGGAGCTAAAGAGGCACCTCATGCATTACGCAAACAGTTAGCACCATTACCATGGCGTCATTCAATTGTTGAAAATACACTTGTTGATTTTGGGGATATTATTTGTGAAGGACATGCCTTAGAGCTTGCCCAACAAGAACTTGGCGATAAAGTTGCTGACATTTTAAAAAGCGGTAAGGCCATTGTACTTGGTGGCGGACATGAAACGTTATATGGTCAATATTTAGGAGTACGAAAAGCTGTTGGTGCTAATGCTTCCATTGGTTTACTTAATATTGATGCACATTTTGATTTGCGTTCATACGACAATCAAACTTCATCTGGTACGATGTTTAAACAAATTTTAGATGAGGATCCAGATGCACACTATTTTGTATGTGGCATTCAGCAATTTGGCAATACGACTGCATTATTCAATACAGCCGATCAATACAATGTGCAATACTTCATAGACGAGCAAATGGATTCAGCTGTGTTCCTTTCTCAATTAAATCAGTTTATGGATACGCATGATGTGTTACTGGTAACACTATGTATGGATGTCTTAAATGCCGCTGAAGCACCCGGAGTCAGCGCACCATCACCATTTGGGTTATCTGCATTAAAGGTTCGTGATATTTTACGCCGTATAGCCGCTAACAAAAAAACAGTAAGCTTCAGTATTTGTGAAGTCAATCCTTCACTTGATGAAAATCATCGAACAGCAAAATTAGGTGCTTACTTTATTAATGAAGTTATTATAAATAGTTTTGAGTAAATTACCAAAGGGGGATTTTTATGCCATTAAATCAAATTACAACATTATGCCTAGCAGTAACATTATTTTTAATTGGTTCATTTTTAATAAAAAAAGTTGGTTTTTTAAACCGTTTTTGTATACCTGCACCTGTAGTGGGGGGCTTATTATTTGCTATATTAGCAACTACGTTAAAAGGTTTAGACATTGTTGAAATAACATTAGACACTTCTCTACAATCTATCTTCATGATCACATTCTTTACTACAATTGGACTTGGAGCAAGTTTCAAACTAGTTAAGCTAGGTGGGAAACTCCTTATAATTTATTGGATTGCTTGTGGATTCTTAGCATTAATGCAAAATGTCATTGGCGTGTCTTTAGCAAAAGTCATGGATATCCATCCGTTAATCGGTGTTATGGCTGGAGCTGTTTCTATGGAAGGTGGACACGGCGCTGCTGCTGCTTATGGCGAAACAATTGAAGGGTTAGGCGTAGCATCCGCCGTATCAATCGGGATGGCTGCTGCCACATGTGGATTAGTAGCTGGTGCACTTGTTGGTGGTCCAGTTGTCCAATACTTAATTCGCAAATTCGGCTTAAAGCCAACTTCTGATGAAACAGAAGAATATGTTGAAAAAGCACAACATCCGATTACTGAAAAGTCATTTATGATACAAGTTTTCTTAATTACATTCAGTATGGCAGCAGGTACGTATGTAGGTGAATTGTTCTCTACTTTAACAGGATTTGTATTACCTGGTTATGTTGGTGCTATGTTTGTAGCTGTAATTGTTCGTAATCTTATTGACCGTATTAACCCTGAATTAATTAACATGAAAGAAATTAACTTAATCGGTGATATTTCACTTGGTATTTTCTTATCTATGGCACTAATGAGCATTAAATTATGGGAAATTGCAGATTTAGCTTTACCATTATTCATCATTATTTTAGCTCAAGTAATCTTCATTGTTCTTTTCGCCGTATTCGTTCTGTTCCGTTTACTAGGCAAAAACTACGATGCAGCTATTATGGTATCTGGTTTCCTTGGTCACGGTCTTGGTGCTACACCAAATGCAATGGCCAATATGTCAGCAGTCGTTTCAAAGTTCGGTCCATCACGTAAAGCATTCTTAATCGTTCCAATCGTAGGTGCCTTCTTAATCGACGTGTTCGGCATGCCAATTATTATTACTACAATTAACTTGTTTAAGTAGTTCGCCTCGCAAATCATAACTTAAAAACGCAAACCCATAAGTTATACGGGTTTGCGTTTTTTTTAATTTAGTAGAATGTGTAAGTATATTCTTATTGCAATTGTAAGTCACTTAAATAACGAACCATTCCGAATACCTCAGTATAATCGTATTTATCTTATCCAAATATTTGTACTAAAATCAAATAACCATATTATTAATTCCACAATCCTGCTTTTTCTAATTTCTTTTTACCCTTAAACGCTAAAAGAATAGCTCCAACATTCATGATTAACATTATAAAAATAGCATATAAAACATTTGTGTAACTGCCTGTTATTTCAAACATATAACCGTATGTTGGTATAGCAACAATACCTGCAACTGCTAATCCCATAATCGCAAGACCATAGATTCGGCTGAACTCTTTATTACCAAATAGAGCTGTTGTTAAAAGAGGCCCTAATGTTCCAAGAGATGCTACTACAAATCCATATAAACCCGTAGCAATTACAAACATCACTGGATTTTCAGGTTCTATTATAAGAATTCCTACTGGAACTAGCCCTGTAAACATAGCGGAAATCGCTGTATTCTTTACTCCTATTTTATCACTGAGAAAGCCGAAGAACAGCGCCCCAATTACAACACCAACCGACCAAGAGCCCATCGCATTACCTGCAAACTTGATATCATAGCCCAAACCCACAGCGTATGGCGCAACATGTTGATTAAAGGCAGCTATTGACGTATCAAATAAGAAAAAAATAATTAAAAAATAAAATGCACTCGACTTTTTCGCTATCGCAACTGTAACGCCACTATTTGCTGTTTTTTCAACTTGAATCGTTTCATTATGTTTAACTTCATCCATACCATATGGCTGTAAACCTTTTTGTTGAGGAGTCATTCTAATCGTTAATAACACGACTGGTATAACAACCGCCATAACGCCTAGTCCTAAAATAAAGTACGTATTTCTCCAACCTTCGCTAGCAATTAAATTTCCTGCTGCAGGTTGTAAGAAAGCCCCTAGTAAACCACCAGCTGCAACCATGATTCCCATGGCCAACCCTCTGTGCTTTTTAAACCAATTATTAATCAGTACTGGACCGGCTAATTGTGTCACTATTACCGACCCCATCGCCATTGGAATAGCAAACAGATACCAACCCCATACTGAGTTCATGAACCCAAACATTGCAAAGGAACCTGCTTCTAAAATAACAGCTACTACTAAAAGCATTCTAATATTATATTTTGCTATCAGCTTACCTGCAATTGGTAGAGAAATCATTGTTACTATTGATGCAATACTAAAGTACAATGTTAAACTTCCCATACCAATACCTAAATCTTCTGTAATTGAAGTTAAAAATAATCCACCTGTAGTCATTATGCCACCTTTAGCAGCTCCGACCATTACAATTAATCCTATTAGTACCACCCAAGCATAGTGGATTTTTTTCTGTGACTGACTCATGATGACTTCCTCATTTTCTATATTTTATTTCTAGTTTTCATATATATTATTTAGAGAATATTAATAAATATACACTTACATATATTACCATCTAATTACCACCAATTTACTCCATATATAATATGAAAAGACCTTTTATTTCCAACTAATAATTACTAAGTTACTTTTCGTAACAATAATAACCGGAGGCGTATAATGTGTCAATAATATGAACTTTTTGAAATTACGGTATCCACATGGTACATCAACTGTTCAACGAGGCAGCTAAACCACACAAAAAACGCACTCTCCAGGGGGAAATTGGAGAGTGCATTTTGCTTGTACCGATACCGTCTCTAAGGAAAAAGCGATATAGCTGTAAATAGAAAATGTTTGTGACAAGTTTCTGGGTTAGTTATCTTCAATAATAATATACGTGGCTTTTACAGGGCCGTGTACACCAACAATAAGCACCATTTCAATATCGGCAGAGTTACTCGGTCCTGTCATCATTAATATACATGAGGAAATACGCTCGCCTCGCTCGATCTGCTGATGAATACGCTGTGCCGCTTGAGTAATACGTGGCACAATCGTACTTTTAGGAATAAGTACAATTACATTTTTAGGTAGGAAATTCATCGTGCGACCGTTATGCTTATTGCTATATAATACGGCAGTTCCTGATTCAGCAAGTGTCATTTCACTAATTGTAATACTAATATTTGCTTGCTCCGCTTGACGAATGTTTTCATCAGGTTGTGCTTCATTCCATTCATAATGCGCAATGTTTTGACTAGCCCATGCAATCATTGTTTCGGTTAGACCAAATGCTGCAAAGCGTTCATCTTTAGGTGTAATAATCGATCGTCCACCGTTTTCCTCTACGACATTTTGTAGTACGGTTGGTAGCTCAGCTGTATTCGTTACAAGGCAGGTTGTATGGATATTTTTACATTGCTCTTTTAGTACTTCGACTAGATCATCACTTGACGCGTCTTTTAACATATCGTGCTGTGGCTGAAATTTCCAGATAGGACGCTTTACAGCAGTGCGCACAGGACGATTTAATTGGCGCGCAATATTTTCTAAAAACGCTTCACGTTGTTGAATCATTGCGAATCTCCTTTCTGACGCTTCTTCAGCCAATCACGGAAACTTTCCTTATTGGGTGCAGGGAAATCACGTTCTTCAGTCCATGCCTTTAGCGGTCCAGGTCCTTTCGAAATTTTTCCATTCTTAACAAATGGCGACATAGCTGGAGAAGCAACCTTAGTCGCTACGTTAAATAACGAAGACGTAGAGGCACCATAGCCAAATGCTTTCATAATCAGCCGTTCCGAAATGGGTGCTTTTCCTTCAGTTTCAACAATTTTTTGACGATGCTTATGCAGTAATTCGTGCAGTGGAATTTTGACAGGACATACTTCTGTACAAGCACCACATAATGTTGAAGCATAAGGTAATTCTTTGAAATCATCATAGCCACCTAATAATGGTGATAATACAGCTCCAATAGGTCCCGAATAAATCGAGCCATAGCTATGCCCTCCTACATGACGGTATACAGGACAAGCATTGACACAAGCAGCGCAGCGAATACATTGCAGAACAGACTGGAATTCAGTACCTAAAATTTGTGATCGACCATTATCAACGATTACTAAATGGAACTCTTCTGGTCCATCTGTATCACCTTCATCTTTTATACCTGTTAACGTTGTAATATAGCTAGTAAGCTTTTGGCCAACTGCACTACGTGTTAATAGGCTTACTAATACTTCCATTTCTTCAAAAGTAGGCACAATACGCTCCATTCCCATCACGCTAATTAGCGTTTTTGGTAAAGCAGCAACCAAATCTGCATTGCCTTCATTTGTCACAAGTGTTACGGAGCCACTTTCTGCAATTGCAAAATTACAGCCAGTAATGCCAATCTCTGCGGTCAAATATTCTTGGCGTAGCTTTTCGCGCACAAATAATGCCATTTCTTCGGGTTGATTTGATTTATCATACCCAATCTTTTTAGCGAAAATATCACGAATTTGATCACGATTTTTATGCAATGGTGGCACGATTATATGCGATGGTGGCTCATGGTCATTTAACTGTAAAATATATTCCCCTAAATCTGTTTCAATTACTTCACAGCCAGCTTCCTCTAATGCTGCGTTTAAATGAATTTCCTCAGTTACCATTGATTTTGCCTTGACGATTTTTTTCGCTTGTTTATCAATTGCAATTTGTTGAATATAACGTGACGCGTCTTCTGCTGTTTGGGCAAAATATACATGCCCACCACGCTTTTGTACATTTTCACTTAATTCATATAAGTAAGCATCTAAATTTTCGAGCACATGCTGGCGAATTTCTTCTCCATGTGAACGCCAGTCTTCCCAATTGCCAATCTCATCTACCTGTAACTGTCTACGTGTTTGGAAACGTTGTTGTGCGCCAGAAACGGCACTACGCATAAATGTATTCGTTAAATTTGATGATACGCGGTCCTTAAATGGATCATGACTCGTTTTCATCGCCATAGAAAATCCCCCTATCTACAATTTAATACTTCTGCAATATGCATCACACGTATAGGCTTTCCTTTACGTTCAATACGACCGCCAATATTCAATAAACAGCCTGCGTCCGCACCAATTAAAATATCCGCTTCGGTTTCTTCGACATTACACACTTTTTCTTCAACCATTTGTCCAGAAATATTACCCATTTTCACTGCAAATGTACCACCAAAGCCACAACAGCGTTCCTTACCAGGTAACTCGACAAATTCAAGCCCCTCGACGTGCTTTAGTAAGGTCATTGGTGGTGTCTTAATACCTAATAAGCGTGTCATATGGCAAGATGTATGGAAAGTAGCTTTTCCTGTAAGGCGAGCACCAACGTTTTCAACTTTTAAAACGTTGACGATAAAATCAGTTAATTCATATGTTTTGTCAGCTAATTGCTGTGCTCGGTTCTCCCATTGAGGATCATCTTTAAAAATATGTGGATACTCCTTAAACATATACGCACATGATCCTGCTGGTGTTACAACATACTCCGCTTTCTCAAAAGCGTTAATCATATTTTGCATAGTTTTTTTAGATTGCTCAACATAACCGCTATTGTAAGCAGGCTGCCCGCAGCAAACTTGGCTTGTTGGAAATTCAATTTCACAGCCTAAACGCTCCAGTAGTTCAACTGTGGCTTTTCCAACATCTCCTTGGAACATTTCGACTAAACAAGTTGCAAATAATGTTACTTTCATCGTTTTCCGCCGTCACTTTAGACGATGCGGTTCCCCCCTTTTCGTTGTAAATATCATGTTTATACTGTTACGAACTATTTTCAGAACATTTAAACAACAGGTCATCAGATGATTTGAATATTATCACAATTTAAAAAAATCCGCTATATGTTTTTTTCGACAATATGTAGGTTAAAAATTAGAACGTTATACATATACAAAGGTGTAGTAAATAATCGCCTGTTAAGATAATTGAATTATAAAAATATTATGAATTTAAATTTCAAAAAAGCATTTCTCGCTAATTAAAACGAAAGGATGTCGCAACTTTGTGGGGTTCATTAAATATTTTATTCTTTGATCTCCACCCCAAAAAAATAAACAAAGCCATATTGACTTTGTTTATTTTCTTGCAGCAATTACGCCTAAGATAAATAGCGAGTACACTTATAAATGCTTTAAAAAAAGTTACCATGAGTTTCCCCCACTTATTGAAGTAGAGGTTTTCTGTACCTGTCTCATTGCAAATGGTACAGAAAGTATTTGCTGAAGCAAGCTAAATTAATACATCGTTTCTTCTATATATGTTATTAACGCATTTTCTACATTACTTAAATGAGAAAACATTGCTAGTTCAGCAAGATTGGTATTTTGTTGCTTAATTGCTAAAAAGATTTGCATATGCTCATCGTATAGCTGCTCGCTCGCGGTTTTGCTAGAGAACAATAACAAACGTCTTGTGGCACGCATAGTATCAAGCATTAAGTCTGATACTTGAGCTAATAAATTTACAAGTAGTGGATTTTGCGAAGCAGCTGCAATCGTCGCGTGAAATTCAAAATCCACCTGCTCTCCTAATTCGCCGTCACCTTGTACTTCTTTCATTTTTTGCAAAATTTGCTCAAGCTTTTGAATATCATCTTGAGAACGATGCTTGGCTGCGCTTACAGCTGTACCAACTTCAATAATTTTTCGAAGCTCTAGCAAGTGAGGTATGCTATCACGATTTGAAACAATTGTTTTCGATAGCGGTAAGTGTAGGTTTTCTTCGCTAAATTGTTTTACAAATGTGCCAGAGCCTTGTTTAATTTCAATTAGCCCCATCGCATTTAGAGCTGATAGTGCTTCGCGAATAGCAGAACGACTAACTGCAAACTGCTCAGCTAAATGCTCAACAGAATCTAAACGATCACCTGGCTGTAGTTTTCCACTAGTTATTTTTTCATGAAGTACCTCGAAAACTTCTTCATACTTCTTTCTTGTTATGACTTTATTATATTGCAATAAAAGACACCTCATTTTACATGCGTTTAGTAATTATTATACAGATTAACGAATAGAAAAACACTTTTTGAACTAAATCGCGTAAAATGATAATTTTTCTCTTGTTGATTTCCATTAAGAATATTTACTTTCCAATTCACACAAAAATACCAGCTTAAATAAATCTAGTAAGAAATGCAGTAAACACATAACTTTATAACACATTAGTTTAAATAAAATAATCATGTTTAAATTTGCTATGAATTAAACAATAACGACGAAAATATAGTTTTTCCCCCATAATATTATTTAGCAAACATTTTTAAAACAAAAAATATATTGAATTTTAGAAAAACCACCTTTTTAATCGGTTCATAAGTCATCAGATGATCTAACATTTTGATGGCGTACTTACTTTGATTATTACATATTGGAGGAATAAAACTTTATGGCAGTAGGAGGAAGTTTAGTTAAGCTTGTTTCGATTGGTGAACCCCAACACAATGGGACACGCACATTGTACTTTGAACTAAATGGACAATCTCGTGAAATTTCCAATCAAGGAATGGCCGTTGAAGTGGAAGGCAAGGTTGCACAAAAAGCTGATCCAACGAATCCAAACGAAATTGGCGCTACATTGTCAGGGACTGTTTTAAAGGTAGTTGTTTCTAAAGGAAGTTTCGTGAAGCTTGGTGACCATTTAACGATTAATGAAGCAATGAAAATGGAAACAACAGTACAAGCAACTAATGACGGCATCGTGAAGGAAATTCATGTAGTTGCAGGTGATACCATTTCAACAGGTAATTTATTAATCGAATTAATGTAAAGCTTGCTATGTATGAAGTACTTCTAATAACTCCATTAGATTTCATTAGCGCTTTAACATCCCCCTTACTCTATTAATAAGTTTACGAGATGGTTTGATTCAAATAAAGCATACTAAAAAAATAAGAATCATTAAATCAAACATTCTAGCAATTAATAGACGTAATTGTTTACAGCGTTCACTTTGAATAACAAGAATTTCAATATTATCTACGTTTTTAGAGGTAAATATGGAAATGGCATCTTAGTTTTTTGAAAAACCGGCTTTTCCATTACTTTTACTCCCTCTCCTTCTAAATGCGAGAAACGTTTAAATTTATAGACTGCTAGCTATTGATTATAACTAGCGCAATTGCACTGGATTTTATAAAAATGGAGAATGACCAATTCCACGATTAGTCATCCCCCATACTGTTCATCTATACAATTACTTTAACTGCTATTTGAAACTACTTCGTATCATCCATCTTCAGTACCGCCATAAATGCTTCTTGAAGTATATCTAGATTAAAGTAGATTTTTTTGCATTTTTTTATATCCAACAAACCTTTTATTATCAATGGTTTGTTGGATTATTTTTACCTTATTATATTTTTGGCTAACCGCTAATATATCACGTTTATCCGCTGAATTCGGTGGCATGTAGGTGGCTAAATATAGCACTAAGACCACTCATGTTCAAAGTATATTTTATTAATTAAGTTAAATAATATCTTTAGGAGGTGTCGAAATGAAAAGGGATAGAAAAGATACAGAATTTGCAACAGACTTGCCAACAAAACAATCATTTTCTAGTGGAGCAGACTCCAGTAATATTAAAAAACCTAGTGAGCGTGATGGACATACTGAAACCCCTCGCCCACCTGGAGACGTTAGGAATTCGAAACAAAGCAAATCGACTTCGTTATGATCTAATACTATTTAGCGTTTTATCTTTTTTGACCACCCATCACGGAGTGGTCTTTTTATAGTTTAATCAGCTAAAGCACCCTGACTTCAGTACTATAATGTTTACCTTTTGTTTACCTTAATTTTAAGACCCCTCCATAACAGTTAAGGAATTGGCGGAGAAATTACAAACATCACAGTCGAATTTATCCAATAAGTTGAAACGCGATAATTTTAGCGAGAAGGAATTAGAAGAAATTGCGGAAGTATGTAATGCTAAAGTGGAAATTAACTTTGTGTTAGAAGATGGAACTAAAATTTAATATGTAGAAGGAAAAAGAAAATGAATGCATTAGAAAAAGCCGTAAAAGAATTATTGGAAGTTGGTTATACAACTGAGGAAATTAGAAAAACACTAGAAGAAATGACTAAAGAATCAAATAATCCTACAAATGTTAATACAGACGACATATAAAGTTGTCTGTCTTTCTTTTTGCCTTTTATGGTAAAACATTGCAATACCAAACTGAAGAACATTGGCAACTCATCGTCCATTGCATCAATCTCATCCAACTCATCAGCTAATGCCTCTGCATGTTTAGCAATTGCAAGTAATTTTAATTGCATTTTGTCTGTGTTCAAATCAACTGAAATAGATAATGGTTTACGTTCTGTCATTTCCTCTTCACCTTCCCATTCACTTTCTTGTACGTCTGCCGATTAACGCCTATTAACTCACGTAAATCTGCATCTGATAATTGTTCTTTAGTTTGTTAGATGGACTATGAACAACAGGTTCCTTTGCGTTTAATAACCGTCGTGTATCATTTTAAATCAAATATTTTCATGTGCTCACCGCCTTCCATAGATGAATTTAGGGCATAATAATAAGCCACTCAAAGAAAATGAGTGACTTAAAAAATAATTAAGATTAAATAAAATTATTTTTGAATATATTCATGAAACGTTTTTTCGCCCACGGTTTTATCAACAATACTAACCAAAGCATTTAATTCCTCTTGGATAGTTTTAGCTTGTATTAAAGTAACCTCTTGTAAATCACCAATTAATTGGTCTAGCCTATCAAAATTTGTTATCTCAACACTTTCCCCTGATTCAGTAGCAAGACGAGTGACTAAACCGTTCATTGGATAATAATCTGTTAATTCAGTAGAATCTTGACTAAATCCAGAATAATAAATATTCCCATCCTCATCTAAACCACCAATTAAAATATTCATTTCATTTTTTACTTTTCCATTACCTAACTCTTTGAACATTGAATGCGCTAATGCCCTTGCGTTTCTTGTATCAAATTTATTAATACTTACTAATAAAATTTGCGAAACATTATAATTACCACCCACAGCTAAAATAGCATTATTTACTTTGATAACTTTTCGATAGTTTTCACGTACACTATTATTGGTCTCAACCTCACTTACTCTTCCATCACTCATAAATGAAATAAATTTGTCAGTCGCGATAAAACTTATTAAAGTCATTTGTATCCCCTCCATACTAATCATAATGTGAACGGAAATGATTGTCTGTAATACAATTTTGATATAATAAAAAGCCACATCTTTTTAGATGTAGCATGATTAGATTGATTCTATTCACCTATTAATTCAGTCAACTTTTTACACTCAGTTTTCAAATCTGCGATAGTTGTAGCCATAGCTGTATTTATACTTTCAAAGGGATAAAGTGAACCAAGGGCTCTATTTTGTTCAAGTTTTTTGAGTGAACTAAAAAGTCTTCTTATTACTTGATAAGTTTTTAGGTTTACATTTGCGGACTTCCGGAGTAAACCATCTTTCTCGAGGTATTCGATAATGTAGTTGATTCTCTCCCTATAATGACTGTTTAAAGCACTTTTTGATTGTTCCTTAAGGAAGCTTTTGAGTAATAATTCGTTTTGTCTTTCCATTATAAATATTATATCTTCAATATCTAATAACTTTTGGGGTAAAGAATCTTGTATTTGTTTTTCTTTTGAATCTTTTATCGTTATTCTTACACCAATTAAAGTTAACGCACCTGAAATTGTTCCACCTAATATCGCTCCAACAAGGCTAATACCCTCTGCGATGATAGCTGTATTATCTAGAAAAGCCCATTGCAATATTTTTAACCAAAATAACGGTAATGCAATTATAATTAAAATTCCAAAACTTAAAAATAAAATAAACTGCTTCATAATATTCCCTCCTCACTTATCATAGTGTGAATGGAATGATATGTCACTACTTGAAATATGAAGCATAATAAAAAGCCACGCTCAATTGAACGTGACTCTCATATTATTTTATTTCGAAAGCTTATAAACAATATATTGATTTAACGATACACCTTCAGATTCTGCTTCCTGTGCCAGATGTTTATGCAACGTTTTAGGAACACGTACGTTAAATTTCCCGCTATAGTCTTGGTCAACTGGTTCAGGTATTGGATCGCTGAACCCTAATTTAATTTCGATGTGGTCACGTAAAACCTTCTCTAAATCTGTATAAGCCTCTTGAATCGTATCAGCTGGCGTATGACACCCATCTAACTCTTTAACATTTGCCCAATAGCCCGATTCAGTTTTACGCACTTGAAATGTATACGGTAATGACAAATAATAATGTAAGTCTTTCTGATTTCCCATGTTTCACCTCTCATTCATTTAGTACCATATATAGTACCGAAAAGCAAGCGATATGGAAAACATATAATATAAAGCCACACCTAATGAACATGACTAATCTTCACGTTGTGATAAATAGTCTTCATATTCAGCACCAGCTCTCAGATCAAGATTGTAACATCGAATTACTTCTTCAACCTCTTCTTTCATCTGCAAGGCTCTCGCTTCAAAATGAGCACCTTCAATTGATTCAAGAAAGCGTTCGATTGGTTTTAAAATAGATTCAGCATCCATTTGATTCACATCCTTTTATGCATAATAAAAAGCCGCAACTCGTAGTGAGTACGACTTTTATATAATGTAATAAAGGTATCTCAGTTCAATTGTTCTTTTTTTAATTCCTTACTACTTTTTAACTCTTTAACATTTAATCCGTTTTCAAAAGTAATGATTTGTGTATCCTTCATTGATTTTATTTCAATTGCTTGAAATTCGGGCGACATAGTTTCCGTTTTAATATCAAGTGGAGCAATTATTAAATTACCACTATATGACGTAACCACAACGAAGAGTTCTTCCTTAAGCTTTAAAATCATGTATTCTTCTTTTGTTGAAGCTTTAAATTCACCCAATTTAAAGGCACCAAATATAAGAATTGAGATTAAAAACACTAAAATTGTAACCCGTTTCCATAAAGTATCTATTTTTAATTTGAAAGATATGAAATATACGATTGTATTTAAAATCGAAAAAATAACCAACGCTGCTAATAGTGTATATGATAGTGACCTAGTTAAGGTAGTTATATTTAAATCAATAAATACAATAGGTAATTTATAATACCCTTGATAACTGTATTCATAAAAAAATGCCATACCATACGAAACCCCTGTTATTAAAACTATTAACAACGCTATATCTATTTTATCTTTATCATTTTGCATTCTTTAATCGAGGAATTATTTTATCTTAATTTCTTTTATACTCTTTATCCCTCGATAACACCCCCATTCTCTCTACCTATATCATAGGATAAATGGAATGTATTGTCATTATAGAAAAATAGAACATAATAAAAAGCCACACTCGATTGAGCGAGACTTTTAAAATTAATCCTATTTTGAATCAAGCAAGTTATATTTCTTCGATACTTCCTCGATAAATAAGTTTAGATCTTTTTCGATACTTGCAGGATAGCTAAGGTTCCCATAGATATTAGCGACAGAAGAAGGTCCCCCAACATATAAACTAAAGTAAATAAATTTTTCATCTGTTTTAGTATAGTCGACTTGGTACTCTTTAAATTTTGATTTAATTTCCGAACAGGCTAAATTTATATCCTCTTTGTTCGTTGAGTATTTACTATCTCTAAAACTAAATTCAATTTCGTAATAAATTTGTTCAACAGACATATTCTCACCTCCCATTTATTTACCATTGATTCAATTGTAAATTAAAAGGGAATTTAAATAAACCGTTGTGCATATAAAACTTTCGTATTGTCTTAATAAACATATTTTGCAAGCAATCGCTCACGACTTTGATGTAAAACTCGATAATATCAATTTACATGGTTTTGTTGCGAACTTCTCTAGTGTTAATAAGTTCAGCTTTATCTTATTGTTGAACAATACAAACCGCCTATAGATTATAAAAATTGTAATTTTTCAATGTAAATTTGAATAGAATGATAAGGTCACACAGAGTTCATATTTATCATTCCTCCTAAGTTTTTTTGTTATTACCTTATATTTTAACCAATGAACTGGAGGGTAAATAATGAGCCGTTTAATAATGAACCATTTTAATATAACTTGTGCCTATATTATGAACGACCTTTATGAGTACAGAGGAACACTAAGTTGGGATGATTTATTTTGGTCTGTTCACCATGCAGTACAATATCATTCCTCGACTATTAATCGTCGTAAACATGGGAAATCTCATAGTTTTGATGAAAATGATTTCATTCTAATAAGAAATCGCATAATAGATGATCTTCTAACCTCAAAAAAATCGTAGGCTAAGCTTTAAACTGTGTGACACGAGCTACTAACTATAGTTGGTAGCTTTTTTCGTCATCAAGGTATAACAAAAAGCCACATCGTAATTGATGTGACTTTTGCTAATGTTATTTTAATATTATTAGATTTTGAATATCCTCTTTTAAAGATTCGATGAACCTTGCAATGCTACCACTTAATTCTAAATAATTTTTTTGTTGATCCTCAAGGTCTATATTTGTTCGCATAAAAGATAGTTGTTTTCCTTCCATGAAATTTATTAAATCTTCAAAATCCGATTTAAATTGCAACACTTTAGTTCCAATATCTTCTAAATCAATTGGTGTATTAAAAGACATTTCATACCTGTCAAACATTTCATACATAAGGTCCAGTGTTTCGATTTGAGTTTTTATTTTTTCAAATAATTTAATATATTGGTCATCTTTATATGGTAATCTCAAATATACAAGAATATTTCTTTTATTTTCATGACATGAAATTAGTGTTTTTTTAAATTCAAACGCCAAATCTAAAGTTTCATTTAGTTTCGCAATTTGATATTCTACCCTTCTATCACTATTTTGTTTTTCAAATTGTTTTTTCATTTGATAAGTAGCAACCATATAGGCACCTAATGCTCCGAACGCACCACCAACCATACTTAATAACCCACTAATAATAGTTGCAGTATTAGGATTTATTGAAACAGCTGATAAGAATGCATAACCGATTAAGTACATCAATACTAGTAAACTCTGTGTAATTAATACACTCCAAATACCAATAAAAACTTTCATATGTATTTCCTCCTAAATCTTACTGAATAAATAATACCATTAATTCGTAAGATTTACAGAAGCTCACAAACAATGTAGGCCTTAATTGAAATTAAGGCTTCAACACATAATAAAAGCCGCAAGCAATCGCTCACGACTTTGATATGATATTTGGTTTGTTTAAATTATGGTATGTTATCAATTTACACTGTTTTTACCTGAACTTCACTAGAGTTAAGAAGTTCACATTGTAAGTACATAATAAATTATATAGAGCCAACCGAACAGACCGTGGATAATTGCCCACAATATAGATTTATTAACGCTCCATGAAATAATCATAGCGAGCACCATACCAATACCTACACCACTAATTTCAATCTTCACAACCAACCCATCCTTTCTGCTGTTTTATCGATTAACACATTTCGCTTACGTAACACCTTATTACGGGACATGTATAATTTATCCGCTACATCTTCCCACTCATGGCAGCCTTCTTTATCCCAGTAACGCATATGCACAATGGTTTTCAAATCATCATCTATTTCTTTATATAAGCTTTCAATAATATCAATTGTTTTCTTTAAATGTTGATAACGCTCATCTTCTGCTAACACTATTGCTTTTCTTTCAGTTGGGTTGGATATTTTATTAGCTTTACCACCGCCAGTATTCCTATCTGCTTCATTATATGGATTCATCAATTCCAATTCACGAAAATGAAGAAGGCGTTTGTTTTCGCTGTGATAAATCCAAAATTCCTCAATGGTTTTATTTTGTACTGGTGATAATTTATTCATTTCTGCCCTCCACAATTACTGATGTATTTCAAAACGCACACACGTTCGTTTTAAGAGGTTAAAAAAATAAACAACACAAACATTTGTTCTTGTTATTAAAACCCCTAGAATCGAGCGCTAGGCACTAAATATACGATGTTAGTAATCTACTCCGATTGTAAATCTTCACTTTTTACGAATACACCGTCAATCATCTTTCCTGTACGTCCTTTAATTTCGTCATATGCGCAATTTAAGCATTCGTGTAAATCCATGCCGTTTTGTTGAGCAAGAATAATGAGTGTTACAACTACATCACCAATACCATCGCGTAAAGCGTTCATATCGTTACGTGCTAATGCTGCTGCAACTTCCCCAAGCTCCTCCGAACATTTCAAAAATTGCTTACTCGATTCCGCATTGTCCAATCCTTTATCGATTGACCATTGTTCTACTTGTTTGATTAATTCGTTCATTTTGTCCTCCTGGTTACTGTTTGATTTGATCATAATCTTTGAGTAACTAATCGCAAACAGCAGTATATGCTAATTCACATAAAATCCCGCATTCGCCCATTACTTCATCTTCTAAACGTCCACGTGCTGGGTCTAATTCGTCTAAGTAAACGCCTTTTATACAACTAGCACCTATATCACGCTCTAGTGCCGCCATCTCCTTAAAACGCTCTGGAAAATGCTTTCGAATCATATTCCAGTAGCCCATGCCGCCTTTAACGCAACCAACGCAATTATTATTACGGAAACCTAACTCATACATTGCTGGTCGTTTAACTACCAAACGGTCTAATAAGCCATGCACTTCATCTTTTGTTAGCATAGAGTCAATCAAAGGAAATACATGATCGTGCTCTGGATAAGTGCTATCTAAACGTTCTGCTCGATGTCGTTCTTCGCTATCATAACCCCACACATAACGCAGTAAATCATCTTGTGTTTTCTCCCATTGTTGACGTACTTTTCTCTTTATTTCACCCGTACACGCTGCACCAGATGGGCCATTATGTGGAAGGCTATACAGTTTGCTTTGAACCGTTAGGCGTTTTAGAAATGTTTGATTATATCGAACCAGCAAAAGTTACAATTTTTGAAAGGGGCTAACAGTATGAAAGGTGGAGTACGCAAACGCGGTAACACTTGGTATTATTATTTCGATATGGGGATTGTTGACGGGAAAAGAAAGAAAATAGAACGTTCAGCAGAAGGTGCTCAAACGAAAGCGGAAGCTGAATCGGTATTGAGAAGAAAAATTTTAGAATATGAAAATGCCGGCACAGTTTTTAAACCTTCTGAAATGACACTACAGGATTTCTTAACATTTTGGCAAAAAGAATACGTAGAACTTAAATTGAAACCAAATACACAAGTTAACTACCGAATAACGATAAAAAATCACATAACTCCCCATCTCGGAAAATACAAATTGAAATCTTTAACTCCTCATGTACTACAACAATTTATGAATATAAAAGTACGTGAAGGTTTAGCTAAGCAAACATTAAGTATTATAAGAGGTATTTTAAACAAAGCTTTAAATCAAGCTGTATATCCATTTAAATATATTAACGAAAATCCTATGCGTTATGTTGAATTAATGAAAAATAAAGATCGTAAGCCTACAAAAGAAGATTTAAAAATACAACCTAAAGAAAATTTGCGTCTTTTAAATAAGAAAGTTACAGAAGATCACCCGTTCTATCTACCATTTCACATTGGACTCCATACTGGCGTTCGCGTAGGTGAATTATGTGGTCTTGAATGGAAACATGTAAATTTTGATGAAATGACACTCGAAATAGAACAGCAATTAACTATCAAGCGTATTGAAGGTAAAAATCATTGGGTAGTATCGACACCTAAATCTATATCTGGCTATCGCACTATCCCCGTCGGTAATACGCTATTAAGTATCCTGAAAAAAGCTAAAAAGCTTCAAATAGAAAATAAATTGAAATATGGGGAGTTCTATCAGCAAGATTCCAAACATGATTTTATTTGTAAAAAAGAAAATGGTGAACATTATACACCAAGCGTTATTAAGTACCATACACGTGAATTGATAAAAGGAAAATTAAAAATAGATTTCAACTATCACTCATTACGCCATACACATGCAACAATGTTAATTGAAAATGGCACACCTATAAAAACTGTACAAAAAAGATTAGGACATAGCCGTTCTGCAGTTACAGAAGATCGCTATGTCCATTTAACTCAAAAGATGGCGAGAGATGCTGCCGATATTTTCGAGTCCATTGCTAAAGATTTATGAGTTGTTACTGGCATAAATCAAAAGCGGTGGCATATCGGTGGCAAACCCCACCATCTAGTTTTATTTATTTTATAAAATTATCTTCTAAAACATTGTTAAATCAATGTTCTTCAGAACTACTTCGTATCATCCATCTTCAGTACCGCCATGAACGCTTCTTGTGGTACTTCTACTGAACCGACTTGTTTCATACGTTTTTTACCAGCTTTTTGCTTATCAAGTAATTTACGCTTACGTGAAATGTCACCACCGTAACATTTTGCAAGTACGTTTTTACCCATTGATTTAATCGTTGAACGAGCAATGATTTTTTGACCAATTGCTGCTTGAACTGGTACCTCGAATTGTTGACGAGGAATTAATTCTTTTAACTTCTCTACGATTACTTTTCCGCGCTCATAGGCAAAGTCTTTGTGTACGATGAAGCTTAATGCATCGACTTGCTCACCGTTTAATAGGATGTCCATTTTGTTTAACTTCGAAGGTTTGTAACCAATTAACTCATAGTCAAATGACGCATACCCTTTTGTATTTGATTTTAAGAAATCAAAGAAGTCATACACGATTTCCGCTAATGGCATTTCATAGACGATTTTTACACGTGTATCATCGATATAATCCATCCCAGAGAAGTTACCACGTTTCTTTTGACAAAGCTCCATAACAGCCCCTACGTAATCGTTTGGTACCATAATTGTTGCTTTTACATATGGTTCTTCGATTTTATCGATTTTTTGTGGGTCTGGCATCATTGATGGGTTGTCCACTTTTAATACTGTACCATCTGTTTTTGTTACTTCATAAATTACAGAAGGCGCTGTTGTAATTAAATCAATATTAAACTCACGCTCGATACGCTCTTGGATAATTTCCATGTGTAATAGACCTAAGAAACCACAACGGAAACCAAAGCCTAATGCTTGAGATGTTTCTGCTTCATATTGTAATGCTGAGTCATTTAACTCTAATTTTTCTAAAGCTTCACGTAGGTCGTTATACTTCGCTGTGTCGATTGGGTAAAGACCGCAGTATACCATTGGATTTAACTTACGGTAACCAGCTAATGGCTCTTTTGCTCCGCGACTACCTGCAAACGTAACTGTATCACCTACACGTGTATCTTGTACGTTTTTAATCGATGCTGTTAAGTAACCTACGTCACCTACTGTTAATTCTTTTTGAGCTACAGATTTTGGTGTATGAACTCCAACTTCGATTACCTCGAATTCAGCTCCTGTTGCCATCATGCGGATAGTATCGCCCGCTTTTACCGTACCATTAATGATACGAATCGAGATAATTACCCCTTTATAAGCATCATAAACAGAGTCGAAAATTAACGCTTGTAGTGGAGCATCTGGGTCGCCTTGTGGTGCAGGTACTTTTTCTACGATTTGCTCTAAAATGTCTTCAATACCAATTCCTGCTTTTGCAGAAGCTAATACTGCCTCTGAAGCATCTAAACCGATTACATCTTCTACCTCTTGGCGTACGCGCTCTGGGTCAGCAGCTGGTAAATCGATTTTGTTGATAACCGGTAAGATTTCTAGATCGTTATCAAGTGCAAGGTATACGTTTGCTAATGTTTGTGCTTCAATCCCTTGTGCAGCGTCTACTACTAAGATCGCCCCTTCACAAGCCGCTAACGAACGAGATACCTCATATGTGAAATCGACGTGACCTGGTGTGTCGATTAAATGGAATGTATATTCCTCGCCATTTTTTGCAATGTATTTTAATTGCACGGCATTTAATTTGATTGTAATTCCGCGCTCACGCTCTAAATCCATAGAGTCTAAAAGTTGTGATTTCATTTCTCGTTGCGCAACTGTTTTTGTTTTTTCTAAAATACGGTCAGCTAACGTTGATTTCCCGTGGTCGATATGCGCGATTATCGAGAAATTTCGGATATTTTCTTGACGTTTTAAGCGTTGTTCTCGGTTCATAGTAATTTCCTCTCCTAATTAGAAAAAACACCGCTTTTTCATCGTTCAAAGCTCGGTGTTATGACGTATGTAAAGAATACCCCACTTACTTTTCTACTAAAATACAGCCCCTATGCTCTAGTGTTTTTACACAAATGAGCAATAGAGGCCTCTTGTATCTTTAATTATACTATGAAAGTAAGCGATACGACAACAAAGAACACATCTCAACAGCGGGCATTTTTTCTAAATTCAATAAAATATGTGCTTTATTAGACGAAAAAATGCTACACCATTGATTCAACAAATGCCAAACGAATCGCTTGCGCTAATACCGCCATTGTCCGCTGAAGTTCTTGCTCTGTATTATCTATACCACCAAATTCAATTAACAGCATATTGGGAGCTAAGTCTTGATTGTAAATCCCATCAACACCTTTACCCTCTTTTTTTATAATGCCACGCGATATACCAGGTACAATAGTATTTAATTGTTCACTTAATGCTTTAGCATAAGCTAAATTCGATTCATATCCAGCGTGTTCAGCACCGACAACAAATGCAACTTTCGCAAAGTTTTCCTCACCGTAATTCAGTGTTGTCACCTTTCTAGATGCCGAATCCCGATGGAAATCGATAACTAATTGATATTCGCTTTGTTGCAAATAATCAGCTAACACAGGACGCGCTACTTTATAAGCCTGATGAAATGTGGCATTTGTTAATTTCATTTCCGTCATTACATCAAAATCCAAAATATGCGGTGTAATGTCATTCAACTGCAAATAATGCTCCATCATTTGTTGCAACGAATAGATATTCGTTTGCTCATCATAAACCGCAGTTAAACCTGTCGCTTGTTCAACAATGGGTTTATACGACTCATGTGAATGTGTATAAAGCATAAGTGCATTAAATGGTTCAGTCTTTTCCATAATTGGTTCCGGTTCAGGCACATCTGCTGCTGCAAATACAAAATGAGGCTGCTCCTTTTTTTCGGTTGCCATTTTATTATTTGGAAAAGGGAGTTGCCCAATAATTAGGGGCAGTGTAAATAAAAGGCATAGCAAGATCGTAAAGCGTTTTAGTTTTTGCAAACACATCACCCTTTCTCCAATACGATATGGAGAAGAGATGAAAATTAGAACGATTTTCTAGCATTTTTTATCCATTCAAAAAGACTTTCACTTAGCAAAATGGCAAACTGAGTTAACCAAAAATCCACCTCTTTTGGTGTTACAATAAGACGTTCGGGATGGGAGCTAAAGACTTCCTCAAACAACTGACGGCGATCCTCATTTGACCATGTCACCCATTGACCAAAAATCGGTTCTAATGAAGTTAAATCAAGTTTTTCTTTCGATGAAGTCCAATTAGTTACAGATAATTTACTAGAGGGCTTTCCTTTTTCACTAATTTTCGCTGCAATCGATTGAAACACAGCCTCTACAGCATCTGCCATTAAAATCGGGGCCTCAACAACTGTAGGAATACCAATTGCGCTTATTGGTACGCTTAACACTTCCTTCGAAATTTCTTTCCGGTGATTACCTACACCACCACCTGGTTGAATACCCGTATTAGTTAATTGAATTGTACGGCACAGCCTTGCACTGCCACTCGTTGCAAGTGCATCAATAATAATAACAAGTTCAGGTTTAATGCTTTCTGTTAATGCTTGTACATAATCGCTTGTTTCAAAGCCTGTTTGTGCAGTCACACCTGGGGCATACAAAATAAACTCTGGTGATTCAAGCTCTGATTGCTTTTTATGCATCGCGTCAATTACATATGGCCCAATCGCATCTGGTGTTATCGTTTTATTCCCTAATCCAATTACTAAAACTCTTGAATCTGCGGTAATGGAGATTTCTTTATGCATCTCATCCAAATAATGTATAAGAGATTCTTGTAATTGCAAAAAGCCGTGCTGGTCTTCAGAGGTTAATGTTGGGATAGATAATGTAATATAGACCCCTTGTTTTTTTTGAATTTGTCGTTCACCTTCAGCATTTACTTCCACTTTAGTGACTTTTACTCGATTTTGCTGTGACTCTTCAATGTGAATACCGCTTTTTTCTTCTAATTTTTCTTTTTGCCGATCATTTGTTTGTAAGACAACTTCTGCTGCCTCATCTATTAAATCTGTCCGATTCCAAGTTATTTCTTGCATTTTAACACCTCCATTAGAAGTGTGTTCAAACTGTCAAGTAAATATTCTTTGCGTTTATGTATTGCAATTACTTCAATCCTTTGGTAGAATGATTTTTGTTGTATTGACACATGAATTAAGTGAGAAAATACTCATCTCGTACCTAAATACTAGGAGGTGAAAGAAATGCCAAACATTAAATCTGCTATTAAACGTGTAAAAGTTAACGAAAAAGCAAACGCTGCTAACGCACAAGCTAAATCAGCTATGCGTACTCAAGTTAAAAAAGCTGAGCAAGCGATCGCTGCAGGTGCTGATAACACACAAGAATTAGTAGTTGCTGCTTCTAAAGCATTAGATAAAGCTGCTTCTAAAGGTCTTATCCACAAAAACGTGGCTTCTCGTACAAAGTCTCGTTTAGCGAAAAAAGCTTAATTTTGTAACTTATAAAGTCAACTGTCATTGGACGGTTGGCTTTTTTCGTTGTCTGTAATCACAAAAAAGTAGGTGCTTAGAAAAAAACATTCTTAAACACCTACTTTGCTATAATTTTTTCATTAAAAACAATTCTAAATGACGTTCACGATTACCACCTGTCGTTTTCAGCTGCAAATCCACGTCTGCGAGGCTGTAGAGCGCCTGTAACAACCGATAATCACTCGGTCGATTCCTTTGTCCCGAAATAATTTGAACGCGATACGGATGAATTTTGAGCTGTTTAGCAATTTGTTGTTGGTGATAGCCCTTTTTTTGTAAATAAAAAATATGATTCATCGTTCGAATATTGCTCGCAAGTAATCCGACCAATTTAATAGGCTCTTCTTTTTGACGGAGTAAATCATGATAAATTTTCAATGCTTCCTCTTGATCATGGTTTAAATAGGCATTTAACATTTTAAATGCGTCGTGCTCTAATGTTTTTGCTACCAAATCCTCGACTAAACCAATCGTAATTTCTAGTTCTTCCCCTAAATAAAGCGCCATTTTTTCGATTTCCATTTGAAGCTGTAGCATGCTAGGCCCAACCATTTCAAGAAGCTTACCGATTGCATCCTCTGTAATTGCTTTGCCATGTATTTGCGCCTCATTTTGTATCCAAACATTCAAATCGTTATTTTGTGGTGTTTCTGCCAGTAATACAACACATTTTTCTTTCATAAGCTTTGTAACTTTTTTACGCTCATCTAGCTTTTCGTATGGGGCTATAAATACAGTGACTGCCGTATCTGTCGGATTGTAGAGCCAATTTTCGAGTCGTTTCACATCATGCTCTATTTTTTCTTTCCCTTTTTCTGTCGCTTTTAAAAATGAAGCAGTCTTAGCTATAATTAATTTACGTTCAGTAAAGAATGGAATCGTATCAGCTTCATCGATTACATAATCGATTGGCTGTTCATTTAAATCAAAGGTCATCACTTCTGCTTCTTCTTGTGCACTTAGAGCAACCTTTAATCGATTGATCGTTTCATCAACAAAGTAGGATTCTTCACCTACTATCAAATATACTGGGGCGAAATTCCCTTTTTTAATATCTTGCCATATTTTTGTTATCATATTGGGAACCTCCCTAAGTTGTCGTACCCTTTAGTATACACATTTTTTTGCAAATTGAGAATGTAGAGTTTGTACATGGCATCATGTGTCAAAACTTGTTTTAATGATTTTTGAAATACCATAGCTAATTTGTGGATTTTTCTTGAAATTATGTGTCGATAAACCACCTAATAAAGGGAATAATTAGTATTCTATATAGCATTTTAGATGGGATTATTTTATAATAATGGCAGATTAGGAGGGATACTTATGGCAGGACATCAAGATCCAAACTACGTAACTGAAAATCCATTTGAGGGTCGTGGCCGCGCAATGAAAGGTAACGACTTCCCAGATACAGGTTACGGTTTCGTCGTTGGCGGCGGTTTCTTCATCACAATGTTCATCATTGCGGTTATTGTAGAAGCAGCTGTTCGTTTATAATGCATTAAAAAGAGAGCGACTGACTATATTCAGTTGCTCTTTTTTTGAGTATATAAGAATAAGTTTTTCTAATTTATTTCTTTAACAAATCATTCGATGTTTCCAATTGCATCACACCATCTTTTACACGAAGTTCTATCGTTCCATCATAACCTGTTATTAAATACGGAATTTGTCGTTGTTCAAAACGGGTGATGACATCAATATTTGGATGCTTATAGCGATTATTTTCTCCTGCTGTAAAAATTGCAAGTTTGGGAGATGTCTGCTCTACAAACGCTTCAATACTCGATGTTTTACTGCCATGATGCCCAGTTTTTAATACATCTAGCTGTTCAATTGCCGCACTATATAGCCGTACAATTTCTTCTTCGCCTTCTTTTTCTAAATCACCTGTAAATAACATCTTAAACGCTCCCTGACGTACAAGTAGCACAAGCGAATCATTATTTCCCTCATATACCATATCATGTGGCCAAATATAATCAAAACGTACATCGCCAATTTGCCAGCCATCACCCGCCATTTTTTCTATCAATGTCGTCTTCGTTTTTGCAAGCTCTTCTAATAAATCATTCATTACTGCTTTATCAAGCGAATTCGGTGTTACATGTACTTCTGAAACGAGAATTTCCCGGAGCACTTCTTCTGCTCCCTCTACATGATCTGCATCAGCATGAGTCAGTATAAACGTATTGATTTTTTGAATACCACGCCCCTTTAAATAAGGGACAACAACTTGCCTCCCTACCTCAAAAGGTTTATCCCGTTCCTTCCAAGCCTCTTGCTCAAAGTGCAGTAAACCACCAGCATCAATGACGACAACTGAATTTCGGTGCGGCAATTCAATAACAATACAATCCCCTTGTCCAACATTTACAAAGGCGATTTTTAAATCTCCATGCAAATACGTTTGGAAGTGGAAAATAACCGCTGGGATAAGTAATGTAGCAGCCATCTTTTTAAGACTGGAACCTTTATCAAGGAAATAAAATGCCAATAACACCGAACCATATAGGACGACGAGCCAAAACATTGACGGTTTTCCAGGATTCCACATTTGAATAATTGGCTGTTGAATAGCGAGAATGAGGTCTGTTAACCACAAACGAAGTGGCTTATAAATCGTAAAAATTAGATGATTAATTGGTAGTGGAATAAATGAACAAGTAAGGAGAGCGAGATTAACCGGTAAAATAATGAAGGAAAACAGTGGTACAAAAAAGATATTCGCAATAAAAGAAGATAAGCTGATTTCAAAAAAGTGATGTAACAACAGTGGGTAAACGAGGATTTGACAAACGAACGTAATAAAAAATGACTGCACCCAAAAATTTTCGTAGCGCGCTAATATACGGCTTGAGTATACAAGACTATACGTAGCCAAATAAGATAATTGAAAGCCTACCTGATATATCGCACCAGGCTCAATGAGTAAAAAACCAAGCAAACTAAGTGATAAGGCATCGTCCATCGGAATTTTCCAACGAAAATATTGTGCTAACATAATGAATTCTACAACACTAACAGCACGCCAAATTGACGGTGCGCCACCCGCTAAAACAGCATATATAGGTAATAAAATAAGCAACAATATATTCGCTAACTCGCGTCGTACACCTAAACGCAGTAATAGTTGAAAAAACAGTAGTGAGACAAGTGCCACATGTAGACCTGAAATTGCAAACAAATGTGTAATGCCTAGTTTTTGATACGCGCGGTTTAATTCTTCATCCACATTTTCTTGTAGACCGATTAATAGCGCCTGAGCTTCTGCAACGAGCGAGTTTGGAAAGGTTTGTTCAATATGCTCTTTTAACCAAAAGCGCTGATCATAAATCGGTTGTAGGAACGTTTTTTCCGTACTGACAAGCGTCATGCTTCCAATCTCCACAATGCCGCGCGCACTTTTACTTTCCAAATACCGCCCCATTAAAAACCCGTAGCGATGCGCTGGAATTGACGGCTCTACTTGCTGTCCTGTTACAAAATAAATTTGCCCAGCTAATTGCATGGACTGTAATTCATGCTTTTGCTGTTCACTCTTGATTTCGTATGTAACATAGACTTTATTACCTTGCGCATCCTTCATAATGCCACGCAACATGACACCATTTATTTTGTATTGATCTGTCCAAGTAAGTTCTGCAGGCAACGTCACAGGTTCCTGTAACTTATCTACTTCATAGCTAAAATAACAGTATGTCAATAAATTAATAGTCACAATCCCTACTAAATGCCATTTCCAAAGCTTTTTATAGAAACAAAATCCAACTAATAACCCGAGTAACCATAATAGCCTTACCGATTGAAAACTAGCGACAGCACTAATACAAACCGATAAGGCATAGTAAATCCAATTATGCTTGTATAAGTTGACCAAATAAAGCATGCATCTTCTCCTCAAACGGGAGCAATTCTTCATGGCTAGCGCCTAAAGCACGCAATTTTTCAAGCATGTCAAATGTTAACGCGTATTTTTCATCCTGTAAAAAATCAATTTTTGCTTCATCAAATGGAATATGTACAACATTTACATTTGCTTTTGCAAATAATTCTAACGCATACATACTATTTTTATAATCTTTTGCATAGTAGACGTTTTTAATACCGGCTTGGATAATTGTTTTCGTACATGGTAAGCACGGGAAATGTGTTACATAAAGGTCGGCACCATTTGCCGGTGTACCGTATTTTGCACATTGTAGTAATGCGTTAGTTTCGGCATGAACCGTACGTACACAGTGATTATCCACCACGTAACATCCTTGTTCAATACAATGCTCATCGCCCGAAATCGAGCCGTTATAGCCACCTGCAATAATGCGTTTTTCGCGAACAATTGTTGCGCCAACAGCTAGGCGTGTACAAGTACTACGCAATGCTAGTAAATGACTTTGTGCCATAAAAAATTGATCCCAAGTAATACGCTCCATATGATAACCTCCAATAATTATGTTACTTCTCAGTTTATACGTAAGTTTTGTGAATCGCAATGCACGTTTATTTCGAGATTTTACATTACTTTACATCAATTAACTCTTTTAATTGCTCAAACGTCTTTTCACCGATTCCAGTTACCTTTTTTAAATCCTCAATCGTCTGAAAATTGCCCTGCTCTGTACGGTGGCCAATAATGGCGTTTGCCTTTGATGGACCGATACCTGGTAATTGAGTCAGTTCACTGTCATTTGCCTTGTTTAAATTAACTTTGCCTGATTTATTAACTCCACTGCTTCCACTTGATGAGGAATTGCTTGTGGCACCTACAATAAGCATTTCTAGCTCCTCTGTTAGCTGCTCGCCGACTTTTGGAATATAAAGTACCAATTCATCTTGAAGCTTTTGAGCATGGTTAATAAGTGTTGGATTTGCCTGTTCCGTATAGCCACCTGCAGCTTCAATAGCATCAACAATACGCATGCCTTCTTCAAGGGTATAAACACCTGGATAACGAACAGCCCCTTTCACATCTACCATATAAGCTTCGGGTGTATTATTTTCAATAATTTCGGGTTCGGTAGGTTCAATTGCTGCTAGTGGAGCGATTGGTTCAATCGTTTGTATTGGGGATTGTTTTGAAGTATCGTGAATGGTGAAAAAATAAAATAATAGAGCTGCGAGAACACTCCCTGTAATCACAAGCATCTTTTTATACTTCTCTAAAAATGGCTGCACATCAAAAAACACCCTTTCTTAAAGAAGGCTTTATATATGGAGCTACCTCCACTATACAAAGTTTCATTCATCAAGAAAAGGTATTTCAAGTAAATCACTGAAACTGTCTATTTCGGCTATTTTACCGCACGAATAAAAATTCGTTCACTTTCATCTTGTGGTGCTTCATCGGACCAATCGGCTGAAATTTCAATAGATGTAAAGCCGATTTCTGTTAACCACATTTCGTATTGCTGATAAGCAAATGTCCTCTGGAAATGCTCTTCGTCAAAACGTTCAAATAAATCGCTCTCTGTTTGTATAAAAAACGTCATTTGATGATAGACGGAATGCTCAAATTCACCTGGTTCTGTATGCCAAACATACGTTATTTTACCGTCGTCATACGTAAATGGACCATCCAAAAAGATGTCGTCCATTTTAAATAGTGAATGCACATCAAAAAACAATTGCCCACCAACACGTAAACTAGCATAAATCCGCTTCAACGTTTCAACAACATTTGCCTCGTCTTTTACATAGTTAATCGAATCAATTGGTATAATTGCAACATCTAAGTTGTCAAAGCCATCTAACTCATCCATACTCATCGCATATAACGGCATTGATATACCGTTTGCTGCCATTCGCGCACTTGCCACAGCAAGCATGTCCTCAGATAAATCAATACCCGAAACTTGATAGCCCGCAACATGTAGCATACTTGTTAGCGTCCCGGTACCACAGCCAATATCTAATAATTGTTTGAATTGTGTTGCTGGTGCATAACGAGTAATCCACTGTACGTACTGATCATACGGAATGTCGACCATTAGTTCGTCATAAACCTCAGCAAAACGCTCATAACTATTCATTGTTAGATTGTGGCGTATCTAAATGTGGTGCATCTCCCCATAAACGCTCTAAATTGTAGTATGCACGCTCATCTTTATGGAAAATATGCGCAACAACATCACCCATGTCCACTAAAATCCAACGAGCTGTATCAAAGCCTTCTAATTTACGTACAGTAAAGCCTGCTTCTTCTGCTTTTTCTTTAATTTCACGTGCAATCGCTTGTACTTGGCGTTCTGAGCTACCTTCTGCGATGATAAAATAATCTGCTAATAGGGAAATACCTTGCATATTTAATGCAACAATATCCTCGCCTCGTTTGTCGTCAATTGCTTTATAAGCAATACTTAATAATGTTTCGTTCATGTATGTTTATTCCTCTCTCATTAAACTGTTGTAACACTCAATTGAAACTGGATAAATGGCTATTTGTGAACTTACTAAATGCATGAGCGAATGCAGTACACATGCTCGAAATGCATCATTCAAATCCACCTCTGCAAATGCACGTAGCTCATCTACCCCGGGGAACTTTCGATTTGGTTCAATCATATCTGCTACAAAAATAATTTTTTCAAATGTAGTCATATTCTCTCGGCCAGTTGTATGGAAACGGATGGCATTCAAAATGTCTTTATCTTCGATATGAAGTTCGTTTTGAACAATCCAAGCGCCAACAGGTCCATGTAGAATTTCGCTATCCCATTGTAGTAATCGCGGATCTAAATTTTGTTCGTAAACAATTTTTCGCATCCACTCTACATCAGCATACTTGGCGATATCATGAAAAATCGCTGCAATTTCAGCCTTTTTTTCATCTTGACCATATCGTTTTGCCAAATGAATTGCCGTTTCCATTACTCCAATAGTATGAATATAACGTTTTTCTGGCATACGACCTTTAATTGCTGCTAACATCGCTTGTCGCTCCATATAGACCTTCCTTTCGAATATAACATTCCACTGCTTCTGGTAATAAATATTGCAGTGAGCCTTGCTGTTGTAATCGATTGCGAATAAATGTTGAAGAAAGATTAATCTCCGGTGCCTCCACCATTCGTACATTGTAATCAGTTTTTGCCTCGGAACCAGGACGCTTCACCCCAACGAAATTGACAAGCTTTATAAGCTCATCAATGTGGTACCACGTATGAAGCGAATCAATCATGTCGCCACCAATGATAAAATAAAATTCCACATCGGGTTCACGTTCATGTAATACTTTCATCGTATCATACGTATAAGAAACGCCTCCACGCTCAAGTTCAAAAGTTTCCACGTTAAAATAAGGTACGTCTTCAATCGCGAGCTCAACCATTTTTAAGCGTTGTTCATTCGTCGCAGATTTCGATACGTCTTTATGCGGTGCTTTCGCATTTGGCATAAAGCGTACTTCTGACAAACCTAACGCCGCATACACCTCATTAGCCATAATTAAATGACCAATATGTGGCGGATTAAATGTACCACCAAAAAGACCAACCTTCTTCATCATCATTCACCTTATTTCGCTTGTGCTTTTGGTAATACGATTTTTTTATTGTTACGAGATTCTTTATATAACACAACTGTTAATCCGATTAATTGTACTAATTCAGCGCGTGTACCTTCTGCTAACTCTTGTGCTACGTCATTTTTATCTTCTTCGCAGTTATCTAAAATACGTACTTTAATAAGTTCGCGAGCTTCTAAAACATCGCGTAATTGTACAAGCATTGCATCATTTACGCCACCCTTCCCCACTTGGAAAATTGGATCTAAATGATGTGCCTCAGCACGTAAAAAACGTTTTTGTTTACCTGTTAACATAATTTCTATTTTCCTCCTAATTGCTCTATTAAACGAGCAATCATTGCATTTGTATTTGGATAATTGCCTAACCAATGCTCATAAGCAATCGCGCCTTGATGAACGAACATGCCTAAGCCGTTGACAATTGTTGCACCTTTTTGCTCAGCCGCTTGCAAAAAGGGCGTCATTAATGGATTATACACAATATCAGCCGCAATTGCCCCTGTTGGAAACTTTTCAAGCGAAAATGGTAATGCAAAGTCGCCCGTCGACATACCTGCAGGAGTAGTTTGAATAAAGATTCGATACGCATCTAAATTCCCCTCTGCTTGTTGCATGGTAATCGCTACACCAGCATTCATTTCATCGACAATTTGTTGTGCTTTTTCGACTGTACGATTAGCAATTGTTATGTTTTTATAACCTACCATTTGAAGCGCAAATGCAATACCACGCGCTGCACCACCCGCACCGATTAATAATACAGGCTCCGTTCGCTTTGATGTACCGATTGCTGCTTCAAGTGACTTTACAAAACCTGGACCATCTGTGTTATAGCCTTTTAGTTTGCCTTCAGCTGTTCGTACGACTGTATTGACTGCACCCATTTTTTTTGCTAATTCATCTAATTCATCTAAAAAAGGAATAATCGTTTGTTTATGTGGAATTGTAACGTTCCAGCCACTAGCTCCTAGCAGTTTAAACGACGCAACTGCCTGCTGTAAATTTTCAGGCTTCACGTGTACTGGGATATATGTTGCATCTACTTTCTCCTGCTCATACCACGCATTGTGCATTTCAGGAGATTTTGATTGAGCAATCGGGTCTCCAATAACCGCAAACCACTTTTTCATCGACAAGACCTTCTTTCCCAAAAATTGAAATCCATTTCACCTTGGCATAATTACCGTCTAGCAGGTGTGCTGGTAGTCGTTAGATTAGTGACGGGCGAACGAATACTTCGACCCCTTTAGGTGCATACGCTGCAACGACAACATTTGCATGTTGTACCGTGATCCAGCCTAAACCTGAGAATACAACATCTGTTTTCGCTTCTTTAATCGAAAATTCATGACGTACTAATTCAGGTAATTGATCAATATGCGCTGCTGTAGGTGGTGCTAAAAGCTCCCCTTTATGCTCTGCGTACAATAAATCTGCTCGTTCTAGCTTTGTACGGTGAATTGGTAAATCATTTGCTACATGCACAGTAAATGCAGCACGTTCACCTTTAATGAAATCAAAGCGTGCTAATGCCCCAATAAATAACGTTTGTCCCTCATTTTGTTGATACACTTTTGGTTTAATTTCTTTTTTCGGCATAATGTATTTTAATTCACTCGAATCAATATGATGCGCCATTTGGTGATGATTGATAATACCAGGTGTGTCAAATAATGCAGCACCGTCATCTAACGGAATACCAATCATATCAAGTGTTGTCCCTGGGAAGTGAGATGTCGTAATTACTTCCCCTTCACCAGTTGCTTGTTTAATAATGCGGTTAATGAACGTTGATTTTCCTACATTTGTACAGCCAACTACATACACATCTTGTCCATTACGGTATTCTTCAATTGCCTCAACCACTTCTTGCATGCCCATACCTTTATGTGCAGAAACAAGTTTTACATCTATCGGCTTTAAACCTAATGCCTTTGCTTCGCGTTTTAACCAGTTGATTACCTTTTTTTCTTTTACAGATTTCGGTAAAAGATCGGCTTTGTTTGCAACTAATAATACTGGATTTTTTCCAACAAAACGGTGTAAACCAGGTAACCAGCTGCCGTTAAAGTCAAAAATATCTACAATTTTTACGATTAGACCTTGCTGTTGTCCAAGACCATTTAAAATACGTAAAAAATCGTCATCCGTTAAGCTAACTGGTTGAATTTCATTGTAATTTTTTAAACGGAAACAACGTTGGCAAATAATTGTTTCCTTTTCTAATGAAGATGCTGGCGCATAACCTAAACCATTCTTATCTTCTGTTTGAATCACTGTTCCACAGCCAATACATTGTGGCATTTCGTTCATTAAATATTTCCTCCTAAAATAAATGGCACCTTTGGATTAGTCCTCCCAAGGATATTGCCCTTTTCGTTTTAAATCATTGTACACACGACGCTCTACAAAGCGGTTAAACTTAGTTACAAGCCCGTCTGAGTCTGCAACAGGACGCACTAAAAACGTATAAATTTTTTGACGTTTTGCCCCCATGACATCCGTTAATAGTTGGTCGCCTAACATAGCAACCTCATTACGATTTAGGCGCAGTTTTACCATTGCATCATAGTAGGCCTTACCTAAAGGCTTTTTTGCACGATAAATAAACGGAATTCCATGTGGCTCTGCAAACGTTCTTACACGTTGTTCGTTGTTGTTTGATGCAATAATAACTTTTATGCCCGCTTCACGCATCATGTCAAACCACTCAACAAGTTCTTCCGTTGCATCAGCACGATCCCATTCTACTAACGTATTATCTAAATCCGTAATAATGCCTTTAATGCCTAGGTTGGCCAATTTTTCTGGCGTTACTTCGAAAATACTCGTGACAAATTCATTTGGTAATAAAAAACTATACAAATTCGTTACCCCTAACTCAAATTGATTTTTCTATTATAACATAGTAGCAAAGGCTTCTCCCATTTTTATCTTCGCTCCTTGGGTTACGTTCTCACAAAACGTCACTGCCTCTCGTTCAAATAACATCACCACAGTTGAACCAAATGTAAAATAGCCAACCTCTTCACCTTTCTTCCAATTGCTCGTTGTATTCGTTAATTCAATCGAATTGACGAAAGTTGCACCTACTTTAATGAACGCTGCTTGGTGTTGGTCATCATATTTGATTTCGCTAATCATACGATAGTTATGGCTAATTGGTTTCTTTCCATATTCAAGACCCATTTGATTTACTGGATATGATTTTTGTCCGAGCACATATTGGCGAGTAATCTGTCCGTTAATCGGGCTATGTATACGGTGATAATCTGCTGGGCTTAAATAAAAGACAATATATGTGCCATCTTCGTATCGCTTTGCTTGTTTAGTGGAGCCAAGTAAAGCTGCTAATGAATACGGCTTATTTTTTACCGTAAACATCATGCCATCCGTAATTTTGCCGAAAACTTCAATTTTCGCATCTACTGGACTAGTAAAAATCGTCGGGCGATTATCTACAGGTCTTACATCCGCTTTTAACTCACGCACAAAAAAATCATGTAAACTTGTAAATTGTTGCTGTGATTTTGAAACCTCTGATAGGTTAATTCCGTATATATTACTATAGCTTTTAATAAAGGATTTACTTATTCGTGATTGGGCAACTGTTTGAAGCATTTTTGATGAAAATTTCCCATTCGAAAGTTCGATTAAATTTTGATACAATTTTTCTTTCACTTGCACTGGCCTCCAATGTTTATGTTTTCATATTTTCTAATTAAATTGATTTCGTAATTAATTTATTAACGTGAACCTCCACCTACCACGTAGATTGATGAATGCATTTACTAAACGAGTTTTTTGGACGGTAATTTTACCGCTTATAAATACGGGATAAAGATAAATTATATAATGGAAATGCACACAAATAAAGGTCCTATTATGAATAAACTACTACCTTTTTTTCAATTAACAAGTATAATAAAGAATAGCTAAAGAGCAAAGGAGTGTTTCCGATGTTTCTATTTCAAAAGGTGGATTCCACATTGAAAAAGATAAAAGCAAATGCTGCAAATATTATAACAATTACCAATATGTCATTTGGTGGAGCTGCAATTATGGCGACGTTAAATGATTCATATAGCTATAGTGTTTTACTAATTTTTATCGCAGCATTTTTAGACCGTTACGACGGCAAAGTCGCACGGAAATTTAATCAAGAGTCTGATTTAGGGAAACAACTCGATTCAATGGCTGATATAATTTCGTTCGGTGTTGCACCCGCCCTGTTAATGTATGAAATGGCATTAATCGATGCTGGTGTTACGGGAATGATGATGCCCGTATTATTTATCGCGGCTGGCGCAATTCGTTTAGCACGCTTTAATGTAATGGATTCAACAGGTTATTTTGTTGGTTTACCAATTACAGCAGCTGGTACGTTACTAACATTTTCTTATTTCTTTACCGATGTTCTATCAACGCAATTTTACATGATTTTGTTCCCTGTACTTGCTGTATTGATGGTTAGTACATTTACATTGAAAAAAGTGTAGGCACTTTAAGTCCTACACTTTTTTCATGCTCTGACGAAATTCATCATATACTGTCGAAAACGTGAAAGGAGATTTCTTTGAGCGGTGTTTTGACAGTACTGCTTCAACTTTGGCTTGAGTTCCCTGCACTTGTCGGCTATTTAAAAGGGCAAACATTTTCGAAGCCACTCAGTCGTGAACGAGAACAGCAAGTAATTTCCCGCTTTATGGAAGGTGACGAACAAGCGCGTATCGAATTAATCGAGCACAATATGCGACTTGTAGCGCACATCGTCAAAAAATTTCATCCCCCACATGAATTGCTCGATGATTATATTTCAATTGGCACAATCGGTTTAATGAAAGCCGTCAGTAGTTTTACCCCTGAAAAGAAAACTCGCCTAGCTACGTATGCCGCGCGCTGTATAGAAAATGAAATTCTCATGTATTTACGCACGCAAAAAAAGGTCCAAAAGGATGTATCATTATTTGAACCTATTGGTATAGATAAGGATGGGCAATCCCTACAAATTCGTGATTTACTTCAGCTTGATGAACCTTCCGCCATTGAAGAAATTGAAAAAAAGGAAGATTTCGCGAAGCTTTATCACTATTTAAACACACTCGAACCTCGTGAACTTGAAATCATATCCTACCGCTATGGATTGCAAAACTATGACCCCCACACTCAAAAAGAAATTGCAAAACGCCTCAATATTTCGCGCAGTTACGTATCCCGAATTGAAAAACGGGCATTAATCAAACTGTATCAGCAGTTTAAACACAATGAAAATCACCAATAAAAGAATTGTCTAGAAATTTCCTTGTGCCGAGGATGGAGGGCACACAATGCTAATCGCGAATGCGTTGTCACAGAAAGTGTCGTGTTTAGCATTCTATCTTTCTTATCTTGACTACTGCAAAAGCACCACCCTAAGCAGTTCCATAATACAGGAAGAGGACATTGTGCAAAAAGTGTTACTTTTTGCACAATGTCCTCCCCTTTAAGTGTTGCTTTCATTCGTTTCAAAAATCATCACGAATCCAATAATAGTTGTAATCGCAACGGCACCATAAAGTAAAAAAATCATCGCGTTCCCCCTTTAAACGAAGTATTAATCAAGTTATACCCGTTTAAGAATTATTGAAAACGCTTCGTTAATTATAATTTTGTAATCGCTTTTAATACTACTTCTGTTGAATGCTTCGCTGCTACTGGTAAAAACTCATCAAAGCTAAGATTCGATTCTTGGCCTGCAATATCAGATAACGCACGGATTACTACAAAAGGTGTACCGAATTGGTAGCAAACTTGCGCTACGGCAGCTGCTTCCATTTCAACTGCCTTCATTGTTGGGAAGTCTTTACGCACAGCTTCAACGCGTACAGGATTGCTCATAAATACATCGCCTGAACAAATTAATCCCACCGCTGCGTTGTGCTCACCTACTTCAGCCACTGCTTGTTGTGCCACTCCCATTAACTTTTCATCAGAGTTATATGCTGCTGGCATGCCCGCCATTTGCCCAATTTCATAGCCAAATACTGTTACGTCACAATCATGATGACGTACTTCATCAGAAATGACAATATCCCCTACTTTTAATGCGCTATCAAAGCCACCAGCTGAACCTGTATTAATCACAACATCTGGCTGATATTTTTCTAATAAAATTGTTGTCGACATAGCTGCGTTTACTTTTCCAATACCACTTTTTAAAAGCACAACTTCTTTGCCTTCGTATGTACCCGTTGTATATTCGCTGTTTGCGATTGTTTCAGATTGTGGGTTTTGCAATGCTGCTCGTAATAATTCTACTTCTTGTTCCATTGCACCAATTACTGCAATTTTCATATCTATTCCTCCAATGTTAAAGCACTCTTCTTAAAGTACTCAATCCTACTACACTTCGTCAAGCAAAATTTGTGACAACTGCAAGGACACTAGACCAACATGATGTTGATCACTCACGCGTTGCCACACGGTGTAGCGCTCTTTACTTGAGTTCCCTTTTTCAGCCCTAGTTAGGAGCTTTTAATGTAGCAAATTAATAGGCACCAACAACTGTATTTAACATTTCTAAGCGCGTTGGTTTCCAGCCTTCACCATCAATCCATTCTATACTAACACGATACATTTCCGATTTATCCATTGACGTGACAACCGCAATTGCAGTATTTGCACTACCATTATTTTTTACTCTTAACACAATACTATTGTCTTGTTGTAAATCAAGCACACTAAAAACTGCCTTTAGCTTCTCTTCATAATCGATATGACCCGATACAAATGTCGATACATGCTTACCCGTTTGCTCAGTCGGATATGCTGCCCACGCACTATTCACTTGAACTTCATCGACAATTGGATCTGCAGAAGGTAGTATGGTGTTTTCAACTACATCTGTCGTTTCTTCCGTCACATTTTCATCATCTTCATCGTTTTCATCGTTTTCATCGGTAGTTCCAGCATTCGTTTGATCTCCACTCGTTTGATCTTCATTCGATTGTTGCTCTTCTGAAACAGCTTGCTCATTTGTTTCTTTCGGTTCTGCCTGGTCTTTTGGTACTGAATCATTTGATAATATTATCGCTAATGTTACGACAATCGCTATTGCCACAATTGCAATTAAAATATTTAAATTTTTATTGACCCGATCAAATTTTGAGCTCTTTGCTTTTTCTTCCGCATACTGTTGTCGTGTTTGAAAGCGTCTTTTACGTTCCATTTCCATACCCCCTATGCATGTACATATTGTAGCAAAAATAAAAGCAGTTAGCGAATATACGCTAACTGCTGCTTGCAAAAAATACAATTATTTAATTTCTAAAATAACAACTTCCATGTCGCCGCCTGGTGTTGTTAATTTTACAACATCATCGACTTGTTTGCCCATTAATGCTTTTGCGATTGGCGAGTCGTTTGAAATTTTACCTTCGATTGGATCTGCCTCTGCTGAACCTACAATTGTATAAGATTCTTCAAAGTTTGCACGCTTACCGCCGATTAGCTCATCGAAAGTAATCGTTTTACCTAATGACACAGCATTCGTAGTACCATCTTCAGTGATGATTAATGAATTACGTAACATTTGTTCGATTAAGGAAATACGTCCTTCAACGAATCCTTGCTCTTCTTTTGCTGAATCGTACTCAGAGTTCTTTGATAAGTCACCAAAAGAACGCGCTACTTTAATACGCTCTACTACTTCTGGGCGTTTTACCGTTTTTAATTCGTTTAATTCATTTTCTAATTTTGTTTTACCTTCAAGTGTCATTGGATATTGTTTTTCGTTTGACATTTGTTCTCACTCCTCCGTTATACCTTGAAAACGTTTACTTATACCATTTTCATGCTGTTTACTTTATTCTTAATTTGAACAAAGTTTACAATTCAAATTTTTTGTTCATAAATAACAGAAAACCCGACTACTAGTTTACGGTATGTGTAAAGATGTCTAATTAGAATCTTTACACAGCGTTTACTAGCAGCCGAATTTCATCATTGCTTATTTATGTGTTGTTACCATTATTGAAATGCAATATTTGTAAATACTACACCATCATATTACAAGTTAGCACCAGTTTCAAGAATTGTTTTTATTTTCGTTACCATTAAATCGATTGCAACGTTATTATCGCCACCTTCTGGGATAATGACATCCGCATAACGCTTTGTTGGTTCGATAAACATATTATGCATTGGTCTTACTGCCGATAAATATTGCTCAATTACTGAATCTGCTGTGCGACCGCGCTCTTTAATATCACGTTGAATACGGCGAATAATGCGTAAATCCGAATCTGTGTCTACAAATAATTTAATGTCCATTAAATCACGTAAACGCTCATCTTCAAGTACTAAAATACCTTCAACGATAATTACATCTTTCGGTTCGACGTCAATAACTTCTTCAGAACGCGTATGCTGTACATAATCATACACCGGCTTTTTTACCGCTTTATATTCTATTAGGCTGTGTACATGCTCAATTAATAAATCTGTATCAAATGCTAATGGATGGTCATAGTTTGTCAAAAGACGCTCATCAAACGTCATATGGCTTTGGTCTTTGTAGTAAAAGTCTTGTTCGATTACTACTACTGAATGGTCACGGAAAACATCATAAATGGCACGTGTTACACTCGTTTTACCTGAGCATGAACCACCAGCAATCCCGATAACAACAGGGCGCTTATTTGTCATTTAGTTGTTCTCCTTTCGCATCATGTCGTACTTCGAAAGTGGTCGGTCGACTTTGAATTTTAAAATTTGCAATGGGTGACGCGCAACATCTAACTCGTTGCCATCTTCGTCCCAAAGTTGGCCAACTGTCATTTTGAACGTTTCAATATTTGGTCCGAAGAATTCAATTGTATCACCTGGTTTGAAGTAGTTACGCTGCTCCATCGTCACCATTTGCGTTTCCGCATCATAGTCCATTACAAAGCCTGCGAAATCCCACTTCATTTTATGTGAGTGGAAACCGAACATTTGCTGTTTATAACTTGGCTCACCTTCGAAGAATGAAGAAGCTGTCGCGCGATTTGCACAACGCGCTAATTCTTCTAACCATTCTTTTTGGAATGAGAAGTTTTCTGGGTCAGCACAGTATGCGTCAATTACTTTACGATATACTGAAACAACTGTTGCCACGTAGTGAATTGATTTCATACGACCTTCTACTTTTAATGAATCAATGCCCAACTCAATCATGTGAGGAATTGATTCGATTAACTTTAAGTCTTTTGGACTCATCGCAAATGGTGCTTCACCTTCGTTAAATAATGCTACTTCTTCACCGTCTTTTTCTTCGTATAGATCATAGTCCCAGCGACAAGATTGGCAGCAGCCGCCACGGTTTGAGTCACGTGCTGTCATGTGATTCGATAATGTACAACGACCAGAGTAAGCGATACACATTGCACCGTGCACGAATGCCTCGATTTCAATATCTACTTCCTCTTTCATTTTTAGCATTTCTTCGCCGCCAACTTCACGTGCCAGTACAACACGCTCTAAACCTTCGTCTTTCCAATACTTAACCGCTTTCCAGTTTGAAAGTGATTGCTGTGTAGAAAGGTGGATTTCTAAAGATGGAGCTGCCTTTTTACAAGTTTCGATAATTAACGGGTCGGCTACAATAATCCCTTTAACACCAGCACCTTCAATTCCTTGTAAATATTCTTCAAGACCGTCCATATTTTCATTGTGAGCGAAAATGTTTGTTGTAACGTAAATCACTGCGCCATATCGGTTGGCAAACTCTACGCCTTCTTTCATCTCTTCAATAGTGAAGTTTCCTGCGTTTGAACGTAGACCGAATTCTTGACCACCGATGAATACAGCGTCTGCGCCGTAATGTACGGCAACTTTTAATTTTTCTAAGCTTCCTGCTGGTGCCAAAAGCTCAGGTTTTTTCGTAATCACTGTTTTTCCGTTAATTGTTTCACGGATTTTTTCGTTTTGAATTAACTGTAGCATGATGCCTTCGTTCTCCTTCCTAGTAAACTGTTTCTTTGTAGATGAAGCCAGTATCCAGTGGACGTAACGCCGGCTGAATTGCCTCTACTTGCTCGAATAATTCAGATTTGATTTCATCGTATGCATCTTCACCTTGCTCAAAGTAGGTATCAATTGCTGTACGGTAAAGTGACGCCACTTTGACCACATAGTCGAATGATTGTAAGATGCCATCGATTTTTAATGAATCAATGCCTGCTTCGAATAGTTCATTCATTTCTTCGATAATACACATATCATTTGGAGAATATATGTGCGTACCGTTCATGTCTTCATAAATTGGGTATTTATTTTTACGTTCTTTATCATGTATGAACATGTTTTTATTGTCTTTACGATTTTCGATTTCCATCGCTTGATCGCGGTATAAGAAATAGTTACCTAAAAGGGAACGCTTTGATTGGAACATGCATGTCATACCGTGCACTTGCACTTCGATTTCATGTTTTGTATTTTCTTTAATCTCTAACACTTCGTCAACAGAAAGCTCACGTGCTAATACACCACGTTTACTGCCTCGCTCACCCCAATAGTTTACTTGGAACCAGTTTGTAGCTGTTGTTTCTGGGTTCCAATGTAATGGAATCGTGATGCCTAATTCGCGAACCGCAACGATTACCGCTGGATCACCAAAGATTAGCGCATCAACACCAATTCGTTTCATTTCTTGTAAATACACGTCTAGCGCTTCTAAACGATCATTATGGAATAAAACATTTACCGCTACATATACTTTTTTACCTGCAGCATGAATAAGCTTCGTTGCCTCTTCTACTTGTGCTACGGTAAATTCTCCAGCTAAACGTAAGCCAAATTTCTGTTCACCAATTACAAAAGCATCTGCACCTGCATCAAGTAATGCTGCAACATGCTCTACCGATTGTGGTGTTACTAATAATTCTGGTTTTTTCACACTAATCACCTCTTCAAACATATTAACAAACCATCACCAACTGGGAAGAACGCACTTGTATAATCTGGGTGCGCCATAATCCAATCGGAAAATGTTTTTAAGTTTCGAATCATCGTTCTTTTTCTTCTCGGTACTTCTTTAATATCTAAATCTGAAAGCCCGTGCATATACATATTATCGATATATAAAACGCCACCCGATGGAACGAGCGGTGCATATTTTTCGAAAAACTTCATGTATTGCCCCTTTGCCGCATCAATAAAAACAGCATCAAAAGTAGGTTTAATGGATTCCACATCTACTTCTAACGCATCGCCCTCTATGACTTGTATACGGTCTTTTACCTGTGATCTTGCAATGAATTGTTTCGCATATTGTACACGTGACACATCACGTTCAATTGTGACAATTTGGCACGTTGGTAAAGCTTGTGCCATACGCATTGCTGAATACCCAATCGCTGTCCCAATTTCTAAAATCGATTTCGGATTTTGAATGCGCAGTAGCTGATTTAATGACTCAATACCAGCAAGCTGCATAATTGGTACATGATTCTCCTCTGCAAAGCGTTCCATTTCTAATAATAATTCATCACGTTCAGGAATGAAGGAAGCAATATAAGCATCTGATAATTCCATTCGTCTATCTCCCTTTACGTGTAGTTTTGCCTCGCATCTTTTCATTAGAAAAACACATTCCGTGCCAGTTAGCGTGAAATGATGTCGCATCTTTGTGGATTTCCTTGAAAAGGTATACTTCCCAATCCACTAAAAAAAGACGAAACGAAAGATGTTTGCGCCTACAAGCTTATTTATATAAGGACAAAAAATCACAATTTATGATAGCACGAAAAGAATAGGAATGCGAATAATCTTTACTAAAATCCGCCTTTAGACGAAAATATCTATCACATTTTGACGAAGTTACGACTAGATTTTTCGAGTTAATTCGATAATTACCTTATATATGTGTGCTATTAACTGAGGGATTTATCTTCATTTAACTACGAAATTGCACTAAAAAAAATAGCGATTATCTCTACTTTCATAAAAAGTGAGAGATAATCGCGAATTAAATTTATATTCTTTTAAAATTTTTCTAACTTAACGTAAATATTTTTCAATATTCGCTAAATGCTCATCATACGATTTAGCAAAGTGATTTGTTCCTTCTTTATCTGCTAAGAAATAAAGATAATCCGTTTCAGTTGGATTTAATGTCGCTTCAATTGATGTTTTCCCAGCACCAGCAATTGGGCCTGGTGGTAGACCAACATTTACATACGTATTATATGGATTTTTCACTTCTAAATCTTCATACAGCACTCGGTCTTTATGCGAACCTAACGCATAAAGCACAGTTGGGTCGGTTTGAAGTGGCATATCAATTTTCATTCGATTGTAGAATACACTCGCTATCGTTTCACGATCTGTTTGAGCAGTTGCTTCCTCTTCAAGTAGAGAAGCAAATGTTAAAAACTCATGAACCGACATTTCTTTTTCTGCTAAAACTGTTGTGTATTCAGACACAATTGTATTCATCGACGTTAGCATCGTTTTAATTACATCGTCAAGCGTAGGGTCTTTCTCAAAGAATGGATATGTCGCTGGATATAAGTAGCCTTCTAATGCATAACGAACATTCTCTTTTAAAATATCTTCTGTAAGTAATTCTGGATACTCTGTCATCATTTGTTCGATGAATGATTGATTTGTTACGCGTTCCATGAATTTCTCAGCGCTATGTGATGTATTTTTTTCTACAACATTAGCAATTTGTTCTAATGTTAACCCTTCAGGTACTGTCATCGTAAACACTGGCTCACGATAGACACGGCCTGTTTTTAAACTTTCGATAATTTCATCAAGCGTCATTGATTGTGTTAATGAATAATTACCAGCTTGGAAATCAGATTCGTTTTTAAATTTCGTATAATATTTAAAAATGCTCGCATCTTTAATAATACCTTTTTGCTCTAAAATACTCGAAATTGATGTAATCCCTGAACCCATCGGAATTTCCACTTCAATTTTTTTATTTGATTCTGGGTCCACTGGCTCTAGTGCCGAAGTGACATAATTATAGCTTGAATAACCCGCAATTGCGATAACAATAAGAACGACAAGCGCGATGATCCCAACAATTTTCCGCACGGTTTTCACCTCTCCTTTACGTTCCTTCATTTTCTTGAACATTTCTTGCTTTGAATTTTCATCTAGCACGGGAGTCCCCCCTTTTTCTCTTTCATTATGATACATAAATTTAAGCTTTCATACAATAATTGGCGTTAAATTGATGAATTTATTCTCGTAAATGAAGACGAATAAATATACTTTGAGGTTCAAACAGAAAAAAAGATATGCTAAAAGTTTTTCAACTTTCAACATATCTCTTATCCATATCACTTTTGAATTAGTTTTGTGCTAATGAATTTAGGACATCTTCCACCATTGCCCATTCTTCATCTGTTTCGATTGGCAATAAGTCCACTACTTCACCGTTTTCCCCAGCAATATAAGCTGAAGCGAATACTTCTTCAAGCTGAGGCTCGTCATCTTCTAAAATCGCATAGAATAAATAGCTTTTCCCTGCATTGTCGAAGCGGTGTAAAATTTGGCACATAATTTCTTCGTCTTCTTCATTTGTAATTGTGAAGTAATTGGCTTGGTCTGTACCAAATTCAGCTAATACTGTATTCATCACTTCTTCCACCATTGTCCACTCTTCATCCGTTTCGATGTCCGAAAAATCCGCCATTTCTCCATTTTCGTCTAGCTCGTAGCGCAATGCTGAAATTCCAGCATCTTCATCGCCCACTAATGAGAATAATACGTATGAATGATCGTCTGAATCAAATGTGAATACAACACGGCATTGTTGTTCGCCGCCATCTTCCTTTTGTAAAATGAACATATTTTCTTCCATTATTTTTTCCTCCTAAATGATTGAGAGTTGTTCAAAAAGTAATATCTTTTACACAGCGCCCAAACCAAAAATTAATGATTCATTGAAGGCAGAGATCGCAATTAGAGGGTAATTGCTAAAATCAACTCATGTGAAAACGCATTCACGACCCGTAATGTGCTGCCCTCCATCTTCGGCGAAAAGGGATTGTCTAGAAAACACTTTCCAGACAATCCCTTTGTTTTTCGAATAAATTATTCTTCGCCTAATTCGTCTTCGATTTGATTTAATACTTCTTCAATTAAATCCCATTCTGCTTCAGTTTCGATAGGCGTTAATTCGCCATCTTCACCATTTTCAGCTGGTACGAACGCTGATGCAAAGATTTCTACAGCACCATCTGCATCTTCTTCAGCACCTACTAAAGAATAAAGCACGTAAGATTTACCGAACTCTTCTGATTCAAATGTGTGTAAAATTTCGCAAAGTTGCTCGTTACCGTTATCGTCTACTACTGTAATGTGGTGTTGTTGTTCTGACATAATTGTCACCTCTTCATAATATTTAGGCAATACCTATTATTGCTCAACTCATTATACATAAAGCTTCCTGTATTCAGTACAAAAAAGCCTCATTTTAAGCAATTTTTATTTCTGCCTTAAAAGGATTTAAGGCAAGAAATGTTTAATTTCGGCTGTCTAAATAACCTTGTAAGATCATGACAGCAGCCATTTTATCAATGACCTGTTTACGTTTTTTACGGCTTACATCTGCTTCTAGTAGCACGCGCTCAGCAGCCATCGTTGTTAAACGCTCATCCCATAGCTTCACAGGGAACCCAAATGTATCTTCTAATAACTTTTTATAGTTTTCAGAAGCTTCCCCACGAGGACCAACTGTATTATTCATGTTTTTTGGATAGCCGACAACAAATTCTGTGACATTGTGCTCTTTTGTAAGTTCTTTAATGCGTTCAATGCCGAATTCACCTTCAGCTTCGTTGATTTTTACAGTTTCAATTCCTTGCGCTGTCCAACCAAGTGCATCACTAATTGCCACTCCGATTGTTTTTGAGCCAACGTCTAAACCCATAATTTTCATTATTCCGCCTCAGTATTCTTTCTAATATAAAATTTCACGAGCTCCTCTAATATTTCATCACGCTCGAGCTTGCGGATTAAATTACGCGCGTCTTGGTGGCGAGGGATGTATGCCGGGTCACCAGATAACAGATAACCTACAATTTGATTTGTTGGATTGTAACCTTTTTCTTCTAGAGACGTATACACCTTCAACATCACTTGCTTTACTTCTTGTTCCATTGACTCTTCAGGAAAACTGAATTTCATTGTTTGATCGAAAGAACTCAAGACCAGCACCTCGCTTTCAGCAATAAGGAGTCGGTATAAGACACCTTCTCCATTTTTACTATTATAACTTATTCAAGCAAGCACTTCAAATATGCTTCGAGTAAATTTTCAAACTTATAAAGATTTCACGTGTTCATATACATTTGCTAGAGCTTCATCTAATTTAGAAGCATCTTTTGCACCAGCCATCGCCATATCTGGACGACCGCCTCCCTTACCATCGCAAGCTTCTGCCACTAATTTTACGATGTTACCAGCATGGTAGTTACCACCAACAATATCTTTCGTTACACCAGCACATAGCATTACTTTATCATTATCTGATGCACCAAGTACGATAATTGCTGATGACATTTTTTCTTTTAAATCATCCATCATTTGACGTAATTGATTATTATCTTTCGCTTCAACGCGTGTCGCAAGTACGGTTACATCACCGATTTGTTGTGCCGCATCTAACACTGCACCAGCTTGTGCGTTGGCAATTTTTTGTGATAACGAATCATTTTCGCGTTGTAATTCTTTATAATCTGCTTGAAGTGATGCTACGCGTGTTGCTACATCTTTTGGATTTGCTTTTAATAAAGTTGCTGCTTCGTTTAGAATTGCTTCTTCTTCTTTAATTGCTTCATATGCAGCTTTACCTGTTACCGCTTCGATACGACGTGTACCAGCACCGATACCACCTTCAGAAACAATTTTGAAAATACCAATTTCAGAAGAACGGCTCACGTGTAAACCACCGCAAAGCTCGATTGAATAATCCGAAACTGCTACTACGCGGACAACATCACCGTATTTTTCACCGAATAATGCCATTGCGCCCATTGCTTTTGCTGAATCGATATCCATTTCTTGAATAACAACTTCGATATCTTCCCAAATCTTTTCGTTTACTGCGCGCTCTACTTGTGCAAGCTCTTCTTTTGTTGCCCCACCGAAGTGTGAAAAGTCGAAGCGCAAACGATCTGGACCTACATAAGAACCAGCCTGTGCTACGTGGTCACCTAACACATCTTTTAAAGCGCGGTGCATTAAGTGTGTAGCTGTATGATTTTTCAGGATTAATTTACGTTTTGCTTCGTCAACTTTAGCCGTTGCCGCGTCTCCAACGTTCATTTCACCAGATTCAACAACAACTGTGTGTAATGGTTGCCCGTTTGGTGCTTTTTGTACATCTTTTACGATTGCTTTGAATGTATCTGATTCAATAACACCTGTATCAGCTATTTGACCACCCATTTCAGCGTAGAATGGCGTTTCAGATAAGATAATAAGTGCTTCTTGACCTTCAGAAGCTGTGTTTGTTTCTTGACCGTTAACAACAATTGCAGCCACGGTACCTTGTAATTCATATGCATTGTAAGTAAATGTAGATGCCTGTTTTAAGTTTGATAATACTTCATTTTGGACTTGCATTGAGTCCACGTCCGTACGTGCATTACGAGCGCGTTCTCGTTGCTCTTCCATTGACGTCTCAAAACCAGCATGGTCAACTTTCATGCCTGCTTCTTCCGCGTACTCTTCTGTTAATTCCACTGGGAAACCAAATGTGTCATAAAGTTTGAATGCATCGCTACCCGGAATAACTGTTTCCCCTTTTGCTTTTTGTGCTTCAATGACTTCAGAAAGAATTGCTAAACCACCGTCTAATGTTTCGTGGAAGCGATCTTCTTCGTTTTTAATCACACGTTGAATGAATTCTTGTTTTTCAGTAACTTCTGGGTAGAAGTCTTGCATATTCGCACCTACTGTTGGCACTAATTTGTACATAAATGGCTTGTCGATACCAATTTGTTTTGCATAGCGTACCGCACGACGTAGTAAACGACGAAGTACATAACCACGTCCTTCGTTTGAAGGTAATGCTCCATCACCGATTGCGAATGCTACTGTACGGATATGGTCGGCAATAACTTTGAATGGCGTGTTAATATCTTCAGCTGAACCGAAAATTTCTTTTAAGTCTACTTCACCTGGACGTTTGTATTTACGGTTTGCGAATTCTTCTGTTTTTTCGATAATTGGCATGAATAGGTCCGTATCAAAGTTTGTTGGTACGTTTTGTACAACCGAAACGATACGCTCTAGTCCCATACCTGTATCAATATTTTGCTTTGGTAGTGGCGTGTAAGTGCCATCTGGATTATGGTTAAATTGAGAGAACACAAGGTTCCAAATTTCTAAGTAACGCTCGTTTTCGCCACCTGTGTATAGCTCTTCTTCAGGTGCACCAAATGCATAAGCTTCACCACGGTCATAGAAAATTTCAGAGTTTGGACCAGATGGACCTTCACCGATATCCCAGAAGTTCCCCTCTAAACGAATTAAACGCTCAGCAGGAATGCCAATTTCGTTATGCCACACGTCATAAGCTTCTTGGTCTTCAGGGTGTAGCGTAATCGATAATTTTTCAGGTTCAAAGCCCATCCATTTCGGATCCGTTAAAAATTCCCAAGCATAGTGAATTGATTCTTTTTTAAAATAATCACCAATTGAGAAGTTTCCTAACATTTCAAAGAAAGTATGGTGTCGCGCTGTTTTACCTACATTTTCAATATCGTTAGTACGAATTGATTTTTGAGCATTTGTAATTCGTGGGTTATCTGGAATAATACGACCATCGAAGTACGGCTTTAATGTTGCTACCCCTGAGTTAATCCATAATAATGATGGGTCATTGATAGGTACAAGTGGCGCTGAAGGCTCAACGTGGTGGCCTTTTTCTTTAAAGAAATCCAGGTATAAACGACGAATTTCAGATCCTGTCATTGTTTTTGTTGTCATGTGTTTTTCCTCCTAATATTGTTGAGTTGACGATGAATTTTACCAATAAAAAAAAGCCTCCATCCCAGGTAAAGGGACGAAGACTGTTATCTCGTGGTACCACCCTAATTTATAATGCAAAATGGCACTATATCTCAGATGCTTGTAACGTAAGCACACGGCAGGGATTAGCTGCACTCTGGAGTAGCTTTCGGTAATAGTTCATGGAGATTATTTCAGCCAAGGAATCTCTTTCTAATACATGATTATTATTACGTACTTATTCCATCATCGTTTTCAATTTTATTCTTTATTCATTATAAATAAAATAACAACGTACTGTCAATTGACACTTATTAATAATCAAAACGTTTTTTTGTCAACAGAATAATAAATACAGCAGGTACCGTAAAGATCAGCATACCTAAAAAGGCTAAGCCTGGTTCAATTTCATAAAGCACCCCACCAAGCAATGTTAATAGCGCCGCACTTAAGCTCATTGCTAATGCAGAATACAGTCCTTGCGCATTAGGAATTTGCTCTTTCGGTAAAGCTTTTGAAATATATTGTATGAATGCATAATGTGCCATTGCAAACGACAAGGCATGTAGCACTTGCGACACGACAAACATAGGCATATTTGGGAACAAATAAATGAGCAACCAACGCACTGTCGAGCCTATTGCAGCTAGCAACATGAGCGAAGAAGGCTTCCATTTCGTTAAAAACGAATCCGCCTTTAAGAAATATAAAATTTCAAAAAGCACCGCGACATTTAAAATCATCCCAATATAAAAAGCATTGACGTTTAAATTTTGTAAATAAATATAGCCATAATTGTAGTACGAGGCATGGGCACCTTGCAACAATATGACGACAATTATAACTACTACAAAACTCTTTTCCTTAAACAAACTTTTCATTGATAATGTTTTAGTGTTATCAATCTTTGGTAGAACACTTAAAATTGGTGGAGCTGGCATTAATTGAATCGCAAATAATGCAGTTAACCCAAAAATCATTGTCCATAAAATTATTTGTTCCCCGTAAACACCCGTTAACATACTAATAATTAATACAGACACAATGTAACCAAACGAACCAAGAGATCGCGCTTTTCCGTAATGGATTTGTCCATGTTGCATAAGTGTTGCGGCACTACTTTCCACAGCTGGTAATAATGCCGGATAAAACATGCTAAATAACATTGTAATTATAAACAATCCGACAAAAGAATCTACCGGGATATATAATACCGTCACAATTAATGAAGCTAACGTAAAGAATATTAATACACGTTTATTACTCATAATTTTTGAGACGTAAGGGAAAATAAACATCGTCGAAAACGCACGCGCTACTAATCCGAACCCCATAATTTCACTTGCTTCTGAAACTGAAACTCCCTTATCATTTATCAGCCAGCCTGTCCAATAGGCAATAAAAATGCCCCATGTTGCAAAAAACATAAAGAAGTTTTTCGCTAACCAACGTTGTTGATTCATACAAAACCTTCCTTTTTTTAATTTCTATTATGTTGAATATTAGCACGATACCCATTACAATACTGTGAGATATCTCATATTTTCTGTTTAGGAGTTGCATTATTTCTTGAAAAAATTAGCATATGATGAAGCAATTTATTATATTAACAAGTATCCCATTACGCAATATTTTTCATTTGATATTACCCCATTTATTCATGTGTATGAATTTGAAAAGGGTGAATTTATCTTTCAAGAGCAATCACACCCCGATGCGTTATACTACATGATTGAAGGGAAAGCAAAGCTATACATAACACATAAAAACGGGAAAATTTCTTTAATCGAATTTTTAACTTCCCCGACGTTTATGGGGGAAATCGAATTATTAAACGAGGCACGTTATTCAAAAGGCATTCAAACTGTTACACAAACCATTTGCCTTGCCATTCATTTCCGCGATGTAAAAGACAAGCTACTCGCCGATCCCGTTTTTTTAAAAAAGATTTGTCTGTTTTTAAGCTCAAAAACTATGAAAATAACTGCCAGGTATACTCAAAATCAAGCATATCCTCTTGAAAATCGACTTGCTTCTTTTATCTTACTGACTTCTGACAATGATTTTTACAAAGAAAAACATACCGAGGTATGCGAATATTTAGGAGTATCTTACCGCCATTTACTATTTGTACTTGCAAAGTTTACAGAGGCTGGCTATTTAACAAAGAATAACCGTGGCTATATTTTAAATGACCGAAAAACACTCGAACAATTGGCGTTAGAAATACAGTACTAGAAGACAAAAAATCCAGTAATTTCTTCAAATTTATAAGAAGAAATTACTGGATTAAATTAATAACTAACATTGAGCAAATTTACTAACAAAAAATGGATTAAGTGCAGTGTTACTTATTTTGGCGGGCTACGGCATGACAGCATGCATGGCCCGCCAAATAAAAATATTACGTTTTGTTTTAATAAAGGTAAAAGAGTCCAATGTTGCCTCTTGCGCTATCGCGAGGCGGCGGTGCTGAATAAAATATTACACTGTTTACAATATTGTATCTTAAATTAAAAGTTAGCCCTTTATAGTAGAGTGCCGCGAAGTGAAGTAAGGCTCAAATGCCGTATGATTTGAGCTTTGCTTTGCGACGAAAGCGCAGCGACAGGAGCACAATTTTTTGAGGAAACTTCTGAGACCTGCGCGTGTGCGGAAAAAAGAAAAGTTGCTCCTGCGGTTACTCGTCGCAAAGCGTTTGTCAACGCTTTGCAGCCACGCCCTCAGGAACAGTAGTGCAAATGCTAAAAGCGCCACATCGTGTGGCAACGCATTCGTGACCAACATCGTGTTGGCCTCCCGTAGCGTAGCAGAACGGATTATGTTAGATAAAGTAATAAATGATTTTCAATCTAATCATTGTAATCATACGGTGAAATGCCGTCCATACCAATCAACGGATGAATATAGGGCGCTGTTTCCGTTGTTAAATTGCTTGGTAATACTTCACCAATTTTATGTGATTCTGCAGTATTTAATAATCCTAACTGTTCTGTGGTAGATTGTATTGCTGTTTGTTCCTGTTTAAGTTCCATAATTGATGAGGGCTTTTCTTGTGACACCGCTTCGATAACTTCTGTCGTTAATGTTGGATTTAAACGTGCCTTTAATGTTGTAAAACGCATTAAATCATCTGTTGTTGCTAATCCTTTAGCCAGCACATCTGGTTCTCCACATAAAATTAAGAAGTTTTTTGCACGTGTAATACCAGTATACAGCAAATTTCGTCGTAGCATTTTCGAATAGCCACGAACAACTGGCATAATAACAGTTTGGAATTCTGAGCCTTGTGATTTATGGATTGAGCAGCAGTAAGCAAGGGTGATTTGATTTAAATCTGGTCGCTGATACGTTACTTCAATGCCATCATAAGAAACAACAAGTAAATCCTGCTTTTCAACTGTTTCCTTCGCTCGAATGATTGCAATAACTTCACCCATATCCCCATTAAATACGTTGTTTTCAGGTTGATTAACTAGTTGTAACACTTTATCACCAATACGGTAAATAGTATCCCCAAAGACGAGTTCTTTTCGTGTGCCATCATTCGGATTAACAAGCTCTTGAATTTCTTTATTTAAGTTATCAATACCTGCAGGCCCTTTATACATTGGCGCGAGCACTTGAATGTCACGAATTGCCTGACCTTTTGACATGGCTCCCTTCACTACTTGTGTGACAACACTCGTTACTTGGTTAGCAGCTGCTTGAATAAAAGAGCGATCGGATGTTTTCACCGTTAAACTATCTGGTACAATGCCCTTTTTAATTTGATGAGCCATTTCAATAATTGTTGAGCCTTCCGCTTGACGATAAACATCGGTTAATTCAACTATAGGAATTTGCTGCGAACCGAGCAAGTCTTTTAATACTTGCCCTGGTCCTACAGGAGGTAGCTGGTCTTGGTCACCAACAAAAACTACTTGTACATCTTCATGCAACGCTTTTAGTAGTTGATGTGCCAACCACGTGTCAACCATCGACATTTCATCGATAATAATTAACCGCCCAACAACCTCACGTCCTGTTTCTTCATCTTTTTCCTGTCCGTTAAAACCTAATAAGCGATGAATCGTCATCGCAGGTAATCCTGTTGATTCGGCTAAACGTTTTGCTGCACGTCCTGTTGGAGCTGCAAGTACGATCGGAAATGGCTCGTCTTTTTCTACATATGTTTTGGGATTTAAAGATAAACCATGTAGTTCTGCATACACTTCCACTAAACCGCGCACAACGGTCGTCTTCCCTGTACCTGGTCCGCCCGTTAATATCATGACGGCTGAATTAAGTGCCGTTTCAATTGCTTGTGCCTGTGTTGGAGCATATGTCACCTCATATTGCTCTTCAATATCGCCAATTGCTTTTCGAATTTCGTCACGCGAAAAATTTTGTGCTAACTTATTTTTTTCTTTTAGCTCAATAATTTTACTCGCGATTCCTACTTCACTGAAATAGAGCGTAGGTAAATACATGCGTGTTTCTTCACCGCAAATTTTCGACTCTTCACGCATTTCAATTGCCGCTTGTGAAATCGCCTCATACGGAATTTCAATACGCTGACTTTGTTCAAGCATTGCCTTTACTAGAGGAAGCACAATTTCTGCTTCCAAATAAACATGCCCCTCCGATAAAGCCGCATTTGTTAGCACATGAAAAATCGCCGCTTTTATCCGGTCTGGATGATTGCCAGTAATGCCAAGCTTCGCACCAAGTTCATCCGCGCGTATAAAACCCACCCCGTCTACTTCTTCAATAAGACGGTACGGATTTTCAGTAAGTAGCGAAATTGTTGCCTCTCGATAAGCTTGATAAATTTTCATCCCTAGCTGTGGGCCGAATCCCCATTCATTGAGACGTACCATTACACGCTCTAAACCTAGATTTTCTTCTATCGTCTGACGAATATGCAATTTTTTTTCTACTGAAAGTCGTGGTACCGCATCGAGCGCTGATGGGTCTTCTAAAATTTTCGTTAATGCATCGAGGCCAAGCTTTTCGACAATCGTCTCTGCTGTTTTGCGTCCAATACCTGTAAATAAATCACTCGATAAATAATGCACAATACCTTGCTCTGTTGTCGGCACTTCTTTTTCAAAGGTATCAATTTGAAATTGTACCCCATATTTTGGGTGTGTTTTCATTTGCCCTTTAAAACGGTAGAGCTCATCTTCAGCTAATTTTGGAAAATAGCCAACAACAATAATTTCTTTTTCTTCAAATTGAATATTTGTTTCTTGAATTTTGACACGAACAATGGAGTACATATTCGTTGCATTATGAAAAATTGTTACTATTGGGCGACCTAAAATAAAGTTTTTATTTAGCTCGAACAAATCTAGATTTTCCGCCATTTTCATGTCACACCTTCTTTTTCATCGTATCGTCATTTTACCATACGATGCCTATACTGTCTTTGCCATTGCTAAACCTGCGATGCGTCTGATTTTTCTATTAATTTCAGTTAGTAAAATGGTATGATAGAACATAATTATTGAAAGTAAAGGTAGTGAAAACATGCAATTTAGACCATGTATTGACTTACATGATGGCAAAGTCAAACAAATCGTCGGCAGCACGCTCGGCTATCAAGATAAAGAAGTTGTAGAAAATTTTACATCCGAGCATGATTCCTCATATTATGCATCATTATTTCAGCAAAATAAATTAACAGGTGGACATGTCATAATGCTTGGCCCTGGCAATGTAGACGCGGCAATTCGCGCGTTACAAGCGTATCCAAACGGCTTGCAAATTGGCGGTGGTATTACCGCTGACAATGCAACGAAATATATTGAGGCCGGCGCATCACACGTTATCGTTACCTCTTATATTTTTCATGATGGGATATTAGATATAGCGCGCCTCGAAAAATTAGTACAAGCTGTCGGCAAAGAAAGATTAGTCATTGATTTAAGCTGTCGCAAACGTGATGATAAATGGTTTGTTGTAACCGACAAATGGACGAAATTCAGTGATTTTGAAGTAAATGCACAATCGATTCAGCAAATTGAGAATTATTGTGATGAGTTATTAATTCATGCGGTTGACGTGGAAGGCAAACGTAGTGGTATGCAAGAGGAGCTTGTTCGTGATTTAGCGCAGTGGACTTCGATTCCAACTACGTATGCTGGTGGTGTACGTTCACTTGAGGATTTAAAAGAATTCGAATCAATCTCAAATGGTAAACTTCATGTAACAATTGGCAGTGCATTATCAATTTTTGGTGGCGATTTAGATTTCCAAAAGGTTGTAACGTATTGTAAGTAAACTGAGGATTGGCTCATCCTCGACGAAAAGGAATAGTCCAGGAAATACTTCCCGGACCATTCCTTTTTTATAAGTTGGCCATTAACCGCTTGGCAATCATTTGATATTCTTCAGGACCAATACCCGGTGCAAATTCTTCAGGTAGTTCATGTAAATCTGGAATTTTCACTCCCTTTGGTGTGCCCTCCTCCACAATGAGCGGAGCGTTCGTCAACGGATGTGTTCCTTTCCAAATCTTATCAATATCCTTATAATCGCCAACATAATTCCACGTAAAGAGTACATTTCCATAGCCGCGCTCTTCGTATTTTCTTGCCTGATCAAACACATGGTTATCAAGACTTGGAATTGGTAGCATTTTTGTGACATCAAGCCCTGTTGCCATTTCAATAGCTTTAGCATATGCCACTACGTGAACACCACCGCGCACAAGTAAATAACCAATCATTTCACGTGCGGTTGGGTGATCGGTCATCTCAAACACACGCATTTTATGAGTACGCGCTCCGCATTCTAAGAAAAAATTATGCAGTAAATCAAGCACTAAATTCCCACTAGAAAACACATTTTCCCCTGTCCAAGGCTTCCCCATTGAATCCATTGGTAAAGACGTTTGTGCAGCAGCAATAAAGCTTTGTGTATTCCGCATGTTTTTTGCATTTTGCAGTGGCGCCACATTTGGTACACCTGAAAACGAGCTATCCTTATTGAGTAAATTAATCGTATTCGCTACAAGCTCTACGTGGCCAAACTCCTCTGCCGTAATACTTGCAACTAAATCATAAAAAGGCTTTAGCTTCTTTTTGCCACGAAAATTAAACGACTGATACATATAATTATTAAGTGTCGACATTTCGCCAAACTTTCCACCTAATAATTCTTGAACTGCACTCGCCGCATTGGCGTCACCATACTCCACTTGCGGCAATTCAATTAACAAACGATTAACGCGTTGAAACAAACTTGCACCCCTCCTACTTAACAAAACATATGCCAGTAGAAGTAGCGCTATTCCTTAGTCTTTGCGATTTACAAACGGCGTTATCCAAACAATTTGATCAATACGAATGTAAAAAGGCGTTCGGCATACATCTAGTAAAATATAATCTGGACAGACAGCTGCTAAAACACCTTGTTGAACATGATTACCTGTTTGTTGCACAGCGACCATTTGCCCTAAATAATGCTGTATTGCTTCCAACCAGTACGCATTCGAATAATTATTCATTTGAACCAAAAAATCACTCCTTTAGTTGCATATCCTACAATATGCACAAAAGGAGTGATTCGTTCATCTCTTATTATTTTGCCTTAGATTCTACAATAATTGTTACAGGACCATCATTTACAAGTGAAACATCCATCATTGCACCAAAAATGCCCGTTTCGACATGTAAGCCATATGTTGATAACTCATTATTAAACGCTTGCCATAGAGGTTCTGCTTGCTCTGGACGTGCTGCAGAAGCAAAGCTTGGACGTTTCCCTTTGCGTGTATCCGCGTATAACGTAAATTGTGATACCGATAAAATGGTACCACCTACTTCGTGGATTGCTCGATTCATTTTGCCATCTTCATCTTCCCAAATACGCAAATCAGCAATTTTTTTTGCAACATATTGAATATCTTCTAATGTATCGGTATGTGTGATACCTACTAATAGCACATAGCCTTTGTCAATCGCGCCGGTAATTTGACCATCTACTGTGACAGAAGCCAGCTTTGAACGTTGTAATACTACTCGCATGTGATACCCTTCAATCTATTAATTAATAACGCGCTGTACAGAATAAATATCCGGCAGCTGCTTAATTTTTTCTACGACTTTATGCAGTCCAGAAATATTCGAAATCGCAATCGTTAAATGAATCGTTGCAATTTTATCACGGTCAGCACGACCCGTTACTGCTAATATATTCGTCTTTGCCTCACTTACGGCATGCATGACATCATTTAATACCCCTGGGCGATCAAACGCAGAAATTTCAATATCTACTGGATATTCTTTACGCGTTTGAGTCGTGGCATTTTCCCACTCTACTTCAATTAAGCGTTCCATATTGCCATCCTCTTGAATATTAGGACAATCTGCACGGTGAACGGAAACACCTCGACCTTTCGTAATAAAGCCAACAATTTCATCACCTGGCACTGGTGTGCAGCAACGAGATAGACGAATTAATAAATTGTCGATGCCTTTAACGATTACACCGGATTCAGTACGTTTTTTCGGTGCATTGCTATTCATATTTCTGACGATTTTTTCAAGCGCCTCTTCTTGTTCACGCTCTTTACGCATTTTTTCTGCAAGGCGATTGACGATTTGCTGTGCTGTAATACCACCTACACCAACTGCTGCATACAAATCATCTTCGTGCGTATAATTGAATTTTTCAATAACACGCTTAATATTTTCTGCTGTTAATACTTCTTTGGCGTCAAATTCTTGTGCTTTTATTTCTTTTTCAACAAGCTCTTTACCTTTCACAACGCTTTCTTCACGTACATGCTTTTTAAAGAACTGTTTTATTTTATTTTTCGCCTGTGAACTCTGTGCAATTTTAATCCAGTCACGACTTGGTCCGAATGATTGTTTTGATGTTAATACTTCAACGATATCACCCGTTTTAAGTGGTGTATCAAGCGGGACCATTTTACCGTTTACTTTTGCTCCAATTGTTTTGTTGCCGACTTCCGAGTGTACACGGTAAGCAAAATCAATAGGGACAGAGCCTGCTGGTAATTCAATAACATCTCCTTTTGGTGAGAATACGTATACCATGTCAGAGAATAAGTCGAATTTTAATGACTCCATAAATTCTGCGGCATTTGATGATTCATTTTGGAACTCTAAAATTTCACGGAACCATGTTAATTTTTGGTCAATGTTTTCTGCATTTCTCTCAACCGTTTTCCCCTCTTTATAAGCCCAGTGAGCCGCGATACCGAATTCCGCAATTTTATGCATTTCTTTTGTACGGATTTGCACTTCAAGCGGGTCGCCATATGGTCCGATGACCGTTGTATGCAATGATTGATACAAATTTTGCTTTGGCATCGCAATATAGTCTTTAAATCGTCCTGGCATCGGCTTCCACAACGTATGAATAATCCCAATAACAGCGTAGCAATCTTTAATGCTACCAACCAATATTCGCACTGCTAGTAAGTCATAAATTTCATTAAACTGTTTCTTTTGCAGCGCCATTTTTCGATAAATGCTATATAAATGCTTTGGACGGCCATAAACGTCCGCTTCAATTTCAACTTCTTCTAGCTGAGAGTTAATTTCGTCCATCACATTGTCTAAATAAGCTTCACGTTCATCACGCTTTTTCTTCATTAGGCTGACGATACGGTAATATTGCTGTGGATTTAAATAGCGTAAAGCAGTATCTTCTAATTCCCACTTCACTTTCGAAATCCCTAATCGATGTGCTAATGGTGCAAAAATCTCCAAAGTTTCTTGAGAAATTCGGCGCTGTTTTTCCGCTGGTAAATGCTTTAAAGTACGCATATTATGTAAGCGGTCTGCCAGTTTTATCAAAATCACGCGGATGTCTTGTGCCATTGCGACGAACATTTTACGGTGATTTTCCGCTTGCTGTTCTTCTTTTGACATATATTTGATTTTCCCAAGTTTCGTAACACCATCAACTAATTTTGCCACTTCTTCACTAAAGTCGTTCACTAAATCATCTCGTGTTACTTCTGTATCTTCAACGACATCATGTAAAAAGCCCGCTGCAACCGTCTCTGGGTCCATTTGTAATTCGGCTAAAATGCCCGCGACTTGCACAGGGTGAATAATGTATGATTCTCCGGAGCTACGGAATTGCTCTTTATGTGCTTCCTTTGCCACCTCATACGCTTTTTCAACAAAGGCAACATGTTCTTCATTCATATATGATTTGACCAGCTCGAATACATCTTCGGGCGCCAAAATTTGTTCTTTCGACATAGTTTGTCCACCTTGTTTTATATTTTCACGTTAAGTATAAATTCAATTGTATAAAAAATGTCTAGTAAAAGTAAAGACACGTGGGCATTTAGTTTTGCAGAAAAGCGAAATTTGTAGAATTGATGAACGGTAATTGGGGAATTTTTATCAATGTGGGCCAAAAATCGGCCTATAGAAAAGTAGAGTTGCGTTATGCCAGGTTTGTTTCGTGACTTTCTGTTGTACTTTATTAGGGATATTTTGAATTTCATTAATATTTAATTCTAACGAGGTGCAAGCTGCTAAAATCAAAATGAACAAAAGCAGTGTATAACATCGTTTTTTCAATTCATACTTCCCCTTTCTATCGATGGTTATACATTAGTATTTAACAATTCACTTCAAAAACCTCCCTAACACCTTTTTTAGTAATTCATAATACAAAGAGCTATCCTTATCAAAACCATCAAAAAACTACCCTGCACAAATGTACAGGGTAGTTGCATCTATTTAGTATTTAATTAATGCTTTAATTGGAGTTTGGCTAATTTTTTGGCGACCATTTAATTCCTCTAACTCAATTAGGAAAGCTGCACCTACTACTTCTCCACCTAATTGCTCGATTAAACGCACCGTCGCTTCTACCGTACCACCCGTTGCTAATAAGTCGTCACAAATCAATACTTTTTGACCAGGTTTTACAGCGTCTTTGTGCATTGTTAATGTATCTGTACCATATTCTAAGCCGTAATCCGCTGAAATTACTTCACGTGGTAATTTACCTGGTTTACGTACTGGTGCGAAACCAATTTCTAAAGCGTATGCTACTGGGCATCCGATAATGAAACCACGCGCTTCAGGTCCAACGATAATTTCAGCGCCAACTTCTTTCGCATAAGCAACAATTTGATCTGTCGCATATTTGTATGCAGGACCGTTATCCATAATTGTTGTAATATCCTTAAAGCTGATCCCTTCTTTAGGCCAGTTTTCTACTGTTGTTACATATTGTTTTAAATCCATTGTTCCTTGTTCCTCCTCAAGAACTCAATCGTTCATCAAACCATTGCTTTAATTCACTATATGTGGCATATAATAGTTTTTGCTCGAGCTCGATTTGTTTTGAACGCATTTTATATGACGGCGCTTCTGATAATGCTTTCTTCGGCGCATTATCATTGACAGTCGTCAAACCATTCTCTATTGTAACAAATCCTAGCTCAAAAAACACTTTTGTCATAAATTTAATTACTTCAATATTTAGTCCGATATGTTGTGATAATTGTTGAATATGCTGATTCAAGTTAAAGGTCGGACGTTTTTTCAGAAATCCATAATACCATGTAAAATGATCGCGTGAAGGCATCCCGTTAAAGTACGCTGAGTTTTTCGTGTAAAAATGTGCATATATTCGTTCTACTTTTACGGTTTGTAATAGTTGTTCTAATAGCATGATATTTTCCGGTAAATCTAAAAGTACAATATTCTTTTTTACATCAACTAACGACACTTGGTCTGTTACGTGAACAATTTCCTTTGGAATAACTTGGGCATGTTCAATGATTGTTTGCTCAGAAAAGGCAATAAAATCCGTTTGTTCCATTGGTATTTTGGCAAGCCAATGCGCTGTTTGACTTTTCCCACGATAATCGTACAGCTGCCATTCATTTACACCTACATCTTGTATCATAAATTGTGGTTTTTTATTTCCTTGCCATTCATTAATTTGTAAATCCCCAACGAGCGATAATGCAATGCCATACGAAATTTCATCAAACAAATATCCTTTGCCAAAGCCAATTGCATCTAGTGTCGCATAGGGATCTTCTAGTTCCATTTTTAAATGGTTCTCAGCTGTGCCAATTTTACGCATTGACTTTACTTTCACCTGTTGAATTGCAAAATTAGGCTTCGGGAATTCCGTTCCAAATGGAGCGAGCTGACGTATTTCTTCAATTGCTTCTACCGAAATTTCATTCAGATTAATTGGTACATCAATTTGAAGCTTTTGAATCAATTGTTCTTCAGTTAAACATGCACTTGCTTGCTCATTCAATCTCGTTCGAAGTTCATCGACATGTTCAATGGGCAAGGTCATACCTGCTGCCATAGGATGTCCACCAAAATGCGGTAAAATATCACGATTTTTCGCAAGTTCATTGTATAAATGGAACCCTTCAATACTACGGGCAGAACCTTTTGCAAGCCCTTTTTCGCGATCGATAGATAAGACAATTGTAGGGCGATAATATTTTTCTACTAAACGAGAAGCTACAATGCCGACAACGCCTGGATTCCAGCCTTCACCTGCTACGACTATTACGAGTGAATCTCGCATTGCCTCATTACTTTCAATGATTGCAATCGCTTCATTTGTAATATCTTCAACAATTTTTTTACGCTCTATATTTTTATCATTTAGCTGTTTAGCTAGATTGTTCGCTTCTAGTTGATTTTCACTCATTAAAAAGTGAACACCCGGCTGTGCATCACCTAATCGACCTATCGCATTTAAGCGCGGACCAAAGTAAAAACCGACTGTTTCTTCGTTAATCTCCTTTTGAACAGCTCCAGAAGCTTCACAAAGCGCTGGTACCCAAGGATTGTGCGATTGCTTTAACGCCTGTAAACCGCGCTGAACCAAATAGCGATTTTCGCCAACTAAAGGCACTAAATCGGCAATCGTTCCTATCGCCACATATTCAAATAAATGTTCTGGCAATTCGCCATATAAAGCATGTGCCAATTTAAATGCAACACCTACACCTGCAAGCTCACCAAATGGGTATTGCCCCTCTGGTATGCGTGGATGCACGATGATAGTAGCATCTGGTAATTCATCTCCCGCTTCATGGTGATCAGTAATAATCACATCCATACCGAGTTCGCGTGCCAATTTGACTTGCTCAATACCGCTAATTCCATTATCAACAGTAATAATTAATTGTACTCCGTCCATATGTGCTTGTCGGAATAAGTTTTCATTTGGGCCATAGCCATGCAGAAAACGATTCGGAATAACAAAATCAACATCTGCGCCTAAATCTAACAGTACATTAAGCAATACGGTAGTACTTGTAATTCCATCGGCATCATAATCTCCATAAACTAAAATCTTTTCGCCGCAATCTAATGCTTGTTCAATTCGGGCAACTGCTTGTTCCATACCTGCCATTAAAAATGGATCATGATAGGCAGTTTCATCTATCTTTAATAGCGGTGCCGCCTTCTCCACTGTTTCACAGCCACGTGCAATGAGTATTTTCGCTGCAATTGTTGAAATATTTAGCTGTGATGTTAATTGGTTTATAAGCTGTTCATCTGGATTTTGGATTGTCCAAAGTTTTTGTGACTGGATCATGTTAATTCACTTCCTCATGCAGTCCATTATACAAAAAAATAAGGATGTTTCCTAAGGATTCTTATTAAAATTAAAAAAGATGCTCTGCTAAAAATTTAGCAAAACATCTTCTGTAGGGTTATTTCGTTCAATCTCGATTTGTTTCGATATCATCCTGTAGTTCTTCTATTATGAATTAGAGGAACTTCGCTCTCGCAATTCAGCTTTCAAATCAAGGATTTCATCATCCTTTTCGTTAATTAGTGTTCGCGCATTTTCTAATTCTTTACGCACTGTTTTTGTTTGGCGCTGACTGCTAAACATCCGGAATGCGGAAAAGCAAAAACTCATAATAAAACCGACTAAAACTGACCCCAAAATAATTAAAATTAATGGCCAATATGCTTCACCAAAAATATAATCTACCGGAACTTTTTCAACATTTACCGTGGCAAAAACAGCGATAATTATTGCAAAACCAATCCCTACTACTACTGTCCATTGTTTTTTCATTACCATCACCTGCTCTAATATAATATGTCTATCCAATTATTGCTATTCCCACTTTTAAGGTTTATTCAAACAAAAAAGGCATTCAATAAGCAAAAAGCTTATTGAACACCTTTTTGACTTTCTTAAACTTGTGGCTCGTCTGAACCCCATTGTTTTTTCTCTTTTTTCACAACGGCAGTACCTTTTTTGTCCATTTCACGAGACTTTAAAGTATACCAAACTTGAGCTGCGATACAAATTGATGAGTACATACCCGTTACTAAACCAATCAGTAAGGCAATTGAGAAGTTTTGAATCGACGGTGCACCTAAGAAAATAAGCGCAATGACTACAATAATTACTGTTAACACTGTATTAATAGAGCGTCCCATCGTTTGACGAAGAGATTTGTTTACGATTGTTGCAAGTTCTTCTTTAGTAGAAATTGAACCTGCACGATCAATATTTTCACGAATACGGTCGAACGTAACAATCGTATCGTTGATTGAATAACCAACAATCGTTAACACCGCTGCAATGAATGTAATGTCTACTTCTAAACGTAGCATACTGAAAATCACCACAATAAAGAATACATCATGTAGTAACGAAATAATTGCCCCTAGACCCATGCGCCATTCGAAACGAACCGCTACATAAATAATAATTCCAAGTGCCGCAAGTGCTAATGCTTTAATTGCGTTTTTCGCTAACTCTTTACCAACTGTTGCTGAAACAGTACTTAAGCTTGGCTCATGACCATATTTTTCAGCTACATTAGCTTTAAAATCTAATACTTCTTGTTGAGAGAAGTCTGTTTTATAACGCATTACCGCTATATTTTGCTCTTCTCCCGAAATAACAACATCTTCATTTGCAAAACCAATTTCATCTAAATATTCAACGACTTCTTGTTGCGTTAATGCGTTGTCTGCTAGAATTTCAACTCGTGTACCTTGAGAGAAGTCAATGCCTAAGTTTAGCTTGAACACGCCAAGAATGACGATTCCGACTACAAGAATAATCGTTGAGAGTGCATAGAACTTTTTACGGTTATGCACGAAATCAATCTTATCGAATTTCGTTGTTAAATCTAATGAAGTAATGCCTTCTTCTAGGTTATGCTGTTGAGATTTGCGAATACCAAACCAAACTGGGTTATTAAAGTAGCCACTATTTACAAGTAAACCTTGTAGCATACGTGAACCCCATACCGCTGTTACGAATGATAATAATATCGAAATGATTAATGTTGTTGCGAAACCTTTAACAGAGCTTGTACCAAAGTAGAATAATACTACCGCAGCAAGCAATGTTGTTAATTGTGCATCAATGATCGCGGATAAAGATTGCTTTGAACCTAATTTAAAGGCATCTTTTACAGAATGACCAACACGTAATTCTTCGCGAACACGCTCTGCCGTTAAAATATTGGCATCGACCGCCATACCAATACCTAAAACAATTGCTGCAATACCTGGCAATGTTAATACCGCATTGATTCCGTTAAATACGATTAATACTAAGTAAGTGAATACAGTTAATGTAATAATCGAAATGAACCCTGGTAAGCGGTAGTACAGTAACATAAAAATAAAAATTATGATGACACCAACAATACCTGCTAATACTGTATCATTTAATGCATCTTCACCGAACTGTGCTCCAACAGAAGTTGAATATTTTTCAGTTAATTTAACTGGTAATGAACCAGAGTTTAATATCGAAGCAAAATGTTTTGTTTCATCAACAGTGAAGTTCCCTGAAATCATGACATCTGTTGTATTTAATACTTGTGTTACAGAAGCTGCAGATTCAAACTTTTGTTCTTCTACTGGCTTTTGAATTTCAGCAGCATATGAATCTACGCCTTCTTCAAAGTCTAACCAAACGACTAATAAGTTATTTGGCGCACCCATACTCATAACTTTTTGTGTTACTTCAGCAAATTTCGATGCATCTTTTAATGTTAATGTAACGATTGGACGGTTTTGATCGTCGAATGATGCATTTGCACCACCCTCTTTTAAATCTGTCCCATCGAGTAAGATGTTGTCATTCACATCACGGAACGTTAAATTGGCCGTACTAGATAATAACTCACGTGCAGACGATTGGTCTTCTAAACCAGCAAGCTGTACGCGAATACGGTTTTCTCCTTCGATCTGAATGCTTGGCTCACTAACACCGAACATGTTAATACGATTATTCAGTGCTGTTGTTGTATCAGCAAGCACCTTTTGTGTAATCTCTTGCCCCTCAACTAATGATTCCACTTCATAAAGAACTTCGAATCCACCTTGAAGGTCTAAGCCGAGCCTTACATCGTTTAATACTTTCTGTACCGTTGTGCCCATCCCTGTGAATAGCAGCGCTACAACAAGAACAAACGTAATTATACGGTTTGCTAATTTCATTAAAAAATCCTCCTCAATGTCGTACAAAAAAGTACGAACAAAAAACGTCTAACTGCGTTCCACAAACTATGTACTAATGGCTATTCATGTACTTTTTGCTTTTCAAATATAATATATCTACAAATTGAAAAGCGCAACACTATCATTATGAAACAGCTTGTGGAAACTGTCAAATTATTACTAGATATTTCGAATTACTTTTCCCTAAATTATGATGACCTATTTCTTTGAATCAAATAATTCATCTAGTTCATCCTTTGACATCATTGTTTCAACATTACTTTGCTTTAAATCTTTTATTTGAATATAGTTCAACAATTCAGAAGCACTTACACCTAAAATTCCTGAAGCGAGTTCATGAAGCCTTAAACTTTGAACGTCTTTCTTACGCCATACCTTATCGATGCAATAGCGCCACACATCTTGCTCTGTAATGGAATCATAGCCAAAGTAATGAATTTCCTCAACTTTGTTTTTCAAAATTTCTTGAACTTGTTCAAAAAGTTGTGAAAACGGAATTTGCATAGCAATCACTCCTACTGTAGGTTTTAACTTAATTTTATGGAGCATACGTTAATTGTATATGAATTCGAAAGGAGAGAGCAGAAGGTAATTGGGCTCATTTTTAAAAGGAACATTATTTTTAATGTTCGTCATCTTTATTTCTAAACTTTTTGGATTTCTTTACCGCATGCAATTTATGCGTATAGCAGGTGAAGAAGTTGTGGGGCTCTATATGACCTCATACCCAACATTCATTTTCTTTATTTCACTTATTCAACTAGGGATTCCGATTGCTGTGTCAAAGCTTATTGCGCAATATGATGCCACACGTAAAAACGATCAAATTTCAGCTGTCATGTCAACTGCTATTAAACTATCTGTCATTTCAATCATTATATTTACACCAATTGCCCTACTAAGTACCCCATTGATTGCAAAAACATTATTACATAATGAAAATTTAATCTTCACACTCTATATTAGCGTCTTTACGATACCACTAGTTATCATATCAAGTCTCATAAAAGCTTACTTACAAGGCTTAGCTAAAATTGCACCTACTGCTTGGGCACAACTCCTTGAACAAGCTGTTCGCATTGGACTCATCATGGCTGTTTTGCCGTATTTTGTTTCTACGTCCCCTGCCAAAACTGCGGCGGCAGCAATGGCGATTACGGCGATTGGTGAAATCTTTTCGTTGCTATTTTTGAGCTACTTTTACATTCGTGCCAAACGAAAACAAGCTACATCTAAAAAAGCGAAGACTTCTTTCACGAAACCGATTATGCAAATTGCTTTACCATCTGCGGGTAGCAAATTATTTGGCACATTTACGTGGTTTTTAGAGCCGATTGTTTTTTTAAAAGCGTTGACCGTTGCTGGCCTAACTGCGGGTGCAGCGACTACACTGTATGGGGTGATTTCTGGTGTACATATCCCATTATTATTATTCCCTGCGTTCATCCCAAGTGCGTTATCAATTATTCTCGTCCCAGCTGTTAGTAGCGCCTTAGCACGCAATGATTTGCCCTTGCTCACGAAGCGGGTCAGCCATTCACTAAGACTGAGTTCGTTAGTTGGCTGCATTGCTGCTACCTTGTTTTTCATACATGGAGACGAATTGGTCACGCTTTTGTTCCATTTAGAAGAAAATCGAGGCTATATGAAAATTTTAGCACCTATTTTTTATTTTTATTATATTCAAAGTCCACTTCATGCCATTTTACAGGCAATGGACGAGGCACAAGCTGCAATGATGAATTCGATTTATGGTGGCATCGGCAAACTGTTTTTATTATTTTTCCTTGCGTCTCAGCCGGAAATCCAAGAATTTGGTGCTATCATTGCCATAGGTTTTGGTGTTTTAATAACGTCCTTTTTACACATCGCGTCTATTAAACAACAACCAAAAATCCGTGTTGGTTTTCGATTTTTTGTGTTGCCCTATAGTGTATTTATCGTTACAGCTGCCGTACTCCCTACCTATACACAGCACTTTCCTTTCACTATACAAATCATAATAACACTTACAGTTACCATTTTATTATTAGTACTCACGAAGCAAATTCGCATTCAAGACATTTTATACATTCGTACGATCTTTTCGCGCACGTAATTGGACAAACCACTTCCCATTGTCATAGCTACAATAAAAAATATCTCGAATATTAGTATAGCCTTGTACCATCAGCTCATGCTCTAACCATTCCAAATCTCTATCAATAATTTTTAAATGCCGCATATCCACATAGCCATCAAGCACAAGTGGTAAAATTATCGGGTCTTGATCCTTAAGATAAATTGACAATTTTCCAGACTGCTCTAAAAACGCAAAGGCCACATCTTGTACAGAGCTAACACCTTGCTCTCTTAATTGTTGTAGCAAATCATCTAAATTATAGCGCTGTTTTCTCATTTCGATTTCACATAACCAGCCATCGCGAATGATCATTGTAGGATCACCCTCTATAAAATCACGTAATTTTTTATTTTTTAAAATAAACCAAGAATTCACATATTGTATGATAAATAATACACCAATTGGTAATATATCCTTCCCTAAATCATGATTTAGATCATCTAAAGCAAGTGCAGCAACCTCTGCCATTAAAACAAAAATCGCTAAATCTACAATGCTCAATTCGCCAACTTCTCGTTTGCCCATTAAACGAAATACAACAAGTAAAATAATATATAAAAGTATTGTCCGAATACTAATTAGTAAATAATCATTCATATGATCACCTCGTAATTAGCATGAACAAAAATAGAAAATTCATACAAAAAGGCTTGTGGAAGATGCATTCCACAAGCCTTTTATCATTACACAGATTCTACACGACCAATTGCTTGGCGTTCGAATTTTAAACGTGTATTTCCATCAACTAATAAGTATACAGTAGTATCTTCAATTGCGTCGACTTCACCATGTAACCCACCAACTGTAACGACTTTATCGCCACGTTTTAAGTTAGTCTGCATTTGTGTCGTTGCTTTTTGACGTTTTTGTGCTGGTCGAATTAAAATGAACCACATCGCAATGAACATTATGATAATTGGTAAAAATTGATATAAACCTTCCATTCTCAAATTGCCCCCCTTCTATATCTCATTTTCATAGTATAGTATAAAATTACGCTATTTTGCGCATAAAAACTCTAAAATTTCTTAAAAAAATTAAAAACTGCTAATTTCTACTAAAATTCTATCAGATTATTAGAAGTTTTTTGCATTTGGCTTATTATAACCATACTTCTCAAAAAATTCCTCTTTGAAATCACCAAGACGGTCTTCACGAATCGCCTCACGAACTTGCTCCATTGTTTTGATTAAAAAGCGTAAGTTGTGGTATGAAGTTAAGCGTAAACCAAACGTTTCTTCCGTACGCATTAAGTGACGAACATATGCACGTGTATAGTTTTTACAAGTATAACAATCACAAGTTTCATCGATTGGTGTAAAGTCTTTTGCATACTTTGCGTTTTTAATAACCATACGACCTTCAGAAGTCATTAATGTACCGTTACGAGCAATACGTGTTGGTAAAACGCAGTCAAACATATCAATTCCGCGAATCGCACCATCAATTAGTGAGTCAGGAGAGCCTACGCCCATTAGGTAACGTGGTTTGTCTGCTGGCATCATTGGTGCAGTGAAGTCTAATACTTTGTTCATAATATCTTTTGGTTCACCAACCGACAAACCACCGATTGCATAACCAGGGAAGTCTAATTCAACCAATGCTTCTGCTGATTTACGACGTAATTCCTCGTATTCGCCACCTTGAATAATACCGAATAACCCTTGCTCGTCTGGACGCTGGTGCGCTTCTTTACAACGCTTTGCCCAACGAGTCGTACGGTCTACAGATGCTTCCATATATTCGTATGTTGCTGGGAATGGTGGACACTCGTCAAATGCCATCATAATATCTGAACCTAAATCGTTTTGGATTTCCATTGCTTTTTCTGGTGATAAGAATAATTTATCGCCATTTAAGTGGTTGCGGAAATGTACGCCCTCTTCTTCGATTTTACGGAACTTTGATAAAGAGAAAACTTGGAAGCCGCCTGAATCTGTTAAAATCGGGCGATCCCAGTTCATGAATTTGTGTAATCCACCTGCTTCTTTCACGATGTCATTTCCTGGACGTAACCATAAATGATACGTGTTTGAAAGGATGATACCTGCATTCATTTCTTTTAATTCTTCTGGACTCATTGCTTTAACAGTAGCCTGTGTTCCTACTGGCATAAATGTCGGTGTTTCAAATGAGCCATGTGGAGTATGCACAATTCCTAAACGTGCTCCTGTTTGCGCACATGTCTTTATTAACTCATATCGAATGGGTGGTTGCTTTTTTGTTTCTGTCATATATATTTCCTCGCTTTTCTAAAGTATCAACACTACTTCGAATCAATTTCGCCTCGGCGTAATTGCGTCCAGATTTTTTTTGAGTTTACTCAAAAAGTTTCCTTTAAAAAATCTGTGACATCTACCAGAGGCTTATCATCATTCAGCGGGTGTCCCAGACAACCGCTGAATGATGATAAAACACCTACCACTTGTTGTAGTAGGTGCACACAGATATTTATTGTATAGAGATTTAAAGGTAATTGCAAATTACTTCTTCGGGCGAATAAACATCGCATCGCCAAAACTGAAGAAGCGATATTTTTCGTCTACTGCTTTTTCATATGCATTCATTATTGTTTCTTTTGAAGCTAATGCACTTACAAGCATCACAAGTGTTGATTTTGGTAAATGGAAGTTTGTAATAAGTCCATCAATCGCTTTATAGTCGAAGCCTGGGAAAATGAAAATGTTTGTCCAGCCTTGTGAAGCCACGATTTTACCGTTATTATCACGCGCTACCGTCTCCAGCGTACGTGTTGAAGTTGTACCTACAGAAATGACTTTACCACCTGCATCTTTTACACCTTGAATCGTTGCCGCTGCTTCTTCTGAAACACTGTAAAATTCTGAGTGCATGTCGTGCTCTTCGATTGAGTCAACACTTACAGGGCGGAAAGTTCCTAAACCTACGTGTAATGTAATAAATACAACTTTTACACCTTTTGCTTTTATCGCTTCCAATAAGTCTTCCGTAAAGTGAAGGCCTGCTGTTGGTGCTGCTGCTGAACCACGCTCTTTCGCGAATACGGTTTGGTAGCGATCTTGGTCATCTAATTTTTCGCGAATATATGGTGGTAAAGGCATTTCACCTAATTGATCTAAAATTTCATAGAAAATACCGTCGTACTTAAAATTGAACGTTCGGCCACCATGATCTAGCTCACCAGTACAAGTTGCTGTTAATAAACCGTTACCGAAAGTCACAACTGTGCCAACTTTTACTCGCTTGGCAGGTTTGACTAGTGTTTCCCACTCATCGTCTTTTGTTTGCTTTAATAAGAGCAGCTCGATGTGTGCCCCTGTGCCTTCTTTTTCCCCCATTAATCGAGCAGGTAAGACACGTGTATCATTTAATACAAGACAGTCCCCTTCGTTTAGCTCTTCTAAAATATGCCCGAATTTATGGTGCTCAAGTGCTAATGAATCCGGATTTACAACCATTAATCGGCTCGCAGTACGGTCTAATAATGGTGTTTGGGCAATTAATTCTTCTGGTAAATGAAAATCAAAATCTTCTACTCTCACGTTTAAAACTTCCTTCTTATTCTTTTTGTGCTGGCGGGTAGCCAAAATGTTCGTAGCAAATCATCGTAGCAATTCGGCCTCTCGGTGTACGCTGAATAAAGCCAATTTGAAGTAAATACGGCTCATATACATCTTCAATCGTAATGCGCTCCTCACCAATTGACGCCGCTAGTGCATCTAAACCAACTGGACCACCACCAAAGCGCTCAATCATCGACTGCATTAATTTATGGTCAATATGATCTAACCCGCGCGGATCGACTTGTAATAATTCTAACGCTTGCTGTGCTAGTTGTTCTGAAACAATACCATTCGCTAACACTTGCGCATAGTCACGCACACGCTTTAGTAAACGATTGGCAATACGTGGTGTCCCACGAGAACGACGCGCAATTTCAAAAGCCGCCTGTTCATTTAGCTCAACACCAAATAACTCACCTGATCGAATGACAATTTGTGCAAGTGCTTCCTCATCATAATATTCTAAGCGTGCTAACACCCCAAAACGATCACGTAATGGTGCAGATAACGCACCTGCACGTGTTGTCGCTCCTACTAATGTAAATGGGGGTAAATCCAAACGAATCGAACGTGCTTCAGGTCCTTTACCGACAACAATATCTAGACAAAAGTCTTCCATTGCCGAGTACAATACTTCTTCAATTGCACGTGGCAGACGGTGAATTTCATCGATAAATAATACATCGCCTGCTTCAAGTGAGCTTAATATCGCAGCTAAATCACCTGGACGTTCAATCGCAGGACCACTTGTCATTTTTACATTTACCGCCATTTCATTAGCTATAACTACTGCCAATGTTGTTTTCCCTAAACCTGGTGGACCATAAAGGAGAACGTGGTCAAGACTTTCTTGGCGTAGCTTTGCGGCTTTGATAAAGATTTTTAAATTGTCCTTTACTTTATCTTGGCCTATGTATTGCGCCAAGCGTTGTGGCCTTAACGAAAGCTCAAATTGCTGTTCAGCTTCGGTCGCTTGTCCAGAAAGTACGCGGTCTGACAAAGTTCTCACTCCTTTTTATTTCAATTTTAATAATAATTTTAATGCCTGTTTAATATAGGCATCTGTCGTTGTTAAGCTATCATCTTCTTCAAGCTGAGGTTTAATTTTATCGAGTTCTTTTTCTGAATAGCCAAGCGCGACTAATGCAAGCATTGCTTCTTCTAGCTCATGTTTATTTGGATTGACACCAAACAACGGTAGCTCATCTTCGGCACTTGGTAATACATCAGCATCAAGTAGCATATCAAGCTTGCCTTTTAAATCTAAAATCATTTGACGCGCTGTTTTCTTACCGACCCCTGGGAAACGCACTAAAAAAGCTTCATCTTCCATTTCGATAGCTTGAATCACTGATGTTGGATTACCGCTTGCTAAAATAGCTAAAGCACCTTTTGGACCAATGCCTGACACTTGAATGAGTTTTTTAAATAATTCACGTTGCTCTAAACTATGGAAACCGTATAAATTTTGTGCATCTTCACGCACTTGCATCGATACGAAAATTTGCTGATCACTTGCTGATGTTCGAAAAGCATAAGGATTTGGCGTATAAAGTAACCAGCCTACCCCTTGTTGTTCTAACACGATATACTCTGGTGTAATACGTGTCACTTGTCCTTTTAAATAATCATACATCGTTCATCCCTCACATTTCTTGCTTCATTATAGCATAGTTTGATTGGAACTTACGAACATACGTTGCATTAATCAAAACAAAGAGGCTGCCTATTAGACAGCCTTTCTAAGTGTAACATATTCTACATCATCATTGTTTGAATCGTACTTTTTAACGATGCTTTATATTTGAGCCAATCCCGGACAATCGATTGGATAAATGGATAGCATGAAAGCTTCTGTCGTTCGTTTAATTTCAAATAAAACAAACTTTCTCTCAGTATTTCATTGGGGAAATTTAAATATTGTAATTTATGATGGGCTGTTTGTAAGTACGGGTGCGTTTTCATGAGTTTTTTTAAATTATAGTTTGTTTGAGGTAGCACGCGATGCATCCATAATATCAACTCATCCGATGCTTCCCCAAGAGTTGCCAAATCAAAATCAATTATTTTTACCTCATTCGCTGTGACCATGAAGTTATGATGAACGACATCCCCATGCAGTATCGTAATTGCTTCCTGATTTTTTTGAATTTGTTCAATTGCATTTAATGCTGCTAAAGCTTCATTTACAATAATGTCATAATTATCACGGAGCAAGCTTTTTAAAGCCTCTTGTTGCATAACAAAACGGTCAAATCTCCGTTGCCATTTTTGTAGGAGATGGTAGTTTGGCAATTCTTCTCGAGACCAATTGATTTTATTTGATGTGTTGTGTAATGTTTCGAGTGCTTGTAGCGCTTGTATTTGATGCGCTCTTTTTTCATAGTTTACACTCGTACCATCAATCCATTTTTGCTTTAAAATATGGCCACTTTCATTTTGCTCAAGTGGCACATGGTATGGAAAATCAATATTTTCTAGCTCTTGATGAACATATTTCACTTTTTGTGCAAGCCCTATATCTTCATAATATTTCATAAAAAAACGGCCGTTTGGTGAATCCCATTGCCAACAATTATCTTTAATCACTTTCGACATGATTTATTTTGAGATGGCATTTGATGCATCGGGTGCATTTGTTGCATCTGTGGCATCATAAATGTGGGATGCGGCATCATTTGTGGATGGTGACAAGGATTCGGGTTACACATCATCTGATGAATTTCATCATAATAATGGCGTAATTGTTGATCTTGATCAGAGCAGTCACAATCTTTTGTCGGGGACTCTTCATGAATAATTGGAAGCATATTCATGGACTCTTCCATCGGCATACGGTGACAATGCGGACATTGGTGCATTGGCATCATTTCCGGCATCATTTCCGGCATCATTTGCGGCATCATCTGTGGCATCATCTGTGGCATCATCTGTGGCATCATCTGTGGCATACAATGATGTGGCATCATTTGCGGCATACAATGATGTGGCATCGTTTGCGGCATACAATGATGTGGCATCATTTGCGGCATACAATGATGTGGCATCATCATCGGCTGCTCGATATAAATCGGCTGCTGTGGTTGAGGTGGTTGCTGAATAAAAATAGGCTGCGGGTGTATCATTTGTGGCATTGGTTGTGGTTGCGGTATTGGTTGTGGCATTGGCTGCGGTTGTGGTGCAGTTACGTTTTGCTCAATCGATGGTTGGACATGTACATGCGTTTGCCAATTTGGCATCGGCATTGGCTGCGGTATTGGCGGTTGGAAATAAAAATCTCCTTGCCACAGCGGTTTTTGAATTTGCGGAACTGGTAATGGTGTTGGCGTTGGTGTTGGAGTCGGGGGTAGAGTAGGCTTTGATGGTTGCACTGGCGTCTCCTTCACCGGCTTCTGCTGTTCTTTCACTACGTGCTGTTCTTTCACTACATGCTGTACCTCTTTTTTCGGTGCACTATTAGGTAAATAAATTTCCATTCCCGGTACGATATAATCGGGATTGGTCAAATGTGCGTTTAAACGCTTTAATTCTTCAAAGCCAACTGCATACTGCTTGGCTATTTTCCACAAAGTATCTCCCTTTTGGACAATATGAACGCGCACATCTTTCCTCCTTTTCTCGTAATAGCATATGCATAAATTGCCTAGTTGCCACAATGTTTACTTCAAGTAGTTAAAAGTTGTGTTACACTTAAAGGTACAGCTACGTTGATAGAGGTGGAATAAATGAAAAAATTATTAGGAGAAGAACGCAGAATCGAACTTCTCGCCTTGCTAAAAAATGCGAAGCAACCATTAACAGGTACGGACTTAGCAAAGCATACAAATGTGTCACGTCAAGTAATTGTTAATGACATGAATTTATTGAAAGCACGCAATGAACCAATTGTCGCGACAAGTCAAGGCTATGTTTACATGCATCATGTGCAACAAGAAAAATTCACACGTAAAATTGTATGCGCGCATAAGCCGGATGAAGCAAAGGATGAGCTATTTATTTTAGTTGATTGTGGCGTTACAGTAGAAAGCGTCATTGTTGAACATCCCGTTTATGGTGAAATTACCGCATCCATCATGGTATCCAATCGTTTAGAGGTGGAGCAATTTGTGAAACGAGTCGAAGAATCGAACGCCCTTTATTTATCAGCATTAACAGACGGAACACATTTACATGTGATTAGCGCAACTTCTAAAGAAAGTATAAAATTAGCTGAAGCAAAATTACGCGAACGCGGCTTTTTAATCGAACATTAAACGAAAACAGCTTAACGGCATCATGGCCGCTAAGCTGTTTTATTTTATGTAATAACCTTTCTTTTCGTCATATATAATTTTCTACGATATACACTTAACACAACGCCGATTATTAATGCATTAAGCAGGTATGGTGTAATACCGTAACTTATAAACGGCAAGGGGATTTCTGTAATCGGCAACAATCCAAATACCATTAATATGGAATAAACACTTTGGACGCTATATAATGTGACTACCGATAGCACAAGCAATCGCCCATATGATTGTGGCATTGTGCGTAAAATCCATAAAATGCGAATTGCAATCGCAAGGATGACAACAATCACCGTGATACCCGCACTATACCCATATGTTTGGATTAACTGGACTAATGCAAAATCTGTATGACCTTCAGGTAAATAGTAAATGGTTTCGGAACCAAACCAACCTGCCTTCGCAAGTGCAGCTTTAATTTGTAGTATCATATAGCCTGCTGAATCCGGATATAATTCAGGATGTAAAAACGCTTTAATGCGCATGTATTGATAAGGTGCAAGCAAATAGTGATAGGCATATATAAGGTACGTGATTGACACAATTCCCACCCCACCCACTATCGAAAACACGGTTAGTTTAATTTTCCGCGTGTAATAACTAAAGCTAAACAATATTACCATAACGGCAATGTACAGCATTGCTACGGCAAGATTGGGAACCATCAAGAACATGGCTAATGGAAGTATAATTAAACCCGTTAACTGCCAAGTATTATATTGACTTTCTGCAAAAATTCCAGCAAAAGCTACCACCAATAGTGGTAACACTGTCCATGCCTGAAAAAGAATGGGACCAATTCTAAACATCGCTTCCCCGTTATGAGTTTCATTACGTATAAAAAGCATCATCATTAGTAAGAGTAATGCTACTGTATAAAGCACCATACGATAGCGCTGTAATTTACGGTAATCAACAAATATACACGCAACAATTAGCAAAATGGCTAGTATGATATGGATGATTTTTTGTTCTATTAAATAACGAACAATATTTTGTCCATATTGCATACTTAAATCCATCGTAAATATCGGCACAAAGCTTGCTGCAACAAGCAAAATGACTGCGCCAATTAACCAAAAATCCCATTTTGGTCGATGAATTTTGTCCATTGATTTTCCTAATTGTGATGGAGAACCCATTTCGCTAATCGCTATTTGCTCCGCTTCTTCTGTTGAGTAGCCCTTGTTCACCCACGCTTGTTTTGAATGCGCGATATGCTGTTGCAATTCTTCCTCCACATAACCGCGCGCCTCCTTGGAACGAATATGACTCGTTACTTGCTGCAAAAATTGTTTACTCGACATGCATGCGTACCCCCAGAATTCGTTCTTTGATCGATAGCTTTACATGTTCACCTTCCTGGTGTAATTGCTTTTTACTGTATTTTGATAATTGATAATATTTTACACCTTCTTCCCAACTTGAACTAAGCAAGCCCTGTTGCTCAGCTTCATGTAATAACGAATAAATGAGCCCCTCATTTTCAACAATTTGCTCAACACCTCGCACATGTAATAGTTGCGTCAGTTCAATGCCTGATTTTGCTTCTATAAGCATGGATAAAATCCTATGTTTTAGAGGTAGTACCTGGTTTTGCTTGCGTATTTTTTCTTGATGCTCGTTTGTAAATTCGATATTTTTAAAAGCCGTTCGATCGACTGCTTTTTGTAAATTTTTTAAGCGCTCTTCCATATCACTGACGCTCCAATCGTTTCTTTAATAATTGCTTTGCCTTACGAAGCCTTGTCTTCACAGTACTTTCGTTTAACTGTAACACGTCTGCTATTTCCTTCATCGGTTGCTCCTCGTAATAGCATAAATAAATGACTTCACGGTATTTCACCGGCAGTGCAAACAGGTCCTCATTATTCGTTTCTACATTTCTTACATACCAGCTTTTTAAATAATCCTTTGCATGATTAATCGCAATGCGCCATAGCCATGTTTTTAGCGAGGAATTAAAATGGAATGTTGGCAATGCCTTATAACACTTCATAAAAATTTCTTGCGTTAAATCTTCTGCAACATTGCGATTATGTACGTACTGCATAACAAGCTGTAAAATATCTTGCCCGTAATTAGTCATAAGTTCATCGATGATTGTTTCATAGGTAAGTTGTTTTGTTTGTTCAATTGAATAGCTATCCACTTTACTTCCTCCCTTCAAATCATTAGACGAGTGCCAATACCTGAAAGTTTGATTTAATTATAATGCAAATTTATTTAAACAATTTCTGCTTTTTTATCCACTAAAAAATGCTTGAATGAAAAATTTCCTTTTCACTCAAACATTTCTTTACAAATTAATGAGGCCAATAAACAAATAAACTGCCGTTGCAAATATAAAGAGTGCAGAAAATTTATTAAAGATGGTCATCACCTTTGTTTGATTATTCAACTGCTTCATTAATGAACCCGCAAACATTAATCCGAAAAACCAAATCCATGACACTACGATACAAGTTGTTGTAAAGAAGAAAAGTGCCTCACCGCTATATTTCATTGCACTTGTACCTATTACACCGACTATATCTAAAATTGCATGTGGATTTAATAATGACACGGATAATGCAAAAATAATTTGTTTTTTTATAGTAATTGCTTGGCCCACTCTTTGGTCATTCGGTGTCGAACGCCAAATTGAATAACTCATATATAGTAAAAACAAAATACCAACGCACATTAAAGCATTACGTAAACCCTCATATTGCAAAATAATTAACGACAGCCCATATACTGCCAAAACGATCAGTAGTGTGTCGCAAAGTGCAGCCGTAATTGTGGCAGGCAATGCACGTAGTAATGTCGGTTGAGTTGCCCCCTGTGAAAAGATAAATACGTTTTGAACACCTAAAGGCAATATTAACCCAAATGCTAACACAAGACCATGTACAACAGCTTCCATTTCATTCACTCCATTTCCCTTCTACTGTAAACCGTTTTATACTAATAGAAAACGACCAATTGGATGGTAAATAACCCAACCAATTTATAGGAGGGCTACGATGAACTGGCAACCAGTGAAAAATATATCCACAACATTACAACAGCAAATTATCAACTGGTTTACTACACAACTCGGGCAGGGTGATTTAACACCAGGTATGCGCTTGCCTTCTCAACGTTTACTTGCCCTTCAATTTAACGTGAATCGCAGTACGATTAATGTCGTAATGGAGGAACTGAAAGCAAGGGGCCTTATCGAAACACGCACTGGAGATGGGACCTATATTAGCGAAGATTCGTGGCAATTATTATGGAAAGAAACCCATCCAAAATGGCAGCAACATATAGATTTTAGTGTCCATAAACCGAATGACGATACGATTCAGCTCATCAATGAATATGAGCAGTATGAACACATCATTCGTTTAGGTACAGGTGAGCTATCGCCTTCGCTTATACCAACAAAACAAATCGAGCATTCTTTACGCGAGCTATCACTTACTGCTCCGGTTTTAGGTTATTCCGTGCCTCAAGGGAGTAAAGAGTTGCGTGAAGCCCTTTGCCATTATTTACAAAAGCGTGGTATTCATACAACTACAAACAATATACTCATTACATCCGGCGCATTACAGGCATTCCAGCTCATCGCACTTGGTCTTTTACAACCTGGTTCTTTTATTTTTCAGCAGGAGGCCTCTTATTTAAATTCTGTACATTCCTTTCAATCTGCAGGTATGCGCATGACTAGCGTCAAAATAAATGAACAGCTCCAGCAAACGCTCTTAACAAAAAAAAGAAATAATCAAGGCTTGTTTTATGCGATTCCTACTTTAGACAATCCAACTGGACACTGTTGGTCTAACACAAAAAGGCGGCTTGTTTTAGAGGCATGTAAGGCACTAGCAATTCCTATTATTGAGGATGATGTTTATCATGAACTATTATTTCAGCCAGATAATGAGCTCCCTTTAAAAGCATATGATCAAAGTGGACATGTCCTCTATATTGGTAGTGTATCCAAAACATTAAGTCCTGGACTGCGCATTGGCTGGATCGTCGCCTCTGAATCAGTTATTAAACGTTTAGCAGATATTAAAATGCAAACTGATTACGGTTCTAGTGCCCTTTCTCAACAATTAGTTGCACATTGGCTACAGTCTGGCATGTACGAACAGCATATTAAACAACTTCGTCATGACTTACACCAACGTGCCGAATTTGTTGAACAGCTTTTGCAGCGCTACATACAACCTTATGCAAAATGGCAGCAACCAAATGGTGGTTTTTATATTTGGCTTCGTTTTGAAAAACCAATTATTAATAAGGGCCTGTTTCTCGAATTACTTCACCAAAATATTCTCATCAATCCCGGCTATATTTATCAACCAAATGATTTTCATCATCTACGTCTATCGTTTGCATACGCCTCTTATGAGCAATTAGAGCAAGGGATTCGGCAACTGGCATTAGCTGTTAAACAGCGATAATCAATTACACCTCGGCGTAATTACGTCCAAATTTTTTCGTGCTTGGGGCCACAGGACGTGGGTCAGTAAGCCGTTGTCACAGGATGTGATGTTTTTAAGATAACATCATCTTTAAAACACCTCTAAAAAATCTGTGACATCCGCCGAGGGGCATTGGGCCAACACGATGTTGGTAACTTAGGCGTTGCCGCACGACGCGGCGTCCTTAACCTGAGTACCTCTATTCAGCCGGATTTGACCCCACTGAATGAAGGACACACTTGGTATTTCCTCCCACTAATAGAAGTTGAGGACTTTTGCTGGAACAAGTAAAAAAAGTGTGCGAAAAGTTTTTTCAACTTCTAGCACACCCTCTAAATTATTTGAAAAACGTATTTCATATCTTTGTGGATCTCATAGAAAATATTATTCTTTTCGATCAACTAAAAAACGACTTCGCTGCTCCACTGTTGGTAGCATACATGCCTCTTTTTTCCCAAACCAACGATAACGATTTTTCGCAAAATAGCTATAGACTGCATCGCGCAAAGGCCTCGGTACTAGGATTACGCCAAACATCAGCTTCCACAAACCAGCCAGCTGCCGCGCAATTCTTAACGCCGCAGTAGACTTCAAATAATAACACTCCCCTTCAAGAAGCACTAAACTATCAATGTCTACTGGTACTTGAAATTTCTTTAGCAATGCCTGCCCTATCTCACTTTGAAGCGCTGCAAATTGAAAAACTGCTTTTGTATCACGCGTTAAAATAAACTGCACACTTGCATCACAAAAACTGCATTCTCCATCAAATAATATTATACGTTCCATTATTGATTCACCTCATTCAGGTGTTACGTACGTAAAATATGTTCCGAGTGACTTTACAGTACAGCCAAGCGCTTTTAATTCCTCTACTGCACCTTTCATCATCGGTTCATCCTCATCTGCTAGTATATCAACAATAAAGAAATAATTCCCGAGCCCTGTTTTCAGTGGACGCGATTCAATTTTACTTAAATTAATTTTGCGCCATGCAAATACCGATAACACTTGATGTAACGCACCAGATACATCTGTTGGCAATGTTAACATGAACGTCGTTTTCGGCTGTGCTTTTAAGGGCACTATGCCATGACGAATGTTTTGTTTAGATAATACGAAGAAGCGCGTATGGTTAAAATGAAAATCATGAATATTTGTTTCTGCAATATGTAAGCCGTACTTTACAGCTGCCGATGCGTTTGCCACCGCGGCAATGCAACGATCTTCCGTCTTTGATACAAATTCAGCGGCTGCTGCTGTTGAAGCATATGGAGTTTGTTTTACACTCCCATGATTGTAAAATAAAAATTTATGACATTGCGCTAATGCATGTGGATGTGAGTATATTTCTTCAAGCATGTCTACATGATTTGCATATTTTTTATTCACTAACAAATGCTGTTGAATTTTTGACATAACTTCCGCTGTAACAAATAGCTCTGCCTCATGGAATAAATAGTCTACTGTAAGCGGCACAGAACCTTCCAGCGCATTTTCTACTGGCACAACTGCTAACTCCACTTTCCCTTCTGCAACAGCTTCAATACATTCTGGAATCGATTGATAGGGAATATGCCAGTCATTTGGAAATAATCCCTTTGTCGCTAAATATGTAAACGATGCTTCTGGACCTAAATACGCAATTCGTTTTTCCCATTGTTGTTGTGACATCTAATTACCCCCTCAATTTCAAGTTCTAAATTTTCTGTTAATTTTTTATAAAAAGAAAGGGCTGTCCAATCTGTCCGAAAACTTTTGGACAACCCTTTTTCATCTAGGTTAATGCGCTCATTTAGCACTTACGATTTATTATAATGCACCTGAACTAATCACTTCAGCCGATTCAACAAAGTCTAGTTGATTTAAGCCACGAATTAGCTCATCCAGCTCATGGACCATGCTTGTAACATCTAATGACAGTGTTACATTTGCACGACCTTGAATCGGAATCGTTTGGTGAATCGTGAGCACATTACAATGTGCATCTGATACGGTTTCAAGTAATTTGGCAAGTGTGCCTTTACGGTCTTGTAATTGAATAAACACCGTTAAGATACGCTCTTGCACAATTGAATGGAAAGGAAAAACTGCATCACGATATTTATAAAATGCACTGCGTGATAGGTCAACTTGCTTTACTGCATCCCAAATAGAAGCGACGGTACCCTTTTGTAATAGCTGCTTTGCTTCTAAGGTTTTTTGCATTGCATCGGTTAATACATCTTCACGCACTAAATAATACCGTTGATTTGCTACGTTTTTCATCAAGATCCCTCACTCCATTAGTCAACAAAGTCAAATTCGAATTCCATTAAACGAACTGTATCGCCATTTTCTGCGCCTCGTTTACGTAATTCTTCATCTACGCCCATTGCACGTAATTGACGAGCAAATCGGCGAATACCGTCTTCACGGCTGAAATCTGTCATTTTGAATAGACGTTCGATAGTGTAACCAGAAAGTACGAACGAACCGTCATCATCACGTGAAATATCGAAGTCTCCGCCTTTTGATTCGTGTTTATAAAGCACAACTGCTTCTGATTCTTCATCGACTACTTCATGTAATAAGAATTCTGGTGTTACCTCTAATAAGTCTGCTACTTCGAACAATAATGGTTTTAACCCTTGACGAGAAACTGCTGAAATCGGGAAGACTTTTACATCGTCGCCCACTTTCTTTTTAAACTCTGCTAAGTTTTCCTCTGCATCTGGCATATCCATTTTGTTCGCTACCACGATTTGTGGGCGCTCTAATAAGCGTAAATTGTATTGCTCAAGCTCGTTGTTAATCGTTACATAGTCATCATAAGGTTCGCGACCTTCCATACCACTCATATCAATTACGTGTACGATTACTCGTGTACGCTCGATATGGCGTAAGAATTGCATCCCTAAACCAACACCTTGGTGTGCACCTTCGATTAAACCTGGTAAATCGGCCATTGCGAATGAACGACCATCTTCCGTTTCAACCATTCCTAAGTTAGGTACGATTGTTGTGAAGTGGTAAGCACCGATTTTCGGTTTTGCTGAAGATACAACTGATAATAATGTTGATTTACCTACTGAAGGGAAACCTACTAAACCAACGTCTGCTAATACTTTTAATTCTAAAATAACTTCTAGTTCTTCGCCTGGTTCACCTTTTTCAGCAAGCTCTGGTGCTGGATTTGAAGGTGTAGCGAAACGACAGTTCCCACGACCACCACGGCCTGCTTTTGCAACTACCGCTTGTTGGCCGTGCTCTACTAAGTCTGCAATAACCGTCTTTGTTTCTGCGTTCATCACAACTGTTCCTGGTGGTACTTTAACGATTAAATCTTCCGCACGTCGACCGTGCATCCCTTTACTCATCCCGTGCTCACCGCGTTCAGCTTTAAAGTGACGTTTGTAGCGGAAATCCATTAACGTACGTAAACCTTCTTCTACTTCAAAAATAACGTTACCACCACGTGCGCCATCGCCACCTGCTGGACCACCATTTGGTACATATTTTTCACGACGGAAGGCTACCATCCCATCTCCGCCGTCTCCACCTTTAACGTAAATCTTTACGTGATCGACAAACATTGCTTTCACTCCTCATGCATGTGAATTACGTATTTCCATGATGTATCCGTTTGTTCATACGTTTTCACTTCAAAAATATTTTGCTCTATTGAAAATGGCTTCATTCGCCAATTCCCATTCAAATGGAATGTAATCGACCATTCCTTGTCTTTTGCTTCAATGTTCAATTGTAACTGATGTTCTTCAAAAGGATCGAGCACATCATAAACATGAATAATTGTTTTTTCCAAGTATTGCGCAATTGCATCATCAAATTCACTGCGAATAGGTGCTTGTACATAACTCGATAATTGGAATTGTAAAGCCGGGTAGCGCCAATGTACTGTATGTAGCCATTCTACGGTGTTTTTAAGCTGCAGTCGATTGATATTTGAAAATACTTTACAATGTTCAGATTGTTGTAAAATAACTTTTTTTGCATCCTCTACTCGGCCTAAATCTAAATTCATTTGAATTAAATGAAGCTGATTTAAATAATCGTGATTGGCGTAGCGTAACGCTTCGCTAACAGTTAATTTGGAAACGGTCATTTTGCACTCTCCGTTTTACAGATTCGTTATTAGTATAACAAGTTTTCGATTAATTTTCCTTCTATACCTCACACAAATAATACATTCAATACTTAAGAAAATTTCAATTATTCATTAAAAAAGCAAATTTTCGCTCGTTTAGCCTCAACAGATATTGGTGGGCTCAATGCACTTCACTTTCGACCACAGGACTGAAATGGCTGTGGGATTGCTACAAATGCTGAGATCTACTTTTACCAAAAAAAAGGACTGCAATAAATGCAGTCCTTTAATTGCAAAAATTATGCTTCTTGTGCAACTGGGTATACAGATACTTTTTTCTTGTCGCGACCCATGCGTTCGAATTTAACAACGCCATCAACTGTTGCGAATAAAGTATCATCTCCACCACGGCCTACGTTTGTACCTGGGTAAATTTTTGTACCGCGTTGACGGTAAAGAATTGAACCACCAGTAACGAATTGACCATCAGCACGTTTAGCGCCTAAACGTTTTGACTCAGAGTCACGTCCGTTTTTAGTAGAACCTACACCTTTTTTAGATGCGAAGAATTGAAGATCTAAAGTTAATAATAACATACTGTTCCACCTCCTAGATCATTTTATATTTCAATTCGATATATTCTGAATAGCTTGCAGTCATTGTATAGAACTGTGTCACCATTGTGTTCAGAATAACTTGTAATTTAGCGTCTGTTTCATCATTCAAATCCGCTTGAGGAATTGTTACCTTTAAGTAACCTCCTTGTGAACCTTGATCGATTTCGGGAGTTATCCCGATAATTTGTGGAATCGCATTTACTGCACCAAAAGCAACAGCAGAAGCGCCTGCACAAACTAAATCTCGACCATAGACGTCCGACAATGCGTGACCTGAAATTTCAAAGCCATACGATTTGCGATTTGCGTCACTGTAAATAGTTACCGTAATCATAATATCACCTATAATTAAGCGTTGATTGCTTCAACTACTAATTTAGTGTATGGTTGACGGTGACCTTGTTTACGACGGTAGTTTTTCTTCGCTTTTAATTTGAAAACAGTAATTTTCTTTTGCTTACCTTCTTTAACAACTTTAGCTGTTACAGTAGCGCCAGCAACAGTTGGAGCTCCAACTTTAACTGTTTCTCCACCTACGAATAAAACTTTGTCAAAAGTAACGATTTCATCAGCAGCTACACCTAGTTTTTCAACGTAGATTTCTTGACCTGCTTCAACTTTGATTTGTTTACCACCAGTTTCGATAATTGCGTACATTAAAATGCACCTCCTCTTAGACTCAGACTCGCCCGGAATTGCAGGTGATCATAAAAGATACTTAAAACCTGTTCAGCGCGGTTGCAGTAGCACGGGTGCTACAAACAATAACATTAAAATACTACCATACCAAAATTCTTAAGTCAACCTGTTCATTACATGTTTTTCAAATGCTGAACGGTATTTTCGATTTCTCCAATCTCCTATGACTTTGCTCCATAAGAATATACTTACGACAACTAAAGAAAGAGATTGTGGTAGTAAATATAATAGTACGATAATTGTGACTGTAAGTAAATAGAAAGAACTAGAGACGTAATATTCGAACAATTTTGAGTAAGAATATTGTTTTAAGAGTGTAAAACAAAGAATCCTTCCACCATCAAGCGGCCAAATTGGCAATAAATTAATGCATAAAATAAATAACTGTATTTCGATAAATAACCCTTTTAATAACGGTGGCAATAATAAACTAAGCCCAATCCCTATTAATGTTGCAATTGGTCCACCCATTGCAACGACGATCAATTGCCGATACGATAATTGCATTTCGTGCTTTAAAGTCATTTCTCCACCATATGGCATAATTTTACAAGTATCAACTTGAACTCCTACAAATTTTGCCGCTAGAAAATGACCGAGCTCGTGGATCACTAACGAAATCATCATCGCGCTATATAATGCAATATTACCATAAAGTGCGATCATCAATAATAGCAATAAAAATGCCGGATGAATTGAATACTTCATTTAAATTTCGCGATCCTTTAACCACTGAGTAGTTTGTTCCATATCCAAAATAACACCGTCTTTTTCAATTTGAATATAAAGCTCACCACTTTTTTTCGTTGCCATAACAGTTCCTTTACTAACAGATGTGTATGGCAACACATAAAAGTCATCAACAAAACCAAATGTCATCGTCATCCCATTATCATAAATAACTGAAATCGATTTACCATTGTATTGTGTATGACCAGTAAAAATTATAAGTCCGTCATAGAGCGCATTTAAAACGAAAGGCTCTTTATACGTTAGTAAATAGCCATCATTAAAGCGTTCAATTGTTTCGAACATCTGTAATTGCTCCACCGAAGAATGAGCCGTCACTGTAATCTGTTGGTCTTTTGGTTGTGTGATGGCTACAACTAATTTGCGCATATACAGTAAATCATCCGAGCTATAAACAATTTTATTAATAGCTCGTTTTAACGTTAAATCCCCAAAATAATTAGCACCTGCAATGCCAAGAAAAAGAGCGATTGCGATGAGCCATTGCCATTTTTTCAAGCTCACCATCCTATCCTTTTTTCTCTATTATATGCTCCATACAAAAGTGCATGAAAAAAGGAATGCTAAAAGTTTTTTCGACTTTTGACATTCCTTATATTCATTATTTAAATAATGATTTAATTTTTGCTAATACGCCTTTTGGTTGATCGTCCTCTAAAGTCATTAGTGGCACAGAATCTCCTAAAATACGACGCGCAATATTACGGTAACCTAGAGAAACTTTGTTATTCGGATCCATCACAATTGGTTCACCTTTATTTGATGAGCTAATGACATCCTCACTATCTACAATAATACCTAATAAATCAATTGATAAATGCGTCGTAACCTCAGTAATATCCATTGCATCACCATTGTTCATTAGATGTTTACGAATACGATTAATAATTAATTTTGGCGGTTCGATTGGCTCTTGTTCAAGTAAACCAATAATGCGATCTGCGTCACGCACAGCTGAAATTTCAGGCGTTGTAACAACGATTGCTCGATCCGCACCAGCAACAGCATTACGGTAACCTTGCTCAATCCCTGCTGGACAGTCGATTAATACATAGTCAAAATCACGTTTTAACTCATCAACTAATACCTTCATTTGCTCAGGAGATATAGCGTTCTTATCTGTATTTTGAGCAGCAGGTAATAAGTATAAACGATCATCAATACGCTTATCTTTTACTAGCGCTTGATGTGTTTTACAACGACCTTCAATTACATCGATTAAATCATAAATAATACGATTTTCTAATCCTAAAATAACATCTAAGTTTCGTAGCCCGATATCAGTATCGACTAAACACACCTTTTTCCCTTGCAGTGCTAATGCAGTTCCAAGGTTGGCGGTTGTAGTCGTCTTCCCTACGCCACCTTTTCCTGAAGTTATAACGATTGCTTCTCCCACATTAGCGGCCCCTTCCTTATGTAAGGTAGCATATTGAGTATTTGCTTCATCAATATTCTTAGAGAATAAAAACTCTTCTTCACTCATTTAGCTCCCTCCTTTAAATGTTGATAAATTCGGTCGAATATTTCTTAATTCTTGGATTCGGTCATAGGAAATCGTACCATCTTCGTTTACATAGGCAAAGATTTGATACGTGTGTTCTAAAAAATAATTGCTTTCGTTTGTCATTACTTCGACAAGATTCGCAATTAACACATGCGTCGGCTCAAAATGAGAAGCAAAAACGACTGCTTCTTCGTTGCCATTTGCTCCAGCATGAACAATTCCTTTTAGTTTACCTGCTATATGGACATTGCCCCCTGCTTCAACACGTCCATTTGGATTGACATCACCTAAAATTAGAATATCTCCAGTTGCACGTAATACTTGCCCTGAACGTACAATTCCAACAAATGTTTCAAAGTGACTTGATTCTTCCTGTTCTTTACTTTCTTCTACAGTTAGTACATCACTTTGAATATTTTTCACACGGTATTTTTGCTGTTTCTCGACAACTTCTATAAGCTGTGCCTTTTGTTCGGGTGTACAGTAACGTTTTCCTAAGTGCAATTGTACATCTATTTTACCATCAAGATGTCCATCTGTAACTTTTTTTCCTAGTTCTTCTAGCAATTCAGTATATGAGCATTGGTCTCTAAACGAAGGACCAATCCATCCTTCGTACCTTTAATATGGACAAGTTGCTTCTTCATAGCAATTTCCGTCACCTCGCGCCAAATTATTATGAAAAGAAACAATCCAATATAGTGAATTGTTTCTTCCCATCATTTTTTAATGCTACTTAAGCGCGTTGAAATACGCGAGCGCTAATACAATATTTAAACGCCCATGCAAGCATTATTAAAAATAAAAAATTTGCAATTAAAGTTGGAACTAATCGATAAACTAAAAATGGTTGCAACGCCATCGTAGTAAATTGAATCATATAGAAAAATTCATATAAGATGAATTCTAATACTGCTAATAGCCCTATAGCTAAAAATGTAGTGAATACTAAATGTGACTGTACACGCTTCACAGACCAAGCCGCAACAAAACAAATGGCAGGATATAACACAGTATATAGCCCAATAATATTAATGTAAAATACATCAAAACATAACCCAAAAATTAAGCCATAAATCATGGCTTTTTTACGACTATAATAAATGGCTAAAAAGATTAAATATAAAATTAAAAAACGTGGAATTAAATAATACGTGCCGTCATTCCACTGAAGTGGTGAAAACATCGCAAATTCAGACTCTACTAAAAATAATATTACTCCAACAAGTACAATAGCCAATCGAGTGATCATTATTCATCCCCCTCAACTGCTGCCTCGTCTACTTCATTTGTTAAATCCGCATTCGTTGCATCGCCGTCAGAGCCATCTACTGCTGTAGTTTTACGCTTTGCAATAATGACATTTTCTAGCATCGAAAAGTCTGCTGCTGGTTTTACATAGGCCATTTTCGTCAGACCGAAATCATCTGTTGTAACTTCCGTAATTTCACCGATTAACATTCCTTTAGGGAAAATCCCCCCTAAACCAGATGAAATTACTTTTCCGCCTACTTTTAATTTAATTTTCGAATCGATGCGCTTTAGTAATAATTCGTTACGCTCTGCGTCATAACCTTCTATTAAACCATGAATTTCTTCATTGTTTTCCCCAAAGACGATTGCTGAAACACGATAATTTTCATTATTCGTATAAAGCAGTTCTACTTCAGAAGTATACGGTGTCGCGATAACAATCTTACCGATTAATCCACGCGATGTCATAACTGCCATGTTTTTTTCAACACCATGAGCAGTACCTTTATTTAAAATAATTTTTTCTTCCCATTGATCAGGGTTTCTTGCAATGACCGTCGCCTGAATCGGGTCGAAATCACGTAAGCTTTCCTCTACTTTGGCAAGTTCACGTAATGAAGCATTTTCGGCCTTTAGCGTACTTACTTCCGCTTGTAATACAGCAAAATCCTCTAAGCGCATTTTTAGGCGTTGATTTTCATCGTACGTATTCATAAGCGAGTCAATATTGCTAAAAATACCCGTTATGTAGTTCGTTGGCTTTGCTACAAGCGATTGTGCAAAGCCAACTGTATCTTTAATAAGTTTTTCGGGTAATGTTGCGTTATGACGATCACGTAAAGAGAAACCAATCAATGCCACTAGAAAAATTACACTTACTAAAAGTATGATTAATTTTTTATTTGTTAATTGTGGCACAAGAAAAGTCCTCCTTATTTCAATTGTTGAGCACGAATAAGATCGATGTTATCTAGTGCTTTACCTGTTCCGATTGCTACGCAGTCTAATGGGCTCTCCGCGATAAATACAGGCATTTTTGTTTCATCACTAATCACTTTATCTAAGTTGCGTAATAATGCGCCACCGCCTGTTAATACGATACCTCGCTCCATTACGTCCGCTGATAATTCTGGCGGTGTTTGCTCTAATGTTTTCTTCACGCCATCTAAAATAGCCACAATTGCTTCGTGTAATGATTTAGAAATTTCATCTGATGTAATTTCGATTGTTTTTGGTAAACCTGTTAATAAGTCACGGCCACGAATTTCCATTGTTTCCGCTGGGCCTTCTGCACGTGCTGTACCGATTTCAACTTTAATTTGTTCTGCAGTACGTTCACCGATTGTTAAGTTATACGTTTTGCGAATATAAGCAATAATCGCGTAATCCATTGCATCTCCACCAACACGTACAGATTCACTTGTTACAATACCGCCTAATGAAATAACTGCAACTTCCGTTGTACCACCACCGATATCAACGACCATAGAACCTGTAGGCTCCCATACCGGTAAGTTGGCACCGATTGCCGCTGCAAATGGTTCTTCAATCGTGAATGCTTCTTTTGCACCTGCTTGACGAGATGCGTCGATTACTGCACGTTGTTCAACTGAAGTAATGCCATATGGTACACAAATCATTACATTCGGTTTTTTCCAATTAGAGCCAGAAGCTTTCATTGATTCACGTAAATAATATTGAATCATCGCTGTTGTAATTTCAAAATCAGCAATTACACCATCCTTCATTGGACGAATTGCTACGATTGAACCTGGCGTACGGCCGATCATATTTTTAGCATCATTACCAACTGCTACAATATCTCCAGTTTTCGTATTTTTCGCTACTACTGAAGGTTCACGTAATACGATTCCTTTTCCTTTTACAAACACAAGTGTATTAGCTGTGCCAAGATCGATCCCGACATCTTTATTCCCTAATCCAAACAAATTAGTACTCCCTTTCTTATAAAAACCATTGTTTATTTATGATGTTACAAAAATCATACGCTCTATTATAACGAATTACATCAAGAAATTATAGTGTCACAAGAACTGAATCGCGACTTTTGTCGAATATTTTTCATATAACACTACTTATCTATTGTATTTCGAAATTCGTTTTGAAACAAATAAAATTAATATGTAAGATTTAACAATATAACAACATGGACATGACGAATATAACAACAAAAAGTTCCATGATGCAATAACATTTAATTATTTATTGTTATGTAACAATTATTATAGTGATGTAACAAAAATGCATAAAAAAGGGAGTATCCTAGAAGTATATCTGGGACACTCCCTTTGCGCCGAGGCTGGAGGCCAGCACGATGCTGGTCATGAATGCGTTGTCACACGATGTGACGGTTTTAGCATTCGTTCCTATTCTGACCACCGCAGAAGCCCCGCCTAAAGCGGATTATTAAAACACTAGACTTGCACTGTCCAAAAAAATGTGACTTTTAGGACAGCATCTTATTGTTTAAAAATAGCCTTTTTCTTTCATGCTAATAAATTGATGGTCTCCGATGATAACGTGATCCAGCAAATCTACTCCAATAATTTTCCCGGCTTCGTATAGACGTGTCGTAACGTCAATGTCTTCAGGGCTTGGGGTAGGTACACCACTAGGATGATTGTGCGCACAAATTATCGAAGCGGCGGATCGTTTGACTGCTTCGCGGAATATCTCACGAGGATGTACAATGCTAGCATTTAAGCTTCCAACAAAAATCGTTTTCTTATGCAAAATTTGATTTTTGACGTTCAAAAATAAACAAACAAAATGTTCCTGATGTAATGATGTCATATCTTGCATTAAAAAATTAGCTGCATCTTCTGGTGACCGAATTGTGTAACGTTGCTCATCTTCTTTTGATGCTAATCTTCTCCCCAGCTCAATCGCTGCAAGTAGTAATACAGCTTTAGCCTCACCAATGCCTTTAATTTCAGTCATTTCCTCTAGTGTGGCAAATTTTAGATTGTGTAATTTTTCGAAATTTAGCAATACGCGATTGGCCACAGTAAGTACCGATTCTTGTTTCGTTCCTGTACCGAGTAAAATCGCGATTAACTCCTGATTAGAAAGACTTTTTGCTCCTTGACGCAGCAACCTTTCACGTGGGCGATCTGCTTCATGGACATCATGAATTTTCATATTTTGCATAGTAGTTCTAATCATTTCCATCACTCCTAAACGTGTAGTTTTAGAAGTTGTAATGTAAGCATTTTTTGGACTAAAGACGCAATCGGTAGACCAACGACATTATTATAATCTCCTTCAATTCTGTCAACGAGTAAGGCGCCACTCGTTTGAATGCCATAACCACCAGCCTTATCAAACGGATCTTTTGTTTGAACATATGCTTCAATCATTTCATCCGACACTTCTTTAAAAAGTACTGAAGTTTTCTCGACAATAGTATGCTCTGTACCATCTGCTAAAACGATGGCGACCGCTGTCATAACCATATGACGATTACCACGTAGCTGCTTTAAATGCGCTACCGCTTCTTCATGTGATGTTGGCTTATGTAAAATTTGGTCGTTAAAAACGACAATTGTATCGGCCCCAATGATGCATTTTTCGGGACATTTTGCTGCAATATCACGTGTTTTTAAGAGCGCAACCCCTTCTACATAATCTTCTGCTGTAAAAGCCTCTACACTTGTTTCTTCAACATTACTCGTTACAACCGTAAATGGCACACCTAACATCGATAATAATTCTTTACGTCTCGGAGAAGCTGATGCTAAAACGAGCTGTTCATTAGTAGTAAAATTCATATTCCAATCCTCCCACTACTATAGTAAACGACAATTTCGGTTTTGAAAAATGTCCTTATTCGATATTAGGTATGAATTTTGACAGTTTACACATATTTCTCAGTTCAAAAAGTTACTTTCATGCAATCTAGCTGTTCAAAATAATTTTTTGTTAAATGGAGGCGAATGACATTGGGATTTGTTGTTAGCTTCAACACTTCTTCCGCACGATCGACCCAATCTTCTGGAATTGCAGTTGTATCAGCCTTATCAACGGATTGTAACGTGAGCCATTTCGTATCTTTCAATGTTTTTGGCAATTGAAGCTGAGCTGCATTAGGACAACTACTATGAAGCGTAAGTTTTTTATAAAATGCGCTCGGCACAACCGTTAATGCCGTTTCCACCTTTTCAATATCTAGTCGCGACCATACAAAATATTGTGAATCTATTTCAATAATTGCTGATTTATTTAACGTTGGATACCCCGCAACAAATTGTTCCGCGCTTTCAGAAGACGAAAATACACCATGTTGCAACGCATAAAAAACTTGTACAACTTCTTGTTGTTCTTGTTGTTCTTGTTGTTGTACAGCCGTTTCCACAACTGAATCAACATCTTGTGCTTTTTCCTCAGTCGGCATTTTTAAAAGCATGATTAATAACAATACCCCAATGATTCCTGTCATACTTCCAATAAAAATCGCTTGAAAGACTACATTATTTTTTATTTTTTTCATTTATTAATCACCTCAACTCTTTTAGCTCTACTCTAGCAAAATGTGCATAAAAAAAGACGAGACTAATGTCGTCTCGCCAAAAAAATTTTTCGATCTCATTCGAGCTAAACAGACAATCGCTACTTAAAAATAGCTACACGATTACGCCCTGCCTGCTTTGCCCCAACATATAATGCCTTATCAGCAAATGTAATTAAATCTGATAATTTATTTGTATGCTCTGGAATACTAGCTACCCCAATCGATACCGTCACATGCACTGCCATTTCTTTTTTTAATTGCCGCTCTAATACTGTAATTTGAAATGATAGCGTTTCTATCACTTGACGATAATGTTCAGCTAATTTTAGTGCTTCATCGGAAGTCGTATTCGGTAATAATATTACAAACTCCTCTCCACCATAACGAGCCAAAACATACTGTTCATCAACAAGTGCCTGTAAGTGAGCCGCGAACTCTTTTAAAATACTGTTTCCATTTTCATGACCATACGTATCGTTCAAACGTTTAAAATGGTCAATATCTAAAATGATGGCCGATATATTATCCATTTTATGTTGAACTAACTGTAATTCCATTTCTTCAATACGTTCAGTTAGATAGCGATAATTGTACAAATTTGTCAATGCACATCGTTCACTTTTATAAATCGTTTCTTCTATGACCGATTTATGCTCCAATGCCGTTTTATATGCCGTCACTAGCAGTTTACAATGTTCAACTTGAACTTTGTTAAACGCAAAAAGCGCATCACTTTCTAGCACAAGCATCGCTGGATGATCGAATTGATCAATAGGAATGACCAATAAAGATTCTGTTTTAATATCCGTTTCCAGCCAGTGTTCCATTTGCAAATAGGCACGTTTTTTTATATAGTGAATCTTATTTTCAGCAAATACTTTTTGTAACAAATTAAGCTGAAACCGGTCGATATAACGTTTTTCAGGCTGTGCATTATTAAAAATAAAATGTTCCTCTGTTTCATAAACAACGGAAACTTGTTTTGCTCCAGTAACAAGTATCACCTTTTGTAAAAATTCTTTTGTAATTTGTTGCTGTGTTTCATAATCATTAAAATTCACTTGGAATTCCATGACATTTTCTAATGTTGCCGACTTTTGCAGCGTGGCATCATAATTCCGATAAATTTTTACAGTAATTATGTAAACTAATAATGCACCTACAACTGCATACTTTCCATACATTAAAAAATTCGTGTACAATGCAGTACCTAACAGTACAAAAAATATGGAACTTAACACCTCTCCAAAAAGCGACTCTTTATATTTAACTAAGTTCAAACCTTTAACTTGCTTATTTAAAGTCATTATTACAACTCCGCTAAAAAGAGCAAATATTGCATAAAATAGACAGTTCACCAACAGCATTTGTAAAAAAGGCATTGTATCAAATTCAAAACCGAATATCGTAATGATTGTATAAGACAACAAAGGTCCAACAAAAAACACCATCGCATAGATTGGGTAATGTGAAAAATTCCCCAATTTCATACGACTTATTAATAAAAAAGCGAATATAGCTAATTGATAATACAGTATCATCAATGGTAAACCGTACAAATATAAAACCGGAATCATTATCCAAAAAATATTAATGCGTTCCATTTGTCCATATTTCAATGGATAACAAGCCGCAAAAATTGTTACTAACAATAATCCTAAAAATGTATATATATCCATCTGATGTGTAGGCACTTTATCAAATAATAGAGCCAGCATAATCGTCACAACTAAAAAAACAACAGCATTTGATCTAATTTTATTTTCATTGCTAAACATATTTCCCCCACTAGAAAACACTTAAGTTCTACCATAGTAGCAAACTAGTGATATGATGTCATCTGATTAATCACAAGAGGGTAAGTTTTTGTCGTATCTCGCTCAATAAATAGAGTGAACCCGTCACAATTAGTACTTTTCCATTCTTTGTTGGCATTTGTAACAAAGTACCTACATTTGATACAATCGATTTTTCAATTACGTTACTTTTTTCCAGTAATTGCTGCGCTGGCATAGCACGTGGATTATCAATATCAACAAAATAAAACGTCTCACTAACTTGTTCAAGCATGTTCAAAATGGTATCTACATCCTTATCGGCCAATAAACCAACGATAAATTCAATCCTTTGCGTTGGAAATTGTTGATGGACTGTTTGTACAAGCATTTCGATACTTGCTGGATTATGTGCACCATCAAAATATACATTTGGTAACACTTGTTCAAAGCGACCTGACAATTTTGCTTTGCTGATTGCTTGATTTATTTTTAGTGCTTCCACTGGCAAATCAAATGCTTGAAGCACTTGTAAAAAAGCGGAAATTGCTAGCGCCATGTTTTTCCCTTGATGTGGTCCTAAAAATTGACGTGATAATTGATCAAATGAAAAGCTATTTTTTACGTGAGTATAGGTTTCGCCTTGCGCTGTATACGTCACAATAAATTCCCGCCCGTACTGCTCAATTGACGTATTTTTTATTTGTGCTTCCTTTTCGAAAATAAATTGAACCTCTTGAGGCACTTCGCCAAGGACAACTGGTCGCCCCTGCTTAATAATACCTGCTTTATGTGCGGCTATACTAGAAAGTGTATTACCTAAAAAATTCGTATGTTCAAGTGCAATACTCGTAATAACTGAAACTATCGGATTTACTACATTTGTACTATCATCACGCCCGCCCATCCCTGCTTCAATCAGCACTAAATCAACATGCTGCTGTTTAAAAAACACAAATGCGATAACTGTTAATAATTCAAAATCAGTTAGTTTCCCACTTAAACCACATTCATGTAATTGTTGAAAGATTGCGTCTAGTTGTTGTGCTGTAATATTAACACCGTTTATTTGAATTTGGTCGTGTACATCAACAACACATGGTGACATAAATTTCCCAACAGACAGACTATATTCACGTGCCATCGCTTCCACAAACGTTAATGTAGATCCTTTCCCATTTGTACCAGCAAAATGCACGACCTTTAGCTCCTTTTCAGGACTTCCGAGTACTTTAAGAGCTTGTTCAATCGAGGCTAGGCCTGGTTTTATAGCCGTATCACTCGCAACCTGCCAACGTTCTTTATAAACATCTAATAACGGAATCATTTATAACCACCCTTTACACAAAAAATAACTACGTACTTCTGCAATAAAATACAGTGAACCTGTGATGACAAGTACATCATCAGCTGTTAAATGAGCCATTTTTTGCTCAACTAGCTCCATCCAATTCCCACTAGCAAACTTCTGTTGATGATTACTTTGTTCAAAAAGCTGCCTTGCTGTAGCTGCCCGAGGTAAGGTAATTTGTGTGAAATTCATTTCTGAAGCGACTTGGTCCATTAACTGGATGCTTAGCGCATGATCTTTATCTTGCAGCGCAGCATAAATAAACACATATTTTTTGTTTGGAACGACTTGCTGTAATGTTTCAATAAGCGCCGTTGTTCCTTCCGAATTGTGAGCACCATCTAATACAATATTATTACGTACCCATTCGAAGCGACCTTCCCATTTTGCTTTTTTCAATGCGTCACGCAATTTCACTTCATCCAGCTCTTGTAAAAACAGCTTTGTAGCAGTAATAGCAAGCGCGGCATTTGCTATTTGATGCTCCCCCAACATTGCTAGCTCTACATCTTTTAGCATGAACTCACCTACATAATCAAAACGTACTTGGTTTGACTTTGCAAAAAATTGCTCACTTAATGTATAAATTGGTGCCTGTAACTTATGCGCGGTTTCTTTAATGACCGACAAAGCTTCCTCATTTTTCACACCGACTACTACCGGTTTTCCTGCTTTAATAATGCCCGCCTTTTCCGCTGCTATCAGTGCATATGTGTCACCTAACATATCGGTATGCTCTAATGAAATCGTCGTAATAACCGAGACCTCTGGAATAATGACGTTTGTCGAATCTAAACGTCCGCCTATGCCCGTTTCAAGAAGTGCAACATCCAACTTTTGTTCAGAAAAATAGACTATAGCTAACAGTGTCATAAATTCAAAAAAGCTTGGAAACTTCCCATCAAGCTTGTCTACAATGACCCTTACCAAAAGATTAGCAATTCGCAAAAAATCCTCGTCTAATATTTGCTGCTTGTTAATTGTTACGCGCTCGTTGGCACGCTCTAAATGCGGCGAAATAAAAGCACCTACTGTTAAACCATGTGCCATTAATATTTCACGAGTAGCATTTAGTGTCGAGCCCTTACCATTTGAGCCAGCAAAATGAATAAATTTCGTTTTATGTTGTGGATTACCTAGTGCTCCTAAAATAATATGTGCTGATTGTAAAGGCTCTCCCTTATACTGACTTGCCTTTAAGCGAAAAATAAAATCTGTGCACTGCTCCATCGTTTGAAACATGTCGTTCTCTCCCTAGTTACATGTATATGCATATTGTATTAATTCTTAATTATAGCGAAAAAAAAGAAAAGAGGTACCGAAAATTCGGTACCTCTAAGAAAATTACATAGCCTTTAACTCAGCAATGCGTTTTTCTACTGTTTCGTATTTTGCTTCGTAGTCTGCAAGTTTTTCACGTTCCCCGGCTACTAAAGCTTCTGGCGCTTTTGAAACGAAACGCTCATTTGATAATTTACCCGAAACTAATTTTACTTCTTTCGCCCATTTTTCCAGCTCTTTTTCAAGACGTGCAATTTCTTCATCAATATTGATTAAGCCTGCTAATGGCATGAAGATTTCTGCGCCTGAAACAACCGCTGACATCGCTTGAGCTGGTGCTTCAAGTGTCGCACCAATTGTTAAGCCATCTGGGTTACAGAATTTTTCGATATAGCCTTTATTTGCTTCAAGTACAGACGCAGTTACAGCATCTTTTGCTGAAATTGTCATTGCTACTTTTTTGCTCATAGGCGTGTTTACTTCTGCACGGATATTACGAACTGAACGGATAATGTCCATTAATAGCTGCATGTCGCCCGCTTCCGCTTTGAAATCAAATGTAGGGTTTACAATTGGCCAAGCTGCTACCGTAATTGAATCACCTTCATGCGGTAAGTGCTGCCAAATTTCTTCTGTTACGAATGGCATTAATGGATGTAACAGGCGCATTGTATTGTCTAAAACGTAAGCAAGTACAGAACGCGTTGTTAATTTTGCTGCTTCATCTTCACCGTATAATGGTAATTTCGCCATTTCGATATACCAAGAACAGAAATCATCCCAAATGAAGTTGTATAACTCACGGCCTACTTCACCGAACTCGTACTTATCAGATAATGTTGTAACACGCTCGATTGTTTCATTTAAGCGACTTAAAATCCACTTATCCGCTGTAGAAAGGTCGCCTGTTAAATCGATTTGCTCGAATGTTAAGCCTTCCATATTCATTAAAGCAAAGCGTGACGCATTCCAAATTTTATTTACGAAGTTCCAAGTAGATTCAACTTTTTCAGTTGAGTAACGTAGATCTTGACCTGGTGAAGAACCAGTTGCTAAGAAGTAACGTAAAGAATCGGCACCATATTGCTCGATTACTTCCATTGGATCTACACCATTTCCTAGTGATTTAGACATTTTGCGTCCTTCTTCATCACGTACTAAACCATGGATTAATACATCTTGGAATGGACGTTTGCCCGTGAATTCTTTCCCTTGGAAGATCATACGACTTACCCAGAAGAAAATAATGTCATAGCCAGTTACTAGTGTGCTTGTTGGGTAGTAACGTTTGTATAATGCGTCTTCTTCATTTGGCCAGTTCATTGTAGAGAATGGCCATAATGCAGATGAGAACCACGTATCAAGCACGTCTTCATCTTGAGTCCAGTTTTCTTTATCTGCTGGAGCATCTTTACCTACGTAGATTTCCCCAGTTTCGTTATGATACCATGCAGGAATTTGGTGACCCCACCATAATTGACGAGAAATACACCAATCATGAATGTTTTCCATCCAGCGGTTATACGTATTTTCGAAACGGTTTGGTACGAAGTTTACTTTTTCTGCTTCATTTTTTTGCATTTCTAATGCTTCTTCAGCTAATGGGCCCATTTTTACGAACCATTGTGCCGAAAGATATGGCTCTACTACTGCGTTTGTACGCTCAGAGTGACCTACTTGGTGTACATGTGGCTCGATTTCAACAAGTACGCCCGCTTCTTGTAAATCTGCTACAATTTGCTTACGGCATTCGAAACGATCCATGCCATTGTATTTTCCAGCAAGTTGATTCATTGTGCCATCTTCGTTCATAATTAAAATACGTTCTAAATTATGACGGTTCCCTACTTCAAAATCATTCGGGTCATGCGCTGGTGTCATTTTTACAACACCTGTACCGAAGTCCTTATCAACGTAATCATCTGCAACGATTGGAATTTCACGGCCTACGATTGGTAAAATAACCGTTTTCCCTACTAAGTGTGCATAGCGCTCATCTTCTGGGTGAACAGCAACACCTGAGTCACCTAACATTGTTTCTGGGCGTGTTGTTGCAACGCGTAACACACCAGAGCCATCAGCAAGTGGGTATTCCATATGGTAGAATGCACCTTCTACTTCTTTATGAATAACTTCAATGTCAGAAAGGGCAGTTTTTGCAGCTGGGTCCCAGTTAATGATGCGTTCGCCGCGGTAAATTAAATCTTTTTCGTATAATTTTACAAATACTTCATTAACTGCTTTTGATAAGCCTTCATCTAATGTGAAACGCTCTTTTGAATAGTCTAATGCTAACCCTAACTTCGACCATTGCGCGCGAATGTGAGAAGCATATTCATCTTTCCATTCCCATGTTTTTTCTAGGAATTTTTCACGACCTAAATCATAACGTGTAATACCGTCTTCACGTAATTTTTGTTCTACTTTTGCCTGTGTTGCGATTCCTGCATGGTCCATACCTGGTAACCAAAGCGCATCGTAACCTTGCATACGTTTCATACGGATTAGAATATCTTGTAATGTTGTATCCCATGCGTGACCAAGGTGTAATTTCCCCGTTACATTTGGCGGTGGAATTACGATTGAATAAGGCTCTTTATCGCTAGTTGGGTCTGCTTCGAAAAATTTACCGTTTAACCACCATTCATAGCGGCCGGCTTCTGTTGACTGTGGATCATACTTAGTTGGCATTGTCATTTCAGTCATGTGTATCTCTCCTTTTAATAAAAAACTTTTTCAATGAAATCAAAAAACTCCCTTCGTCTTTAAAAAAGGACGAGGGAGTTAAGTCGCGGTACCACCTTTAATTCCGGTCGGGTTTAGTCAAGCGCTCGCAAAATATGCGGCGTTACTATGCCCAAACGGCACTTCATTCGATAACGGTGTTTAACCGGCACTTAGCTACTAACTGTTCACTAAGTCAGCTCCTAGGCTACCTTCTGTAAGGACAATGTGGAAACTTTGCAGCTACCGTTTCCTCTCTAATACATTGTTGCTTTACGTACTCTTCCTATTCAACGCTTCAAATATTAAGTTATTCTTTATTTTATGATGTTTTGCGTAAAATTTCAAGTATCACAATTTACACGGAATGATTATTTGTAACATATACTGACCTAAAGGAGTTTTCTAAATGCGTAAAAATTATAATCCATATTTATTGCCTCCTTGGCTAAGAAAATTTCGCTTTTTAATGCGACATTGCATTGTTCCATTAACGGTTTTTCAAGCAATTCGCACTCTTATTTTCCCAACTACTTTGGACATTATCTTATTGTTTATTTTGATTTTATTTTGTTATTTATTTTTAACAGATTTCATTTAATTAAATTTCCCCAAAATAAAAAAGGCAATAAAGAATAAGTCTTATTCTTTATTGCCTCGTTTCTTATTTTTTGGATGCATTTAACTGTACTTGTACAACACTATAGGCTTCCGCTAATTGGTCAAAAAAGTCAACTTCTTCATTCGAAATTCCTGAGGATTCTAAGATGGCAGCTTTCACCATTTTTTGTGCTTGCTGAAGCTGTTCATTTTCCTCATGCGTAACCGTAATTTGATGTTCTTGTTCGATATGGGCAACCGTAATTGGCTGTTCTTGTTCGATAACCTCTATTTTCTTTTCAGCTTCTTCTTTTTCTAGGTCACAGCTCACTTCCCACTTACAAACACATTCTCCACGCTCATTAACAGTTACAACCGATTGGAATGTCTGAATTTTAATATTCGCCACTTCCTCATTCGGTACATCGATCGAGAAAGGTAACGCGTATTCGAAATAGGCCTCGTCCTTTTCAATATCGAGATGTTCAATATAAATACCATCTTTCGAATTCGATTCGTTTTCTTTAAAATCAAAGTGCATATGACCTTTTAATACATAAACACCCTTTACGATGATTGAATCTGCATTCACTTCACTTTGCCAATTTGGCTCTACTTTTATGATAGAGCCTTCCTGTACAGTTCCAAAATGTTCAGGAAAGCGAAGTACCTCACTCATCTCCCATTTTTGCATTAAAACCGCCTCCTCCGTTTACTTTATGCCAAAATGCAATAAATAGACCAAGTATGAATAATTGTCCAACTATGCAAAAAATATTTACCTCATTTCCCCAGTTTAACTTGCTGTATCAGTTTTTACTCAAAAAAAGACCATTGTTTCCTGTGTAAACGAAACAATGGTCTTTAAATTTATCTTGCTAATTTCTCAAATACGGTATGGAAAGCAGCAACTGTTTTTGCAATATGTTGTTCTGTGTGAGCTGTTGAAAGGAATAAACCTTCAAATTGTGATGGTGGTAAGAAGATTCCTTCCTCCGCCATTAATTTAAAGTACTCCGCAAAAAGTGCTAAATCCGATGTTTTAGCAGATTCAAAATCAACTACGTTTTCATTTGTGAAGAAGAAACCAATCATAGAGCCTGCACGATTTACTGTGTGTGGAATGTTGAATTTCGTTGCTGCTGCGCGGAAACCTTCTTCTAATTGATCACCTAACTTTTTGAAATATTCATAAGAAGCTGGTGTTAATTGCTCTAATGTAGCACGGCCTGCTGTCATTGCAAGTGGGTTACCGGAAAGTGTACCCGCTTGATAAATCGGACCTGCTGGCGCGATGTTTTCCATAATTTCACGTTTACCTGCAAACGCTCCTACCGGAAGACCACCACCGATTACTTTCCCTAATGTTGTTAAATCAGGTGTTACACCGTAGTAACCTTGTGCACAGCCATAGTCTACACGGAATCCAGTCATAACCTCATCAAAAATTAATACCGTCCCATGTTTTTCCGTTAATTCACGTAAGCCGGTTAAAAACTCTGGCTTCGGCGGAACAACACCCATATTACCTGCTACTGGCTCAACGATAACCGCCGCTAATTCTGAACCGAATTTTTCAAAGACAATTTTTGCTGCTTCTAAATCATTGTAAGCAACCGTTAATGTATTTTTTGCGATATCTGCTGGAACACCAGGAGAGTCTGGTAAACCTAAAGTAGCAACACCAGAACCAGCTTTAATTAATAGCGAATCGCCATGTCCATGATAAGAACCTTCAAATTTTAAGATTTTATCACGCCCTGTATAACCACGAGCTAAACGCAATGCAGACATCGTTGCCTCTGTGCCCGACGAAACAAAACGAATCATTTCGACGCCTGGTACGCGGTCCATCACTAATTTTGCTAATTCATTTTCAGAAAGAGATGGTGCACCAAAAGAAGTTGCTTTCGCTGCTTGCTCTTGAATTGCTTGTACAACTTTTGGCTCTGAGTGACCTAAAATAAGTGGTCCCCAAGATAATACGTAATCAATGTATTCGTTGCCATCGATATCTGTAATCATTGCACCTTTACCTGATTCCATGAAAATTGGGTCTAAGTTTACTGATTTGAATGCACGTACTGGAGAGTTTACTCCACCCGGCATTAAATCAACAGCCTCTACGAAAGCTGCTTTTGATTTTTCATAACTACGCATATTATTTTTCCTCCAACCAACGGCAAACGTCTTTTGCATGATAAGTAATAATTAAGTCAGAACCCGCACGCTTCATACCTAATAATGTTTCCAGTACAACGGATTTTTCATCAATCCAGCCATTCCCGGCAGCTGCTTTAACCATTGAATATTCACCCGAAACGTTATACGCAACGACCGGAACAGGGAAGCTATTTTTCACATCACGAATAATATCCATGTAAGCTAATGCCGGTTTAACAATTAAGAAATCCGCGCCTTCTTCAATATCAGAAGTTGCTTCGCGAATGGCTTCCATACGGTTTGATGGGTCCATTTGATATGTTTTACGATCACCAAATTTCGGTGCACCTTCTGCAGCTTCACGAAACGGTCCGTAGTAGCTTGACGCATATTTTACCGCATAAGACATAACAGGAATATGTTCAAAACCAGCTGCATCTAACCCAGCACGAATGGCTGCTACGAAGCCGTCCATCATGTTAGAAGGAGCAATAATATCAGCCCCTGCTTCCGCTTGAGAAATAGCAGTTTGCGCTAATAAATTCAATGAAGGATCATTTAAAATTTGTTGGTTTTCAACAACTCCACAATGTCCATGATCTGTGAACTCGCATAAGCAAGTGTCAGCAATTACTAATAACTCAGGGTGTAATTCTTTAATTAATCGCGTTGCTTTTTGAACGATACCGTGTTCATGGTATGCACCTGAACCAACCGCATCCTTTTCAGCTGGAATTCCAAATAATAATACTGCTTGAATGCCTAGCTCAACAATTTCATCTACTTCAGTAGCTAAATTGTCTAGTGATAATTGAAACACACCTGGCATTGAGCTTACTTCGTTTTTAATATTTTCGCCTTCAATAATGAATAAGGGATAAATCAAATCTTCTTTGTGTAAGTATGTTTCTTTTACTAATGCACGCATCGCCGATGTTTGACGTAAACGGCGGTGACGTTGAAAATAAAGTTCTGTCATGTTGATGATTCCTCCACAATAAGCTGTTCAATGACTGCTTGCATAGTATAGATTTTAGGCTGAACACTTGGTGTAATACCATATTTTTCTAGTGCCGCCGTTGTTATATGACCAATAGAGGCTATTTTTACTTGATCCCATGAAATAGAGGTAGCCACTTCATTTGCATACACATCTACTGCGGATGGGCTAGCAAAAATAACGACTGGATTTGGTACATTTCGTATTCTTTCTTTCAAATCCTCTACGTACCGCTGATGAGCATGCGTTTCATAGACCGTCCATTCATCTGCGCCTGTGCCATCACGAATAGTGCTTTTTGCCATAGAGCCCCGTACAAATAAAGCACGTTCATTTGACTGTAACTGAAATTCTTTAATAAACACATCGGCACTATAAACAGTCGGTATAAAGTGAATCGGATAGCCATGCTTTTTCAGTAAGGCCGCTGTCTTTTCACCGACAGCCGCAATTTTAATCGTACTCGACAATGTTGTTAGAGCGCGTTCAAGTTTGTTTACAAAATACTTAACCGCATTTTGACTCGTAAAAATAAGCCAATTATACGCTGTCAAATTACATAAATAAATTTGATCTTCTTTCGTCTCTTTTTCAACTGTTTCAATTAACGGATAACAATAAACTTGACCGCCATGCTGTGTAATGCGTTCTTTGACAGACATGACAACACTTGAGCCCGTTAAAAAAATTGTTTTGTTAGCAAGTGCTTTACTCAACATCAAGCTCAGCCTTTACTTTTTGAATTAAATCAAAGGCACCTTGTTCTGTTAGTTTTGCTGCTACTTGTTTACCTAATACATCCGCATCCGTACCTGTTAACGTTTCTTTATAGCTTACAGAAGCATCAGGTGCTGCGACTAAACCAGTTAATGTAATTGTGTCCTCATCAACTGTTGCATACCCTGCGATTGGTACTTGGCAACCCCCATCCATAGCCGCTAAGAACGCTCGCTCTGCATTAGCTGTTTTCCAAGTAGGTGCATCTGTTAATTTTGACAATTGCTCAAGTAACTCTGCATCATCTGCACGGCACTCGATTCCTAATGAGCCTTGTGCTACTGCTGGTAGGCAGATATTCGTATCTAAGTACTCTGTTACGACTTCATCGCTCCATCCAAGACGTTTAAGACCTGCTGCTGCTAAAATAATCGCATCATAGTCTTCTGTTTCAAGTTTATTTAAACGTGTATCTACATTTCCACGTATCCATTTAATAGTTAAGTCTGGTCGTACTGTGAGAAGCTGTGCTGAACGGCGTAACGAGCTTGTACCAACAACTGCGCCTTCTGGTAAATCAGCAAATTTTACATGATTTTTTGAAATGAATGCATCACGAGCATCTTCACGTGGTGGAATACAGCCAATCACTAAGCCTTCCGGTAATACAGCAGGCATGTCCTTCATTGAATGCACCGCGAAATCGATTTCTTTATCATATAATGCTTGCTCAATTTCTTTTACGAATAAGCCTTTACCACCAACTTTTGAAAGCTGAACATCTAAAATACGGTCGCCTTTTGTAACGATTTCTTTAATTTCAAATTCAAACGGTACACCAGCTGCTTTTAATTCGTTAATAAACCAGTTTGTTTGCGTTAATGCTAATTTACTTTTACGTGAACCTACAATAATTTTTCTCAAGTTATTCCGACCTTTCTGTTATACCCATAGATGGAAATTCGATAGTTTGCTGCCGAGAAAGAAATTTACGACAACAAGTAAAAATAAATAAATATGTACGCGTGCATACATCGTACCTATTAATGTGCCTTTACGGTGCAATACAAAAATAATTAAGTACACGACTGACACAACAAATGAGCCAATAATTTTCACATCAAAAATTGAAATACCTTCTAACGTTAAAAATGCCCATTCCAACCCTAAAATTAAACTAATTAATAATAAAGGAACACCAATAATTGTTGAATAATTAATCCAACTCATCGTTTGCTGTAAATTCGGCAAGCGCGACCATAAATTGTTCCATTTCTTTTGCTTTAATATGCGATACAAAATCAAATACAGAATGGCAAAGATAAACGCCACAGAAAATGCCGCATAAGAAACAATCGCAAAGCTAATATGAATAAGTAGCATTTCAGAAATTAGCGCTTCTCCAACTATTTGTTGTGCTGACTGTGGTGCAATTAAATGAATCGACATAAAAACAAAACTCAATACATTTATAAAGAACACCGGCAGATCAACACGGACAATGCAGTGTAGGACGATTGACAACATTGTAAGTAGCCATGCATAGATAAAGACACCTTCATAGAGCGATAATATCGGGAAACGTTTCGTCTCTATGACAAACAAGACTAAATAAATCGTTTGCAATACCCAAACAATCGAAACAAACCAAAATGCAACACGCCTACATTTCACATTTTTATATAAATAATCAATAAAATATAGCACGATACTGAGCGCATAGAGAACAATTATGAGCTCATATAATCTTGCCATAACTAAATCTGTCATAAGCTCAATCCCCTATTTGAAATTTGCTCCAATAACCCATTTCTAGTTATGTTTAGAGAAACATCTTCCACACTAAATCGTGCGAATTACTATCATTTCTAATGTAGACTTCCAAAATTTTATACTTGATAATCTACAATAAAAACGACCAATCATAGAATGTCCTAAAACATATATGAAAAAGCGTTTTCGCTATCTATAATTTTACCATATAGATACGAAAACGCTTATGTTTTATTTGAAGAAAGTACGTCAATATGGCCAGATTTCTATTGGCGAAGCGTTCTATTAATAAGACAAACGTGGCTCAAAATTTGCCTCTTGAAGCTGTTCATCTTGCTGTGCCTTTTGTTGCATTTGTTGCACTTCATGTTCCACATCTTCTTCAATCCCAAAAATTTGTTGGAATAATAAAAGCTGTACCGCTGCTTCATTTGAATTGGCCAATTCTTTCGCCTGTAAAATAGGATTTTTTAATAATTGATTAATAATCGATTTCGTATGTTTATTTAAAATTTTTCGCTCACGCTCTGTTAAATCAGGCATTTTGTTTTCAATACTCATCATCGTTTCTTCTTGAATCGATGCCGCTTTCTTACGTAATGCTGAAATAACTGGTACTACACCCAACGTTTTAAACCAATCTTTAAATTCAACAATTTCGTTTTGAATCATTGTCATAATTTCATTTGCTGCACGTTCTCGCTCTGCTAAATTGGCTTGTACAATTCCTTGTAAATCATCGATATCATATAAGAAAACATTTGGTACGTCGCTAATTTTTGGATCTAAATCACGTGGTACCGCAATATCTACCATAAATAACGGGTCGCCTTTACGGAATTTCGCGACGTCCTTCATTAAATCGTAATCAATGACATAGTCAGTCGCACCTGTTGAGCTGATTAAAATATCCGCCTCAAGTAGCGTACATTGTAATTCATTCATTGCCTTAGCATCACCATCAAATTTGGATGCTAAATTTTGTGCCTTTTCAAAAGTACGGTTAATTACTGTTACTTTCCCAACGCCATTACCATGAAGATTTTGAATCGCTAGCTCACCCATTTTACCAGCACCTAAAATCGCGACATGCTTGTTTTGTAATGAACCGAAAATCTTCTTGGCTAACTCAACTGCTGCATACGAAACAGATACGGCATTTTCTCCGATCGCAGTTTCACTATGAGCACGCTTGGCAAACGTTACAGCTTGTTTAAATAAGTGATTATAAATAGTTCCCGTTGTCCCTAATTCTTGACCTTTTAAGAAACTTTTTTTCACTTGACCTAAAATTTGGGTTTCACCTAACACCATCGAATCAATCCCCGCAATTACACGGAATAAATGATCTAGCGATGCTTCCTCCTCACGAATGAATAAGTGATCCTCAAATTGTTCCATTGGGATGTTAAACCAGTTCGCTAAAAATTGCTTTATATAATGACGGCCTGTATGTAATTGATCTACAACCGCATAAATTTCTGTACGATTACATGTAGAGATAATTACATTTTCTAATATACTTTTTTGATTTTGTAGCGCTTCCATCGCATTCGGAATATCAGATTCGATAAATGATAATTTCTCTCGGATTTCGACTGGCGCTGTTTTATAATTCAAGCCTACTACCAATGTATGCATGAATCCCCCACACCTCACACGTTCTAATTCACAAAGCTTATTGTATCATATTTCCAACATAATTCACGTAAATATTGTGAACATGCTATGAATAAAATGTAACACACTTAATTAGAATAATTCTAATGTAAGTTTACCAAAGTTCTCTTAATAATTCAATGCGTTCGACTCAGAAAAAAGCTACACCAAAAGTTTCCTTTTAGTGTAGCCAATATTTTTACATATTATGAATTTTAGTAGTGATAACATTTCCAGAAGCATCTAACGCTTGGAATTCCACTTCTGTGTAGAGATCAAACTCTGGGAATTCATATAAATTTGGACGGTGCATATACCGTGAAGATCCACGCGACGGTAAGTCATATTGTGTGTTACCGCTTGGTGAATGGAAAATAACACGCACACCTTTTACATCTGTACAGCTTGTATTAACATCCGCAATCAACGTTACTTTTGTTGGTTCAATTCGTACATCCGTATTATTGAATAATGTATCCCCAACTAAGCAGCTATTATTGCTAACAGGTGTTTTACATAAAATCGAATTAATAATCGATTGTAAAGCACCATGTAAATTCTCAATCTCTACAATATTTTGGTAAGTACCTTTTGTTTCAGATGCGATATCTTTTAACAGCTTTTCGTTCACTTGCTTGTACGAGCCAACGGAAACAGTATGAATCGCAATTCCTTGTGCATTTGCTTTTCGAAGCACTTCATCTAAGCCATTTGTATTTGAATAACCGTCTGTAATTAAAACAATTGCTTTATTCGTAAACTCATTGGTTGTGAAGTTATTTAATGCCGTATTCAACGAAGCGATTAAATTTGTACCGCCCGAGCGCTTTTGATCTAACAAGCTTTCCATATTAGCGACTTCCTCTGCCTTACCTTGTGCTTCAAAGGTTGCTCGTGTGTTAAAACGATACACATGCGTTGGATTTGCATTCACTTGCTTCACTGTTTGCTTTATTTTGCCTCTTGTTGCGTTGGCAGGATCCACTTTATTCATCGAACCTGAATGATCGACTACAAACATTACTTCAGATTCTAGTGAACATAAATTATTTTCATATCGAGGGTTTGCAAAAATTGGTGCTGAAATGGTTTGCCCTTTCAATGAACCTATCACTTTATCGTAACGTGGATCTAAGTCAACCAAACGTACCTTGACCTCTGATTTGCCATAAATAATATCATCGAAGAATACAACGGCCGAGCCTGGGCTACCTGTGCCGGTATTGTAGTCTTTTGTGTTTGTATCGAATGACACAAGCTTCGATTTACCGTTATACGTCACTTCGACCGTTCCGTAATAATCGGTAATGATGACCCCACCTGGTGCAACAAGGTTTACAATTATTTTCGTATAACGATCCATGCCTTCTGGACGCTGTTCCAATTCTTGCCCTGCAAGTAACACATCTATTTTGGCAATGGCACCTAGTAATTTACCGATTAAGTCTGCTTGTTCCTTCTGCAATAAGTTTTTATCCACTTGACCTAATCGTTCATACATTGCTTGAATCACTTTTACCGTTTCAGCATGGGCTAATGTAATATCATCAGCAGGAGGTAAAAATTCTTTAATTAAATAAATAATAACGGCGTGTACTTTGCTCTCAAATTGATCTAAATATTCTTTACCAATAACGCCTTGTAAATCATATGTGGCACGGCCTTCACTATTTAGTGTATACATCACTTTTGCAGTGCCTACGCCTCCCCAATCAGAGTCTTTATCTGCGCCATAAATCATATAATCTAAAATTTGTTCAAATAACCAAACGGAAATGATTTGACCTTCTAACTTTAATTCAGCATTTCCATATTGAATTTCATCAGATTCGACGTCACCTTGCGTTAAAACACCTTGTTCGTTTGTGTAGGTTTCCCATTTTGAACCTGTCATTAATTTCGTATCAACATCATAATCCGTTACTGTAATTTCTCCATTCACTGTAAAAGGAACTGTTATTGTACCTACCTTCCCTTGAGGCAGCGCTGGTAATGGCTTAGATCCTGGATCAACGTTGCCGCCATTCCAATCTTTTTGCTCTGGGTCAAATACTTGATACGTAACACGTAATTCTGGCCTTGGAATGTAACGAACAGACGTTTTAATTACTTGATTTTTATATGTGTAATATTTGTCTGCTGGGTTAACCATTTCAAAGCTAATCGTATCAACAATTGATTTTGTTAAGGCTGGTGCGGTTACATAAACGTTTAAAAATGGACCATCCGTGTAAACAACGCTCGCTTCACCACTAGTACTTGTATTCGTTTCAGAAATTTTCGCTTTTGCTTGTGATGCTACTTTAAATGCTAAAGATTCATCATAAGGAATGTCATTGCCATAACTGTCACGCAAATCAATTGTAATAAGTGTAGAATCTACACCATTGGCAATTAATTCTTCTTTTGCTACGTTAATACTTTTTACTGCCTTATAAACATCCGGACGTTTTTCCTTGTCATCTGTGCTTGAACCTGGCTTAGATGGAATCGTTACCGAATTATCTTTAGATGTTACAAAGTTTGGAGGCAGTGTAATTTTATTATTGTCTTTACCTGTTGGTGATGATGTTAGCCCTTCGATTGATAGCTTCCCTTGCTTATAAATACGATACATAAATACAGCAAAATCACCGCGTTTCAGCGTATTCCCCGATACATAGTCCTCAAAGGTTTTCTTTCCTGTTGTACCTGCTGTAATTTCATTCATATATAAATAACGAACAGCTTGAACCTCTGATAAATCTAATCCGTTCGCCGCCGCATAAATTCGAGCAAATTGCCCTCTATTTACTGGTGATGTACGTTTGTTTGCATTAGCAACACCATTTAATGGGATATTTAAATTACCATAATAATTATATAAAATCTCTTGCATTTCTCGCTCTGACTTACCCTTTAAATCAAGATGAAAATTCTCATCTAATTTTGAAATAAAATGAAGTAGCTGCCATTCTTTTACAGAATAACCTCCGTCAAATTTATTTCCTGGAAACAAGTCCAAATAATTATTATCCACTGCCCATTTAATCGCAGTATACTTCGGATTGTTCGTTGAAACATCCGAGATTTTCGTGTTAGCCGCCGCCTCAACTGGTGACGCACTAAATGGTAACGCCGTTGAAAGAATCAGTACACAAATTACTACTAGCGCCATATATTTTTTTATATTTTTCATATTAGCACTCCCCTAATTGTAGAACAAAATGTTGTCGCGATAGTTTTCTTTTAAATCTGTTTCTAAATAACGTAAGAAGCGCTCAATAATAGCTGCTGACTCGGCACGCGTTAACGTACTTTTCGGATAGAAGTAACCATCATCCCCCTGCAGTAGCCCTATTTCTGTCGCTACATAAATCGAATCACGAGCATAGTCTGAGATTTTGTAATCATCCTTGTACTCAGTTGCATAATTTGGATCTGGAGCTTTCCCTTCAAGTCCTAATGCACGCACTAAAATCGTCGCTGCTTGTTCACGTGTTAAATAGCCATCTGGTTCAAATGTTTGCGGAGTAATCCCGAAAATGACACCTTTTTTAACTGCCGCCTCTAAGTAGTTATAATCTTTCATTGAGCGCTTGACATCTTTAAAAATCGTAGTTGCCGTCTTAGTCTTAGTTTTCTTTTCTTCTAATACACGAATATCAATCGCTTTACCAATGGCAATCGCAAAATTATAGCGTTCCTCTGGTGTATTTGGAGAATAGAAATTCGATTGATCATCTAAAATTCCTAACGAATAAAGCTTTTCAATTGATTCACGTGCCCAGCTTGATGAAAGGTCACGGAACTTAGGTATCTTTAGCATCTCAATTTTTGGCATATACTCGATTTCAAGTGCTACCTTTCCACTAGCATCAGGTAAATCATATTCATATTCTGATAATGTATCCGCCGAGCTAATCGTTTTGTAATTGCCTTTAAAGCTCGATAAGCTTGCATCACTTTCGTTGTACTCTAATACGCGAGATTTCGCAGTTGAAATTTTATTTTTTACAGTTCCGATTTTTCCATCTGCGAAATAGATTTCATAATCTGTTATTTGTGTCTCAGCTGAACCCCAGAAGTTTTCATAGCCTTCATCTCGGCTATTAATATGAATCGTAATTTCTTCTGGTTGTGCCTTTTTCCCACTACCAACCGATGTATACGTTTTGCGTGCAATCGCATTGCCTGCATAATAATCTGAAGCAGGGCGCTTATCTGTTACTGCACTGTCTGAAAGCTGGTAGTCCGCTAATGTATACGTGCGGTTATTAGCTACAATTTTCTCAGTAAATTTCGTAACGCTACCTGTTGCAGTACTTTGACCAATTTGATCGTAGTTTGTTACATCATATGTATAAGCATAGTTACGCGTAAGCTTTTCGCCATTTGGTCCAGTTAACGTTAATTTATAAGTTTCAGTTAACTTCCCTTTATTTTCTTTTATTGTGACCGATACATCTTTATTAGTGCCTGTAAATTTAATTGGTTTACCCGTTAAAAAAATATATTCTTCGTAATCGTATTCATTTTTAATGCCACCAGTAAAATCCAATGACTGTGCTGAACTCTTTTGCGGCACCATCAGCACTAACATCAGCAAGCATGAGAAGGCTGCTGAAAAAATAAATTTAAATTGCTTGTTCACTCATACATCCCTCATCTCTCTATGTACTTCTATTTTTAACTTTCTCTAAAAACATTGATTGGCATGCGAGTATTTCCCTCGCATGCCATCTTACTTATTCGCTTACCATTAAGACATAAACATCAGATGTTGAACGAGCAATTGCCGTAATATGATCTGATTTTTTAATATCATTGATTGTAATGACTTTACCATTTTTGACAATCATCGTTTTCGATAAATCCAATGTTAATGCCCCATATCGGAAGCTCCATGACCCATCCTTATTCCACTGACTACTATTTTTCACTGACATTTTTTTCGTATTATAGTTAATGTCATCGACACGACCAGTTAAGGTTAATGTCGCTAACTTCTCACCAGGAACAAAGTGAATACCTTGTATATGACCGTCCTTCTCATAGAAATAACCGTAGTATGGGTTTGGCGAGTTTGTATAGTTATCATACAAATCTAAATCTAATTCAGGAATGACTTTGAAATTTGAAGAACCATCTAATTCAGACGCAACTGTTGAATTACTAAATGCAAACTGCGCATTTGACTTATCTGTTTTCCAGAAATGATTATTAAAGCGCTCAATATCTGTTAATTCTAATTGATATGCGCCCATATCTGCTACATCAATACGTGCAAAGTATAGACCGTATTTCGATAAATTTGGCGCTAAGAAGCCATCATTTGTAATATTGACGATATGTGCATAATCGTTCTTCGTTGCACCATCTGTCAGTACAAAGGCAGTTGTAGAGATAGGTGTTTGCTCTGTATTTAACGCAATTAATCCCTCTGGTTCTACTAAACGGCCATTTCGAATTAAAATCGAACCGTCATGATATTGAACCTTTGATACGTTTTTTAATGAAATGGTATTAACATCCAATGATACATATTCAATCGGCTGATAATAGGTACGCTCATTTTTAGCTAACACAATAATTTTGTCGACTACTTCTTTACTAAATTGCTTTTTCGTTACAAAATATAAATCACTATTTTTATAGTTTATTAATTTTGATTTTGAAATCTTTTTGTTGCCTACATAAATCGATGTATTATTCGTCAATGTGAATGTTTGCTGCGCTATCGTATCTTCTGTGCCGAAACGCCAATTCAACAGTGGATGCGCATTTTTAACGACCATTGTATTTTTCGTAGTATTGACTGTGTTTAAATTTGCCTTATACAAATCTTCTACCATTACCGCAGTTGAAATAATATGAATTTCCGACACGCGAGATGTAGTTGCCGTTTCAAACTTGAGACGAACACGATCCCCAACATAAATGGTACTTATATCAACTGAAGAATTATCTTTAAACACTTCCGTATTGTTCGTTACAACAAAGGTTTTTGTTGAAGAACCATCAACCTTTACACGAATTTGTAAGCCATTTGGGTCAACCGATGTCACGCTACCTGAAAGCTGCTTACTATTCGATACAATCGAACCATCTTCAATATTCGTTGTGCCACGCATTTCTTTAATTTTACCATTCGATAATTTAATCGTTACTGGCATGCCATTTTTGAAGCCAGCAATCGTTGTTAGCGTATTATTTATGTAGTAAATGCTATTTGCAGCTACTTGGAAAACCCCTGTAGTACCATTGCTCTTTTGTAATGAAATACTCTTTAGTGTACGTGTTACACTACCATCTTTATTTTCCGTTTCACTATATTGCGCCTTTACAAATGTATATGTAGTTGCTGCCTCAGCTTGCTGTCCTGTTGGAAACATTGCTAAAGCAATAATAATTGCTAGTAATACTGTTGCCCATTTTTTTAGCAATTGTTCCGCCTCCCTTAAGTTACTTCTACATAATAATTTTATCAAAATAAATTCATTCATCATCTATTAATCAAAATTCGTAACAAAACGCTCGTAATATTTGTATAATTTGTAAAGCTCAAATGAACTATCCCCTGTATTAAACAAAAAAATAATGAGCGTTTTTAATTTTGGTCAAACATTTTAAACCGATACGTCAATTGCATGACCAGAAGTTGGGTGTGGAGCATCTAAAATTTCAAGTACTTGCTCGGTAGATTGTTCTTGAAATTCCATCGCTTTTTTTGTTACAGCCAATGAAACATTTTGCATTAATTGTGCTTGTTTCATCGACATCGCTAATGCTGCAATATCCATATGTAGCACCTCCCTACACCTTTTATCGACAGTCCATATTAAATATCAAGTCATTTTGATTTGTTTATTGGGAATATTATTGAATTTTCCCAATAAAAAAGCAATCTCACAGACAAACATGAGATTGCTTTTTCATTCTTACATACGTCCTTCGATTTCAGCCCAAGCTTGCTCGAAACCAAGACCTTTTTCTGAAGAGAAAACGAATAATGGATCTTCCTTTTCCATTTGTAATACTTCACGGACATTCTTTTTGTGTTTATCCCATTTACCTTTAGGGATTTTATCTGCCTTCGTCGCAACAACAATTACCGGAATGTTATAATGCTTTAAAAAATCATACATCATTTGGTCATCGTTTGTTGGATTGTGGCGGATATCGACGATTAGCACAACCGCTCTTAGCTGTTCGCGACCCATGAAGTACTTTTCAATCATTTTCCCCCATGCAGCACGTTCAGTTTTTGACACTTTCGCATAACCATAGCCTGGTACATCAACGAAATACAATTGTTCTTCAATTCGATAGAAGTTTAACTGTTGCGTTTTACCCGGCTTTGACGAAATACGTGCCATCGCTTTACGGCCAATCATACGATTAATGAACGAAGATTTGCCGACATTCGAACGACCCGCTAACGCAAACTCAGGTAACCCATCTTCTGGGAACTGTTCTTCTCGGACAAAACTTCCGATCATTTCAACGTTGTGGACTTTCATTACTTTTTAAAACCTCCATCTAGTGCAATAGCTAGAACTTCTTCAGCTTGTGACACTAGTTTAAATGTGAGCTGCTCACGAACTGTTTCAGGAATATCATCAATATCGCGCTCATTGTCTTTCGGAATAATAATCGTCGATAGTCCTGCACGATGCGCACTTAACGATTTTTCTTTAAGACCACCAATTGGTAATACGCGACCACGAAGCGTTACTTCACCTGTCATACCTACCTCGCGCTTAATTGCTTTACCAGTTATCGCTGAAACAATTGCTGTCGTCATCGTAATACCTGCAGAAGGACCATCTTTTGGTACAGCACCTTCTGGAACGTGAATATGAAAATCATGCTGCTCGAAATAATCTGCATCTATGCCTAAATCGTTCGTAAGTGTACGGACATAAGATAGTGCGATTTGAGCAGACTCCTTCATCACATCACCAAGCTTCCCTGTTAATACTAACTTTCCTTTACCAGGCGCTAACGAAACCTCAATTTGAAGTGTATCGCCACCAACTGTTGTGTAAGCTAAACCTGTTGCTACACCAATTTGATTTTCCGTTTCGGCTTGACCGTAACGGAAGCGGTGTTTTCCTAGCATATCAACTAAGACTTTTGAAGACACGGTTACTTTTTTCTTATCACCAGAAACAATTATCTTCGCAGCTTTACGGCAAACCGTTGCAACTTGGCGTTCTAAGCCACGCACACCTGCTTCACGCGTATAGTAACGAATTAAATCAGTAATTGCTTCTTCCTTCATTAAAAATTGTGCCTTTTTTAAACCATGTTCCTTCATTTGCTTCGGAACTAAATGGTTTTTCGTAATTTCCATCTTCTCATACTCTGTATAGCCTGCAATATTAATCACTTCCATACGGTCAAGAAGCGGCCCTGGAATTGTACTTAAATCATTCGCTGTTGCGATGAATAAAACATCATGTAAATTATATGGCTCTTCGATGTAGTGATCGCTGAATGTACCGTTTTGTTCAGGATCTAATACTTCAAGCATCGCTGCTGATGGGTCTCCACGGAAATCATTCGACATTTTATCGATTTCATCAAGTAAAAATACAGGGTTTGTAGTACCCGCTTTTTTCATCCCTTGAATAATACGACCTGGCATCGCTCCAACATAAGTACGACGGTGACCACGAATTTCTGATTCATCACGCACGCCACCAAGTGAAATGCGGACAAATTTACGATCTAAACTTTCAGCAATTGATCGCGCTAAACTTGTTTTACCAACACCTGGAGGTCCCGCTAAACAAAGAATCGGACCACGCAATGAATTCATTAATTGACGCACAGATAAATATTCTAACACACGCTCTTTCACTTTTTCTAATCCATCATGATCGCGGTTCAAAATTTCCTCTGCAATACCAATATCAATACGGTCTTCTGTTTTTTCGCTCCAGGGAATCGATACTAGCCATTCAATATAATTACGAATAACACCGCTCTCTGCACTTGCTGCTGGCAACTTTTCATAACGATCTAATTCTTTATACGCCACTTTTTGTGTTGATTCTGGCATGTCTGCAGCTTCGATCTTTTTACGTAGCTCTGAAATTTCACCTGTTTTGCCTTCGCGATCACCAAGTTCTGTTTGAATCGCTTTCATTTGTTCGCGTAGATAGTATTCTTTTTGCGTACGCTCCATCGCTTGCTTTACTTTTGAGCTAATTTTCTTTTCTAAATTTAAAATTTCTTGCTCATCATGTAGACGGATCATTAAATGATCTAAACGTTTTTTAATATTTGTAATCGCTAATACTTCTTGCTTTTCACTAATTTTAAACGGCAAATGTGACGCAATTACATCTGCTAAACGCCCAGGCTCTTCAATATCTAATACCGATTCAATCGTTTCAGTCGTAATTTTATTCGATGATTTTGCATATTTTTCGAAGTATGTTAGCACTGTTCGCATTAATGCTTCCGTTTCAGAATCTTTATAATCTTCGTCCTCGAAAAGTTCTAAATCGGCAATTGTAAATTTGTCAGATTCTACGTAACGTAGCATTTTTGCTCGGTGTAAGCCTTCCACTAAAATACGTAATGTACCGTTTGGTAATTTTAGCATCTGCTTCACTTTGACTAATGTACCCATTTCAAATAAGTCTGATTTTACAGGAGATTCTACACGTAAATCTTTTTGTGTTACTAAAAAAATTGTGCTGTCCCCTAACATTGCATGTTCTAGTGCAGCGATTGAGCGCTCACGTCCCACGTCAATATGTAAAACCATCGTTGGGTATACTAAAAGACCTCTTAAAGGTAAAACTGGCATATTCGTTAATTTGTTTGTCACGCGGGTATTCACCTCCATCCAAATCTTTAAAAAAACCCGCATTTGTAGTATGTGTTAGTTTTTCATCAATTAAGCTTTGCTATACGTAGTCTCAATTTTTTCCGAGTTATTAAAAAATGTTCTTCAAAAAATCTGGGACATCAGCCAGCAGTTATCTTAATTCAGCGAGTTAAATATTCGCTTGAATTAAGTTTAATATTCCAATTTATTGCCGATATGTATTTTCTTTTGTTAGAAAAAGCTGACTTTGGACTTGTTTATGAAGTCAAAGTCAGCTACATCATTGGATAACTTCAGCAATTAAGCTGTTGTTTTTTCGTTATCATCTTTTGTATAGATTGTGCCGTCTTCTAATAATAGCTTTGGCTCTACTTTGTCGCGAATTGTTTCTGCTGTAATGATACATTTTTTAATATCTTCACGAGATGGTAGTTCAAACATTACATCTAGCATTGTCGCTTCAATAATTGAGCGTAAGCCACGAGCACCTGTTTTACGTTCGATAGCTAATTTTGCAATTTCAACTAACGCTTCTTCCTCGAATTCAAGCTCTACATGATCAAGTTCCAACATTTTTTGGTATTGTTTAGCTAACGCATTTTTCGGCTCTGTTAAGATTTGAACTAATGCATCTACATCTAACTGTTCCAATGTAGCTAACACTGGTAAACGTCCGATAAACTCTGGAATTAAACCAAATTTTAATAAGTCTTCAGGAATTAATTGAGACATTAATGAACCATCTTCATCATTCCCCTTATTTGGGTTTGTACCAAAGCCGATTACTTTCTCACCTTGACGACGTTTAATAATCGTATCAATACCGTCAAACGCACCACCTACGATAAATAGGATGTTCGAAGTATCGATTTGTAAAAACTCTTGGTGTGGGTGCTTTCGGCCACCTTGTGGAGGAACGCTTGCAACTGTACCTTCTAGAATTTTTAGTAATGCTTGTTGCACACCTTCACCTGAAACATCGCGTGTAATCGATGGGTTTTCAGATTTACGTGCTACTTTGTCGATTTCATCGATATAAATAATCCCTTTTTCAGCACGTTCAATATCGTAATCTGCTGCTTGGATTAATTTTAGTAAGATATTTTCTACGTCTTCACCAACGTAACCAGCTTCTGTTAGGCTCGTTGCATCTGCAATAGCAAATGGCACGTTTAAAATACGTGCTAACGTTTGGGCTAGTAATGTTTTACCACTTCCCGTTGGACCGATTAAAACGATATTTGATTTTGATAATTCCACATCATCAATTTTTGAATTTGAATTAATGCGTTTATAGTGATTATAAACAGCAACTGCTAATGCTTTTTTTGCACGCTCTTGACCGATTACATATTCACCTAAAATATTTAAAATCTCTTTAGGTTTTGGAATATCTTGGAATTCGATTTCTTCCTCAATCCCTAACTCCTCGACTACAATTTCTGAGCATAATTCGATACATTCATCACAAATATATACACCTGGCCCTGCAACCAGCTTTCGAACTTGTTCTTGTGGCTTACCACAAAAAGAGCATTTTAAATTGCCTTTTTCATCATTAAATTTAAACAATTCGGTTCACCCCTATTCAAGCAACAATCTTACAAGATTCTATTCGTTTTATCAAATATATTGACTGCACGACGTTACTTCGTTGTTTTAAAATATTATATTTCAATATTGTGAGAATACTAGGTAAATTACAAAAATTGATAATGTCCTAGCTTTCTAACAATAGGAAAATATATTTCTATGTATGTATTATGTCATATTTCATCATTATGTAAAATCAGAAGCATTTATGTGATAAAACAAGGCACGGCAAAAAACCGTACCTTGTTATCATCTACTATATAATTGAGTTTTCATTCCTTAAATTTCAATAAACAATCGCCCAATGAAATCAAGTAAAAAATTGCTATCCATTCCTTACCATGGTGAATAAATAGCCTTTTCTATTGAATATAAATCAAAAGATATTAGTTGATTTTAGCGTTTTCTACTAAGAACTCAACTGTTTTTTGTGTGCGGATATCGTTCTCAAGGATCGATGTACCACCTAAAGCAGTTAGGATTTGGTCTTTGTCCATACCAAATTGTGCAGCCATTTTTTCGATTTCTGTATTGATATCTTCTTCAGATACTTCGATGCCTTCAGCTTGACCGATTGCTTCTAATACTAAAGAAACTTTTACGCGACCGCCCGCTTCTTCTGCCATTTGAGCGCGTAATGCAGCCTCATCTTGACCTGAGAATTGGTAGTAAAGGTCTAGGTTCATACCTTGCATTTGTAAACGTTGACCAAATTCTTGGATCATACGGTCTACTTCAGTGTTGATCATGCCTTGTGGAATTTCAACTTCTGTGTTTTCAGCAGCTTTTTCAACTAACTCATCACGTAAAGTTGCTTCAACGTCAGCTTCTTTGTTAGCGATTGTAGTTTCTTTTAATTTAGCTTTTAAAGCTTCTACAGTTTCAACTTCTGGGTCGATTTCTTTAGCGAACTCATCTGTTAATTCTGGTAATACTTTTGTTTTTACTTCTTTAATGTTTACCACGAATTTCGCTTCTTTACCAGCTAATTCAGCAGCGTGGTACTCTTCTGGGAAAGTAACTAAAACGTCTTTTGTTTCGCCAGCTTTAGCACCGATTAATTGTTCTTCGAAGCCTGGGATGAATGAACCAGAACCGATTTCTAATGGGTAGTCTTCACCTTTACCACCTTCGAATGCTTCGTCACCTACGAAACCTTCGAAATCGATTACAGCTGTATCGAATTCTACGATAGCTTCATCTTCTTTAATTTCTAATTCAGCTTTTTTCGCTAATTCAGCGTCAATCATAGATTGAATCTCTTCATCAGTTACTTCAGCAGATTGTTTCGTTACTTCTAAACCTTTGTATTCGCCTAATTTTGGTTCTGGTTTCACTGTTACTGTTGCAGTGTAAGTGAAGTCAGCACCTTTAGCGAAGTTTTCTGTACCAGCGATTTCTGGGTAGTCAACTGGCTCGATACCAGCTTCATCTAATGCTACTGGGTATGAAGAGTTAATCACGATTTCTAAAGCATCTTGGTATAATGCTTCTACACCGTACATTTTTTCGAATACTGGACGAGGCATTTTTCCTTTACGGAAACCTGGTACGTTAATTTGTTTTACAACTTTTTTGAAAGCTTGGTCTAAAGCTTTATCAACTTCTACAGCTTCTACTGTAACTGTTAATAAACCTTCGTTACCTTCTTGTTTTTCCCATTTTACTGACATGTATAATTACCTCCAAAATTAACTTTCGTTTGATTTACAACTGTCATATATATTGTTTGACAACCATTTTAGTATAACATAGATGCACAATGTTTCAACAATTTTCACTACCGTTGTAAATCGGTCATATATTCTAATTTTTGTAAAAAATCCTCAAGTTCATCATGGGCTTCTAGTATTTCGCCGAACATTGTTTTCACGAAATTAACGTAACTATTTGCTACATCTTCACTATTGTAGCCGCTCCACTCAAATGGGTACAGCACAATTGCATGTTTGGCTACTAAATGGTTTACAGCCTCAAGCATCGTAGGATCTTGCTCCAGCATCTCTGTTATATGCACCATCACTTCTTGAAATTGTGGCAGCTTCGTTGGTAATTCCAACTGAGCAGGATTTATTGTATCCATGTGATTAAACTTTGCAAGCGCAATTGGTATATTTACTTGTTGTTCTACTAATAAAATCAGTAACAAACTTTGAATAAACGGATGAACAGATTCGGTTTCGATGATAATCTTTAATTCTTCCACAAATGGTCGAATGTTTATATCTGTCATTTCATGAATTTGTAATAACTGCTGTTGCACAGTAAGTTGTAAAAAAAGATGTGCGTCAAAATCATCATCATCTTCATCGATTGTTGTTTGCAATAAATGCGCCTCTTGGTTTTCGGCAATTTCAGCATTTAATTTTTTTAAACGTGTAAACTTGTCAATTTCATCGCTTGGAATAATATCTTCATCTAATAGAGACTGAATGATTTTTTCTACTTGTTTAAACTGACGAAGCTGCATACAAATCGTTAAATATAATTCCATTACTTCAAAGTACATGTTCGGCCCTTTTGCGAGTATGTCCTCACAAATTTCTTTCGCACGCTCATAACTTTTCGTTTCATAAAGTGAATATGCAAAAACACTCAATGAAACTTCATCACCTTCCTCTAAAAGCAATGCCTGTTCAAACAATTCATTCGCATCATGATAACGATTTAGCTCAGCTAAAGATTTGGCCTCATTGAATAATCGCTCAACAGTACCCGGAAATAAAATAACTTTCCGCGATGATTTATTATTTTCCATCTAGTTCAACTCCAATAATTGTGAAGTAGTATAATGTCACTATTTGTATCAAAACTATATCACACTAATATTTTATTAATCATGGCTTTAAAATTCACAAATTTAATATTTATCATAATTTACATTAATTGAAAAAAGTATATACTAAGTAATAAGATACATATAATTCTCTCATTTTCCTTTTTACATAATTCATTATTCCCGTTCAGTTCAGTAAATAATCTAATTTATTATATAAAGGGGCGTTTCAAATGGTTGTACTTTCTGAAAATGTACTATTAGAGTTTAAGCCACGTTTCGAAAAGTCTTTAGAAAATTTACCGATTACCGTTGTTAGTCGTAGTACTGCGATTGTCAATGAATCCGAATATCCTGTTAAATTCGATTTTATTACTGAGACATTAGTTGATTACAAGAAGCAAGTGGTGACAACAAATATTATTAAAATCGAAGGAACGATTCCAGGATCAATTAAAATCGGTGCACTTCTGGTTGTTCCTCAACATTTATACATCACTTGTGAATATGAAATTTTATCAATTACAAACAATGAATTAAAAACTTTAATTCAAAATGAAAATCCGATGTTATTATATAGTAACTGGCTACTTGAAGCGATTGAAAACGAAACATTGGTATTAGAGGTAAAAACAGATACAGGACAAACAGTAGATTGGCCTGTAGGAATTAAAAACGCATATTTCTTATAATATTTTGGAGATGCTAATCATTTAGCATCTTTTTTTCTTTTATACCGCTTTTGTTTTTCAATATACCCATTTCAATTTAAATTTTCTAATGTCTATTGTATACTAATCGCTATGCACATTTCAGTAGATTTATATAAATGAAAGAAGGAATACGTAACATGAAATATGGATTTATCGGGCTTGGCAATATGGCGAGCGCTATTATACATGGAATGATTACAAGTGAATACTTTGTGCCAACAAATGTATATGGGATTAATAGATCTATCGAAAAAACAGAAAATTTAATTGATAAATATGCTATTCAAGCAGCTACTTCTATAGAACAATTAGCAAATGAAGTCGACGTCATCATACTTGCAATAAAGCCACAAATGTTCGAAGATGTTTTGCCAACAATTAAGAAACATTTAACTGACAAGCACATCATAATTTCTATCGCAGCTGGAAAATCACTAGAATATTTACACGAACAATTAGGTAATGACACAACAATTTTCCGTGTAATGCCAAATATTAATGCAACAATTGGTGCTTCAACAAGCTGCTATTCTACCCTTAATGCCAGCCAAACACATAAGGAGTTAGTTGAACAATTATTTTCAACAATAGGTTCAATTGTGGAACTACCAGAAAATTTATTCTCGATTTTTACATCAATTGGTTGTTCTTCACCTGCTTTTACCTACCTTTACATTGATTCATTGGCTCGCGCTGCTGTTCGCGAAGGAATGCCTAAGGATATGGCATTAGAAATTGCGGCAAGTTCGGTATTAGGTAGTGCAAAAATGGTACTAGAATCCGATTCGCATCCATGGGCTTTAATCGACCAAGTTTGTTCACCAGGTGGCACTACGATTCAAGGTGTTACTTCACTTCAAGTAAATCATTTCGAAAGTACCATTTATGAAGCTGTAGATGCTGTCACTACGAAAGACGCATTGATTCAAAAACAAACTGTAAAATAATTAGGAGAATAATTATTTCACTTTGGCTATTTTTAATTAGATACTTTCTGCTACGCTACGAGTGGCCAACACGATGTTGGTCACGAATGCATAGCCACACCATGGGGCACTCTTAGTATTTGTACCCCTTTTTTGATGGGAGTGCCTTCAAAGTTTTGAATAAAAGCTTTGCAATTAGTAACTGCAGGAACAACCCATTTTCACCTACCTGTTTGCCCTCCTAAATGTATTATGTGCCCCTATTCCTACTCTCTCTCCGCAACCCCAAAGTTTTGTAAAAGCTGATTAGAAAAAATCCCTCCATGCTACAGTGAACCCCCATAGTTCCCCAACCCTTTTCAAACTAATTTTAATCCACTGGCTAACCCTCTCCCAAATTAGGACCTTCCCATTATTTCTTTACAATTGACACAATCAAAAAAAATTTTTATAAAACATAATTGCTAACTTTAATACTATTTTATATAATCAATCTTGTTTCGAATTGAAACAACTCTATAAAAGATGATTGGGAGCGTGACAAGAAATTGGGTAAAGCATTGATTATTGGAGCTGGCGGTGTAGCTAGCGTAGTGGTACACAAATGTGTACAAAACTCTGAAGTATTCGAAGAGATTATGATCGCGAGTCGAACAAAATCTAAGTGCGATGCTTTGAAGGAAAAATTAGATGGTGGTAAAACGATTATCCACACAGCACAGGTGGATGCGGATAACACTGAAGAACTAATTGACCTAATCAATGGATTTAAACCAGATGTGGTAATTAACGTAGCTTTACCATATCAAGACTTAACTATTATGGATGCATGTTTAGCAACGAAGACTCACTATGTAGATACAGCTAACTACGAGCCTTTAGAGACAGCTAAATTCGAATATAAATGGCAATGGGCTTATAAAGAGCGTTTTGAAGAAGCTGGTATCACAGCACTTCTAGGTTCTGGTTTCGACCCAGGCGTAACAGGCGTATTCACAGCGCATGCACAAAAGCATCACTTCGATGAAATTCACTACATCGATATCGTGGATGCAAACGGTGGCGACCATGGCCTTCCATTCGCAACAAACTTCAATCCAGAAATCAACATTCGTGAAATCACAGCGAATGGTCGTTTTTGGAAAGAAGGAGAATGGGTTGAAACAAAACCTTTAGAGCACAAAATGGTATACAACTTACCAGAAATCGGCGAAAAAGATTGCTACCTTCTATACCATGAAGAATTAGAATCTTTAGCGAAAAACATTAAAGGATTAAAACAAATCCGCTTCTGGATGACATTTGGTCAAAAATATTTAACACATTTAAACGTGCTTGAAAACGTTGGAATGACTTCAATCGAGCCAATCGAATTCCAAGGCCAAATGATTCAACCAATTCAGTTCTTAAAAGCTGTTTTACCAGACCCTGCAACACTAGGTCCACTAACTAAAGGTAAAACAAACATCGGATGTATCGTTCGCGGTATTAAAGATGGCGAAGAAAAAACATATTATGTATACAACATATGTGACCACCAAGAGTGCTACCAAGAGGTTGGCTCACAAGCAATTTCATACACAACAGGTGTACCAGCAATGATTGGTGCAATGCTTGTGATGAACGGCGAGTGGCAAAAACCAGGTGTTTGGAACGTAGAAGACTTCAATCCAGACCCATTCATGGATGCGCTAAACAAATGGGGCTTACCATGGCAAGAAACAGAAAATCCAGATTTAGTAGACTTAGACTTCACAAACCCTAGCAAAGAGGTTAAATCATAATGGCGAGCGCGAAAGCTGATTTAAAACCTATTATGACTGCTGCTCTTGAAAAAGAAACAGGCATTAATTGGAATGAGGCACCATCACCTGCCTTCGTTGTAGACGAACGCCTACTAGAACGAAATTTAAAGCTGTTAAAATCAGTCCAAGACCGTACAGGCTGTGAAATTTTACTTGCATTAAAAGGGTTTTCAATGTGGTCAACATTCCCAATGGCTCGCGAATATTTAGCAGGAATCACATCTTCTTCTTTATTTGAAGCGCGCCTTGGTTTCGAGGAATTCGGCAAGGAAGTACATGCATATGCACCTGCCTATGCAGAACACGAAATTGACGAATACTTAACATATGTCGACCACATCGTCTTTAACTCATTTGATCAGTTAAATAAGTATAAAGACAAAGTATTAAACCACGAGAAAAATATTTCGATTGGTTTACGCGTCAACCCTGGTTATTCTGAGGTGGAAACACCACTTTATGACCCGTGCTACATTAATTCTCGCCTTGGGATTCCAGTTGATTCATTCCGACCTGATGAACTAGACGGGGTGGAAGGCATTCACTTCCATGCGATGTGTGAGCAAGGTGCTGACGTACTAGAACGTATTTTAGTGCACTTTGAAGAAAAATACGGTCAGTACTTACACCAAATGAAGTGGGTGAACTTCGGTGGTGGTCATCATATTACGAAACCAGGTTATGATGTGGAACTACTTGTAAAGCTAATTAACCATATTCAAGACACATATGATGTCAAAGTAATTTTAGAGCCAGGTGAAGCAATTGCGCTAAACACAGGTTATTTAGTCGCTACAGTGCTTGATATCGTACACAACGGCATGGAGCTAGCAATTGTTGATTCTTCAGCAACTTGCCATATGCCAGATACGTTAGAAATGCCGTACCGCGCACATATTATAGGTTCAGGTGAAGCAAATGAAAAAGCATATACATACCGATTAGGTGGTATGACATGCTTAGCTGGTGATATTATCGGTGATTATTCATTTGATGAGCCATTAAAAGCAGGCGATAAGCTCGTATTTACAGACATGGCGCATTATACAATGGTGAAAACGCATATGTTCAACGGTGTAAATTTACCAAGTATTTGCTCTTATAACGATGAGGAAGGTATGAAGGTCATTCGTACATTCCATTATGAGGATTATAAAGGCCGCTTATCTTAAAATTCAAAAAGACATCATCTCGTGCCTAATAAGCGCAAGATGATGTCTTTTCTTTATGTGGATTTTATCGGATAATTGATACTTTCCTATCCATCAAAAATGTTATAGTCATATGCTATTTTTAATTTATTTTGGCGTTGGAATAAATAGTGAGACGAACGACGGCTGCCATATGCCCTGCTCATTTTTTGCCATCCCTACACCTGCTGGTAAGCCGTTTTCCCCTGTAAACATCACCCATCCTTTAGTATCTGTATCTTGTTCAAATTCACCTTCTTGCAGCCCATTAAAGTAAGTGGCAATTAATATACGATTGAGCTCAGGCGTAAATAGCTGCTGGTGTAGCGCTTTTGTTTTTTCATAATATGCCTTTACCTCTAAAATTTCTGGCGATTGAGCCGTTGTAAAAAGCGCCTCGTATGTTGGAAAATCCATCTCTATTTCGCTCAATAAATACATTTTCGCAATTACTACAGGTGAAATATGTCGTAAACGCTCTAAATCATGATCGATTTTAAATGCCTCAAAAACAGCCTGCTCCTCAGCTGTCAATGTCAGTGCCAATTCATCTGACGCTTGAATGGCTGTCACCTTACCAGCTAATTGTCCCTCGTTAATTTTCAATAATTGATGCTGCTCTTCATTTTGATAAACAAGCAGCTCATCCTTTGCCGCCTTAATCGTTTCATTCGCAAATGACGAAAATGTTACGCCATGCTCCTGAAAATAGTAGGGATTAAGAAACGGGTCTTGCTTATTCATTTCGGTTAATTTTTCACCAAGCCCTCGTACCGTTAGCACCGTACCATTGACAGTAATTTGCCCCTCATCCATCGTCACAGAATCATTCGCTAAACCGAGTACAGTCGAGACAATGATTCCACCAGGCGTATAGTAGGCGACGTAATCCCCGTAAGTAATCGGTGCGTCCTTATCTATGACCATTGGCAAACTCTCTAGCATCCATTGTTCGCCAAGTAAACGCGCATAACTGGGTTCAATAACCTCTAAACCTGTTACATCATTTAATAACGGCAATAACGTCTCACTTTCACTTGCAGTTAGAACACTTTTTTGAGATGCAAATTGTGCAATCAGCAACATGCCAATAAGACAGCACAGTGCAACTGAAACGGATAGTACTTGCCAATTATGTTTTTTAGGTTTTGGCTTCGGTTGTAATAGCCGCTGTTTTAATTCGTCCGTAAATGGTGCGTCTTGCTGTAATTCCTGCCTTAGCTGTTTATTAAATCCCATCATAAAATGCCGCCTCCAACTCCTGATTGTTTTTTAATAATTCCTTTGCACGACGAATTCTTGTACGCACGGTGTTTTGTGAAATGTTTAATAAATCGGCAATTTCAGCTACCTCAAATTCCTCGTAGTAGAATAAGACAATTACTTCTCGATAATGAACGGGCAATGCAAACACACTATCTTTTAACGTTGTAAACGATTCTGTTACTAAGTATGCTTGCTCGCTTGAAGGTTCATTTTTACGTATCGGGAGTAATTTCGCTAATAATTTTTTGCGCTTTTGTTTGCGTAATTCATCGTGACAGCAATTAATAGCGATACGCGTTAAATAGGTTTTTAATGAGGCATCTTTACGGAAATCCTCTTTATGTATTAGAAACTTTATTAATACATCCTGCGTAATTTCCTCTGCAAGCTGAATATCCTTCACGTATAAATAGCTAAAATGATATAAATATTCACCATATTGCTCTATGATTTGTTCCACCGATCACTCACCTCTTTTCAATTCTACAACTTAGACGCATATTTTCTGAAAAATTGTTCAATTAATTCAAAAATATTTTTCAATAGCATTCTTTTGAACAAATAATTATAAAAATGTTATACTTACTTTTAGTAACTAAAGGTAAAGGAGTAACCTATAATGAAAAACTTTGAATTTGGGATTTATTCACTAGCTGATATTGGGACTAACCCATTAACTGACGAAACACCGAGCCCTTCGCTGCGACTTCGGGAAATATTAACGATGGCAGATTTAACAGAGCAACTTGGACTAGATATATTTGGCGTTGGAGAGCATCATCGCTTAGATTATGTCGTTTCTGCTCCACCCGTTGTTCTATCCGCTATTTCACAACGTACAAAACGTATTAAATTAACGAGCACAACAACGGTATTAAGTACGGTTGATCCAGTACGTTTATTTGAAGATTTTGCTACACTCGATTTACTTAGTAATGGACGTGCTGAAATCTTAGCAGGTCGTGGAGCATTTATTGAATCATTTCCACTATTTGGCTATGACACAAAAGATTACGATGCATTATTTGAAGAAAACTTATTATTACTACAACAATTGAACAGTAATGACCGTGTCACATGGAATGGACAATTTCGCTCTTCATTACGTAATGCCGATATTGCCCCTCGTCCATTACAAAACGAAATTCCGATTTGGGTTGGGGTTGGTGGTACTCCTCAGAGCGCTATTCGTGCAGGAAAACTCGGTGTTGGTATGGCATTAGCGATTTTGGGTGGCCCTCTTGACCGTTTCCAGCCTCTTGTCGATTTGTACAGAGAAGCAGGACAGACGCATGAGAAAATTTTAAATGTTGGTGTTACAGGACATCTATTTATTGCTGAAACAACCGAGCAAGCACGTGAAGAATTTTATCCGTTTTATAAAAATTATTGGCAGTATGTCAATCAGCAACGTGGTGGCTTAGGCTTCCAATTATCCTTTGAACAATTTGAAGAAATGACTGCTCCAAATATGGCGTTATTTGTTGGTAGTCCTGAAGCGGTTGCTGAAAAAATTATTAAGCAGCATCAACTTTTTGGACACACTCGCTTTTTAGCACAACCAGATATCGGTGGACAGCCAATTGAATTAATCGAACGTAGCATGAAGCTATTTGCCGAAAAAGTAGTGCCCCTTGTGAAAAACTATATGCAGCAACAGTAAAAAGCACGGAACAACAGATTTTCATGTTGTTCCGTGCTTGCTATTTCAAGTTGATCGGCAAGTTGAATATGGGTCTTTAACCACTTCCATCACTCCGTACCATTTACTGCTTTTATCATACTTGAAAATCTCATGAAAAAACACCATAGCAAAATACTATGGTGCAAAGATTTATGTGCCACAATAACTCACAAATGGTGGAGAGTCATCTTGTGGTGGCTCGGTAAATTTTGAGTCTGCTATTGTATACGGATTTGTTACCGCTTGTAATAGTTGTAAAAAAAGCGCTGGCTCCCCTTCAACGAATTCGTTAATCGATTGTTCAACGACATGATTACGCGGGATAATAACTGGGTTCACTGATTTCATAAAGTCTCTTGCTTCTTCAATAGTCGTGCCTTGTGCATCTAAACGGCCTAGCCATTGTTGTTCCCATTGTAAAAATTCTTCTGATTGGAACAATAGGTTCTTAGGATATGCTCCGGCTGTTAGAGCACGGAATGTATTTGTATAGTCAACTTCAAATTGCTCCATATACTCAAGCAATTGTAAGATAAGTGCCTCGTCTTGCTCTTCGGTTGATAATAATCCTAGCTTTTTTCGCATTTCACTAAAATAATAAGCTTCAAAGGCACTCGGGAACTTTTCAACTACCGGTTGAGCAAACTGAATAGCTTCTTCTAAATCAGTTGCAATTATCGGCAACAAACTTTCGGCAAATCGTGTTAGATTCCATAATGCGATGTTCGGCTGATTACCATATGCATATCTCCCTTGCCTATCAATTGAGCTAAAAACCGTTGCGGGATCAAAGGTATCCATAAATGCACATGGGCCATAATCTATTGTTTCACCACTAATCGTCATATTGTCTGTATTCATGACACCATGAATAAAACCGACACTTTGCCATTTTGCTACAAGTGCTGCTTGCTTGTCTAAAACACGCTCTAGCAGCGCTAAATAACAATTTTCATCCTGTAAAATGTCAGGATAATGACGTGCTATTGTATAATCTGCCAACGCACGCAAATTCTCTACACCTGCATATGTTGCCGCATATTGAAACGTCCCAACACGCAGATGGCTTTGTGCAATACGTGTTAATACTGCGCCCTCTAACGCCTGTTCCCGATAAATCACATCGCCTGTAGAAGTGACTGCTAAGCTACGGGTTGTCGGAATACTGAGCGCATGCATTGCTTCACTGATGATAAATTCACGCAACATAGGGCCAAGTGCTGCACGCCCATCGCCACCACGAGAATACGGTGTGCGCCCAGAGCCCTTTAGCTGTACATCAAAACGTTCACCATTTGCTAATACATGTTCACCCAATAATAGTGCGCGCCCATCACCTAGCATATTTAAATGACCAAATTGATGTCCAGCATATGCCTGTGCGATTTGCGCAGCTCCTTCTAGCTCTAAATTTCCGGCTAATACATCCGCACCTGTCTGTAATAATTCATCTGCATTCAACTGTAAATCCTGGGCCAACGAACGATTAAAAATCGCAATCGAAGGCTTTTTCACACGATTTAGCTGAACTTTCGTAAAAAAACTTTGCGGTAACGTTGTATATTGATTGTCAAATCGAAATCCAAATTGTTGTTGTTGCAAAAATTTTCACCTCATTCTTCCTTATACTTATTATAGCCGTCTGTATTTAAACAAACCAAAAAAATAGACCTAACCTTTTATGGTTCTTCACTTGATAACATATAGATATCATTGCAAGTCCCTTATGTAAACGCAAGACAAACGTTTTCCACTTTACTCATTTCTGTAAAAAGTTATAGTAAACTAACAAAATCATCGTTAACCATCTATAAATATCGGTTGACATACTACAAAATTCCACCTATCATTTAAGTTAACTAATTTAAATTCCTAGTTAACTAAAGGAGTACTCAAATGAATACTATTACCTCAACAAATAGCTTTAAAACGATTGATTTAGTTTATTGCGGACTATTTTCTACTTTGATGATGATCGGTGCAAATATTACATCATTCGTACCCTTTTTAGTAATTGGAGGTGTTCCAATTACATTGCAAACCTTTTTCGCGATTTTAGCAGGCCTTGTACTTGGAAGCAGAAAAGGGGCCATTGCTTGTACAGTATATATGTTAATCGGATTAGCAGGTGCACCTGTATTTTCTAAATTCACAGGTGGTTTCTCAGCCATTCTATTTCCAACATTCGGCTTTATCATTACGTTTATCTTATGTGCGTATGTAGCAGGTAGAATTGTAGAACACTACAAAACAAAAACTTCTTATATCTTTGCAGCTCTTATTGCACTAGTTATTAATTACGTACTAGGTACAACTTGGATGTATGTTGCCTATAAATTTTGGGCTGATGCACCAGAAGGCTTTAGCTATGGGATGGCTTGGTTATGGATGTTACCTCCGATGCCAAAAGATATCATACTAGCCATTTTTGCTGGTATCTTTGGGTACCGTATCCAAAAGATACTAAAAATTTTACCGATAAAATAATACAATACATGTAATTATTTTAGTAACCCTACACAATCCTCCTTTGTACAAAGTAGAAGCTTTATTTTTCCAATTTCTTTTTCTTTGATATAATAAAGTTAATTACAAAGGAGGAATTCTCTGTGTCGAACCATTATCAAAATATTGTCGTTGCAGTAGACGGCTCAAAATTATCAGATTATGCATTTAAAAAAGCGATTGATGTAGCAAAACGAAATGTGGGGTCTACCCTACATATTATTCATGTAATCGATACTAGTGTAGCTACTTCATTCGATATGCTTTATGACAATATGATAGAATTAATTCGCAAGCACGGCGAAGTATTATTAGATGGATGCGAAACACAAGCAAAAGATGCAGGCATCGAAAATGTAGAAAAGATCTTAACAAAAGGGGTTCCTAAACAAGTATTATCAAAAAAATTACATGAACATGTGCAACCCGATTTAATCATTTGTGGTGCAACAGGTGTTAATGCCGTAGAACAAGTTTTCCTTGGCTCAAACACTGAAGCAATTGTACGCCACGCAAAATGTGATGTTTTAGTAGTACGTACACCAGAAGAGTAAACGAAAGGGTATGAGGATTTTTGTCCTCATACCCTTTTTAGTTGAATAAATTACGCCTCGGCGTAATTGCGTCCAGATTTTTTCAAGTTTACTTGAAAAACTCCTCTAAAAAATCTGTGACATCCTCCGAGGCCAACTTGATTCATCCGCTACTTCTATAAGTGGGGGATGAATCAAGTTAAAATTTCGCGAATGTCTTGTTCTGTTAATATAGACGACTGCTCCGAATCTAAAATATCTGCAATGAGCATCTTTTTCTTTTGCTGTAATTGATTCATTTTCTCCTCAATCGTGCCACGTGCAATGAGCTTAATAACCTGTACGACATGCTGCTGTCCCATGCGATGCGCTCGGTCTGCCGCTTGCTCTTCTACTGCTGGGTTCCACCATAAATCGTATAAAATAACGGTGTCTGCGCCAGTTAAGTTGAGGCCGGTTCCTCCAGCCTTTAACGATATTAAAAATAGATTACTTTCCCCTTCATTAAAAGCGTTACATAATTGCACACGTTCCTCTGACGGCGTTTGCCCGTCTAAATAAAAATAATGTTCTCCGCGCTTTGTTAACTCAGTCGAAATTAGTTTTAGCATTTGTGTAAACTGAGAAAAAATTAGCACACGACGCCCTGAATACTTTGCTTCTTGTAAAATCCGTAGTAGCTGTTCAAACTTTGCCGAACTCCCTTGATAATCTTCAATAAACAATGCGGGATGACAACAAATTTGTCGTAATCGAGTGATGCCTGCCAAAATACGAATTCTATTTTGCTGAAATGTATCCTTATCTAAATGCTTTAATGTATCTTCACGCAATTTTGCTAAAAATGCTGCATACAAAGCTTTTTGATCTGGTAGTAATTCGCTAATATCAATTGTTTCTTCCTTACCTGGAAGCTCCGTTAATACATTTTCTTTCATGCGGCGCAGCAAAAACGGGCGCACACGACGGGCAATGTCCTTGCGTTGCATATGCTTAAATTCCTCAAGTTCACGGAAAAGCTGCGGAAAAATAATACGATAAATGGACCATAATTCAGCTAATGAGTTTTCAATTGGTGTTCCTGTTAACCCAAAGCGATTCGTTGCTTGAATTTTTTTCACTGTACGGGCGGTTTGCGTTAATGGATTTTTAAAGGCTTGCGCTTCATCAAAAAATACCGCGTGAAAATGCTGACGCTCATAAAATGCGATATCCCGGCGCAGTAATGGATACGTTGTAATGATCACATCATGCATCGGTAATTGTCGGAGTAATTCTCGACGTTCTACTGTTGTGCCATCTACAATAATAGCTTCAATTTCTGGTGCAAATTTCATCAGTTCATAAAGCCAGTTATATGCTAGTGAAGACGGACAAACAACCAGTACTGGCTGCTTATTGGCTCGAATGATTTCTAGCTCAGACACAATAAAGGCGATACTCTGAATGGTTTTACCAAGCCCCATATCATCTGCGAGTACACCACCAAAGCCATAATTCGCAAGTAACTTGAACCAATTGTAGCCGTGCTTTTGATAATCACGTAAAATTGGTGCTAAACTTTCTGGTACTTTAAATGACAACATTTCTGGTTGTAATAGCTGCTGTGTAAACAATTGAAAGGACTGTTCTGCTTCAAAAATGTCACTATGCTCAAACTGTTCTAGAAAAGGCAAACTATCTAAAATCGGCATATTAAACGTCAGCTCATATTCATCATCCTGTGCTGGAATTGCTCGTAAAAAGCGCTGGATTTCTTCCATTTCACGTGTTTCTAAAGATAATAAAGCACCATTTGCGAGACGATAAAATTTCTGTTTTACAGTCAGCCCTCGTAATATTTCTTTAATTTGCTTATTTGTTACGCCATCCATTTCAAATTTAAATTCCAGCCAATTTGTACGCTCTCGTTGTACATTGACACGAATTTTCGGAAAGTTATTTTCCTTTGCAATACGTAATTTCACAGAATTCGTCGTATAAATTTGCGTGAGCTTTTGTAGCTGTGGCAATGTATGATACAAAAATTGATACTCTAATTCATCATTTTGCATATAATAGCCGCCCTCTGTATTTGTGAATCCACTATCATCCATTACTTGCATAATGGCTGCCTCTTTTTCGATATCACGCAAAATTAAAATCTCGTCTGCAATCGACGTTTCTTCAAGTGGCTGAATAACAAATTGGTCATAATGAAATTCTAGCCCTGCTAATAGTCGATTATTGACACGGTCTAAATACAGTTTTGCTTGTAACGGTATCTTCATTTGTTCCTTTGTAATATCCGCGGCGATTTCGACACATCCAATTTTCTTGAGCTTTGGTACAATCACATCTAAAAAATGCGTTAACTGGTTATTTTCAATGATGAAGCGCTCCTGTTTTGCAAAAAGTTGCTGCAAGTCTTTTACTTGCTTTGTACTTTGCGCAGACAAAACATACATATCATGCTCAATTAAAAGGGCCCCGTAGCTTTCAAATAAAATAACGCTCTCTATCTGCGGTATGTTCATTTCATAATGATTCTCCATTTTTTCAACATTAAATGTCAATGAAGATGGCGCTTCCATATAGTGAAAGCCATTAAAACTTTCACGGTTATATTGAACAGCAATTTCTTGTTGCTCTGCTAATTTCGGCGCAAGTTTTTTCCATGCAGATGGTGGAATGAGCATCATATCTTCAAATAATTGAAGTTCATCTTGCTGTAAGGCTGCATCAATATATAGTTCCTCATCTTGCACAATGTCATTTAGCTGTTGTACGATATTATTTTGTTTCGTTTCAAAACAATGCTTACTTTGCTCATACGTAAAATGTGGGGCAATTTGATACGGCTGTGCTCCTGAAACTGCCTGTAAAAAAGGGCGTATAGCGCGAATCGGAATGTCCTCTACCCTCAAACGTAGCGCAAATAATATTTCATGTTTTGTTAACTCAATCGGTGTTAAAACAAATTGCAGTGCTAATGTCTCACGCTGCTCAAAATGCCGCTGATAACCACTCCCACGAACCGACTTCTCGTCAAAAATTGAAAATAATTCATTATCAATAGCGTCTTGCTGCTCTCTTTTTATTTGTAATTCGCCCTGAAGTAATCTTTGCTGCTGAAACGCAATCAAAACAGCGGCCACATGCTGACATTTTTTCGAAAACTGAATAAGGCTTTCACAGCTACAGCTCGTTTGCAATTCTTTTGATGTTGTTATTTTCATAATACGCACTTGAAAATCTTCTGCGCTTTTCACAGTAGCTGTAGCATGAATTTCGTCATTTTCATTGATTGTAACTTTTCCAGTTTGATAAAAGGTTTGTCCCTTTTTATAAGAGACCGTCCCGCATAGATCCTTAATTTTTTTGTCTGTTATGTTTATCTCCATGCTCAACACCCCTTTCTCATTACTTCTATTCTCGCATGAAGTCACTGCAATTTCTATCCTACTACCCCAAACATTCTTCCTCAAAGCTATTATCTAATGCTTTAGAGATTTAATCTGAAATGATTTAACAATTTGAGGTGACGATATGTCATTATCATAAATATTGATGTCATGCTTGCGAAAAAGCGATGTGAAGCTCTTGAATGTCAGTTAGAATATGTAAAGGAATAGGATAATAAGAGAAATCATTAATTTTTAGACGGATAACTAAGCGAAAAAGACATTTTCACGAATGAAAATGCCCTGTCTCGCTTTTAATTACTTATTTCGCTCCCATCTCAGCAATGACGGATATGGATCATATGCCCATTCTGTCCGACCATTGAATTTATACATACCATAATGTAAATGAGGCGGAAACTTGCCAGCCGTTCCTTCTTTACCATAACCTGTACTCCCCACATAGCCAATCGTCTGCCCTGCTTCCACGATATCACCTTGTTTTATGCTATCATCAAATGAATGTAGATGTGCATAATAATGGTACGAATTATGATGATCACGAATGCCAATGCGCCAACCGCCAAATTCATTCCACCCTATTACTTCCACAACACCGTACGAAGTCGAACGTATTGGTGTACCGTAATTTGCAAAAATATCTGTCCCTTCATGGATACGTCTACCACCCCAGCCACGATTTGCTCCCCATGTGCCAGCATAGCTATAATCGTAATTTTTAGGAATCGGGAAATAATACGCATCTAAATCAATCGTGCCAAACTTTTCGAATAATTTCGCAATGACCGTAATTTGATTGACAACTTGCTCATTTTTATAATAATCCCACAACGCTAATTTAAAATCCTGTACACTATGCCCATACATACGCAAATATTTAGCCATTGTAAACATTACATCATCATCATCATCTAGTGATGCAACACCATCTCCATTGCCATCTAGTCCCATGCCACCAAACAGTTGAATTGAATTTGGAATCGTATCATCTTCTACTGGATTCAATGCACCTGCCCAATATTCATTTGAAAATTGAATAGCTATAACGCCTTCCTTCTTCGGTATGTCTTGCCGCACTTGCTGAATATTACGTTCATACTGATCAATTGCCGCTAAATAATACCATGGAATAACGAAATCCTGGAATTGCACATAATATTTCATACGCTCTTGGATTCGCTGCTCTTTTGTATCCTGTTTTTCATTTGCATTAATAGCTTCATGTCCTATGTTCATAGTTGCTATTGCAGCAACAACCATCGCTAATAATTTTCGGTGCACAATTCCTCCTCACTTTCCGGCCTGCTGCAATCTCAACATTTCTGAAATTGTAACAAAGCTATAGCCTTGCTTTTTAAGTTCTGGTAATATTTTTTCAAGTGCCTGAACCGTTTGCTCACGGTTTCCGCCTCCATCATGAAACAGAACAACATCTCCTTGTTCTATACCAGTCAACACTGTATTAACAATCTTATTGACTCCAGGGTCTTTCCAATCTTCAGTATCTAAATGCCAAGACCACATGACTAATTTATAGCCTTCACGTGCCACTTCCGTTACTAATTCATCTGTGTAATTTCCTTCTACTGGACGAAATAATTTCGTTGAAAAACCGGTAATACTGTAGAGAATTTTATTCGTTTTCTCAATTTCCTTCATTACCTTTGGGACAGATTTCGAATAAGGGTGGCTGTACGTATGATTGGCAATTTCATGACCTGTTTCATACATACGTCGAACAATTTGTGGATATTTTTCAGCTTGTTGTCCTACAATAAAAAAAGTACCTTTCGCATCATATTGATCGAGTAAATTTAGCACGTTTTCTGTATGCGTCGCTTGTGGGCCATCATCAAACGTAAGTGCAACAACCTTTTTTTCGGTTTGAATATCCCAAATAATATAACCGGCGTCTTCATAAAATTTACGCCCTTTTTCAGCTGCAGTTCGATCAATGACGTATACTACCGAAATGGCAGTAAACACAAAAACACTTAAAAAAAAACCCATTTCTTTTTCATTATTAAGCCACTTCCTTTAATCAATCGTTACGTATATTATTGTTCATTCCAATAAAATTATTGACGAAACATTAAGGAATTGTTGTTAAAAAAAACCTAATACTTTTTTAAAGCATAATTATTTTCCTCATTTACCGAAAATTTTTTATTCTAAATACTATAATAAACAAGTTGGTAACGGCACCATTGTGTATGTATGAAATGGATAACGATTCTACAAAAACGAGGAGAGAAGCTGGCACCTAGACACCTTTTTCTTTTCTTTAAATGAAAAACACCTGTAGACTAAAATCATGTCTACAGGTGTTTATTTGAATTAGTTCATTTTTAAAGAATATTTGCCAAAGCCGTCTGTACCTTCCCCAATGTATTCTATACTTTTATTGCCGTCTAAAACTTTCACTGCTTTTTTAGATGATTCAAATACAACTTTTACATCGCCTGAAATCGGAGCGAATTTCCAGTTACCATCTGCTGATGGGTCGATCGTTTTTTCATCTAAAATATAATCGATAATCGCTTGACGATTTTCATCTGGGTAAATTTCTACAGCTGTTGCATTACGAACACCTGGGAATGTACCATTTGCGCGGTAGTTGTTTGTTGCTACGATAAATTCTTGTGCTAAATCAATTGGTTGACCATTGTATTGTAAGTTGACAATACGTGAAGCACCTTCATTTACTAATTTACCGCTTGGATCGTATTTTGCTGGTTGTGTTACATCGATTTCATATGTCACTCCATCAATTACGTCATAGTTATATGAACGGAAGTCTGTGTTAATTAGTTGTTGTTCTTCTTTATTACTTACATTAATTTGATTGAACTGACCTGCAGACATTTCTAACCATTCTTTTACATCTGCGCCTGTTACTTTTAACATCGATAACGTATTATCGTATAGGTAAAGGTCTGCCACGTTTTTAATCGCCAGTTCGCCAGCTGGAATGTATGTGTAGTAATCTGCATCGCTACGAGTACCTGCTTTAAATGGTGCACCGGCTGATAATACTGGAAGATTTTCGTATTGTGTCCCTTTGATTTTGTTTTTCACATAAATAGTTTGTGCATTTGTTACGATTTGAATCGATGGATCGTCTTGTATTTGTGAGAAGTAGCTATGAATTGTTGCTGTTGTTGTCCCTACAGCTTGACGTACATACTTAATTGTACCTTCATGCGCTGATTTTACACTTTCTACAATCTCTTTATTTACTTCAACGTTGTCTTTTGAGATTTCACGCACTGCGCCAGTACCTGAAGTTACGTCCCAATCATCGCCTTTTTTCTCAAGTTGTAAATCGATTACACCTAAATGGCTACCGAATTTACCCGCCATTACTACCGGAACACCATTCATTGTACCTTGTGTTTCATCAACATTTGTTAATGATTCATCAACTTTCCCCGGGAATACGCCATGTGCATGTCCTGTAATGATTGCGTCTACGTCATTAATTTTTGAAAGTAAGTAGGATACATCCTCTTCGCCCGTTTCATGAGTTGCATCACCCATACCTGAGTGAGAAAGAACAACAATTACATCTGCCCCTTCTTCCTTCATTTGAGGAACGACAGCTTTTACAGCTTCTACAGAGTCATCTACTGTTACTTTTCCCTCAAGGTTAGATTTGTCCCATTTTAAAATTTGTGGTGGAACGACCCCTGTAACACCTACGCTAATTGTAGATGTGTTACCCTGTGAATCCACTACCTCTTTATCAATTAGTACATACGGTGTATATTTTAATGCTTTTGTTGCTGCATCACGAACATTCGCATTAACAAATGGGAATGTCGCGTCATCTGTTACTTCATCTAAAAAGTCTAAACCATAGTTAAATTCATGATTACCAAATGTAGCCGCGTCATAATTTAAAACTTCCATTGCTGCTACTGACGGATGCATTTCTCCGTCTTTAAGCTTTTGAACTGCTTGAACATAAGAGCCAAGTGGTGTACCTTGAATCGTATCACCATTATCAAATAATAATGTATTTGGATTTTCTTTACGCGCATCGTCAATTAGAATAGCTGTTTTCGCAAGACCTAAGCTGTTAGATTGTGTATCTTTATAGTAATCATAATTCATGATATTTGTATGAATATCTGTTGTACCTAAAATTCGTAGTGAGGCCGTTGTATTTGCTACTACCGGGCTATATTCTGCTAAGAAACGTTCTAAAATTTTCTCAGCTTGTGCTTTTGTTACAAAGTCTTTCGGACGGATTGTCCCGTCATCAAAGCCTGTTACTAAACTTAAACCTACTGCTTTTGCCATATCAGCACGATCGCCTTGTGCGATTTTTGAGCTATCTTTATATTGGTCTAATACCTTTTCTGAAAATGTTTCATCCGTATCAAGACCACGAACTGCAATCATAGCTGCATGTGAACGTGTTAGCTTTTCATTTGGCGCAAATTCAGTCTCTGTTTTACCTTTAATTAATTTTAATTCGATAGCCTTTTCAATATATGGCTTTAAAGAATCTGGAACATCTTTAAATTTTACTGATTGTCCAGTTCCTAAAGGCACCCCTAACGCATCAATTACTTCTTTAACATACTCACCACGCGTAATTTGATCATTTTCTGCTGCCGCTGTTGGCATCACTGCTAAACCACCAGCTAATAGCGATAGTGTAAGGGCAGAAGCCGATAATTTTTTCCACATACATATTCCTCCATTGATTAATTTTCCAACTCACTAATATATATTACCAAACATTCAAAATAATAATGGATAATTAATTAACTATTTATAAAATATTTACAATTTAAAAGAGTTAATAGAGCTTGAAAATTATAAAAAAGTTTATAAATAAAACCCCTCGAAATAATCTAATATTTCAAGGGGGTTCGTGAACAACTTCTATTTAGATATTGTACATTTCTCAAATGCGCTTTGTGTTTCGCGATATAAAATCATATTTGGTATTTGATATGTTTCTGTCGTAATAAAAATTTGTTGAAAGTCATTTTGTAACGTCGATAACCTATCTTCCTCTTCTGACGAAATAAAAAATTGACTCGTCATAATATCAAAAGTTATCGTATGGATTTGATTATCTTCGTCAATTGTATTGACGATTAACTTCGGTACACCAAATGTAAGCTCAAGTTTATGCGTAATAAGCCTTTCGCTATGATTCAATAGATTGTGGAAATCATCTAGATAAGGTAAAGTATAAATTATTTCCTTGAAGGGTAAATCTGTTAACATAGTATTTAATATTAATTTAAAAAATTTAGTATTAGTTGAACCTTCAAAGTTAGTTTCTTCTACATTTAACTGTTCATACTTAAAAGGAACTTCGAAAACTTTTCCGCTATCCGCTTTAAATAAAATATTCACTCGGAACACCTACTATTTCAAAATTTCCGCCAATTTGTGCTACTACATTTAAATGTTTAAGTTAGCAATTTATTTACATAGCGGCAAAAGTATTATAACTCAATTAGTTATTTATAACTAATTTAAAGTCTAAATACATTACTTTTGATTCAACTCAATTCATCCATATACAAATTATTGTAATGTGTCTTATGAATTGATCTAAAACTAGTTATACATGAGGTATTTTTGGGAAATTAGAAAATATATTAGAAATGCATTCTATCTATAAAATTATTTTTCTGCCTATAAATTTCGATTTTCTTTGTATAAATTATAGATCGCTCCAGACATCCGCTCTGGATTACCAAAGAAAAAGCGTTCATACAATGTTTGACGGGTACCAAATGGACTCATCGTTAAATCCCATGCAATGCGAAATAGCTTTACGCGTTCTTCACCTAATTGAGATTTTGATTGGAGAAAATGATTCAGGTCATCGTTTAGCCCAGTTTGAAAGGTATTTTCTGTTGGTATATTTATTAAGCCACTTGCAGCTAATAATTGAATAATTTCAACCATGCGTGGATACATTTTTGGATAAATCAAAATGGCTGCTTCTAGCGGCTCACGTTGTGGACAAATATAGCCAAATTCGTGTAGCTTCGCGTTATGCTCTGATTTTAACAACAATGCTTCAATCGTTTCCTGAAGCACAAGCATTTCCGCTAATTTTTGCTGAACATGAATATACTCCCCGATATTAATCGAATCGACAATTGCATTTGCAACATCTATCAAAAATTCAGTTTTCTTTACTTGCCGTGCCACAACTTGATGTAATGACAGTGGGCGAAATAACGAATTTTGAGCAAATGTGTTTGCTACATGCACATTATTTACATAAAAGACACGCTCCCATGGAACAAATACATTATCAAAAATAACGAGCGAATCGATTTCATCAAACTTTGAACCAAGAGGATAATTAAATTCACTTTCCCCAAGTACAAATGATTCACGGCAAATAAATTTTAGCCCACTCGTATTACTCGGAATCGCAAACGCAAACGCACGATTTCCATCTCCATCGTTACTTGCAGACATCACATAAATTTCGTCCGTCATCCCACCCTGTGTAGCAAGTAATTTTGCACCATCAACAATAATCCCTTTATCATTTTGTTCAATAATCGTTGCCGCAATTGGTTTTTCATCTAATTCGATATAAAAATTCGAGCGGTTCACTTGTGGATCAATGAATGTATGGGTAATGGACAAATCCTGCTCACGTGCATATTCATAATAAGCCTGTAAATGCTCAGGATAGCAATTTTCTTTTCCTTGTAAATAATCCGTCGAACAAGCAAATGCGGTAACTACTGTATTCATATAATCCGGGCTCCGGCCCATTAAACCATGATGATACGATGCGTAATGCTGAACCATCTGCCTCCGCTTTACTAAATCCTCCTTAGTTTTCGGTTGAATAAATGACCGACCTATCAAATCATTCGTTGTCGGTGATGAATAAGTCAATTCATGTTGCAAGCTTTGATCGTGCTGCATTGAATAAAGCTCAGCCTGACTGTTCATAATCCCTTTAAATGCGCGGTGCTCTGATAGTTTGCCCTGTATCCGCTCCCCGTCAATCCATATCTCAGTCCCTAATTGATCAATACGTGAAATATATTGCTCCCCTGTAATAATTGGCATTAGCACGCTCCTTTTTTAACAATCATTCTATGTATCATATTAATAGCAACATTAATTTGACCATCTATTAATAAAAAACTAAATAAAGGGGGTGTCCGAGAAGTGATTCTGGGACACCTCCTTTGCGCCGAGGATGGTGGAAATTTTATTTCGACCACCGCAGAAGCACCGCCTGCAGCGGATAATTAATACACGAACGAAGCACTGTGCGAAAAGTATTTACTTTTTGCGTAGTACCAATTGTTTAATCTTCCAAATAATCGTACTTTCGTGCCTCATCTGCATAAGCTTCGGAAATTTGACCATTAAGCTGTTCATCTTTAGAAAGATGTAATATTTCTATCGCTCCGTACATGTCTTCATTCAATTCACCGTACAAACTTTTGTAATTGTCATAATCCCCTTCAAAATCAGAAGGTGTATCTGAATTACCATACTGAGCAACTTCTTGGAACGAATCTTCATCATCTTGTAAAACATCGTGTGATTCCCTATTAGAAAATGAATTATCCACTGGCGGCAAAATTATTTCTTCCTCAACTGGTCGATCAGTCGCAATCGATTTAGACTCTGTATGCTCAATACAAAATGCTGTATAAGGTATTGCCCTTAAACGATCATATGGAATTAATTCTTGGCATTTTGCACAAACTCCATATGTGCCATTCTCCATTTTTTCGAGTGCGGAATTTACCTGTCTTAACAATTCTTCACTATGGACACTTAAGGCTAAATCCTTTTCTCTGTCATATAACTCAGTTGCTAAATCGGCTGGATGATTATCGATTGTCGATAATTCATCGGTAGCCTCTCTCAAGCTGTTGCGAATTGACCCTCCATTTTCTTGATCAGCCGTTGCAATAGTTAGTTCCTCTTTTTGTTCTATAAGCTGCTTTTTTAATTTTGATAACTGTTTAACGGTAAGCATCGCTTTCACTTCCCTTCATTTGTAGTATGAGCGAAATGAAGCGAAATCATGAAAGTAAACTTGGTAAAAAAACGAATAAGGTTCTATTGATGAAGCAAGTCAAGCATTTTCAAGTATTATCTTATATTGTTGTGCAGTTCGAATCTCGATTGTCAGCACGCCGGTACTATAAAATGTTTTAATTAAAAAAGGCACACCACTCGTATTTTGAAATTTAAAATCTAACGTGCCATAAGATACAGTTGCATCTCTGCCTACAGGTACGTAGCCTACACTTAACGAATGATGATGTCGCTCTGTTATCCTTAACGCAACTTGATCGATTGCATTAAATAATGTGGAGGAAGTTTGACAAATCCCTCCGCCAATTCCCATCACCATTTTTTTATTGACAATTTCATATGCGGGTTGATAGCCCCTTACTTCAGTCCTTTCACCAACCATTGTATTAAATGAAAAATAATCGCCTTCTCCAACAATGATATTGTTTAGTGCGAGTGCCGATAGCTCGATGTTTTTACTTCTTCCTTCTTCTGACGGTTGGAAATAAGTTGTAAATGAAGCAATCACAACATCATTCAGCGAGGCAACTTCTTCAAATTGATAATTACTTTCTATTTCGTACAGCGGTAAATATACATTTTCTCCATTTTTAGAAGCTTCAATAATTTTAGCTACTAATTCACTTTCTTTTAGAATTATCCCTACATTTCCTTTAATAATTTGCCCATTCTCCCCCACACGATCAAGTTCCATTGTTTGATCGTAGCCAATAAAAGTCTCGTATCCCCGTGCTAAAGTCTTGGCAATTTGCTTCAACTGTGTTTGATAAAACGTAAAATCGGATTCGAAACCTAATTCTTTCGGATTTATCGTTTGAACAATTTCCAAGGTACGTGGATCGATTAAGGTAACAAAAGCCGATTTTGAAATTTGTTGTGGCTCAACATCTACCTCCGTTACATTTGAACTTTCTTCTGTAGGTTGAGTCATATATGTGGGTTCATTTTTCTCCTGTTCGCTATGAAGTGTTTTTTCCTGACATCCTACTAAAAGCCATATGGTACAAAAAAGCAGTAAAGTTCCCCACGTTTTTTTCACTAAATTTCCCCTATCTATAAAAGCCAAGATACTTCTAGTTTATTCAACACTTTCTAAAATTGTGTTATGTAAGAAAAACGTATACTTCCTCTCCATAATAAAAAACCGACAAGTGAACTTATTAACAGCTCATTTATCAGTCTTTTGGTTGAATTATATTTCAATAACAATGGGTAAAATTATCGGACTTTTTTTCGTCAACGTATAAATATATTGATCGACTACCTTTTTGACCGCTCTTTTCATGGCAAATGGATTGGCTTCATTAAATTTCAATACAGCTGTTTTCGCCAGCTCATTAATATCATTAATTAACTGCTCGGCGTCTCTAGCATAAACAAATCCTCGCGAAATGGTATCTGGGTCTGTAATAATCGAACCATCCAGCTTACTAATCGTTACAACAATTACGAGCATGCCATCTTCAGACAAACGTTTGCGATCACGTAATACAATATCGCCTACTTCTCCAGTGCCAATACCATCTACATAAGAATCTCCAGCAGCTACAGCCCTAGTTTGCCGCGCCACTTGCCCGAATATATCGACAACGTCTCCATTTTTCAAAATAAATGTGTGCCCTTTCTCCACGCCAACTGCCTCAGCGAGTAAACGATGAATATGTAGCATACGGTACTCTCCGTGCACGGGAATGAAATATTTCGGCTGCATGAGCGTAAGCATTAGCTTCAAATCCCCTTGATAACCATGTCCCGAAACATGTAATCCAGTTATACTTGAATTACCATATACAACATTTGCTCCAAGTTGAAATAAATTATCGACGATTTTAGATACGTCTTTCTCATTCCCTGGAATCGGTGAAGCCGCAAAAATAACTGTGTCACCTTGTATCACTTTAATATCCCGATTACTACCTGTAGATAAACGTGACAGCGCTGCTAAAGGCTCCCCCTGACTTCCTGTGCAAACGATGACGATACGTTCTGGTGGTAATTCGGTCAAATCTTCTATCTCTATTAACATCCAACTCGGCATTTTTAAATAGCCAAGCTTGATGGCAACAGATGTAACACTTTTCATACTACGTCCAAGAAATAATAGCTTACGGTTTGTTTTACTAGCCGCTTCTATAATTTGCTGGATGCGGTTTACGTTTGAAGCAAAGGTTGAAATAAAAATCTTTCCCGTCGCCTGCAAAAATTGTTGCTCTAATTGATTAGCCACTAAACTTTCAGATGGTGTATTACCTGGTCTTTCTGCATTCGTACTTTCCGAAATTAATGCTAATACACCATCTTGACCTATTGCTGCCATTTTATGAATATCCGATGATTGGTCATTTACAGGAGTTAAATCGAATTTAAAATCTCCCGTATGCACAACTTTCCCTTCAGGTGTGTGGAATACTAGCCCTAAACAGTCTGGAATACTATGGCTCGTTTTGAAAAAGGTTACGGCCATTTTGCCAAACTCCAAGCGAGAGTCCGCAGTAATTTCGGTTAATTGAGCATCCCGCAATAGCTTATGTTCTTTCAATTTTAATTCAATAAGACCTAATGTAAAACGTGATGCAAAAATAGGGATATTGAATTTATTCAATAAATACGGAATCCCACCAATATGATCTTCATGCCCATGCGTTACAATACAGCCTATGACTTTATCTCGATTTTCTTCAATATAAGTAAATTCAGGGATGATTACATCAATACCTAATAAGCTTTTATCCGCAAATTTCACCCCGCAATCAACCAGAACAATTTCATCTGCATATTGAATTACATACATATTTTTTCCGATTTCATTAATACCACCTAAGGCAAAAATGGAAAGTGTCGATTGTGCGCTAGTCAAACAATTCCCTCCCGATGAAAAGTTAGTAAAACACTTCAAGTGCTTTCTAGTATTGCTTATTAAAGTGTGTTATATACCGTAAAAATTACTCGGGAGAAGCATCATATACAAAAACACTCTTGCTATTTTTTCACTACATTAAAATTTGAACCAATTAATTGCCAATTTTGCGGGAATGGAAGACCGAGCTTCCAATAACCAACGCCACGTAAATTTAAACGTTTTACCAAATTAAATTTCGCTTGAATAGAGCGAGCATCCTCAAACCAAACAATATGTGAACGCCCCTCATCATCGGTATAATTAAAGTATGGTGCTTGCGCGGTATAGTCGTATAGAATCGCTGCATGATATCGTTTCGCTAACTCAATCGCTCGCTGCGGGCTTAATGCTTCTGCATATGGTCCACCTTGTACGAAAGGTAGCGTCCAATCATAGCCGTATAAATTTTGCCCAAGTATAATTTTTTTCGATGGTATAACCGTTAAGGCATATTGTACGACCTTTTCGACTTCCGGTAACGGTGAAACAGCCATTGGTGGCCCTGCTGAATATCCCCACTCATACGTCATTAACATCACAAAATCGACTATTTTACCGTGTGCTTCGTAATCATGACCAGCGACCCATTCACCAGATTGAGCCGAACTCGTTTTCGGTGCGAGTGCAGTCGATACCGTATAGCCCTCTGCATGCATTCGTTCTACGGCTCTACGCAAGAAATTATTGTATGCTTCTCGTTGATCACCTGGTATTTTTTCGAAATCAAAATGAATATCCGACACATTGCCAATGCGCTGTGCTTCCTCAATAATATTGTCAAAAAGTACATCTTGTACGGCTACACTTTGAAAAATATCGCGGGCAAGTTCACTACTGAACTGAAAATCTTCAAGATTCGATATGACCATCGCAATTGCTGCGTTGTTCTTTGCTGCTACTGTCGGTAATGGCTTGATAGGCGGGACCTTTAACGAACCATCGCGCCTCGCCTCATAACTAAAAAGCGCTAAATACGTCAAATAGGGACTCGTTGCTCGCGCTTCATCTACTAATGCATCGCTTACTTCATCGCCCCTCGGTTCAATATACGCCAAAATTTCCGCTGTAGTTTTTGGTATTGGGGGAATAAATAATCGTGTACCAATCATAAGCGGTGCATTTGGATTAATGCCATTCATTTGCGCAAGTGTTAAATAATTGATCCCAAAACGCTGTCCAATTGACCATAAACTATCCCCAGCCTGTACGACATAAAATTGCCCCCAAATAGGAATAACCAAAGCTTGCCCGACAACTAATCGGTCTGGTTCTGGTATTTGATTAGCTGTCACTATGTCTTGAACAGTAGTTCCATATGCCCGCGCGATTCCCCACAACGTTTCTCCCGGCTGTACGACATGAATGTAAATTGTCGTTCCTCCTCTTTATTCGATTCTATAATTTATGAATTGAAGTGTGCGAAAATGTATTAATGTATATTGAAAGGTGCGAAGCAAGGAGCTGTTCAAGCTCCTATATACAATTTCGACATGGGGAATGGCATCAATTTCGACTTTTTTCATATGATAATGATGAGGTGAATAAATGCCAAGAGTCAAATATCGCGAAGCTGATGTGGATTTAATGGCTCGTATGATGCGGGCAGAGGCAGAAGGTGAAGGAAAACAGGGAATGCTCTATGTTGGTAACGTTATCGTTAATCGCGCCATTGCGGATTGTTTAGATTTTCGTGATGTTAGAACGATTGAGGATGTTATTTTTCAAGTACAGGGTAACAATTATTCATTCGAAGCAGTCCAAAAAGGCAATATGTTTTATCAACGTGCCCGCGATACCGAACGAAGATTAGCGCGCCAAACCCTAGATTACTGGCGCCAACATCCTGCTAAATTTGCACTATGGTACTTCAATCCAGCTGGTGAATGTCCACCAACGTGGTACGGTCAACCGTTTACCGGACAGTTTAAGCAACACTGTTTTTACGAACCAATAGGTGGGACTTGTGATAGTGTTTATATGAATTAATTATTTACATTAAAATAGAAAATTTTATGGAACTGCTTAGTATATAAGCGTTCCTTTTTTTAATGCACATTTCATTTAAGATTTGAATAATTTAGGGAATAACCTAACTTTTCATTTTTCGCCAGAAAAACCAAAGGAGCGAACGACTATTTATTCATATGAAAATCTTGGTTACCCACCTTCAATGCGTTCGATTTATCCAAGTGCCCTCTCTGAATATCCCGCGCCAATACGTCATTTCTTAAATGAACAGCCTTCTTGGAACGATTGTCGATGTATTAGTAAAAAAGAAGCAGACTTTATGGCAATGAACCAATTATTATGGATGGAACACGTGAACTGGACGAGAATGACGATTATTAGTATTGTTTTCGGTTTACCTGACTTACCATTTGTACAAGAGCGTCTTTTACGTAATGCAACGGATTTAGGCAATAGTTTGCGTCCGTTTTACGGGGATCAAATTGCCAATCGGTATGCTGAGTTAATTAAAGACCATTTAACGATTGCTGCCGAGTTGGTGACCGCAGCAACCAAGGGAGATACCATTACTGCGAAATTGAAAGAAGAAGAGTGGTATCGTAATGCGGATGACATTGTTGCTTTTTTAACGCGGATTAACCCCTATTTACCCAAAGCTCCCTTACAACAAATGTTTTATGGACATTTGAAACTTACAAAGGAAGAAGCCGTTAACATTATCCAAAAAAATTATAAAGAAGGTGTCGCTATTTTTGATTTAATCGAAGCTGAAGCATTAGCCATGTCTGATATGATTGCTTCAGCCATCGTTTGTCAATTTTGGGGGTTCTTTTCTCCTTTTAATCTGTATTAACAAATAAATAGGTTAGCGAGCGCAAATCGTTTGTGCTGCTAACCTGTTTTGATTGAACCGATTACTCCTCTTTTAAAACGAGTTGATAATATAATCTCCGCAACTCAGACGTTTTGGAAAGCCCTAAATGTGTTTTAAATTGTGGATGCAGCTTTACGCCGTTCATACGTAATTCCCTCACATACCAGCCCTTCGAATACCTGTACATTCTTCTGTCCCCTTCTCCCCATTACTTGACCAAAAAACCGTTTTACCGTACCCATCATATGCTGGAAAATGAATTCAATTACGCGTAATTAGTGAATTTTTTGGATATATATTTTAGAAATACAATTGAGTATTTTACGCAAAAAAACCACTTCGATTTATACAAAGCGGTTATTTTATCAGTTTAGAATATGACAGATTTAGATTTTGTACTTAAAGAGGTTTTCTACATTTGATCATAATAAATTTAAATGGAGGTTTATGTTCCATATTTTTATGTGGTTCAACAATTTCAGAATAATCTACCATTCCGTAATTGCCAAACTCTTGTTCAATTGACTCCGAATCATAAAAGAACATTTTTACTCCGGCCATTGTTTCGAAATAATCTTTCCCTAGTTGTTTCCCTTTTCCGAACATTGGGGCATCTTTTGAAATCGTTGTGAAAATCATATATCCACTTGGCTTTAACTGATTGTAGCAATCTTTTATCAGCTTTTCTCTCTCGTCACTATTCAATAAATGAATTAGTGCATAACAAAAAATACCGTCATACAGTTTGTTCTCAAAAGGCATATCTGTTACTGAACCATGAAAAATATTCATATGAAGCCCATTTTGCCTTGCTAATTCAATCGCAGTATTGGAAATCTCAATACCTGATACATTGATTCCGTTATCAATAAAAACCTTTGCATTTCGACCATAGCCAATACCAGGAATCAATATATCCTTTACATTCTTCTCAAGGAAAAAATCCTTTGTCAGGATGGCGGAGTCTGAAGGTTCAAATCCCCACATCATTTGATTTTCTATGAAACTTGCTTCCCAAAATTCAGACATATATGAATCTCCTTTGAAATTAGTTGTTTTTTTGATATCAGCTTGCTCTATAATTGAAAGTACTTTAATCCCTTAGAGATTTGAGCGTATTTTAGCATGATTAATAAAATATAACAAAATAAAACTCCAATACCTCAAACACAATTGTTGTGCAAGAAGTATTGGAGTGGATTATTTCTATTATAGTGGTAATTTACCGGCTACATAGCCACCATCAACTGGTAAGATAACACCGTTAACTTGTTTAGCTAAATCTGAACATAAGAATAATACAGCATTCCCTTGATCTTCAGCTTTAGTCATTTCACCTGAAGGCATTGCTTTTAAAACTGCGTTATATTGTTCTGGTGCAGTCTCTGCCCAACGCTCGATAGCTGGTGTAAGAGTAGAACCTGGTGCAATCGCATTTACACGGATTTTATCCTTTCCGTATTCTAATGCAGCAGCTTTCGTTAAGCCAACTACAGCGTGCTTAGATGCTACATAAGCAGCCATGTTCATAACGCCTTCCATACCAGCACCAGAAGCTGTGTTTACGATAGAACCACCGCCGTTTTTCAGCATGGCATTTACTTGGTGCTTAATAGAATAGAACGTACCATATAAATTAATTTGAATCGTTTTATCCCATGCTGCAGAATCAGCATCACCTATTTTTGTTTGTTGTAAGTTTACACCAGCATTATTATGAGCAAAATCTAATTTGCCAAATTTATTTACTGTTTCGTCAACTAGTGCTTTTACTTCTTCTTCTTTACTAGCATCACACTTGAAGAAATGTGCTTCGCCACCGATTTCTTCAATCAATTTAACTGTTTCAAGACCACCTTCTACATTAACGTCTGAAACCATTACTTTTGCGCCTGCTTTTGCTAAAGCTAGTGCACTCGCTCTTCCAATACCTGATCCCGCAGCTGTTACTAATCCAGCTTTACCTTCCATTAACATCATAAATGTCAACTCCTCGTGATTTTGATTAATTGTAATGTTCCTTGTCATTATTACAATTACTAGTTATTTAATTTTTGTAAACCATGATTAAAATATGATTATTTAAAATAGTTTAGCATTAAACTATATTGATAATATACAACAAGAAAGAATAAATGGTCAAAGAAAACGTCTATATTTTTAACCCTAAAAGTAGAATAATGATATTAATCCCCCTCTTATAGAAGCAAGTCATATTTTGTGTATAGCGTTCAGAAGCTCATCTGTCAAAATTGATATACGACTTAAATATAAATAAGTGACAATCTGTTGCTAAAGTCCCTTTGTGGCACTTAATAGTAAATATGTAGTATATCAAAAACTACAACGTGGAAATTTGCACTATTTTTCCATTCAGTTAATAAATTCAAATGAGAAATGAAAATAGAAAATTGATTGTATCAGCCAGAGAAGATTTTTCTTGGTGTGGATTTATAATTGTTAATTCAGCATCGCCAATAGTCTTAGAATGAGCTGTAGGTACTTTCCTTCCCTAAACAGATGTAGTTAACTCATGAATTGATAGGTTTAAATCGACATCAAACACTCCCGATTTTTTGGTCATAAAAAAAATCCTCCAATCATGTAAATTGGAAGATGCTTTGGTTCATATAGATAGTATAATTTTTATTTAACAAAAAAAGGGATTCAGAATCAATGACCGAAGCCCTGACCGAATCCCCTACTGCTCAAAAACCCTTGGTATAGAAAAATTTTTGATTTGTTAATTTACGTCCCCAGTAGGATTCGAACCTACGACCGCACGCTTAGAAGGCGTGTGCTCTATCCAGCTGAGCTATAGAGACAACTGCTTTAATAATATAACTGGTATTAAAGACAATTTTTATTATAAGTTACAAACTAAAGAAAGTCAACAACCTTTTTCATAAACTATTATTGAAATAAAATTATAGTTCAAAAACCTATCTTACTTCATACTATGCAAAAAGCCTCGAATTTAAAACGAGGCCCCTCCATTTATTCATTAACGTTCAATAAACATTTGATCAAATAAATTATTTCTGTCGTCATAACAATCTAACGTATAATGCGTCGGCGATATGGTTAACGTGACAAAAGATTTTTCTTTTATTTGGCGAGGCTTCTTTAAGCTACCCGGATTAATGAAAAAGATACCATCAATATATTCCGCACCTAAAATATGCGAATGCCCAAAGCACACAATATTCGCACCAAGCTCCTTAGCACGATAGACAAGCTTCATCGGCGAAGATTTCACGTCATATAAATGGCCATGTGTGACATATACACGCTCACCATTTACATGAATCAAAACTTCATCTAAGTAATTTTGATCATAATCACAGTTGCCCTTCACCCGTTCCATGTCTTGCATTGCTGAATGGGAGTACGGTAATTCACTATCGCCACAATGAATCATCTTGTATGCATCTGGATGATAGCTTTTTATACGTTCAATGATTTCCTCATCACCATGGGTATCACTCATAATTAATAGTTTCAATCCAACCCACATCCTTTTCCAGTGTATACGAATCAGTTTGTCATCAACTAAAAAAATCAATTATCATTTCACAATTGTTTTTAACTATTTACTTCAGTAATTCCGCTAATTGCAATGCCAATTTACGAATTGCGTTACCGCGGTGTGAAATGGCACCTTTCTCTTCACCAGAAAGCTCAGCCATATGCTTTTCTAAAGCTGGTACGTAGAAAATTGGGTCATACCCAAAACCGTTTGTTCCTTTTTTCTCATGGGCGATGATACCTTCACATGTGCCAAATACCGTTTTCGTTTCCATATTTGGACCGGCGATTGCTAATGCACAGCAAAAGCGTGCTGTACGTTCTTCTTCTCGAACGTCCTTCATATTTGCTAGTACTTTCACCATATTGGCTTCGTCGTCATGATCGCCTGCATAGCGTGCAGAATATACGCCTGGCTCCCCATTTAATGCGTCGATTGCTAAACCGCTATCGTCAGCGATTACGATTTTGCCAAGTAAATTGGCTAACGTTTCTGCTTTTAATATTGCATTTTCTTCAAATGTCGTCCCAGTTTCTTCGATTTCTAAATCTGGGGCTACTTCGAACATTGTAACTACTTCATAGCCGAATGGATTAAATAAGGCTTCAAAGTCTTTTGCTTTGCCTTTATTTTTAGTGGCGATTACTACTTGCTTCATTATGCTTCCACCTTCCCAATTAGTACTGCTAATTCACCTAGCGCGTCTTTTTGAATATTAATTAACTGGGCAATACCCGCTTCACCTAAATCTAATAGCTCGTTTAATTCCGTTCTTGAGAAAGTCGCTTCTTCGCCTGTTCCTTGTAATTCAACAAATTGACCTGCACCCGTCATAATTACGTTCATATCAACCTCTGCTGTTGAATCTTCAATGTAATTTAAGTCTAATACTGCTCCAATGTTAGCTAATTTCCCAACACTTGTTGCAGCTAGAAAATCGGTTACTGGAAACTTGGCAAATGGTTTTTCAGTGCCCATTTCCGCAATCGCTTGAGTCATTGCTACAAACGCTCCAGTAATTGACGCTGTACGCGTGCCTCCGTCTGCCTGAATAACATCACAGTCAATCCATACTGTTTTTTCACCTAACGCCTCTAAATCAACAACTGCACGTAATGCACGCCCGATTAAGCGTTGGATTTCCATTGTACGACCTGTTACTTTACCTGCTGAAGATTCTCGGCGTGTACGTTGCTCCGTTGCGCGTGGTAGCATTGAATATTCTGCAGTAATCCAACCTTTACCTTGTCCACGTAAAAAACCTGGTACTTTATCTTCAATAGTTGCTGTACAAATTACTTTTGTATTCCCAACGCTAATTAATACCGAGCCTTCTGGATGCATTAAATAGTTATTTTCAATTTGAACTGGACGTAATTCCGCCACAGCTCGTAAGTCATGTCTTGTCATGATGGACCTCCTCAATTTGTTCGCGCACTAATCTTAACATACTTTACTAGCAGCCTAAAGCGAAAATGCAATGCTAAAATAGAAAAAACCCAAATTAGAGAACACTCTAACCTGAGTTTGATCATTATTTTTCAAATGAGATTTTACGAATATCCAGAGTCCCCCGCTCTAACCAGCGCTCCGCAATAGAACGGAAAATTGGCACTGATCCAGAGGCATAAAGGACATGTTGTGGCGGCTCACTGTCCAAACGCAGTTGACCTTTATAGCTTAGTATCGCCTCAACATCTTTTGCCGTTTCTTCAGCACTAGATAAAACGTGTACATCCTTACCTACTGCTGCCTCAATTTGCTTTTGTAAAATAGGATAATGCGTACAACCTAAAATCACCGTATCAAAACGTTCATTTTCAATAGGTTTCAACCCTTTTGAAACGAGATCATACGAGAACTGTCCCTCATATTCACCACTTTCTACAAGAGGCACAAATGTTGGACAAGCTAGCGGAATAACCGTAGCCTTAGTCGAAAGCGATTTAACAGCTTCCTCATACGCTCCACTTTTTACCGTGCCTTCTGTAGCTAACACAACGATTTCATTACGCTTTGTTTGCTTAATTGCTGCTCGTGCCCCAGCATTAATAACACCTAAAACAGGGAAAGGCATATGCTTTTGTAAGCTTTCTAATGCCACCGCTGTCGCTGTATTGCATGCAATAACGAGCATTTTAATATTCATTTTTTCTAGCGCCTTTGCCATTTGCCATGTAAAGTTACGCACTTCTTGTTTCGAGCGTGGCCCATACGGACAACGCGCAGTATCACCGATATAATATATTGTTTCATTCGGTAATAGTTCCATTATTGCTTTTGCGACAGTTAACCCGCCGACTCCTGAATCGATTACACCAATTGGGGCATTCACTAGTACCGCCTCTATCCTATTTCATTAATAAATGTAGCTTTTGCAAATATTTTAATAATTGCTCGAACTCTACTGTGTCAAATTCATCGGTAATATCGCGTAAATAATCTTGACGCTTTACAATTACTTCTTGAATAATGCGTTCACCCTCCGGTAATAGGTGGATGCGCACCACACGACGATCATTTTCGTCACGAACTCTCTGAACAAGTTCGTTTTTCTCCATTCTGTCGACTAAATCGGTTGTTGTCGAAAATGCTAAATACATTTTAGTCGATAAATCACCAATTGTCATATCACCTGACTCTTGCAACCATTGCAATGCAACAAATTGCGGAGGTGTAATAATATAATTGCTTAATATTTCACGGCCTTTTTGCTTTATTAAGTGAGAAATATATCGTAATTCTTTTTCTAAGATTGCTACAGATTCAGAGCTATGTGTGCTTTGATCTTTCATCGATTTCATTCACTCCCCGAACGTTTCATAATTCTATTTTGATGTTTTTTTCGTAAAATAGCAAGTATCCATTCAGTTTATAGACAATTCTTGCAATCGCAATAACTCAATTAGTGCCTGTGTTCGACTGGAAACACCTAATTTTTGAATTGTATTGGAAATATGATTACGTACTGTTTTTTCACTAATACCTAGCTTAGCCGCAATTTCTCGTGTCGAATAGTCTTCAATTAATAACTCAAAAATTTCTCGTTCTCTTTTTGTTAACAGCGAACGATGCTGCGGACGAGTCATTTATGCAACACCCTCCTATCCTCTTCTTTGTACATTATGTCACGTGCGAATTAGAGGTGAGGGCATTTAACTATTTCCCAAGCAATAATTTTTTTTGTTCTTCTAAAAACGGGACACCTTTACCTGTCTCATAGTTCAATTGAACCAATGTACCTCGCGCTGTGTAGCAGACTTCCTCTTTTTCGTTTTTAACTAAGTAATGTAAATCCATTGAAGTATTGCCGATTGATGCAGTTTTCACATAAATCGTTAATGTTTCGTCATAAAATACTTGTTTTAAATAATCACACTGAATATCGGCAACAACTAACATATTTTGATTAATTGCTTCACTTGAAAGGTCGAATCCAAGTGCTTTATAATATTCCATGCGAGCATATTCTAAGTAGGCAAATACCTTCGTATTATTAACATGTCCATACATGTCAGTTTCTGAAAAACGCACCTTTACGGTTGTCGAAAATGAAAATCCTGCTGCCCATTCTTGTGGCTCTTGAATATAAGTTGCTCTCATATTATTTCCCCCTTTTAAGTAAAAAAACATCATCCCCCGATAATGAATCTCCGTTCATTATAACATAATTTGTCATTTTCGACAGATATGATCATTATGCTATTACTTAATTATTGATGGACTATTATATTAATGTAAATACAATTAAGATTTAATTACGCTAATATCAAAATCCCTAAAAAAAGACCTCCACAAATGTGGAGGTCTTTTGAGTTGGTTTGATTAGTCAACCATGTGGTCAGAACCGAAGAAGTTCTTGAACATTTGAACAGTTGTTGCACGGTTAAGCGCAGCAATTGAAGTTGTTAAAGGAATACCTTTTGGACAAGCAGCTACACAGTTTTGAGAGTTACCGCAGTTTGCAAGACCGCCGTCTCCCATAATTGCTTCTAAACGCTCGTCCTTATTCATTGCACCAGTTGGATGAGTGTTGAATAAGCGTACTTGTGATAATGGAGCTGGACCAATGAATGAAGCTTTTTCAGACACGTTTGGACATGCTTCCATACATACACCACAAGTCATACATTTAGATAATTCGTAAGCCCATTGACGTTTGCGCTCTGGCATACGAGGACCCTCACCTAAATCATAAGTACCATCGATTGGAACCCATGCTTTAACTTTCTTAAGTGCGTTGAACATACGTTCACGGTCAACTTGTAAGTCACGGATGACTGGGAAAGTTTTCATTGGCTCTAAGCGAATTGGTTGAGTTAATTTGTCTACTAAAGCAGAACAAGATTGTTGTGGACGTCCGTTGATAACCATTGAACAAGCACCACAAACTTCTTCTAGACAGTTCATATCCCAAGCTACTGGAGTCGTTTTTTGACCATCAGCAGTTACTGGGTATTTTTGAATATGCATTAAAGCAGAAATTACGTTCATACCTGGGCGGTAAGGAACTTCAAACTTCTCAACGCGTGTAGCACCATTCTCAGAATCTTGACGAACGATTTCTAACTGAACTGTTCTACCAGTATTTACTGTTTCCATTTTCTAGTTCCCCCTTTTACGCAGAGTAGTCGCGTTTACGTGGTGGAATTAACGAAACGTCTACTTCTTGATAAGTAATAATTGGCTCGCCCGTAGCTGGATCGAACTTCGCCATAGTTGTTTTTAAGAATCTTTCATCATCACGTTCAGGGAAATCTGGTTTGTAGTGCGCTCCACGAGATTCATCACGTAATAATGCACCCTTCGTCATAACTTTTGCAAGGTATAACATGTTCTTTAACTGACGAGTGAAGTGAGCACCTTGGTTAGACCATTTTTGTGTGTCATTGATGTTGATGTTTTCCCAACGCTCTTGTAATTCAGTTAATTTTTTGTACGTTTCTTCTAATTTAGAGTTAACACGTACTACTGTCATGTTATCAGTCATCCACTCACCAAGCTCTTTGTGAAGTAAGTAAGCGTTTTCTGTACCGTCCATTTTAAGGATAGCTTCCCATTTCTCTTGCTCTTCTTTTTCACGACGTGTGTAGATTTCTTCTGATAAATCTTCCGCATGCTTTTTAAGACCTTTAATGTACTTAACAGCATTTGGACCAGCAACCATACCACCGTAAATCGCAGATAATAATGAGTTAGCACCTAAACGGTTTGCACCGTGTTGTGAGAAGTCACATTCACCAGCAGCGAATAAACCTGGGATTTCAGTCATTTGGTCGTAATCTACCCATAAACCACCCATTGAGTAGTGAACTGCTGGGAAGATTTTCATTGGTAATTTACGTGGGTCATCACCTACGAATTTTTCGTAGATTTCGATAATACCACCTAACTTAATATCTAATTCATGTGGATCTTTATGAGATAGGTCAAGGTATACCATGTTCTCACCGTTGATACCTAATTTTTGGTTTACACATACGTCGAAGATTTCACGAGTAGCAATATCACGAGGTACTAAGTTACCGTAAGCTGGGTATTTCTCTTCTAAGAAGTACCAAGGTTTACCGTCTTTGTAAGTCCAAATACGACCACCTTCACCACGAGCAGATTCTGACATTAGACGGTTTTTGTCGTCTCCAGGAATTGCTGTTGGGTGAATTTGAATCATTTCACCGTTTGAATAAGAAGCACCTTGTTGATAAACAATTGATGCTGCTGAACCAGTGTTGATTACTGAGTTTGTTGTTTTACCGAAGATAATACCAGGGCCACCTGTTGCCATGATTACAGCGTCAGAACGGAATGATTTAATTTCTTCAGTACGTAAATCTTGTGCTACGATACCGCGGCAAACGCCTTCGTCATCCATAACGGCACCAAGGAATTCCCAGTGCTCATATTTTGTAACTAAACCAGCTACTTCGTGAGAACGAACTTGCTCGTCTAGTGCGTATAGTAATTGTTGACCAGTTGTTGCACCTGAGAATGCTGTACGGTGCATTAACGTACCGCCGAAACGACGGAAGTCAATTAAACCTTCTGGCGTACGGTTGAACATTACACCCATACGGTCCATTAAGTGGATAATTCCAGGGGCTGCATCACACATACCCTTAACTGGTGGTTGGTTCGCTAAGAAGTCGCCACCGTATACTGTATCGTCAAAGTGGATCCATGGAGAATCCCCTTCACCTTTTGTATTAACTGCTCCGTTAATTCCGCCTTGCGCACATACAGAGTGCGAACGTTTAACTGGAACTAACGAGAATAACTCAACTGCAGTACCAACTTCAGCTGCTTTAATCGTAGCCATTAAGCCGGCAAGACCGCCACCAACGACGATAACTTTACTCTTTGCCATGATTATTTCTCACTCCTCATTAATTGCTAATTACTTTTACTCACAATTTCATCCGATACTTAGTTCTTAACTATGTATTAGCGTTCAAGTTAAGAAATTATGCGAATGAAACGATTGCTGCAACACCCATAATGCTTAAAATCACAAATACTAATAAAGAAACATAAGTGAAGATTTGTTGAGATTTTTTAGATTGTGTAATACCCCAGCTCACGCAGAATGACCATAAGCCGTTCGCTAAGTGGAATGTTGCTGATACGATACCAACGATGTAGAATGCTAACATTAATGGATTGTCAACGATTTCAGCAATCATGTCCCATTCAACTTCAGTACCTAATGCTTTTTGTATACGAGTTTGGAAAATATGCCAAGCAATGAAGATTACTAGGAAAATCCCTGTGAAACGTTGTAAAGCGAACATCCAGTTACGGAATGTGCTAAAACGCTTCGTGTTGTGTGTAGCAGTGAATGCAATATACACTCCGTAGAATGCGTGGAACATAAGTGGGATATAAATAATAACCCATTCCATTACTAACAATAACCAATGCGGAACTAAATCCATCATGTGAATTGAGTCATTGTAAGTACTTTCACCGCCAATTGCAGTGAAGTTCAAACTTAAGTGGAACACCAAGAATAACCCGACAGGAATTACACCTAGTAACGAGTGTAAGCGGCGCCATAAAAATTCACGATCTTTCGACAAAACTGTTACCCCCCTTAGTACTTGAAATACACATAAACATCGTCACGAAATTGTTGACTCTGTTTGTTGACTGCATATTTCATCATGGTACAATATTATGACATGTCCATTGTACTCTCAACAGATACTAGCGTCAAGGCAACCAGTGATATTTTATAATCATTTTAAAGACGACTTTAAGCTGTTTTGAGTCGGATTTTTTCTACTTATATTAACATTTCTTATCAAGAATTAAAATTATAAGAAAAATTATGAAAGAGGTATTTTACTATGGGAGAGCTAAAAATGAAAACGATTCCATCTTTTGGGTACGAAATCATTCGAGATCATCTGCTTCATTCAATTTTAGGAAAGCACGAAGAGGATGTATTATATTGGGCGGGAAAAGAACTAGCACGAAAATTTCCACTATTTTCATCAGAGGAACTACCATCATTCTTTACAGAAGCAGGCTGGGGCGTAATTACATTAGAAAAAGAATCAAAAGATGAAGCCCACTACGTATTGACGACAACTGAAGAACATTCGTTAAATATTGAACAACGTTGTTTCCGTTTAGAAGCCGGGTTTTTAGCCGAGCAAATACAAAAACAATTAGGCTGTTTAACAGAATGCTATGAAGAAAAAATCGAAAAGAAAAACTACGTAAGATTTACTTTAAAGTGGGATTTAAAGGAGTTAGTTTAACAAAAAATACCGTTCATGGACTTAGTCAATCCATGAACGGTATTTTGATTATGAAGCTGAAATCTCTAATATTGCTAGATTGAATTCATCATGCAATGCATTAGCCGCGCGTACCATTTCGTCCTGCGGCACAACAACCGACACTTTAATTTCTGATGTACTTACCATCTTCACAGGAATATTCTCTTTACCTAATCTGGCAAACATACGTGCTGCGACACCAGGATTCGATACCATCCCTGAACCCACAATTGAAACTTTTGCTAAGCCAACCTCAAAATCTGCAAAGCTAAAACCTAATGATAATTTACTTGCCTCTAGTACACGCAAGCTTTCCGCGAATTCTTCTTTTGCAATTGTAAAAGAAATGGTTGGCTTTATACCATCAATCACTGCCTGCACAATAATATCCACATTGATTTCATGTTCGGCTAACGCATGAAACACCTCAGCTAGTGAAGCTGTTTCATAAGAATCATAGCCAATTGTTAAACGAATAATATCCGATTCATATGCAACACTGCGCACGATTAAATTTTTTTCCATTTCTACATCTCCTTTAATTAACGTCCCATCCACATCATGCTCAAATGAACGAATGACGAGCGGTAATTCATATTTCTTAGCTAGCTCTACCGCACGTGGATGTAAGATATGTGCTCCTAAATTTGCAAATTCGAGCATTTCATCATATGAAATTTCAGGTAACATACGGGCATGTTCAACGATTTGGGGATCTGCAGTAAAAATGCCGTCCACATTGGAATAAATGTCTACTCGCTCTGCTTCTAGCGCTACAGCTAGTGCTACAGCTGATGTTTCAGAGCCGCCTTTTCCTAATGTTGTAATATCATGCGCCTCCGTTATTCCTTGAAAACCCGACACAACAACAATTTCACCTTGTGCTAAATGTGCTTTAATACGCAGCACATCAACGTCTTCAACACGTGCATTACGATGCGCATCATTTGTTTTAATCCCTGCTTGCCACCCCGCAAGTGATATCGCTTTTCCACCTAACTCTTGAATGGCCATCGTTAAAAGTGCACTTGTCATCTGCGCTCCTGTTGCGATTAATACGTCCATTTCACGCTTTGATGGCTCATCCGTAATATCATGTGCAAATTGTCGCAACTCTCGTCGAATTGATTCCATCGAAGAAACCACAACAACTAAGTGTATGCCTCTTGCCTGCTCCTTTATTACGTTTTTCGCTACATCCCTAATTTTTTCGGCCGTCGCGATTGCCGGGCCACCAAATTTTGCAACAACTGTTTGCATACATTTGCACTCCTTTTTTCTTGTACTCTTAATACCACTTCTTCTATTCCAGTGAAAAAACGCAAAAAAAAGCGACCTTCCACGTTCATGGAAAGTCGCCATCAAGACAAATAAAAATTAAAATATCTTTTAGGATAGCTCTCCAGAACATAATGCTCTGACAGTCTTACATCTCTTAAATGCAAAACCAGCAAAATACGTGAACAATACGCATTTCACTTCGGCAGGCTCCCCTTTCGATTGCTTTCTTAGGAATTGTTCTTCCTCGAGCAATGTACTATTGAATACTGCACCTCTATCATTCGAATTTATAGAATTGTTTGTATTTTAGCATAACACTACTCCGTTTTCAATGATGCATCCTGAAAATGTCGGTAAATGCCCTCCGCTAGCTTTGGTGGTATACCCGCCTCTTGTAATTGTAATTCACTCGCTTCACGTATTTTTTTCACAGAGCCAAAATGTTTCATCAGTTGTTGTTTGCGTCTTGGTCCGACACCGTCAATATCATCCAGTACAGACTGAATCGCATTTGTTTGACGCTGTTGACGTAAAAACGTAATCGCAAATCGGTGTACCTCGTCTTGAATACGCTGCAATAAATAAAACCCATCACTTGTACGTTTTAGTGGCACCACTTCAGGTGGACTACCGAATAATAGCTGTGACGTATTGTGCTTATCATCTTTCGCAAGACCCGCAATTGGAATCACGAGGCCAAGCTCATCTTCAATCACTTCACGTGCCACTTCGATTTGCCCTTTCCCACCATCGATAACGATTAAATCCGGTAACGGTAAATTTTCACGTAGAACGCGCGTATAACGGCGGCGCACGACCTCTGCCATCGCACCGTAATCATCATGCTTTGCTGCTTCACGTGTTTTATATTTGCGGTATTCCTTTTTAGCGGGCTTTCCATCTATAAAAACAACCATAGCTGACACTGGATCAGCTCCGTGCATGTGGCTATTATCAAACGCTTCAATTCGCAACGGAATCGAAATATTCATCGCTTCCGCTAATGCTTCACATGCACCAACTGTTCTTTCTTCCTGACGTTCAATTAGTTGGAATTTTTCTTGAATGGCAATGCCTGCATTTTTCATCGCCAAATCGACGAGCTCTTTTTTAGAACCTCGTTTTGGAATTATAACTTTTGTATTTAAAAGCTTTTGCAATATTTTTTCATCAATTGAACTTGGCACAAAAATTTCTTTTGGCAAAATATGATTCGACGGTTCATAAAAACGACCTACAAAGGTTAGAAACTCCTCTTCAGGCTCATCGTAAATCGGAAAAACAGAAACATCACGCTCAATTAGTTTCCCTTGGCGTACAAAAAATACTTGTACACACATCCACCCTTTTTCAACTGCGTAACCAAATACATCACGGTTTGTTAAGTCATCAGACACCATTTTTTGCTTTTGCATAATACTATCAATATGTGTAATTAAATCACGGAATTCCTTTGCACGTTCAAACTCTAAATTTTCCGCTGCTTCGAACATTTTTTGCTGAAGATCCTCTTTAATTTCATCGACCCCTCCATTTAAAAACTTTGAAATTGCTTCAATCATTTCGTCATATACTTGTTTTTCAATATCCTTTACACAAGGTGCCAAGCATTGACCTAGATGGTAATACAGGCACACCTGATTGGGCATATGAGCACATTTTCGAAGTGGGTACAGTCGGTCTAACAGCTTTTTCGTTTCATTTGCTGCGTAAGCATTCGGATAAGGACCAAAATATTTCGCTTTATCCTTTTTAATTTTACGCGTCGTAATAAGACGTGGATGACGCTCATTTGTAATTTTAATATACGGATAGGTCTTATCATCAGTTAGTTTAATATTATATTTTGGATCATGGAGCTTAATTAAATTTAGTTCTAAAATAAGCGCCTCTATGTTACTAGAAGTGACAATATATTCAAAGTCTTCAATTTCACTTACTAAGCGTGCCGTTTTCCCATCATGACTGCCTGTAAAATACGAGCGAACACGTTTTTTTAATATCTTTGCCTTACCAACATAAATTATCGTGCCTTGACGGTCCTTCATAATATAGCAACCCGGGTCAGCCGGTAAAATTTCTAGTTTCGCTTTAATCATTGCATTCATATTTCTCACCTATACACTGTGTCGTTATCTTAATTTTAACCGATTCTAATACAAGAAAAAAGCCGTACACCTTCATAGGCATACGGCTTAGTTACTGAAATTATTTATTGTCGTTAATGAAGTCGATTAACGCTTCTTTTGGCATGAAGCCAGCTGTTTTTGCTTTTAGCTCGCCATCAACGAATAATAATAATGATGGAATAGACATGATTTGGTACTCAGCAGCAGTACCTTGGTTGTTATCTACATCCACTTTAACGATTTTAACATCGTTACCGATTTCTGCATCTAATTCTTCAAGAACTGGAGCGATCATTTTACATGGACCACACCATGCAGCCCAAAAGTCTACTAAAACTACACCATTTGAAATTTCTTGTGCGAAAGTTTGATCTGTACCGTGTACAATTGCCATTTTAAAATAGCCTCCTTAATTACAATATGCTAGTAGTATAGCATGATTTGGCAATGAGAAAATAATAAAATGCTCGCGAAAATTGGATTTGCGGTGAAATGTTGGAAACAGGGAGATACATAAACATACATTTGAAAAATACTTGTATCAACTTATATCAATTACGTCTCAGCTACTTTTGTCCAGATTTTTTTCAAGCTCTCTTGAAAAACTTCCCTAAAAAATCTGTGACATCTGCCGGGGATTGAACCCCTGCTGAATCAAGTTAAAATTGTATATATCAAATAACACCTAACAAAGTTACGATACTACTTATCATTATAATTCCCCCTATATTATTAGAAGAGTTAAAATATAAATGCTCTACCACCTAGTGAATAGTCAGGATGGATCTCGTGGATTCTGATTATCGAGGTATAAATACGCAGCTTTTCTTCTTCCAAAAATTAGAGTAAGCTATAGACAGAGTACATAAAGGAGGTAGTATTACATTGATTACAATAAATAAAGAGCGTGTCCTTCAAATCGCAACGGACTTACTACAACTGCATAGTCCTACTGGATATTGTCATGAAATTATGGATACGATTGAACAGTTCGTTCATCAAACAGGTTATCAATTTGAGCGTACATTGAAAGGCGCGGGGATCATTTCTATTCCCGGAGCTAATGAGGGCAAGGTTATCGGTCTTTCTGCGCATGTTGATACATTGGGCGCAATGGTACGTTCGATTACTGGTCACGGAACACTAAAGTTTACGCTTCTAGGTGGTCCGCTCGTTCCAACTTGGGATGGCGAATATGTTTTTATTCGTACGAGAGATGGCAGAACGTATAGCGGTACTATTTTAAGCACAAGCCCGGCAGTACACGTATTTGAAGACAGCAAATCAAAAAAACGTGAACCGCAGTTTATGGAAGTGCGTCTCGATGAAAAGGTGAAAACGAAGGAAGATGTTTTGAAGCTTGGCATTGGTGTCGGTGACTTTATTTTTATTGATCCGAAAACGACTGTAACAGAAAGTGGCTTTTTAAAATCCCGTTTCATTGATGACAAAGGAAGTGTGGCGTGCTTATTAGCGCTTCTTGAAATTATGAAACAGGAATCAATTGTACCGGCATATCCGGTGAAAATTGTGATTTCCAACTATGAAGAGGTTGGTCATGGTTCATCGTATATCCCTGCTGATATTACAGAATACATTTCTGTTGATATGGGCTGTATCGGTGATGATTTAAGCTGTACAGAATATGATGTTTCCATTTGTGCAAAAGATTCAACTGGTCCGTATGATTATGAATTAACATCAACTTTTATCCAATTAGCTCAAGAAAATAAGCTGCAATACGCAGTTGATATTTACCCTATGTACGGGTCAGATACAAGCGCCGCGCTTAGAGGCGGCAATAACATCAAAGGTGCCCTAATCGGACCTGGTGTTCACGCTTCACACGGAATGGAACGAACACATTATGAAGCATTAGAAAACACGATTAAATTACTTTACCTGTACATCACAAAAAGTTAATAAGGACTATCTCTAGGCAACACAAAAAGCTTCCCCAATTAATTGAGGAAGCTCGTTTTTTATGCGTTTACTTTTAATGCTTTGAATTCCTCGATTAAAAGTGGGATAACTTCGAATAGGTCCCCTACGATACCGTAGTCAGCAACTTTAAAGATATTTGCTTCTGGGTCTTTGTTAATTGCTACAATTACTTTAGAGTTCGACATACCGGCTAAGTGTTGAATTGCTCCAGAAATACCAGCCGCGATGTAAAGGTCAGGTGTTACAACTTTACCAGTTTGGCCGATTTGTAATGAGTAATCGCAGTATTCTGCGTCACATGCACCACGAGAGGCACCAACTGCACCACCTAGTAAGTTAGCAAGCTCTTTTAATGGTTCGAAACCTTCCTCGGATTTCACGCCACGGCCACCCGCAACAACTACTTTTGCTTCAGAAAGGTCTACACCTTCAGTAGATTTACGAACAACTTCTTTAATAATTGTGCGTAAGTTTGTAATGTCTACTGTAACAGCAGATACATCACCTGAGCGACCTGTATTTTTTTCTAAAGGCGCGATGTTATTTGGACGAATTGTCGCAAAAATAACGCCATCTTTAATTTTTACTTTTTCAAATGCTTTACCAGAGTATATTGGACGGATGAAAACTGTGTCATCACCAGCGCCTTCGATTTCTGTAACATCTGAAACTAAACCAGATTGTAAGCGAGACGCGATCTTTGGAGATAAGTCTTTACCTAATGAAGTATGTCCAAATACGATTGCTTCTGGTTTTTCTTTTTCAACTACAGCTAAAATTGCTTGGCTGTAACCATCAGATGTATAGTTTTTTAAGTGTGGGTGCTCTACAGTAACGACACGGCTTGCACCATATGCGATAAGCTCATTTGCTAAATCTGCTACAGCATCCCCAACTAATAATCCAACTACTTCACCACCGTCAGCTATTTTTGAACCTGCTGCGATTGCTTCGAATGAAACGTTACGTAAGTTCCCTTCACGAACCTCACCTAACACTAAAACTTTCTTTGACATGAATATCCCTCCATTACCATCTTCGTAAAACTTCGATTTATTTCGTATCTAATGAATGATTAGACAACTTTTGCTTCGTTGTGTAATAAGCTTACTAGTTCTTTTACCTGTGCAGAAAGATCGCCTGATAATACGCGACCAGCTGCTTTTTGTGGTGGTAAATAAATTTCTACTGTTTCTACTTTTACTTCAACATCATCTTCATCGATATCTAAATCATCTAGCTCAAGTTCTTCAAGTGGCTTTTTCTTTGCCTTCATAATCCCTGGTAAAGATGGGTAGCGTGGCTCGTTTAACCCTTGTTGAGCTGTTACTAATAATGGTAAAGATGTTTCTAACACTTCAGAGTCACCTTCGATATCACGAACAATTTTCACGTTAGTACCGTCAATTTCAAGGCTCGTAATTGTTGTTACATAGTTAATGCCTAATAGGTCTGCTAAACGTGGACCAACTTGACCAGACCCACCATCGATTGCAACGTTACCTGCTAAAATTAAATCCGCTTCTTTGTCTTTTAAATATTCCGCTAAAATATAAGCTGCAGAATATTGATCTAACTCATCTAAATCATCTTCTGTATTAATTAACACTGCTTCATCAGCACCCATTGCTAATGCTGTACGTAATTGCTTTTCAGCATCTTCGCCACCGATTGTTACAACCGTTACTTTACCGCCTAATGCATCACGCTTTTGAATTGCTTCTTCAATTGCATACTCATCATATGGATTAATGATGAACTCAGCACCATCTTCTTGAATTTTACCGCCTGAAACGACGATTTTTTCTTCTGTGTCAAAAGTACGTTTTACTAATACATAAATATTCATAATCTAGACCTCCTAAAAGCTTTTTAATTTAATCCGTATGAACGGTTTATTTACCTGTAAATACTGGTTCACGTTTTTCGATAAATGCTTGAATGCCTTCTTTTGCGTCGGATGATACGAATACTTCACCAAAGCTTTTTGCCTCTGCAGCAACGCCATCATAGAATGAAGGTGTTTTCGAGAATTGCAGCATTTGAATCGCTGCTCTTAATGCAATTGGTGATTTTTTTGCAATTTTTTTCGCAATTGCAAGCGTCTCTGGTAATAAATTCTCATCAGAAAATGCTCGGTTTGCCAATCCCCATTCCACAGCTTCAGCACCTGAAATCGGATCGCTTGTAAACATCATCTCTGCCGCTTTAGCAACCCCTACATAGCGTGGTAAACGCTGTGTACCAGCAAAACCTGGAATAAGACCTAATGATAGTTCAGGTAAGCCAAGCTTGGCATTTTCAGTTACGAAACGCATATGGCATCCCATCGCAAGTTCTAAACCTCCACCTAATGCCGCCCCATGAATAGCCGCGATAACAGGCTTTGAAAAATTTTCAAGTCGCTCGAATACGTCTTGCCCGTTTTTCGCTAAAGCGGTGAACTCTTCACCTGACTGTACGCTTGTAAATTCTTTTATGTCAGCCCCTGCAGAGAAAAATCGTCCCTCTCCATGAATGACAACTACTCGTACCGATTCATCATTTTCTACAAAGTCCAGTAATCCATTTACATCTTGGATTAAGCCTTGTGAAAGCGCATTTGCAGGCGGTCTAGAAATTGTAGCGATTGCTACGTTATCTTCTACTTTCCAACTTAGAAACTCCATTTCCCCACATCCCCTTTTTATGCTTTTAATGCATTTATTAATAATTGCTGAATTTTTGGAGCTTGTTCCATTAAGTCATAGCGATATTCATTCATCACCCATGATGTCGTAATTTCGTCAATCGTACCGAATACCATTTGACGGGCAATACGAACATCCATCGTTTGATTAAACTCTCCATTAAGCATGCCCTCGATTAATATTTGATCTACTAAAATTAAATACTCTTTAAGAATAGCGTTAATTTTCAATCTAATCTCTTTATTCGACTGCCTTAACTCTAATTGAGTTACGGTTGCTAAATGGCGATCACTCGATAAAACATGGAAATGGTTTTCAATCATTTTGCTTAACTTTTCTGAAGACGTTTCTCCACTTTTTATTATAGCCTGTAAATTCTCTACGAAAATACCCATTTTTTCCTGAAATACAGAAATTAAAATATCTTCTTTATTTTTAAAATATAAATAGATTGTTCCGTCAGCTACGCCAGCCTGTTTTGCAATTTTAGATACTTGTGCTTGATGATAGCCATTCTCCGCTATTGCAATGACTGCAGCATCTACTATTTGCATATACTTGGGTTTATTTCGTTTCAAGTTGCTCACCACCAAAAAAAAATGAAAACATGAATGACTATTCATTCATGTTTTCATATTATAATTTGTTAAACTTTCTGTCAATAGCTTAATCTGGATTATTTTGCTTCTCGTTCCATCATTTTTTGTTTTTCTTCATCTACTAATTTACGACGTAATATTTTTCCTACAGCTGTTTTCGGTAACTCTGTACGGAATTCATAATAGCGTGGTACTTTGTATGCTGCTAAATTGCTACGACAAAATTCATTTAATTCTTTATCGGTCACTTTTTTGCCTTCTTTTAATACGATATAAGCTTTTACTGTTTCACCACGGTAAGGATCTGGAATACCTGCAACAACGCATTCTTGAATGGCATCATGCTCGTATAAAACCTCTTCTACTTCTCGCGGATAAATATTAAAGCCACCTGCAATAATCATATCTTTTTTACGGTCTACTACGTAGAAATAACCTTTTTCATCCATATAGCCTAAGTCACCCGTTAAGAACCAGCCATCATTAAACGTCATAGCCGTATCTTCTGGACGATTCCAGTAACCTTTCATTACTTGCGGTCCTTTAATCGCGATTTCCCCTATTTCACCTGGTGGTAATACTTCCGATTCGCCAGAACGAAGAACAGCAGCATCTGTATTTGGCCAAGGCAATCCGATCGAACCATTAATTCGATTGTCCCAAATTGGATTAGCATGAGTTACCGGTGATGTTTCAGTTAATCCATACCCTTCAACAATACGACCACCTGTTAATGCTTCAAACTTTTCTTGTACTTCAAGCGGTAGTGGCGCAGAACCACTTAAACATGCTTTGATAGAAGAAAGATCATATTTTAATAAATCGGGATGATTTAATAGTCCGATATACATCGTTGGTGCACCTGGGAATAATGTTGGCTTTTGCTTGTCTATTGTTTTTAATGCTTGCTCAACATCAAATTTAGGTAATAACACCATTTTACCTTGTTGCATTATTGAAAGAACTAACACGGTAGTCATTCCATAAACATGGAAGAACGGTAAAATACCTAAAATTATTTCTTCCCCTTTATTACATTTATACATCCATGCATCACACATCATTGTGTTAGCTATTAGGTTTTTATGCGTTAACATTACACCTTTCGGGAACCCTGTTGTACCACCCGTATACTGTAACAGCGCTAAATCATTTTCAAAATCAAAATCTACGGAAATTTCAGTAGCAGTTGCTGACTTCATAATTTCTGTGAACAAATGATTCATACCGCTATGTTCAACTTTTACACTGAATCCGTATTGTTTTTTCTGAATGAATGGATATACCAAATTTTTAGGGAACGGTAAATAATCTTTAATACCTGTAACGATAACGTTTTCAATTTTCGTTTCATTTAATATTTTCATCGTACGCGGATACAAAATATCCATCACTAAAATCACTTTCGCACCACAATCAGACATCTGATATTGAAGCTCACGCTCAGTGTATAACGGATTTGTTTGAACGACAATACCACCAGCATACAAAATACCATAATAAGCGATAACTGATTGAGGACAGTTCGGCAACATAATTGCGACACGATCGCCCTTCTCCACCCCTAGAGAACGTAAATAATTCGCAAACTTTAATGCCGATTGATATAACTCTTTGTTTGTTAGCTCCCTACCCATGAAGTGAACCGCTACTTTATCCGGGACCTCATTGTAAGCATCCGTCAAAAATTGTTGCACTGGAATTTGAGGAAGATCTATCGTATGCGGGATTTCCTCAGGATAACTCGCTAGCCAAACCTTTTCTGTCATAAAACTTCTCCCCTTTTCTAAAAGCTTTATTTATTACCAACAGTATAATTAAAAAAGGAAATTCTTTCAAACTATTTAGTTATAATTTTACTTTATTTTCTCGATATTTCATGTATTTTCTCGTTTAATATTATGTTTCTCATAATAATCTCATACATTAAAAACAAAAAATTGCATAATTATTTTTGAAATATATTTTTGTAGAAAAATATTATTTTTTTCTAAAATGGCTAATCTTTTTCCTCAAAATAAAAAAGCAAACAAACCATTACTAGTTTGTCTGCTTCTTCATTTAAATCGTAGCCAAATAATAAACTCCTACTGCGAGGAATAGAACACATACAACAATTAAAATTTTTGATAAAGTTTCCATCGACCTTCTCCTTGGAAAAACACACTTCTCGCCGAATAACGTGAAATGCACTATTTTCTTATGTGGATTTCAACGAAAAATCATTCTTTCTATTCCACTAAGATATACTTGCACCAATGACAAAGGATAATCCTAATGAAATCGTAAATGATATAAACCCGACAGAACGATTGTCTGCAGCGATTTCTTCATCTACATTGAATTTTGGTGTTAAAAATTCAAACAGTAAATAAGCAAAAATCAATAATATAAACCCGAAAAGTCCCCAACCTAACATCTCTACAAATGATGGATGTTGTTGAATTGAGTATCTGAAAATGTTACAAATGCCGACAATCTTACCACCTGTCGCTAATGCAACTGCAACATTTCCTTTTTTTATTTCTTCCCAATTTTTATATTTCGTCACGATTTCAAAGATAATCATTGCCACAAACAAACATAGCACTACTACACTAAAATAGCCTGCCGTTTCAACGAGAGGATGGCGCCAAAAGCTTGAACCTAGCAATCCATTGTACCCCCTTAACAAATTTTGTACTTACTCTTAATATGAGCTAATTTTGAAAAAGGAGCAACTATTATTTTAGTTCAACGACCGTCACACCAAAGCCACCCTCACCTGCCTCACCATATCGATAGGATTTGATACGCTTATGATTTTTCAAGAAGCTTTGAATTCCTTGGCGTAATGCCCCCGTTCCTTTACCGTGAATAATTGATACACGTGGATAGTTCGCCAGTAAGGCATCATCTAAATATTTTTCCGTGAGAATGAGTGCATCTTCATAGCGCTCTCCACGTAAATCTAATTCTAGTTTCACATGGGAATTACGATTTTTAACATTCATATTCGGACGTGTTACTTGTTCTTTTTCTGGCTTAATGTATTCTAAATCGCTATCAGGTAGCTTCATTTTTAAAATACCAATTTGAACAACCCACTCATTACCTGATTTATCAAGAATTGTTCCTTTTTGACCATAACTTAATACTTTGACCTCATCGCCGATTTGTAAATTTTGTTTACGTTCTCGTGCAGCAACTGCTTTTTGAAGGACTTTATTTTCTTTTGGTGTTGCTTCGTCTAAACGTTTTTTCGCATCGATAAATTCGTGTTCCTTAACGTTTGCTGCTGCGAGTTTTTTCATTTCACGTAAATCAGCAATGACATTTTCAGCTTCGCGTTTTGCTTCATCTACAATTTTACGCGCTTTTTCTTTTGCTTTTTTCTCTAGGCTTTCTTTCTTTTCATCATATATGCGAAGACGTTCTTCAAGCTCCGCGCGAATTTGTGCTGCATCTTCTAGTAATACATGTGCCTCATCTGCCTCACGCTCTGAACGTAAGCGGCTTTCTTCTAGTGAAGCAATCATGGATTCCACTTCATGACGGTCTGTGCCAGTAAATGATTTCGCACGGTCTATAATCGAGTTTGTTAATCCTAAACGCTTCGAAATTTCAAAAGCATTTGAACGACCCGGCACACCAATTAATAAACGATAAGTTGGACTAAGTGTTTCAATATCAAACTCCACGCTGGCATTCACTACAAGCGGACGATTATAGCCGTATGCTTTTAGCTCAGGATAGTGTGTCGTTGCCATAACGCGTGCCCCACGATCTACCACTTCATCTAAAATTGAAATTGCTAATGCCGCACCTTCTTGTGGGTCTGTACCCGCACCAAGTTCATCAAACAGTACAAGAGATTTGTCATCAAACTTACTTAAAATGTCAACAATGTTCACCATATGAGAGGAGAACGTTGATAATGATTGCTCGATGGATTGCTCATCACCAATGTCCGCAAAAATTTGCTCAAACACCGCTAGCTCTGAGCCGTCTAAAGCAGGCACTGGTAAGCCAGACTGTGCCATTATTGTACAAAGTCCAACTGTTTTTAACGTTACCGTTTTACCACCTGTATTTGGACCCGTAATAACAATCGCTGTTACATCGCGCCCAAATTCAATTGTGTTTGCTACTGCTTCTTCAATCGGTAATAGTGGGTGTCGAGCACGAACTAAGCGTGTATAGCCTTCCTGATTCATTTTTGGCATCGTACATTTATTTGCTTGGCCGTACTTCCCTTTTGCTAAAATAACATCGATTTCCCCAAGCAATTGCACTAACACGAATAAATCATGACCTACTTCTGCTACTTTCGATGTTAGCTCTAATAATATACGCTCTATTTCCGCTTTTTCTTTTACTTTTAAGCGCTGGACTTCATTGTTTGCTTGAATTACTGATTCTGGCTCAATGAACAATGTTTGACCGGAAGCTGATTGGTCATGCACAATGCCACCATAATGTGAACGGTATTCTTGTTTTACTGGAATAACAAAACGATCGTTACGAATCGTAATAATGGTATCTGATAGCATTTTTGTCGCATTCGAACCGCGCGTTAAGCTTTCTAGCTTTTGACGTACCTTTGATTCCTCCGAACGTAATGACTGACGAATTGAACGTAATACTGGACTCGCAGAATCAAGCACCGCACCGTTATCATCAATACAGTCATTAATTTCATGCTGTAATGCCGTAAGTACTGGCATCTGCTCTTTTCGCTCGATAAAATGAGGGATTTCAATATCCTTTTCTGCCTCAATATCTTCAATGAAATTACGTAAAATGCGGCTCGCACGAATCGTACTTGCAATTTCCATTAACTCCATTGGGCTCAGCATTCCCCCAATTTGTGAACGACGTGCATGCGGTCGCACATCAAAAATACCGCCTAACGGAACATTGCCCTTCACACGTAAAATAGCTAAGCCTTCATCCATTTCTGCTAATAATTCAACAACTGTTTCAAAATCGGTTTCAGGCACTAATTCATCAATAGCCTGCTTTCCGATTGAGTTCGTACAAAATGCCGAGACTTGTTCACGGACTTTATCAAATTCTAGTGTTTTCAACGCTCGCTGTTCGATCATGAAAAACACCTCCTGCTACAATTATTTATTTTTCCTAATAAAAGCTTCAAATTGCTCTTTTGACCATGTATTAACGATTAATTCTTTCTTTAACCATGCTTTTTGCGCGTATTTAACACCAATTTCCATGAAGCGTAATTGATCAATCGCATGAGCATCGGTATTAATAGCGATAGGTACATTATGTTCCATTGCTAATTGTAAATGCTCAATACATAAATCCAAACGGTATGGGTTGGCATTCAGCTCTAAAATTTTCCCATGCTGTGCAGCCCATTCAATTAATAGTGGAACATCTGGTTCATAGCCACCGCGCTCGCCAACAATTCGCCCCGTTGGATGTGCAATCATATGCACGTATGGATGTTCGACTGCTGTTTTTAAACGTGCCATAATTTTGTCCTGTTTTTGCGTGAAGCTTGAATGAATCGACGCAATGACAAAATCTAATTCCTTTAGTACTTCATCGTCAAAATCAAGTGTGCCATCTGGTAAAATATCCATTTCTGTGCCGCGATATAGGAAGAAATCAGGGTTTGCCTCATTAAAGGCATAAATATCTAGCTTTTGTTGCTGTAAACGTTCTGGCGTTAAACCGTTCGCCACTTTTAAATATTGCGAATGGTCAGTAATTACCGCATGTGTATAGCCTTTAGCAATTAATGCTTGCCCCATCTCACTTACTGAATGTGCACCATCTGACCAAGTTGTATGCATATGCAAGTCCGATATAATGTCCGCAAGATTCACTAAATGATCCAGCTCATCTAAACGGTCTAGCTCTTTACCACTTTCACGCACAGTTGGCGGAATGAACGGTAAATCAAAATGTGCGAAAAACTGCTCTTCGGTTTCAAATGTCACAATCGAGCCGTCCTCTTGTTCAACACCGTATTCACTAATTTTTTTGCCCATTGACTTGGCCAGCTGGCGCATACGTACATTGTGATCTTTTGAGCCAGTGAAATGGTGTAGCGCTGTCGCAAATTCCTCACTCATAACTAAACGGAAATCAACACTCACAGGCTCATCACGGTCTAAAATTACCGACACTTTTGTATCTCCTGCAGCAATTGTTTCTAAAATCACAAGACGTGTTAAAATAGCTTCACGTACAATTTCATAAGCACTCGTTGCAACTATAAAATCGATATCCTTACTCGTCTCTGCTACACGTCGAAAACTACCAGCTACAGAAAACTTTTCCACTTCAGGCAAGCTTGCAAGTAGTTCATTGATTTCTAATACAGCTGGCTCTAATTGCCAAATCGGTAAACGTTCTTTGCGTGAACCGAAATTTTCAAGTTCTTTTAAAATTTTCTCCTCGGTTTTTGCCGCAAAGCCTGCTAATTCTCGAACTTTCCCTGTTTCACATGCTGTTTTTAACGAATCTGCATCGACTATGTTTAATTCTTGGTATAATTTCGCTAGCTTTTTTCCACCTAGGCCAGGTAATTTCATTAAAGGAATCAACCCTTTTGGTACCATTTCTTCAAGCTCTTTTAATGTTGAGGATACGCCCGTTTCCATTAGCTCTAAAATAACCGCAGCTGTTCCTTTCCCAATGCCTTTTATTGCTGTAATATCATCTATTTCACTTAAACTACGTTCATCAGCCTCAAGTGCGGCAGCAGCCTTACGAAATGCCGATACTTTAAATGGGTTTTCTGCTTGTAATTCCATATATAACGCGATTTTTTCTAGTGTGCGGATAATGATTTTTTTATTCATCATATTTCCCCTCTCTAAAGAAAGCTCCCCCCGAAAATCGAGAGAAGCTTTCACATGATTTTCAAATCCATTACTCCTGATTAATTATGCCTTGGCGTAATTATGTCCAGATTTTTTTCAATGTTACTCGAAAAACTCCTCTAAAAAATCTGTGACATCCGCCGGGGGCATTAACTTGTTTCAGCCGGGGGTTAAAATCCCACTCGATTAAGGAAATCTTGGCATTCACCACACACTTATAGAAGTGGTGGACTTTTGCTGAAGTAAGTTAAAAGTTAATTTTTGTAAATATACCACCAATTTTGGAACATGCTTGTGATGACTGGCGTGTGTTCAAGAATTAGCCCTGTTAGGAACGAGCTATCAATTATCAACTGGACCGATTCTACAGGTAGTAATGCAATGACGTATAACCCGATAAATAAAATAATGTACGCTTCGATAAAGCATAATACTGCGCCTAATAAGTAGTTTAACGAATTCAACACAGGTAAATAAGTTAAAAAGTCAAACATCGAGCCTAAAATTTGTAACGCAATTTTCACAACAAAGAAAATAAGTGCAAATGCAAATACGCGGTAAAACGTACGATCGACATCTAATGAATCTAGCACTAATGTCATCGTCGAACCTTCTGTAAAGCCTGGATATGGAATCCACAGCACAAACTTATCGGCAAGTGGTTTATAGTAAATTATCGCCACTACAAGCGCTACTAAAAAGCTACCGATATTGATTAATTGGACGACAAGACCACGCTTGGCACCAATGATTAAACTAATGATAAAGACCGCAAGAATAAATAAATCTAACATATATGTCAACCCTTCAACTGTTTCAATTGTTCTTCTAATTTTTCATATTGTTCTTTTAATATTAAATAGTCGTTAACAGAATTTACAGCCGTTAATACAGCTAGCTTCGAACTATCTAATGACGGATTTAACCCATTAATTTCACGCATTTTGTCATCGACGATTGAAGCGACTAATCTCATGTGGCCAGTTGACTCTGTTCCTACCATTTTATATGTATGTCCATAGATTTCTACGGATATGCGATTCTTTTCTTGCTCAGCCAAAATAACCCCTCCAAAAAAGAATAGATAAACAGTTATCAACAACTCTAGCTGGATTGTTCGCATGTCATATACGTCTGATCCCTGTTCTATATCAATTACGCCATTTTCATATTGTACATCATATCATTTCCAATTTGATTATCGCAACCGAATGCCTATATTGTATATCGGAATCTGCAAAACAAATGTTATTTTCACATTTTTTCATTTCGGGCTATACTTATTTTAACTCACGCTTTCGAAAGGACCTATTATGACAAACATTGTATTACAACTAACTACTGACATTCAGAAACAAATTAAAACGCATTACCAATCTTCATTGATCGAACGCCATGCTCCTGGGGTTATTTTTGCCGCAAAATTATCTGATACAGCCATTACTGCATATAAATCTGGGAAAGTGATGTTTCAGGGTGCAGGCGCTGAACGTGAAGCGGCACGTTGGTCTAGTACTGCTACACCCACTACGACAAAAACACCGTCTACAAAAGGTGACAAGCTTCCAACCAATTTTGCTGCCTTTTCCGTCATTGGCTCTGATGAAACAGGTACTGGAGATTATTTCGGACCTGTAACGGTAGCTGCCGTTTATGTGTCGGCTGAAAATATCGCTCTTGTACAAGAGCTCGGTGTTAAAGATTCGAAGCAATTAACTGATGACTATATGCGTCAAATTGCACCGGATTTAATGAAGGTTTGCCCTCATAGCATTTTAACGCTACGCAATGACAAATATAATGAAATACAGGCACGTGGCTATTCACAGGGCAAAATTAAAGCACTTCTTCACAACCAAGCATTAAAACATGTATTAGCAAAAATTGAGCCTGAAAAACCAAACTATATTTTAATCGACCAATTTGCGGAGCGCGGCATTTATTACAACCACATTAAAAATGAAAAGAATATTATACGTGAAAATGTCTTATTTTCCACGAAGGCCGAAAATTTACATGTCGCAGTAGCTACTGCCTCGATATTAGCCCGCAATGCTTTTTTAAAAGAAATGGACCGTTTAGCTGAAATGGTTGGCTTTCCATTACAAAAAGGAGCTAGTGGCAAAGTTGATGCAATGGCAGCAAAAATTTGGCTGAAACATGGCGAAGAAGTGTTGAAATCAATGACAAAATGGCATTTTGCCAATACCGAAAAAGCACGTAAATTACTACAAAAAAAGAAGGGATGATGCGCTAATAATAGTGCATTTCATCCCTTTTTAGTTATTTTTCTGTAATTGCGAAATAATTTCCTTCTTCATCCGAAAAATTAAAGACTTTACCAAATGGCATATTGACTAATTCACCAACTGTAATGCCTTTCGCTTTAAAATCTTCATATAATGCATCTAAGTTTTCACTGTAAAACATTAATGAAGGCGTACCTAAATTTAATTCTGGTGACATTGCTTGAATTTTCTTTTTGTCGTGCAATACAATGCTTGTCTGCGCTTCATCTGTTGGTGCAATTGTAATGATGCGCATACCATTATCTACATCTGAAATTACTTCAAAGCCTAACTTCTCTGTCCAAAATGCTTTTGCTAGTTCTTGGTCATTTACATAAACCATTACTTGTCCTAATTGCTTAATCATCCCATTCACTCCTTCACGTTTCACCTTTTACTATACCCGATTTTACCAAAAGTAAAAACGATAGAGCTTCATAAACTCTATCGTTTTCATTAATTATTTTTCTTCTGGTTTTGCACCCATAAAGTCATCTCGTTTTGTAATATCAACACGTTTAATAAATAACGCTAAAATCATTGCTACAACCGTAATCCCCGCTGCCACGAAGAATGAGTACGTAATCCCATCAAGTAATGCCTGTTGCATAACTTGACCTTGAATCAGTTCTAATTGCTCTGCTGTTGGCTGTGCTGCACTAGGATCCGCATTCGCTTTCATGTCAGCGACAATTTCTGCTGCGCGAGTTTTTGTATGTGAGTTGAAAATGGTTACTAATACCGCTGTACCAATCGCACCTGCCACTTGTTGTGCTGTGTTATTCATTGCCGTACCATGAGGATTTAGGCGGTTAGGTAAAGCATTTAAACCATTTGTCATGATCGGCATCATCACCATTGAAATCCCCAACATACGAACTGTATACATCGTAATAATAAATGTATACGTAGAATCTGTTTCTAAGTAGCCTAAACCGAATGTTGCTATTGTCGCAATCATTAAACCAGTAACAGCTAAAATACGTGGTCCAAATTTATCGAACAACTTACCTGTAATTGGTGACATAACCCCCATCACAATTGCACCTGGTAACATCATTAATCCCGCCTCAAATGGCTCAATACCACGTACATTTTGAACGTAAGCTGGTGTCAAAATCATTCCTGAGAACATCGCAACGGATAATACCATAGACACAACAGATGCTAGTGCATAGGCTGGATATGTGTAAATACGTAAATCCAGTAAAGGTTCCTCTAAGCTGAATTGGCGCGTAATAAACCAAACTAAGCCAATCGCCCCCACAAGAATCGTACCCCAAACTTCAACGGCACCCCATCCTGCTGAACTTGCAGTACTGAAGCCGTATAACAATCCTCCAAAACCTAAAGTCGATAATACAACTGAAAATAAATCAATTTTAGCTGGACGATTTGGCAATACATCTTCTAATTTCCAAACCGCTAATAATAAAGCAATAATTGCGATTGGTAAAATCATTTTGAACAGAACGCTCCAGTCATAATGTTCAACAATCCATCCTGATAATGTCGGTCCAATTGCTGGCGCTAATACCATAACTAAACCGAAAACCCCCATTGCAGTCCCACGCTTTTCAACTGGGAAACTAATTAACATCACATTCATTAAAATTGGAGACATTGTTGCTGCACCTGCTGCTTGAATCATACGACCTGCTAGTAACAGACCAAATGATGGTGCAAATGCGGCCATCGCTGTACCAATAACGAAAATCGCCATTGATAAAATAAATAACGGACGTGTTTTAAATTTAGTAATTAAGTAAGCCGATGCTGGAACAAGTATCCCACTTACTAACATATACCCCGTTGCTAACCACTGCACCGTTGAGTAATCCTTAATATCGAATGCCACCATAATGGAAGGTAGTGCTACGTTTAATAGCGTATTGTTTAAAAAAGCAACGAATGCCCCTACAAATAACACAGCAATCATTAAATAGGGAGGCTTTTTAAACGTTTTAACGTCTTGTATCTTTTCCATAATTGAAACCCCTCTTTTTCTTTTAAAAAATTAATATTTTTATACTCGAACTATTTTATACTCACAGTCCAATAAATTCAACAATTTTGCACCACAAGTCCAAAAAATTGCTATACTCCTAAGAAAACAGTAAACTTGAAATACAAACTAAACGGAGGAATAGTATGAATCTGCGAAAAAGACAAGTATTAGAAACCGCGCTACAGCTATTCATAGAAAAGGGATTCCACAATACATCGATTCAAGATATATTATCAAAATCTATGATTTCAAAAGGAACATTTTATAACTACTTCTCCTCTAAAAATGAATGCTTTATGGCCATATTAGAACAAGTACGTTATGAGGCAAGCATACGCCGACATGAAATATTACACGGTAATGACCCATCAGATGAAAATATACTGATCGAACAAATTATCGTATTAATGCAAATCAATAAGGAGCAAAATCTTGTCTCGATTTTCGAGGGCATTTTTCAATCAAATGATTTAGAATTACGTGATGCACTTATGCGTAATCGCCTCATTGAAGTAGAATGGCTATCGAATCGATTCGTTGATATTTTTGGCGAAGAGGCAAGACCCTATACACTAGAACTATCCATATTATTTTTTGGAATGGTACAGCATTTATCAATGTCATTTCGTACATTTTATGGTGTCACAGTAGATGTTAAAAAGGTTGTAAAGATTGCCTTTCGAAATATTAAAGTAGTGTTACCCGAAATGATTGCAACAAATGACGTTATTATAGGAGCAGGGTCACTCCAATTAATTGAAGGAAACACGCACTATCAACCAATTACAAAAGATATGATTTTAAATAAACTAGAAGGCTTTTTATCTGAATTGCAATATGAAGATATCCATACAGTGGGCATCCAGTTTACGCAAACGTTAATCGAACAATTAACTGAAGATACATTGCGTAGCTCAGTGGTCGAAGCTTTATTAAAACCATTTCGCTCTTCATTTTCAAATACCTCACATGAAGCTGAATCGATTGAACTCTCCAATATGCTGTGGTTTTTCGTAAAAAACTTTAAAGAAGCATAAAACAGGTTACGCCAAAGGAATTTTACCTTAGCGTAACCTGTTTTTATTTGCTGTTATCTATTGATCGCTATAAAACAGCCGATCTCTTTATTTACTACTCATGAGCATTTTTCAATACAGAATTTGGAACCAATTGCATTTATCTAATAAAATCCGTTCTGCTACGCTACGGGGGACGCTTTTCTGGGGGCGTGGCTACAACTAACTCATTTGTGCCTCTTACGGGTGCACAAATGAGTGGATTTTCCGCACACGCTTGATCCCCTAGAAGTCGCCCCCTACACTTCGCGGCACTCTACACAAACTAAAGTTGGTTTTTATAACAAAGATTTTGAATAAAGTTTGGTGAATCAAGCGCTGTTATTGAAATAAAGTAAAAAGTTAGTCTAAGAATGATTATATTTTAACGCAATAAAAGTAGCTAATTTCATTGCCATAGGTAACTTTTAATCAAAGATACAATATTGTATACAGCGTACTATTTTATTCATCACCGAAACCCCTGCTCCTGTCGCTATGCTTTCGTCGCAAAAGAACAATCAAATCACACGGCATTTGATTGTTCTTTGCCTCGCGATAGCGCAAGCGGCAGTATTTTACGATCTTAATTATTTGAGAAAAAGTAACATTTTAGATTGGCGGGCCTTGCATGCGGCATTAAAGACAGTCAAGAAAAAGTCTAAAACCCTTTTTAGACTTTTTCTTTGCGCCGAGGATAGTAAAATCGCGATTTTACTACCCGCAGAAGCAGTAATGCTCCTTTCGCTACGCTTTCGTAACATTATTTAAAGTCAGTCAATACTGACTTTAAATATGCTGTCATGCCGTAGCCCGCCGAATATAAGTAGATTGCACTTGATCCATTTTTTGTTAGTAAATTTGTTCAATGTTATTTACTAGTTGAAATATGCACTTTTAGTTGCTTCCCTTTAACAGGTGTAGTTTTCATTGCATTCAACACAATTTTACCTTTACCGTTTAAAATTTCGATAAATGTAGATGTATCTAAAATGGTAATGATGCCGATATCTGCTGCGGTGATACCTGGAATTTTACATAATGTGCCGACAAAATCAACGGCGCGTAGCTTTTTCTTTTTACCGCCATTGAAGTAAAGCTTAGTAATATTGGCATCAACCTTAGCGCTTTTTTGCTTTTTCTTTTGTGGACGGGTTTGCATTTTTTTATCAAATGCCTCTGCCTTAACTTCTACTTCTTCATGTGTTGGTAGAGCCGCAATCGGAATTTTATTCCCAATATATTGCTCAATTCCTGCTAAAAAGTCGTATTCAAAAGGTGTCACAAACGTAACTGCCTTCCCTTCTTTCCCAGCACGACCTGTACGACCTGTTCGGTGCACATATGCCTCTTTTTCCATCGGCAAATCATAGTTAATGACTAACGAAATATTATCAATATCAATGCCGCGCGCTGCGACATCTGTTGCGACTAAATAACGAAAATCTCCGCGCTTATAGTCATTCATTACCATTAAGCGCGTCGATTGTTCCATACCACCATGTAGTTGGTCGACGCTATATTCACGATCATATAAATAATCATACACTTCATCTACTCGTGCTTTCGTACGACAAAATATGATACATGTATCAGGATTTTCAATAACCGCCACCTTTTCTAGTGCTGATAGCTTTTCTTCCTCCGGTACTTCAATGACCACATGTTCAATTTTTGGCGCTTGCTGTTCGGAATGTACTTCAATATCAAGCGCATTCTTTAAATGACGGCCCGCAAGCGACTTAATTTCATCAGGTACTGTTGCAGAAAATAGCATTGTTACATGTGGTTCGGTAATATGTGACAGGATGGCCTCTACTTGTTCAATAAAGCCCATATTGAGCATTTCATCGGCTTCATCTAAAATCACATATCGAATTTTTTCTAGTTTTAATGTGCCTTTTTCAATATGATCAAGTACGCGACCCGGTGTTCCAACCGCAACATGCGTTTTTTGCTTTAGTTCATCTTGCTGATAACGGAAAGGTTGTTTTCCATAAAGTGCTGCTGCTTTTACACGTTTGTAGCGACCGATATTGGTGAATTCTTCTTTTACTTGCACGGCTAACTCGCGCGTTGGTGTTAATACTAATGCTTGCGGTTTGTTTTCTAACCAGTCAATGTTTTCGCAAATCGGAATCGCAAAGGCGGCTGTTTTCCCACTGCCTGTTTGTGCTTTAACGATTAAATCTACATTATTTAATGCGTGAGGCAATACTTTTTGCTGCACTTCTGAAGGAGAAATGTAGTCTAAATCACGTAACGCCTGTATTATTTCTCTTGTTAAATTGTATTGTTTAAAGTCGTTTGACATTTATTTCCCTCATTTTCTGTTAATGGATTATTCCTGGGTCTACGATTGCGATGAATTTACGCGTAGCTTGTGATAGTGGCACAGTTTTTAAATGAACAATACCAATACTACGTTTAGGAATTTTTTGTTGTAGTTCAATTTCATATAAAATCCCTCGTTCAATATAGTCGAGCGAAAATTCCTTTGTCACACTGGCAATTCCTAAATTGATTTTCGCAAATTCTAAAACTAAATCATGCGATCCTAGCTCGAACTCAGGAGAGATTGCATAGCCTTGCTCTTTCAAATATCCTTCGACATAATTACGTGAATTAGCCTTCTTTTCTAAAAAAATTAGCGGCATTTTCATGAGCATTTCGAAACTGATTGGTTTGCTTGTTAAATTTTTATATTTTTGACCGCATACAAATATATCATGAATTTCTTTGCAAGGGATTACTTGTAGATGCATATCTTCTACCGGTAAGTTACAAATGCCTAAATCTGCCTCTCCAGCTTTAATAAAAGCTAAAATTTCACTCGTAGTTCCATTTAATACTTTTAATTTTATACCAGGATAACGAATGTGGAATGTTTCTAAATATGGAAGTAAAAAATGGCGTGAAATTGTATCGCCTACTCCAATACGCAATTGCCCTGTCTGTAAATTTTTAAATTCAGCAATTTTCTCTTCGCCTGCGTCAAGGATTCCTAAAGCTGAATTTACATATTCATGTAATAATTCTCCTTCAGTTGTAAGCTTTACTCCTTTAGGCGTTCGGTTGAACAACAATGTTTCAAGTTCTTTTTCTAGCTTTGAAATCGCTTGACTGACTGCTGGCTGTGTCATATACAGCTCTTTGGCTGCTTTAGAAAAGCTTTTATTGCGACTGACTGCATTAAAAATTCGATAAGCTTCTAATTTCGCTATCATATAACCACCACTTATATCTGTTATTAGAAATATTAATTTTACTTATATCACATCACTGCGTTATAGTAAACATCGTGATAAAAATTAAAACAATATTTGTTTACATATGAGGAGAGATTATTTTGGAACGAGTAGTAGGAACTGTAGTACGAGGTCTTCGTGGCCCAATTATTAATGAAGGGGACGACATTGTACAAATCGTCGTTGATACAGCATTAAACGCTGCGAAAGTTGAAGGTTATTCTATTGAAGACCGCGACATCGTAACTGTAACAGAATCAGTAGTAGCGCGTTCACAAGGTAACTATGCGACAATGGAAGATATTGCTACGGACGTAAATGCAAAATTCGGTGATGACACTGTGGGGGTAATTTTCCCAATTCTTTCACGTAACCGTTTCTCAAATATTTTAAAAGGGATTGCAAAAGGGACAAAAAAGATCGTTCTTATGTTAAGCTACCCTTCTGATGAAGTTGGAAATCACTTAGTATCATTAGATGAATTAGACGAAAAAGGCATCAATCCTTGGACAGATGTTTTAACTGAAGCTGATTTCCGTGGACACTTCGGTTACAATAAACATACTTTCACTGGTGTTGACTACATTGAATACTACAAAGAATTAATTGAAGAACAAGGCACTGAAGTGGAAGTTATCTTCTCAAATAACGCGAAAACGATTTTAGATTATACAAAGAGCGTACTTACTTGCGATATTCACTCTCGCTTCCGTACTAAACGCATTTTAACAGCTGCTGGTGCTGAAAAAGTATACGGTTTAGATAACATTTTAAATGAATCTGTAAACGGTTCTGGCTTCAATTCAAACTACGGTTTACTAGGCTCAAACAAATCAACGGAAGATGGTGTAAAATTATTCCCTGATAACTGTCAACCAATCGTGGATGACATTCAAGCGAAAATTTTAGCAGCTACAGGTAAATTAGTAGAAGTAATGATTTACGGTGATGGTGCGTTCAAAGATCCAGTAGGTCAAATTTGGGAACTTGCTGACCCAGTTGTATCACCTGCTTACACTCCGGGACTTGACGGTACACCAAACGAAATCAAATTAAAATATTTAGCTGATAACGATTTCTCTGAATTAAAAGGTGAAGAGTTAAAAGCTGCTATTAAAGAATATATTAACAACAAAGAAGAAGATTTAACTGGTCAGATGGCAGCTCAAGGGACAACACCTCGTAAGCTTACTGACTTAATCGGTTCATTATCTGACTTAACTTCTGGCTCTGGCGACAAAGGAACACCAATGATTTACATCCAAGGTTACTTCGATAACTATACAAAATAATTTTCTGACTAGGTGTTTGTAAAAGCACCTAGTTTTTTTGTCTTTTCCCTCTAGTTTATCCTACTTTTTTTCTGAAAACAGGTATTGCTTTTGTCACTTCAGTACTTCAACTCGATAAACCTCTTTTATTTTCTGAAAATTTATGATATTATTTTGATTATTGCTTTATAGAAATAGGTGTTAATATGAAAAATTTATTAAGAAAAAAATCAATCGATGACCTTTTACATAAGAAAGGTTCGATTCAGCTTCAAAAAACTATGGGTCCCTTCGATTTGATGTTACTTGGTGTAGGTGCCATTGTCGGTACGGGGATTTTCATTCTTCCAGGTACAGTTTCAGCGCAGCATGCGGGACCTGGTATTGTGTTTTCATTTATTATCGCAGCCATTGTTTGTGCGTTAGCCGCGCTTTGTTACTCAGAATTCGCTTCTACTGTTCCTGTAACAGGAAGTGCTTACTCATATAGTTATATTGTATTTGGTGAGATTGTTGCCTGGTTTGTCGGCTGGGCATTACTACTTGAATACGGCTTAGCAACAGCTGCCGTTGCTACAGGCTGGTCGGGTTACTTTGTCACATTAGTAGAAGGCTTCGGTATTCATTTACCGGCTGCACTTACCAACTCATTTAGTGTAGAAAATGGCACGTATATTAACTTACCTGCTGTTATTATTATTTTTGTTATCGGTTCTCTTCTCTCATTAGGCATGAAGGAATCAACACGTTTTAATGCTTTACTTGTTGCACTAAAAACTGGGGCAGTCTTATTATTTATCTTAGTCGGCGTATTTTACGTGAAGCCTGAAAATTGGTCACCATTTTTACCTTATGGCATGAGTGGCGTGTTCACAGGTGCCGCACTTGTTTTCTTCGCTTACTTAGGTTTTGATGCGGTGTCATCTGCTGCAGAAGAAGTAAAAAATCCACAACGTAATATGCCAATCGGAATTATCGGCTCTTTAATCATTTGTACGATTCTTTATGTAGCAGTTTCGCTTGTATTAACAGGGATTGTTCCATATCAACAGCTGAATGTAGCTGATCCAGTTGCCTTTGCGATGAAATTTGTCGAGCAAGATTGGGTAGCGGGGGTAATTTCATTAAGTGCGGTTATCGGGATGTTAACAGTAATTTTAGTCATGATGTACGGTGGTACACGTTTATTAATGGCCTTTGCACGAGATGGCTTAATGCCAAAAGTAATGAAAGAATTACATCCAAAGCGTAAAACACCGATGAAAAATACATTTATTTTCACACTGGTTATTTCCATATTTGCCGGTTTTATTCCACTAGGTACATTAGCTGAATTGGTCAATATGGGCACATTAATCGCGTTTATCTTCGTATCTGCGGGCATCATTTATTTACGTAAAAATAAAGACTTACCAAACGGTGGCTTTAAAGTTCCGTTTTATCCCGTACTACCAATTGTGTCGTTATTATTGTGTATTTTCTTAATTAGCCAGCTTTCTGCACACACTTGGATTGCTTGTGGTATCTGGTTCGTGTTAGGAATTATCATTTACTTCATTTATGGTAAAAGACATTCAGCTTTAAATAAATAAATAAATCTATTTGTATGAACTATCCAACATTTTTGCTTCATTAAAAAATGTTGGATTTTTTTATTCAATTCATTTTAACTTCATAACTAATATAGTTTACTTAGCACAAATTATAGGAGTGATATCGCCTCCATGTGTCCAGGTCCTTCTGTGCCACCTGGTGGACCCCCAGGGGAAGTACGCAAATTCCTACACCATATGGGACCCCCTCCTGAATTCACTCCAACTAGGACACACTGGAGCCCTGACTCAGCCAAAATGCGAAGCTGTTTAATCGCAATACATCTGTAGGGTTAAATAACCTAGATGATTTTTGGTACTTCCCGACATTCGTATCTCGAAGCATCATCCTCGGTTTCAGGTGGAGGCATCGATTCTGCTGGGGATACCAACCCCTTACCTCAAATAGCATTAGTTTCATTTCAAAGTTTTTAAGAAATAAACTACAGTAAATAATCTTTAATTCATTATTAGTTTAACTTTCCAGATGAAAGTGGCTAAGACAGCATGCCGAAAAATACAATTTTTTTTACTTATAGAAAAATTGTATTCTTGTTTTATCACAACCCTTTTCATCTTTTTTTGCTCAAACCAGCAAATATCCCCCTAAATATTAGCCACCAAGTTAAATAGAGGTAACTGAAACAATTGTAATTAAACTGTAATTAATGCTAGTTTACCTAGTAATAGCAGTCTATTGGCGCACTTTCAAAATCTGCTACCAACATTTCCCTCCAAGAATCATGTATTTCCCATGATAAAGTCGTTAGTGTACTAAATTTGGAGGTAACTATTATGAAAAAACGTTTCGTAACAACTGTCGCTTTAGCAATTGGGATTAGTTCATTTTCTACAATGCCAGCAATAATGGAACCAACACCTGTATATGCTGCAAATGTACAAAATAATGATCAAGCCGTTGCTATTAAAGCCAATCAATTAATTACTACTGCAAAAAGTTTAATCGGGAAAGCAACTTATAGTAATACCGTCTATAAACCTACTGCACCTTATAAATTTTCATGTGCCACTTTTTTAATGTATATTTTCGAGAAAAATGGCGTAGATTTAGCAACTTATAACGAAAACTATATGATGCAACAAGGAACCTATGTACCACGTAACCAGCTTCAAAAAGGGGATTTATTATTCTTTAAAAGTAAAAAAACAGGAACAGACCCAGACCATGTTGGGATGTACATTGGAGATAATAAAATCATTCACATGGCGGATTCAAAACAAAACATAGTTATTTCAGATTTAAATAGTAAGCCGTACTACAAAGATAATTATGTAACCGCTCGTCGCGTACTACCAACATTAATGAGTGCAAATCCTGCAACAACAGGAGATAAAATTGTTGCCAAAGCGTACGCTACGAAAGACCAAGTAAAGATGGGCTCAATTAATAATGATGCTTCATTACGATTTACATCAGGCGGCTTCATTGAATATACGTACCGAAAAAATGGCGTTTTATTAAAAACCAAAACACTTAGCGAGCAAATGAAACTTGGTACAGCTGTTTCTAAATCAAACTTAAAAAAAGGGGATTTAGTATTCTTCAACAGTACGAAGGGATCTAAAACACCAACACAAGTTGCAATTTATGCAGGTGACCACCGATTAATTATTCCTACGAGTAATGGAGTGATTACACGTGTTTTACTAGTAGATTATTATAAAGATCATTATATTACCGCTAGACGTGTAACGAAATAAAACAAATGAAAATAGCTCTATCAACTGTATTGTAGACAGTGATAGAGCTATTTTTAATCTATTTCTTTTCATCATTCACTACTTTTTAGTTGTTTAGCAAATTGAATCATTGCTCGACTCGACATCGGGCCCTTAATGAGCAAAAGTGATTCTCTATCTAACTGTTGCTCTAGTAACTCATACACACCTTTAATGTCTTTATACATATATACTTTTGCTGATGTTCCGTCTGCAATTGCTTGTTTGGCAATATTCTCCGCTTTCGTGCCAACCGTTATTAACGTGTGAATCGGATAGGTGGCAACTAAACTCCCTAATTCCATGTGATATTTTTTTTCGAATTTTCCAAGTCTTTTAATATCACCTAATACTAAATAGCGCTTCTTACCATTCCCTACCGAATCTAGTACCTTTAATGCTGCTTCTAGCGAGGTTGGGTTATTTGTCCATGTATCATCGATAATCGTGCTCCCGCCTACTCCCTTTGAAAACTGTAAATGGCGCTCCATTTGCTCGAAAGTTCTTAACTGTAAGATTGCCTTTTGAACAGATAGGCCAAGCTCATGAATGACCGCTAGCACTGCAAGAACGTTGTACACTTGATGTTCCCCGTAACCCGGAATATAGGCTTGATATTTTTTGTTATTTACATGAACCTGAAATTTCATGCCTTTTTCAGCAAATTGCACTGCCGTGGCGTATATGTCCGCTTTATTTTTAATGCCAAATGTAAACACTTTATTTTGATACGTTGATAAAGGAATTTTCTTTGTATTTTCATCATCGCTGTTAATGATTAGTGTTCCTCCCGCACGTATTCCATATAAAATTTCGGATTTCGCTTTAATGTAGCCATCTAAATTTTTACATCCATCTAAATGATGTACACCTATATTTGTAATTACACCAATGGTTGGCTGGTAGATTTGACATTGATAGCTGATATTACCTGAATTCCCTAAGCCTAATTCAAATACAGCCGCCTTTGTGTCATCATCAATTCCTAATAAATATGGTAATGATTGACGCGGTTCGTTTTTACTGCTTACGGATGTTTGAACGTTCATTTCATTACTTAATATATGTTTGAGCATTTCTTTCGTAGTCGTCTTTCCACAAGTTCCAGTAATTGCAACAACGGGAAGGTCAAACAAGTTCCGATAATACGTGCAAAATACAAAGAAAGCTTGTAAAAGATTGCGAACATAAATAGCGGTAATTTGAGATAGTGCTTGATTTTGCAGTTTCTCCTTTTCATCACAAACAATTAATAAATGCTTTATATTATTTAATTCTTCCCAATTTATATCATCACTTTTGCGGATAAACAACATTGTATTCGGTGCGATTAATTGCTGTGGATCATAATTCATAACATGCTTCACAAACCAATTTTCAGCACCGTTTATTAATTGCCCTCCTAGCAATTGACGTATGGTTTTTACATGTAAAGCTCGGATAAAATCGCCCCCTTTAAATTAGGTTATGAAAGTTTATCCATCTTTCTTAGGTGATCTATTCATAAGTTTATAATTCATTATCGTGTTGTACATCGTTGTATCTTCTAATGTTTGAAAGAACGACAAATCTGGTACATAATTACCTTCAATAACCCATATCCTCCCCAAATCTGTTACCGCTATATCAAAGCCAATAATGTTACGTTCTGTTGATTGGTCAAGCAAATGGGATGCTGCTTTACAAACGGTATCTATTTGATTTTCCAGTTGCCCATGGAACTTTGAAAGTACAGTAGATTGTCTTAGCGCTTGTTGCAAAGTCAAAATAGCTTGAGCTGCATTCGTTACAAAAAAATGAGGCCCAGCAACTTTTACCACTTTGCCAGTTACATACCAATCATTTGCTACCTTTTGAGTTATAACTCGGATATCCATAAAACGATTATCGATTGTCGCCAATTCAATACCCCGTTGAATGATATAGTTTTCTTCTATTGGAGCAATTTTGAGGACATGCTCATACACTTGCTCAATACCTGCTATTGCCCATTTTTGTCTTCCCATCTGAATTTCATAATTTCGCATTCCTCTTTTGTGAATTTTAATAATCCCTTTTCCTTGTTGCCCATTACATGGCTTTAAAAATACAAGGGAATACCTACTTAAATAGCATGAAAATGTTGACGACGTTAGTAAATCCGTTTGGGGCATGAAGTTCGCGATACTTTGATATTGATTCCATTTGCTAACCGAGAAATGGAGAAACGAATCGGTAATCACTATATCCCCTGCTAAATTAAATATCAACTCTATAACTATAGATTCACAATTGCTATAAGATGGTCCCAGTTGTTCAGCCGCCATAATCGCAACTTTTTGTAATTGTACTTGGTGCCTAAAACAAGCTACTGTTTCAATAATATTGAGAGTTTGTTTTGATGAATGTGTAACATACCAGCGTTCATTGCGTCTTTGAACAGTTATTAAACAGTGATACCTTTTTTTACTTAGAAATGTCGAATGAAATTGCGATTGAATGATATAATTTCTATCACCAATAATCTGTTGAATATATTCATAAAGACCTTCTTCTAATACGTCAACTACTATAACTTTAGTTTTTACCTGATACATTCCTTGATGTTTTGTCACAATAATAAAATCCATGCCAACAATTGGTTTCAGGATGATTTGATGCTCTAGCTTCAACATGGAGTACAATGCATCCTTTGAAAAACGTTCATTCTTGGCTAAATACGGTTGCAATTGCTCATGTTGCATTAGTATTTTATATTGTTCGATTCTCCCCCTAATCGCATGCATGATGGCCTCCCCCGATACATTTTATAAAAGCCCCCTCAATTCATAATTGAAGGGACCTCATTCACATTAACGTACCTTTAACATTGACAACCTAAAGCAACAACTGATCCTTGCTCAACGGGTACAGTACCGTCTTGATCAAAGAATCCTTTAATGACGAAGCTTTGAACTAAATCATTATTTGCAGTCGCTACTTGATCTCTGAATACTGCTTTAAATGGGTATTCTGTCATCCCAATAAGCCCAGTACCACGAACCTTTATAACACAGTTCTTCCCTTCTCTTTTACATTTCACATCTGTAATTTCATTTGCAGTAAATAAAAAACTAAAATGATCTGGTGTTTCAGTATCTTCAAATCGTAATGACAGCGTAGAAGTACTTAGTGTAGTAATACATACATTGGCAAGGTATGTTAAATTCCCGCGAATATTTCCACTAACACCATCGAACTTAACATTTACACCTTCGGCAAAAGCATTTACACGCACACCACATGGACAAACTCCTCCCATAGTTTCCCCTCCCTTCTTGTATGATTAATACACTATATTCATATAACATTGTTGGTGCTTGTGTATATGCCAATACCAGCTCTATCCCTATATGCGTGTCTTGTATAAAATGATTTATCAATTATCAAAAAGCAACGTATCACTCTTTCATGTTTTTTTCTTCAATTTTGTCGCTAAATCAAACATCGTTTTACTATACATATCTCCTTTGATTAAAATAATTGTATTGCGATTAATGATTTCTTTTAAAAGTTCATAGGCTAACACACTATTAATAAAACGATATACTTGTGCTTGTATCCCTAAGTCCTCCGCATGATCTGCAATAATTTTTGCATGTTCTCCAACGGTAATAAGTATATCTACTCCTTTTTCAAATACTATCTCTGCTGCTTTTTTATGAATAAACGTTCCCCATGAACCGACATCGGTAATTGTTCCAATAATGGCAATACGTTTCTTTCCACCAGCAAGTTCATTTAATACGGTTAAGGCCGCTTCAAGTGATGTTGTTGTAATGCTCCACGTATCATCCAGTATGAGCGCATCATTCGTACCTTCAAATAATTGCAATTGTTTATTGAGCGGACGATATATTTGTAACTGTCCCGCTGCTTGAGGTATTGTTAACCCCATCTCAACTACTGCGACAATAGCAGCTAACGCGTTCATTACTTGGTGTTTTCCAAAGCCTGTAACGTTTACTTTATGGTGCTCCCCCTTATGAACAACTACAAACTCCATACCATTTGTACTGTAGCGGATATTTGTAGCGGCAAAATCATTTGAACTTTTCGTTCCAATTTTTATGAGTCGCCCTTTGAATCTTTGGAAATCTATTTTGCTTGTATTACGATCCTCCGTATTAATGATTAACACACTATTCGCATCTAATATTTCTAACATTTCAGCCTTAGCGTCAATATAACCCTCTAATGTTTTGCAATAATTTAAATGATGTTCTCCAATATTTGTAATAATTCCAATTGTCGGCTTGTAGTACTTTCCAGCTTTACGCAAATCTCCTGGTGCCCCTACAGCTGTTTCAAAAATAGCTGCCTCCGTATCACTTTCAATGCTTAATAAGTATTGAAAAAAGGCCGTCCTAGAATTCGTACTAAGCTGTGTTGCCGTCACTTTTTTATAACGCATTAAAATATGTTTAATCATTTCCTTTGTTGTTGTTTTACCTGCTGTTCCCGTAATGGCCACAACCGGTAGCTGAAATTGTTGTCGATAGAAATGGATAAATTTCCATAACGCCTCCTCTGAGCGCTCTACTTTGATTACCGTCACTTCATTTGGAAGTTCCTTCGTGTGATAATGACATTCCGTAACAAGTACAAGCGGGAAACATGGTGCTAATTTTGCCCAATTCATAATGCGCTTTTCAATAAACAAAACCGTATTTCTCCGCTTTACCTGTTTTAATCGATATGCCCCATAATGAATACCGATTGACGAGCCATGTATATGTTTTCCATCAACAATTGTACATAATGTTTCAACAGAAATCGGTTTCATAATACATTTCACCTTCCTTTCACTCTTAGCATATGTTCGATGAATTTTTAGACGTAGATATTTGAATTATATAGGTTGGATAACCAGACAAAATCTATATGTCACCATACTTTTAAGAGGAGGTACTTTCATCAATTCGAATGGAGGTGAATGAATTGAAGACAATTGTTTTTATTGGTACTAACAAATCTGGTTCAAGCAGGGAAGCAACAAAAGCAGCGGAAAAGTTAGGTTATTTTACCGTCCTATTTACAAGTAACGAAAGACAATTTGAACAGCGTGAGCAATACGTGGATATCCATAAAATGATTGTTGTGGATACTTCAAATATGGAGGCTTTGAAAGCGGAAATTGTTAAACTTCAACAAATCGGATTAGAAATTAAAACGATTGTTAGTTTTGTGGACCCCTATGTACATGTGGCTTCCTTACTTTGCGATATGTTTTGTCAAAATCTCACCTCATCAAAAGCAATTGAAATTATGGAGGATAAAGAGGAGACACGAAAGTTTTTACTGAACAAATCATACACGCCACAATTTACAGTCATCGGACCAAACGAAATACCAACAGGCAAATTAATATTCCCTCTCATCATTAAATCTCCAAAATCAACTGGTTCTAAAGATGTATTATTTGCTAAGGATAAAAAGGAATTTAACAAGCATCTTGCAACGCTTCAAAGTAAATATCCTACCGAATCCATTATTTATGAGGAATACTTAAAAGGTGAACAATATTTAGTGGAAGTTATTGTACAAAAACACCTTCCCCATATTATTGCGGTCATGAGACAAGATATTACAAAGGGAAAACGATTCATTATTACAGGCTATCAGCTATTTGCAAATATACCTCCAAATTTGTTACCAGGACTAGAAACGCTTTGCCAATCCATTGTGGAAACGTTCGATATTAATACTGGGGCTTTTCATTTAGAATTACGACTAATAGGCAATAGTTGGAAGTTGATTGAAATAAACCCACGTATTTCAGGTGGAGCTATGAATAGAATGATTGAGGCCGCATTTGGTATTAATTTGATAGAGCAAACATTAAAACTCTATCTCGGGGATGAACCAGATTTCACACCTAAACACCATCATTTTGTCTATACTAAATATTTAATTGTCCATCGTAAAGGTAGATTAGAAAAAGTGACAGGAAAGCTACGCGCCTTAAAATCCCCAGGCATTTTCGATGTGTATATTAAACCTAAAAAAGGCACAATACTCATTCCCCCTTTATCAATGGGACATCGATATGCCTACATCATTGCTCAAGGCAGTTCTATAAGTGAAGCCGTATCACGTGCTAATCGGGCAGCCCACGAAATAAAATTTCACATGCACCATCTACAATAAAAAATAAAAGGCTTTACGAAAAGAAAAAACTTCCGTAAAGCCTTTTATTATGCGAATTATGCTTTAAATTGCTTATCTAAAAATTGAATCGTTTCAAACATATTTGTTTTACTTGCACCCTTAACTAAAATCGTATCTCCTCTTCTAACCATACCTTTTAGAAACAAATGTAATTGATCCTTATTAATAAAATGGTGAATGTTCTTCGCCGGTATGCCACTTTTTTGTGCTGCTATCCCGATTTCCTCTGTCCGGAATCCGTACGTAATTAATTGATCTATTTTTTTATCCCCAATATACGCACCTAACTTACGATATTCCTCTTCTCGCAAATCTCCTAATTCACGCATTTGTCCGATAATCGCAACTTTTCGCCCTTTTGCAATTTCGCCTAACACATCAAGTGCAGCGCGAACCCCCTGTGGATGCGAGTGTACCGTGTCATCAATTAACAAAATATCATTTCTGCATTGGTAAAGCGTTAAACGACGTGGCGGCTTTTTGAATACTAAGCCCGCCTGAATAACATCTGATGAAAATCCTAATTGGTCCGCCACCGCTATAGCATTTAACGCATTATATACATGGTGCTCCCCTAAAATTGGAATAAACATCGGGATTTCCTTATTTCGTAATCGGATGTTAAAAGTCATACCATCATCTTTATACTGCACATCATAAGCCATATAGTCTGCCTTTTTATGAATACCAATTGTCTTTATTTGTCCTTTAAATTGGTCGGTTAATAGCCATTTAGAATTATCATCGTCTTTATTTAATATGAGTAATCCTTTTTGATCCATTCCTTGAATTAGTTCTGATTTGGCTTTTGCCACGCCTTTAATGTCACCATCAAAGTTCCCTACATGCGCTAATCCAATATTTGTTACTACGCTTATGTTCGGTTGAATGATTTCACAATGATCAGCAATGACACCTGGATAAGCCATACCGTATTCTAAAACAACAGCTTTATGGGATTCGCTAATAAGTTCCTTATGCTTTTTCGTATGTTCCGTTGTATTCCAATAATCCTTCGACTCAAAAATGGACCAATTTTTTGATAAAATCGATGCAATGAATGCTTTTGTAGTTGTTTTTCCTGCACTCCCTGTAATTGCAATAATTGGTTTTTCAGTTGTTTTTCCTGCTCTCCCTTTAATTGGGACAACTGGTTTTTCAGTTGTTATCTCTGCACTCTCTGTAATTGTAGCGATTGGTTCTTCAGTTGTTATCTCTGCACTCTCTGTAATTGCAGCGATTGGTTCTTCAGTTGTTTTCTCTGTACTCTTTGTAATTGCAACAATTGGTTTTTCAATTGTTTTCTCTGCTGGTGCAAGATTTTTGGCGGCTTGAATCTGCGCTTTTATCTCCTGCTGATGATGTGCAATGTAATTTGCATACTGGATGGTATGTCGGACAACATCTAATTCCAAGTAAAATGCTGGTGGACACCCTGGTCGCCAGTTAACTTCATAAATCCAAAGCTTACCGTTTTCATCTAAGCCAACGTCAATACCGATTTCATCAATTACTTCCTGAAATTTAACCATTTGAATGTCATCTAAGTGACGCGCCAATGACAAACCAAAATGCTCTAGCATGCGCTTAATATTAAACGCCTCACGAGGAAATTGTAATTGTAAAAAGGGCTCTAAGTAATTTGTAAAACCACCATTATTAATATTAGGAACTATCGAACCTTGGGGCGCAACACGAGGATACACGGTAGTAATGATCCACTTACCTTCACCATTTTTTTGAACATGAATTCTAAAATCAAATACTTGCCCGTTTTTCAACGAAGATTTAATATATGGTTGCAATATAAATGCTTCTTCTGCTAATTGATTTTTTAAAAATGTGTCTAGCTGATCCTTTGTTAGCCTTTCTTTCTGTGTATCCTTTTGTACTTCATAGCCATTTGCTAGTATTGAAATATAATATATCCCCTTACCTTTACGGCCTTCAACCGGCTTAAAAACTACTTTTTTGTATTTTTGAATATGCCGGTAAAATTGTTCTTCATTTTGTACACTTTCAGTAGGGATGAGGTAACTCGCAAACTCCTTCCCCTCCTGTAAACGTTTGGTTATACTCAGTTTGTTGCCGATGGAATTTGTCGTGAAAGGAATTTCTTTACGCAATTGCCTTAAAATATTTTTCGAAATCGCTAATTTTTCTGGGCTTCCTGCGTTATAGATGACATCGGGAAATGGGACGTTTTTTTCTTGCCAAACCCCATCTTCTAAAACTTTCGCTTGAATCGTTCGTGTTTTGAAGTTAACCGCTCTAGGTGTGAAATAATAAAACAACATCCCTTCTGCCTTTGCAACTGCTGCAAACGCATATGACTTGAAAACGGTTTCTGGATCTTTACGATGGTGCAACATGCCAATTGTTGTCAAAAACATACACTCCTTTTTATCCCACTACCATTTCGACTCTATATAAGTATTTTTGCTTAACAATGCTGGCTCTAATAGTTGAATCGCCAACATGGAACCAAGGTCAACGGTCATCTGCGTTTCAGTTTTTTCTAGCCGAACAACATCTTTTAATACATTCGTATTTTGCTCTTCTATATCAACTGCACGTAATAACGTTAACTTTACGCGTGACTTTTCAATTGCTTCTAAACGAAAGAAGCTTGTTGCTGTATGTGTTTTTGGATTCACTACTGTATATAGCTTACATTCCTTAGTCGTGAAGCAAAACGGAATCGTGTCACTCCCAACTAACTTCTCAAAAAAATGACCATAGTATTTTGACCAAGAATTCGTGAGTAAGTCTTGCAATTGTTTCAAATCGTTTAGTGCACCATAAAGCGGGTGTTGCTTTTGATTTTCATTGTTCACAATACTTCCTCCCTCTTGTCTCGTACACAGTCCTTTTCAGCAGTTAACGATTCTTACAAAGTGCTTCTCTCTACGATATGACTGTACATGAATTGTTGGTGATAAGTTACGCCCAATTATTAAAATTTCAGTTCTGTTTTTCTCACCAATAACTCCTGCCTTTTTTACATCCACAATATTTGGTTTTCGAAAAAAAATTTCAATCCTTCACAACTGACCACTATTGTTTAATGTATATTGACACTTTCAACCATACCAATTATTTGTTAAGGTATCAGTAATCGCGAAACAGAAAAAATTATCAGCTGAACGACAACATTTTGGAGGAACTTATTATATGGAAAAAACATCAACACTTTCTAAATCATCTAGTAAAACATTCGATATCATTTTATCGGCAATGTTAATTACACTCGTATTTGTGGCTACACTATTTTTAAATATTCGATTACCTATAGCGGCTAATGGAGGATTAGTGCATTTAGGTACGGCTATGCTTTTCATTGTTTCAATTGTATTTGGACCTAAAAAAGGGGCAATTGCAGGGGCATTCGGAATGGCTTTATTTGATTTATTTTCGGGTTGGACACTTTGGGCTCCATTTACATTTATTGCTCGCGGCTTACAAGGGTATGTAGTCGGCAAAATTGCATGGTCTTCAAATCGCCAAGGAAATAATGTAATGTTTAATATTTTGGCAATTATTGTTTCTGTACCAGTAATGTTAGCCGGTTATTACGTTTGTGAAGCTATTTTATTTAAAAGCTTGGTAGCACCATTCCTTTCAATTCCTGGAAATCTTGTTCAAAATGCAGTAGGTATTATCATTGCGATACCCGTAGCAATTGCGCTAAAAAAATTACCCATTTTCAAATAAAACATCTATGAGCTTTTCGCTCACAACCATTGTAGGCAAATAAATTATTTACACAGAAAAAATAGGTTAGCGTGGAAAAGTAATCCGCGCTAACCTATTTTTTACTTCACTATTTTACTAATGGCTTTAAAGGCATCACCTTGTGCAATTTGTTGCATTTCAAAAAGTGCCATTTCAACACTTGTAATGTTCGCGCCAAGTTGTAGCATTTTTTGAATCCCTACTTCTCGGTTGCCTGCTGTACGGGATGACACACAGTCGGCTAATACTTCTACCTCGTAGCCATTTGCTAGTAAATGCGTAGCCGTTTGATATACACAAATATGAGTTTCAATACCAGCTAACAGCACCTTTTTACGTCCCGTTTGCTCCAATGCTTGTACAAATTCTGGTGTGTCGTACGCACTAAACGTAATTTTTTCAATTGGCTGTTGATCTGTTAAATGCATAGCAATACGCTCATCAGTTGGACCAAGTCCTTTTGGATATTGCTCTAACCATAAAATCGGTAATTGTAATACCTTTGCCCCCTGTACTACATTGGCAATGTTATTAATGACAAAGTCACTTTCATCGACAATTTGCGCTAACTTTCCCTGAATATCAATTAAAACTAACACCGTTTCTTGTTTTTGAAGCATAAAATCCCTCCTCTTTGTTACATTCCTTTCTATTATACTGGAATTTTAATAAAAGAACAAAAGCGCTAATGCGCCTGTTCAGCCCCGAGAGACATTGGAGGACCCGAAGCAAAAGTAAACGGTCTACCACTTTTGCAGGAGGGATCTAATGGTGCGAGAGGCTAGCGTTTTAGCCTAGACGGAAGATGAATTTTTATAAAAGTTATCCACAATGCGATAATTTATAGTTTCCTTAACAGAGAAAAAACGATTCCTTAACATTGAATCCGCTAAGACAACCCTGTATAGTAAAATTAGAATGGAGGATTTACATGCTACGTCTTAGTTGGTTCATTAGTATGGGCATTAGTTTATTTGGTGTAATGATTATTCAACATTTTTTCACAATGAAACCAGATGAAACAGCAAATGCAGGTAACTTGGGAGCATTAGGCATTGCGCTGGTGGCTCCGTTTATTTTGCTTAGCCTTTTTATTACATATCGCTTTTTTGTTGAAAGTTCACGTCACGCGCGTGATCATATTATGCGCATGATTTATTTAGTATTTGGTGTTGCGTTGCTTGTTGTATTCGCTTTTTATGCAAATGGCTATAAGGAAGATGTATTGACCAATTTAGGTGGCGACACAAAAACACCCGGCTCACAAATTTATGGCTTTCCACTACTAAATGAATATACAAATAGTACTTTTATTAATTTTTATACATTTGGTATTGTGCATACGATTAGTGGTCTTATCGGAACCATAGTTGGTATCGTGCTTCCTGCAAAGCAAGCCGATATTGATCAATAAGAGAACCCCGAATGTCGTTTAACTACGACATTCGGGGTTTCGTTTTATGATAACTTAAATTTCCGTACTTCAGTTTTTAAATTGGCTGCGATTTCAGCTAATTCCTCAGAATTTGCTGTCATTTCTTCCATCGTTGCTGATTGCTGCTGAGTAGTTGCAGCTACTTGTTCACTTGCGGCTGCTGTATTTTCAATAATTGTAGAAATATCTCGCATTGCACGCTGGACTTGGATGGAGTTATCTTGCACTTGATTAAATGCTTTATGCATATGACCAACATTTGCCTCTGTATTTGCTACACGATCAACGATTTGTATTAATGCGTCGCCGCCCTTTTTAATAATCATTACTTGTTCTTCTACTGCAAGTAAATCACTTTCCATTGTTTTTACTGTTACAGTAGTTTCAGCTTGAATCTCATTAATCAGCTCTGTAATTTGGCTAGATGCTAGACGAGATTGTTCTGCTAATGCACGTACTTCCTCAGCTACAACGGCAAAGCCCTTCCCATGATCACCTGCACGTGCGGCTTCAATTGCTGCATTTAATGCAAGTAAATTTGTTTGGTCTGCAATATTCGTAATAACCGTAATAATGCCTCCAATTTCTTCGGAGCGCTTACCAAGCTTTTGAATCGAATCTGTTGCAAATGAAACCGTCTGCGTAACGGTACTTAAATGTTTAATCGCATCACTTATTGCTGCTTCACCTTCTTTAGCAATAGCTGTTGATTCTGTCGCAGTAACAAGTGTTTCTTCCGCCTCACGTAAACATGTCGCCACTTCTGAGATTGTTTCACCTAACATGTGTAAGATTTTCTCAATTTGGGTAGATTGCTGTGATGCGCCCGCTGCAATTTCATTAATCGTATTGGCAATTTGGTTGGAGCCCTCGCTAGTTTGCACGGATGAATCTGACAAAATTTGTGAAGACTCAGCAACTTGAACGGCACTGCTCGACACGATACGTATTGTTTCTTTCAAACGAAGTTGCACCGCTTTAAAGCTGTTTGCTACACCAGCGATTTCGTCATTTCCTTTCCATTCTAAAATACGGGTATCCAAATTTAATTCTGCTAGCTCATTTGCATTTTCTTGTACCTTTTTAAGAGGTCTTGAAACTTTATATTCCACAAATAAACTAATGACTGTTATTGCCAAGAACATTAAAATAGCGTTAATAACCGTAATAATGCCTAAATCCTCTTGTAAACTCCCTACATAAGGAGCCATCAAAATCGCTGTTGCCCATATCCCAATAACCTCACCATTTTTATCAATTATTGGTTCATAAATGCCTTCTGATTCTTCATCTAAGATTTTTGAAAATCCAATATAACGCTCTTTATTACCAAGCACTGTTTCTTGGATTTCACTTGAAACTTCCGAATTTAGAGCACGTTCACCATTTGCCATAACATTAGTACTAATACGAGTACCACCTTGAAAAAAAGACACATAGTTGCCATTTGTCAATGTTGCAATTTCATCGACAATTTCAGTATTCCCTACTAAATTTAGGTCCCCTTTATGTAAATCACCATCAATAATAGCCCATTCTCCTGGATATTTCGCTTCTATGTACGCTTGACTTAATGAACTATCAGAAATCAGTTTGTTTACCATTGTATCAATTAAATTTTGTTTAGATGAGTTATAGTTAAATACCGTGATAACTACCACCAGTACCGCAATACAATTAAATAAAATAAAATTAATTTTTGTACGTATTTTTGGTGATTCTGCAATAAATTTTAAGCCTTTCATCGTTCTCCTCCTCTTTATCTATGTACTTCGACTCTATTTTCATCATTATAGAATAAAATGGGTTTTTTAGAAATATACAACCAAATAATACTAATAATTATTTTAATATTCCATTTCTAAAGCAACTCATTCTGCATATCTCAGAAAGTGAAATTTGTCCGGCCATTTTCTCAAAAATAAAAACAGTCTATAGTAAATTTACTATAGACTGCCCTTACTATTCATGTTAAATTATCGTACTTCTGCACCTGCTTGAGCCAATGCTTTTAGTACTTTGTTATGTGCAGCTACGACTTCTTCATCTGTTAACGTACGTTCTGGATCGAAGTAAGTTAATGAGAAAGCAACTGATTTTTTTCCTGGTGCCATTTTCTCACCAGAGTATACGTCAAATACTTTCACATCTTTTAATAAGCTAGTGCCTGCTCCTTTAATAATGCTTACGATTTCACCTGCAGCAGTTGTTACATCAAGCTCTAACGCGATGTCACGGCTCATAGCAGGGAAACGAGGAATGATGTTGTAAACTAATTCTTCTTTAGTTGCAACTAAAATCGCGCGTAAGTTTAATTCTGCTACATATGTTTCTTTTACATCAAATGCTTTTTGCTCTTGTGGGTGAAGCTGCGCGATTATCCCAACTTTTTCGCCATCTAAGAAAACTTCGGCAGTACGGCCTGGATGCAGCCCGTCTAACTGAGCTTTTGCGTAAGAAACACGAGCTGTTAAGCCTAATTTTTCAAATACTGCTTCCACAATACCTTTTGCTACGAAGAAATCTACATTTTTCTTCTCACCTTGCCATGTATTGTCAATCCATTTACCAGTTAATACAAGCGCTAAATGCTCTTCTTCAAATGGAAGCTCTTCCGCAGTTTGACCAAGGAATACAGAACCAATTTCATATAATGCCACTGTTTCTGCTTGGCGTGCTACGTTGTAAGCTGCTGCTTCTACTAAATGTGGAATTAAGCTTTGACGTAATGTTGAACGCTCTTCAGACATTGGCATTAATAATTTTGTTGTTTCTTCTGCCTTTAACGCGAACTTTTGAGAAAGGGCTGCAGACGTTAATGAATACGTCACTGCCTGGTAAAGACCCGCGCCCTCAATAACGTTACGCACAATACGGCGACCCGCTTGATATGGTGTTAAGCTTCCGATTTGCTCACTTGCTGGTAAGCTTACAGGAATTTCATCATATCCATACATACGTGCGATTTCTTCCACAATATCCTCTGGAATTTTAATGTCTTGGCGGCGAGTTGGCGCATCAATAATTAATAAACCATTTGCTGCTTCTACATCGAATTTTAAACGATTTAAAATAGATAACATATCTTCTAATGAAATCTTCATACCTAAACGACCATTAATGAAGTCTGGAGATACAATCACACGAGTAGGTGCTTTATCTAACTCATCTACTAACACTGTACCTTCTAATACTTCACCACCTGCAAGTTCAGCCAGTAATTGTGCTGCACGATCTGCTGCTGGTAACACACGGTTCGGATCTACACCTTTTTCAAAACGAGCTGATGAGTCCGAACGTAAGCCGATATCTTTTGAAGTACGACGCACGCTTGCTGGGTTGAAGTAAGCTGATTCGATTACTACTGTTGTTGTCGTATCAGAAACCTCTGATTTTGCTCCACCCATTACACCAGCAACAGCTTCAGCTTCTTGACCGTTTGTGATCATTAAGTTATGTGACGCTAATGTACGCTCTTGGTCATCTAAAGTAGTAATGACTTCACCGTCTTTTGCCATACGCGTTACGATTTCGCCTGTTGCAAGCTTGTCGTAGTCGAATGCGTGAAGTGGTTGACCATATTCCATTAACACGTAGTTCGTAATATCCACTACATTGTTATGTGGACGTACGCCTGCAGCCATTAAATAATGTTGTAACCATAATGGAGACTCTTTTACTTCAATGTTTTTTACAACTTTCGCTGCATACACTGGGTTGGCTTCTTTATCTTCTACTGATAATTTTAAAACATCAGCTGCTTTTTCAGAAGAAGTAGCATATGAAATTTCAGGTAATTTTACTTCTTGCTCTAAAATTGCAGCTACTTCATAAGCAACACCTAGCATGCTCATTGCGTCAGAACGATTTGGCGTTAATCCAAGCTCTAATACAGTGTCGCATAGACCTAAAACTTCTAAAGCATCTGCACCTGGAGTCGCATCTGCTGGTAACACGTAAATACCTTCCGCGTAAGCTTTTGGTACAAGACGACCTTCGATACCTAGCTCTTGTAATGAGCAAATCATACCGTTTGATTCTTGACCACGTAATTTCGCTTTTTTAATTTTAATGCCGCCTGGTAATTTTGCACCTGGGCGTGCAACGATTACTTTTTGACCTGCGTCAACGTTTGGTGCACCACATACAATTTGTTGTAGCTCTTCTTCGCCAACATCAACTTGGCAAACATTTAATTTATCTGCTTCCGGGTGCTTTTCTTTTGATACAACGTGACCGACAACAACATTTGTCATCCCTGATGCACGATCGATTACCGCATCCACTTCAATACCCGCGCGCGTAATTTTTTCAGCTAATGCGTTTGCTTCTAACGCTGAAATATCAACATATTGACTTAACCATTTTAATGATACTAACATTTCGATTGTCCTCCTTACACTTCTGCCTGGTGGAATTGTGATAAGAAGCGTGTGTCATTTGTATAGAAATGACGAATATCATCCACACCGTATTTTAACATTGCGATACGTTCTGCACCGATACCGAACGCGAAGCCTGATAATTTTGTTGAATCGTAACCAGCCATTTCAAGTACGTTCGGATGAACCATACCTGCGCCTAAAATTTCAATCCAACCAGTTTGCTTACATACGTTACAGCCTTTACCAGAACATTTATGGCAAGATACATCTACTTCTACAGAAGGCTCTGTGAATGGGAAGAATGACGGACGTAAGCGAATTTCACGCTCTGCACCAAACATTTTCTTAGCTAACGCATCTAATGTCCCTTTAAGGTCTGACATGCGAATGTTCTCGCCAATAACTAACCCTTCGATTTGCATGAATTGGTGAGAGTGTGTTGCATCGTCTGTATCACGACGGAATACTTTACCCGGGCAAATTACGCGAATTGGCTCGCCTTTTTTCGCTTCCATTGTACGTGCTTGTACTGGTGAAGTATGTGTACGTAATAATGTTTCTTCAGAGATGTAGAATGAATCCTGCATGTCACGTGCTGGGTGCCCTTTTGGTAAGTTCATCGCTTCGAAGTTGTAGTAGTCTTTTTCTACTTCTGGTCCTTCTACGATTTCATAGCCCATACCTAAGAATAGATCTTCGATTTCTTCAATTACACGCGTTAATAAGTGACGGTTCCCTACGCGTACTTTCGCACCTGGTAATGTTACGTCGATTGATTCACTTTCAAGCTGCGCTAAAATTGCGGCCTCTTCTAAAACCGTAACTTTCTTTTCAAGTTCTGCTGTAACATTTTCGCGCACTGTGTTAACAAGTGCTCCCATTTTTGGGCGCTCTTCAGCAGAAAGCTTCCCCATTCCTTTTAATAAGTCCGTAATAGGTCCTTTTTTACCTAAATACGCAACTCGAACTTCGTTTAATGCTTTTAAATCAGCCGCTTCAGCAATTTTCGCTAAAGCTTCTTGCTCTAATTGCTTTAATTGTTGTTCCATTTATAAAATCCTCCTTTATATCGTTTTTTCATAGCGTGTAATTTACAACATTTATGAAAACAAAAAAACCTCGCCCCTATAAAAGGGACGAGGACGAGTTTCGCGGTACCACCCTAGTTATTGCTAAAAAAGCAATCACTTCATTGGAGCTAACGACTGTTTCCAGCCGGCTATCCTTTCACCAAAATCGGCTCCCGGACGCTGCTCGCGGGGTGAACTTCATTATACGTTTTGTTAGCGTGCTTTCAGTCAGTGACGCGCTTTTCCTAAAACAAAACATGTATAATTACTCTTCCCGGTCAAAGCATTTAGTAATTATTCTTCAATTAGTCTACTCGATTTTTTAGCATTTTTCAACTAATTGAAGAAATTCGATTGATTACATATCCCAAAGAAGGATTAAAAGTGTACCAAGAATTGTCATAACTACTAAACCTATACCGTATACAATGTTTGAATAAATTGACCAACGATCTTCTGTTTCACCTGCGTGCATGAAAACTGCAAACTGTAAAGTCGCTTGTATAAACGCTGTTACTATAAGAACGATCATTCCTGTAGTGAACGACATATCTGTAAAGTAAACAAGCATCGCAATCACAGTTAATACTAGTGAGAACAAGAAGCCCATTACTTGGCCAATTGGAAAGAACTTAGCCATAAATTACATCATTCCTTTCAGGTAAATGAAACTGAAGATGAAAATCCAAACAACGTCTAGGAAGTGCCAGTAAAGTGAGAATACAAATGTTTTACCAGCTGTAACTGAGTTTAATCCACGTTTCCAAATTTGGAAGATGATGAATGAACCCCAGCATAGACCCATTGTTACGTGTAGTCCGTGTGTTCCTAAAGTTGTTAATAGTATCGACGTGAAGGCACTAACTGATAACCCTGCACCGATGTGTACATAGTGTTTAAATTCGTAGATTTCAACACCTAAGAATACTGCACCTAAAAGTAGTGTAATAACCATGAAACTAATTGTAGCTTTTTTACTACCAATGCGCATTGCATGAATTGCTAAACCAATTGTAAAACTTGATGTTAAAAGAACGAATGTTTCAATTAACACTGGTGTAATTTCGAAAATTTCTGCACCAGTTGGACCCGCACCTGTGCGATCAACTAATGTGAAGTATGATGCGAATAATGTACCGAATAACATAATCTCCGCACCTAGGAACACCCAGAAACCAAAGATTTTCAGGTTGTTTTCCTCTGTAGAGTACTCTAATGGAACGTTGTTATTAACCTTACCCATTATTTCGCACCTCCTTTTTGAGCATGTTTTTTCTCGTCTTCTTCGACTTCATGAGCATGAATATGGTAGCCATGATCGTCTTCTAATGAACGGTAAGCCATACAAGCAAGAATTCCAATTAAACCGAAGATTGCTAAGTACCACATACTGAATACAAATGCGAACCCAGCGATGAAGAAGAATACTGACATAACAAATGTTTGCCCTGAGTTATTAGGCATATGAATGTCTTCAATTTTACCTTTAAATAACTGCGTACCTTTTTTCTTAGAATCCCAGAATGCTTCTTCTGACGCGTCAGTTACATCTGGAGTAATTGCAAAGTTATAGTGTGGAATTGGCGTATGCGTTGCCCATTCAAGACCACGTGCATTCCAAGGGTCGCTTGAAATATCGCGTGGAGAGTTTTTAAAGCTGTACCAAATGTTCCAAACGATCATTATGAATGAAACTGTCATAATACCAGCACCAACGAATGATACCATGTTTAAGAATGAGAAGCCTGTCGCATCAGAGTAAGTGTACATACGACGCGCTTGACCATCAAGACCCGTAATGTACATTGGAATGAACGCTAGTACGAAACCAATAGACATTACCCAAACAGTTGCTTTACCGATTTTCTCGTTAAGCATGAAGCCAAACATTTTTGGCCAGTAGAATGTTAAACCAGCTAGCATCGCGTAAACAACACCTGGGATGATTACGTTATGGAAGTGGGCTACTAAGAACATTGTGTTGTGGTATTGGTAGTCAGCTGCTGACATCGCAAGCATAACCCCTGTTACACCACCAAGAGTGAATAATGGAATGAAATGCATCGCATAAAGCATTGGCGTTGTCATTTCAATCTTACCTTTGTAAAGCGTAAACAACCAGTTGAAGATTTTAACCCCTGTTGGAATTGCAATCGCCATTGTTGTAATCGAGAAGATTGAGTTTGTAAATGCACCTTGCCCCATCGTGAAGAAGTGGTGCGTCCATACTGCGAATGAGAAGACCGAAATAACTATCATCGACCAAACCATTGACGTATAACCATAAAGGTTACGACGAGCAAATGTTGAGATAACCTCAGAGAAAATACCGAATGCCGGTAAAATTAGGATGTATACTTCAGGGTGGCCCCATACCCAGAATAGGTTGGCCCAAAGCATATCCATACCACCGTTAACAGTCGTAAAGAAGTTTGTAGCAAATAAGCGATCCATCGTACCCATTGCTAATGCAACTGTTAATACTGGGAACGCGAATACGATAATTAAGTTGGCAATCAGTGCAGACCAAGTGAACATTGGCATTTTGAATAATGTCATACCTGGGGCACGCATTTTCATAATTGTCGTAATGAAGTTAATACCTGTCATTAACGTACCAAGACCCGCAATTTGTAATGCTATCATGTAATAGTTTGTACCAACACTCGTACTAAATTCATTACCCGCTAACGGGAAGTAAGATGTCCAACCAGAATCTGGAGAACCACCGATTACGAATGAGATATTAAATAATCCCATACCCATAAAGAATAACCAGAATGCTAAGTTGTTTAAACGTGGGAACGCTACGTCACGTGCCCCGATTTGTAATGGTACTAAAAAGTTAAAGAAGAAAGTAATGAATGGCATTGCCATGAACAGGATCATTACAACCCCGTGTGTTGTAAATACTTCGTTATAGTGCTGTGCTTCTAAAAATGTATTTTCTGGAACAGCAAGTTGCATACGAAGCATTACGGCATCTACACCACCACGGAATAGCATAACTAGAGCCGTAATTAAGTACATAATACCGATTTTTTTATGGTCAACAGTTGTAATCCACTCACGCCATAAGTAACCCCATAATTTAAAATACGTAACAACTGCTACTAATGCGATTGTACCAAAAACAATCGAAGCCATTGCGATATAAATTAATAGACTTGGATGTGGAATTGCAAACTGTGCAAAGAATTCCTTCATTGTAGTACTCCTTTCGAGTTTAATACTTGCTTATTCGTGTGAAGAATGATCTTCCGCTGCTTCGTCATCATGATGCTCGTGATGAGGAGCTGGTGAGAACTCTAAGTGAGTTCCAGTGTAAGTTGATTTACCAAGATGACCTGGTTCTAATAACTCATCGAATTTTTCTTCAGTAATAGGATCAGCAGTTTCATGAACCTCTGTTACCCACTCGTCAAATTCTTTTGCAGTCATTGCTTTTACATCAAAAATATTTTCTGCTGTACCGCGACCAGAGAAGTTCGCGTTACGACCCCAGAATTCACCTGGGTTATCAGCTGCTAAGTGTAAAGTTGTTACCATGTCAGACATTGCATATTTCTGTCCACCTAGTTGTGGAATCCAGAAACTAGTAATTGGGCCGAATGAATATAATTTAAATTCAACTGGTCGATTTGCTGGAATGTAAACATAGTTCACTGTCTCAATACCTTGTTCTGGGTAACTAAAATGCCATTTCCAGTCAGATGAAGAAGCATAAATTACAAGTGGTTCTTGATCTTCGTATCCTTCTGGGACATTTTCTACAATGTAGTTACTCTTTACAGATACTACAGATAAGAATATTACAATAATAACCGGAATCCCAATCATAATTGTTTCTACAAGCCAGTGACCATGAATATGTGGCGGCTCGTAATCAGCACTTTGTTTTGAAGCACGGTACTTAAATAACATAAATATCAAAATCGCTACTACCGTGATTACAATACCACCCATCAGAGTAATTAATAACATCGTATCGTCTGCTTGGCGTTGTGCTTGAGGACCTTTAGGGTCAAGTACTGTTAATTTGTCATTACAACCTGCTAATAACACTGCACTTAAACCAATGAAAGATAGTAAAGTTGCCTTCAGATTTTTCATAGTTGGACTCCTTTCCAATATATCGATCTTGTTAGAATTTCGCGTAGCTTGCAAACTTTGCAAACAAAATAAAGAAACAATGCATGTCATGGAAAATGTTTTCTACTTTCCCACTATGGTAATAGTAGAAAATAAAAATATTTCTAGGATACATACACAATTGAATTTGGTATGTACAGTTTTACTCATATAAAAACATTTAACTTCGTTTCCACATGAAAAAATTATTTTGTTTAGCATGTTGCGTTAATTTATTTTCTAACCTTCCTCGATTTTAGTGAAACATCAAATAAGTGTCAAAACATCAAATTGGAAAAAAGCCTTTTTTATTACTATTTCCTCAAATTTATTTTTCATTATTTCAAAATATCGATAGGAAACCCAGTAAAACCGCGCAATTACGAGCATTAAAATTCACATTGTTAAAATTGACATTTCTATGAACTTCTCAAAGTTCACCTTTTCCGAACTATCTGAATTATCCGCATGACGTAAATTTTGGGTTTATCTTACAGTTGTTTACCAATAATTATAAAAATAAGGGATTGTAAGCACTAAACTTACAATCCCGTTACTTATAATTTATTTGACAAATGAGTATAATAAAATTCCCGTTGCTACTGCGACATTTAATGATTCTGCGCCACCTAAAATTGGAATAATGACATTTTGGTCTGTCTTGGCTAAGATTTGCGGATTAATACCGCTACCTTCATTTCCAACAATTAGTGCAAATGAATTAGTTTGTTCAATTTCTTTGTAAGAAATCGATTCTTCTAGAGATGTTCCATATACCTTAACGTCATCTTGCTGTAATTGCTCAATCCATTCGATTAAATCCCCACGTACAACAGGGATATGAAAATGTGAGCCCTGTGCTGATCGCAATGTTTTTGGATTGAATGCGTCTACACAGCCTTTTCCTAAAACGACTGCATCAATACCAGCTGCGTCTGCTGTACGAATCATTGTCCCGATATTACCTGGGTCTTGTACTGAATCGACTAATAATACTTTGCGCCAATCGTACTTCTCATCTTCCGAAATTTCACGTTGCTTACAGTGCGCAAATACACCTTGAGAATTTTCTGTTTCTGCAATTTCCTTAGCAACTGAGTCATTTACATGTACTAACACAACATCATCAATCGCCCATAATAATGGTAAATCTACACCATCACGTACGATAATTTGAATGATTTGGTCTGTATGCTTTAATGCCTCTTCTACTAAATGAAAGCCTTCTACAATATATTCACCAGATTTTTCCCGCTCTTTACGCTGTGATACGAGTTTTTTCCAATGCTTTACGAGCGCATTTTGTGTTGATTCAATTCTTTTCATAATTTCCCGTCCTTTATAAGTACTCGAAAATTCATTTTATCACAGAATCACTTTATTCCATAATGAGATGTGATGTATAAAATTGAATTACTGCGAACACACTTCGTATAAAGGAGGCGTTTTGAATGGATTTTCAAATTCGACAAGCAATTACAGCCAATGTATTAGGGTCAGATGCAGCTGAATTCAAAGACATTGTAAATGATGCTATCTCTCGAGGAGAAGAACATCTATTACCTGGGTTAGGTGTATTTTTAGAAACTTGGTGGCAAGCATCAAATGAAGACGACCGAACACATTTTGCCGAAAAGCTAGCAGAAAAATTCGCAAATTAATAAATGCCCATCTCAATTTTCTCTAATGGATTTTGAGATGGGCTATTATAATTTTTGACGTATCCAAGTACTATCCAATTGGTTTATTTTCAGATGACAAACTTTTTTCAAAAACAAAAAAAGCAATCCAGCGTCTCCCGAATTGCTTTTTTCTATGTAGTGATGGGGCATTCCATCTTGAATACAAACATCACTGTAGCGTACCACCCTTTGTCACAGCGTCTCCCATTTCAAAAGGCTTTACTCTACTACATCACTTGCTCGCTCTTCCTGCTTACAAATGCTGCACACCTTAAATAGATGAGACTACAACCGGTAGCACGCTTCATCTATTTCAATCTTTACGCTAATAAAGATACTAATACCGCTTTTTGTGCATGCAGACGATTTTCTGCTTGCTCAAATATATAAGAATTTGGTCCATCAATTACTGATGTCGCAACTTCTTCCTCTCTGTGTGCTGGTAAGCAATGTAGGAACAAATAATCTGGCTTTGCATGTGCAACTAACTCATCATTAATTTGGTAGCCTACAAAGTCTTTTAAACGCTTTTCTGTTTCCTCTTCTTGCCCCATAGATGTCCAAACGTCTGCATATACCGCATCCGCATCTTTCACGGCTTCAATCGGATCATTTGTCACAAAAACTGTGCTACCGTTTTGGACTGCAATTTGCATTGCTTTTTCAATAATTGTCTTGTCGCATTCATAGCCAACTGGAGTTGCTACTGCTACATGCATACCAACATGTGCTGCTGCTACAATTAATGCATGTGCAACGTTATTGCCATCACCTACATAAGCAATTTTTAAACCTTTTAACTCACCTTTGTTTTCAGCAATTGTTTCAAGATCCGCTAATGCTTGGCACGGATGATCGATGTCTGTTAAACCATTAATCACTGGAATTGATGCGAATTCAGCTAACTCTTCTACCATCGCATGTGAATTGGCACGAATCATAATTCCATCTAAATAACCAGATAACACTTGGCCCGTATCTGATATTGGCTCACCGCGTCCGATTTGCATATCACGTGCATTCATATACATACCGTAGCCACCTAACTGCTGCATACCGACCTCGAATGATACACGTGTACGAGTCGAGCTTTTTTCAAAAATCATGCCTAGCGTCTTACCTTCAAGTAGACGAGGACATTTGCCCGCTTTCGTAATTGTTTTTAACTGTGTAGCAAGTGTCAATAACTGTTGTACTTCTTCACTTGTATAATCAAGCAGTGTTAATAAGTCTTTACCTTTTAAGCTTTCGACAGGCTTTAACTGCACCTCTTCTAATAATTTCATGTCTTACACACCTCTGTCACCTTTATGTTGATTTTCATTTTACATATGCATAAATATAAAGTCAAGCGAATTAATATAAATTTTTATAATTAATTAAATTATTCAATAATTATACATATCCATCCCATGGTGATTTATTATAAAATTTTTACACAAACGAGCATTTTTGTTGTTTTTACAGAAAATACCTACATAAACATTGAATTCCGATTCATTTTTCAGCATAATAAAAACAGGATATTCTTTGAGAATATTTTACTTCAAATAGATCTTTCAAAGGAGGAATCATTCATGCCACAAGCAACAAATATCGTAACGTTAGCAGTATCAAAGAACGCTATATGGGATTTTTTAAAGGATTACACAAATTGGGCACCATTAATTCCAGGCTATATCGCGCATGAGGTACAAAGCGACAAGCAATTCACATGGATCTTCTTAGCAGATTTAGGCTTCACGAAAAAAACAATTAAATTAGACGTAAAAATTACTGATTTAGTTGAAGCAATGGATGTAAAGTTTGATTTAAAGGGGCTTTCTGATAATTTTAACGGCAATGGATTTTTTAATATTGCAGGCGACACCCAAGCAGAAGTGATAGGTAGTTTGGAGTTATCAGCAAGTGGCATAATGGGTATGATGATCAACTCCGTATTAGAAAATTTTGTCCCAAAGGCAACAAAAGAATTAACAGAGTCTATTCAATCTAAAATCGATGAATTACACGGTGTAAAATAATGAAAATCCTGCATTGCTCAATTTTAAAGCAAATGCAGGATTTTTTAGTTCTCTGTTTTTGTAGTTAGCTTTTCATATAATGCTTGCGTTTGTTCCGCCGTTTGTAAATTGAAGATAACGATTTTCCCATCATCAATAAACTGAATAAATGGTGGGACGTTTGTATCAACAAAAAGCTTTGCCTTATCGCCATTTTCAAATTTGAAATGTCCCTTTAATTTAGATCCAACAGCTGAACCATTTGTACGCATTGCAATGTCCGGCAGCTCTTCTAATAATTGCACGTGCTCCATTTGTGCAAATTCGTATGTATCACCATACATACCAGTAATTTCAATATGTTCATCGGTAACTGTAACCCCTGTTGGCTGTAGTGCAAAATAGAAAATAATCGCAACGCCAACCAATGTAACCGTTAAAATAATCACTGGACGCTTTAGGTTTTTACTAGCTCCTTGTTTCCACTTACCATTTTCATCGAATAAATTGTGATTATATTTTTGCGATTTCACAACAACGATAACCGTAAAAACTATAATGAGCGTTAAGAGAGGCATTATAAGGTTTGTATAATCAAAATATTCTACAATACCGATAACAATAAACAGTGCTGCTAATGCACAGGAATACCGACCAATTAACTTTGCAAGTCCCTCAACATCGACCTTTTCCTTTTCCTCCTTTGTCATCGTATTATAGCCAGATATTAAAAAATACCATTTTAATTTTTGTACTGCGAAGCCTAAGAAGAGAAATAATGCCGCTAAAATAATCCAAATCATCTTCATTCCCCCTTCTAAAGTAAATAATAAATAAAGATAGATTTATTCTATATAAGAACAAATCTACCTTTTATTATAGTGTATATAGCACCAAATTATGGCGCATTATGCATATTTATTCGAATTTAATTTTATCCACTGTTTCACGGTCTAAGCGTTTAATGACTTCTACGATTAACTTAACCGCATTGTCGTAGTCGTCACGGTGTAAAATCCCTGCGTGTGAGTGGATATAGCGTGTTGCTACACCGATTGCTAAAGATGGAACACCGTTAGCAGTGATATGGATTGAACCCGCATCAGTACCGCCGCCAGCGATTGCTTCGAACTGGTATGGGATGCCAGCTTTTTCCGCAACATCTACTACAAATTCGCGTAAACCTGAATGCGATACCATTGATGCGTCATATACAACAATTTGTGGACCTGCACCCATTTTCGATGTTGACTCTTTTGGTGTTACTCCTGGTGTATCCCCAGCAATACCAACGTCGACTGCGAAGCCGATATCTGGTTGTACTTTAAATGTAGAAGTTTTCGCACCACGTAGGCCGATTTCTTCTTGCACGTTACCAACACCGTATACGATGTTCGGGTGTTTTTCGTCTTTTAACGCTTTTAATACATCAATTGCAATCGCACAGCCAATACGGTTATCCCATGCTTTTGCTAGTAGATGCTTTTCGTTTTTCATAACGTTGAATTCGAAATATGGTGTAATCATATCACCAGGACGGATTCCCCACTCCATTGCTTCCTCTTTAGAAGTTGCACCGATATCAACGAACATTGCTTTAATATCAACTACCTTATTACGTTGATCTGCTGGTAAAATGTGAGGTGGTTTTGAACCAATTACCCCAATTATTTCTTCACCATTGCGTGTTGTAATTGTTACGCGCTGGGCAAGCATTACTTGGCTCCACCAACCACCAACTGTTTGGAAGAATACGAACCCTTTGTCATCAATCCGTGTCACCATGAAGCCAACTTCATCTAAGTGACCGGCAACCATAATTTTTGGACCGTTCTCATCACCCACTTTTTTCGCGATTAAGCTACCTAAGTTGTCTGTTTCTACTTCGTCTGCAAATGGTGTAATGTATTTTTTCATTACTTCACGAGGAGCACGTTCATTCCCTGGAATACCGTTTGCATCCGTTAAATCTTTGAACATTTGTAATGTTGGATCAAGCTTTGTCATGAGAAATTGCCTCCTAAATAGATTCCATTTAATTATAACGACTTTATTTCGAAAAGTGAAATAGTTTTACTGTTTTCGTGTATATTTCAGCCATTAATACCCATTACGCTGACGCTCGTAATTTTTTTCGTTTTTAGCTTTATATGCTTCAATAATATCTTCCACTGTAAAGCCTAAATTATAAGCAATTAAGCTATATTGCGACCAGATTGCCTTATAATTTTCTTCTGTTTGTTGTTTTAAAAACGTTAATACAGTTTGTGTCGCATCAATAAAAGCTTGTGTTAAATCCGTTTTCTTTTCAACAACTGGCCATGCCTCTAATGTAAATTCGCGCATGTAACCAAGTGACAGCATAAAATGAATGGAATCAACAAACTCCTCTAAAATCACGCTTTTTTCTGATGGTCCCTTCGTTGACCAAAACTTAAAGCAGCGCGTTTCATTTGCTAACTCGGCAAGCTCTACTAATAGTGCCAACCCTTTTTCATCAAAAACATCCTTTTGAATATTTTGTGTTTCTTCAATAAAACGATCTAGTTGACGCTGCATTTCAAATAATTCTATAAATTCCATAAAAAAATCCCTCTTTTTCTAAAATAAATGAAACTTTCATTCATACTTAATCGTATAGCATGAAAACACTGTAATCAAGGAGGAACTTCTATGGCACTTCTTTTACGTATTGTCATTATTATCCTCATCATCTACATATTTTATAAAGGGGTTCGCTATTTAATCGACCCAAAACGCAAATTAGATGAGGCATATGAAAATGGGAACTATTATTTTTATGATGATGTAAAAAATGTCCGGAAAAACTTTTTCATCACTTATAAAGGAGCGCTTTTTGAAGGGGAAAAATATTTAGGCACAACAGACAATTCCTTTGAAGTTATTAGCATTTTTATTTTTGTACATGATGCCATGAAACTCCAAGGGTTTACAAAAGAAGACTTCTTATACTTGGAGAAGGAAGTCCAAATGAATTATCCAAACGCCACCATCAATTGGAAAAATCCGATTGAGCAATTGATGAAGGACTAATTGATGTAAAGCGAATCGTTTTTTAACGGTTCGTTTTTTTTTTTGAAACGAAACGCCGTTATAACCGTATAGTAGTTTGAGGTGAAATTTATGGAAATACATATTCAACAAGCTGGTTATGTAGCAAATGAACCAAGTATTGAACAGATTGAATTTTTAATAACGTCCGGTGAAATTGTTGGGCTCATTGGAGGTAATGGTGCTGGTAAAAGTACAACGATTCAATCGATGTTAGGTGTTATTCCTTACTTTGAAGGGGATATCTCGATTCCCTCTTATGGTTATGTCCCTGAACGTCCACTATTCTATGAACATTTTACATTACGCGAACATCTTCAATTTTTAATCGACGAATTTCACGATGAAAGTTTATGGCATAAGGCAAATCAGCTATTAACGCTTTTTCAAATAGACAAACGTCTGGATGATTTACCTATTTACTTTTCAAAAGGAATGCAGCAAAAAGTAATGCTCGTTTTAGCATTTTTAATTGAACGCCCACTCTACATATTAGACGAGCCGTTTATGGGGTTAGATCCAAGGGCTATGCGTGAGCTGCTTATGCTAATTGATGAACGAAAACAACAAGGGGCCAGTTTTTTACTTTGTACGCACCAATTAGAAATGGCTGAAAAATTATGTGACCATTATGTATTACTGCATGATGGAAAGATGCAAGCACGGGGCACATTACAGGAACTACAACAAATTGTGGGGCAACCCATTTCATTATTGGATATTTTTTACGAGCTTCAAGGTAGGTTGTAGTTATGTTTGTAAAACGCCTTTATCGCTCTTATCAATTTAATTTTAAATTATTTAAATCTGTCTTTGATTGGACCGTTGTTCTATACATTGCCATTCCTAGCGTCGTTATTAGCTTCTTCTTATATCGCGATATTTCAGCAAATTTTCAAGCAATTGAAATTCAGTACAACATTTTGCTCACTCTACTTTTCGGATTAAGCTTTTTTCTAATAATACCTTCTTTGCGTTTGTTTTTGTATGATGCTGACCTTTTATTTTATAAACAGCAAGCCACGAAAATACGTCATATCAAATTATATGGCTATTGCTATTCATTTTTACGCTATAATTGTTTCCTTATTATCGCACTATTATTTGCTTCTCCATTCATTATTTTGCCATTATCAAAAATCATACTCGTTTTCAATATAGTCAGCGTGCTCCATATTTTCATTCATTACAAATATCAAAAATGGTATACGAAATGGCCTCTTTTTTTAGTCATTCACGCACTTTTTACTTTTACTCTTTTTATAATTCCAATTTGGGGATATAGCATACTGCTGGTGATTGTGCATGTAATTTTATTGAAAGCTGTTTTTAGCAATCGCTACTGGACAATCGAGGTTCGTTGGGAATACGAGGCATTTTATCAATGGATGAAACGTTTCTATCAATTTAGTAAGGAAATGCGCTATTATTTACCAGCTAAAACAAAGCAACCACTCGTTTTACTCGCTAAAAAGACGGTGTTTAGTAAATATCGAATTGACAATTTATTCTATAAAACACTTTTACGAAAATTACATTACATGATCTCACCTCTTCAGCTTATTGCGATTTGCTCCGGTCTATCTTTAGTTTTACCAATGTGGGCAAAAGTTTTAGTTTTTGTGTTTTCAATTATAGGTCTTCATGTTTTATTGCGTTCAATTATAGGCGAAATTAAGCAAGCGCCCTTTTTCCAGCTAATGACGGTTCATGAAGATGAATGGTTAAATGCAACATCACGGCTCCGAAATCGATTACTTACTCCAACGATTGTTATAATGGCAGTCCTATTTTTTATTCTTTAACAAACTAAAAGTGGATGCTACAGCTTTGTAGCACCCATTTTTTTCGTTTTATCGATTATGTCCATAATGCCCTGGGTTGGCAATTGCACCAATTGTACTTACCCAGCGATTTGTATAATTGAAGAAACCTGCAACGTACGCCGCCTCTAACACTTCATGGTCATTAAAGCCAGCTGCTCGCAATAAATCTACTTCTTTCGGTGTCATTTCATTCGGATAACGCGTTGCACGATACGCATAATCGCATAAAGCACGCTGCTTTTGCGTTAACTTCGCTGAACGATAATTATAGGTTAACTGATCGACCCAGCCTGGATTTTTCGTTAGTCCACGTAAGACATCGCTATGTGACGTTAAACAGTAACTACAATTATTAGTTGATGATACAACAAGCCCTATCATCTCTTTATCCGCAGTTGATAAATAGCAGGTTTCTTCATTAAATAACGAATATTTAAAGTCTAAAAAGCCTTTGTACTGCGCTGCATTAAGCGGAAGTACTTTAAATAAGTTATTTACAAAGCCATTTTGCTCTAGCTGCTTTTCGACATGCCCATCGAATATCTCCTGCAAGTCCTGTGGAATTTCTTCTTCATTTGGCTTTTGTAAATAAGAGAGCTGTTCGTTATATTTACTCATCTGCTTCACCATCTACTGGGGCAATCGCAAAACAACGAGCTGGGAAACCTGTTGCATTTTTAACTTTCGGGAACGTTGCAAAAATAATCGCACCAACTGGAGGCACTTGGTCTAAGTTGGCCATTACTTCAATTTGGAATTTATCTTGTTGTAAAACATAATCCTCACCAGCAAAGCCGATTTCTTGCTGTAATAATGGCGGATCTGTATCAAATGGTTCGTGTCCAACCGCGCCAACATTTCGCACTTCAAATAAAAACTTCAATGCCTCCACAGACCAACCTGGATAACGTGAAATGCCATTCTCATCTTTATTTAACATCGCATTTTGATTTGGCCAACGCTTCGACCAGTCCGAACGCATTGCGACAAACGCACCTTCTGGAATTTGACCATACTGCGCTTCAAACTGCTCAATATCTTCAACCGTTAATGCATAATCATGACTTTCTGTCACTTTTTCATGCACATCTATGACAGTTAATGGATATGCAAATTCATCGACACGAATTTCATCGACTAATCGGGCATTTGGTACAAAATGCCCCGGTGCATCAATATGCGTACCATATTGGCCTGGAAAAGCATAATGATTTACTTTCATTGGCGCTTCAGGGAAATCAAATAATACCGTATTTTTTAACGGTTCAAATCCCGGCCAGCGCGGTGTATCTTCACCAAAACTTTGTGTTAAATCTACCCACTTGTATTTTGGTGACTGCAATTCCTTTAATTGATTCCAAAGTGTTAAGTTTGTCGCAACTACCATCTAGAGTCCCTCCTAAAATAGTTTTCTGAATTTATTGTAAATTACAAATATTTATAAATCAAACTATTTTAATATGGATAATTAAATAATTTTTTTGTATTTCAATTATTGAATTCCTATCAAATTAAAAAAAACAATTTTTCTACATAGTGAAAAATTGTTTCTTGTTTTGTTCGAGCTTCATATCGCTATATTTTAAATAATTGCACAAGAAAAAAAATATGGATTGCCGCCATTAATGGTAAGCCAAACGCGAAGGCATTGTGCTTTGTTTTATGGCGAAATAAATACATTCCTAGCACGCCGCCACATGCGCCACCGAAAAATCCAAGCGTTAACAATGTTTTTTCTGAAATGCGCCATTCTTTTTTCTTTGCACGGTCTTTATCGATATACATATAGACGCACAAAATGAGTGAAACAATTACAACGTATGAAAGGGCTGCTAATGCCACAACAATTCCCCCTTGATTTAAGAAAATCGCTAAAGCACCCTTCCAGCCCCGAGTGGGATCGAAATCGCCGAAGGGCTGGCGCTTTAGCCTAGACAATTTGAAAAAAGACTGATAAGGAGAATTCCCTATCAGTCTTGATTATAAAAGAACATGCTAAGTATTTTGCACCTGTCGCTTCGCTTTCGGTGCAGAAAAAATATTTTCGGCTTAGCCTCAAATATTATTTAGCTACTGCTTTTTTAGCTTCTTCAGCTAATTGAGTGAATGCTGCAGCATCAGTTACAGCTAAGTCAGCTAACATTTTACGGTTAACTTCGATACCAGCAACTTTTAAGCCGTGCATTAAACGAGAATATGATAAGCCGTTCATGCGAGCAGCCGCGTTGATACGAGTGATCCATAATTTACGGAAATCACGTTTCTTTTGACGACGGTCACGGTATGCATATTGACCTGATTTCATTACTGCTTGGTTAGCTACTTTGTATAATGTATGTTTTGAACCATAGTAACCTTTAGCTAATTTTAAAACTTTTTTGCGACGAGCGCGTGTTACTGTTCCGCCTTTTACGCGTGGCATAGTAATTACCTCCTGCTAATTCTTTCGAATGATTAGTTATTTTTGTGTTTTTAAATAATCTTTACCGAACAAAGATTATTTCATGTAAGTTAATAATGTACGAATACGTTTGAAATCGCCTGAAGTTGCAACTTTAGCTTTACGTAAGTGACGTTTTGCTTTAGTAGATTTGTTAGCGAATAAGTGAGAGCCATAAGCACGGTCAAATTTTAATTTACCAGTACCTGTTTTTTTGAAACGTTTCGCAGCTCCACGGTGAGTTTTCATTTTTGGCATGTCGATTTCCTCCTAAACTTGTTTCTACATACTTATTATTTCTCGTTCTTTGGTTGAAGAACTAAGAACATGCTTCGGCCTTCCATCTTCGGTTTTTGTTCAACCGTAGATACTTCAGCACAAGCTTCAGCAAAGCGATCTAGCACACGCTGACCAATTTCTTTGTGTGTAATTGCACGACCTTTGAAGCGAATTGTAGCCTTCACTTTGTCACCTTTTTCAAGGAACTTAACTCCGGCACGTAATTTCGTTTGGAAATCATGTTCATCAATTGTAGGGCTCAAACGAACCTCTTTCATACTGATAACTTTTTGATTTTTACGAATTTCGCGGTCTTTCTTTTGCTGTTCGAACTTAAATTTACCATAGTCCATGATACGAGCGACTGGTGGCTTGGCTTGAGGGGCCACAAGGACAAGATCCAAGTTAGCACGAGCGGCAATTTCTAGCGCTTCGATTCTCGTTTTAACGCCAAGCTGATCACCATTGTGGTCGATTAGACGAAGTTCACGTGCGCGAATGCCTTCGTTTACATACATGTCTTTGCTAATAATAATCCACCTCCAAGTGTTTGTCGCGAATACATGAGTTGGTGTAAAGTATAACCCGGTCGAACGGTACACCTCTCCGCGTTATGTCCATATAGCCTTTTTTGCCTTTACAAACAAAAAAGACGGACATTCGAGATGTCCGCCCGCTATATGTGCATACGCATAAACGCGTAAAACAATTCAACGTGTCTATACCTGTAGATAACAAAATGCATCATTCAGGTGAGAAGCGGGCAGCCTCTACTTGCTAACTTTGTATTCATAACCTAGATAATCTTATCATGCCTCTTATTTAACGTCAACGTTTTTCTTTTTTTATTTTGAACAAAAATAGCCTTTCTATTCCACGCAACATTTTAAAATATTTAAACTTGCTTCAAACGTTCACCATGTTTAAAACTTTTTCAACTAGAACATTTATTAATAGTTCTTTAGATTCTTACTGTACTACTATCAATACTAGTTCATTAGATTTCAATTGAATTGTCCACAGAAACTACCTTTTATTTCCTATAGCTCCCTGTACTACAATGAAAGTGTAAGGCTATAATATTAAATGGAGTTGATAGGTATGTCTATTAAACACAAATTATTAGCTGGATTTGCACTAATGGTTATTACGAACCTCACAGCAAGCACAATCTCATTTTATCAAATGATTGGCATTGACAAACAGTACAGTGACACAATAAACAACGGATTGCCCAAGTTAAACGCAGTAAGTGATATACGAAATAGCTAAACGATAGAAAGTACACAGCTACAATCTTATATTTTAGGCGATGACACTGCTAAGGAGCAACTTGAAGTAGCTCAGTCTAAATTAGATGAAACACTAGACCTTTTCAAAGAAGGCTTAGAAACCGATGCAACCATGCAGCAATTTATTTACACTAATGAAAAAATTGAACTTTATGAAAAAGAAATTAATGAAGCATTACGAATTAATGATGCCACAGGTGGAGTCGATGCCGTGGCGTACTATTTAAAAACCGTGATCCCAGCTCGTGATGCAGCCATTAATTCAGGTGAAGAGTTAAACAATCAATTTAAACAATTATTTGATAATGCAAAAAAACAATCCGAAAATAAAAAGAACGAAGCAATAATTATCGCCGCGATTGTATTCTTTAGCTCACTCCTATTAGGTATACTACTTGCACTTAGCTTAAACCGACGAATCGCTACACCATTACAAAAATTACAAGCTTCCGTGCATACAATTGCTTCAGGTGACTTGAGTCAAGAAGACATTCAAATAAAATCAAAAGATGAAATTGGTCAATTAACGGGTTCAGTTAACACGATGAAAAATACAATCAAGGGACTACTTGAATCCTTAGGTAGAAATGCTGAGCATTTAAGTGCTTCAGCTGAAGAGTTAAATGCTTCAACACAAGAGATTACATTACTCTCTGAAAATATTGCCCATGCTGCTTCTAACTCTGTAGAATCTACACAGAATAGTGCATTTGCCGCAAAAGAATGTGCAACGGCAATGGAAGAAACTTCTTCAGCTATCCAACGTATTGCAGAATCCGCGCAGCTATTAAATACATCAGCTAACGAAACTTCTGACATGGCAGATGAAGGTGAATCAAATGTTAAAACAGCAAAACACCAAATGCAAACGATTTATCAATCAACGAAATTAACAACAGATTTAATCCATAAATTAGCGCAACAAACAGTCGAAATTGAAAATATATCACGCGTCATTACAAGCATTACAGATCAAACGGATTTATTAGCACTGAATGCAGCCATTGAAGCCGCACGTGCAGGTGAGCATGGTAAAGGCTTTGCAGTTGTTGCTGATGAAGTCCGCAAATTAGCAGAGGCTTCCAACAAGTCCGCAAATGAAATTGTCGCATTAACAAACGAAATTCAACTAGATACAAAAAATGTAGAGCAAGCCATTCAAGAAAGCTTAACTTCCGTTGAACAAGGCGTTGACATCATTGACAATACAGGTACATCCTTCAATAAAATATTGGCGGCAGTAGATTATATGCGCTCGCAAATTGAAGATGTATCTGCAGTAACAGAACAAATTTCAGCCGCAGCAGAAGAAGTTACCGCTTCAGTGCAGGAGTTGGCTGCCCAATCACAAATCGTCACAGATGATACTGCAAAAGCGAGAGATTCGATTAATGAACAAATTTCAGCCATGCAAGAAATTAATAGTGTTGCAAACGATTTAAGTGTACGCGCAGAAGATTTACAACAAGCTGTTGGAGAATTTAAATTTTAACTATTGATATTAACGAAAAATCTTACCATGTTGTATGAAACAACTTGGTAAGATTTCTTTATTTCGGAAGGATTATACTTCCAAATTACAAAAACACCCCCCTTTTTTTCAATGTCAGCATTGAGAAAAGGGGGTGAGATAAATTATTTTGTAATTTCAGCTTTAATGTTTGCTAAGAATTCTTCAAATGATACTGTTTCAGAATCTTTTGAGCCGTAACGACGAATGTTAACTGCCCCTTCTTCCACTTCTTTATCCCCTAATACTAACATGTAAGGGATCTTCTTCATTTGAGATTCACGGATTTTGTAGCCTAATTTTTCTTCACGGTCATCCATTTCGACACGTACACCAGCAGCTTGTAATTTTTCTTGTACTTCGCGAGCATAGTCATAGTGTACAGCATTAGAAACCGGAATGATTGTTGCTTGAACTGGTGCTAGCCATGTTGGGAATGCACCTTTGTATTCTTCGATTAAGAATGCTACGAAACGTTCCATTGTCGATACAACACCACGGTGAATAACGACTGGGCGTTGTGGTTGACCATCTTCCCCGATGTATGAAAGATCGAAACGCTGTGGTAATAAGAAGTCAAGCTGTGCAGTCGATAGTGTTTCTTCTTTACCAATTGCAGTTTTTACTTGAACGTCTAATTTTGGACCGTAGAATGCTGCTTCGTCTTCTGCGATGAAATAGTCATAGCCTAATTCGTCCATCGCTTCTTTTAACATCGCCTGTGCAGTTTCCCACATTTGGTCGTCATCGAAATATTTCTCTTTATTGTTCGGGTCGCGGTAAGAAAGACGGAATGAGAAGTCTTTTAAATCGAAGTCTTTGTAAACTTCTAAGATTAACTCCACTACTTTTTTGAATTCCGCTTTAATTTGGTCTGGACGTACGAAAATATGCGCATCGTTTAATGTCATCCCGCGTACACGCTGTAAGCCTGATACCGCACCTGACATTTCATAACGGTGCATTGTACCAAGTTCTGCAATACGAATTGGTAAGTGACGGTACGAGTGTAAACCGTTTTTGAATACCATCATGTGGTGAGGGCAGTTCATCGGACGTAAAACTAAAGTTTCGTTGTCCATCTCCATTGGAGGGAACATGCCATCTTGATAGTGCTCCCAGTGACCTGATGTTTCGTATAATCTTTTCGAACCAAGTACTGGAGTGTAAACATGCTTGTAGCCTAAAGATAATTCTTTGTCTACGATGTAACGCTCAATTGTACGACGGATTGTTGCACCGTTTGGTAACCATAATGGTAAACCTTGACCTACAGTTTGAGACGTCATGAAAAGGTCTAATTCTTTACCGATTTTACGGTGGTCACGCTCTTTTGCTTCTTCAAGCATTTGTAAATGATGTTTTAACTCTTCCTTCGTGAAGAACGCAGTACCGTAAATACGTTGTAACATTTTGTTGTCTGAGTTACCTCGCCAGTAAGCACCAGCAAGTGATAATAATTTGAACTCTTTTAATTTCCCTGTAGATGGTACGTGTACCCCACGGCAAAGGTCAAAGAAGTCACCTTGGTAGTAAATTGATACTTGCTCATCCGCTGGAATTGCTTCAAGTAATTCTAATTTGTACTCGTCTCCTACTTCTTCGTAGATTTTTTGCGCGTCATCACGAGAAACATTTTTGCGATCAATTTCGATGTTTTCCGAAATAATTTTTTTCATTTCTTTTTCGATTGCTGGTAGGTCTTCTGCTGTAATTGGTGTTGGTGAATCGATGTCATAATAGAAACCTGAATCGATAACTGGTCCAATACCTAATTTTACATCCGGGAATAAACGTTTCACTGCTTGTGCAGTCAAGTGAGCTGTCGAGTGACGTAAAATTTCTAATGCCTCTGGTGATTTGTTCGTAATAATTTCAATCGCACCATCTTGTTCGATCCCTGTTTTTGCATCGACTAACGCGCCATTAATTTTACCTGCTAATGTAGATTTTTTTAGACCAGGGCTAATTGAACCTGCAACGTCTAAAGTAGATGTGCCTTTTGCAAATTCCTTTACTGCGCCATCTGGGAAAGTTAATTTAATCATTTCTGACATAATGTTGTCCTCCTTATTTTTGGCAAAATAAAAAGCACCATCCCTCGTAAAGGGACGATGCTGTATATGCTCGTGGTGCCACCCTTCTTCCTTCTTCGTATATTACGAATAAGAAGCTCTCGGTCAGTTAACGTACTGAGAAACGTTGACGGATTTGCCCCATCACTGCTCCAAGGTAGTAAAGTAAAACACTTTGCTAGGAAGTTTGCAGCCAATGACTTCCCTCTCTAAAAGCTAGTTCGTTAAACTTATTGTCCTTATCAATGCATTTATTGTTTAATTACGTTAAAAGTATACGCTCGTTTTTAATGAAATGCAACTACGAAGAAGAAAATATTTAACAATTTAAATTCTTCGGTTTGTACCATCCATTTGCACTGGAATTGTGACTGCTTTAATGCGCTCCATTAAACGTGCTGCTTTTACGACCTCAATATCACCGCGCTGCGATTGTGCCAAATGATGCTCTAACCCGCTATAATCAAAATTAGATGTAATGAATGTTGGTAGCTCTTCACTCATTCGGTAATGCATAATCGTTCCTAGGATTTCATCACGTGTCCATGCTGACATCGTTTCTGCGCCAATATCATCTAACATAAGTACGGGTGCTTTTTTAACATAATCGATTTTCTCATTTAATGAATTATCGCCAATGGCATTTTTCATTTCACGTAAAAATTCTGGTACGAATACAACAACAGTTTTCACTTTTAATGTTGCAAGCTCATTGGCAATTGCACCGAGAACAAAGGATTTACCAACACCAAATTTACCATATAAGTAAAAGCCTTTTTTCGGTAGCTCTCCTGTACGTTTATATGTTGCGACAAACTCTGCTGCTTGATCAGCAATCGTTAAACGCGAATGATTGTCGATCGCTAAATCTTTTAATGTCGCCTTTAACACATCTTTTGGCATATGCATACTCGAAATCATATTCGCTACGTCACGGCGCTCATCTTCACGTTGCTTTTGCTCGCATGAGACATACGTAATATCAATAACATTGCGCGTAATGAACAACTTCGGAATATAACCTTTTAGTAAATTAGTACATTGATTCGTATTACCACAGCCGCAGCATGTTAGGGATTGCCCGGTATACTCTAATAGCTTCGGTAAGCTAATTTCAACCATTTCCTTCGTTACTTGCTGCTCATGTTCGCGTAAAAATTCTTGAACTTTTGGGTGTTCGATCGTTTCACGACGAATTGCTTCAAAACGTTCTTCAAATGAGGGCATACGCTTTTTAATTTCGTTTAATTGATTATTAATTGGTTCGATTGCTATTCACCTGCCCTATCAAGCTTTTGTAATATTTTTAAGCGCTCTTTTTCAAAATCGATTGCTCCGTCTGGTTGCTTATCTTGAAGTGGTTCCTCATTACGCTTATAAAACCAATCTGGTACTTGCTCGTCACGGCCACTTTTTCGATTATTATAGGTTGGCTTTTTCGTTTGCGTTTGTTTTGGTTGCGCACTTTCTTGTTTCCACTGCGAATACTTATCACGCTCTTGTCGTGCCAATTCCATCGCTTCTTTCGCCGTTTTTAACTGTTTTCGATTCCAGTGGTCCGCAATTTTTTCAACGTAAGCCTTAGGTAACTTCATGTCTGTTGATAGCATAACGTATTCTAATAAAACGTTTACTACACCAACGGACATTCCATATTTCACGACTAAATCTTCAGCAAGCTGTATCGAAGAGGGGATCGGTTCTTTGCCGTTGTTGATATCACGTAAAACTTGAACCGGTGCCGTTGTTTCTAAATATTGCAGTAGTTCTTGCTCTTTTGATAAATTTTCATCAACAGCTACTTCTATTTGTTTTTCAAAAGCTTTCGTTAACACTGGCGCATCTGTTGACACTGTCAGTTTATAAAAATCTGCTGCTGCTCGTTTTAAACGTTCTGTCGTTAACTTATTGTGCTCATCTAATGCGGTGATGACCACTTTTTGCATATGAAGCGGTGATAAATTGTATAAAAATGCAAGTTTAGCAATTGTATCTCGTGCCTCAAGCGTTAATGCTGCACTTGGAATTAATTGCTCCGATAGGCCAGCCTGTAATAATTTAAAATCAAATTGCTCATAGTAAAAAGGATAATCCCCAGTTGTCGCTTGATTTATCTCTAAATCGTCCATAGGTAAGCTTTGATTGATTGGGCGATACACATCAGTAAATGTGCGCGTCACCTCTTCAAATTGAGCCTTATTTGGCATTGTTAAAAAGCGTTGACGCAGTTTACGATAAGCCCCTTCTCCGATCTTACTAAATAAAAACATCGATAAAAGCGGATCTTTAAAAAAACTTGCCGCATCAAGTGGGCGCACTAATTCATAGAGAAAATGGCGACCATCCGCGACGTCTTTACGCCATGTACGAAGGAGGCCGATTGCTTCTAGCGCTACACGCGCTTCAAATACTTGCTTTAGTGGTAGTGATAACACTTGCATTAAATAATAATGGTTCATCACCTGCACACTATGGCTTTCTGCTTCTGCCCACAACGTTAAATACAAACTAATAGGTGGGGGGCCAATTAACGGCTGATAAAATAATGTTAATAATTGACGTTCATTTGTTGAAAGTGCGTGAGGGAGCGTAATTTCAAAATGATCCGTAGGCTGTAATTCTTTGAAGTGAACCATTTTCGTCCCTCCCTTTATTATTTCGAATTCGATTGACGGGTCATAATTTCTTTTAGTTCATCGATAAATACCGTAATGTCTTTGAATTGACGGTAAACGGATGCAAAGCGCACGTAGGCAACTTCATCGACTTTTGATAGTCGGTCCATTACCATTTCCCCCACATCTTCAGAGCGGACTTCAGCATTACCTAAATGACGAAGCTCTTTTTCAATTGCAAGTACGAGTTCTTCTAGCTGCTCTAATGAAACAGGACGCTTTTCGCATGCGCGAATTAAACCACGCAATACTTTTTCACGGCTAAATTCTTCGCGTGAGCCTTCCTTTTTCACAACAATTAATGGTGTTTCTTCTATTTTTTCGAATGTCGTAAAACGAAAACTGCATGATTCGCATTCACGACGTCTACGAATTTCTTTATTATCATCAACAGGTCTTGAATCAACAACACGTGTGCCATTGTATTGACAAGCTGGACATCTCATAGTTTTTTCTCCTAAGTCGTTTAATTAATATCTTTATTATATCAAAAAGCGCGCAATGGAAATAGTGATTCCTACGCGTCTATATTGTATTCAAAATGAATGCTTTAAAATTATATAGTGTTCATAGCATATAAACAATCAAAAAAAGCTTTTTGTAGAAACAAGTCGTTCTACAAAAAGCTTAGGAATTTTCAAATTAAGAGTTTACTACTGCTAATTCGTTTGCAATTTTCGTTGCTAAGTCTACTACGCGAGCTGAGTAACCCCACTCGTTGTCGTACCAAGCGATTACTTTTACTTTACGGTCACCTAAAACGATTGTTGATAAACCATCTACTGTAGATGAGAATGTTGTTGTGTTGTAATCTGAAGATACTAATGGCTCTAAGTTGAAATTTAAAATACCATTCATTTTGCCATCAGCAGCCGCTTTAAATGTAGCATTTACTTCTTCTACTGTTACATCACGTTCTAAATCAACAACTAAGTCTACTAACGAAACGTTTGGTGTTGGTACACGTAATGCCATGCCGTGAATTTTGCCATCTAATTCTGGTAATACTAAGCGTAAAGCTTTTGCTGCACCAGTTGAAGTTGGGATAATTGACGAAGCACAGTTACGCGCACGACGTAAGTCTTTATGCGGGTTGTCAATGTTGTTTTGATCATTTGTGTAAGCGTGAACTGTCGTCATTAAACCGTTTACGATACCAAACTCATCGTTTAATACTTTCACTACTGGAGCTAAACAGTTCGTTGTACAAGATGCATTTGAAATCACGTCATGTTTAGATAAATCTAATTTGTCGTCATTTACACCTAATACTACTGTAATATCTTCATTTTTACCTGGAGCAGTTAAAATAACTTTTTTCGCACCAGCTTCTAAATGCATTGCTGCTTTCGCACGGTCATTAAATTTACCAGTTGCTTCGATTACGATATCTACGCCCATTTCAGCCCATGGTAATTTTAATGGATCGCGTTCGCTTACTAATTCAACGCGTTTGTCGTTTACGATTAAAGCACCTTCGATAGCTTCGACAGTACCTGGGAATACGCCGTGATTTGTGTCATACTTAATTAAATGTGCTAACGTTTCAGATGGGTAGCTCGCATTTACCGCTACGATATTTACGTCACCGCGCATCATTGCTTGGCGGAACACCATACGACCAATACGGCCGAAACCATTAATTGCAATAGAAACTGTCATATTTTTTAAATCCTCCTAAAAGTACATTTCATTCGTTTTCTTTATTCGTTGATTAGTATAACACATATTTCAAAAAGGTGAACACATTTTACGCACATTCATAAAGTTGTTATATTCTGATAATAATGGCTGAGTAGCTACAACAAAGATGTTTATCTTTTACAAAGTAAATCAGAATGTAATCATGTTACGATTCATTTATCCACATATTTTTCATAATATGATGGCAAATCGTTTTATTTTGGGGCATGAACATAGAAATTTTTACCATTTTGTGAAAAAGCCTGTAGTAGTCGTCTTGGTTGAATTCGTTTCTTTTCCTGTTCTGTAATGCCTCATCGAATTAACTTCAATACGACCGTTTGCCATTGATTTCTTAATAATTTATATGGTGAAAAATCACATCCATTCACCTTTCTTGTCATGCCACCCATAGTATCAAGCATATGTATCTGTTGATTTAAGTTACTCTTGAGACAACTGTGTTATACTAAGAAAATTCCTGGTGTGACTTTTACTTTCTTTTGGTTGTTGAATTCTAATCAAAGAAGATTTGTTATAGTTATTTTGTCCACAAATTGTAACACCCACAATCCGGAGACTGTGGGTGTTACAATTTATTTACTTTCTTATCTTTGAAATAATTTAGCCCTAATTATTTCAAATAATCTACCATTATTTGTACAATCAGTAACACGGTCACTACCCTTAGGAGCGGCTTAATATGTTTTGATTTTAACTTTCTCGCTAAACGCAATCCTAACTGGGCACCTACAATTGCCCCAATCATCAATGCAATGGTAAGTGACCAAATGATTTTACCTGTCGAGATATACGTAATGGATGCCCCAAAACAACTTGCGAAAACACCAATTCTAGCTAAACCCACCGCTCGGATATACGCTATTTTTTGACTAGCATACAAATACATTGCAAGCGTGCTACTTCCAGGTCCAAACATCCCGTCATACATACCAATTCCGAGTAAGGCTGTACCTATTTTTTTATTCACATGTAATGGCTCTGTCCCATCAAAGTTCCCGCTACCCATGAAAGATGTAACGAATGCAAAGCTAAGTAGTAATATTGCAATGACCGTCAGCGCTTCCCCACTTAAAAAGGAGGCAATTAGTCCACCTAAAACCCCACCGCCTAAGCAAAATGCGATGACAGCCAGCGCCTCTTTACCCGTAACTTCTTTCTGTTTGAAAATAACGAGAAAACTAGATAATGAACTAACTGTATTAGACACTTTATTTGCTCCAATTGCTGAATGCACGGGCAAGCCCATGAGAAGCATTGTTGGTAAGCTAATAAGTCCTCCGCCTCCCACTAGTGTTCCAACTACATTACCAACGACCCCGACAATAAAAAAGAGGAGAAATTCCATAAAAGAGCCTTCTTTCCATTCGTACTAAATGTAAATAAAGCATACCTTTCCATAACCAATAAGTAAATTCAATATTTTTTATCGTCGCTCATAAGAAATATTCATCCTAAAAGAAGGTGAGTAAAAGATGAAAACAGGAAATGAATCCCTCGATAATAACGACCCTTACATCGGTAGGTCACCTTATTTCAAATCAAGACATCCTTCGCAAACGAAAAGTTTGAAACCATTGACAATCTTTCTTCACCCCTAACTTTATTACTTCTTTTATCGCTATCAGCCTTACCTTTTTTCTATGATTCTTTAGAAATCACTTAGAATGACTATACTCATCAAAAAATATACGTTTTAAAATATTCGTCTCCATGAAAAGTAAAATGCCATGAACACTAGGTTCATGGCACACTTAATTTATATACTTTTTTCTTTGTTAAAAAAATTCTTCAATCAGGGCACTCCATTATTTCAACACATTCCACTCATATAAAATCGATTGTAACTGAATGGCCGTATCTTCCAATGTGCCATTATTATGAATCACAGCATCTGCAAGCTGCTCTTTTTCTTTTACAGGTATTTGAGTAGCGATACGCGCACGTGCCTCGTCTTCTGTAAAGCCGTTACGTGCCATTAAACGCAGTAATTGCACTTCTTCCTCGACTGAAACAACGATAATTTTCTCTACAAAATGCTCGAGCTTACTTTCAAACAGCAATGGAATATCCATAAAAATGTTTTTTTCACCATATGACATAAATTCATCGCGCTGGCGCAGCATTTCCTCACGAATGGCGGGGTGAATAATACCGTTTAACGTTTGACGCATGTCGCCGTTATGAAAAATAATGCTCCCTACCTTTGCACGGTCCATTGAGCCATCAACTGCAATCACTTCTTCTCCGAAGGCTTCCGCGATTTTTTTTAATGTGGGGGTGCCTGGCTCTACTACCTGACGTGCAATCAAATCCGCATCCACTATTGGTAATTTATAAGATTGAATCATTTTTGCGACAGTGCTTTTTCCACTCGCAATACTTCCTGTTAATCCAATAATCACAGCAATTTCCCCCTTTTACTTTTGGCATTGTGGACAATAGGTTGATGTTCTACCCGCAATGACCATTGATTCTGTAGTTGTCCCGCATGCTAAACACTCTTTTTTTCCATACATTTTCAAGCGGTGCTGCATTGTACCCGCGCCACCATTAATACTACGGTAATCCGAAATCGTTGAGCCACCTGAGTCAATGCTCTCCTGCAATACCTCACAAATCACCTGAAACAGCTCAATTTTTTGTGTATGGCTTACTTCACTTGCTGGTTTTGCAGGGTAAATACTCATTTTGAATAAAGATTCTGTTGCATAAATATTGCCACAGCCCGAAATAACCTGACCATCCATAATAACTTCTTTAATCGCCTTTTTTGCAAAGCGCGGTTTATCACTTTGCATTAAGAAAAAGTCGCACGCCTCCGCATCAAATGGCTCAGGGGCCATTTTCAAGAGCGGTGCATGGTCAGCTATTTCTTTAATAAAGCGCAGCTCACCAAAGCGGCGAATGTCTGAAAAAACAAGTAACTCACCGCTCGTTAATGTGAAAATAGCATGAATATGCTTACGGAATTTTTCTTCAGTTATTTCAAGAACATCATTTACGACAAACCATGCACCTGTCATTCCTAAATGATTGACTAACATAAAGCTTTCTTCATTTTTCGTTAAGTGAAAGAAAATATATTTGGAGCGACGTTGTATGCGTTCAATTGTCATTCCTTGTAGCATTTTTTCAAATTGTTCAGGCGCTGCACTTTTAATAATCGCTTGTTTTCCAGCCTCATGAGAAGCATAAACGGTTTCTGAAAGTGTGACACTTGCGATTGTTTTTCCTTCAACAATTGGCCGTAAATCGCGTACTACTCCTTCGACTTCTGGTAATTCTGGCATTACATTTACTCCTTATTTCGCGTCGTACCAAGTAGCTCCATGTGAATAATCCACCTTAAGCGGTACAAGTAGTACAATCGCATGCTCCATTACTTCTGGTACAATACGCTCTAAAATTTCGATTTCTTCTTTTGGTGCTTCGAAAATTAATTCATCATGCACTTGTAGTAATAATTTTGCCTGTAAGCCTTCTTGTTGTAGGCGTGCATCCATATCAATCATCGCTTTTTTAATAATATCGGCTGCACTACCTTGAATCGGTGTATTCATTGCCGTACGCTCAGCAAAGCTTCGTAAGTTGAAGTTCGAGCTTGTGATGTCTGGTAAATAGCGACGGCGATTTAAAATCGTTGTCACATAGCCCATTTTCTTCGCATCTTCAACAATTGAATCCATATAGTTTTTTACACCTGGGAAGCTTTGTAAATAATTTTCAATAAACGTCGCTGCTTCCTTACGAGTAATATCTAAGTTTTGCGATAAGCCGTAATCACTAATGCCGTATACAATACCAAAGTTTACCGCTTTTGCTGTACGACGCATATTGCTTGTTACTTCATCTGCTTCAACACCAAACACGTCCATCGCAGTACGTGTATGAATATCCATTCCTTGCTTAAATGCTTCTACGAGTGCTTCGTCCCCGCACATATGGGCTAATACACGTAATTCGATTTGAGAATAATCGGCCGCAAATAATACCCAGTCCTTTTTCGATGGCACGAATGCTTGGCGGATTTTTCGCCCTTCTTCCAAACGAATCGGTATGTTTTGTAAGTTCGGATCTGTTGAACTTAAGCGCCCTGTAGCCGTAAGTGCTTGCTGGAAGCGTGTGTGTACTTTTGAATCGTCACAGTGCACCTCTTTTGTTAAACCTTCAATATAAGTTGACTGTAATTTTGCTAACGTACGGTACTGTAAAATATGCTTTACAATATCATGCTCAGATTGTAATTTTTCCAGCACATCGGCCGCTGTTGAATAACCTGTTTTTGTCTTTTTAATAACTGGTAAACCAAGCTTATCAAATAAAATAACACCTAATTGCTTTGGTGAATTGATGTTGAATGTTTCACCGGCAAGGTCATAAATCGTTTGCTCAATGACATCTAGTTTCGCTTTCAATTCATCGCCCATTTGCTCAAGTGTATCTACGTTTACCGTAATCCCTTCGCTTTCCATTCGCCCTAAAATATGTGCAAGTGGCAGCTCTAGCTCTTTATATAATTCAAATTGTTCGTTTTGTTGTAACTTCGTTTCTAATACCGGGTGCAATTTCCAAACTGCAACTGCTTTACGGCTCACATGCTCGGCTAGCGCTTCAGCTGTTGGTAATGCCCATTTTGCACCTTTACCATATACGATTTCGTTTGCCTGTACATCTGTATAGCCAAATTCCTTTGCTAACGTTGCCACATCATCCCCTGAAATCGACGGCTTTAAAATGTATGAGGCAAGGAGTAAATCAAACTCGACACCTCTTAATGAAATATTTAAACGCTGTAGCATCGCTTGTGCCGCTTTACTATCTGCAATATATTTTTTCTTAGATTCATCTTCTAACCATGCTTTTAACGCTTCATTGTTGAACACATCTTCCATTGTAGTGAAATACGTTTTCTCACCATCAGATAGTGCAATTCCAAATGCTTGGCAGCTATGATAATGCTCATTTTCAAGCTCTAAATGCAACGCCATCGTGTCTTTTAACATATCTGTTGTAAAAGTCTCTACGGTAGTAAATTCCACTTGTGCCTGTTCTGTATCTTCAACTTCAAAATCACTTTTTTCGATTAAAGATTTAAAGCCAAGCTCTTTCCAAACATCCAGCAACGCTTCTTCGTTCGGACCTTGATATGCTAAATCTTCTAAACCAATTGTAATTGGTGCTTCCGTATAAATCGTCGCTAATTTTTTCGATAAATGTGCCAGTTCTTCATTTTCAACAAGCTTCTCCTTCATTTTAGAAGCCTTCAACGCATCCATTGCTTCGTATAAGTTTTCGATTGTCCCATGTTCTTTTAATAGCTTAATTGCTGTTTTTTCGCCGACACCTGGAACACCTGGGATATTATCCGATTGATCGCCCATTAACCCCTTCATATCGATAATTTGTATCGGGGTTAAGCCATATTTTTCTTCGATATGTGCAGGTGTATATTTTTCGATATCGGTAATCCCTTTTTTCGTAATGTACACTGTCACATCATCATTCGCTAATTGCGTTAAGTCTTTATCGCCCGAAACAACAATAACTTCCGTTCCCTGTGCTGCAGCTTGTTTTGCTAAAGTCCCGATAATATCATCTGCCTCATACAGTTCTAACTCATAGCGTTTAATATTAAAAGCATCGATTAATTTGCGAATGTACGGGAATTGCTCTGATAATTCAGGTGGTGTTTTTTGACGACCGCCTTTATATTCGCCAAATGATTCGTGACGGAATGTCGTTTTGCCCGCATCAAAAGCGACTAACATTTGTGTTGGATTTTCTTCACCAATTATTTTTTGTAGCATTGTCGTAAAACCATATGTCGCATTCGTATGGATACCGCTATCATTCGTTAATAATGGCAGTGCAAAAAATGCGCGGTAAGCTAAGCTGTTGCCGTCTAATAAAAGTAGTTTTTGTTTTGTCATTCGTTTTCCTCCATTTAAATCAATTTCGCCTCAGTGTAATTGCGTCCGAATTCGGTTTTGCGCTAGAGCAAAGTACTTCTTACCGAATTCGTGATATCCGCCGGAGGCATTAACTTCTTTTAGAGTGTTTAACACTCGCTAAAAGAAGTCAACGTACGATTATATGTTCTCTTTCTACTTTACCGATTGTTCACATGAATTACCAACATTTAATGGTCATTTGCAACGTTTTTTCTCAAAAAAACAAAAAAGCCCCTAATCATAGGAGCTTTCCATTATTTCAATTTCTTAAATTTAACTTGTTCAACTGTATCACGTTTTTCATCATAAAAGATTTCTTCAAAAATAACCGTTAATAAAAACGCATTTAAAAATGGAATAATGAGATACATCGGCATGCCCGCTAAATCATATGGCATTAAGCCGCGTGCAAAAACTTCTACAAAACCAATTTGTGTGAAGTAAAAAATCATCCCCACCCCTACTTGCCAAATGGGACGCTTATCCTTGCGCTTTTCAAACCAAAGCACCTTTTTGAATGAATTTCGCACATCTTCTGCAACAAACAAACTTAATATAAAAATGACAATAAATAATACAGGTATATGATAAATTTCAACTTTCATAAATTGAAGATTCGACTGGAAAAATAAAGCGGTAACAGAAGTTGCCATAATAAAAGCAATTAATGTATTTTGAATTGTTCTACTCATGCGCAATTCTCCTTTTCTATTAACTAGTTCATATTATAACAGTAAAATAATATGAAACAGTAGTATTTTTAGAAGAATTCATGAAGGTAATTAAGCCCAAAAAAGGAACGCACATTATTTGCATGTACGCTCCCCAAAATTATTGTAATTGTCCTGAAAGTAATTTTGCATATGGTGAATCGGCTGGAATAATAATAACGGTTTCATCACCAATAGTTTTCTTATATGATTCTAGAGTTCTAAATAAGCTGTAGAACTCTGGATCTTTTGAATAAGCATTATTATATATTTCAGCGGCTTGCGCTTCACCCTCTGCACGAATAACCGCAGCATCTTTATTTGCTGTCGCTAAAATGACTTGCACTTCCTGATCGGTTTGTGCCTCTCGACTACGCTTCTCCGCGTCACCTTCAGATAAATACTTTTGGGCAATCGATTGACGCTCCGACACCATACGAGTAAAGACAGCTTGCTCATTTTCCTGTGGTAAATCGGTACGGCGAATTCGTACATCGACTACTTCAATCCCCAAATTAGCTTCGGTAATCAGTTCATTGACACGCTCCGTTACACGGTCATTAATATTACCACGTTTTGAGTTCTCTTCGTCAATGATATCATCATAAATTGTTTGACCGAATTCTGTACGCAACGCCGAGTAAATATACTCTTCCATACGACTTTCTGCATTCAGCAATTGACCCGCGTTTGAAATTAACGCTTTCGGGTCTGTCACACGCCAAATTGTATAGTTATCAATAATAATACGCTTTTTGTCCCCCGTACTAATTTCTTCCTCTGTCATATCATGCGTCATTAAATTACGAGGTAACGTCGTAATACTTTGAATGAATGGGACTTTTATGTGTAGACCAGGTTCAGTTTCATATTTGATTACTTCACCAAATTGGCGAATAACTTTATACTCATTTTCCTTCACGACATAAAGATTGGCAAAGACAATGGCTAGTACTGCAAATACAGCAGTAATAATTGCAGCAGATGCACCCCATTGCTTCATATTCACAGGTTTTTTATCTTTATTAATTGTTTTCGGTGCTTTTTTAGACTTTTCCTCAAACGCTGTTTCTCCATCATTTGTTTCGGTCTTTGGTACTTCGTGCACTGTTTTTTGTTGCTTTTTATTGCCAAATAATTTTTTTACAAACACATCTAAATCGCCATCAAAGTTATTTTTATCATTACTCATTAGTTCGAACCTCCTTCTTTCTTCGTTTCAGTAGAAGTATTCGTTTGTGTTGGTTGTAATGGTAAATACTTTAATGTACTACTACCATCGTCATTCATAATATAAATTTGTGCATTCGGTAATACTGCCTCTAATGTTTCAATCATTAAACGTTCACTTGTAATCTCTTTATTTAAGCGATATTCTTCATAAAGCTGATTGAATAGGGCTACTTCCCCTTTTGCCTGCTCAATACGGGCCGTTTTTTCCCCTTCTGCTTTCGATAAAATAGCCTTCATTTCCCCAGCTGCTTCACTTGTACGTTGGTTATTATATTTAATTGCTTCGTTGATTTTTGTGCTCTTCATTTCACGTGCATCCGTTACAGCGGTAAACGACGCACGAACTTCTTCATTCGGTACATCAACATCTTGGAGCTTGACGCCAACAACGCTAATCCCAATATCATACTTTTCAATTAACGACACTAATAAATCACGCGTTTTCGCCTCGATGTCTGCTTTACCATCCGTTAATGCATCATCAATCGTTGAGCTACCTATAATTGAACGAATCGCACTTGAAGTCGCGCTATGTAAAATTGTGCGTGGATCAGCAGAATTAAATAAATATTTCTTAGGATCAACAATACGCCATTGCACGACAAGGTCTGTTAACACAATGTATTCGTCACCTGTAATCATTTTTGTTTCTTTATCAAATGTTTCTAATGAGCCATCTGATTTTTGCTTATAACCAAATTGTAGACTGTATGTTTCTTTTGATAAAATTTCTACCGTTTGAATTGGCCAAGGTAATTTAAAATGCAACCCTGAATCTTGAATGGTTTCATCGGCCTGCCCGAACGTAATTACAACAGCTTGTTCGGATTCATCTACCGTATACCACGATGTCGTTACAGCAACGATTGCGATAATAGCAAAGAATATAAGTCCAATCCATAATAATGTTCGCTTAACACTCATCGTTAAAAACCTCCTAATCTTTTTTATTATTCAAATTGTTTTACGGACGAAACAAGCTTAAAGTTTCAATATTTTTCATAAAAATTAGATTTAGGTAAAAATAGAAAATTCATTCGGTGCAAAATGATCAATATTAATCATTAAAAAACCGTCCTCTAATAATAGAGAACGGCAGTTTGAAGTACGTATTCATCAACTAATGTATTACTTTTGAAACGGGGGTTTCTAATACAAAGAATAGCACCCGAATATAAAGTATTTATATCAGTATTGTAAAAGAATTGTTAAGCTTATTTTTTCAGTGGTAAGTAGACCTTCATACTCGTACCTTTACCGACTTCACTCGTTACTTGAATTTTCCCTTGATGCGCCTCGATTAAATGCTTTACAATTGACAAGCCTAGCCCTGTACCCCCAGAATTTCGACTGCGGGCACGATCTACACGGTAAAAACGTTCAAAAATTCGTGAAATTTCCGCCTTTTCAATGCCTAACCCTTCGTCTTTTACCTCAAAAATTCCGTAATCATTATTGGTACTAATTCGAAGTTTGACTGTTGTTTCTTCTTTTGAATAAGCGATTGCATTGTTAATTAGATTTGTAAAAATTTGCATTAGGCGATTGACGTCACCTAATATGACGGCATCTTGTTCGATATCTACATCAAATTGCATATGCTTACTTTCAAGCTGTGCACTTGTTAAATCAACGACGCGTACTAAAATATCTTGTAATTTTGTTGGCATAATGTCTAATGTAAAGCCGTGCCGCTCGATTTTCGATAGTTCTAATAAATCATGTACAAGCACTTCAATACGGTTACTTTCATCATGAATAATTGTCAAAAACGATAGCAGCATTTGTTCATCTTTAAATGCTCCATCTAGAAGTGTTTCAGAAAATCCTTTAATCGACGTAATAGGTGTTCTTAATTCATGGGATACATTGGCGACAAAATCTTTTCGAATTTGTTCAAGTCGTACAATCTCACTAATATCATGCATTACAATGACAACCCCAAGCCATCGCCCATGTTCTCCAACTACTGGTGCACCATAAACTTGTTCATTATATTCTTCTTCCGCAATTTCCAAAACAAGCTGCTGACGGTAAGGCATTTCGGTTAAAAATACATGGTCAATAAACTTCTCTAACTGCTTTGGTAAACCTAGCGACATAAAGCTTTTACCGATTAATTGTTCAGTGGGTAATTCAAAAAGCTTTTGGAATTTTTTATTGACGATTGAAATATTCCCTTCGCGGTCAATCATCATAAGCGCACTCCCCATATTTTCAATCAATGTTTTAAGACGTTCCTCTTCAATCATACGGGTTTTTGTAATGTCTTGGAGATTACGCGCTAAAATATTGATGGAATTACGAAGCTCTACTACTGTTCGAGGGCCATTCGCAAAGGCACGGGCACGATAGTTGCCCTTTGAAAGCTCAATCGCTGTTTTCGTAATATTGACAATCGGCGTAGTAAAGTTTGCAGCCACTCGATGCGCCATCAACGCCATTATGATAAGCCCTATCAGAAGCAATATTGCCACAGAAATATAGAGCTTCATTTTTAATGTGTTAAAGTCAGTCGAATACATATCCATTGTATAAGTCTCTAATAATGCTTGCTTTTGAGAGTCCGTTAACACAATTTGTTCATCCGCTATTAATTGTTCCACTTGTGCAACATTGGCATCTTTTGCAATCGTATAATATTCATCTGCAAAAAAAGGAAAAAGCTGCCCTATGAACAACCCTAGAACAGCTAATCCTAACCCAATGACAAAAATAAACGAATAAAATAAACGGTTCTTCATGATATTCATTATTTTTTTGGCTCCTCAAATTTATAACCCAGTCCGCGAATTGTTTTAATATACAATGGCTTACGACTATTTTCTTCAATTTTATCGCGTAAATGGCTAATGTGGACGTCCACAATTCGTGTATCGCCAGCAAAATCATAATTCCATACGGCGCTTAGTAATTGATCGCGCGTTAATACGCGGTTTTTATTTTCTAATAAATACACTAAAAGCTCAAATTCTTTCGGTGTAAATTCTAATGATTCTTCATTAATGAATGCTTCAAAACGTTCTGGATATACTTTTAAATTTCCAAACGAATAAACAATTTCACTCGATTCTACTACCTCTTCAACAATTGGGCCAGAAAAACGACGTAATACAGCCTTCACACGTGCAATCACTTCACGCGGGCTAAACGGTTTTGTCATATAATCATCCGCACCAAGCTCTAAACCTAACACTTTATCAAACTCATCATCACGTGCTGTTAACATAATAATCGGTACGTTAATACGAAGGCGGCGTAATTCTTTACAAACTTCAACGCCATCAAGCTTAGGTAACATTAAGTCTAATAACATTAAATCCGGTGTATTTTCTACAGCTGCATCAAGTCCTGCTTGACCATCATGCGCAAGCAAAACTACAAAGCCAGCTTGTTCTAAGTTATATTTCAATAGTGTTGCAATTGGCATTTCATCTTCTACCACTAAAACCGTTTTCGTCATATTTAAATCCTCCAAGATTGATTTGAAACCCCCATCTCAAATCAATGACTTCATTTGCCTTGTAGTAAAACTATTCTTTGAAATACGGTATATCAAAGTGTCCCTTTCATAGTAACAACTTTTTCGGAAAAGCACAATTGTTGAAATGCATGTAAATTTCCTTTCCATAAGAAAAACACCATTTCACGATAAAATGGTGTTTCGTGTATAACTAGTTTAAACTAAAGCCTTCATAACATCCTTCACTGCATTTGCAGAGTTGTCTAATGCTTGTTTTTCATCTGTTGTAAGTTCTAGTTCATATACTTTTTCAATTCCGTTTGCACCAAGTAATGCTGGTACACCAAGGTAAATTTCTTCATAGCCATACTCGCCTTCAAGGTATGCGATTGATGGTAAAATACGTTTTTGATCTTTTAAAATTGCCTCAGCCATTTCGACCATTGCTGCAGCTGGTGCATAATATGCTGAACCGTTGCCAAGTAAGCTGACGATTTCACCGCCTCCAACACGTGTACGTTGCACGATTTCTGCTAAGCGTTCTGCGGCAATTAAGCTTTCTAACGGTACACCACCAATTGTAGCAAGTCGTGTTATTGGCACCATTGTGTCACCATGCCCACCTAAAACTAGCGCTGAAATATCTTTCACAGATACGTTTAATTCTTCTGCAATAAATGCACGGAAGCGCGCCGTATCTAGTACCCCAGACTGACCAATAACACGGTTTTTCGGGAAGCCCGATTCTTTAAACACAGTATACGTCATCGCATCTACTGGATTTGTTAATACGATAATAATTGCATTTGGTGATGTACGTGCGATTTCTTTGGCAACTGTTTTCATAACACCTTGGTTGATTTGTACTAAATCATCGCGACTCATCCCTGGTTTGCGTGCAACACCTGCCGTAATTAATACGATATCTGAATCCGCGATATCATCATAATTTGAAGTACCCTTTACATAAGAATCAAAGCCTTGAATCGGTGCTGTTTCCCACATATCAAGTGCTTTCCCTTTCGTCGGATTTTCTACTGCTGGTAAATCTAAAATGACAACATCGCCTAATTCTTTTTGCGCTGCGATGAATGCTGCTGTTGCACCTGTGTAGCCACTACCAATTACTGCGATCTTTTTTCGTTTTAATACCATAGTAAACGCTCCTTTTTAATAGCTAGTATAAGGTAACTAATTTTTAGTGGATAAGAAAGGATAGCTTTTTAATAAAATCCACATAGGAAAAGGGAGAAAACACGAAGTCTCTCCCTTTTGTAGTTACTATTTATTTTGAAACGAATTCTTATTAAAGTCAATCATTGCCTATAAAATGATTTATTATGTTCACAATATTATTTTAAACTAAATAATTTGTTAAATATTTCACATAAAACGGCAAAAAATAAGTTTTAATTAGAAGTTTTCGATTAATTTAGTAGCGAATTCAGAACATTTAACTTCTGTAGCGCCATCCATTAAACGTGCGAAGTCATAAGTTACGTATTTAGAAGAGATTGTTTTCTCAACTGAAGCAGTAATCATGTCCGCAGCTTCTTGCCATCCTAAGTGCTCAAGCATTAATACGCCTGATAATAATACTGAAGATGGGTTTACTTTATCTTGACCAGCGTATTTAGGAGCAGTACCGTGAGTAGCTTCGAAAATAGCGTGTCCAGTTAAGTAGTTAATGTTAGCACCTGGAGCGATACCGATACCACCAACTTGAGCAGCTAGTGCATCAGAGATGTAGTCACCGTTTAAGTTCATTGTAGCAACAACGTCGAACTCGTTTGGACGAGTTAAGATTTGTTGTAAGAAGATATCAGCGATTGAATCTTTAACTAAGATTTTACCAGCAGCTAATGCAGCAGTTTGTGCTTCGTTAGCAGCAGCTTCACCTTTTTCAGCTTTGATTGCATCGTATTGGTTCCAAGTGAATACTTTGTCGCCGAATTCAGCTTCAGCTACATCGTAACCCCATTGTTTGAATCCACCTTCAGTGAATTTCATGATGTTACCTTTGTGTACTAAAGTAACAGATGGTTTGTTGTGAGAGATTGCGTACTCGATCGCAGAACGTACTAAACGCTCAGTACCTTCTTTAGATACCGGTTTGATACCTAAACCAGAAGTTTCTGGGAAGCGGATTTTGTTAACGCCTAATTCAGTTTGTAAGAAGTTTAATAATTTCTTTTGCTCATCAGAACCAGCTTTGTACTCGATACCAGCATAGATATCTTCAGTGTTTTCACGGAAGATTACCATGTCTACGTCTTCTGGACGTTTAACTGGAGAAGGTACACCGTCAAAGTGACGTACTGGACGTAAGCATACGTATAAGTCTAACTCTTGACGTAAAGCTACGTTAAGTGAACGGATACCGCCACCGATTGGAGTTGTTAAAGGACCTTTGATAGCGATTAAGTATTCATTAATTTTTTCTAAAGTTTCTGCAGGTAACCATTCACCAGTTTGGTTGAATGCTTTTTCACCAGCTAAAACTTCTAACCATTCGATTTTCTTTTCGCCGTTATAAGCTTTATCTACTGCTGCGTCGATAACGCGAGAAGCTGCTGCCCAGATATCTGGACCGATACCGTCACCCTCGATGAATGGGATTACTGGATTGTTTGGAACGTTTAGTTTACCGTTTTCAACTACGATTTTGTTAGTCATTGGAAATTGCCTCCTAATAATCATAAATCTAGGACTGTGTCAATTCACAGTCCCAGATATTTTAACATACTTTTTTGCTTAGCGCTCGTTAATTGGAACGTATTTTTGCATATCTGGACCAACATATTCCGCACGTGGACGGATTAAGCGGTTGTTTGCATATTGTTCTAAGATGTGCGCTACCCAACCTGAAGTACGAGATACTGCAAAGATTGGTGTGAATAAGTCATGCTCGATACCTAAAGAATCATATACTGATGCTGAGAAGAAGTCTACGTTTGCAGGTAATTTCTTTTGCTCAACGATCATGTCATGAATTTTTACTGACATTTCGTATAATTCTGGTTTACCAGTTAACTTAGTTAACTTTTCAGACATTACGCGTAAGTGAGGTGCACGTGGGTCTCCACCACGGTAAACGCGGTGACCGAAGCCCATGATTTTTTCTTTGTTGTCTAGCTTGTTTTGTACCCAAGCTTCAACGTTATCTAACGAACCGATTTCAGTTAACATTTTCATAACTTGTTCGTTTGCTCCACCGTGTAATGGACCTTTTAAAGCGCCGATAGCTGAAGTTACACCAGAATATACATCTGATAATGTAGCTACACATACACGTGCTGTGAATGTAGAAGCATTTAATTCATGGTCAGCATGTAAAATTAACGCTTTGTCGAATGCTTCGATTTCGATTGCTGCAGGCTCTTCACCTTTTAGCATATATAAGAAGTTTGCTGCATAACCTAATTCAGGTTTTGGAGCTACTGGTTCTTTACCTTGACGTACACGTGCAAAAGTAGTTACTACTGTACCGATTTTCGCTTGTAAACGAATCGCTTTACGGTAGTTTGCTTCTGTTTCCATAACGTCTGCTTCTTCGTCAAATGCACCTAACATTGATACAGCTGTACGTAATGCAGCCATTGGGTGTACTGTGTTTAATGGCATAGATTTAAATAAATCTGTAATTGCCGCTGGGATTTCCATGTTCGCTGCTAATTCAGCTTTTAAGTTAGCTAATTCTTCAGCGTTTGGTAAACGTGTATTCCATAATAAAAATACTACTTCTTCAAATGTTGCGTTGTTAGTTAGGTCGTCGATGCCATACCCTACGTATGTAAGTGTATCATCGATAATTGAAGAAATTTTCGATTCTGCTGCTACGATACCTTCTAAACCTTTAGTTGCTGACATAAAAAATCGCTCCTTCACTTAATAAAATAGTTTTGTAAGTGCTTTCTTTTTCTAGTAATAAAAAGAACTACACTCATACTGTTCTGCTCAATGAACCTATAAGTAAATCGCTTACATAACTCATTATAATCAATTTTGACGGCTTTGTGAATGAATTAGTTCGATTTTAAGAAAAATACGAATATCTAATAGAATTCAAGAATTAAAGAGAATTTCTCGTTTCGAGCGAGTGATATAAGGCATAATTTAGGAGTGATTTGCATAGAAACCAAAAAAAACCAAACCCAATTACTATTAAAAATTAAACATATAGGCGTTTTCTTACTATATATTGCCCTTTTTTATTTCATTCCACCTATAATTTTTGGACTATTTTTCGCTTACTTACTATTCCCTATTTTTCTTTATTTTAAGCGAATTCTACATGTCCCATTTTTTATAGTTGTTGTTGTACTTTCTATTTTACTTTTTACAGTAATAAGTGCCGTTGTTATATTAATTTTACATAGTTTATTTACTCTACTCCCTAGCTTACAAACTACAGTTCACCTATTAGAAAAAAACTATGATACCCATCCATTATTTCCTCTAATTCTCGATAAATTTTCAGGTTTACTAAACGAATTAATGTTCTTTATGGTTGATTTTATTAAAAATAGTTTGCATTCGATTTTTGAATTACTTATTTTTATCGTTACTTTCTATTTTGCATTGTTCGAAAGTAACAGGAACCGTCTTTGGTTCTTTGCTTATATTCCAGCAATGTATCGAGCAAGTTGGTCTCGGTATTTTCAAAAGGCGATGCAGTTAATAAGCTATTTTTTACTCGTGGAAATACAACTATTTACATTAACGTTCATTCTACTTAGCATTGGCTTTTATTTTTTACAGTTTGAAGCGTTTTTCATGAAAGCATTTTTAATTGCTTTTGCAGATTCTTTGCCATTTTTGGGCATTGGTATTTTTTTAATTCCTATATCTATTTATTTTTTCATTGTCGGACAGCCTATTGTAGCTACGCTTATAATCGCGCTCTATATTTTTGTACAAATAGTTAGACAGCTAACTGAGTCAATGTTATGGAGTCATACATTTCACTTACGTATGATTCACACATTCATCATTAGCGCTGCCTCTGTTTTACTATTTGGTATTTATGGCATCATTTTGAGCCCATTGCTTTTAATGATGGCTATTAAATTTAAGCAACATCCTATCTTTGTACGATAATAACATTGCCTCTTTTCATTTTTTTTCGTAAGTAATAAAAAATTAATGGTTTAAATAAATTTCTTGTAATTCCTAGTACAAATAATAAACCGATAATATCGGTTATAAAACCAGGGAACACCATTAACACGCCACCTATGAAAATCATAAAGGTTTCAATCATTGCAATACCTGGTGGTTGACCTTGCTGCAGGCTATTTTGAACGTCTTTATACGATTTCATGCCGCGCTGTTTTGCGATGAGTACACCCACTACAGAAGTGAGTACAATTAATAATAATGTATAGAAAACGCCGATTGCTTTTCCAATTAGGATAAGCATAGCAATTTCTGCAAAACCTAGCGCTAACATTCCCCATAATAATTTTTTCATATTGATTGTCCCCCTTCTTACAATATATACGTATTTTCACCAAAAAAGTTTCATAAGAAAAGTGCTAAAGCGCCCTTCCAGCCCCGAGTGGGCAAAACACCACGTCCATGTGGTATGCCCACAATGACTCACATCGTGTGAGCCTCAGACATTGGAGAGACCGATGCAAAAGTAAACGCTCCACCACTTTTGCAGGAGGGTTCGAAATGGCCGAGGGGCTGGCGCTTTAGCCTAGACACTGTTATAACGGAAAAATTTATACTTTCTTATAAATATAAAAATCCATTTTCATAATTGAAAATGGATTTTAACATTTAAATTTTATAGTACACTCGCATGACCTTTGTAGATGACACCTGTTTCTGCGTCCATTGTAATTTCTTGTCCGTGACGAATTAATGTTGTTGCTTCTTTTACGCCTACAATTACTGGAATGCCAAGACTTAGGCCAACTACCGCTGCATGCGACGTTAAACCGCCTTCTTCTGTAATAATACCGACACAGTTTTCAATGGCTGGCATCATTTCACGGTCTGAACCGACTGTTACGATAATGGCACCTTCTGTATCATAAGCTAATGCTTCGCCAGCGTTTTTCGCTACAATCGCTTTACCGACTACCGAAGCTTTACCAATCCCTTGTCCACGCGCTAATAAGTCACCAATTACGTGAACTTTCATTAAGTTTGTTGTACCCGCTTCACCTACTGGTACACCTGCAGTAATAACAACAACATCTCCATGACTTACGAATTCGTGTTTAAGTGCTTCATCGACTGAAAGCTCTAAAATTTCGTCCGTAGTTGTTACACGCTGCGTTAAAACTGGTTTTACGCCCCACACTAAAGTTAATTTTTGTGCAGTTGATTGTTGGCTTGTAACCGCGATAATTGAAACGCCTGGGCGATATTTCGCGATCATTTTTGCTGTATTTCCGCTTTCTGTTGGCGCTAATACAGCTGTAACACCTAAGTTAATCGACGTGTACGCCACTGCTTGTGAAATCGCTTCTGTCATGTTTGCTTCTCTTTCACGGCTACGTTGAGATACGATTTGACGATAGTCTAACGCATTTTCTGTGCGCTCAGCAATTTTATTCATTGTAATTACTGATTCAACTGGATAAATACCAGCTGCAGTTTCACCTGAGAGCATAATTGCATCTGTTCCGTCCAAAATGGCATTCGCTACGTCTGACGCTTCTGCACGCGTTGGGCGAGGATTACGTTGCATAGAATCTAACATTTGCGTTGCTGTAATAACCGGCTTTCCAACCTGGTTACATTTATTAATTAATGATTTTTGTACAAGTGGTACTTCTTCAGCCGGAATTTCTACCCCTAAATCACCTCGTGCGACCATTAAGCCATCTGACACTTCAATAATGTCATCAATATTGTCTACACCTTCTTGGTTTTCGATTTTCGGGATAATTTGAATATGGCTACCATTATTTTGTTCTAATAGCTCACGAATTTCTAATACATCCTTTGCTGTACGTACGAATGATGCGGCGATAAAGTCTACCCCTTGATCAATACCAAATAAAATATCGGCTGCATCTTTTTCTGTAATCCCTGGTAGTTTAACTGAAACTCCTGGAACGTTCACACCTTTTTTATTTTTTAAAACACCCGCATTTTCAACAATCGTATGAATTAATCCTTGTTCTAAATCCTTTGCTAAAACGCGTAATTCAATTAAGCCATCATCTAATAAAATAATGTTATTTTGATCTACATCTTCAATTAACTGATCATACGTTACTGAAAAACGAGATTCATTGCCAAGCACTTCTGTCATAGAAATGTCGATTACTTGACCAGTTACTAAATGAATTTCGCCGTTTTCCATTGAATGCGTACGAATTTCAGGGCCTTTCGTATCTAATAAAATACCTACTGGTTTTTTCATACGCTCTGACGCATCACGAATAGCTGCAATACGAATTGCATGTTCTTCATGATTACCGTGCGAAAAGTTTAAACGCGCTACATTCATACCCGCCGTAATTAATTTATCTAACATTTCTGGTGATTCACTTGCAGGACCAATCGTACAAACAATCTTAGTTTTTCTCATAGTTTTGTCATCTCCGTTTTTTACACTTTAAATTGAAAGTTCTTGTGATAATGTATAAAGACTTAAATCTGCTTGGTGTTTTGATTCAAATGCTTCCTTTAAATCATAATCGATAATATGATGATTTTTCACGCCAACTGCTCGTCCACCTTTATTTTCAAGTAAAAGTTCTACTGCTCTTGCACCAAATTGCCCTGCTAATACGCGATCGCGTGCAGATGGTGAACCACCTCGTTGAATATGACCTAATACGGAAGTACGGATTTTGACACCTGTGCGCTCTTCAAGCTGCTTTGCTAATTTGTGCCCATTCATAACGCCTTCTGCCACGATAATAATACTATGGCGCTTACCACGTGCCGCACCACGTTCTAAACGTGTCACAATATCCTCCATGTCAAACGACTCTTCAGGTATTAAAATGGATTCAGCACCAGCTGCAACTCCAGCCCATAATGCAATGTCCCCCGCATCACGCCCCATTACTTCAATAACAAAAGTATTTTCATGGCTTGTTGCCGTATCACGAATTTTATCGATTGATTCGACAACAGTATTTAATGCCGTATCAAAACCGATTGTATATTCAGTCCCTGGTACGTCATTGTCAATTGTGCCTGGAATTCCAACACAGGGGAACCCTTTTTCAGTAAGTTGCATTGCACCACGGTAAGAACCGTCACCACCAATAACAACTAACCCTTCGATGCCGTCTTTTTTCATGCGTTCAATCGCTTCATATTGATAGTCATCTTCTTTGAATTCTGGAAAACGAGCAGAGAATAGCTTCGTGCCACCACGTTGAATAATATCGCCAACTGAACCAATATCTAAAAGCTCATAATCACCATTGTATAAACCTTCATAGCCGTGATGCACACCAACTACGTCTACTCCATGAAAACGTGCCTTACGAACAACCGCACGAATCGCAGCGTTCATTCCTGGTGCGTCTCCACCACTCGTTAATACCGCAATCTTCTTCATACGCTATTTTCCTCCTACTTGTCTCATACTATTCACATTAACAGAAAAATGGTCTATATGTAACTATTCTGGATAACAAAAAATACAATCTTAATAAAAAAATGAAAGAATGCGCTTTCACGCATTCTTTCGCATCAATTCTTTCAGTCGATATTTTCTTCTGAAAACTGACCGATGTTTTTAAATTTTATATAACGATTCTCAATTAATTCATCTGATGTTAATTTTGTTAATTCACTCAAATGAAGCTCTAGCGCTTGCTTCATGAAATTTGCCTGTGCAAGTACATCTTTATGTGCACCACCCGCAACTTCAGGAATAATGTCGTCAATGATTTCTAAATTTTTCAAATCGGGTGCCGTAATCTTCATTGCCTCTGCAGCTTGCTGAGCATAGGTTGCATCCTTCCATAAAATCGATGCTGCTCCTTCAGGAGAAATAACAGAATAAGTTGCATTTTCAAGCATAAGAATTTTATTTGCTACCCCGAGTGCTAATGCACCTCCACTACCACCTTCGCCAATGACAATACTAATTACCGGAACACGTAACCCTGCCATTTCAAATAGATTGCGTGCGATAGCTTCACTCTGTCCACGTTCCTCGGCTGCCTTCCCTGGATACGCGCCTTTTGTGTCAATCAAACAAATAATCGGACGGTTAAATTTCTCAGCCTGCTTCATTAAACGTAGTGCTTTACGGTAGCCTTCTGGATGAGGCATACCAAAATTACGGCGAATATTTTCCTTCGTCGTTTTCCCACGCTGATGACCGATTATCGTTATCGGCTGACCATTAAACGACGCAATGCCGCCTACAATCGCTGCATCATCTTTGAATGTACGATCGCCATGTAGTTCAATGAAATCATCAAAAATATGTTCAATATAATCAAGTGTCGTTGGACGCTCTGCATGGCGTGCCACTTGTACACGATCCCACGGTTTCATATTTGCATATACTGATTTTTCAAGCTCTAGTAAACGAGTTTCAAGCTTTTCAATTTCACCACTCATGTCGACATCTGCTTCTATAGCAATGGTCTTTAACTCCACAATTTTTTCTCGTAATTTTACAACCGGTTCTTCAAACGCCATTAATTTAGACATGAGAAACACCCCCTTGTACATGTAACTTCACAATTGTTGATACATTTTCACGGATATCACAGCGGTTAAAAATCGCATCTAATTGACCATGCTCGAGTAAAAACTCAGCTGTTTGGAAATCGTCCGGCAACTTTTCACGTACCGTCTGTTCAATAACACGACGTCCCGCAAAACCTATTAAACTTTGTGGCTCAGCGATATTGTAATCTCCAATTGAAGCAAAACTCGCTGATACACCACCCGTTGTTGGATGTGTCAATATCGAAATATATAGTAAACCTTCTTCACTATGTCGTTTGAGCGCTACACTTGCTTTCGCCATTTGCATTAGCGACAACACACCTTCTTGCATGCGGGCACCACCACTCGCAGTAAAAATAATAAATGGAACACGTAATTCCGTTGCTTTTTCTACTGCACGTGTAATTTTTTCTCCAACAACCGAGCCCATAGAGCCCATTCGGAAAGTAGAATCCATTACCGCAACAACGATTTGCATCCCTTTCAATGTTCCTACGCCTGTCAACACAGCTTCATTCAAGCCTGTTTTCTTTTTGTCGACTTCAATCTTTTCGACATATGCTGGGAATTGTAACGGATTAGTCGTCTGTAAATGGTCGTCCATTGATGTAAATGAACCTTCATCTAAGAAGCTCGCGATACGTTCCTTAGCATTAAGTGTGAAATGGTGCTGACATTTCATGCACACTTTTAAATTTTTCTCTAATTCCTTTGTGACATGAATCGTTTTGCATTTTGGGCATTTTGTTACGATTCCTTCTGGAAATTCCTTTTCTTCAGCTTTTTTTGATATGCTGCCACTATTTTTTTTGCGGTTTATTGATAATAAATCACGAATCGCCATTGTATATCCCCCTTTTGTAGTAACTCGCTTTTTTAGCGCTCTATACATTCCATCCATTTTTCATATGCTTGAATTGCTTCATGTGTATAACCCATTTGCATCGCCTTTAGCATTGTTTCAACTTCAAGTTTTTCATGCATTTCAATCACACCTGCTAACAAATCATTGCTAAATACTACTAGTTGCATCCAAATTTTTAGTGCTAACCGATTGCCACTCGCGATTATACATTCACGTAATATATCCTCACGCAATACATTTTCTCCGAGTTCCACTTTAATGAAAAAACTATCTAATATCGGCAGCGACCGTAATTTTTTCGACTGACAAATCAAACGAATCGCTTCTTTTTCATGCATTTGTCGTGTTGCCTCAACATCGTTTGAAGACTTTTCATCTTGTAATATAAACGAGCCAACAATTTCAACAAATTGGTGATGCTTCATGCTGGCCAAAAATGTTCCGCCACCATGCTTTGTTTCGATTAAACCTAATAGCTCTAAACTTCGCAGTGCTTCTCGAACTGATGAACGTCCTACTTGTAATTGCTCAGACAAAACCCGTTCAGAAGGAAGCTTTTGACCTTCCAGAATATTTTGGTTCGCAATTAACTCTCGTAGCTGCTTCACAATTTGCAAAAACATTTTTTTCTCTGGCTTATGTTCCACTCAACTCACCTCAATATCATTTCCATATCAATTGCGCCTCGGCTAACTTTAGTCCAGATTTTTTTCAAGTTCACCTGAAAAACTCCTCTAAAAAATCTGTGACATCCGCCGGGGGCTTAACTTGATTCAGTGGGGGTTTGAACCTCCACTGAATCAAGTTAAAAGTGGTCTGACCAGTTTCACTATAATTAAGAATACAAAATGTTTTTATCATTGTAAAGAAATATTCGCTATCTTTTCAATTCACCATAAAGATATTTATGTATAACACATAAATTTTACGATTTTTCGACCAATATTTTTTACTTCAGAAAAAAAAGCGCTTCTAGTATACACTAGAAAACGCTCTATATTATTATTCATTTAATAGTAATTTGCTTTACTTTTATTTGTGCTTTGTTAAATCTCCGTTCCAAAAAGCCCTCTACATATAGTAATGTATCTTCGTTTAACTGGCCGACAACTTGTTCATATTCTTTTGGAAATAGCGTGCAAATTACCGCACCAAATTCATCTTCAATCGTTACAAATGCCATCAGTTCACCACGCTTCGTACGCAATTGACGAAACTCGCTGACAATACCAATGATGCGAATATAACTATTATCCTTCAATGTCTGCAATGATTGAACATTGGCGTTCGTCTGCTGAAATTGAGGACGCATACGGATAATTGGATGATCCGATAAATAAAAGCCTAGCACTTCTTTTTCATATTGTAGTTTTTCTTTTTCAGGAACATTGGACATTTCGACATACTTTGGTTTACCAAATGCCATGAAATCAGCTTGCTTTTGAGCACCCTCAATAGTAGCAAGTAGTGTAGCACGGTCTTTCCCAAATTCATCAAGTGCGCCTGCTTTAATAAGCGGCTCAACTACTTTACGTTGAAAATGCGTGCTTGTTAATGATACAGCCAAATCAAAGATTGTCTCAAACCGCTGTTGTTGCTCATCTCGCACTTTCAATAATTGTTGTAAAAATGGTTGTGAAACTCCTTTAATAGCAGATAAGCTAAAACGAATCTTACCATTTTCCACTTTAAAATGACGTACGCTTCGATTGATCGATGGCGGTAATATTTCAATTCCATTTGCTTTAGCTTCCATTAAAATTTGCATCAGTTTATCGCTATTCCCAGTTGCATTTGTTAATAATGCTGCATAGAAATTGACAGGGAAATTCGCCTTTAAATACGCCATTTGGTATGAAATGATACTATACGCAACCGCGTGACTCTTCGGGAATCCATAATCAGCAAAGCGCACAATTAATTCATAAACTTCGTGCGCCACTTGCTCTGTGTATCCTTTAGAAAGCGAACCTTTTACAAATGCTGCGCGTTGTTCTTCTAGCGCTTCCCGTTTTTTCTTACTTACCGCACGTCGCAGAATATCAGCTTGACCAATCGTAAAGCCCGCCATGACATTTGCGATACGCATAATTTGTTCCTGATAAATAATAACACCGTACGTTTCTTGTAAAATGGAAGTTAAATCAGGATGAGGCATACTGACAGGCTCTAGATGATGCTTACGATTTGCATAGACAGGGATAAATTGCATTGGACCTGGTCGATAGAGCGCATTAACTGCAACGATGTCTAAAAAATGCGTAGGCTTTATATCACGGAGTGCACCTTTCATACCGTCAGACTCTAACTGGAATATCCCAACCGTATCCCCCCTCTGCAACAATTCAAACGTTTTCGCATCGTTTAATGGAATCTGATTGAAATCTAGTTCGATTTGATGAGTATACAGAATCGACTTTCGAATTTGATCTAAAATTGTTAAATTTCTAAGACCTAAAAAATCAATTTTCAGTAACCCGGTTTGCTCAACTTCAAGCATTGGCCACTGTGTTAAATAGATATCATCATGCCCTTGTTCGATCGGTACAACATCGACAAGTGGTACAGGGCTTAGTACAACACCGGCCGCATGTGTTGACGCATTACGAGGCAACCCTTCTAATCTTAGTGCCGTTTGAAACCATTTATGTCGAATTGGCTCAGTGTCCATCCATTTACGTAAGTTTTCAGAATTTGCATAGGCTTCTTGTAGTGTAATACCTGGCTTGTTTGGAATAAGCTTTGATATCATTTCAAGTGTTTCTGAATTAAAGTTAAACATTCGTGCGACATCACGCGCGACAGCTTTTGCGGATAAAGTCCCAAATGTAATAATTTGTGCAACATATTGCTTTCCGTATTTACTCGCTACATACTCAATAACTTCCTGTCGACGTGTATCTAAAAAGTCGATATCAATATCCGGCAATGTAACACGCTCCACATTTAAAAAGCGTTCAAACAGTAAATCATACTGTAGTGGATCTACTTGTGTAATTTCTAGCGCGTATGCGATGAGTGATGAAGCAGATGAACCACGACCTGGCCCTGTTAAAATTTGTTGTTCACGAGCAAAGCGCATAAAGTCGGCAACAATTAAAAAATAATCCGAGTAACCCATCGATTGAATGACTTGTAGCTCATAATCAATACGTTCTACATATTGCTTTGGTAATATTTCCGTTTGTAATCGCTTTTGTAAGCCAGCCTGCACTTCTTGCTTTAATACATCTGCAGCTGTTTGCCCTTCCATAAGCGGAAACTTTGGCATATACACTTGATTTAGGTTAATTTCCACATGACAGCTTAATAATAATTTTTCAGTTGCATCTAACCACATTTGCTTATCTGAAAAGCGAGCATTCCAATCTTGGGCTGTTAATACATAGCTGTCATGCTTTTGTTCATGATTTCGGTCATTCAACTTTACACCTGTTTCAATCGATTGTGCGACTTCATAGGCAAATGCGTCTTGTTCATACATATACAAACTTTCATGTGTAGCAATTACACGCAGTTGATGTTGCTGTGCTAGCTCCTCTGCCTGAACTTCAAATGGATGCACGCCATTTGCACGTGTAATCCCTATGTAAAGGTTTGCCTTATTTGCTTGAATAAGAGCATGTAAGGATTTTTGTGCTTCTGGCTGTAACCAGGCTTGTTGATTAGCAAATGGTAAGAGAACAAATGCGATGTCCTGACAATAGGCAACAAGCCAACGTAGTGGAATGTTTTGTTGTGGACGAATTGCAATACTACTCGCTATTTTCAATAAATTTTGGTAGCCTTTATTTGTTTTCGCATAGAGCACAAGCGGTAGTGTTTCATCCTCTGTTCGTTCAAGCTCAATCGTTAAGCCGGCCACTGGATGAATGCCAGCCTTTTTTAGTTGAAACATAAAAGGCAAAAGCCCATACAATTTTGAGTTAACAATTGCACAGCTTTTTGCCTGTTGTTGTTGTAAAAAAGGGATGAGCTCATTGATACGAATTGTACTTTTCAATAAATCGGCACTCGTCCGTATTTGTGGATATACCGTCATCGTTCATCCCTCCTGAATTAATCCCGTATTAAGGGCCCGTAAGACGCCCACATCAAACTAGCAATTGATGGAAACAGCTAAGTGGGCGATCCACTGTACCTATAAGTCCGATTGGTGAAAGCTAATGCTCTGTGGGGATGAGCAACACCCCCTCCGAGCAAAGTTTCACTTTATGCGTTTTGACAAATTTCCTTTAAATCGACAATAACTTGTTCTACTTCTTCCCAAGAATGTGCCGTTGCACCTGAAGCAAGTGGATGACCTCCACCGTTGTACTTTTTCGCTAACCCGTTAATCACCGGCCCTTTTGAGCGTAAGCGTACACGGATTGTGTCATTTTCTTCGATAAACATCACCCATGCACGAATGTTTTTCACATTGCCTAATGAGCCGACTAATAACGATGTTTCAGATGGTGTTGCATCAAATTGCTCTAACACTTCTGTTGGTAATTTAATGTAAGCCATACCGTTTTCGTCCATCATAAAGTGTTGATAAATATAACCTTGTAAATTTAGTAGCTTGCGTTCCATTTCATACATACCATCAAAGACTTGGTTACGATCAAAATCATACTGAATAAGTTGTCCCGCTGTTTCAAATGTTTTTGCACTCGCACTCGGGAACAAGAAACGTCCTGTATCTCCGACAATGCCTGCAAATAAGAGACGTGCCGATGCGTCAGACATTTGCCAGTTTGCGTAGTCTTTAGCTTCTTCATATAATTCATAAATCATTTCACTACAAGAGCTTGCATTCGTATCAATCCATAAAAGATTACCGTATGCGTCATCATTAGGATGGTGGTCAATTTTAATAAGGAAATCACCCATTGTGTAACGTTGATCATCAATACGTTCTGTGTTTGCTGTGTCTGTTGCAATAATTAATGCCCCTTCAAAAACAGCATCATCAATTTGCTCTGGATGTGCTAAAAATGAAAGGGACTCGTCATGCTCTCCAACTGTGTAGACCTTTTTTTCTGGGTAATTGGCGCGAATTAGTTCTGCTAAACCCATTTGGGAACCATAGGCATCTGGGTCTGGACGTACGTGCCGATGCACTATAATTGTTTCATATTGTTTAATTTTGTCAATAATTTGACGCTTCACAAAGTTTCCCCCTAATACATAGTGAATACCTATCGCAATTCCCTGAAAAAGCCGTTACAATATTTAGTAGTTTTTGTAAATGGGAGGTTCACTATGGTTTATTTAAATTTCTTGTTAGTAGCTGGTATTATTGCATCTCTTGTTTTTTATTTTTATTTCAAAACAAAGCAGTTCCGTTCGACGTTGCCAATTCGTACGAAATGGTATAAGGCCAAATCAGGTATTGCACTCGCTGCATTTATCATTTTCTTTGGGTTCAATGCAACGATTCTTTATCCTGATCTGATTGGCTATATTGTAGCGGTTGTATTTTTAATTATTGGTATCAGTCTTGGTACGAATAACTACAAACGTATGCGTCACGAAGGGCGTTTCATTCAAGAGGAATACGAATTAAATAAATAATGGATGGGCCACTATTTTTTATAGTGGCCTTTTCATTTAGATAAGAAAAGCGCTAAAGCGCCCTACCAGCCCCGAGTGGGAAAAACGCCACGTCCATGTGGCATGCCCCCAATGACTCACATCGTGTGAGCCTCAGACATTGGAGAGCCCTCCTGCAAAAGTAAACACACCACCACTTTTGCAGGAGGGTTTGAAATGGCCCAGGGTCTGGCGCTTTAGCCTAGACACTTTAAAAAATAATTATTAGCGCTCTAATAGCTGGAATGTCATCATTGCTTTACCGACTAACAATCCCTTACTATATACTTCAAAGTCCATTTTTACGAATTTACGTGACATGTCCAAAATACGTGGTTGCACGGTTAATACACTCTCCATTTGTACAGGCTTGATGAAATAAATATTCATATTCTCTACAACTGCTTCACCACGTTTACGACGTTTTAATGCAAACGCCCCTACTTCTGATAATAAAGTTGTGAAAGCGCCGTATGAAATTGCACCGAATTGGTTCGTCATTTGCGGTGTAACCGTAAACTCGACAACGATATCATCTTCACCTGTAACACGCATTTCGTTTTTCACTAAATCATCAATCGTTTCGCCATGCTGTGGTTGACGTTGGGCAATTTGAATCGCCTTTAACACGTCTTGACGGCTAATAACACCACGCAATGAACCACCATCATCAATAACAGGTAATAGGTCGATTCCTTCCCAAATCATACGGTGACCTGCTGTTGCAACACTCGTTTTCATTGAGGCAGCAATTGGATTTTTCGTCATTACTTTTTCGATTGGCTCATCCTCGTCTTTTCCGATTACGTCTTTACTCGTAATCATTCCGACAAGTTTATTTTGTTGTGTGACAACCGGGAATGCACCGTGTGTTGTACGTAAATTTTGTTTGTGGAAATCGGCAATTGTGTCGGAATTTTTCAACACTGCCGTATCCTCGATTGGCACATACACATCTTCAATTAATAATATATCTTTTTTGATTAATTGGTCATAAATCGCACGGTTAATCATTGTTGCAACGGTAAATGTATCATAACTTGTTGAGATGATTGGTAAATCTAATTCATCAGCCAACTGCTTATTTCGCTCAGTCGAATCGAAGCCACCTGTAATTAATACAGCCGCGCCTGTTTTTAATGCGTATTCATGCGCTTGCGTACGGTTACCGACAATCAGTAAACTACCTGCATCCGTGTAGCGCATCATATCTTCTAGCTTCATCGCTCCTATTACGAATTTTGTTAAAGTTTTATGTAGACCTGATTTTCCACCTAAAACTTGACCATCAATAATATTCACGATTTCAGCAAATGTTAGACGCTCAATATTTTCCTTCTTTTTCTTTTCAATCCGAATGGTTCCGACACGTTCAATAGAGCTTACTAAGCGACGATTCTCCGCTTCCTTAATCGCTCGATAGGCAGTTCCCTCACTCACTTGCATTTCCTTTGCAATTTGACGAACAGAAATTTTATCTCCGACTGGTAGTGATTCAATATATTGTAATATTCTCTCGTGTTTTGTTGACAACTACATCACCTATTTTTCTTCATTCATTTCTAATATTAGTGTAACACATTTAATCATCGTAATTACACCAATTTCATTAGTACAGTTGTGAAACATTCGTTCAATTATTTGAAAATTGATAGTCGAGCAATTAAAAAAGCTGTCCAAGTAAGAACAAACCTACTGGACAGCTTTAAAATAGTTAAAGCTTTACCGACTCACCGGCTGATAATATTTGTACTTCCGCACCTTCTACAAGCTTCGCAAATTCATATGGATCTTGCTTAATTGGTGGGAATGTATTGTAATGGATTGGTACAACAATTTTTGGCTTTAACAATGATACAGCGTAGGCTGCATCTTCAGGCCCCATCGTAAAATTATCACCAATAGGTAAAAACGCTACATCAATCGGATGACGTTTCCCGATTAACTCCATATCTCCAAATAGCGCTGTATCTCCTGCATGGTAAATGGTCTTTCCTTCTGCTGTAAATAAAATTCCCGCTGGCATTCCTGTATAAATAATTTCGTTATTTTCTGTTACATAAGATGAGCCATGAAATGCTTGTGTAAACTTCACTTTGCCAAATTCAAACTGCCGTGCACCCCCAATATGCATATTGTGTACATTACAGCCTTGCCACCCTAAATAATCAGCTAGTTCGTATGGTGCTACAACAAGTGCATTGTTTTTCTTTGAAAGCTCTACCGTATCCCCTACGTGATCGTTATGACCATGTGTCAATAAAATAACATTAGGATTCTCGTTTTCAACTATTAAATCGGTTTGCCCATTTCCTTTAATAAATGGATCAATTAAAATGGTCGTTCCATTCGTTTCGATTTTTACGACGGAATGTCCGTGATAAGAAATTTGCATCTTATTACCTCCTCGATAAATTTCATCACCAATTCTATTCGTTATTTCTGCACATTTCCCCTTTTTTTGATATGCTAAATAAGCGAAAATAATAATTTTATTTTTATTCAAAATCAAAGGAGTATGTACTATGACAAAACTTAATGAATTGCAAGATTACTTATTGGCGCACAACATCGATGCGGCTTTTATTACAACGCCAGATAACGTATTTTATTTCTCAGGTTTCAATAGCGATCCACATGAGCGTTTACTTGGAATCATGGTATTTAAAGACTCAGAGCCATTTTTAATTTGTCCAAAAATGGAGATGCCAGATGTTGTAGCGGCTGGTTGGACATATGAGGTTGTAGGTCACGAAGATACAGAGAATGCATGGGATGTTGTGGCAAAAACAGTTGCATCACGCAAAACAGCATTCAATACACTTGCTATTGAAAAGTCTCATTTAACAGTTGAGCGTTACGAAGCTATACAAGAACGTTATGAAAACGTAACTTTCAAGGGCCTTGATGAAAAAATCAATGCGATGCGTATTTGTAAAGGCGAAGAAGAATTAGTAAAAATGCGTAAAGCTGCTGAACTTGCAGACTATGCAATTCAAGTTGGTTGTGATGCAATTGCTGAAGGTAAAACTGAAATGGACATTTTAAATGAAATCGAATCAGCTATTAAAGCGAAAGGCTATGCCATGAGCTTTGATACGATGGTACTTGCCGGTGAAAAAGCCGCTTCTCCACACGGAACACCAGGTGAAAGTAAAATCCAACATGGCGACCTTATTTTATTTGACCTTGGTGTTATTTATGAAGGCTATTGCTCAGATATCACGCGTACTGTCGCATTTGGTCAACCAGGTGAGGAGCAAATCAAAATTTATAATACCGTACGTGCTGCCAACGAAAGTGCAATTGCAGCCGTAAAACCCGGGGTACGCGCAATGGATTTAGATAAAATCGCACGTGATACAATTTCAGCAGCTGGTTATGGCGAGTATTTCACTCACCGCTTAGGGCATGGTCTTGGTATTTCAGTACATGAATTCCCTTCTATTAACGGCACAAATGAAATGGTCTTAAACGAAGGTACCGTTTTCACAATTGAACCAGGCGTATATAAAACAAATGTTGCTGGTGTTCGAATCGAAGACGATGTAGTTGTGACAAACACAGGGGTAGAAATATTAACAAAGTTTACGAAGGAATTAGTGATTCTTTAAGTTCCACGATCAACGGTGTGTCCGAAAATCGAGGCAAAATTTTAGTGGCCACCACTAAAAGCACCACACTTAGTGAATAATGAATACATTAGTAATGCACGGGGACGTCCTAGAAATATTTCTAGGACGTCCTTTTGCGCCGAGGATGGAAGTATTCATGAATGCGTTGTTACAGTATCCAACGTTTTTTACATTTATTCTTTACTTGCAACCACCGCCACAAGCGGATTATTATCATGTGAGGTGCGAGCATACTTTCTAAAAAGTTTCTACTTTTTGCACAGCTTCAATTCTTTATTCATGGACATATTTAATAATTACATTGCCGTTCATTTTTAAATATGTTTTAATAATGATAATCATTCTCAAAATTAAGAATAAAGGAGTTTATTCCATGATTGCTATTATCCATTACGCTTATGGCGCACCAAAATCGATAGATGATGTAGAAACGTTTTTCAGCCATATTTTAAAGGGGAAACAAGTTCCAGCACCAATGCTTGGGCAAATTCAAAATGCTTTTTTAAAGCCAGGTTTTCCTGACTTTATCGCATCAAGCACACAACGTATTGCACAAGGCTTAGAGCTGCTATTAAACGAAAAATTAGAGCAAGAAGTAAAGGTATATAATGCCTATAAACATACAAATCCATTTGTCCCTGAAGTGTTAACAACTGCCCTTCGTGAAGGAGCAACAACAATTGTCACATTGCCAATTAACGCGATTAGCTCAGCTTCTGGCGGTGGCGCTGTACATGCAGAAGTGGCGGCATTACTTGAAGGTCAAAATGTGCGCCATATCGCTCTTGATAACTGGCATACAGACGAAAACATTGTCGCTGTTTATGCAGATCGCGTAAGCCGTGCATTCTCTTGGCTACCAATTACAGTCCAAAATGATTCGCATGTATTGTTTACAGTACATAGCCAGCCGATTGATCCAGAGAAAAACGCAGCATATGTATCTCAATTTGAACAGTTAGCACAGGCAATTGTAAAAAAAGCAGGGTTCGAAAACTTTCATATTACATACCGTTCTTCAGGCGGTAAAGCGAACTGGTTAGCACCAGATGTAAAAGATAAAATTAAAGAATTACATGCGGCAGGTGTAACAGGCTTCGTTACTTGTGAACTTTTAGCATTAAGTGCAGATGTAGAATCCTATTCCGAGGTTGGCAAAGAGTGCCAAGACATATGTAAGGAATTAAACGTACCATTTAGCGTAGCAGAGTTCCCTAGCGACAGCTTCGATACAGTTGTAGCATTAGCTGAAATAGTTAAAAAAAATATTTGAATAAAACGCATTATTTTTGCGTAACCTATTACGAGTGATTAACGAGCATTATGCAGTTAATCACTCGTTTTTTGTTTTACAAAAGATATTTTTGATAAAAAAGTATTTTACAATATTTCACTCGTTTTTCATAGATAAAAAAAAGGAATAGTAAATTCATAACTTTCGAAAGGAATGGTGCATCATGAAAAAATGGACAATCATTACCATCTTTGTTTTACTTTTTTCTATCTTGCCAAACTCTCCTGTGGTACAACATACGGAAGCCGCTTCTACACAATACGTACAAGCAATAAACGATATTCTTTTACGTGATGCACCAAAGCAAACGGCAAACACGATATTGAATATTAAGACCAACTCAAAGGTAATTGTTCATTCCAAAAACAAAAATTGGGCATTTGTTGAGTATAATGGCAAGAAGGGCTATGTTCTCGCTTCCACCTTAACTACGAAAAAACCAAAGGCTATTGCAAAAGCGCCAATTATTACAACAGGCTTAATGCCGAAAGCAAATAGGAGTTATACGTATGAGCCTTCTTTTGAAGGACTTGAAAAAACAACCTACTATGCCTCTAAAAATGAGGCAATTTCAGATTCAATTGAATTACTGCAATCGGATTATATTGGATTTACGTATATCGAAAAATTTAATCAGCTCACATTTGGTGTTGCCTATTCAGACGTTTTTTTCTTTACACTTAGCTATCCAATAAAAGAAAAAGCTACCGTTCTGGATACCGATTACGACTATGATGGCTCAATGACAACAACAAAAGTCTTTGTAGAAAGTACATCTGCAACTTTATTAACTAAGGCCGGTACGTTTAATAATGTCGTAATATTAGCTTATCCGAATGGCACAAAGCTTTATTTTGCTAAAGATTATGGTATTATCCGCATTACAGATTTTGAAGGTAAGATTGTCACTGAACTCGTTTCTGTCGATTAAAAAACCATGTGAAAAACAGTATTGTCTAACAAAAAATCCGCCCTACTTTCATTTTTTGAAAGTGAGGCGGATTTTTCTATTATTTACTTAATCCTGTTAAAACGCCTAATACATCGTCAACTGCAACATAAGACAATTCTTGTGCATCTGCTACTGCGCGGTACACAACTTTACCATCAATTGTATTAACACCACGTTTTAGTGCTTCATTTTCTAAGCAAGCACGAATATAGCCTTTGTTCGCAATTTGTAATGCGTAAGGTACTGTGTTGTTAGTTAAAGCAATTGTCGACGTACGTGGTACTGCACCTGGCATATTTGCCACTGTATAATGCACAACTCCGTGTTTCACAAACGTTGGGTTGTCATGCGTCGTTACTTTTTCAGATGTCGCGAAGCATCCACCTTGGTCAATCGCAATATCGACGACAACAGAACCTGGAGACATCGCTTCAATCATTTCTTCCGTCACTAATTTTGGTGCTTTTGCGCCAGGAATTAGTACAGATCCAATGACTAAATCCGCAGAACTTACCGCATCCGCAATATTAAATGGATTAGAAATTAACGTTTGTACATCACGGCCAAAAATATCTTCTAATTGACGTAAACGCTCTGGGCTTAAGTCAATAATTGTCACATCTGCACCCATGCCTACTGCAACCTTAGCTGCATTTGTTCCAGCAATACCGCCTCCAATAACCGTTACTTTTCCTCGATGAACGCCTGATACACCACCTAATAAAATCCCTTTTCCGCCTGGTAATTTTTCTAAATAGTGTGCACCAATTTGTGTCGCCATACGTCCCGCTACTTCGCTCATTGGCGTCAGTAATGGTAAAGAACCATTTGGTAATTGCACCGTTTCATAAGCAATGCCGACTACTTTGTTTTCAAGTAATGCTTTTGTTAACTCTGGCTCAGGTGCTAAGTGTAAATATGTAAATAATATTAAGCCCTCACGGAAATATTTGTATTCGCTTTCCACTGGCTCTTTTACTTTTAACACCATGTCTGTATTCCAAGCTTCTACTGCTGAATCAACAATAGTAGCTCCTGCTAATAAATAATCATTATCTGTGAATGAAGAACCTAATCCAGCGCCAGTTTCAATATACACCTCGTGATTATTCGCAACTAATGATGATACCCCAGATGGCGTCATTGCCACTCGATTTTCATTGTTTTTAACTTCTTTTGGTACCCCGATTTTCATTGTGAATTCCTCCCTGTGAATCATATATTCTAATAATTCAAATCCATTCTACCAATTTTATCAAAAAAATAGTAGCTAATTTTTTAATATAAAATATTTTCGTAATAATCGGATTATAAGGAACTCCCTTTTTTCCCTAAAAATACTTTTCTAATATTGTAGTGAACATTATTTTTTAATAAAAACCGAATAATATTTCAACATTTTTAAGAATTATTTTACATATATGACCGAAAATATTATTAATAATCAGTTTTTTCAATGTTAGGTATTTCCAATCTTAAAACATTTGTTATAATAAAGCTATAGAAAACTAGGAGGTAATGAAAATGGCAAATCATTATAAAAGTATTGTAGTAGCAGTAGACGGATCAAAAGAAGCAGAATATGCATTCCGCAAATCGATCGATGTTGCAAAACGTAACGAAGGCGCGACAATTAACTTAGTTAACGTTATCGACACTCGTTCATTCGCAGCAATCGAAGCTTATGATCGTTCTATCGCTGAGCGTGCTCAACAACACTCTGAAGAACTATTAAACGGTTACAAAAAACAAGCAGAAGAAGCTGGCGTTGCTAACGTAAACTTAGTAATCGAATACGGTTCTCCAAAAAATATTATCACAAAAGAGCTTTCTAACGTAGTAGAAGCTGACTTAATCATCTGTGGTGCAACTGGTTTAAACGCTGTTGAACGTTTCTTAATCGGTTCTGTATCAGAAGCTATCGTACGTTCTGCAAAATGTGACGTATTAGTTATCCGTACTCCAGAGTGATTTTTTCATTCTTATAATTGAAAACGCCATCATTTTTATTTAATGATGGCGTTTTTTTATATTTTGGCTAAAATGCCAGCCCCATAGAGCTATACGAAAGCTTTAGCGCTTTTGATCATTTCCTTCACGCCACATACTTACTTTTTCAAAGAACATCGCAAGTGCTTCTCGGTTTGACATATTTGGCACTTTTGCCAATAATACTTCGCGTGGTGCTTTTAAATGCTCGCTTTGCTTTTGTAATATCAAAATACTTTTCTCATGCGCTTTCGATGCAAATAAATTTTCTGGTAATTGAATTACCGCTTGAATCCATGCATGACCTTTAATAAACTTGTGTAATTGCTTTGCTTGCTCTGATTCAAATAAATTAGCAGGAATTAAGAAGAATGCAAAGCCTCCATCTTTTGTATAATTTATGGATTGTTCAATAAATAAGTGGTGTGCATAGCTCATTCCTTCACTCGCACATAATTCAAAATCTAACGCTACTTCTTCATTTGGATAATACCCAACAGGTAGATCACAAATGACTGCATCTACTGGATCTACTAATAATTTTTCTAATGCATCTTGACGGAATAATGTCACAGGTTGCTCAATTAAATCACCTGTTGCTGCAGCAAGGCGTATTAATAAATCATCGACTTCAACACCTGTTGCTTCGACATTACCATTTAAAGCATTCATAACGGTAAATAGTAAATTCCCAGTGCCTAGAGCTGGATCAACTACTGAAATTGGTCCATGCTGTAATCGCTGTTCAAAGCATTGCTCTACAAAATGCGCCACAAGTAAGCCTAACGTGTCTGGTGTCATTTGGTGGTTAGGTTGTGCACTTTTACGCATGCCTTTTAAAATTGCAATTTGGATTGCTTTCCGCATATCTTCCTTAGTTGCGCCATCTACTTGCCACTCAAATTTACCGTCTAATGTATCTTCTAATGTCTGTAATAACGCTTCTAAATAATCAAGCCCGTTTGCTTCTACCAATTTTTCTGCATATTCATTGACATATTTAAAAATCTGTTCAAATTTTTCCATCGTATTAAAACCCCTCTTACTATTTTAGAAAACACTTTTTCGTCAAATGGCATAAAATGATGCCTTTCTTATGTGAATTCCCTTGAAAAATTTATCTTTTCTTATCCATCAAACAAATGAACAACCCACTCAAGAAAATTGAGTGGGTTTATTATACCTCTATTCACTTTACACTAAATTACTGTAAAACAAAATTATTTTGAAAGTTCTTTTACCGCTTCTAAAGCTGCTTCATAGTTCGGGTGTGTTGTACCTTCTGAAACGTATTCTACATAAGCTACCTTACCGTTTTCATCCACTACGAAAATTGAGCGTGCTAAAAGGCGTAATTCTTTCATATGTACGCCATATGCTTCCCCGAATGATGCATCGCGGTGATCTGATACTGTAACTACTTTATCGATACCAGCTGCGCCGCACCAACGTCTTTGTGCAAATGGTAAATCCATTGATACAGTATAAATAATAACGTTATCGCCTAACTCTGCAGCCGCTTCATTGAACTTACGTGTTTGTTGGTCACATACACCTGTATCTAATGATGGAACGACTGAGAACAAACGAACTTTACCTTCAGAATCTTTTAATGTTACTGGTGATAAATCGTTTGCTAACACTGTAAAGTCAGGTGCTTGGTCGCCTACTTTTATTTCATTACCGATTAAAGTGACTGGTTTGTTAATAAATGTTACTTGTGCCATAATAACGCCTCCTTATTTATTACCTTATATTACTAAACTCTAATTGAACTTTGCAACTGACGGGACTTGAAAACAACAAGAAAAAAGCTATTTCATAAGTTAACCCTTACAAAATAGCTTTTTACTTGTTTAGAAGGTATCGATACTTTATGATTCCCTCACATTGTACTTGTTAAACCTTTTGCACATAAATATTTTCATGTACTACCATCGTATCCGCAAAATAGTCTGCGATGCTTTTATTGTTTGGTGCAAATGCGACAATTACATATGGTAAATATAACATCGTCCCATTAATAAAGCGTCCCACCCCTTCACGGAATAATACTGTCATCCAGTCTAATGGCTCCCCATTCTCTTTTTGCACTTTTAATCCAAATACCATTTTGCCTAAAGTTTGTTTAAAGAACTTCGTCATCAATACGAAGTACACATAAAATATTATCCCCGATATAATCGTATATGGTGCGTACCAAATTTCACCCGTTACGCTCCAATCCATCACTGCGAATAATGGCTTTACTGCAATTCCTACAATCGCTGCAATAACTAGCGAATCTATGACAAAAGCCCAAAATCGCATCCAAAAGCCACCTGTTTTAAGTTGAAGAGAAGGCTCTACTACGACTGGTTTCGTATCAATCGTATTTACTTCTTCGATTATGTCCGACATCGTAACCCCTCCTAATCTATTGTTCTCCATATAAATACATCATACGCGGTGAGCTTGTTGATGAAATAATTTTTGAAATTGCTTGTGTTTCCACTGAAGGACTAAACATTGAACCAATTTTAACGCCTAGTAACGAAGCCCAGTTATCTGATTCCGTTGCATATTCAAATAACTCTGCGTCCTCTAATCCTTGTTCTGTTCGTAATGCGCTTAACGCTGTATTTTCGTTGCCAATTTCATCTACTAATCCCGCTTTTAATGCTTGCGTACCGCCTAAAATTCGTCCGTCTGCAACTTTCTTTACATCCGCTTCTGACATACCACGACCTTGTTCAATAATGTCGACAAATTCTTCATACGATTCATCGATCATTTCTTGTAGCATTGCTTTCTCCTCCGCTGTAGATGGACGAATGCCACCGAACATATCCTTATGCGCACCAGATTTAATTGTTTCATATTCAATTCCTACTTTTTCTGCTAACTTGCTATAGTTAAGTGATTGCATAATGACACCAATCGAACCTGTAATCGTTTCACGTTGTGCAAAAATTTTGTCTGCTGGCGCTGAAATATAATAACCACCTGAGGCAGCCATTGAGCCCATTGAAACATAAATTGGTATTTGCTTTTCTTCTTTAATTTGAACAAGCTTTTCATGGATTTCAGCTGATTCTATAACACCGCCACCTGGAGAATTTACAGAAAGCAATACAGCTTTAACTGTATCATCCATTAAAACAGCATCTAACTGTTCCATAAAAGCCTGATGATTATATTCAACCGTTTCCCAAACACTCGGTTCTCCTACATCTTGAATGACACCACTTACCGTTAAATGGGCAATCCGATTTGAAAAGTCACCCGATTCAATCACATTTTCATACGTTAAATTTTGACTTCCAAGCATGTCGTCAAAGCTCGTAAAAAAATCTGTTTTAAAGATCGTAATAATTGTATTTATTCCGATAGAAAAGAATAATAATACCGCTGCGATAATGAGCGCAACTACACGTTTTGTATTCATTTTTAAAGCCTCCTTTATTTATTGTACGAAAGTATTTTACATAAAGTTTCAACTTTCTACAAAACTAGCCCCAAAAAAAGAGGGTGGAAAAATAACCACCCTCAATATTACCCAGGAAATAAATCGAAATAGCTGTTATTTTGTTGCTTTTACGCGTAGTTCAACGCGGCGAATTTTGCCGGAAATTGTTTTTGGTAGCTCATCTAAAAACTCAATAATTCGTGGATATTTATATGGAGCTGTTAGTTGCTTAACATGGTTTTGCAATTCTTCAATAATTGTTGGACTCTCTTTTAAACTAGCATCCTTTAAAACAATATATGCTTTTACGACATTCCCTCGGATTTCATCGGGACTTGCTACAACCGCACATTCTTGAACAGCTGCGTGTTTCGTTAATGCATCCTCTACCTCAAATGGCCCGATTGTGTAGCCAGATGAAATAATAATATCGTCATTACGCCCTTCAAACCAGAAATAACCGTCCTCATCCTTCGTTGCTCGGTCACCCGTTACATACCAATCGCCACGGAATTGAATCGCTGTGCGCTCAGGGTCTTTGTAATATCCTTTAAATAATGCCGGTGTCGATTTATGCACGGCAATATCGCCCACTTCACCTGTAGGGACTACTTCACCAAACTCATCGATTAAATCAATGCGGTTACCAGGTGTTGGTTTCCCCATCGAACCTGAACGTAATTCTGTGTTCAGTAATGTACCAATTAATAATGTATTTTCCGTCTGACCATACCCATCACGTACAATAATTCGATGTTCACGCATAAATGTTTCTATAACTTCACGATTTAATGGCTCACCTGCAGATACCGCACTTCGTAATGAAGCTAAATTGTAGGAGCCAAGTTGATCAAGTTTTGCCATCATCCGATATTCAGTTGGTGTACAGCATAGTACATTAATTTTTTGTTGTTCAATAATTTCTAAATATAATTTTGCTTCAAACTTCCCTTTGTAGACAAAGCCCGTTGCTCCGCTACCAAGAACCGCTAAAAACGGACTCCAAATCCATTTCTGCCACCCTGGCGCAGCAGTTGCCCAAACGATATCCCCATCTTGCACACCAAGCCACTCGCTCGCGGTTGTACGTAAATGCGCATACCCCCAACCGTGTGTATGCATTACTCCTTTTGGATTGCCAGTTGTGCCAGAAGTATAAGCTAAAAATGCCAGGTCATCAGCATTTGTTGCAACAGCATTAAAATCAGTTGGCTGCTCATTTGCTAACTCCATTAGTGATAGCCAATCTTCATGTTTTTCACCAATAATAAAGCACTTAACGTTCGCTAAGTTTTTGACTTGCTCAAATTCTTTTACAAACTGCTCTTGCACAATAACTGCCTTAGCATCTGAGTGAATTAAACGGTAGTCAATATCTTTTGCGCGAAGCAATTCCGAACTAGGTATAATAACTAATCCCGCTTTTAACGCACCAATATATGACACATACGCTTCTAAACAACGAGGCAACATTATTAAAATAACGTCCCCTTTTGTTAAGCCTTGAGCGATAAAGGCATTGGCTGCCTGGTTTGCTTTTTCAAGGAGCGCTTCGTATGTATACCGCGCTTGTTCGCCGTTTTCCTCTTGAATAATGAGTGCTGTTTTTTCCGATTTATTGCGGTGTTTTTCAAATTCATCCGCAATATTGTACTTTTGTGGCGCTAATAATTGTTCATAATTCACCATCAAACTTCCCCCTTGTTTGAAAAAATGATACTTTCCATTTTAGTATAATAATACAACGCTATAAATTCAAAAAATCCCATCGAAAATTTCGAATAAATTATTTAATTAACGTCAAAAATAAAAGGAATGCCTACATGTAGGCACTCCCTTTATTTTTTACTTATTATTGTTTTCCGCGTAATTGTTGTTCAGCCATTTGAACTAGGCGTTTTGTAATTTCGCCACCAACTGAACCGTTTGCGCGTGATGAAGCGTCTGGGCCAAGTTGCACTCCGAATTCTTGTGCGATTTCGTATTTCATTTGATCAAGTGCTTGTTGTGCTCCAGGAACTCGTAATTTGTTTGAGCTACCGTTGTTGTTTGTCATGTGTTGCTCACCTCCTTGTGCAATTAGAATGCGCAGGATGAAATTTTTCATACACATTAGAAAACAGGTAATTCCTACTTCTAATAGGAAATACGCTACAACTTTTCACAAATTATAGTAAGTCTGCAAATTGATCCTGTTTTGCTTCTTTTTGCGGGAAGCTATATACTTCGCGGTTTTTCACTGCACGCTCGATTAATTCATCAAATTCCGTGAAGCTTTCAAAATGTTGAACTTTTTCTAATTTTGGCTTTGTTTTCGGGCTAGATGGCGTAAAAATCGTACAGCAATCCTCATATGGCTGAATCGATGTTTCATACGTACCGATTTTTTCAGCAATTTTAATAATATCATTTTTATCTGCTGAGATCAGTGGGCGTAAAATAGGTGTGCTCGTTACATCATTAATTGCTGTTAAGCTTTCTAATGTTTGCGAAGCTACTTGTCCTAAGCTTTCACCTGTAACAATTCCTAATGCACCAACTTCTTCTCGCACACGGTCTGCTACTTTCATCATCATACGACGTGTTGACGTCATGGACATATTATCCGGTACAGCATCTTTAACTGCTACTTGTAATTCAGTAAAAGGAATTACGAATAAACGGACACGCGCACCAAATTTTGTTAATTCATTCGCTAAGTCTTTCACTTTTTGTAACGCATTATCACTTGTGTACGGTGGACTGAAGAAATGAATCGCGTCAATACGTACACCACGCTTCATCATTAAATAACCAGCGACTGGACTATCGATTCCACCAGATAGCATAAGTAATGATTTACCATTTGAACCAATTGGCATACCACCAGCACCTTGAATGACTTGTGCCATCATATAAATTGCATCTTCACGCACTTCAATACGTAATGCCACTTCTGGATTTTTCACTTGTACTTTAAAGTTTGGGAACTGTGGTAACAGTGTCGCACCCATTTCACGCTGCAATTCATGTGTGTTTAACGGGAACATTTTATCAGTACGGTGCACTTCAACTTTAAATGTTACCAGTTCGCGGTCACGATAATCTTCTAAAATTTCACCAGCTAAAGCTTTCATTGTATCTAAATCTTTTTCACAAGAAGCAACAGGACTGAATGATTGGATACCGAATACATGTGGTAAACGCTCCATTAACACATCGAACTTTTCTTGGTTTTCGATTTCGATAAACATACGATCGCGCTCAGCACGAATTTTTAGTGGCGCGATATCATGGAATGAATAACGCACATTGTCACGCAAACGGCTAATGAAGTCTTTTTTGTTACGACCTTTCGTCGATAATTCACCGTAGCGAATTAAAATTTCTTTAAAAATCATGATGTAAATTCTCCTTTTAACTCTTTCATCACTGCTATAAATTGCTTTTTAAATGCTTCGATATCAGCATCTGTATTATTTGCGCCAAAGCTAATACGTAGTACACCGTTTTTAAAACGGCTATCCATATTTAACGCTTCGACAACATGGCTTGTTTTCGTTTGTTTTGATGAACATGCACTAGACGTTGACACAATAATATCACGTTTTTGTAGCGCATTAATTAACACTTCACCTTTTAAGCCTCTTACACTGAAACTCATAATATGTGGCGCACCATTACGAGATGATAATACATATATTTCTTCACCAAATCTAGCAAAGAAATCATGTAAATCATTAGCCCATCTTTTATAGTTTTCAACGTGTTGTGGCATTGCTTCAATTGCTAAACGTGCGGCTTTTGCCATTGCTACGGCTTGAGGTACTGCTACTGTACCGCTACGTAAACCAAACTCTTGCCCACCACCAACGATAAAAGGCTTAACTTGTGGCTTTTTGCGGAATGCTAACACCCCTGTTCCTTTTAACGCATGAATTTTATGACCGGAAATTGAAATTAAGTCCGGCCCTTTTTCACCATTAAATAGGATTGGCAATTTACCAAAGCTTTGAATCGCATCAACATGTAGCATCGCTTGACATGTTTCATGAATCAACTCAGCGGCCTGCTCAATTGGCTGAATGGCCCCCATTTCATTATTTACGTGCATAATGCTGACGATAATTGTATCTTTACGTAATTTTGCACGTAATTCGTCTAATGAAATAACACCTTGTTTGTCGACTTTTAAATAATCGATTTCGTAACCTTCTGATGCAAGTCGTTTTGTTGCTTCTAAAATCGATGGATGCTCGATTTCTGTTGTAATGATGTGCTTACCACGGAAGTCACTTGATTTTGCTAAACCGTAAAGCGCTGCGTTATTTGACTCTGTACCACTTGCTGTAAAGAGCACATTTTTTTCTTCTGTATTTAAAAGTTGCGCAAGCTGTTCGCGTGCTTTTGTAAGTAATGCATTTGACTCAACACCTGCTTTATGAATCGATGACGGATTCGCAAAGTATTGTTCATTCACTTGAATAAATGCTGATAGTACCTCTTTGTGCGGCTTTGTTGTCGCACTATTATCTAAATAGATCATGTTTGCATACCTTCTTTTTAGAACTAGTTTCCGTAAGAAAAAGGGCTCGTTCCGAAATAACCTCCCGAACTGCCCCTTGTTCTTTTTGCTTATATATTATACCGCTAAAATCCGTAACATGTAACCGTTATGCTTATGAATTTGATAGTAATTGCTCCTGCACTAATTCTTCGATACCTTTAATAGCGTTTGGATCGACCATTTCTACTGCTTTTGCGGCATCTTCAAGTGCTTTCACATAGCGGAAGTTTTTAAATGCATCCTCTGCATCTAGTAAACTTTCATGTACTTGACGATTGCCTGCACGGTAACGGTTACCATATTGAATTAAACGCTCAATGATTAAGACATTTTCAATCATTTCTTGTGCTTTGTCGTGTGTTTCTTCAATCGATTGTTTTGCTGTTAGTAAATGCTGATTTACTTGAATTATATTTAACGGCACTTCTTGTAAGCTTTGAATTACGACATAAATACGTTCTTCTGCTTCTTCTAAACGTGCATCCATTTCTTCTGGAATCCCTGGAATATTGGCACGGTTTAACAGACGTTCTGTATCTTGCAATGTACGTTTTAACAACTCTAAATCCGTGCGAGCTTTATTTTCATCGATACGTAGATTTTTTAATTGGTTTGAGAAGCGTTCTTGCTCTTCTGCAATACGTTCGATTTCCTCAGTAATTTCTGTTAGCTCTTGTTGTAAGCTAGAATACGCTGATTTTTCTTCTTGTACACGCATTGATAAAATTTCATAGCGCTTTTGCAATACTTCTAAATGTTTTAAACCTACTTTTGGGATTTCTGCCTCTTTTTCTTGCAAGCGATAGCTATGCTGCACATACTCGACTTCGTTATTGATGTCTTTCGTTAAGCGCATCACTTCTGTAATTGTGTTAAACATACTAGAACAATTGCGCTCTACATATTTACGCGACATAACCTCTTTTTCCAGTAAATCATAGAAATGATCAATTTCATCATTAATTTCTTGAATGCGAGGTGATACCGCTTGTAAATTAAGCTCAGCAATCGCAGTTTTTAATGTAATTAGTTCATTATCTAGTGCATCTAAGTATTCTGTTAGCTCTAGATGGCGCAAGTAATAGTTTTGCTCTTCCATTTCACGTTGACCATTTCGTAATTCATGAATAGCCGTTGGAATTTTTGTTTGAATTTCTGTTAATAATGTTGGTACTTCATTTAGCAGATTGAAAATTTCCTGTGCTTCGGTATTTAGCTGCAACACAATTTCACGTGCTTGTAAGTAATTACCTTCTTTTGTTAACTCATTAAACTCTTCAAATCTAGGTGAAAACTGTTCCAAACGCTTTTCTAACCCTTCTAATGCAGGGCCAAATGAATGTTGATGAGCTAAAATTGTTTTACGCGCAGAGCGGTAATATTCTTTTAGTTGTTCCATTTCAATGCGGTTCTTTTCTTCACTACCGATTAATTCATCCAACTCTGCGATAATTTGTACACGTACTTGTTCACATTGTGTTAGCTGTTGTTCAATTTCACGCTCAGTAGTAGATGCTTTTTTAAATTGAAAGCGGTCAATATGCTCTTCTGCATCAAATAGCATTTCATCAACTTTTGGAATTTGCTTATCCATAACATCTAGCCATCGATTACGCCAGTTTTCGAATAGTTCCTCTGTTTGACCATTCATATTTAGTGCTTTCACTTTTGCTAATTCTTCAAAAATCGGATAATGTTGAATTTGTAATTTTTCTTTGTCTAATCGTCCTATTTCTGCATTATGCTTGCGTCGTACTACTAAGCCGGCAGTTAATAATGCTAATAGTATGACGACAACAATGATGATATACTCCATTGTAAGCCCCCTAATCCCAAAAAAAAATCAATAAAATAGCTATATACGTATTACTAATCATAACATGTTTTTTGGAATTTGTTTAACTATTTACAGGTTTTTTACTTCGAGAATCCCTTATTTTCAAAGGAGGACGCTAATGAGAAAGCGAGACGGTCATATACATACGCCTTTTTGCCCACATGGATCAGGTGATTCATTGGACAAGTATATTACTAAAGCAATAGATGAAGGTTTTACTGAAATTACATTCACCGAGCACGCACCATTGCCAATTTCGTTTATCGACCCTACTCCTGAAAAGGATTGCGGCATGAAACACGAATTGCTCACAGCTTATTTTGGACAATTACAAGAATTAAAAGAACGTTATAAAAAGCACATTATTATCAATATCGGTTTAGAAATTGATTATATTGTAGGTTTTGAACATTCAACTCGAAATTTTTTAAATGAAGTAGGACCAATGCTTGATGATGCCATTCTTTCAGTACACTTTTTACAACATACAGGAAACTATACATGCATTGATTTTTCTGAGGATGTATATTTACAATTTAGTGAACAAATTGGTGGAATCGAAGCAATGTACGACCTTTATTATGAGACGGTGAAGCAATCTATAATAGCCGATTTAGGGCCTTACAAACCAAAGCGTATCGGGCATCCTACACTAATTCATAAATTCCAACTTGCACATAACCAATCGATTAATGATCGGGCACAAATCGAATCAGTGTTACAGTTAATGCAAACACATGGCTATGAACTTGATTTCAATAGTGCGGGATTAAGTAAAACCTATTGTCAGGAACCTTATCCAAATTATGAATATGCAGCTTTTGCTAAACAAATTGGTGTACCGATTGTTTTCGGTTCAGATGCACACACGGCAAAAGATTTACATCAGCATTATAATGCGTTACAACAAAAACTAACTTTTTAATTTTGGAGGCTTTTTTATGTTTGCAAAGAAAACTTACAACGGCACTCTCGCCGAGCAATACCATTTACTCTCAAAGCAATTAGACGCACTTTGTCATGGTGAAACTGATATGATTGCCAACTATAGTAATGCTTCTGCTTTACTAAATCAGTTTTTAACAGACATTAACTGGGTCGGCTTTTACTTTATGAAAGAAGGGGAACTTGTACTCGGGCCATTCCAAGGTTTACCAGCATGTGTTCGAATTCCTGTTGGTCGTGGTGTTTGCGGAACAACGGTGGCCAACAAAGAAACTATCGTTGTTGAAGATGTACACGCATTCCCTGGTCATATCGCTTGTGACGCAGCATCAAAATCAGAAATCGTTATTCCAATTATCAAAAACGATGAAGTGATTGGTGTGTTAGATATCGACAGTCCAATAGAAGCTCGTTTCAGTTCAGAAGATCAAGTAGGCTTAGAAAAATTTGTGACAGTTCTACTAAAGTATGTATAAAACAGTTAAAGCTCCCCACTACTGTGGAGAGCTTTTTTAATGATGTAATTGCATCGAATCTGCAAATAAGCAATAACGATTTTTACCATTACGTTTTGCGCTATATAACGCAGTATCTGCTTGCAAAAATATGTCCTGGAAATCCGGACGGGCATGGCGGTTCCAAGTAATAAGCCCTGCCGAAACGGTAACAGATGGATTAGTCTTATGTGGAACAATATCTACAATGGATTGCGCTATTTTTAATGCTTCATTATTTAAAATATTCGGGATATAAACGGCGAGTTCTTCCCCACCCCATCTTGAACAAATACCGCGCGTACCAATTTGTTGTTGTAGCTGTGTGCTTATTTGCACGATCACTTCATCGCCAACTTGATGACCAAAAGAGTCATTTATTTTTTTAAAATTATCAATATCAATTAGTAAAAACATCCCCGAATCATCTTTTTGAATTGATTGTTCTACATAATTATCCGAAAATCTGCGCGCGTACAGCTTTGTTAAATGATCACGGTCTACCATTTCTTGCAAACGATCACGTAAAATCGAATTGGATATAGCAAGCGATGAATGGTGAATTAACGATTGCATTAGTTTGAAACTATCAAACGAAAAGAAATAAGGTTCATCATGTAATACAATACTAAACCCATTAATCTTTTCTTCAACAATCATCGGAATGGCCATAATTGATTTGAAAGGAATGTCCTCATCAATAAGACGACTAAAATCTGCGATAAATAACGAATCTTGTGTTACTTCGAAATGTTTTTCTATATGCTCAATATAAATTTGGACTACCTCATGTTGGAAAAAGTCCGTACAAACTTCGGTTGATTTATATTGATTTTCATTTTTAAAGAAGAAACCAATCTCTCTTGGTTGAAATGACTTCAATAATTGTTTTTGTAAAAAAAGTAGCATTTCATTAATCGATAGCTTCATATTCATTCGATGGGACGTTTCATTAATCAGTTGTAAGTCGCTTACTAAGCGATGTGATTGATGATATAACTTCGCATTTTCTAGTGCATTACCTGAAGCATGCGCTAACATACGAATAAATTCTTTTTCAGTAGTTGAAAATACATACTTTAACGGAGCCTTTACTTGTAAAATGCCGTATATTGCTTGGCGACCTTTAATTGGCGCATTCAGTAAGCAGCAATCTAAATCAGAAGCTTTTTCTTCTTTCATTTCTCCAGACACAAAGGATTCTATCGTTGATGGACGCTCTGACAAATAATCAAACGGCTTAATACTTACACGCGTTTGACGGTCCTGGTCATTTGATAAAATCAACTCTACTTCAAAATTTGCGAAATTTTCTTCTATTGTTACGAGTACATTTTCTAAAATGACATCAATATCCATTGTTGAATGGAATAAATCCGTGATGGCATATAATTTGCGATATTTATCTTCATTTGCTTGCATATTATAGCTATCCAGTAAAAATTGATATATCTTCGTTACTTCTTGCACAAGTTGAGGTGTTAAATAAGCTTCTTTTGTTTCATCATCACATTTAAAAACAATCAAGCCTAAAATAGATTGCTCTACAATTAGTGGCATAATATGTGTATGATTTTGTAAATAGTTTTGTTTTTGAACTATTTTTGGTATTTCAATTATGTAGTGACTTTTTAATAATGGTTGAACATCGTTTAATGTAAGTTCATTTAAAAACTGATAATCTGTATAGTTTGGTTTCAGCGAATTTCCTTTTAACCGAAATAAAAAGCTGTCTTGAATCGTAAAGTATTTGTTTAAACCATGAGCTAATAAACTAAAATAATCATTAAAATTATTTAGGTTTTCTTTAGAGTCGATACATAGACTTAAGATTTCGGATTTAAATTGATCAACCAATTGTTGATATTCTGTCATTTAACCACCTTTTCTTTCACACTTACGATTTACGTTACCTCTACTTACTTTATATTATACACTAGTTATGCCTATTAGACCATTTATTTTTGTTAAAATTTTCTAAACAATTAAACTAAAATGTCCTTTTTGCGTATAAATCGAGACTTTAGTTTAATTTACAAATATTAAAACTATGTAATTTTAACTATGTTTATCCACCTTATATAAATCTAAATTCACTATATCGGCTTCAACAGTATAATTGGTTGACGTGCAAAAAAAAAAAAGTTACAATAGTTTTTGTGTAAAATGAATGCAGTAGTTGTATAACTTACTTGTGTATTTTATTCCTTCTTTTTATATAGAATGGTGTATTGCGTAACCCTTTCGGCTGCATGGGCGAAGATACGTGAAAATAAAATGCCTATTAAGATCGGGTACAACTGGTTTTTTCTTTTACAACAAAAACCAAATTTAAAGGAGGAGACACAATTATGTCTCGTTATACAGGTCCATCTTGGAAACTATCTCGTCGTCTTGGTATTTCATTAAGCGGCACAGGTAAAGAAATCGCTAAACGCCCTTACGCACCAGGTCAACACGGCCCGAACTCTCGCGGTAAAAAATCAGAGTACGGTCTACAATTAACTGAAAAACAAAAATTACGCCACATGTATGGAATGACTGAACGTCAATTCAAAAACACATACAATAAAGCTGGTAAATTACAAGGTGTACACGGCGAAAACTTCATGATTTTACTTGAAACTCGTTTAGACAACTTAGTTTACCGTTTAGGTTTAGCTCGCACTCGTCGTGCATCTCGTCAATTAGTTAACCACGGTCACATTTTAGTTGACGGTAAACGCGTTGACATTCCATCATTCTCAGTAAAACCAGGTCAAACGATCTCTTTACGTGAGAAATCAGCTAACTTATCAGTAATTGCTGAATCAATCGAAGTAAACAGCTTTGTACCAGAATATTTATCATTCGATGCTGACTCTAAAGTAGGTACTTTTGTACGTTTACCAGAGCGCTCTGAATTATCTTCTGAAATCAGCGAACAATTAATCGTAGAGTTCTACTCTCGTTAATTTTTAACGGTTGATTTTCTAACCCTTGGGGTAACGGCTTAACGCTGTTATACCAAGGGTTTTCATATTTTCTATGCCCTTTTCAATTTAGTATAATTTACGATTAATTTTTGGGAACCGCTGGGGGACCGAAAATATTAATATAAATCGGGCAGATGTATACATAAAAAAAACCTTTCATATAGTCACCACTGAATTTTACAGAGTGACCGGCTTAAATTTATTTAGTAGTACGCTTAATATAAATGAGTGCATACTCTAATAATTGACTTGTTGTGTAATTTTCAACATTATCATGTGGCTATGGAAATACCTTCGTAGCCATTGCATTTTTAATTAACGCAATGGCACGCTCTCCCTGTAAACTATGTCTTGGTGACTTTTTAGGTATTTATTAAATACCCTCCGTGTTCATTAAAACAATACGCCAACCATCAGGATCTGCAATTGTCACACCTTTTTCTTCCCAGTATGGATTTTCTGGCGGTACTTCGGGATAGCCCATGTTAGCGAGTCGAGATTGTATTGCTTGAATTTGTGTGGTATTAGGCATATAAAAAACGAGCAAATTGTCATCTGTCGGTGCAGGGCATGGACTTCCATGAATATGCTCTGTAAATTCTAAATGATACGATGTATCTGGTAAGCCAATCATTATGCCAGTATATCCGCGATGCCCTTTAAATTCACCGAGTTTTTTTAGACCAAGACCTTCGCAATAAAAACGTTCTATTTGTTCTAATTTATCTGTTGGTCTTGCGATGCGAAATTGTGCTATGTGTAATGTTTCTGTCCACTGTTTCATAATCATCCCCCTACTTTCATTTTAAAGAGAAAAGATGAAGAATACTCTACAACATTTGGCTGAAAAAAGTAGGCTAAATCATTGTAAATCCGTTTTGTCTGGTACTTACCCTGCAAATGCAAAAAATCCTGCCACCACTGTACTTAAGAGTGATGACGGGCTAAAATTTATTTACGTGTACGCTCAATATAAATAAGAGCGTACTCTAATAATTGAATTGTTGTGTACTTATCAACATCAGTATGCGGTGATGTAAATACTCCACCTTTTACTGCTTTACGAATTAGATCGCGCGCTTTGTCCTCCACAGACGATGTTGTGAAAGGCTTATTTAATCTAGCACGGACATTGTTCATATTATCTCCAGGGCAATTAGTGGATTGGTTTGGGAACTCGTTATGCCCTTTTACGTCCTTAGCATTCAATCCTAAGCGTTCCATCCAGTAGCGAGACCGTTCATCAAATACCTTCTCTTGCTCCGCTGTTACCGCCATCAATCTTTTCGGCAATACCTGTTGTTGCATCTAGCGCATCATCATGCTTATTTTTACCTTCGCTTAGGTACTCGTTCATAGCTTTAATATAATCTGGCCATCTCTCACGCCAATTGCTCGGGAAATAGATAAGATCCATTATCCATGTCGCATTAGGTATATACGAGCTTGTTTGTTTTTACTTTGATGAAATGGCTCAACACGCGGGAAATTCAATTCCATATGTTGTAGTATGTGCCGTAGCTGAAAACGAGCCCAATTGATCTTTCATACGCTTATACTTACACATATTATTGCGATATTTCTTTAACACCTTGTCTAATTGATAACGATTTAACTTAACTTGCCCTGCCATAAAATCCCCCCCTTTTATCTAGAATAATCTTGTTGGAATAATACGAAAGAGAATTACCAGGCCGCAGCTCTGCAAAGCTGTGGCTTTTTTCACTCAGAAACAGGACTTTTCTTTTCGACATTTAAGATTGCCATATTCACTATAATATTGGAAAATTTTATTATTTATTGATTATAATTAATCTAATCGAATTTGGGTTTTCAAAGTTCGTATTATAAAAAGGAGTCTGTTAAATGGATAAAGCTAAACTTCAATCTTTTTGTCTCACACTACCCGGAACTACACATGATTACCAAGTAGACTGGCAAGCGGATCGTTATCATGTTGGCGGAAAGATGTTTGCAATGATGGGTGGGGACGCTGAAAGAAAGCCTATCATTACTTTAAAATGCGCCCCTGCTCATGCTGAAGAGTTACGAGAAACCTTTCAAGGCATTGTTCCAGGTTATTATATGAATAAGACGCACTGGAACTCTATTTATTTTGATTCAGATTTATCCAATGATCTGATTGAAAATCTGATTCTTCATTCCTACCAGCTAGTTTTCGAAAACCTCACAAAGAAAGTTCAAAACCAAATCAATCCGAAATAATTTTGCTGACTTGAGTGGATGCTCAGGTCTTTTTATGCGGATATTACTACGCGTAATTGACGAATTGTTCAGTAAGTCATTTTATAATTTCAGCATTAACAATCGCATCTTTAACAAATTCCGCTATTTCTGATAACGTGTTTCTATCGTCTTGTTGGTGCTGGATGAGTACGACAACCTCAATGGTAATGACTTTATAAGGGCACCTTTCTACTCTTTAGTCCATAAGATACCTAATAAGGTGATTTTCTATTATAAATAAAAAGGACGTGACTTTTTGTATCACGCTTTACAAGGAACTTCAAACGATAAGTTAGTTCTCGACATTAATAATGCAATTAATGGTGAATTCAATGCTATCCGATTTTATGAACATTTGGCACAACTTGCTCCAAATGAAGAAGTTAGAAATCGAATTTTAGAAATTAGGAATGATGAAATACGACATTACCAGGGCTTTACTTATACGTATACCTGGCTCACTGGCCAACAACCTTCACCTCAATTAACTGAGCCTTTACCATATGATTTTAAAAGCGGTATTTTAACTGCATTTAAAGATGAACAAGAAGCGGTTGATTTTTACCATCGGGTATCTAGAGAATCTAATATGCCTTATATCAGTAATCAGTTTCGTTCTAACGCTTCTGACGAACAGAATCATGCTGTTTGGTTTTTATTTTTTATAAACAAATATTAACACCTTATCCTGATTATTTTAGGAGGTTGAATTTTGAGTAAAAAAAAAGAGAATTTTAATATTAATGAACTTTTATCAAGTGTAGATAATGACGCTGCTAAACTTGCTGTAATTGCTGGATTAATTACTACATTAGGTGATGGTTTAGCTACTATTGCAGCAATTATGGCCTTAGAGGAATCACAACAATCAAATAATAGCAACGATAATAACTCGATCAAAATAGCTGAATTAGAAAAACAAGTTCAATATTTAACAAAGGAACTAAATAGACTTAAATACTCAAGAAAATGAACCTCGTTGTTTTTGCACATTTTGTTTCACTTGCTTAGCAATCCCTTTCCGTCTTTATCTTTTTAGAAGGTTCTTCTAGGGCTTGCTCCTTGTCATAGCCCTTCACTTCGGCTAAAAAATGCACATGTGCCATGAATGCCATTTCAATCTCGTAATAACTCAATCCACCAAATAAACAACATAATCTATAAATTTAATCAAACCTACTCAAATAATTGGGGGATTAGCCGGGGGAATGAATTTAATTGCTACTGGCGAGTTCAATAATTAAGATGGATATAAATAAGCCTGCCACTATCTATAACTGTGGAAGGCTTATTTTATATCTAATCGAGCATGGTCTGAATTGAGTTGTTTTATACTTTATGGATTATTGGCAACATTTTTTGTTCTATCAATAATTGGCTGTTTTGCTTTAGCACATGGGTAGAAAATCGAATTACTACATCTTCACCATCAGTGGCTAATATGGCGTCTGTAAAATAATCATCTACCTTTACCCACTTGTAAAATCGTATTTTCTTTCCAACCAACTTTTTACGTCGCCAATGATAATCTACTTGTAAATTTTTCAGTACTCCGTCTAGCTGGGTAAAATACAGCTCGGCAAATTTTAAATGTTTCATATTATCTATATCATATTGTAATGACCGAATAGCTAATTCCAACATTAGAAATTCATACACTAATTGACGATCTTGGAGAGCAATCATTATTCAATCTCCCTAACATTTTCTATTTCCCCGTATTTAATGCGCTTAACGCTAAATTCTGTATCAAGTAGTAATTCATTATGTCCAGAATGCAATGCCGTTATAATCCCTTTTTCTACAATCCATTTATCTCGCCACAAATTCAATTCTACTTGCTGTTTTTGATGATATGCTTTTACAACGGTCTGCTGTAGTTCGTCCCATTCCCAATCCGTTTTTTCTTTCGGGTACTCATTACCTACGCTATTTTGCCACTCTTTTATTTGATGCAGGTGCTCCGGTATCATCATACCAGTCCATTTTTTAGCCAAACCTCTATTTTTAATCATAGAAGCGCCCCCTATTTTTTATGCCCGGCAACAAGCTGTCGGCGTGACCTTGCAGTACCTGCACTTGTAAATGATACTGCCCGTAATATGGATGTTGAACCGAATCGATTCCGTAAATTATCCATTGTGTGAGCTAAATGCGCACGTTTATCTTTCGCTTGGTCAAACAAATCAAGCTGCATACCTCGTTCTTTTGAAACGTTGGATATTCGCACAGATAATTGGCGAGCTGGCTCACCACCATAAAACTCATTTAAAAGTTCCTTGCATACATTATATATTACAAGCGTGTCGTTCGTTGGCTCCTCAATTGTACGCGAGCGATAAAAATTATCAGACATAATTGCGTGTCGACTATGTGCTAAACCGAGTGAAATTGTTCTAGCTGAATAGCCCTTCTCTCGTGCACGTTTTGCTACATCCTCGCACATTTCCAGTAAAACAACAGAAATTTCTCTTTTATGATTATAGTCACGCATCAGCATTTGAGACTTCCCAAAACTCAGACCACGCTTTATATCTTTACTATTTTCTTGCTCTCCAATTTGCGCTAAATCTATTCCCCATGCGTGATAATATAATTGATTACCCATAACACCAAACTTCTTTTCGAGTTCATCTAAATTAGCTTCAGCAAGCCCACCAACAGTATAAATCCCCATAGCATTTAAACGTTTTTCGGTTCGTTTGCCTATTCCCCACATTTCTGATAGGGGACTTACTTTCCACAGTTTGTGCGGTATATCCTCATAGGTCCATTTAGCAAAGCCCGATTTTTTTCCTTCCAAGTCTAGAGCCAATTTCGCCATCAAAATATTATCCCCCATACCAGCTGAACAAGGTATTTTAAATTGCTGATAAATTGCGTTTTGTATGGATTTTGTTATTGATTCTGCGTCGCCATATAAACTTGTTACATCATCTAATTTCAGCATAAATTCATCGATACTATAAACGTGTATCGATTCAATTGGGACATAGGTAGCTGCTAATTTTATTATTTCTACTGACATGTGAATAAAAAATTCCATTTTGGGCTCAAAAAGTTTTATATCTGGGTGTTTAGGGATCTCATATAAACGGTTACCAGTCTTTATTTTAAAGCGCTCCTTCATTGGGCGATTAGCTGAAAGGACTACCGAACCGGATTGTTTTAAACTACCTACAACAGCCATTGGTACATTCATAATATCGATATTTTCTAGCGACGCTATGCAACTTACGTAAAATGCGTGCATGTCCATACAAACGATTTTGTTTCGAGGCAAAATTTCGTATAAATGATATTCTCCCACTTTCCAACAACTCCGTTCTCTTATAAATAAGAACATGTGTTCCTAATTACTTTATTATAGAACGTTTGTTTCTATTTTAAAACAGAAAAAATTTAATTTTATTGGAAAAATTATGATTAAACGCAAAAAAGCACGTTACCACCATTTAAAGTGGTAACAGGCTTCAAATATATGGCTATTTTTTGTGTATATTGTAAAACATCGTAATTAACTCCTCGAGTGTAGCTGGATGGCAGCGTGAAAATATCATTGATTGTATAAAACAAACGCATAAACAACTACATAAATGCTAAAAGGGCTTAGTATAGAAATAAATTCTGTACTAGCCCTTCTTTTTTGTTCAATTACACCTCGGCTAACTCTTGTCCAGATTTTTTTGGAGTTCTCTCGAAAAACTTCTCTAAAAATCTGTTACATCTGCAGAGCTTGGGCCAAACGATGTTGGTCACTCAAGAGTTGCCGCACGACGCGGCGTTCTTAGCCTGAGTTTGGACCCCGCAGAAGCAAGTTAAAATAACACAGCCTGCGCCAAGATAACTAATAAGATTAATACAAATAGCGATGCAAAAAACGCTTTCCATTTCGAAATTTTATGTACCTCCGAAATACCGATAATTGTAATGACATACGTCCAAATACTTGCAATGATGATCAGCGTTCCACAAATAAATTGTAAAATATAATCGCCCATTCCCGGCAGTATATATGGAATATTAAAAAACGACTGTGGTGCGAACTGCATCCAAAATAAGACAATCGGTAAAATCCAAATGTACGGCACCATTGTCATACTAATCATGCGGAACATTTCTTTAAACTTCCCTACTCCACCGAACACTTTTGCAGATAGCATCAAAACCCCTGCTGATAATAACGTTGATAAGAAGTACAGTAAAAAGCTCGACATGAATGTAGAGTAAACAATATCTCCAAGTGTAAATTTCCCTGTAAACTCCGAGCCGACAAAGCTAATTAAATTGCTAGCAAACATTCCAACAACCCCAACAAAGATGAAGTATGGAAGATTTTTTGTAGTTAATACATAGCGAATCGTATCACGAGGTTTTATAGCAATGTTTAAAATCGCGTGACGATCATCAACCAATGTATTTGGTAGATTACTCAAAAATAGAACCCCCTAAAAAAATGTATAGTATCTATTATACTAATATCTTTCTAGTGATTCAAAGTTAATGAACAACAAAGTTATGGTGTTGTAGGAGAAGTGATAGGAACATAGCCCGCCTTTTCTAGTAGCAGCTGCCCTTCCGTTGAAGTTACCCAATCAATAATTTGTTGTACTTGAGGATTACTATTCTGCGTTGTGACAATATAAAATTCATTCGTTATCGGGTAGGCTTCACTGCGAATCATCTCAACAGTCGGCGCAACACCATCTACTTCAAGCAATTTTATTTCATCATTTTTGACCATTTCATTCGAATAATAACGGAATGTATAACCAATTGCATTTTTGTAATTACGGTATTTTGACACTTCTTCAATAATGCCACCCATACCTTGTGCAATGTTTTCCGTTGGCGCTTCCATAATCGGTTTGTCACCCATTAGATTTTGCAAAGCAGTTTGTGAGCCACTGTCTTGTGGTCGCTGGAATGCCCGAATGTCTTCATCTTTACCGCCTACTTCTGACCAATTCGTAATGGTTCCTGCATAAACATCTTTAATTTGATCGAGTGTTAATCCATCAATATTATTTTTAGCATTTACAAAGAATACAAATGCCTCTTTGCCAATTGGCGTTAATTTCAACTCAACACCCATTACTTTTGCATAATTAATTTGCTGCTCAGATGGGGCCAAAGCAAAAATTAAATCGACTTGACCATCTATTAAATTTTTATAGGCTGCTGGTGTTTTATTAACCATTACCTTGCTTTCATAAGGTTGATAGTCTTTCTTTGGGTAAATTGCTTCTGTAAAAGATGCATAAAGCGGATAAAATGCCGTTGCACCATCGATAATAGGTAATGGTTCCTGTAGCTGTATACTCGCCTCATGGTCAATCTTTGTCACATTATTCCCCTCTGTAAATGGCATATATTGATAAATATCAACCTCTGCATCAACAGTCGGTATCTGATTTTTATAAATCTCCTTAAACGGCGTAATAAAAGCTAAAAGTATCGTGATGACAGCTAACACTGCAACAGCTTGCTTTCTTTTTTTCGTCGTAAAAAACTGGAACATCATCAAAGTAGCAACAATAAAAATAACAACCGCTACAACAATAATAAATGATACGTAATAGAATCCACCATTTAATGATACGACTAACAACAAGAATATCGTCCCCATTGCCAGCACGATACCAATACCGACTAGCCCCATAATACGAAATATGATTTGACCTAAATCCATAACGGACACCTCTCTTTAATATGGACTTCCCTTTTTTCTCAAAAATCCCCTCTAAAATACAAAAAAACACCCCAAATGACTTGAAGTGTTTTCATATTATAATAAAATTATGCGAATTTCACCATATGGTATTTTTTCTTACCGCGACGAATAATCGCGAATGCATCTTCTAAACGGTCTTTGCCGTCGATTACATATTCTAAATCTGTAATTTTTTCACCGTTTACACTAATCGCACCGTTTGTTACATCTTCACGTGCTTGGCGTTTCGATGAAGAGATGCCTGCTTCTACGATTAAGTCGACGATGTTTTTATCTTCTTTTGCCACTTCTACTGAAGGAACACCTGCAAATGCAACTTTCATTTCATCTACTGATAATGCTTTTAAATCACCAGAGAATAATGCAGCTGTAATACGCTCAGCTTGTGCTAATCCTTCTTCGCCATGAATTAGCTTGGTCATTTCAGCAGCTAATGTTTTTTGTGCTTTACGTAAATGTGCTTCTGCTTCAACACTTTCAGCTAAAGCTTCAATTTCCGCGCGGCTTAAGAATGTGAAGATTTTTAAGTATTTCACAACATCCGCATCGGCTGTGTTAATCCAGAATTGGTAGAACTCGTATGGCGATGTTTTCTTGCCATCTAACCATACTGCGCCACCTGCAGTTTTACCAAATTTTGTACCATCTGCTTTTGTTACAAGTGGAATTGTAATACCGAATGCTTTTGCGTTTTCATCATGCGTTTTACGAATCATTTCTAACCCAGTTGTGATGTTCCCCCATTGGTCAGAGCCACCGACTTGGATGCGTACATTGTGGTGGTCGTATAAGTGATTGAAGTCCATCCCTTGAATTAATGTGTATGCAAATTCAGTAAATGAAATACCCGAATCTAAACGAGAAGCAACAGTATCTTTATTTAAAATGTAATTTACATTAATCAATTTCCCGTAATCACGTAAGAAATCGATTAACGTCATTTGACCTGCCCAGTCATTGTTGTTAACTAATACCGCACCATTTTCATTATCAGATGAGAAGTCAAATAAACGTTCCATTTGCTTTTTAAGACCTTGTACGTTCTGCTCAACTTGCTCCATTGTTTGTAATTGACGCTCTTCTGAACGACCTGATGGATCACCTACAGTACCTGTTGCACCACCAACTAATAAAATTGGTGTATGGCCAGCTTTTTGGAAGCGACGTAATGTCAGTAATGGTACGATATGACCAATATGCATTGAATCTGCTGTAGGATCTACCCCTACGTATAACGAAACCTTTTGCTCGTTTAATAATTTTTCCATACCTTCTGCGTCAGTTTGTTGGTATAACAAGCCGCGCCATTCTAAATCTTGTAATAATTCGTTTGTCATTGTCATTCTCTCCTTTTACATGTTTTAACATTTGCATTGTAAGGAAATAAAAAAACGCCCCTACACGCAAACTTGCATGCAGGGACGTCAAATGGTCATTTAACGCGGTACCACCCAGCTTGAAGAAAAAACTTTCTTCCACTTTAAGCGTCTATATCGCTGACGATGCGTACAAGCTCCAAGAACGTAATTCATAAAAGCGTTATGACTAGCTTTCACCAACCGCTAGCTCTCTAAATCAGGGAACGTTTTTACTACTGCAAACTCTTCAATGCTTGAAATTTATAATCTCTATTCTACTTAGAATTCGGATGATGTCAATAATTATATTCGTTTATAGAACAAATATGCTATAATAAACAAGATTTTAGGAGGGCGATGATGTGAAAAAATGGCTTGACCAATTAAAAAAATGGCTTGATCAATTAAATGAAAAAATCGAAACCCTTGCTTCTTCAAAACCAATGCGTTATGTAAGAATGACAGGTGACGTATTTTGGAACCTTTCATTATTAGCAGTTATTTTTATTACGACCGTTGTCATTTTAGTCGGCGGGATTGGCTTTGGTTACTTTGCATCATTAGTAAAGGATGAGCCGTTACGTTCCAAAGAAGAAATGCGTGAACAAATTTTTAACTACGAAGAAACAAGTGAAATTTACTTTGCAAATGATATTTACATCGGTAAAATCCGAACAGATTTAGATCGACGTGAAACATCACTAGCAAATATATCCCCAAACGTAATTAATGCTGTACTTGCAACAGAAGATGAATATTTCCGCGAGCACCCTGGTATTGTACCAAAAGCCGTACTTCGTGGTCTGTTACAAGACGTAACAAATTCGTCAACGCAAACAGGTGGTTCAACACTCACACAGCAATTAATTAAAAACCAAATTCTAACGAATGAAGTATCTTATGAGCGTAAAGCAAAGGAAATTTTACTTGCCTACCGCTTAGAAAACTTCATGTCAAAAGAAGAAATTTTAGAAGCTTATTTAAATATCATCCCATATGGACGTAACTCATCCGGTCGCAATATCGCGGGGATTGAAACAGCCGCACAAGGTATTTTTGGAATTAGTGCTTCTAAGCTAAACTTACCACAATCGGCTTACATTGCGGGAATTCCTCAAGCTCCATTTAAATACACACCTTTTACAAATAAGGGTGAGATAAAAAGCGCTGAAGGAATGCAGCATGGTATCGACCGTATGAAAACGGTATTATTCCGTATGTTAGAAGTTGGCTATATTACAGAAAAAGAATACAACGAAGCCATTAACTATGATATTAAAAAAGATTTTAAAGAACCCGAAGAACGTCCAGAAGATAAATATCCATGGTTAACTGTTGAGTTAGAAGAACGTGCGAAAGAAATTTTTGCGACAATGCTTGCTGAAAAAGACGGCATTGACCCTACTCGCTTAAAAGAAGAGTCAAACTTAAAAGATAAATATACAATTTTGGCTGACCGAACAATACGTTCAGGTGGTTACCGTATTTATTCAACAATTGATAAAGATATGTACGACACAATGCAACAAGTTACACAGGATTACACACTGTACGGTCAAACATATAAGAAAAAAGAAAAAGACCCTGAAACTGGTGAAGAAGTTGAAGTCGATGTCCCTGTACAAACAGGTAGTATCGTCATTGACAACAAAACCGGCAAAATTTTAAGCTTTGTTGGTGGGCGTGATCATGAGCTAGAGCAGCTAAACCACGCTACTAAGGCATACCGCTCAAATGGTTCGACGATGAAACCACTGTTAGCGTATGCACCTGCATTAGAATATGGCGTTATTGGTGCTGGTAGTCCGGTTGTCGATGTCAAATTCAAGCGTTCATATGACAATTATGAACCAGTCAACTACAATCCAAAACAAGAGCTAGGTATTATTCCTGCTCGCCAAGCCGTAGCTTCTTCTCAAAACTTAGCAGTATTACGTCTATATGATTCCATTTTAGATCGACGCCCTGCAACGTTCTTAGAAAAAATGGGCTTCTCTAAGTTAACAAAAGGTGACTTTGTCAATCTTTCAACATCTATCGGTGGTTTAACATACGGAGCGACTGTTGAAGAAAACACAAATGCCTACGCAACATTTGCAAATGGTGGTCAATTTATTGACGCTTATATGATTGACCGCATTGAAGATTTAGATGGCAATATTATTTACCAACATAAAGCTGAGCCAGTTCAAGTATTTTCTCCAGAAACAGCTTACATGATGACAGATATGCTTCGCGGTGTATTAAAAGAAGGCGGGACAGCTACATTAGGTAAGAGCCAGCTAAAATTCTCATCTGACTTCGCTGCAAAAACAGGGACAACCCAAGACCATAATGACGTGTGGTTAGTCGGTTACAACCCGAATATTTCAATCGGTGTATGGCTTGGCTATGACAAACCACGCACACTCAATGCATTCAATAATCGTTATCAGCACCCAAGTAATCGCGTTAACCGATTATGGGCCAAGTATTTAAATGCGCTTTATGATATTAACCCTGAATATATCGGGACGAAAGAAACCTTCAAGCAGCCTGAGGGTGTTGTGACCAAATCATTCTGCGGTATTTCAGGATTAGCACCATCCACATCTTGTGCAAATGCCGGTCTAGTTCGTTCAGATTTATTTAATAGAAATGTATTTTTACCAACACAGCCAGATGACAGTTTCGTTTCATCAACAACGGTTGTTATCAATGGAAGCACATATGCAGCTTTACCAACAACACCTACTGAATTCGTACAAATGAATGGCTTCGGACTTAACCAAAGCTTCATTGATCGTATGTTAGGCAAATTAGGTGGCGATTCAGCCAAATTACTGCCGTCCAGTTCAGGAAATGGGATTGTTGCAGGAGCAACGTTTAATGCAGATAGCCAAGCTCCAGAAGCAGTATGGGCTAAGTTAGCAAATGGTTCTTTAACTTGGACAGCCTCTGCTTCAAATGATGTAGTAGGTTATCGCGTTTATAGTGTTACAGATGGCGGTATATCGTTTGTTCGTTCAATTAAAGCTTCTGATGGGTTACAAATGAACGTTTCACCTGGCGTACGCTATGTAGTGAAAGCTGTGGATATTAGTGGCTTTGAATCGGCCATTTCTAATGAAGTCGGTGAAATTATCGAAGTTCCAGAACCACCAGCTCCTGAAGAAAATCCAGATACGTCGACACCTGAGGAAAATCCAGAAAACCCAAGCCCTGAGGAAACACCGGATTCTGGTGAAAATCCTGACGACACAACCGACACTATAGAATAACTTCAAAATGATCAAAAACGCCCGAGCTCAAATTTGAACTCGGGCGTTTTTTTATTTATCCACTTCGATTCTGCTATTTTTAATGACTGCTTGTAATTTTGCAACTGCTTCATCGATTTCTTGCTCCGTCACCGTTAATGGAGGTAATAAACGAATCACTTTTGGACCTGCTGCTACCGTTAATAACCCCGCTTCATCTAACGCCATTACGTACGGTGCTACATCTTCTCCGCCTAAACCAAGACCTAACATTAAGCCTTTCCCTTGAATCGTGTATTTTTCTTCAGGGAATGCTTGCTGTAGTTTTTCTACAAAATAGGCAGATTTCTGTTGCACATTTTGTAAAAACGCTTCGTCGAATACGTTGTTAATGACTGTTTGTGCTACTGCAACGCCTAATGGATTACCACCAAACGTTGTACCATGTGTACCCGCGCTAAATGTATTGAAAAATTTCTCTTTCGCTAAAATACCACCGATCGGGAATCCGCCACCAAGCCCTTTTGCCATGGACATGATGTCTGGGTTGATTGCTGTTTGTTCAAATGCAAAGCGTGTACCTGTACGACCAATACCTGTTTGTACTTCGTCGACAATGACTAATATATCTGAGTTTGCCTGAATGTCCGCAATTGCATGTGCGAACTCTTCCGTTACACTATTAACGCCACCTTCACCTTGAATAATTTCAAGCATAATGGCTGCTGTTTCAGAATCAACCGAGGCTTTCAATTGTTCTACATCATTGAACGGTAGTGTAATAAATTCACTTACTAATGGGCCGAAACCTTGGCGTACTTTATCTTGCCCCGTTGCACTCATCGCACCAAATGTACGACCGTGGAAGCTTTGCTCGAACACGATGATTTTATGTTTCCCTGTATGCTTACGTGCTAGCTTAATTGCTGCTTCATTTGCCTCTGCACCACTGTTACAGAAAAAAGCGTAATCTAATGGAATATCCTTTACTAACGATGCCGCAAGTTGCTCTTGTCCTGGACTTTCAAATAAGTTACTAATATGCCATAGCTTTTCACTTTGGGTTTTAATGGCTTCTACGATTACTGGGTGGGCATGCCCTAAGCTACAAACTGCAATACCACTTGTAAAATCTAAATAACGCTTTCCTGTTGTATCAAAAACTTCTGTTCCTTTCCCTTCGACAATTGCGAAAGGTCTTCTTGCGTAATTTTGAAATAATGCACTCATCCTACTAGCTCCTCACTTTTAATCGTCGTACCTGTCAACGTTTCATTGACAATTTGGACAGATGGAATACCGGCTTGTAAACAATTTAACGCCCCTTGTACTTTTGGAATCATGCCACCGTAAATGTGGCCCTCTTCAATCCAGTTATTGATTAAGCTTGGTGTTACTTCTGTTTGATATTCATCATTAATGCGAATTCCCGCAACATCCGTTACGAGTAATAAACAATCCGCACCCACTGCAAGCGCGATTTCACTTGCTACCGTATCACCATTAATATTAAGCGCTTGACCATCTTCGGTAGCCCCAATACAAGCAATGACCGGCACAACACCTGCTGATGTTAACATATTTAAAATATTCACATTCACTTTCTTCACTTCACCAACATATTGATACGTAGCAAAGTCTAAATAATCACTTGTTAAAAGTGCGTTATCAAAACCATTTAATCCGATTGCCGTAATGTCAGCAGCATGAAGCTCATGTACAAGTGCAGGGTTCACCTTACCAATTAATGTCGATTGTACAATACCAATCATTTCTTCGCTAGTGACACGTAAGCCATTTACAATATGCGATGTAATCCCGAATGATGCGAGTTCTCGGTTAATTGCTGAGCCACCACCATGCGTAATAATTAGTTGGATGCCCTGTGCTTGTAAGGCTTTGAAATTGCGAAAGAAGGCCTCATTAAGACCTTCTAGCGTACTACCTCCAAGCTTAATCACCATTTTACGAGCGGTAAGATGCGTTGATTTGAACGTAGTCATAAGTTAAATCACACCCCCATGCAAAGCCGTGTCCCTCTCCTACTTCAAGTGACACATAAATTTTCACTTCATGCTGCTTTAAAATATCAATAAGCGCTTCTTCCGAGAATTTAATCGGCTCGCCGTTTTCAACCATCGTCGCGCCGCCAATCTTAATTGTAATTTTTTCTGGATCAACCGTTGCACCTGAATAGCCAACTGCAGCAATAATACGGCCCCAGTTCGCGTCACAGCCAAACACCGCTGTTTTTACAAGAGGTGAGCCGACAACTGTTTTCGCGATTTTACGTGCTTCTTCGTCTGAAACCGCACCTTCTACCTCAACTTCGATTAATTTCGTTGCACCTTCCCCATCACGTGCAATTGATTTTGCTAAGTCTTCTGCGACAAGGCGTAATGCTGTATAGAAGTTTTCCCAGTCTGGATGTGTTGGTGATAATGATTCGTTCCCCGCTAAACCGTTTGCCATCACAACAACTGTGTCATTTGTAGATGTATCACCATCAACTGTAATAGAGTTAAATGTGCAGTCTGTTACGCTTGATAATGCTTTTTGTAATTCATCTGATTCGATATTGGCATCTGTTGTAATAAACCCAAGCATTGTTGCCATATTTGGTTCGATCATACCAGAACCTTTTGCCGCGCCAGATACTAAAACTTCCTTACCATCAATTACCGTTGCGTACGTTGTATTTTTCATCACCGTATCTGTTGTCATAATTGCCTGTGCAAAATCAATGCCGTTTTCTAGTTTTGAATCTGGTTGAAGTAATGCCATACCATTTTTGACTGGCTCCATTTTCATAATTTCGCCGATTACACCTGTTGATGCTACCCCTACTAAACTCGCATCGATGCCTAATTTTTCTGCTGCTAGCTTTTGCATTTCATATGCATCCTCTAACCCCTGTTTACCTGTACAAGCATTGGCATTGCCTGAGTTAACAATCATTGCCTGCATTTTTTTCGTATTATAAACAACTTCTTTTGTAACTTTAATTGGCGCTGCTTGCACAGCATTTGTTGTAAATACACCTGCAACGCTTGCAGGAACTTCACTAATTAAAATCGCTAAATCTTTTTTCTTATGCTTAATACCTGAATGTACACCTGCTGCTGTAAAGCCTTTTGGTGATACGATATTTTTGCTCGATAATTTTTTCATTTCAATTGTTGATGCCATTGATATTGCCCCCTAATTAAATAAAGTATGGTACAAGTTGTAAACCTGTTTGTTGTGGTAACCCGAATTGAACATTCATATTTTGAATCGCTTGACCAGCCGCGCCTTTAACTAAATTATCAATCACCCCAATGATTGTTGCGCGCTTTGTTCGTTCATCAAGCTTGACGTAAATATCACAGTAGTTAGAACCTTTTACTCGATTTGTACCAACCGCATTCGCATCTTGGATAACACGAACGAACGGATGATTTTTGTACGTTTCATTTAAACAATCAATTAATTGTTGCTGCGTAACACCATCTGTTACGTGCGCATAAGACGTTGCTAAAATACCGCGTGTCATCGGTACTAAATGTGTATTAAATGTGATTTTTGTATCGACACCTGCAAATAAACCAATTGCCTGTTCAATTTCTGGTATATGCTGATGTTCGTTAATTTTATAAATCGAGAAGCTTTCATTCGCTTCGCTAAAGTGTGACGTTTGTGATGGCTTGTTACCCGCACCTGAAATGCCGCTTTTCGCATCAATTATTAAAAAATTTGGATCTATTAATTTATGCTTTAGTAGTGGCAATAACGACAATAATACAGCTGTCGGATAGCAGCCTGGATTGGCGATTAATTCCGATCGACGAATCTCTTGTTCATTCCACTCAGTTAATCCATAAACGCTTTTGTTAACGGCGTCTTGTGGTGCTGGAGTTTTTTTATACCAATGCTCATAGCTCGCTAAATCCTTTAATCGAAAGTCACCCGATAAATCAATTAGCTTTGGCCCTAAACCAACAAGAGGTGGGAAAAGGCTACTGGATACTCCTGATGGCGTGCTTGCAAATACTACATCGTATTTCGCCAATGCATCATAATCAATTTTTTTTAACGGTACATTGTATAGGTCTGTTAAATGGGGAAACTTATCTGAAAAAATTGTTCCTTCCTCAGATGATGTAAATAAACCGATTAATTCTACTTCTTTATGGTTATGCAAAAAGCGCAACAATTCTAAACCGCCATAGCCTGTTGCACCAATAATACCTACCTTCATCATGTCACCTCGAATTTTCATTTCGTACGTTAGTTTAAATAAAAGATAAAACTAAGTATAATTATGTATAAATATTTAGTCAACTGTATTTTTATATATTTATCGATAATTCTAAAATTTTATTTTATATTACATAAAAGTAAAAAAAGACAAAGCTATTATTATCGTAGCTTTGCCTTTTGAACTTAGTCTTCCATTGTTGAAAGATCGCCTGTTGGTAGGTTTAATTCCCATGCTTTCAACACTCGGCGCATAATTTTACCGCTTCGTGTTTTTGGAAGCTTCTCTTTAAATTCGATTTCACGTGGTGCTGCATGCGCTGAAAGCCCTGTTTTTACGAAGTCACGGATTTCGGATTCTAGCTCTTCAGTTGGTTCTACACCTTCGCGTAAAGAAACAAATGCTTTAATTATTTCACCACGCACTGGATCGGGCTTACCGATTACCCCTGCCTCAATTACATCAGGGTGCTCTAATAATTTACTTTCAACCTCAAAAGGACCAACACGCTCACCTGCTGTCATAATAACATCATCAACACGTCCTTGGAACCAGAAGTAGCCTTCATCATCCATATAAGCAGAATCCCCCGAAACGTACCATTCTCCTTTTAAGAAGTATGATTCATAGCGTTCTGGATTGCCCCAAATTTGACGCATCATTGCCGGCCAACCTTTTTTCACCGCTAAATTCCCCATTGTAAATGGCGGCACTTCATTGCCTGAGTCATCAACAATTGTTGCATAAACACCTGGTACTGGTTTACCCATTGAACCTGGTTTAATAGTCATAGTTGGATAATTACAAATCATGTGCCCACCTGTTTCAGTCATCCACCACGTATCATGAATACGATGATTTAATGTTTCTACACCCCATCGGACTACTTCTGGATTTAACGGCTCCCCAACCGATAATACATGACGAAGTGACGATAAATCATATTGGCTAATGACATTTGGTCCTGCCCCCATTAACATGCGAAATGCAGTCGGGGCACTATACCATACTGTTACGCCATATTCTTGAATGGCACTATACCAAGCTTGTGGACTAAAGCGCCCACCGATGATAACATTGGTCACGCCATTTAACCATGGACCAAAAATTCCATATGCTGTTCCAGTAACCCACCCCGGATCTGCTGTACACCAATAAATATCATTTTTCTTTAAATCCAATACCCACTGTGCTGTTTGGAATTGTTGCACCATTGCATAATGTACATGCAGGACTCCTTTAGGTGCCCCTGTTGAACCCGATGTATAATGTAAAATAGAGCCATCTTCTTTATCAACCCATTCAATGTCAAAGTCCTCAGATGCCTCTTGTAATTGCTTATTAAAATCGATAATGTTTGTTGTTTCTTCAATATCATCGCCAACTAAAAAAACTGTTTTTAAATGTGGCAATTTATCCAGTGGAACACGACTTAATAGTGCTGGTGTAGTCACAAGTGCTACCGCCTCACTATCAGCTAAACGATCATATACCGCTCCTTCCATAAATGCTTCAAACAGTGGACCAACAATTGCGCCAATTTTAATTGAGCCCAATAAGCTAAAATAAAGCTCTGGCGTCCGAGGCATAAAAATGAAAATACGATCCCCTTTTTGCAATTTCGATTTATCCTTGATGACATTTGCAGCTTTGTTTGAATAATTCTTCATGTCTTCAAATGAATATGCTTCTTTACGTGTCCCATCATTATAATGTAGTGCAACTTTGTTTTTTAGTGTTGTATCCACATGGCGATCAATTGCTTCATATGCAATATTGACCTTACCTGTTTCATACCAAGAAAATGCCTTTTCAGTGTTTTCCCAGTCATGTGTGTTAGCTGTTTCCTCATAATTTTTTAAATTATGCTCCCCTGGAATCACAGCTAATTTCTCCATCGTTTTCATCCCCATGAAAAATCCCCCTTATATATAACATACACCAATTTTACAACACTGTACTATAATAGGCAAAAGTTTTTTAAATTTTCACTTAATTAAGATATTGACCGTAAATTTAAGCTTTTTTTAACATAAAATAGAGTATAATGGAAATATCATAAGCAGGTGGTGTGACTATGAATCATGTGAAAAATCATTATTGCCTTGAATTCGAAACGAGGCATGGTAAAGTTTTAGTAGAAGGTCCTGTTCCTTCTACAAGGCTTGCTTCGTATACATTACACGAAGATTTAAAAGCATTTAGGCCTTCACATCAGCAACACGAGGCGCTAATAGAAATTGCAAAGTTAGAAGAAGGCCGCATTATCGTCATCCGACAAGACGATACAGTTGTCGGTTATGTGACGTATTTGTATCCGGATCCGCTTGAAAGGTGGGCAGAAGATCGTATTCCAAATATGATTGAGCTCGGTGCAATTGAAGTTATTCCCACGTTTCGTGGCACAGGGGCAGGGAAAAAATTATTGGAGGTATCGTTTATGGACGATACAATGGAGGATTATTTAGTCATTACAACTGAGTATTATTGGCATTGGGATTTAAAAGGGACAGGTCTTACAGTGTGGGATTATCGAAATATGATGGAGCGCATGATGACATCTGCCAAATTTGAATACTATGCAACGGATGACCCTGAAATTACCTCTCATCCTGCGAACTGTTTAATGGGACGTGTAGGGGCACGTGTTGAAACAGATACGCTTGAACGTTTTGACAAACTGCGCTTTAGAAATCGTTTCATGTATTAATTCTTATCACAAGGGGGATTATAAAATGATTGTCGAAGAAATTATGAACAGGGAATTACATACGCTAACGCCAAAAAACTCTGTGCGTGACGCCGTGCGCTTAATGCGTGAAAAAAATATCCGTCATGTTCCAATAATTAATAAAGAAAAAAAGATAGTAGGAATCATTACAGACCATGACATAAAAAAAGCACTTCCTTCGTGCCTAAGAGAAGAGCCAAATTCCACTATTTACGATGCAGCAATTGAAGAAGTTATGACGAAAAATCCACTTGTTGGCCATCCACTCGATTTTGTAGAAGAAGTCGCACTCACATTTTATGAATCTAAAATTAGCTGCTTACCGATTGTTTCAGCTAACGAATTGATCGGAATCGTGACAACAACCGATTTACTGTATACGTATATCGAATTAACAGGTACAAATCAACCGGGCTCTAAAATTGATATCCGTGTCGATGATCGCCCAGGTATATTGTTTGAAATTACAAAAGTATTTCATGAAAACAAGGCCAATGTATTAAGTTTACTCGTCTATCCAGATGGTGAAAGTGAAACAACTAAGATTTTAAGTGTCCGATTACAAGTAATTAACCCACTACAAATTATTGAAGCTTTACGAAATCAAGGCTACGACGTCCTGTGGCCACATGTGCCTGGCGTAACACTATGAAAAAAGCTGTTTTTATTTATTCGCCAGATCAGCTCAATTACAAATTTTCGGACACTCACCCGTTTAATCATAAACGCTTACATTTAACTATTGATTTACTTAAAAATATCGATGCTCTATCCGATGATGACATCGTACCTGCGCGCATGGCAACCGATGAAGAAATCGCACTTGCGCATGACCCACAATATATTGAAATCGTCAAAAAGGCAGGTCACGGTGAACTCACTTCTTTACAAGGTGAGCCTTATGGCATTGGTACAGAAGATACACCGATGTTTACAAACATGCATGAAGCAAGTGCGCTGCTAGTTGGTGGTACACTACAAGCCGTTGACTATGTGCTACAAGGGAAATCCGAGCACGCTATTAATCTCGGTGGAGGCTTACACCATGGCTTTCGCGGGCGCGCATCAGGATTTTGTATTTACAATGATAGCAGTATAGCTATTAAGTACATACAAGAAAAATACGGCTTACGCGTTCTCTATGTCGATACGGATGCTCATCACGGGGACGGCGTACAATGGTCGTTTTACGATGACCCAAATGTGTGCACCCTCTCCATTCATGAAACAGGTCGTTATTTGTTTCCGGGTACAGGTAGTATTACCGAGCGTGGCAATGGTGAAGGTTATGGAACATCATTCAATTTCCCGATAGACGCTTTCACTGAAGATGAAAGTTTTTTACAAGTATATGAGCAATCCATGCGCGAAGTGTTTGAGTTTTTTAAGCCTGATGTTGTGTTAACACAAAATGGAGCAGATGCACATTACTTTGACCCACTTACACATTTATATGGCACAATGAATATCTATAAAGAAATCCCTAAACTTGCACATAAATTAGCACATGAATATTGTAATGGACGATGGATTGCAGTTGGTGGTGGTGGTTACGATATTTGGCGTGTTGTACCCCGCGCTTGGAGCTATATTTGGACAGAAATGACCGATCAACAAGCGCCAACTGGTCCTCTTCCCCAAGCATGGTTAGAAAAATGGCAAGTAGAATCACCGGTACCATTCATTCCAACATGGGAAGATCCCCACCCATTATACGAGGCTATTCCACGTAAAGCTGAAATTGAGGAAAAAAATGCACAAATGCTAGAAAAAGCCTTACATATGGTTCGTTCAGAGAAAAATCGTATATAAGTGTAGTAACTATGCAGTCTTTTACAAGTTTGCATAGTTTTTTGATTGGAATATATTAAGTTTTTCGGTGTAATCCGTATAAGATACGACAAGCACTCGTGCTATTTCACGAGAGTTGTACATATCTAAAGTTCGTTTGTTTTTCACAGCAAATACTGAAAAAATGAACTATAATAATCTTATTAACGGATTGGAGGTTTTTTTATGTATAAACATATCTTACTAGCTGTTGACGGTTCTGAAAATTCATTACGAGCAGCACAGGACGCCGTAAAAATTGCTTCTGAAGAATCGTTCATTGAGCTATTTTCTGTCATTCCAACAGAAGGTATTACATCGCAAGCTGTACGTGCAGGTACTTTAGACAATTTAGAAGCAGAATATGCTCAAAAATTAAAGCAAGAACAAGAATACATTCAAGCAAATCATCCAAATTCCAAATTAACAATCGTACACGGCCCAGCTGGTCGTATGATTTCAAACTATGCAAACGACAAAAAAGTAGACTTAGTAGTTATAGGTTGCCGTGGCTTAAACCCAATGCAAGAAATGGTGTTCGGTAGCGTAAGTACCTATGTAACAAAAAACGCAAACTGCTCCACTTTATTAGTTAAATAATTCAAAAAGGGGGACAACCAATAGTAATTCTAGGTTGTCCCCTTTGCGCCAAAAATGAACATAAGCACAAGGCTGATCATGAAGAGCGTATTGTCCAAAATCTTTCTACGTTTTGAATAGCTCCTATATTTATTTACTTGAATCGCGTTGTTCCACACGGTGAGGCAGGATGACATGCTGCTCATCTATTTCCTCTTTGTTCATAAACTTCGTCAGTAATCGCATTGCTACCGCGCCGATATCGTATAGTGGCAATACAACACTTGTAAGCTGTGGGCGTACCATTCGTGCTAATTTTGAATTTTCAAAGCTGATGATTTCAACATCACCTGGCACCGTTTTACCACTGTCTTGAATACCGTGAACTAAACCAATTGCTAATTCATCATTGCCAACAAAAATTGCCGTTGGTGGTACATCAAGTGCTGCCAATGTAGCCCAGGTTTCTAAGCCATCATCATAAGAGTCATCCCCTGCTACGATTAACGCTTCATCAATTTCGATATTTGCCTGTGCTAATGTATCTTTATAAGCCGTTAACTTATGTTGACCATTCACCGTATATTGCAGTGGGCCAGATACGAAAGCAATACGTGAGTGCCCGTTGCTAATTAATAGTTGGACTGCTTCTTTTGCCGCTGTGTAATAATCGATATTAACCGATGCAATTTCTTCCGTTTCACATATTGACCCTGCTAGCACAATAGGCACCGGACATGTTTCAATTGCACGCTGAATGTTTTCCGTTACTTCTTCACTCATCATTACAATACCATCTACCTGTTTGCCAAGCATTGTATCAAGTAATGAAAGCTCTTTTTCTTCATTTTGGTCTGAATTTGCTAAAATAATGTTATAGCGATACATTGTTGCAATATCTTCAATGCCGCGCGCAAGCTCAGCATTTAAATTGTTTGAAATATCAGGGATGATGACTCCTACTGATGTTGTTTTTTTACTCGCTAGCCCACGTGCAACCGCATTTGGACGATATTCAAGTCGTTCAATAACTTCTAATACTTTTTTTCTAGTTGTCGGCTTAACATTTTGATTTCCGTTTACTACGCGTGATACTGTCGCCATCGAAACATTAGCCTCGCGTGCAACATCGTAAATTGTGACAGTCAAACTAATCTCCCCCTTTAACTTGTAAATTCAATAAATGATGGCCTAACCCATATTTATGTATAACATCATCATATAATACTTTCATTTCCATTTTCAATCTAAAACCAAGTAATTTACTAGATTTCTCCTAATATTATGAACAACTCGTGTTGCATATAATCATATTTAATACAAGTTAGCAAGGGACTGTATTGAAAGTTGATTACTTTCCGCACAGTCCTTCATGGTGAGCTTAGTCTTGTCGATTGAGAATCTTTTGTTGTAAGGCTACATAAATTTGAATTTCTTCATTTGTTAATGCCGAAAATAAATCTAAATGTATTTCTTTTCCTATCTTGTTTGCTTCAAATAATGCTTGTTTCCCTTTATCTGTAATGCATAATCGAATTATGCGACGATCATTTTCGTCGAATACTCGCTCCGCTAACTGATTCGTAACAAGCTTATTCGCAATACTTGTCATTGCACCTTTCGTATAGCCTAAACGATCTGCTAATTCCACTTGTTTAAGTAGCCCATTATCTTTTAATTCTAATAATACTAAAATTGGAGAAATGCCGATTGGATACTTAAATTTTTTTGTAAATTTGACAATGTTTTCATTATTTATTAATTCAGTCATGTGAATCAATTGAAAAATATTTTCCTTAGTGATAAAAAGCACCCCTAGCTCACAAATTTATTAGTGTTATTATACTGAAACACCATTAACCATAATGATTTAGCCAATGATGTATCTCGCGTCTTCAGAAGTTAAAAATACAGCAACTTCGCCGAAATTTTTTTCTGGCTCACCCCACCAACCTAATGGAATACGGTTTAATGTCGCTTCATCCATACTTGTTTACAAACCTCTACGACAGGAATGTTTGAAATTGGTCTAATCAAGTTAATATTATATTTATCCAACTATTTCTGTTGCAACATGAATGACTTCTTTTGACGATACATAACCACCTTATATTGGTTGACCAATTAAACCAATGCCTATAATAATAACAACTTTATCTATTAATTTCATTAAATAACACTACCCATGTTGAACTAATTCCATTGTAAAACACAAATAGTTTACAAGTAAACCATTCACTTATAAACCTTTAACATTTTGCTCTCACTATTATGTTCTTCAAAAATAAAACAATCCCTCTAATAAACATCAGAGGGATTGTTTATATTATTTTGAAACTTCGTATTGCTTCATGAATTTTAAAATTTCATTGTAGAACGCATTAAACGTTGGGATGTCCATTTGTTGTTGTTGATCAGATAACGCAATAGATGGATCTGGGTGCACCTCAGCCATTACACCATCTGCACCGATCGCGATTGCCGCTTTTGCACACGGTAATAATAAATCACGACGACCTGTAGAGTGTGTTACGTCTACCATTACTGGTAAATGCGTTTCTTGTTTTAAAATTGGTACAGCTGAAATATCTAATGTATTACGTGTTGCTTTTTCGTACGTTCGAATACCGCGCTCACAAAGAATGATGTTTTCATTCCCTTTTGACATGATATACTCTGCAGCGTGAATGAACTCGTCGATTGTTGCTGCTAAACCGCGTTTTAATAATACTGGCTTGTTCGTTGCACCTGCAGCTTTTAATAATTCAAAGTTTTGCATGTTACGTGCACCGATTTGGATAACATCAATGTAATCTAAAGCATGATCTAAATCAGATGGTGTTACAATTTCTGTAATGACACCTAAGCCATATTCTTTAGATACTTCTTTTAAAATTTTTAAGCCGTCTAAGCCTAATCCTTGGAAATCGTATGGTGATGTACGTGGTTTATATGCACCACCGCGAATTAATTTTAAGCCTTTTTCTTGAATTGTAGCAGCAACTGCTGCAACTTGCTCGAATGATTCAACCGCACATGGTCCGAATACAAAAGAAGGTGTACCTGAACCAATTAGCTCACCGTTCACATTAATGACAGTATCTTCTGACTTTTCCTTACGTGAAACCAGTAATTCTTTTTTCTTTTCTGCTTCAAGTTGCTTTAAAGCCGTTTTGAAGATTTGTTTGAAAATATAATCAACCGTCATTTGATTTAATGGACCATTGTTATTTTTCTTAATTAAATCAAGCATATGACGCTCACGTAATGGATCGTAACGGTTTACGCCTTGCTTTTCTTTAATTTTACCGATTTCTTCTACGACAGCGGCACGTTCGTTAATTAAACGTAAAATATCCAAGTTCAAGCTGTCAATTTGGATACGTAAGCCTTCTAAATCTTGTTGACTCATATTCCTCTTACCCCTCTTCTTTGCGTATCCGGCACTTTAAGATAACTTAAAAGTATGATACATTTTTAAATAATAAGCTTATTATAATCAACTCTCACCAAATTGTCACGCATTTTTAATTTAGCGCTTCAACTCGCTAAAGTTAATTGCAGAAATAGTTAGAAAGGAAGCGTTTTCAAATGACCAATAAATTATTTGCACTTGATATCGGTACTCGTTCAGTTGTAGGTATTATTCTAGAACAACTTGGAGACCAATACCATGTATCCGATATTTTAGTAAAAGAACATAAAGAACGTGCGATGGTAGACGGCCAAATACATAATGTTTTATACGTTGCAGAACTCATCAAAGAAATTAAAGCCGAATTAGAACAGGTACATGGGCAATTACAAAAAGTAAGTGTAGCCGCAGCTGGTCGTGCTTTAAAAACTGAGCAAGCAAGCGTTACTATTTCAATAAAAAATCGTCCAATTTTTACCGAAGAGGATATTAACCGCTTAGAACTTCAAGCGGTTCAACAAGCTCAGCAACAGCTTCTACAACAAAAAGGAGATGCAAAAAATAACCATTATTATTGTGTAGGTTATTCAGTACTACATTTCCGTTTAGATGGTGAAGAAATCGGTAGCCTCCTTGATCAGCAAGGCGATGAAGCAACAGTTGAAGTCATCGCTACATTTTTACCACGTGTCGTTGTCGAATCATTACTTGCCGCATTAAAACGCGCGGATTTAGAAATGGAGGCTTTAACATTAGAGCCAATCGCGGCTATTAATGTATTAATTCCACCAACAATGCGTCGTTTAAATGTTGCGCTTGTTGATATTGGCGCAGGGACATCCGATATCGCGATTACCGACAAGAGCACTGTAGTGGCATATGGGATGGTACCAACTGCTGGTGATGAAATTACCGAGGCATTAAGTGACCATTATTTACTCGACTTTCCGATTGCCGAGACAGCAAAGCGACAAATGCATACAAACGATGAAATCTTAATTCAAGATATTTTAGGCTTTGACCAATACTTCCCTCGTGAAGAAGTGTTACAAGCAATATACCCCGCTATCGAAAACTTAGCAAAATCAATCGGGGAAGAGATTTTACGTTTAAACAACCAGATTGCGCCAAAAGCGGTGATGCTTGTTGGCGGTGGTAGTTTAACACCAAACTTACCTGAAGAAATTTGCAAAATTCTACAATTACCAACAAACCGAGTAGCTGTACGTGACGTCAATGCTATTCAAAACTTAACGCGTGCCGAGCATATCGAACCAACTCCTGAACTTGTTACACCTATTGGAATTGCCATTGCAGCTCAAAAAGCACCCGTTCACTATATGTCTTTAACAGTAAATGAACAAGTTGTTCGGTTATTTGAGCTAAAAGAAATGACTGTTGGCGATGCATTTTTAGCCGCAAATATTCGTGCGAAGCAACTTTATGGAAAACCAGGACACGGATTATCAATTACAGTAAACGGACAAAGTATATTTGTTCCAGGCGAACATGGCCAAGCTGCCCAAATTTTAGTGAATGGTGAAGCCGCATCGACAAAAACACAAATTAAGAGCGGTGATAAAATCGATCTTATTCCAGGTCTTGATGGTGCCGATGCAAAAGTATCTGTCCGAGAAATTATAGATGGTGCCACAATCAAGTCGATTACCATTCAAGAAAATCTGCATATGATTGAACCAAGAGTCCACGTTAATGGTACCATCGTAAACTTAGATACGGCTTTAGTGGATCGCGATGTTGTTATGGTCGAATCAATTGAAACAATAGAAGATGCTTTTAAGCACACAAATAATTTGATGCAGTTACAGCAATTTAATTCCTATTGTGTGCATATCGATGGCAAGCCATTATACTTGCCTGAGTTTTCATCACAGCCTTCGATAAACGGCAAACCTGTTAAAATTAATTACCCTGTTCAAAATGGCGATGTAATCACTTTTGATCAAAGCTCTTTACCAACAGCTGATCAAATCGCTGCACATTTGGATATATTGCTAGAAGAAAAAGTGGTCGTAACCTTCCAAAATGAACAGGTAGAGCTCATGAAGCAAGCTCGCGAATTTTCCGTCAATGGTCATGTTGTTGAGAGCGGCTCAACCGTACCGAATGGCGCAACAATTAAAATTTTAGAAAAAGATATGAGCAAATGGATTTACCAAGATGTATTCCGCTTTTCAACATGGCAGCTGCCAACCACATTTAAAGGTTCATTTACGATTTTACGAAATGGACAACCATCAATGTTTGATGCTGAAATTTTCGGCGGTGACCGTTTAGAAATCCAATTATCTGAACAAACCGTTTCACAATAAAAATTAGCGTCAAAAGTAAATAAATAATTATCTCCGCTAATTTTCCATTTAAAAACGGCTCTCAAAATGCTTGAGAGCCGTTTTTATTATTCTACATCCGTATGACGTGTTGAGTTTGCAACGTCGCCCTGTGTAACTTGTGCTTCTTCTTCAGCAATTCCATCGATTATTGCTTCATACTCATTTCCAAGTGGTTCTTCACCCTCAGAGGAGACCGTACCATCATCCAAAATCGGTGCTTGTTTTGCCGTTTTTGCTTTTACTTTTTCTACAATTGTTGTAGATTGTTCCTTAAGTTGTGATGATAGTTGTACAGTTTTTTCTTTCGCTGTTCCTGATAGCTCAATCCCTTTATCCTTAAGTGTTACCGCTTGAATGGCTACATCATTACGCAATTCGCTACCTGCTTTTGGTGCAAGTAATAAGGCCGTTGCTGCTCCGACAATACCACCGACTAATGCACCAATAATAAAATCTTTTCCGTGAATTTTATCATCCCCATAAATGGCGTCATTAATTTGCGTAAAATCTTGAGTTGCGTTGTAATTTACTGGTTGTTCTACCTTCATAACAAATCTCCCCCTTATGTCATAAAATTAATAATTATTTACGTTTAAAAAATCCAAATTTTTGCTTTGGTTCCATCGCTGGAGGTGTTTCATTTGTTTTTGTACTTGTATAGACAATGTCATCTTGGTTAATCGGCTTGCGTTGACGCCATTGGTCAGCAATTCCCATCGCAACATTGCTCCACTGAACAACTTGTGCAATTTTTTCTTCGTTTTTGTGAACCTCTGTAGAAATCGAAGAAGTAACTTTTTGTATTGAGGTGTTTAAACTATTGACTGAATCACCAACACCTTTTACTGCATGAATAACAGAGTTTAATTTCTCTGATTTATCCGAAATATCATCTGCTAGAGCATTAGTTTTTGTTAGTAGGCTCGTTGTTTCACGTGTGATGCCTTCTAGTTGCCCTTCAATTCCTGCTACTGTTCCCGCGATTGAATTTAATGTATTCTTTAATGAAAACAGCGTCATACCAATACTTATACATAAGACTAAAAAGCCGATTGCTGCCACAAGTGCTGCAATATAAAGCACTACTTCCATCCAATATGACCTCCTCTATCTAATTCAATTTAAACATTCAACAAAAAATAAGACAATCCCTTTTCTATAAATAGAATGACAATTTTGTCCACATTTACATATTCCCCATTCAAACTTGGAATAAAACACAAATTTTTGATATATGTATGAAAAACAGCTTAGCCAGTCGTGCCGGTAAGCTGTTTGATTGTTTACTATTTTAAAATGGCTTCGAATGCTTCTTGATATTTATGCACGTCGCCTGCACCCATAAATAGGAATACAGCATTGTCGTATTTTTTCAAGTGATCGATTGTTTCTAATGTTAATACTTCACAACCTTCAATTAAGTTTGCTAAATCTTGAATTGATAGCTCGCCTTGCTTTTCACGGGCTGATCCGAAAATATCGCATAAATATGTCGCATCTGCTGGGCTCAAGCTATCCGCAAAATCTTGTAAAAATGCCTTTGTACGCGAGAATGTATGTGGTTGGAAAATAGCCACTACTTCACGCTCTGGATATTTTTGACGTGCTGATTGTAATGTTGCTGCAATTTCTGTTGGGTGATGTGCATAATCATCCACTAAAACCGCATTTCCAATTTTTGTTTCTGTGAAGCGGCGTTTAACACCACCATAAGTCAATAAACGTTCCTGCACTAAATTTGCTGGTATACCTTCATAATGGCATAACGAAATTACTGCAAGTGAGTTTAGTACTGTATGGTCACCAAATAACGGGATAAAGAATTTACTATAAAATTCATTGCGCACATACACATCAAATTCAGTACCTTCTGTAGTTTTCACGATGTTGCGTGCTGCAAAATCATTTTCTTGACCGAAGCCATAGTAAACAACTGGTACATTCGCTTGAATTTTTTGTAGTTGCTCATCATCCCCACAAGCGATAATTGCTTTATTTACTTGGAGCGCTAACGATTGGAATGCACTATATACATCCTCAATATCGCTAAAGTAATCTGGGTGATCGAAGTCGATATTCGTCATCACAGCATAATCTGGGTGATATGCTAAAAAGTGACGACGGTATTCACATGCCTCCATAACGAAATACGCAGCATCTTCTTTCCCTGCTCCTGTGCCATCTCCAATTAAAAATGAAGTCGGCATAAATCCACCAATAACATGACTCATTAAGCCTGTTGTTGATGTTTTACCATGTGCACCAGTAATTGCAATAGATGTGTAACGGTTAATATAGTCGCCTAAAAACTTATGATAACGGATTACTTCTACGCCTAATTCACGTGCACGTACTAATTCAGGATGCTCGTCAGGAAATGCGTTCCCCGCGATTACTGTTAATCCTTCTGTAATATTATTTTCGTCAAATGTTAAAATTTCAATTCCTCGGTCGCGTAAAGGCTGCTCCGTAAAATAATATGTGTCGACATCAGAACCTTGTACGTACTCTCCAGCATCAAATAAAATTTGTGCAAGTGGACTCATGCCTGAACCTTTAATACCGGTAAAATGATAGCGTGTCATTATTGTTAAAACCCTCCTAGGATGCAACGATCCCATTGAATTAAAATATTTCAAATTCTTTATACATTATAGCACTAAATACACGGAACGATAATAGAACAACAATTCAAATTATTCTTTTTCATGTATTTTTTAGTTCTTTAGTCACCAAACTGTAAGACTAAATCCTCTTCCGTAATAAAGACGTCTCTCGGTTTACTTCCTTTTGGCTCGGAAACGTACCCTTGACGCTCTAACATATCAATTAATCTCGCCGCACGATTATAACCGATATGGTATTTACGTTGTAACAGTGAAGTAGAAGCCGAACCTTGTTCATAAACAAAACGGCATACTTCTTCAAACAGCTCATCTTGTTCTTCGATTGCTTCAGATCGTTTTAATAGTTCTTCTTGTTTGAAAATGTATTCAGGCTCCCCTTGTTCACGAACAAAATCAATAATTTCTTCGATTTCATCATCCGTTACAAATGTACCTTGAATACGTGTTGGTGCTGACATACCGTTACCTAAATATAGCATATCCCCTCGACCAAGTAAGCGCTCAGCTCCTTGTGCATCTAAAATTGTTCGTGAATCAATTTGCGATGAAACTGAGAAGGCGACACGTGTTGGGATGTTTGACTTAATTAAGCCAGTAATAACATCCACCGATGGACGTTGTGTCGCGACGATTAAGTGAATACCTGCTGCACGTGCCTTTTGCGTAATACGGCATATGCTATCCTCTACATCTTGCGGTGACATCATCATTAAATCCGCTAACTCATCAATAACTATTAATAAGTATGGCAATTTCTGCGCGTGCATGCCATTTTCATCACACATTTTATTGTATGCTTCAATTTTACGTGCACCGCTATGCATAAATAACTGATAACGTCTTTCCATTTCTTCAACTGCCCATTTTAATGCTGCTGTTGCGGCTTTTACATCGGTAATAACCGGACTTACTAGATGCGGAATATGGTTAAACGGCGCTAATTCAACCATTTTCGGGTCAATTAACATTAGCTTTAACTCATTTGGATTGGCTTTGTAAAGTAAGCTCACTAAAATGGAGTTAATACAGACCGATTTTCCTGAGCCTGTAGCCCCCGCGATTAATCCATGTGGCATTTTTCGTAAGTCAATTGTAACTGGCTTCCCTGTTAAATCTAATCCTAGTGCCGCTTCTAATGGCGAATCTGAGTTGCGGAATGATTCAGAATCTGTCACTTCCGAAAGCCTTACAGAACGAGAAATACGGTTTGGAATTTCAATACCGATTGAGCGTTTCCCTGGGATTGGTGCATCAATACGGATGTCCTTTGCAGCAAGAGCTAATTTTATATCGTCCGCTAAATTACGCACTTTACTTACTTTCGTGCCTTGACCAACTGTAATTTCAAATTGTGTAACGGCTGGTCCCTGTACGATTGACTCAATATTCGCTTGAATTTGGAAATACGACAATGCTTCAACTAAATTTTCACCTTGTTCGTCCATCCAATCACGGTCTTCTATCATTTCCTCTGGCGGCACTAAATAATCTAGTGGTGGTTTAACATATGGTATGCGTTTTTTAATTGGCTCGATCATTGGTTGTTCTTCAATAATGGGCTCTTCTTCTACTGTTGAAGCTGATTCATGTTCATCTTGTACTATGTCTACAGATGTGGGTAGTTGTATTTCGTCCTCAATTACAACCTGTTGTTCATCTTGTTCATCTTGTTCATCTTGTTCATCTTGTTCATCTTGTTCATCTTGTTCATCTTGTTCATCTTGTTCATCTTGTTCATCTTGTTCATCTTGTTCATCTTGTTCATCTTGTCCATGCTGCTCTAACTCTTCTTTGCTAGTTTCACGATCTAACAGTCCAATTGCTGTTGTTTGTGGTTGTTGGTCTAGCTCAGTTAACGCTCCTACAGTTTGTTCGAATGCTTGTGGCATCAATATCACTGGGGCTTCCGTTTCAATTTCTGACTGTTTTTCAAATTGAATTGGTTGTTCCTGTTGAACAGCGTTTTCCACGTGAGTTTCTTCTGTAATAGCTTGCGGTTGATCTTCAGTTATTTGTAGAACTTCCTCAATAATCTTCTCTACTACTGTATCTTGTTCAAAAAGTTTTGGTTCTTCGATTGCCTCTTCAACATCAGATTGTTTGAATTGCTGTGCAACAAATTGCTTTGTTAATAGCTTCTGTTTATCTGATTTTAACATCAAGACATTAAACGGTAAGCGACTTCCTGTAGGCTCTGGTTGCACTTGCAATGAATTTACTTGCTGTGCTTGCTCAATAATTTTGTCTTGCTCCTTCTGAGGTAGTTGCTCCACATTTAGCTGCCCAATATGAATCGTAGAATTTTCAATCGTGACATGCTTTACCTGCACATCATTTAAAGCCTCTTCTACTGTAGACTCTTGAGGTACTTGTTTATCCTCTGCCAATAATATCACTGGTGGCTCAGCTTCTTCAGGTAGTGGCTCGAGAATTGCGATGTCACTTTCTACCGCAACTGGTTCATCTTCAAATAAAATTGGTTCTAAAGCTTGAATTTCGATTTCTTCAGCAATTGCTGGTTCCATATTTGTTGCGACAGGTTGGTTTTGTTCGATATCTGCAGCTTCTAACACTGCTATCCGCTCGATTGTAGTAGCAATTTCTTCGACAATCACTTCATTCGACGGCGCATCTTGTACAATTGGCTCAATTGGTTTAGGAGGCAGAATATCTTCCACAACTTCTGATGCAGCTACCTCATGTTGTACTTGTTCATCAATAGGTTGAGGTTGTTTTAAGTTTTGTTGTTGGCCATGTTGCTTTTCGATTAACTGCTCAATCGGTGTCGGTTTCAAAAATCCATGCACCGGTGATGGTACGTCAGTTGGAACAAAGCGTTTACGATTTTCTAACGGATTGACGAATTCCCTGTTGATGTTTGAATCTTCCCGCATAGGATTTTTTGTTAATATTTGTCGTTCTTCCTTCGTCACAGGAACATTACGTACCTGCTCTGGTGTACGAATAACATTCGAATGTCCCTTACCTTTTCGGCGACGCTCTAATAAATCACGAATGCCGGAAACCTCAACTTCTAATATTTCATTTGTTGGTCTCTTTTGTAAATGATTCGGTAGTGATAATTGTGCTCGATCCTCATCGTAATAGCTTGTCGTTTGTGGCTCGACATGTTGCTGCTGTGATTGTGTCTCATATTCGTCATCAATTAATGGAAAACGAAATGTCTTTTTTGGCTGCTGCGGCTCTTCGTAAAAATCTTGCTGTCTCTGACTAATTTGTTGAGCTGGTTGCTCGACTTCCTCAAGGTATTCCTCATAATAATCTTCATTTTCATCCAATTTAAATAATTTATTAAATTGATTTTTAACCCAACTCATTTATTTCACTTCTTTCTATCAAAACATTGCCTTACAAATAGTTTATTTGTATCGGTCTTTCATAAAATACGTCAAAAAAATATATTTCGTACTACCTAGTGCGAAATGCTATTTTTTCTAATGTAGATTTCATTGAAATAATTTATACTTTTTTATCCACTAAAAATATGTATACCTCAAAAGCATATCATATTTATTGCATAAATGCGCACATCACAATGTTTTTTCAAGGCAAAATAAAAAGTCAGTACGAAAGACTACGCTACGTACTGACTATTGTTTCAATTATCGAGTTGGTACTGTAAATGCACTACCTACTTCAGCAGTTTCTTCTAATACTAAAATCCCTTTTACTTCTGGTGCGCCTGGAATTGCTAGCTCACGCGCTGAACAAAGCATACCGAATGAATCTTCGCCACGTAAGTTACCTTCTTTAATTAATAAACCTGATGGCATCACTGCACCTACTTTTGCTACCACTACTTTTTGACCTGCATCTACGTTTGGTGCACCACATACAATTTGTAATGTTTCTTCACCAACGTTTACTTTACAAACGCTTAATTTATCTGCATTTGGGTGCTTTTCTTTTGATTCTACTAAACCTACAACAAATTTAGGTGTGAAATCTACGTCTAACGAAATTTCTACGCCGTTTTCTTTAATTGCAGCTTCTAATTTTTCTACTAATTCAGGTGTTACTTCTACGTTACCTGCTACATCAAGTGCCACGTATTTGCTCGCATTAAATAAATTGAATGCTTTTACTTCACCCGTCGCTTCTTCTTTTAAAATCGCGATGTCACCAACTCGCTCCATTTGTGTTTTTACGATTGATTCCATTGCTAATTGAACTAATAATACGTCCCCTACATGTACTTTGTTGTAAGCTACTTTCATAAATATTCTTACTCCCTTTTCTTGTTTTTCGCTAAAATAAAAATTGGTTCGAAACGACCATCTTCATATACAAATGAAAGGCTCGTAATTGGAACGGCCCCCACTGTAAAGAAGTGCATCGTCATCTGTGCTAATACATCATAACCTACATCGTTACGAATATCACCAATAATTAGTACATCTTGGTGTGGCACAGACACCGTCATTTCGCCTTCAATTTGACTGGCCATCTCTTTTAAGAAACCGTCATTTAAAATACGACTCGCATCATAGCCGTCATTATGATTTAAAAAATAATAGACATTGCCCGAAACTTCATCACGTTTGACAGAAGTCGGTAATTTTTTGACAGAAAACCGTGCCATCTCACGTACTTGCTCCGCTGTAATGTTTAATTTGGGCAGCATCGATTCATCAATTAAGCGATACGTTGTGCCTAAATCAAGTGCATAAAAAATGCGTGTTTCTGCAGTATGATCTGTTGTGACAAATGCGTGCCCCTCATTAGACTTTTTTTGGAAGGAAGTCGAACGAACAACTGGATACACTGATGCTAAGCCTTCAAAACCCTGCTCTTGCTCATGTGTCATTGCTGCAAAGGTTTGCTCAATTGTATAAACGACTTCATCGATTGCTCGTTGTTTTTTTGTTTCATATTTTGCTAAAATTTCTGCTAAAGAAATATCCATACCACGTCTAATTACTTTGTTATCGAGACGCAATTTATCATGTTTTTCATCGAATATGAATGTATAATGTGCTTCACCTAATCTTTTTTTCAGTTCCGCTACTAATTGTTTCGATTCCATGAGGTCACTCCTTTTCTATTAGAAAAACACAATTCGCGCCAAATAGCGCGAATTGATGTATTTTCTTATGTAGATTTCCTTGGAAAATGCATACAATCTTATCTACCAACACAAAACGGTCCACAACTGTGAACCGTTTTGAAATACTCTAACTATTGTAGCAAAATTTAAGTTGCATTACTTAGTTGAAAGCTTGTATTACTTAATTACTTTTACTGATTGTGCAATTTCCATCATGTATTGTAACTTTTCATCTAATTTTTTCTTGTCAGAAATCGTTGTCATTTTTACGCCGCCAACACTAACAATTAGTTCAAACTCTTCTTCATTCAATTGATTTACAGCAGAAAATCCAAATAAATCCCCTTTTTCAAACTTCTTATCTTCAATAATATTCGTCTTCGCATCTTGCTTTAAAATGTCGTAATGTAATTGGCTATTTTCGGTTTCATTTGGATTAACGAATAAAATATATGAATCTTTGCCATTAATAACTGTGTAGTTTGCTTCATCAATACCTTTTTCAATATTAAAGCCGTTTGGTAAATAAAGCTCGATATGACCCATCGACTTATTTGTTGCATTTGGTTCGTTTGTAAATACAGATTCTGCATTTTCAATCCCTGTTGCTGTTTTTTCTTCTACCGTCTTGCCACAAGCAGATAATACAAGCATACATAAAGCGGCTAACAGTATGTGACTCCATTTTCGGTACATCTTAATCACTCCTTAAAACCTTATAATGATGATTGTTGTTTTTTTAATTTAAATAATACTTGCCCAATAAGTAATGTGACAATATGTTCAAACATTTGCTTTCGATCGATTAAATCATTTGTAAAAATTCCTATTGCTCCTTGGTGATGGCGAATATTTTCGATATCGGTATAGACGTCCATTACTGGGCCAAGTTCCTTCCCCATACGAAGCTCCTGCGCTATAACTTCTGGCAATGCAAATTGTGCCCCTGAACTTGAAATAACTGTACCATCTTTCATTGCCACTGCACCCCAGTTACAGCAATACATTACACCACCAATTTCATCGACGCCACCTTCTAAACCAAATGCTAAATCAGCATTTGTTTTAAGTAAAGTGTTACGTGCGCGATTTACTGCACCTTGACGGGTTTCTTCATTTGAAAATGGTTGCACTGATACATCTGAGGCAACTTCTAAATTTTCAAGTTGTGCATCAGGAAAATATTTAGACACAATAGCTTGTACTGCGCCTACTTTTGCTTTATTTTCTGTCCCTACTGCGATTTTCATTCATTCATCTCCAAATTGTGTTGTAGATTTTTAGTTTAGAAAACTCATTTCACATCAAATGCGCGAAATATTATTTTTCTTATGTGGACTCCTAAAAAAATTTACTCTCCAATAAAAAACGAGAATGCGAAAAACACCACATCCTCGTATTATAACATTAATATACTTTTTTACACGTTTGCACGAATTGAATCGATTGTTGAACGGTCTGCTGATCGAATCAGTTTTACTAATAACTCTTTTGCAGCTGCATAGTCATCAACATGGATAATGGACGCAGATGTATGGATGTAACGCGAGCAAATACCGATAACTGCTGAAGGAATACCGTCGTTTTGTGTATGCACGCGACCTGCATCCGTACCACCTGGTGAAACGAAGTATTGATATGGAATATGATTTGATTCAGCTGTATCTAATACGAATTCACGCATACCTCGGTGTGTCACCATAGAACGGTCGAAAATACGTAATAACGGTCCGTTTCCTAATTGACCAAATTGCTCTTTATCACCCGAAGTGTCGTTTGCTGGTGACGCGTCAAGTGCAAAGAAAAGGTCTGGTTGAATCATATTTGCCGAAACTGCTGCACCACGTAAACCAACTTCCTCCATTACGTTTGCGCCAGAATAAATGTGGCTCGCTACTTCTTTGCCATGCAATTCTTTTAATAATTCGATTGCTAAACCACAGCCATAGCGGTTATCCCAAGCTTTAGCCATAATTTTTTTCGGATTTGCCATTGGTGTAAATGGACAAACTGGAATGATTGATTGACCTGGGCGTACCCCTAAGTTCATCGCATCTTCTTTAGAATCCGCGCCGATATCGATTAGCATGTTTTTAATATCCATGGGCTTTGCACGTTCTGCATCTGTTAATAGATGCGGTGGAATTGATGCAATTACACCCGGAATTTCACGATCTTTTGCATACACTGTTACACGCTGAGCTAGCATTACTTGGTTCCACCAGCCACCAAGTGTTTGGAAGCGAATCATACCGTTATCTGTAATTGATGTTACCATGAATGCCACTTCATCCATATGACCAGCTACTAAAATTTTTGGCGCATTTTCGTCTTGTGCTTTACGTACACCAAAGATGCCACCTAAATTATCTTGAATAATTTCATCTGAGTATTTTTCTAATTCAGAACGCATGAAGTTACGAACAGCACGTTCATTTCCTGGTGCACCAGGGAGTTCTGTTAATGTTTTAAATAAATTCAATGTATCTTGATTCATGTTAGACACCTCAAAATTAGATTTTTTCCATTATAACATAAATTCCAAATAATATTTCGAAATTCGAACCTTCTATTTTTTGTACACAAAATTCAGAGTATGTTAAAGTAAATGTAGATTATATTTTTGAGGGGGATTTTTCATGAATGTAAAAGATTTTGCTCTTGGCGTGGTGACAGGTGTTGCAGCAGCAGTCATCGTCAAAGAAATGTCAAACCGTGTCGTTCCATATGCAAATCCAGACAATATTTTAGAAAATATTAAATCGGAATTTAAAAAACAAACACCAATTGATGGCTCATGGATTTATATGAAAACTGAAAACTACAGCAATGGCTTTACTGAAATCCCAGTATTTAAAGGTGGAATTACCCGTACGGTAGAAGGCGAAGTTGAAAATTTTGAATTTGCTGCAGATGCACGTTCTGGGGCAATCGTAAATATTGAACAAGTGAAGTAATTCCAAAAGAGGGGCTGTGCAAAAAGTGTTTACTTTTTGCACAGCCCCTCATGTATTTATAATTCGCTTTTGGCGACAGTCAGATATAGAAACAATGCTAAAAACGTCACGTCCTGTGACACGCATTTATAACCAGCTTTATGCTAGCCTCCATCTTCGGCGTAAAGGGAGTATCCCAGAATTACTTCTTAGGGTACTCTCTTTGTCATTTAAAAGATGATTTTTGCTTGTTTTGAACGCTCTAGACGATCGGTAATTTCTTTACCTGTCGCGTCCCATTGAATCATGCGATAGTAAGCATCATGATAGAAAATAAAGCGGTAGTTATTCGCTAATGCTTCCTTTAGAATCTTTTCTTTCGCAAACACACTTGTCATTGGATAATCATCATACGCTAATACCCAAAGCGGGTTTTGGTGGGCATGTGTTGGCATTATATCTGCCATGTGTAGCGCTACTTCTCCATTTTGCTCAAGGCGAATGACTGCATGTCCATCACTATGACCACCTGTATGGATCATTGTAATGCCAGGCGCGACTTTTAGCTCACCATCAAACGGTTTTACTAAATGCTGCACAGGCTCCCAATTGTCCTTCCAGTACGTATTTTTAGAGCGTAAATTTGGCTGACGCATTTCATCCCATTCAGTTTGCGTCACGAAAATGTCTGCATTCGGAAATACCGGCACAAGCTGTTCGCCTTGCCATTTCGTTAAGCCCCCTGCATGGTCAAAGTGTAAGTGTGTCATTAAAATCGCATCGATATCGCCAGGTGTCATGTCGAGTTCGGCTAGGCTTTGTTCGATTGTTGATTCTTCCGAAACACCAAAATTGCGAAGCTGCTTTTCATTTAACTTCCCAGCACCAACGCCAGAATCGATTAAATAATTTTTCCCTTCGTATTGAAGTAGAATCGGCTCACAAGGTAATTCAATTTGGTTTAACTCATTCACTGGATATTTGCGTGACCACAGTGCTTTTGGCACTACCCCAAACATTGCCCCGCCATCTAGTGCTGTGACACCCCCATCTAACCAAGTTAGTGTCATGTTGTGAAATTCAAAACGATCCATTAATCCATCCCCCAAATCATCTTATTATTTTGTTTTAAATTGAGATTCTAATCGATAAATCGGCTGACCTTTTTTCGAGAATTTTTCCTCGTACTCAGTCATGACGTTATCTTCTGGCATGTTTACGTGTAAATCTAATGAAACATAATTTAGAGACATTCCATAAGCGTTCATGCTCACTAATGAATATTCAAAAAGACCACGGTTATCCGTTTTGAAATGGATTTCCCCGTTATCGACTAAAACATTTTCATAAAGCTTCAAGAAGTTTTCATGTGTTAAACGACGTTTCGCATGACGCACTTTTGGCCATGGATCTGAGAAGTTTAAATACACACGGTCTACATCATTTTTAGCAAAGAATTTTTCTAAGTCTTCACCATTTACTTTTAGTAGACGCAAATTAGAAGGTTTGTTTGCTGCTTCGATTTTTTCTAAAGCACAAACAATAACACTATCAAATAATTCAATACCGATATAGTTGATATCTGGATTTTGCTGGGCCATACCTAACACGAATTGCCCTTTTCCTGTTCCTACTTCTATATGTACAGGATTATTGTTGCCAAATACTTCATGCCATTTGCCTTTATAATCTTCTGGGTTTGGCAAAATCACATCTGAATGTTGTGCAATATATTCTGCCGCCCAAGGTTTATGCTTTAATCTCACTGATATATCCTCATTTCTTTTGTAACATCCTCTACATTATAACATCAATTACGACTTGGCGTAATTGAGTCTGGATTCTGCTTTGAGCTCTCGCAAAGAACTCCTTTCCGAATCCATGGCATCCACCGGAGGCTTTAACTGTTATTTTGCTAATTGCCACGCTTTTTCGATTACCGTAATAGCAATCTTGTTGTTACTTTCAAGGAGAAGTTGGTTTTCGCCATCTGCATGCGCCATTACGGAGTCGCTAAACTCAAGCTCAAGCGCTATCGTTTCAAACTGATAAACTTCTTTTAATCGCGTATGCTTTGCAAAAAACACACTACCAAAAAGGAATAACAATTTCCACTTTGATAAATTCGAAACAACCGTTACTTCTAATTTTCCATCAGAAGTATTTGATTGCGGAGATATATTCATACCTCCTCCAAAATACGGCTGATTACTAACGGTAGCAAACCATACATTTTGAAATCGCTGCTGATTGCCATTCTGTTTCACGGTTAATTGAAACGGTTTAAAGGTAAACAGTGCATAAACGACAAAATACGGATAGATTAATTTTCCAATACTCCATTTATTTAGCTTTTTCTTTAGCTGTGATTCATTAGCCGTGTTCGCTACAAGTGCATCAAAGCCTACACCGAAATTATTAACGAATAATTTTGATGCTCCATTTATTTGTGCAATACCGTAATCATGCACTGACGTTTCTATAGTAGCAACAAACTGCTCAAGTTGTTGTACATTTGCAAAAGCTGTATAGCCTCGTGCAAAATCATTACCCGAGCCTGCTGCAATTGCTCCAATATATACATTTTCTACATTTGCCGCGCCGTTTAACACTTCATGTACTGTTCCATCCCCACCAATTGCAACGATACATACCGGCAGCTCTTTTGTTGCAAGCTTTGCAATGTCCTGTGCGAGTACAAATGTGTGCCCCACGTACTGTGTTTCATGCAGTTCATACGGAAACGAGAGCTGCTGATTAAACTGCAACCAACGCTTTTTGGCACGTCCATTCCCAGCATTCGGATTTAAAATAAAATGAACATGCATCGCTAGTTTTCCTTATTCTCCGTACTTTCTGTATTCCAAATATCACGGTGGAAGGACGTCGTTTGAACATTATTTAAAATAGATTGTGCCGCGCGTATTTGCATATGCTTCATCGGGGAAACTGAGCGTCTTAATTGCTCCATCCACTCAGGAAAATTACGCTTGTCTACTAATTGCGTACCATACATTGTACCTGGATAATCGAAATATCCATTACGTGTTAACAATACTTTTTTAATCGACATTTCAGTTCCACTTTGGATAAACAATTGCTCCAGTAACTTTTCCATACGATTCAATTGAATTAATGGGCTTAATACTTTTTTGTCATTTTTGCCAACCTTCTTCATCCAAAAACGCTCACTATTTGCAATATAAACGGCCTGTTCTTCTTGTTCAAGCACTGTAATACATAAGCATTCTGTTGGCGTTAAAATAATAATATCCAGTTCAATCGGTGCCTTTTTCACACGAATTATCGGATAATAAAAAATCAAATAATTATCTGGTAGTGTTTGTAACATCGCCCGTAGCAATGTATCACGCATATATTTCGGATCAACATATGATCTTTCACGTAGCGTTGAGCTTGCCCATTTCATCTGAAAATGGAAAAATTGATCAATAAACATCTTTTTTAATTCTTCTAATGTATTGGGCTCATAAATAATATTTGGTTCAAAAATTAATGTTGTATCTTCTTCTGGAATTTGATCTTCAACAGCCCACTCACTCGAGATATTCACTGTTTCTATTTCTTCACTTTCTTGTACTATAACTTTTTCTTTTTTACTAAACGGAAAGAATTTTTGAAAAAATGTTCGGCTTTTTTCTTCCTGCAGTAAGGGATCTTCATCAATATGTTCCCATCGTTCGATTACTTCACCTGTCTGCCATTGTTGCTTGACACGTTCCCACTGATTTTGTTTTAATCGCATAAACTGTGTCGGGTAACGCGACAAATCAATTTGATAGCGTGAAATATAATCTTGAAGTTTAACTAATTGAGCCATTGTATCGTCTCCTAAATTGTAACCTTATGTTTATTAAGTTATATTTTACAGGTAATTGACAAAAAAAAATAGCAGATTGCGTGATTGCAACCTGCTAGCACCTTTTTCAATTCTTATTATGCATTAATGCCTTTAGGAATCTTTGTTTCAAATTGGGCTTGTAATTTGCGTGTCCATTCGCCCGGCGTACCATTTCCAATTGCCTTACCATCTATGTCAATGATTGGTGTCACTTCAGAAGTTGTTGATGAAACAATTGCTTCATCCATTGCCAGTAACTGCTCTTTTGTCATTGCTTCTTCCTTAACAGACATACCGATTTCAGTTGCACATGTTAAAAGTACTTGGCGTGTAATACCATTTAAAATTAAGTTATTTGCTGGATGCGTGTATAATACTCCATCTTTTATGCCGTAAATATTTGAAGATGATCCTTCTGTAATCGTTTCACCACGGTGTAAAATCGCTTCGTAGCACCCTTTTTCATGTGCTTCTTGTTTTGCAAGCACTGCACCTAGTAAATTAAGTGATTTAATGTCGCATCGTAACCAACGGATATCTTCTACAAATGTCGCTTTTACGCCATTTTCAAAGTTTGCCACTGGACGTGGATTTTCTTTTGTATTCCCCGTAATTACTGGTTTTACGTCATCTCCAGGGAAAATGTGATTTCGTGGGCAAGCACCGCGCGTAATTTGGAAGTATACATGACCAGTGTCGACATTATTGGCTTCTACTAACTGATGTAATAATTGATGTAACTTATCTTTTGTATACGGAATTGCGATACGAATTTTTTCTGCGCTCGCATAAAAACGATCAATATGCTCAGTAGCTGTGAATAATTCACCATTATATACTTTTACTACTTCATATACACCATCACCAAATTGGTAACCACGGTCTTCCTTATCAATTACTATTTCATCATTTTTCACGATTTGATCATTTAATAAACTATAGCTCATTAATTTTACCACCTTTTATTTAATTATTTCGTTGCTAATTTTACAATAGCTTCCGCATAAATTGCAGCAGCCTTTACTAAATTTTCTACTACAACAAACTCATTTGCTTGGTGTGCTACATCTGGTTCACCAGGGAATAACATCCCAAACGCCACACCTTTTTTCATAACACGCGCATACGTACCGCCACCTGTAGATAGTGGTTTGCGGAAATCCCCGCTATATTTGCGGTACACTTCCATTAATGTTTGTACTAGTTCATCATCCTCACTTACATAGTGTGGCTTTGAATTACCCGCTACATCTAATGTAAATGCATCTTGTTGCAATAAGCCTTGCGCTGCTGTCATTTTTTCTTCAAATGGATAAGTAACAGAGTATCGCATGCTTACTTCAATGACTGCACCATTTTCAGTGAACGACACAATACCTGGATTTAGTGTAGTTGGGCCTGACATATCATCTTTAAAGTTTAGCTGTAGCGCTGAACCATAGCAATCCCCGTCAAATAGCTTGACTGTAAAATCAACAAATGCCTTCGCTTCTGTTGTTGTCACAACGCTTTGTAAAAACTTCGCTAAATACACCGCTGCGTTTCGTCCTTTTTCTGGCTCCATCGCATGCGCTGATTTACCTTTAATCGTAATTATAATCGTATCGCCCTGTTCAATGAAAGAGCCTTCAACATTATTTTTTTCTAAAAATGCTTGAAAATTCCCATTTGAGTTAGCATCAATACATTTTAGGATTGCCACTGCTTCATCTGGCACCATATTTATACGATTACCTGCTTTAAATGAAATAAGCTGTTCATTTGCTGACGGCTTTTCTTTGCCCGCGAATACTAAATGCGCAATGCCTTTTTCTGCATTAATCAGTGGGAAATCTGCATCTGGTGCAAATCCAATTGTCGGCATCTCTTCTTTCTTAAAATAGCGGTCCACACATCGGAAGCCGCTTTCTTCATCTGTACCGATAATCATACGCACACGCTTGTTTAATTCAATTCTCTCGTCTTGAATCATCTTCATTGCGAGCCATGCTGCTATCGTTGGTCCCTTATCATCAATAGCTCCACGGCCATATAGCTTTCCATCGGCAACTTGCCCTGCAAAAGGTGGGTAGGTCCAAGTACTGGAATCACCAGCCGGTACAACATCTACGTGGCAAAGGACACCGATTAACTCGTCCCCTTCGCCCATTTCAATATGTCCCGCCATATGATCAACATCTTTTGTTTTCATGCCTTGTTGCTGTCCTTTAGCAAGCATAAAATCCAGTGCCGCACGAGGCCCCGGTCCAAACGGCATCTCGTTAGACGTATGCTGTTCATCTAAAATACTTTCAATTTGAATTAGTTGCTGTAATTCATTTATAAGTTCCTCTTGTCTCGCCTCGGCAATTTTTAGCCAGTCCATCAAAGCACCTCATTGTTAATTTATGGATTTTTAAAAAATGTCAAAATACTTTTATATTTCCTATGTATCATACTACTTAAAACATTCGCGAGTCCATTACTCTGTCGCTTGTGCAGCCTTTCATTTAGAAACATCAAAAAAGTTGAACACCGTAAATGCTCAATCCCTTTATTTTAAAGAACTATCCTCCATCCTCGACGCAAAAGGAGTGTACAAGAAGTAATTCTCGTACACCCTCTCTGTTATTATTTTACAAAACCAAACGATTGCCATGGCTTAATATGTTGGAGTAGAAATTTTTCCTCCTCAACTATTGTTCCAACAATGTTTGTTGTCCCTTCATTTGGCATTTCTTTTAGGACAATTTGTAGCTCGCCTTTATAGCGAACATCCTCATTGTTATCGATTGTCACATCGCCCATTTGTAATGGTCGAACCGTATGCGCCGGAAAGTCTTCCTGCTTAAATTTTACACGTGATTGTGTGCTACGAATCATATATTCTGACACATCACCACGATTAAAATGGTACTCATCAAACACAATTGTTTCCTCGATAGGTGTGATACCTGTTGCAGGTTGGACTTGCAGCTCTAGTTTTTGACGATTTAATTTGCCAAGTGCTTGCAATTCCTGCTCAGAAGCAAACATATTGCCAATAATTAAATCATCTATTAAGCAGGTATTCCACAAATCCTTCGCCTGTACAGTGATTGGTAAATGACGGTGTTCCTCCAACGTTGGCAGGCCATACAGCGTCTCTTCCCACGGTCCAAACCTCCCGTGTTGCGAGCTAATCATTGCAGCTGTACGAATATTTTGCGCTTTAAATAGTTGCGATGTTGTCAAAAAGTGCTGACGAGAAAGTGCTGTATATTTTCTTGGATAAAAATTATGACAGCCCAATAAATTATCTCGATTTGCCTCGTATGTCAAAATCGTTTCAACATACTTCGTTCCATTACTAATATTTAATTCTATTTTAATATTACTTTCATCAAGAGACATAAACGCTTCCTCTTGCCCGCTAAAGCCCATATCAAGACGTAAAGCTGATACATGAAATTGTTCTTTAAAATAACCGACATCGCGATACGTTTTCCCTAATTCCTGAAAAACGGACGGCGCAATATCTGCGGAAATATCAAAGCCCAAATTTTTGGCAAATACATTGACTTGTTGTAGCTTGTTCAGTTCTTGTTCATTTGTTAATGACATCAAGCATGTAAACATTCGATTGAAACCGTTTTGATGTGCAAGCTGAATGTAGTTCTGCAGCTCTTGTACTGTGCTATGCTGTGGATAAACAGCAATTCCAAGCCTTCTCATTGCATTCCCTCCATGCACTAATCCACTTTTTGCTCGCTATTTTTCACTGACATACGATTCGCCATTGCGATAAATGGTAAATAGATTAACACCGAAATTACGATGAGCACTAAACTTAATACCGCGCCACTCCAATGCTGAGTTACTAATAAACCATTTAAAACTGGAGGTATTGTCCAAGGCGCAACAACTGTTGCTACAGGGACCAGCCCCAATTTTGTAACGAAGTACGCAATCGATACATTGACCATCGGCGTTAAAATAAACGGAATAAATAAAATTGGATTTAATACAATCGGAAGTCCGAATAGTAACGGTTCATTAATATTGAATAGACCTGGTGCTGCGGAGAGCTTTCCGACCGTACTGTATTGTTTGTTCTTTCTTGCAAATATGAATATTGCGATAATTAAGGCGATTGTCGTTCCAGAACCACCCATATTAACGAATGCATCAAAGAATGGTTTGTTAATAATATAAGGTGCTGCTTCTCCCGCTTGTAGTGCTGTTACGTTCTTTGCAATCGCGTCTGCATTAATAGTTTGCATGAACGGGTCAATAATATTTGCACCGTGCACACCTAATGTCCATAAAAACGCTGGAATAAATGCAAGGATTAATCCTGCTGTCCAAGTATTCGTTAAGCCCATGAACGGCTCTTGCACCGCTGCATAAAACGACCCAATAATATCTGGCATTTCTAAAGTTACTGTAATAATTGTGCGAACAAGAGCAAAAATACTAATTGTAATAATTACTGGTAATAATGATGCAAATGATTTCGATACTGCTGGTGGTACACCATCTGGCATTTTAATTAACAGTTTGCTATTTCCAGATAATCGACAAAACAACTCAGAAGCAAGTAAAGATATAATAATGGCAATAAATATTCCGCCTGTACCTGTTGTTAAGCCTGTTAATCCACCTTCACCGAATGTACCAAATGTCATGTATGCGGCAAGTCCCATTACCCCTGCCGCTAAGCTATCTTTACCATACCCCTTCGCCAAATTATAAGCGATTGTAAATGCAAGTAAAATGGACATCATTGCGAAGGTAGCGCTCCAAACATTTCCACCCCATTGCTTCCAATTGCCATCACCAAACACGGCATTCATCATGTTTTGATACAAATCAATTGGTAAATTATTAACTAATACTGCGAGTGAACCTGCAATTGTCAGCGGCATAATCGCGATAAAGCCATCACGTACTGCAATTAAATGACGCTGATTTCCAATTCTTGCTGCTACTGGCACAAATTTTTCTTCTAAAAATTTGAACATAACAACCCAACCCCTTTACTTTTATAAGATGCATCTAAAACTAGATGGTATTTCCCCCTAGACGTTCGTAAAGTTCAACCATTTCAATTGCTAAATCTCTAAATGTAATCGCATTCATCAAATGGTCTTGCGCATGAATTAATAGCATTGTCAGTTCGATTTTTTCCCCACTTGCTTCTTTTGTCAGTAACCCCGTTTGCGAATGATGGGCATTGATAAGCGCTTCATTTGCTAAGTTTATTTTTTCTTTTGCCTCAGTAATCTTTCCTGTTTTGGCAAGCTTCAATGCTTCCATACATTCACTTTTCGTATTTCCACTATGCACAATTAACCCCATCACTGCTTGTAACATATCGTTTTGATCCACGGTCAAATCCCCTTCTATCCAATAAGCTTTAATGCGTGATTTAATACATTGTCACCATTCATCATGCCGTAATCGACCATCGCAATTGTATCAATCGGAATGTTGTGGTCCCTATACTTCTCTTCAAATGTAGATTTTAAATAACGAACTTGAGGACCTAGCAATAATACGTGCACATCCTCATTTGCTAAAACTTTATCTACTTCATTTTCAGCAACTGCAAAAATATGTGCATCCACATTTTTCTCCTGTGCTACTTTTTGCATTTTTGAAACAAGTAAACTAGTACTCATACCAGCTACACAAACTAACATAATATTCTTCATTTAGCACACCCCTATTGTAATTATTGTTCTCTGATTTCGACTTATGAAATCGCTTTCTTAAAAAGAGAATAGCATCTGTCGGTCTATACCACAATATAATTTTTACATTACTTTCATTAATTACCATTAAATCTAAATGCCGGTCTATCGCAGTATTCCAATGAAAATCACCTTTCTATAACAACTGGTATAGTCCAGAAAAATCCGCAAATTTTTTTATGAATATTCAAAAATATTCATAAAAAGTTGGTACTTGATATGGAATAGCTCTTTCCCACTGACGGATAACTTCCTCTGTACACGTAACATTTGTTAAATAGACTAAACGTTCCATCGTTATATACCCAAGCAACAAAGTAGAAAGGTGATTGATGGTTAGCTCCAATATATGCTCCTTATTCACGTTTTCTTCATCGACTTTTGCAATTTTTCCGTATTTATTTATTTCATAAATCGCTTCATTCCATTCACAAAATGGATCAGTAATTTGCACATATAAACTTGCATCAAGCTCTCTCCAATTATATTGTTGCAAAAATTTCTCCACATCAACAATTCGAGCCATGACATCGCGCGTCAGTTCACGCTTATACTGAGGTTCTTGGAATAAAAAGCCCATCTGCTCATCGAGAGAGGTCACTCCACATATTTTTTCTATACTTGCTGCATGCGCAGTCATAAAACGCCATAAAGCTTGTTGGGCATAATAATTCTTCACAAGAAAATCTTGTACTTCAAATGTTAATTGATCGATTGTATAACGAATATAGCCGATCACTTCTTGCAGCTCATAAACAACCGCAAAATGACTTGTAGGTTGACGTCGTTCTATTCGCTTCCACCAGGCTGCATCACGTAGCATCGCACCATTTTTCTTCGCACACAATTCATTATGAAACTGCATTACATCACTAAAAAGCGCTGTATCTACTACAGAAAAGCTAAAACGTTTGACATCATCTCGTTGCTTGCCAAAGTCAGGAAATGCCGTGCGTGGAACTATATAGTGAACCTTATCAACAAACAGTTCCCAGCCAAAATAACGATAAAAAGAAACAGAATAGGGTGCTAATACGGAAACAAGCTGTCCCTTTTGCCGCATGCTTACTAATGCTTGTTGCATTAATTGCTTCATTACACCTTTATTTCGATGCTCTGGATACGTTGCAACGAAGCCAATTCCCCCCATGGACATATTAACCCCATGGACCGTCATATTTAACGGCAGCACTAATAATTGACCGATTAATTGGTTTTCCTCATATGCACCAAGCGTCTCACTACTTGCTACCCAAAATTTAAAATCTTCTTTTTTGTCGCCTTCATAAACACTCGGAAAGCTATAATCACGTAAGCGATAAATTTGTTCATAGTCGGAAGGTGGTACTTTTTTGATTTCCAAAATGGTTCAACACCCTTCATTGATAACGTGATAATTATTTCAATATATCTATTACAGCTTGTTCAACTTGCTGTGCAGTAGTTAATTGTAGTAAATTTTGTACATGCGGAACGAGCTGTTCTTTACTTAAAGTCGCAAGCTGACTACGTACCGGTAAAATAGATGACGCGCTCATCGAAAATTCATCTAAACCAAGTGCAAGTAAAATTGGAATGGCTACCCAATCCCCTGCCATTTCACCGCACATCCCTACCCATTTACCTTCGTTATGGCCAGCATCAATAATCATTTTTACTAAACGCAAAATGGCTGGATGATACGGCTGATATAAATCCGATACATTTTCATTCATGCGATCCGCAGCTAAGGTGTATTGAATTAAATCATTTGTGCCGATTGATAAAAAATCTGCCTCTTTGGCAAATAAGTCCGCAATAATTGCAGCTGACGGAATTTCAATCATCAGGCCAATTTCTATTTCTTCCTCTACTGGAATGCCCTCTACACGGAGCTTTTCCTTTTCCTCGAATAACAATTCCTTAGCCTTACGAAACTCATCTAGTGTAGCGATCATCGGAAACATAATTTTTAAATTACCAAACACACTGGCGCGCAGTAATGCTCGTAATTGTGTACGGAATAGCTCTTGATGATCCAAACAAAGACGAATCGCACGATAGCCTAAAAATGGGTTCATCTCCGTTGGTAATTTCAAATAAGGCAGATTTTTATCCCCGCCAATATCAAGTGTACGAACGACTACAGGCTTGCCATTTAACGCTTCTAGAACCTCCTTATAAGCTGTGAATTGCTCTTCCTCACTCGGTAAATCCATTCGGTCCATATAAAGAAATTCCGTTCGAAAAAGACCTATGCCCTCGCCACCAACAGCTAATACGGCTGCAACATCTTGTGGCCCGCCAATATTCCCTGCAAGTTCTACGAAATGGCCATCCTTTGATACACTTTTTAACTCACGATATTTTTCTAATTGTTGCTTGAATAGCTTTTGCTGTTGTTTTATTTGCTTGTATTTTGCAATACGGTCATCATCTGGATGAATAATAATTTCTCCAGAGGAACCATCGATAATTAATACATCTCCATGCTTAATATCCAATGTGGCACTTCTAACCCCCACAATTGCTGGGATACCTATCGTTCTTGCTAAAATAGCTGTATGTGATGTTTTTCCACCAATATCCGTAATAAATCCCTTTACATGAGTCGGATCCAACTGAGTTGTCATGGAAGGTGTTAAATCCTTCGCTACAATAATGACATCTTCTTTAAGACGACTATAATCTGGTAGCACTATGCCTAATAAATGAGCCAATACCCGCTTTGATACATCGCGAATATCCGCAGCACGCTCCTTCATATAGTCATTATTCAAATCTTCAAACATGTGTATGAAAAATTGTGCCGTTTCATCTAAAGCATATTCTGCATTCATACCATCTTTAATTTTCCCTACTACCATAGTAATCAATTCAGGATCTTGTAAAACAAGTAGATGCGCACCAAAAATAGCTCCTTTGTCTTCTCCATACTTTTGCGTAGCTGCAGCTTGAATTCGTTCAATTTCACTTTTAGCATGACTAATTGCTTCGTTGAAACGTATGATTTCTTCATCATTATTTTGATTTTGCTTTTTTGAAAAGGTTAAATCAGGCTCTACTAAACAATAAGCCTTTGCAATTGCTGCACCGTTTGAAACAGGAATCCCTCTTAACGCTAGCATTCTTCTCCAATTCCTTTCGACACAATTACATCGCCAATCACCTGTAATGCCTCTGCCTCATCACTGCCTTGTGCTGAAATAACGATTGTACTTCCAGTAACAACCCCTTGCGCCATAACGCCCATTATCGACTTTAAGTTTGCTGATTTTCCATTAAAGTGTAATGTAAGGTCCGCTAAAAATGGAGTTGCCGTCGATACAAGTAATGCGGCAGGTCTTGCATGAAGCCCTTCTGGTGCAGTAATTTTAAATGTTTTTTCCATAATTCATTCCTCCAATTAATTAAATCTCATAACGAGCATTTTTCAATACAAAATTTGGAACCAAGTGTATTTATCTAATTTAATCCGTTCTGCTATGCTACGGGGACGCTTTCCTGAGGGCGTGGCTTCAAAGCGTTGAGAAACGCTTTGCGACGAGTAACCGCAGGAGCAACTTTGTTTTCTTACACGTACGCTTAATCCTCTAGGCGTCGCCCCCTTCACTTCGTGGCACGCCACTATCAAAGAGATTAATTGTTGAACTTCTACTACGTATTGATGCATTTACTCACCTTTTTATTTCACTAATAAATTTATAGCTATCTGCTCGGTACGTACTCTCTACCATTTCAAATGGGAAGCCATCGCTCAAATAACTAATTCGTTTAATATTTAACACAGCAGAAGTTGGACTTATTTTTAATAGCTTACTTTCCTCCTTTGTCACAATAGATGCCTCAATTTGCTGCACAGCATTGCCTATTTTTTGTGGAAACTTTGCTTCAATCAGCTGATAAAAAGAGCCCAATATTTTTTGTTCATCTAAATTAGGTATGAGCTTAACGGGAATATAGGCTCGCTCGATCCCCATTGGTTTATCATTGGCACTTCGTATACGCACAACATAAAAAACCTCATCCCCAGACTCCAAAAATAAATCATTTATAACATCGAGTGATGGGATTATTTTTTCAAATCGGATGATTTTGCTACTTGGCTTCATACCACGTGCCAGCATATCCTCTGTAAAGCTCCGAAGTCCTGTAAGTGGTTGCTCTAGTTTAGGATTGGCTACATAAGTCCCTCGCCCTTTTTCACGATATAATAGACCGTTATTTACTAAGTTTGTAATTGCCTGCCTAACAGTCATTCGGCTTACATCAAATTGAACCGATAGCTCTCGTTCAGAAGGAATATTTTCACCAATTTTATAAATCTTTAAATAAATCTTTTGTTTAATAATTTCTTCGATTTGACCGTAAATCGGTATTCGAGAATTTTTATCGATTTTTGTATTCATCTTCATTCATCTCCATGTTAGATTTTTCATAGACGACCTTTCCTTGACGAATGGTTTTACAAACAGTTACTTCGCTGTCTACTAATATTAAATCGGCTTCATAGCCAACAGCAATGCGCCCCTTAGTTGTTTCTTGTAGTTGCTGCGCTGCATTGGATGAGGACATAGCGACATTTTCTTCTAAACTACAATTTGTACACTTTCATGTTTTCATAGTTGCTCCATCGTTAAGATGCTACCTGCCAATGTCCCGTCTTCTAAGTGCGCGCTATTTTCTGTTACATACACGATTTGCCCACCCAAATCATATTCACCATAAGGCAATCCCTTGGCGCTCTCAATGAGTTGCCTGTGTAACACCTGCTTCAACAGCTGCTTGCACTTCCTCCTTGGTTGAATCCGAATGTCCTATGGAGGCAATAATATTAAGCTTGCGTAGCATAGTTACAAATTCCAACCCATTTTCTAATTCTGAAGCGAGTGTCATTATTTTTATTACTCCATCACTTAAAGTATGCCCGTGCTTAGAAGAGAAATTGAAGAGTAAAAATAATGATGTCGCTTACAATCAATTATCCGAGTAGCTTCTTTTTTTAACGATTTACCAATATCAATATTTTTTCCATTTTCAATATAGATGTCACATAATTCATTTCTTTCATCGCAATTGACAATGGTAATATTGGTAATAAGTAATGTTTCCATCAATATCCCACCCCATATAATTTATTACTACACGGTCGCTTTACATTTCGGTATAGTTGTCTATACCAATTATACACAATAGTTATTGGAATTTGAAATGTATTTTGTATTTTCTGAATATTAATTTCGGTTTTAGCATAAAAATCTTACTATATACTGAAATGGAAATCATCTTTTCAAATATGTAGATGACATTCAAATCCTCTCGTACATTTCAGTAAAAGATACTTTTACAAATTTTCTACCTGATTTTACGATTTAAAAACAATAATTTTTGATCATTAAGTTAAATTAAAGTTTATGAATTTTCAGTAAAACTATTAATAATTCGATCTCAATTATGGAACTATACTTAATTTTTCGCTATAATGTATGTGTCGGAACAATTATTCTGACCAAACTTTCAGAAAAGGGGATGTCTCAGGCAAATTAAAAAGAGCCTAAGTGCACTCCGCACATATCTTGTCGTCCGCTAGTCTTATGCCATGAGAATCTAAGATCGAAGGAGTGGTTTTTATTATGAAACCAACTACTGACAGAATGCTTAATCGTATTAAAGACGTGTATATGTTTATCCTCAACAAAGGAGAAGTGACTACACAGGATTTAGTCGAAGAGTTCAACATCACTCCTCGCACCATTCAAAGAGATTTGAATGTGTTAGCCTTCAATGACTTGGTAATGAGCCCAAGTCGAGGTAAATGGACAACGACGAAGAAAAAAGTTAAAATGACATCTTAGAATTTTTGAAAGCGGCTGATTCTTATTTTGTGAGAAAGGACTTAATTGTCCCAACATAATTTAAGGTGTCGATCAGTTACACAATGTAATAAATAGACTTTTATGCTGAAGGTCAACCAGTTCCTAAAACACTGGGAACGAAAAAAGCGAATGTCCTTTTCGTCGGGGACATTCGCATTTTTTTAACGCTCTAATAAACTCGTTAATTCTTCTTTCGTTAGCTCACGGTAATCACCTAACGCTAACTCTTCATCCAATTCAAGTGGCCCCATCGATAGACGTTTTAAATACGTTACTGTTTTACCAACGGATTCAAACATACGCTTCACCTGATGGAACTTTCCTTCTTGAATCATTAGTTCAATTTCAGATTCCTCACCCGAAACTAATACTTTCAACTCACCCGGCTTTGTATGATAGCCATCATCAAGTGTTACCCCTTGCGCAAATGCTTCGATATCGGCCTCCGTTACAACACCGTCTATTTTTGCATAATACCATTTGGGTACGTGCTTTTTCGGAGATAATAAATTATGCGCTAAATTACCATCGTTCGTAATCAGTAATAGCCCTTCTGTATCTTTATCTAAGCGTCCAACAGGGAATGGCTGAAAATGCTGTACATAAGGATCTAACAAATCAATTACTGTTTGGTCATAACGATCTTCTGTCGCCGAAATTACTCCCGGTGGCTTGTTCATCATCACATAAATGAATTCAATGTATTCCACACGTTCACCGAACACAGATACATTCTGCTTTTCTGGATCAACATGCATCGCTGAATCCTTAACCACTTCACCGTCAACTGTTACGGCTTTTTGTTTTAATAATACTTTTACTTCTTTACGCGAACCATAGCCCATGTTCGCTAATAGTTTATCTAAACGCATAAAACCCTCCAAAATGAAAGAGGACGCCTACTAGACGCCCAACTTGTTTATTTAACTAAACGTAATTTACGCATCAATTTTGTTAATTTTTCACCTAATAATAATTGAGCTAAACCAAGCTTGTATGAAATTGAACCGTATACAACCATACCTATTCCCGCGCAAATAACGGCATACATAAGTGCCATTAATTTTGTATCGGCTGGGGCAATTGCTGTTAGTGCCAAATGTGTTAATGACACCGCAATCGCCATGAAAACTGTTAATAACAATATCAATAAAATTCGGCGACGTGCTACCTTCATTTTGTAATTTGTTACTTCATTAATGACGAATATATTAATGACAATCGTAAAGATATAACCAATAGCTGTTGCTAAAATTGCACCATCAACAGATAGTAATTTAATTAGCGGTGTATTTAAAATCGTTTTTACAAACAAACCAATTAATAAGCTAAAGATAACCCATTTTTGATAATCGACACCTTGTAAAATCGCTGCCGTTACTGAAAATAAACCAAATAAAATTGCAAGAGGTGCATAATGACTTAACACCTGCGTCCCCATTTCACTATATTCAAAGAAGAAGTGATATAAGTCCTCCGCTAAAATAGCGATACCAATTGATGCTGGCACCGTAATAAATAACAGTATTTGGTACGTTTTATCAATCGCCCCATGTACAGAGCGTAAATTTCCTTCCGTGAAAAACTTTGTCACTGTTGGAATAATCGCCATCGAAAAACCTGTCGCTAATACAACTGGAATCATCACAATTTTTTGTGTTAATAAGTTAAGCATCGTAAAGTATGTATCCGTTACATCTGCTGGCTCGCCCCCTGCAATCATTGCACGGTTGAACGTTAACATATCAACTAATTGGAATAACGAGCTCCCAAGTCCTACGAAGACCACTGGGATCGAGTATTTGAATATTTCCTTATACATCTCTGAATATGGCAACTGATGTTGTTTTGGTGCAACAACTTGAACGGCTTTAATTTCCGGACGAAGCTTCTTCCAAAAATAGAATAGTGTGGCAAGACCACCAAGTGCGCCAAGAAACGCAGCAAATACCGATACGTTAATCGCAGTAATTTTGTCTCCTTCAAAAACATTTACTACTAAGAATGCTCCGCCAAGCAAAAAGACAATACGCACAATTTGTTCAATAAGCTGTGATACTGATGTAGGTAAATAATGACCATATCCTTGGAAATAGCCACGCACTAAACTCATAAAAGGCACGACAATCAATGCGTAACTTACCCATTGAATGACATCGGTAATTTGCTGTACACTAAATGCTTGCTCGTCATCAGCAATTACAATATTAGCAATAGGCTCTGCCAATAAATTCATGATAATAAACGCTACAATCCCTGTAAGCGTCATGAAAAGTGCACCCGTTTTTACTAAGCGACGACCGGCATCATAATCACCGAGCGCATTATATTTTGAAACGAATTTTGATACCGCAATTGGTAACCCTGCAATAGCGATACTCAACATAATGTTATATGGAATATAGGCATAGTTGTATAAACCAATATTTTCTTCACCAACAATCGCATAAAAAGGGAAAATATAAACTAATCCTAAAAGCTTAGATAAAAACAAACCGATTGTTAAAATCGCCGTTCCCTTCATTAAAGAAGACATGAAAAAACCTACCGTTCTAAATTTAAATTCAAGTGATGCTGCTGTCATCACTTTTAATAATTGCCAGTTTTCATAATGACGACTTCCCTTTGTCGGAAGTTTCATTGTATTTCACTATAACAGTTTACATGTGAAAGACCATTTACTCAAATAGTTTCTTCAATTAATGTATAATAGGTCATAGAAAACTTTAGCCAGTTAAGAAAATTTATTGAAAAGAAAGTGAGAAATAACTATGTTTGATTGTATCGTAATCGGAGGCGGGCCATCGGGCTTAATGGCCGCAATCGCCGCAGCCGAACAAAATAAAAAAGTATTATTATTAGAAAAAGGGTCGAAGCTTGGGAAAAAACTTGCGATTTCTGGTGGCGGGCGTTGTAATGTTACAAATCGCCTATCTGTTGAAGAAATTATTAAGCATATTCCTGGGAATGGACGCTTTATGTATAGCCCATTCACAGTCTATAACAACGAAGATATCATTCGCTTTTTTGAAGGGCTTGGAGTGCCATTAAAAGAAGAGGATCACGGTCGAATGTTCCCAGTATCAAACCGCGCGCAAGATGTTGTCGATGCTTTAGTGAATGAATTAAAGCGATTAAAAGTAGAGGTTCGTTTACACACTGCTGTCAATAAATTAATGATGGACGACGAAAAAATTTATGGCGTACGTCTAGAAAACGGTGAAGAAATCCGTGCGAATGCGGTTGTCGTAGCAGTTGGTGGTAAAGCAGTTCCACAAACTGGTTCAACGGGTGATGGCTACCCATGGGCCGAACGTGCCGGACATACTGTGACAACACTTTTCCCAACAGAAGTACCGGTTACATCCAAAGAATCTTTCATTCAATCGCGCGAATTACAAGGTCTAGCACTGCGTGACGTAGCAGTTTCAGTATTAAACAAAAAAGGCAAAATACTCGTTACGCATCAAATGGATATGTTATTTACACACTTCGGCTTAAGTGGTCCTGCTATTTTACGTTGTAGTCAATTTATTGTGAAAGAGCAATTAAAAACAGGTAGTGCCCCTGTACAAGTACGTATTCAATCCTTAATTGAATATAATGAAGAAACTTGTTTCCAAATGTTAAATAAAACAATTAAACATGAGCCAAAAAAAGCCGTTAAAAATTTATGGAAATCACTCATTCCTGAACGATGGTTACTATTTTTACTAGAGCGTGCTGGAATTGACGCATCACTTACTGGTATCGAATTATCTCAAGAAAAGATTCGCAACTTTGCCCGTGAATTAGTTAGTTTTACGATGGATGTACACGGTACTCAATCTATTGACAAGGCATTTGTTACTGGTGGAGGCGTATCTGTTAAAGAAATTGAGCCAAAAACAATGGCTTCAAAGAAAAAAATTGGTCTTTATTTCTGTGGTGAAATTTTAGACATCCACGGTTATACAGGTGGCTACAATATAACATCCGCACTAGTGACTGGTCGTATTGCAGGTATGAGTGCAGGTTCTTTCAAATTTTAGGTGAATTCAACTAGCGATTGCCAGCATTCCTTAGTATCATTAATGGCATGTAAAATCAGGAGGCTACAGCACGATGCTTAATTCTGACGCAAAACAATCAACTCTTTATTTAGCGGCAGACGATATGATGCAAATTCATTTGTCTGTCCAAAAAATACGTGACTTAAATAAGGATGAATTTTCATTTGCTATTCGTACATTTTGCTATGTTGAACAAGATGAGGAATTCGCTCAAAATTTACTTTTCAAACTTATTTTAGGCATAAGCAAGCAAGGGCAAGGCATGACGCTCGCGGTAGATTTAGTAAACATCCCTAATATTTTTCCGCTTCAATTAAAAAATATTATCGAACACATTCAAAAAAGCCCCATGCTATTGGAAAGTCTGTACAATCAGCTCACTTATATACAGAAGTCTGATGATTACGAAAAAAGTTTGCAGGCTCAGCGCGCAAAAGATTTTTTATTAGATAATCTTTCAAAGGGCATTACGAGCTTTTCTACCAATCGACAAGCAACCGAAATGATTTGGTTAACAAATCAAAACCATAATATTTCAAATATTAGTCCCTTTTTACTCGACGAAAAAGGTGGGCATATTCAATTTACAGTTCAAATCGGGTTCAAACATTCCTATATGATGCAATGCTATGAAGTAGATTGCATGATGCATATGTTTAATGAAGGTGAAAAACTAGGCTACTATTTTGAGCTGTATTTAGATCAAGAAAATTACCATCACCAGTTGATGTACGAAAAATTGCCAGACCAGTTTATGGATAACCAAGCCTTTTTACAGCAAATTTTAACTCAAATGAAAAAACGCAACGAAGAACAATACGACGAATATTTACATGATTTAATCGAAAAATTTACTGCGAGTATTTAAAAAAGTCGGCTCTCCAAATACGAGAGTCGACTTTTTAATCAATTACGCCTCGGCATAATTCCGTCCAGATTTTTTCGAACCTAGGCCTGCACGATGCAGGTCAATTAGCCGTTATCGCATGAATGCGATGAGCTTAAGCGTTATACGTATAAATAAATCGCGAAATACATCGCAACACTGCCACCCATTACAAATAAGTGCCAAATTGCATGATTGTACGGAATGTTTTTATTTTTATAAAAATACGTGCCAATTGTGTAGCTTAGGCCTCCTGCAAGTAATGTGAGGATGCCCGCAATACCAATGTGTGCAAATAAAGGCTTGAACACGAAAATAATAATCCAGCCCATACCGATATAAACTAGTAATGATACCCCCATATACCGATGGACGAAAAATTGTTTTAGCGCAATACCAATTGCCGCTAATCCCCATTGAACCGCGAAAATCGTCCAGCCTAACGTACCACCAATTGCAATTAAAACAACTGGTGTATAGGTCCCCGCAATAAGTAAAAAGATTGAGCTATGATCAAGTTTTTTTAGGAAAGTTTTGTGCGTTGGCCATACGTGATACATCGTTGAGGCTAAATATAGGCAAAACATTGACATTCCAAAGATTATATAACTGACGAGCTCTACTGTTGAACCATTTACCTGTGCTTTAGCAATCAAAGCTATCGTTGCAGGAATTGTTAACAGCGCGGCAATACCATGCGTCAAGCCATTCCAAAACTCTTCTTTGGCATTATAGCCACTTTGTTCCACTATGATTTGTGTCATCAAAACCACCTCTTTCGTAACTACATTATAGGAAAGAGCAGGTCGTTTCCACATAGGAAGTTGTCATAGCTTCAATATGATATTTATCACATATTAGTAAAGTACTAAAGTGCCTGTGACAAGCTTTGGTAGGGCCGACTAGTAAGTAGATGCTTTATCAACTTTCTACGTACGGACCAAAAAATCGGGGAGCTGACGCTTTAGTCTAGCCCCCAGTAAAAAGTTATACTTCCTTATCTTAGAACAAAAGCCCATTAGAAAAACATTCTAATTGGCCTGTTAAAATTAAGCTTGGATATGACGTGCAATTTTTTCCGTTAAACGAGATGTGATTTTTGGTAATACTACTTTAATCGCTGGCGTTAATACAGCCCCAGATAAACCACCTGCATTTACTTCTACTGTACCAGTCATGTATGTACCGCCGTCTTTTGGCTCTGCTTTAAATTCGCCGCCACCTGAGAAATTGTCTGACAACCCTTTTATTTCAAATTTAATGCTCGATGGTTCGTTCATTTCGACAATTTTAATTTCTAGTTGGATTTTTTTTGATAAACCTTTGAAGTTACCTTCGAACGTCCAATGCGATGTTAGTTCATCAATTTGCTTATGATCTTTATAGGCTGGAACTAATGTTGCCCATTTTTCGATTTTGCTTACGAAAGCCCATACTTTGTCTTGAGCTACTGGAATTTGTACTGAATGTGATGCTTGTGCCATATTACTACACTTCTTTCTAATTAAATCGTTAAATGAAAGTCATTTACTATTCTAGTATACATAAAACTATGGATGACTAAAGTATTATTTTTCATTTAATTGTAGTGTCATTTTATCGAAGTTCGCTTTATTTAAAGCATTCTCACCTTTTTTCATATTCAATGAAATCTGAACTTCCTAAATCAATTACAATAGCAATAATGTACCCACCTCTTACAAACACGCTTTCTTCATACAATCGCAATATCCCTCTCAAACCAATTCTTTTAACCTATATACTTTCCATATATACCATTTTAACCATTAAAGTTAACCATCCACTTTATACTTAAAGTAATTATTTCAAAAACAATAAACAGTACTTTTTAATTAATTATTTCTAAATAATTCAATAAAATTTATCCATTGATGAACAGAATTAACATATAATAGGTAATGAATTGTTTGCATTTAAAGTTAGGAGTGAACCTATGCCAAAAATTGAACAACTATTGCTGCAGGATATCGTACCTGGTGATATTCTTGCTGCCGATATATATGTTGACCGCCAACTAATCATGACAAAAGGTAGTCCCATCACAGAAAAAGCAATTGATTTACTTAAAAGAAAGAGTGTACAATTTGTTTCGATTTACTATAACGAACAAGTTATGGCACCAATTGATATAAATATCCCTAATGTCAAATCAGAAACCCTTCAGCCAACGGAAAGCTTAACATTTAACTTTGCAGCTATTTCTGAAGATAATTACGAAACCTTTGACTTCTACGCTATATTAGCTGAACTTGATATTGAAATTCGTTATGGTGAAATCTTAAAGGATGAGAAAAAAATTGATTACTTGCAAAAATTATTAGCCAAAATTTTATCAAATAGTGATTATAAAAATTATTTAATGCAACTAAGAACATGGGATCATCATTCTTATCTACATTCGATTGATGCCTATATTATTGGAACTTTATTTGCGCTCCATTTAAATTTAAAAAATATAGAGCGTTTGGCAATTGGCTATTTGCTACACGATATTGGGAAGCTTAAAACTCCACGTACCATCTTATCAAAGCCTGGTCGCTTAACTGCACACGAATATGAAGAAATGAAAATGCATACGCTTCATGGTGAAGAGATTTTCAAACAAATTGGCTTAACAGATTTAGCTTACATCGCCAAATCACACCATGAACGTCGTAATGGCGAAGGATATCCTGAAAGTGTACCAACCATTTTTACAACAGAACTTGAGCTGCTTCAAATCATTGATGTTTATTCTGCTACAACAATGAAACGAACATACCGTGACGCGATGCGTGCAGCAGATGCCTTTAGTTTACTTTACCGTGACGAAGAAAAATTTAATGATAGTCTATTAACATTATTTGTTGATTTTATTGGTATTTACCCTGTAAATTCAATTGTTCTATTATCAGACGGCTACCACGGAATTGTCGAAAAAACAAATCCACAATTCCCAACGTCACCTCGTGTGAAATGTATGGAAACGAATACTTCTTTCCATATTTCAATTAACAACGATATTACAATTGTTAAAATGATTTCACACCAAACTGAAGATAAGTCAGAGCTTTTAAATACGTTTTACAATGAACTTGCTAGCGCTAATGTAGAAAGCGCGAAAAAAACCTATTTAAAAATTGTAGACAACTTTAAGGTTATTGAATATTTCACGAAAATTTTTATTCCTGTCTATCAAATTCTAAATTTACTGCATATGCAAAAGGCCATTTCTGACAAAAAGCATGCAGATGTCATCAATTATATGAAGCAGCTCATGCAACAAAAAGTAAACGAACAAATAGAAAATAATTTATATAAAGAAAATGTTTTAATTTTGGTTGATGATCAATTTAAAAACGATTACTTCTTCTCGGTTTTTTTAGGTCTCATTCATAATGATCGCGTGATGCCACATATCATGCCGATAAACGCTAATCTTGAATTAATTTTAAACAAGCTAGACACTGTAGAATTTACAACAACATGCGTCATTAGTAATTCCAATACCGATACGTTGTTATTGTCATATTTACCAAATATGTATGAAGTACCGAAAAATAAAATCGAAAACTATTTAATCGGCCTTATTGGTGATAATAAGGATGTATTCAACTTCCACTATTTACTCGAAGATTTAGCTGTGGAACAACCGTTTGTTTTTAATTAATATAAAAGTGGTTATGCAAAAATGGCGACCTGAAACACTTCTCGGCCGCCTTCCTTTTTATGTTAAGAAGCATCTGTTATTTCACTTCAAATTTATAGCCAAACCCTCTGACTGTTTGAATATACTTCGGCTTCGCTGGATTCGTTTCAATTTTTTTACGTAGCATACTAATATGAACTGTAACTGCCTTTAAATCGACATTTTCGTCATAGCCCCACACTTGATCAATAATTTGCTCGACACTTAATACTTGATTGCGATTTTCGACAAGATAAAATAAAATTTGCTTTTCCTTTGTAAAGAGATGCACCTGTTCCCCGTTTATGTACACATTTTTTTCTTCAAAATCAATTAGCATATTATCTAATTTAAGCTGCTGCTTTTTCATACCTTTTTTTCGATTAATATGCGCATTGATTCTTGCAATCACTTCTTTTGCGATAAATGGCTTCGTTATATAATCATCCGCCCCTACATCAAAGCCAGTTAATCGATCCACTACCGTATCATTAGCCGATATAAAAAACATTAATACTTCTGATTGCTTACGAATATATTTTGCTAATTCCATTCCTGAACCATCAGGTAAATTAATATCAATTAGCATTAAATCAATTGGATGCGCTGAAAATTGTTTTTTACCTTCTGAAATTGATCTTGCTTTGACAATGTTGTAACCTGCATTTTGTACATAAAGTGAAAGAACTTCTAAGATATCTTCATCATCTTCAATAATTAAAATCGTCACATCCTCCATATTACTCCCCCACTGTAGTATTATTTTTCTGACGTTACTAGAAAATAGTATCATATTTTACAGATGCTTCATAATACAAACAATGTTTTCTTGAAATAAAATAGACTGTTCAGAAAAAATTCTGAACAGTCTTTCATAAAAAATGATTATTATTTTACAACGATGTTTACTAATTTCCCTGGGATTACGATAACTTTTACAACATCTTTACCAGTAATGAATTCTTGTACTTTAATATCTTCAAGCGCAACTTTTTCTAATTCTTCTTTAGAAACGTCTTTTGCTACTTTTACTTTAGCACGAACTTTACCTAATACTTGCACAACAACTTCGATTTCATCATCTACAAGCTTAGATTCGTCAAATGCTGGCCACTGTTCGTACGTAATTGTACCTTCGTGACCTAAAATTGCCCAAAGCTCTTCTGCTACGTGTGGAGCGATTGGTGATAATAATTTTACAAAGCCTTCTACATATTTAGTTGGAATCACTTCTGCTTTGTAGCAATCATTGATGAACACCATCATTTGTGAAATCGCCGTGTTGAAACGGATACCTTCGTAGTCATCTGTCACTTTTTTCACTGTTTGATTGTACACTTTTTCTAATGATTGATCATCTGATACTTGTACTTTATCGGCTAATTTGCCTTCGTCTGTCACGAATAAGCGCCAAATACGATCTAAGAAGCGACGTGCCCCATCAAGACCATTAGTAGACCATGCAACAGAAGCTTCTAACGGACCCATGAACATTTCGTATAAACGTAATGTATCGGCACCATGAGATTCGATAATATCATCAGGGTTTACAACATTCCCTTTTGATTTCGACATTTTTTCGTTCCCTTCACCTAAGATCATCCCTTGGTTGAATAACTTTTGGAATGGCTCTTTCGTGTGAACAACGCCTAAATCGTAAAGTACTTTATGCCAGAAGCGTGCGTATAGTAAGTGCAGTACCGCGTGCTCCGCGCCACCGATGTAAATATCAACCGGTAACCAACGCTTTAATAATTCTGGGTCAGCAATTGCTTTGTCATTTGTCGGATCGATATAGCGTAGGAAGTACCATGAAGAACCAGCCCATTGTGGCATTGTGTTCGTTTCACGACGACCTTTTTTTCCTGTTACCGGATCTACAACATTTACCCACTCTTCAATATTCGCAAGTGGTGATTCACCTGTACCTGAAGGACGGATGTTTGTTGTTTTCGGTAACTCAAGTGGCAGCTGCTCTTCAGGAATTGTAGTCATTGTACCATCTTCCCAGTGAATTACTGGAATTGGCTCACCCCAATAGCGTTGACGGCTGAATAACCAGTCGCGTAGACGATAAGAAATTTTCTTCTCTCCAACACCATTTTCCTCTAACCAAGCAATTGCTTTTTCAATACCATCCACTTTGTTTAAGCCATTTAAGAAATCAGAGTTAATGTGAACACCGTCACCAGTGAATGCTTCGTTTTCGATATCGCCACCTTCTAATACAGGTGTAATTTCTAAACCGAATTCTTTTGCGAACTCGTAGTCACGCTCATCATGTGCAGGAACCGCCATGATTGCACCTGTACCATAAGAAACTAATACATAGTCGGCAATCCAGATCGGCACTTGTTTGCCGTTAATTGGGTTCACAGCATAAGCACCAGTGAAGACACCCGTTTTTTCTTTCGCTAAGTCTGTACGCTCTAGGTCAGATTTTAGAGAAACCTTTTCTAAATAAGCTTCAACCGCCTCTTTTTGTTCTGGTGTAGTAATTTCAGAAACAAATTTATGCTCTGGTGCAAGTACACAGTAAGTTGCACCGAATAATGTATCTGGACGAGTCGTAAATACTTCAAACTCTTTTTCTGTACCAGCAACTGTGAATTTCACTTGTGCCCCTTCAGAACGTCCAATCCAGTTACGTTGCATCTCTTTAATTGACTCTGGCCAATCTACATCTTCTAAATCATCTACTAAACGGTCTGCGTATTTTGTAATACGTAGTACCCATTGACGCATCGGTTTACGCACTACTGGGTGACTTCCACGTTCAGAAAGACCATCGATTACTTCTTCATTCGCTAGTACAGTTCCAAGTGCTTCACACCAGTTAACTGCGATTTCGTCTACATACGCTAAATCCATTTCCACTAATTTCGTGAAAATCCATTGCGTCCATTTGTAGTAGGAAGGATCTGTTGTATTAATTTCACGATCCCAGTCATACGAGAAGCCTAATTCGTTAATTTGACGTTTGAATGTAGCAATGTTTTTTGCAGTGAATTCTGCTGGGTCATTTCCTGTATCAAGTGCGTATTGCTCCGCTGGTAAACCGAACGCATCCCACCCCATTGGATGAAGTACATTGTAACCTTGCATACGTTTAAAACGAGAAAGGATATCTGTTGCTGTGTAACCTTCTGGGTGACCTACATGAAGACCTGAACCCGATGGATAAGGGAACATATCTAATGCGTAGAACTTCGGTTTATCGACTTCGTTTTCCGTTTTGAATGTTTTGTTAACATCCCAATATGCCTGCCATTTTTTTTCGATTTGCTGATGATTAAAGCTCACAATATTTCCTCCTTTTAAAAGCTGTTGATTGATCTATGATGAAGTATTTCACAATACGCGCATAAATTAACTGAATATTTTAACAATAAAAAAACTCGCCCCTATCTTGTGAAAGACAGGGACGAGAGAATATTGTTAACTCCCGCGGTACCACCCAAATTAGTGACACAGCACTCAGCTTGTAGATTCTTAACGCGAATTCACGGCTTTACTTACTAAGTGTTCAGCAAAGCATACTCCGAGGCGAGTTCGATTTATCACCTACTAGCTTACACCAACCGCTAGCTCTCTATAAAGTGAAACCATCTACTATTCCTCATCACAGTTCAATTTATTATTATTTCATTCATTCTAATGGATAGCTGGTAAAAGTACAAGTGGGAGTTTTACGTATTCTTCAATGCTCTGTCATAAACCAAACATGGAATAATTGCGACTAATATAATAATAGATAAAATGATCATTAACACTTGCATACCATAAACATCCACCATGAAGCCACCAAATACTGGACCAATCATACGTCCAATTGTTGTAGCACTATTTATTAAACCTTGATAAAAGCCTTGCTGTCCTTGTGGAGCTAGATTGTTTGCAATTAACGGAATGACCGGTGAAAAGAACACTTCACCAAACGTTAAAATAACCATCGCTGCTACAAATATTTTAAAATCTTGTGCAAAATACACGACCATATAAGATACAGACATTAACACTAAACCAAGCACTAGTTGATGCTTAACTTTCTTTTCCCAACGCGTTACAAGTGGTTTAATAATCGGTTGCACCGCAACAATCATAAAGCCATTTATCGTCCATAGTAAGCTATACTGCGACAAACTCATCCCTAAACCTTGAGTATATGACGAAATGGTTGCGCTCCATTGCGAATAACTTAGCCAACAAACAACAAGTGAAATACTTAATATTGCAATGGCCAATATCGGACCTTTTTGACGACCTTTCTCCCCTTGCGAAATCGCTTTTGTCGTCACTTGAGCTACGTCAAAACACTTAAATGTTGTTAACACAAGAATGAAAAATAACACATAGAAAAATAGATTTGCACTAAATACATAATCAAATTTAATATCAGCCACAATTCCCGCAAGTGCTGGACCAATAGCAACTCCAACATTATTTGCTAAAAAAATAGAGTTAAAGGCTTTTCGTCCCCCCTCTGGCCAAGCACTACCAGCAATCGCATAAATTGCAGGATATACAATCCCCCCACTAAAGCCAAGCATCGCTAAAAAGATGACATATTGTGGCCAATCATGCCAAAATGTTAATAACAAAATCGATACTAAATTAAGCACAACCCCAATAAATATCGCTTTATAGCCTCCCAATTTATCAAATAAAAAACCACCAACTAAATTACCAATTACCCCTGCTAATGAATTTAGCATAAGAACAATTCCTGCAACCGTTAATGACTTCCCTAAATGATCATGTATGTAAATACTATTTAAAGGCCATAAAAATGAATTTCCTACCGTATTAATAAACGAGCCAATAATTAATAACCAAACTTGTTTCGGCACAAAATTTCCCCCTTCAAAAACGACCTCAAACAACAAGTTTATTCTTAATATTAAAAATACACAAGAAAAAGATTTTCTATTAGTACAGTTCTTAGCTCCATGATAAAATAAATGCTTAGAGGAGTGAAACAGACTTATGACTGAAACAAATTTCCCTTTCCCTTCAGATGGAAAGCGTTATTATACATGGAATCGCTATTTACGAAATGAATTCGGGAAAAAGGTATACAAGGTAGCACTAGATGCTGGCTTTGACTGCCCTAACCGTGATGGTACAGTTGCATTTGGGGGTTGTACATTTTGCTCGGCAGCTGGTTCAGGTGACTTCGCTGGCAATAAAGTGGATCCTATTCCCGTACAATTTGAGCAAATCAAATCAAAAATGGAGAGCAAATGGAAAGACGGCCTAACGATGGCTTACTTCCAAGCTTACACAAATACACATGCTCCCCTTGAAGTATTAAAGGAAAAATTCGAAGCAGCATTAGCTTGTGAAGGCGTTATGGGCTTATCAATCGCCACTCGTCCTGACTGTTTGCCAGACGATGTTATTGAATATTTGGCGGAATTAAATGAACGCACATATTTATGGGTAGAGCTTGGTTTACAAACGGTACACGAAAAAACAGCAAACTTAATTAACCGCGCACATGATTACGAAACCTATGTTGAAGGAGTTAACAAGCTCCGCAAACATAACATTCGTATTGTGACACATATTATAAACGGCTTACCACTCGAAGATTACGATATGATGATGGAAACCGCGCGTGAAGTGGCAAAGCTTGATGTACAAGGCATCAAAATTCACTTATTACACCTATTAAAAGGCACACCGCTCGTAAAACAATATGAAAAAGGTATGCTTGAGTTTATGGATAAAGATGCCTACATTAATCTCGTGGCGGATCAGCTTGAAATCATTCCCCCAGAAATGATTGTACATCGAATTACAGGTGACGGCCCCATCGATTTAATGATTGGTCCAATGTGGTCAGTGAACAAATGGGAAGTGTTAAACGGCATCGACGCGGAGCTTGAACGACGCGGATCATGGCAAGGAAAGCACTATAAGGCTGATGTGACAAGCGAATGAAGCTAGAACGAGTTATTCAATACGCACAAACACTACTACAAATGTCAATTGCTGAAGGTGATATCGCCGTTGATGCGACAGCTGGTAACGGGCATGATACGTTATTTTTAGCGAACCTTGTTGGCGATCATGGTTTTGTTTATGCATTTGATGTGCAGAAAGAAGCCGTTGATGCAACATTACACCGTTTACTTGACAATGCATTAGAACACCGTGCCATCGTGTTACGCGACGGCCATGAAAATGTAGCTAAATACGTCAATAAGCCGGTATCAGCCGCCATTTTTAATCTTGGCTATTTACCAGGCAGTGACCACGAAATTGTAACAAAGCCAAATACAACAATTCAGTCACTCGAAAGCCTACTTAAATTATTAAAAGTAGGCGGCATGATTGTATTAGTTGTCTATCATGGACACGAAGGCGGGAAAGAAGAGCGCGATGAAGTGATTCGCTTTGTTAGTAATTTACCACAAAAACACATTCACGTACTGCGCTATGAATTTATTAATCAAAAAAATGACCCGCCGTTTATCATTGCATTAGAAAAAGTAAAAGAATTACCAAGGGATTTTGAATTTATTTTGACCACCGCAGAAGCACCGCCTGTAACGGATAAATAATATATGAGACGAGCACTGTCCAAAACGGAAACATTTTTTTGACAGCTCCCCTTTTAGAAATGAGGGAATATATGCGATTATGGCATTATAAATTGATACCTTATTTACCAAAAAGCCAACTTCTTGCACAATGGCGCGAGCTCAACAGTATTTTTGCGAAAGAAGACAAACACATTCTCATCAATTATATTTACGAATACCCAAAGAGCGATTTATATGTATACTCAGAGCTTGTACTACAAGAAATGAAATTGCGCGGTGTCAACATTCGAACGCTTGATAAAATGGCACGCTATTTTGAAGACATTGAAATTCCCATTACTTATAACCCGTTCGCGAAGCATCATAACGAACCGTATTTAACCATTTGCTTCTACAATTTATATGAAAAATTTATTCGCGGACAAAAGGATTTTTCTTCAGAGCAATTTACAACACTTGAAACATTTTATACGTTAGATAAACCTATTTCTCGCAATAATAATGTGAAATAATGGCTATACTTACGTGGAATTCCTTGAAATATTTTATACTTTCCTATCCACCAAAAAGGGCAGCCGAATTAATTCGGTCTGCCCTTTTCCATTTTTATTTATTACGCGTTTCCCAAAAATCAGCATTTTTAATGCCGAGCTTCTTCGGATCAAACTCTGGGTCTTTCCCCTCTTTTTTTTGCTGCTCATAGTCTTTCAACGCAATTAACGCTGGCTTCATGATGAATAGCATCAAAATAACGTTTATCCAAACTGTTAATCCTAATCCTACGTCACCAAACGCCCATGCTAAATCAGATGTTTTTACCGTACCGTAGAATGCAGAAGCTAATAAAATAATTTTCATTGCGAAAATACCAATTTTTTCGGTATTACCTTTAAACATGTATGATACATTTGTCTCTGCAATGTAGTAGTAAGCCATTAATGTTGTAAATGCGAATAAGAATAATGAAACCGCAACAAATCCTGAACCAAAGTTATTTAATGTAGGGAATGCATCATTTACAGCTGCTTGTGTAAAGCCTGTATATGTGATTGCTCCATCTAATTTCGCCTCGATTAATGCACCATCTTGACTCCCATCATGTACGTTGTATGTCCCCATGAATAAAATCATTAATGCCGTCGCAGAACAGACTAATAATGTGTCAATGTAAACCGATGCTGCTTGAACTAAACCTTGTTTTGCTGGGTGAGAAACTTCAGCAGCTGCGGCTGGATGTGCACCAGTACCTTGGCCTGCTTCGTTTGAATAAATTGCACGTTTTACACCCCAGAAAATCGCACTACCAATCATACCACCAAATAGTGCATCCGTTGCAAACGCACTACGGAAAATTAAAGATAAAACAGCTGGTACTTCTGAAATATTCATAATGATAATAATAAATGCAACTAACATATACGCTAATGCCATGAATGGCACTAAAACTTGTGCTACGTTGGCAATACGTTTTACCCCACCAAAAATGATTATTCCAAGTAAAACAATTGTTACTAATCCAGTGATCCAAGGCTCAATACCAAATGCATTTTCTACTGCACCTGAGATGGCGTTAGCCTGTACTCCTGGCATTAAAACTGCAACCGACATAATCATTGCAATCGCAAAAATAATACCTAACGCTTTAATACCTGTTGATTTTTCGATATAAAATGCTGGACCACCACGATATTGCCCATCCTTCTTTTCTTTGTAGATTTGGGCTAATGTTGATTCCATATACGCTGTAGATGCACCAATGAATGCTGTTACCCACATCCAGAACACCGCACCAGGACCACCAAATGCAATTGCTGAAGCTGTCCCGATAATATTACCTGTACCTACACGTCCTGATAATGCAATCGACATCGCTTGGAATGACGATACACCCGCGTCTGACTTTTCCCCTTTAAACATCAGAGTGAACATATCGCCAATAAGTCGAACTTGAGCGAATTTTGTTAGAATCGAGAAAAATAACCCGACAATTAAAATACCGTAAATCATTACTGGGCCCCATAAAATATTATTGGCCCACCCTACAAACTCATTAATAAATCCCATAAGTTTCCCCCTTGTTGGCATAGTGTATTATTTTAAAGTTTAGTATATTACAAATATTCTAAAATTTCGATATATTTTTTCTTAAAATTTTAAAAGCCTAGTAAAATGGAGTCTCTACTAGGCTTTTCCTTATTCAATAATATATCCCAAATCGCGCAAAGCGTTGTTTATAAAGTCTACACTATATCTAAAAACTTCCTCTCGTTCTAGCTCAAAGTATAAGCTATGCATACACCCTTTCCACTGTTTAAATTGGAATTCTGAGTGTCCCGTTTGTTCATAAGCCCATTTTTTTGTTGCTTGAACATCGGTAATTTTATCATTTTCACCCGTCATCACTAATAGGGGAACATTAGGTAATTTAAATTCTGGATCACGTATGGTACGTGTTACTTGCTGCCAATCACGATACCATTTCACTGTCACTGTATTATTTAATGGCAAATATTCTTTTAGCTCCATTAACACATCCGTGTTACGTGTAAAATGTTGTAACGTCAACTCATGCTTCAGCTTTACATTAGACGTAATAACACTAAAGCTAGATAGCGCATTGGATAATTTTCCTGGAGTTAATTTTAAATTTAGCCACGGTGAAGTTAATATGATTCCAGCACAATCAAGTTTTTTCTTTTGAAGTACATACGTTGCAATCGTGGCACCTAAACCATGCCCAACTACAAATAATGGTAAATTATATTCTAATGCTACTTTAAATAATAATTTCGTATATTTATAATATCCTTCGAAATCTTCATCATGATATCTTGCAAATTTCTCTTGCTCCCCATGTCCAGGTAAATCTCCCATTACAACATGAAAGCCCGCACTTCTAAACTTTTCAATTAACCATGCGTACCAGCGATGCTGTTCATAAACACTATGAAGAATGACGATTACTGCTTTCGGTTGCTGTTCTGTTTCCCATTTCCACATGGTCAAACCACTCTTTCATTCAAATTTCTATTTTCTATCATACATTGTGCCTCAAATAAATGCTAATTGAAAATTTCCCTCTATCTGTTACGATAATAACAGCACATACTATTTTATATAAGAATCGAGGAATTGCACATGATTTATCCTTACAAAGACAAATCACCTAACATTCATCCTAGCGCGTTTGTTGCGGATTATGCAACAATAACAGGCGATGTAACAATTGGGGCTGAGTCAACTATTTGGTTCAATACTGTAATTCGCGGTGACGTCAACAAAACCGTAATTGGTGAACGTGTTAGTATCCAAGATTTATCTTGTCTACACCAAAGCCCTGCTTATCCATTAATTGTTGAAGATGAAGTAACAGTAGGTCATCAAGTTACGCTACATAGTTGTACAATAAAAAAACGCGCACTTGTCGGTATGGGTTCCATCATTTTAGATGGGGCTGAAATTGGTGAAGGGGCGTTCATTGGTGCAGGTAGCCTTGTCCCTCCAGGAAAGGTAATTCCACCAAACTGCTTGGCAATGGGGCGTCCAGCAAAAGTTGTACGTGAACTTACAGAAGAAGACCGCGCGGACATGGATCGAATCATCCGCGAATACGTTGAAAAAGGGCAATATTATAAATCTTTACAAAACACTCAAGCAAATAAGAGCGTTTAAAATTATACAGTTCCTTCCTATTGTATTGGTCTAAATTTTTCGAGTACCGAAAAAAGCAAATAGAGCCATTATTAGCATGTTACTAATAATGGCTCCATTTTTAATTTTATAAACCTGCTTTTTCTTTTAACAATTGTGCTTTGTCTGTATTTTCCCAAGGCACATTTAAGTCTGTACGACCAAAGTGACCATAAGCAGCTGTTTGCTTATAAATTGGACGACGTAGGTCTAACATTTTAATGATACCTGCAGGACGTAAGTCGAATAATTCACGTACCCATTCAACCATTTGAGATTCTGCTACTTTACCAGTACCGAATGTATCAATCGCGATTGATACAGGTTGTGCTACCCCGATTGCATACGCTAATTGCACTTCTGCGCGATCTGCTAAACCGGCCGCTACGATATTTTTAGCCACATAACGTGCTGCATAGGCTGCAGAACGGTCTACTTTTGTCGCATCTTTACCAGAGAATGCACCACCACCATGACGTGCATAACCACCATAAGTGTCCACGATAATTTTACGACCTGTTAAACCAGCATCCCCTTTAGGACCACCGATTACGAAACGGCCCGTCGGATTGATGAAGTACTTTGTAGCTTCGTCTAATAATTCTGCCGGAACAACTGATGCAATAACATGTGCCTTCATGTCCGCTTGAATTTGCTCTAATGTTGCTTCTTCATCATGCTGTGTAGAAATTACGATTGTATCGACACGAACAGGTACGTTGTTTTCATCATACTCAATTGTTACTTGTGTTTTACCGTCTGGACGTAAGTATGCAAGCTGACCAGATTTACGCACTTCCGATAATCGACGCGCTAATTTATGCGCTAATGAAATTGGCATAGGCATAAGTTCTGGCGTTTCGTTACATGCATAACCGAACATTAAGCCTTGGTCACCTGCACCGATTGCTTCTAACTCGTCCTCTGACATTGAACCTTCACGTGCTTCTAACGCTTGGTCTACACCTTGTGCAATGTCAGGAGATTGCTCACCTACTGCTACAAGTACTGCTAAGTTTTCGGCATCAAAGCCATATTTACCACGCGTGTAGCCGATCTCTGCTACAGTGTCACGGATAATCCCTTTCATATCTACGTATGTTGATGTTGTAATTTCACCAGATACTAATACTAATCCTGTAGTAACTGTTGTTTCACATGCTACACGTGCATTTGGATCTGCTGCTAAAATTGCATCTAAAATTGCATCTGAAATTTGATCACAAATTTTGTCTGGATGTCCTTCCGTTACACTTTCTGATGTAAACAGTCGACGATTTGCCATGTTTATTTCCTCCTAAAAAACCTTACAAGTATTTTTGACGGTACTCATTACGCCCATGTTCAGCTTCTTTGCTTTATCAACACGAGTTATTCGAAAGGTATTTCAAGGAAACTTCCCTTTATAAATTAAAAAAACCTTCCGCTCTGATCTGCGCAATAGTGCACAGCGAGGAAAGGGTTACGTTCGTTCATTACCTTTCACTCTTATCGTTCAAGGAAAAATCCTTGCATCAGATTGGCACCAACGCATGTCGTGAATGTTCATGCAGGTTGCCGGGTTTCATAGGGCCTGACCCTCCACCAGCTCGGGATAAGAGTATCCGTTCAATTAAACATCTTACGTAAAAAAGCTTTTACTGTCAATTAAATTTGTCTTATTTCATGCAGTTTTTAAACAGATAAAATTTCCTAAAAAAATAATACATAATTAGTATAGATTATTATAATCAATGTGTTATACTATTTTTGAATTAACAAATAACTCCCCTACACAAGGGAATAATATAAAAAAGGATGGTATTTAATAGATGAATTCGGTAGAAATTGCTAACGAGCTGAAAGAACTTTTAAATGGGGAAAACATTCAAACTCAATTATCAGTTCCACAATTAGTTGAAAAAGCTACATCACGTGGAGAAGCAATGTTAACTGTAGAGGGCGCATTACGTGCCGAAACAGGTAAATATACTGGTCGTTCTCCTAAAGATAAATATATTGTTGAAGAAGAATCTTCAAAAAATAAAATCGACTGGGGCAAAGTAAACCGTCCAATCTCAGCAGATGTTTTCGATAATCTTTATGTAAAAGTAATCAAGTACTTAAAAGAGCGCGATGAATTATTCGTATTCAACGGCTATGCAGGTGCAGATAAAGCTTCTCAATTATCTATTAAAGTAATTAATGAATACGCTTGGCATAACCTATTCTGTCATCAATTATTCATCCGTCCTACTGCAGAAGAATTAGCTACTCACATTGCTGACTTCACAATCGTATCTGCTCCAAACTTCAAAGCAGATCCAAAAGTAGATGGAACGGATTCTGAAACATTTATCATTACATCACTTGAAAAGAAAATCATTCTTATCGGTGGTACAGAATATGCTGGAGAAATGAAAAAATCTATCTTCGGTATTATGAACTACTTATTACCAGAACAAGATATTTTCCCAATGCACTGTTCAGCAAACGTTGGTGAAACTGGGGACGTATCATTATTCTTCGGTTTATCAGGTACTGGTAAAACAACTTTATCAGCAGACGCTGACCGTAAATTAATCGGGGATGACGAGCATGGTTGGTCTGACAACGGCGTATTTAATATCGAAGGTGGTTGCTACGCTAAAACAGCAAACCTTTCTCCTGAAAACGAACCAGAAATTTATGCAGCAATCAAATTTGGTTCGGTTTTAGAAAACGTAGTAGTAGATGCACATACACGTGTAAGTGACTACAGCGACCTTTCATTAACTGAAAACACACGTGTAGCGTACCCAATCGACTACATCGAAAATATTGCAGTACCATCAGTGGCAGGACACCCAAATACGATCATCTTTTTAACTGCAGATGCATTTGGCGTATTACCTCCAATCTCTAAATTAACAAAAGAGCAAGCAATGTATCACTTCTTAAGCGGCTTCACTTCGAAGTTAGCAGGTACAGAGCGCGGTGTTACTGAACCAGAGCCAGTATTCTCTACATGCTTCGGCTCACCATTCTTACCATTACCTGCAACAGTTTACGCTGAGCAATTAGGTAAAAAAATCGACGAGCACGGTTCTCAAGTATTCTTAGTAAATACTGGTTGGACTGGTGGCGAATACGGTGTTGGTAGCCGTATGAAGCTTTCTTTCACTCGTACAATGGTACGTGCAGCAATCGAAGGAAAACTAAACAATGTGGAAACAACTCAAGATGCCGTATTCGGATTAAATATCCCAGTTGCTGTTGAAGGTGTTCCAACTGAAGTGTTAAACCCTCGCGATGCATGGTCTGACAAAGCAGCTTACGATAAAAAAGCATCTGAGCTTGCAGACTTATTCAAAAACAACTTCACAAAATTCGTAAACGTAGACGAAGCAATTGTGAAAAAAGGCGGTCCTTTAGCATAATTCGCTAAATCAATACGACATAATGTTTAACTTTGGAGTGCATTTTCAGAGCTCCTCCCTAATTTGGGTAAACATCAAATAAATGTATATCATATTAGAAAAAGGATGTTACGCACAGGTCTAATGCGTAACATCCTTTTTCGATTTCATCCAACCACATAATTTTTGTACGGTTATCCGATTTAATTTAGGTGGGTAATGATGTTTTAAGCCATAAGAAAACCACGTTTCAACTGACTTCCCTTCCCCTTTTAAATACAGCTCGAGCTGATAGGCATGCTCAATATCGACATGTTGGTCTTCTGTACCATGAATAATTAACACAGGTGCATGAATTTGTGCAACATCATATAACGCTGTACGATCCTCATAGTTTTCAGGTACTTTATTTGGTGTACCACCTACGATACGTTTTAAGCCTCTGCGCATATCAACACGCTCCCAATACGTAGCAGTCGCATCTGATACACCCGCCCACGTTACAAGTGATTTTACTTCATCACTTAATATTGCGGTCCATAATGCCATTAAACCTCCGCGTGAAAATCCGAAAACATTCACTTGCTGAACATCAATAAATTGCTTTAGTACCGCAATAGCACTAATCGCATCATAGCGATCGTCACCAGCAAACTCATCCTTCCCTTCACCACCACGATTTCCACGATAATACGGTGCAAAGACAACGAATCCATGTTGGGCAAATTGTGCGATACGCGCAGGGCGTACCATGCCAATCGATTGTAAACCTCCGCGCAAATAAAGAATGGCTTCGTAATTTCCATCCTCTATAGGGCGCGCTAATAGCCCTTTAACGCGAAGTCCCTGCGAGTAGTAAATTACTTCATCTAGACGTATTTGACGGTTAGGTGAAGGATATGGGCGTATTGAAAAGATATTACCATTGTCATTCATGATTTTTCACTTCCTGCAACATCTTTTTCATGCCAGCATCTCGCATATAGAAACTTAAGTTGGGCCGCTGCCAAAGCTCCTCTTCCGTCAACCATAAAATTCCGTCAGTCTCATAATCACCAACAAACGTCTCAATTTCTTTTACCTTTGCTGTAAATACAGCCTTGCAAAATGGAATTTTATCATGTACAACATAGTAAGCAAACCACTTTATATCTTCTACAATAACATTCGTTTCCTCATACACTTCACGAATGGCCGCCTGCATCAATGATTCATCCTCTTCCTGCTTGCCGCCAGGAAATTCTACTCCACGGCTACTATGAATTGTACAAAGCCATTTTCCGTCGTGTTGTACAAGTGCTAGCACATGCTTTGGCTCTACTTCAAATGGTCCTTCATCAAAACGTAAATCTACTTGTAATCCGTTTTCATCAATAAATGTAAACATTCGCTCAACTCCTACTTGTAAGTGTAACGAACGAATAAACATCATTCAATATGAGATATCATCTCTCTAACGAAAATAAGGTAACTGTTCTACAAATCTTTTTGCCTCATCGTCGCCAAATTCATGAATAAGTGCGTATACTTTTTGCAGACGGTAATCAAGCTCATGATTTAAGCGGTCCATATGGTACGGAATAAACGGCATATGCGCTCGAAATGCATTCGATGCTTCTAAGCTTTGCATTTGTGAAAATAGTTTTGAAAACACCCGTGCCTTAATGGGGTCCATTTGCAACACAAATTCATACGACGATCCTGGATGCATATTACACGTTAAATGAACGACAGATACATAGATATTTCTCTTTTGCATGTTGTTTCACCTCAAGTATTAGCATGCTTAACATCGAAAAAACTATGCAAAAAAACGACCCCATAATCGGAGTCGTTCTCTTATTAGTTACCTAAATATGCGTTTAACATCCAAGCATGCTTTTCTAGGCTTTGGAATGTTGCGTTCAGTAAATCTTCCGTACGATCATCACCAGCTTCACCTGCTGTTTCCATCGCTTTCTTTAAAGCTTTCATAATCGTTTGGAAGTCGGCAATTGTTGATTCAACCATTTCTTCCGTTGATTCTTTCCCTGTCGCCTCTTCGATTAATGATAATTCCAGATGCTCTTTTAACGTTGCAACTGGTTTACCACCCTTAGATAAAATACGCTCTGCAATATCATCTAAATTAATTGTTACTTCGTTGTATAGCTCTTCAAATTTAGTGTGTAGCGTGAAGAATGATGGACCATTTACATACCAGTGATAGTTATGTAATTTTGTATACAACACTGACCACGTAGCTACTAATTCGTTTAACTGTCCATTTAACTTTTTCTCTGCCATGCTTGTCACCTCATAGTTTATATTTAAAATCTCAAGTTTAATAGAGATTTTATCCCTAATTGAAAAATATTATCATTAATATAATAATACACCATTTTAATAATTGCTGTGACAAAACCTCGAATTTTACTCACCTTTAATATTATTGCCCACTAAGAATGTTTTAAAACATAATATATTCAATTTTTATGCCGTCCATTTATTGTAATATAGAAGGGAGTATTTACAAATTGGAGGTAGCATTATGAAGATGACGATCATTGTTATTGCTGTAGTAGTTATTTTTATTATTACTGGATTATTTTTAACAGCCGTCAACTGGGGTTATAAAGTAAAGCACACTGTAGACACGATTACACATGATGATTCCGAACAAATGAAAGAGGTGAAAAAATGAGCTTACCAATTGTTTTGATTATTATCGTAACGATTATGGGGATATTTGCATTCTCAATTATTTTACTTGCACGAAAAAACAACGTATCATTAAAGCAGACTATTGATGAAAAACCGATTCGAGCTTATAAAAATGGAGAACAAAAATAACAATGAAAAAACTTTTTATCGGATTCATTCGCCTGTATCAAAAATACTTATCGCCAATGAAGCCTCCATCATGTCGTTTCCATCCTACTTGTTCAAGCTATGGTATTGAGGCCATACAAAAGCATGGGGCCATTAAGGGAACATTGATGACCATTATCCGCATATTAAAATGTCAGCCACTTCATCCCGGCGGCTTTGATCCTGTGCCAGATAAATGGCCTTCGAAAAAAAATTAATTTTCGAAGGCTTTTTTTAATTGTATTTTACCCTTTTATCTTATATAATAGGTAATGTTTCAAAAATACAAATCGTAATTATTACTATTTAAGGGGTATATAGCGCATGAAAAAATGGTTTTTATTTATTCCACTATTAACATTATTATTAGTGGCATGTAATTCTAATGATGACACTACTTCTCCAACGCAATCAGAGGATACTTTATCTGTTTATACAACGGTATATCCGTTACAATATTTCGCAAAACGTATCGGCGGCGACTATGTGGATGTCACTTCAATTTACCCGGCTGGTGCAAATGAGCATACATTTGAACCAACGCAGAAAGATATGATGGCTTTAGCTGATTCAGATATTTTCTTCTACATTGGTCTTGGCTTAGAAGGATTTGTTGAAAATGCTAAGAAAACTTTGGCAAATGAGGACGTGAAGTTAGTACCTACTGCAGAAGGAGTAACGGAAGAACAGCTTCAAATTTCAACTGGGCATACACATGCAGAAGCCGAAGAAAGCGCTAATGAGCATGGTGAAGATGAGCACTCTGACGAAGAAGGACATGACGAGCACGCGGACACAGAGCATGATGCACATGTTTGGTTATCACCTGTTATTTCACAACAATTAGCATTAGCTATTAAAGATGAGCTTGTAGTTGCTTTACCTGAGCAACAACAAACATTTACAGCAAACTACAATGCATTAGTAGCAGACTTAACTACATTACATGCAGATTTTGAAAAAATGGCATCCGAAGCTACAACGAAAACTTTCTTTGTATCACATGCAGCGTTCGGTTATATCGCTGGTCATTACGGACTGACGCAAGTTCCTATAGCAGGCTTGAATTCTCAAAGTGAACCATCACAAAAAGAGCTGACGTCTATTGTAGATTTAGCAAAAAAAGAAAACATCGAATATATTTTCTTTGAGCAAAATATTTCATCAAATTTAACAAAAATTATTCAAAACGAATTGGGCGCAAAAACCCTCACATTGCATAACTTAAGTGTATTAACAAAAGAAGATATCGAAAATGAAGAAGATTACTTCACATTAATGCGTAAAAATATCGATGCATTAAAGCAAGCGTTAAACTAAAAAAGAGGGCTTTCACGTTATTGTGAAAGCTCTCTTTTTCAATTTATTTTGCTGCTACAAAAGTCTTTTTTGTTTGTTGAAACTGTTTTGCTGTAATTGCCGTTGATTCCAATGTTTTTAAGTTCATTAGATAATACTTCTTATCTTTTTCGTTCATATAATATAAGTTATTTTTAACCGTATATGCTTGCGTTGCTATATGAAAATTTTTATACTTTTCACTTTTAGCAACAGGGTATTCTGATTTTTCCCAACTATGCGTTGCTACAATTTGTTTGTCGGTTAACATGAAGTATTTATAGCGAACTTCATCTGCGTTATTACCGATTGGATCATCCCATGTTGGATCAACGTGGTACCATTGTTTATCAACGTTCACCAAAATCCATGCGTGACGCTCATTATTTGAATAGCCTTTCACATACTTAGCTTCAATTTTTAGCTCATCTAACATTTTTAACATTAATAATGCATAAGCCTGACATACACCTTTGCCTTCTGTTAAAAATGTATACGTACTATATTGGCTGTTTTTTGTGTTACTTGAATAGCTACCATTTAACACGATGTAGTCATGTACCGCTTTGATTTTTTCGACTTGTGTTGCATCTTTTTTAATGATATTTGGGAGAATTTTTTTTACTTCTGCTGTAACATGATTTTCTTTTTGCTTATTTGTTAAGTAATTAATTTTAAAAGTTAATGTGCCACTATTACCTTTATATTTCATTGCCAATTGCCATTTTGAGACATTCTCATAAATGTACGAATTATTTCTGCGAATTTCATCCATTACACTTTGTACAAGCGTTTTCATTTTTGAAAAATCACCATCATAAGCAAATGCAAAATCCGTATTATAATTACTTAATTCGCTTAAAATATCATTTTTTAACGTACGCTCGGTAGTAATGTTTTCTGCATATGCTGTTGTATTTCGCACTTCCCAAATCGATGTAGGTAAAACACTAAGTAACAGTATCACTATAAAAAATGGAGTAATTATTTTCTTCATATAAAAAACCTCCCCAAATTTTTATATTCAAAAAATCTATTCAATTTCTTATTACAAGTAATACCTTAATATTCAATGCTGTTTCAGCTTATTTAATTGCCTTCTAAGAAGTTTATTTGAACCATTTCTAGGTAAGTTATTTACAAAATATATTTTATTAGGTTTTTTATAGCTCGCCAGATTCATTTCACAAAAATTCATTAATTGTTTTTCTGTGACAGGCGCTTTCAATACAACAAATGCTACGGGTACTTGTCCCCACTTAGCATCTTCAACCCCACATACTCCTGCTTCCTTCACTGCTTCATGTGCTAATAAAACATTTTCAATTTCAGCAGGATATATATTTTCACCGCCAGAAATGATTAAATCACTGCGACGATCCACAACATATAAAAAGCCCTGTTCATCCAAATATCCCATATCGCCAGTATGAAGCCAGCCTTCGTTGGTCGTCAATTTATCTTTAAACTTCCCGATATACCGAGGCGTTACATGTGGGCCTCGGACTAAAATTTCACCGATACCCTCTTCATTAGGCGCATCAATTGTTATTTGATTAAAAAACAATGGCTTTCCTGCAGAACCAATCTTTAAAAACGCATCTTCACTTGCTAATGTAGATGTTTGTGAGGATGTTTCAGTCATTCCATACGTTTGAGCCACACATAAATGGAGCGATTGTGCACGCTGTAAGTAAGCTGCAGGAACAGGGCCACCACCAGCAAGCATCGTTGTAAATTTTTGATGTGCTTTTAAATTTGCTTGTTCCATTTCCGCTAAAATATTTTCGAGTGTTACAGCTACTACCGACATTTTCGTTACCGAGCCATTTGCAATTTCTTGTGCACAGGCTTGTGCATTGAATTTTTCATATAAACGTATTTTCATGCCATACAGCAATGAACGGACAATGATTGAAAAACCACTTATATGAAAAATCGGTACGGTGCATAGCCAAGCGTCTTGTTCAGTCAATCCTAAATTCAATGCTGAGCTGACCGCGCTTGCACTATGGTTACCTACTGTCTGACATACACCTTTTGGAAAACCTGTTGTACCAGACGTATACATGATCGTTAACGCAAAATCTTCGTTCCATTCCGACGCAATTTCAAATGGTTGTGGCTGGATTTTATGGAGCTCTGAAAACGATATTACTTTTACATTTGCTCCCAGTTTTTCAAGCTCCGAGTCTGCTACTAAAATTGCATCCACCTCTGCATCCGCAACTTGATAGCTCAACTCTTGCTTTGATAAACGACCATTTAGTAATACCATCTCACACTGTGCTTGCATACAGGCATATAACACTTCAATTAGCTTAGGCGTGGATGGTGCTAAAACAGCTACACGTTTCCCTTTTATAAGATGATATGCATTTAGTTTGTATGCTAGAATGACGGATTTTTCGTAGAGCTCCTTAAACGTCCACTGCTCATCATGAAAACTAACAGCAATTCGATTTGGTGTTAAATATGAACGTTGTTTTATCCAGTTTGGCTGCATTTAAATTCCTCCTTTATACAAAAAAAAGAGCACACCTAAGTATGCTCTTATCCTCAAAGTAACAAACGAATCAAGGGAAACGTGGGAATTGACCGAAGTCAGGTTGGCGCTTCTCTTTAAATGCGTCACGACCTTCTTTTGCTTCATCTGTTGTGTAGTAAAGAAGTGTAGCGTCACCAGCTAGCTGTTGGATACCAGCTAAGCCGTCTGTATCTGCGTTCATTGCTGCTTTTAAGAAACGTAGAGCTGTTGGAGACATTTGTAACATCTCTTCACACCATTTTACTGTTTCATCTTCAAGCTCTGCATATGGAACGACTGTGTTTACTAAGCCCATTTCAAGTGCTTGCTGCGCATCGTATTGACGGCATAAGTACCAGATTTCACGCGCTTTTTTATGACCAACGATACGAGCTAAGTAGCCTGAACCGTAACCAGCGTCGAATGAACCTACTTTTGGTCCTGTTTGACCGAAGCGAGCATTTTCAGCAGCAATTGTTAAGTCACATACTACGTGTAATACGTGGCCGCCACCGATTGCATAACCTGCCACCATTGCTACTACTGGCTTAGGAATTTTACGGATTAATGTTTGTAAATCTAAAACGTTTAAACGAGGAATGTTGTCGTCGCCTACATAACCACCGTTACCGCGTACTTTTTGGTCGCCGCCTGAGCAGAATGCATGCTCGCCTTCACCTGTTAAAATAATTACGCCAACGCGCTCATCATCACGTGCACGTGTGAAAGCGTCGATCATTTCCGCTGTTGTTTTTGGACGGAATGCATTGCGAACTTCTGGACGGTTAATCGTAATTTTTGCGATCCCGTTATAGAACTCATACTTAATGTCTTCATAAGTATGTAAAGTTGTCCAAAGACGTTGCTTTGTCATCGATAGTTCCCCCTATTTTTAATATGCTTATTATAAGCAATTATAAAGTATTTACTTAAGTTCTCATGAACAAAAGTTAAATCATTTCCTCTACTATTGTAGCAAACTTTAGAGGATTTTCCACATGAATTGCGTGTCCAACCGCTGGAATTGTGAGATGTTTTGCATGAATGAGCGAGTTTTGCATTTTTTGATTAAGCGCAACAAACTTTTCATCAAGCTCCCCAGTAAGCAAAGTGACGGCTATTGGCAATGTAGCTAAATCATCCCATAGGTTAGGCATGACACCTGTACCCATACCGCGCAGGCTATTTGCTAAACCGATTGCACGTTGCAGTAAGCGCTCGGTGCGAATTTCCTGCTGTACTTCACTTGTAAGTAATTTCTGAGAGGCAAAAAGTGGAATGCTCTCCCATTTATCTACAAAAGATACCATGCCGTTTTGCAAGATATTTTCAGCCAATTGGTCATCTGCTTGTTTACGTGCCACACGTTCTTCAGGTTTCTGTAATCCGGGAGAGGCGCTTTCTAGTAGTAACTGCTCAATCCTAACTGGGAATTCAACCGCATAACTTAAAGCTACTCGCCCCCCCATTGAATAGCCGAGCAATGTAAACTTTTGTAGATTTAACTGCTGAAATAGTGCATGCAACACATCAACTTGAAAGGCCATGGAATACGTCTCGATATTTTCAGGTGCAGATGTCCCACCATGCCCGATTAAATCAACCATGACACAGCGTATTGATTGTGGTAAAGCCTGTACAACATGCTGCCACGTCTTTGTACTGCCGGTAAAACCATGCAAGAGCACGAGCGTTTTTGTACCTTGTGGATTAACCTCCTCCACAAATACATTAATTCCATTTATAGCATATCGAGCCATTGTTCAATCACCTCGTTAATGCGTGTCCATAATGCGCGGTGTTCTTTTACATTTTCCTCACGATTTGTAAATACTTCGATTAATTTTAATGATTGCTGTTTTTCTGATGTTATCGTTGCTAAAAATTGTTCTTTAGATGTGACTTTCATATATTCCATATCATACATTGTTGCTACTTGCTCGAACGTCAATGCAGTCGGAGTACCGAATAATTCCTCATAATGCGCTTCTACTTTCGCTTGTGGTAAGTATGAGAAGATACCTCCACCATCATTATTTAAAACGATAACCGTTAGATCACAGTCTTGATAGCGACTTGCGACAAAGGCATTGGCATCATGTAAAAACGCTAAATCACCAATTAATAAATACATTTTACGATTCGCTCGACCATTACTAAAGCCAAGTGCTGTCGACGTGACACCGTCAATTCCGTTTGTACCACGATTCGCAAACACTTGAATATCATTATTCAGAACAGGTAAAAACGTATCAATATCACGAATTGGCATACTGCTACTAACAAAGATGTCTGAGCCTTCATGTAAGCTTTCTAGCATCAACTGAACATAGGCCCCTTCATCATTCGCTGTTTGACCATACTTCGCAATTACATCTGCCGCTAGTAAATCCGCCGTTTTCCAAAATTCAATATATGCAGGCTCTGTCTCAACATGGCTTATTTCGATTTCACTTAACCACTCACCAGGTAAGGCATGAATAAAGTGCGTCGAACTATGCGTTGAATCACGGAACATCGGGTCTTCATCGATCACGATGTAATGCAGCGGATTCGATTGTGCAATAAACTGCATTAAAAATTTGGATATAGGCTGTGCGCCAAAGCGAATAACTGTTTGCGGACGAACATTGCGTTTAAAGCGTTCGTTTTTCATTAACGCATCATATGTAGTAATCGCGAATACTTGGCAATCTTCTGGCACTTCGGTACGTAAATTCGATAAGCTTTCAATCATCACAGGCCATTTCAGCTCACGTACAAAATTCCATAGAGCCTTTGTATCTGTCCCTAGCGGTAGCTCGCCAACAATGATAATCCCGTTTTTCGTTTGCTCAATAATTGACGTAAATTCTGTTAGCGCTTGTTTGGATGGTGTTAGATCATTAGTAAAACTTTTAACAAAACTTGCACGCGGTAATTGCGTTTTAAAATCAATGACTAACGGCTCACGAAACGGGATATTTAAATGCACTGGTCCAAATGGTGCTGTCGTTGCAATCGTAACCGCACGTACAGTATGACGCTCAATATACGGCAAGGTTTGTGGTGCCTCATCCGGAATCGGGAACTCCGCCGACCATTTGACATTTTCACCATATAAACGGACTTGGTTAATCGTTTGCGGTGCACCGACTTCACGTAATTCATGTGGACGATCTGCAGTTAGTACAATTAATGGCACACGTGCATATTTCGCTTCAACAATGGCCGGATAGTAGTTGGCTCCTGCTGTTCCAGATGTACATAACAAAACAACGGGTTTTGCCGTCGCCTTTGCTAAACCTAATGCATAAAAACCAGCTGCGCGTTCATCAACTTGACGGTGCAAAGTAAGTTCTTTTGTTGAAGCAAAGGCATAGGCAAGCGGTGTTGAGCGCGAACCTGGACTGACAACAACTTGCTCCACCCCTGATGCAACAAGTGACGCGACAATTTGGTACACATAATTTGATAACACTTCACGTTCATTCATGCAATTGTCCCCCTAGAGCTCGTAGCATTGGTCTGAATTTCACGAGCGTTTCTTCGTATTCTGACTGCGGATTTGAGTCAGCAACAATGCCACCACCCGCGTATAGATAAGCTTTATCTTGCACAAGAGCTGCTGAGCGAATCGCAACTGCAAATTCCCCATTGCCATCTGCGTCTAACCAACCAATTGGTGCCGCATATAGCCCACGGTTCATCGGCTCATATTGACGTATAATGTGCATGGCCGCCTCACGGGGTACGCCACCTAGGGCTGGTGTTGGGTGTAAATGCTTCACAAGTTGTAAAATCGTTGCGTCGTCATTGAGTTGTCCTTCTACTGGTGTGTATAAATGCTGAATATCTCGGATTTTTAATAGCTTCGGTCCATTCGGAATTTTGACGTCACGACAATTTTTTTCAAATGTATCTGTAATCATTTCTACTACATAATGATGCTCACCACGATTTTTCGCATCATTTAGTAAGCTATTGCCCAACGCTTCATCTTGTTCGGCTGTTTGTCCGCGCTTAATAGACCCAGCAACACATGATGAAAACGCGCGTCCGTTATTTACCTTCACTAGACGTTCAGGTGATGCCCCGTAAAACAACATTTCCTCATGCTCCAAACCAAATAAAAAGCTTTCTGGCTGTTCATGTACCACATGCGATAAAATTTGTGGAGAAGTAATTGCTCCCTCAAATTGCAATGCTAAAGAACGCGCAATGACAACCTTTTGCGCCTCATTTGCTTTAATTAAAGTCGTTACTTGGTCAATTGATTGCAAATATTCTTCTTTAAAAGGTTCTGCATAGCTAATCATCGTTGGCTTCGTATAGGTTTTTACTTCTTTCACCTGTGCAGCATGAATCAGTTCGTCACGTTCTTTACGTAGCGTTTCAAATGTTTGTGCACTATTTGTTTCATTTGTAATTAGATTGATCGTTACAAACGCTTGATCATTACGAATAACTAATTGATGCGATGCCACTGTAAAATAGCTTTGTGGAAATTTCGCCCATTCACCAGCTACTTCGTTTTGTGGGTCAAATGTAAAACCACCAAACAAAATCGGTTGTAGGTGTTGGTCTTCTTGCACTATTTGACTTGTTAACTGTTTCCACTCGCTTTCCACATGGTCAAAACGCTTTGTTCCTTTATTATTTTCAATTTTATAGGCATGTCCTAAACCGACTAATGTGAATGTTTTCTCACGATTTTGCCAAAAATTACGTTTCCCTTTATATTTCGCCTCGCCTGCAGCAAAGAATGCCAGTGCCGATAAGCGACTAACTTCGATTGTTTCCATATAAAAAATTTGCTTTGAATTCGAGCCTACTTCGATTTCAGTGGCATTGTACCACTTGTGTTGCATGAAAATTCCCTCCGTCATGTTGCAAATTCACTAGTATGATGCAAGTTGCGTTTTTTATTTCAAAAACACGTTTTATCTTTTAAATATTTGCTCATTTCATTTGCGTTCGTTCTATAAATAATGCCTTTTCTATCATACCATTTTTCGTACGAACGTTACATGTATTCACACTCTCCTCTGTTCTTTTTGTTTCTTTTTCGATACAATAATGAAAGATTGTTTTCAAGTTAGGAGAGTTTTTACTATGACAAAAGTCATTGAAGCGGACAAAGGCTTTAAAGTTTGGTGGCATTTGACACGCCCTCATACATTAACCGCCTCTTTTGTTCCTGTACTTTTAGGAACAGCGATTGCCCTTGCAATCAATTATGAAACGATTAATTTTGGGCTGTTTTTGGCCATGCTTATCGCAAGCATGCTAATTCAAGCAGCAACAAATATGTTTAATGAATACTACGACTATAAGCTCGGTTTAGACAATGAACATTCCGTTGGTATTGGCGGGACAATTGTTCGTCATGGCGTAGCACCAAAAACGATTATGATTATCGCATTTACGTTTTACTTCATTGCGATGCTATTAGGAATATACATTTGTGCGATGACTTCTTGGTGGCTAGTTGCAGTTGGACTCGTATGTATGCTAATTGGTTATCTTTACACAGGTGGACCTTATCCAATTGCTTATTCTCCCTTTGGTGAGCTTGTATCAGGGGCAGTAATGGGAATGGGCATTGTGTTAATTGCATTTTTCATCCAAACAAAAGAGGTTACAATAGAAGCAGTCCTCATTTCAGTACCAAGTATGATTTTAGTTGGGGCGATTATGCTATCGAATAATATTCGTGACATCGTCGGAGATACGGAAGGCGGACGTAAAACGATGGCCATTTTAGCTGGGCGTCATAACGCAGTAACGATTTTAGCTACGTTCTTTATCGTTTCTTATTTATGGATTATCGCTTTAGTCATCTTCACCCCATTATCAGTTTGGGCATTACTTGTGTTATTAAGCATCAAAAAACCCATTCAAGCGATTAAATTATTCCGCGCAAAAGAAAAGCCATTAGAAGTTATGCCTGCTATGAAATATACGGCGCAAACAAATACGATTTTTGGTTTCCTTTTAGCAATTGGACTATTAGCTTCATATTTTTTATAACAACAAAAGCTGTTCAGGGCGTCTCTTATTACGCCTTGAACAGCTTTTTAACTTACTTCAGTAGAAAAAGTTGAACTCTAAAACAAGAGCTCCGAGCTGTAATTACTGCTTGTTCATATGAAATCCATCTTTGGCTATTAATCCATTATTGCCCTTATCGAGGTAATTAATTATTTCGCTTATAGTTTTGCATAAGCAACAATGGCATCATATAAAAATTGTGTCGCCCCTTGCCCAACGCGGCTATCATAATAATTTGTAAATCGCTCATCATAAATATACATTTGAGCCAAGCCAACATGCGCTTCTTTCGTATATTTCGCCCAATAAAAGCTTAACCAGCGTTTATGCAGTTCTGCAACTTCCATTGCAATTTCGGTTGCTGCATCACCGCTTGCTAACGCTTCCTTTAATCGAGCAAATAGTTGCTGCTCGAGCTGTTGTACTGCCTCATATTGTGCCTCTGTCATTTGCTTTAATTTATTATTGCTTGCTTTAACCATTTCCTCCCCATATTTCTCACGGATTTCTTGCCCGTAAGCTTGTTCATTATCTTCAATTAACTTATTTTTAAATGCTTCAAATTTTTGTTCATTTGTCATCGTTATTTCCCCTTCCATTGTTTGAATCGTTTTTTCAATTGTTTCAAGTAGACCATCTAAATAATTTCTCTTTTGCTCCAGTAGCGCCTGTTGATTTATTAACGCTTCTTTCACGTTAAAGTTATTATCCTCGAGCAACGCTTTAATCTGCTCTAACTTAAAATCCAGTTCACGATAAAACAAAATTTGCTGTAAGCGGTCAATATCACATTGATTATATTGACGGTAGCCATTTTGCTCTACCATTGAAGGCTTTAACAAACCAATTTCATCGTAGTATCTGAGTGTGCGTGCACTCACACCCGATAGTTTTACTAACTCATTAATAAGCATGTCATCACCCCTATGTAGTACTATAAAGTGTAACGTAACGTAAAGGTCAATACGAAATAATAATTTATTTTTGTACTTTTTTATACACTCCATTCTCTTATAAATAGAAGAGGAGAAAGGTAAATGAGTTACAAGTACCACAAGAGCTTGAACAACGCTTGCACAAAGCATTAGCAAAACAGCCAACAAACAGACCGAACATTTACAATTCTGAGGGATTTCGTCTTATATGCAGATGATAGAGCAATACCAGTAAATCAAAGTAGTATGCGCAGCTCATTACTTGGTAGCTATTCCATGGAATTATTATTCGATACGATTCCGCCTGACACAAAAAAACTCGAAATAAAGCTTGAACCATTTTATTCGAAAGAAAAAATCAACTTGGTTGTCCCATTAACACCTGTACTAGAAGGAATTATCGGCCCTAAAGAATTACAAATTTTAAGTATTTCTAAACAAAATGACTATACAGAATTAACCATTCGTTCCGAAGCAGATGTGATTTACGATAAGGTGACGCTCCAAACAACATAAGGCTCCGTACCATTGCAAACAACTAAAGGTTTTTACGATGACGGCAGCTCGACCCGCACTTTACTATTTGAAACAACAGATGAAGCAATTAAGCTAATGATAGAAAATATGTACTTCCTCGATCAACAAGACGATACAATCAACATCCCGTTTATCTAACAAAAGCACAGTCATGAAGTTGTTTATTTCATGACTGTGCTTTTTTATTTCATCAATGCTTGAAGCTTATCAGTAAATGGTTTTAAATAAATTTGAGGGAGTGCTTGCATATCAGCTAAGCTAATTTCCTGACTACCACTCACTTTTTCATCTCCCTGATAATAATAGCCTGTCACCAATGCACTAGTAATGGTGCCATTAGATAAATTAAAGAAATCCTGCAACCTCATATAATACATGCCATCTAATTCTTCTCGTTGAATTTGAAATGTATTCAATCCATTTGTTATTTCATAAATAAACACATTCGCAAACTCATAATCTTTAATATTTTCATTTTGTATCTTATAAGGAATGACCCCTAATGCTTTTAGATCTTCAAAAGCTATATTTATCCCCAATTCCTCATGCAGCTCTCTCACACCATCTAAAACCGTTTCTGTCGCTAATAAATGCCCTGCTGCTGTTATATCAAATTGATTTGGATAATCTTTTTTCAACTTACTGCGCAATTGTAAATAGATTATCCATTCATCTTCTATTTTTTCTATTACCCAGCACTGAAACACTTCATGCCAATAGCCCTTAGCATGTACTTCGTCACGTATTGCTTCACCAATCTTATGATAATGTTCATCAAAAATTGCCAAGCGTTCTATCATCTGACTCACCGCCTCTTTAATTATGCGTATTAAAAAACACTAAGTACTATTGAATGTACTTAGTGTTTTCTTGTTTTACTTATGTATGACCCGTACGGGATTCGAACCCGTGTTACCGCCGTGAAAGGGCGGTGTCTTAACCACTTGACCAACGGGCCGTGGCGGAGAATGAGGGATTTGAACCCTCGCGCCGGTTACCCGACCTACACCCTTAGCAGGGGCGCCTCTTCAGCCTCTTGAGTAATTCCCCTTAAATAAATATGGCTCCGAAGGCAGGACTCGAACCTGCGACCTGCCGGTTAACAGCCGGATGCTCTACCAACTGAGCTACTTCGGAACGTTTTATATGGTGGGCCTAAATGGACTCGAACCATCGACCTCACGCTTATCAGGCGTGCGCTCTAACCAGCTGAGCTATAGGCCCTCTTAAAAACTGGAGCGGGTGATCGGAATCGAACCGACAACATCAGCTTGGAAGGCTGAGGTTTTACCACTAAACTACACCCGCATATGGTGGGTTTGGACGGAATCGAACCGCCGACACTTAGAGCTTCAATCTAATGCTCTACCAACTGAGCTACAAACCCATAAAAAATGGCGGTCCCGACCGGGATCGAACCGGCGATCTCCTGCGTGACAGGCAGGCATGTTAACCGCTACACCACGGGACCATTTGGTTGCGGGGACAGGACTTGAACCTGTGACCTTCGGGTTATGAGCCCGACGAGCTACCACTGCTCCACCCCGCGATAATAAAAAACTCAATTATTCAATTAAAATGGAGGAGGTAGAGGGATTCGAACCCCCGCGCGGTGTTACCCGCCTGTCGGTTTTCAAGACCGATCCCTTCAGCCAGACTTGGGTATACCTCCGAGTTAAATATGTGATTACTGGTGGACCTTACAGGACTCGAACCTGTGACCGGACGGTTATGAGCCGTCTGCTCTAACCAACTGAGCTAAAGGTCCTTAAGATGGCTACCGAGGGAGTCGAACCCACGACCTTTCGGGTATGAACCGAATGCTCTAGCCAGCTGAGCTAGGTAGCCAGGATCTTTATTTTGGTTGTCTTTTATGGTGGAGCCTAGCGGGATCGAACCGCTGACCTCCTGCGTGCAAGGCAGGCGCTCTCCCAGCTGAGCTAAGGCCCCATTATAATGGTCGGAATGACAGGATTCGAACCTACGACCCCTTGGTCCCAAACCAAGTGCTCTACCAAGCTGAGCTACATTCCGTAATCTGGCGCGCCCGACAGGAGTCGAACCCATAACCTTTTGATCCGTAGTCAAACGCTCTATCCAATTGAGCTACGGGCGCGCTATACATATTAAAATAAAATGGTGCCGAGGGCCGGAATCGAACCGGCACGGTGATCACTCACCGCAGGATTTTAAGTCCTGTGCGTCTGCCAGTTCCGCCACCCCGGCATTTTTTGGAGCGGAAGACGAGGTTCGAACTCGCGACCCCCACCTTGGCAAGGTGGTGTTCTACCACTGAACTACTTCCGCAAAATGCTTAAGATATTTTTTATCTGACAGTTATGAAATTAAATGGTGCGGGTGAAGGGAGTCGAACCCCCACGCCTTGCGGCGCTAGATCCTAAGTCTAGTGCGTCTGCCAATTCCGCCACACCCGCTAAAGCAAATTACTGGTGAGCCATGAAGGACTCGAACCTTCGACCCTCTGATTAAAAGTCAGATGCTCTACCGACTGAGCTAATGGCTCTCTAAAATGGTGCCGGCGAAAGGAGTCGAACCCTCGACCTACTGATTACAAGTCAGTTGCTCTACCAACTGAGCTACACCGGCATTTTAGAAATGGTGGAGGATGACGGGCTCGAACCGCCGACCCCCTGCTTGTAAGGCAGGTGCTCTCCCAGCTGAGCTAATCCTCCTGGGTAATATTGTTACATTTCGTAAGTGACCTTTCTCTTAAGGACAAGATTTATAATATCAGTATTCATAAGAAAATGCAATGATTTTTTGAAAACTTTTTTAAAAAATATATTTTTTTCAAAAATCCCCATCAAATGACCTTGTTAACCAATGAAAACGATTTCTTAGTATATCGAAATTCTAATATGATTATCCATTTTTTTCAACAGTTGTTTTTCATTTTTATAAAAAAATTTATGCTCTTCGTTATTTAATTATATGTAAAAATTCGAAAAATACTGTTGGCTCAACTAGTAGATATAGATTCTTACCATAAGAATCTATATTTTTACATTAACCCAAATTCAAACACAACGAAATGTTATTTGCCCGTTTCGTTGTACTCTTTCCACAATCCCTAAAATTTCAGCATAATTAACATAGCCAATTACTTCCGAAAAAATAAGCGTAGGCATCGTATGCATTAAATTACCATAAAGAGCATTCGCCAGTTTTAAGACTGACTCATTGCCTTGTTCAATCTGTTTTGCAATTCGCTGCACTTTGTAATCAATCTTCGCGATATTTAATTGGGCTACCTCAGAAAAATTAGTAAATATCTTTTCATGACCAGCAAATACCGTTGAAATTAATAATTTCTGACATTGCTCAATTGATTGACGATGCTGTAATACTGTTGGAAGCAATAATTTCCTTGAATCAAAGTCAATTAATGCATTTGTCGACCCCTTTTCGATAATTAAATCTCCCGTAAACAACCAGCCTGATTCTTCATCATATAAAGTTATTGAGTCCAATGAATGCCCTGGCGTTTCCAAAACTTTTAATTCTCCAACATAATCATTTGCTTGAATTGGCTCAATCACAGACTTTATACGCAATCCACCAGCATCATTTAGTGTTTGCTTCATTTTCTCTATACGGGACGCCATAACATGTGTACAACCATAGTGTTCATATAGCTCTTCAAAAAATTGAATTTTAGTCTGCTGATAAGTTGTTGTCAATGCTAGCCTCTCTAATGCAAGTGGATGTGCGAATACCGGAATTTGCTTTTTTCCAATAATTTTATTGACCATACCAATATGATCAATATGGTGGTGAGTCAAAATGATTTGATCAATATCCATTATGTTTAAATCATATGCAGCAAGCTGTTCATCAAAAAACACTTCATATTCGGCTGAATCAATTCCTGCATCAATTAATGTTAGCTTATTTTGGTGTTCAAATAGGTAACAGTTAATATTATTCATTTGTCCGTATTTAACTGGATAAATAATTGGATATACTTTTTTAGTATTATATTCAAAAACTGCACTCACCTTTATGCCTCCTCTATTTCATCAAATTAAATCTATTATAATTTCTCGAATACTATTTGATTATTGAACAAAAATATATCATTTCAAAATATCTTTGAAGGGATACTTTTATGGCCGCGTTTACATCAATAATTCAGCCATTTGTATCAACTCAACTCTTACATAAATTCTGACCAAATTTTACACCTGTTGCTTATATTAAATATAACGGGCTGGAAGCCATATTATTTAACTACCCAAACTACAATGAAAATTACTATATTACAGTAGCTAAAACGGATCAATTTAACGCCAGGCATGCTGTTCTTATCCATGAACTATCTCATAGCTATTGGCTTACTTTCGGTGTAGCACGTTTTCCTTACGAATTATTGGACTTAAATTACTCTATATGTGAGAAAATCATTTTACTGCGTAATGAAGAACAAAAAGCACTATAAAAAGCACTCCAATATGGCTAACTCGCTACTACATATGATTTCATTGGTTTTAGAAAAGCCAGAATTTCTTTATTTCCTCAAGAAAAAAGTTATGAAGCAGCCTGAAAAACAATAGCAGATCCTACATACTATATCGAAAATAAGGCATTCAAGGACATTACAGCAAGTCAAAGGTGAATGGTATATTAAAAAAAGCTTATATGCTTAAACTGACGCTCTGGAAAGCTATATACATAATTCAAAAAATAATGTTATAAAGTAACCTGACTTTGAGCAATTTAACCAATCAATTGGTTAACAAATTATTTTTGCCGGTACTTTAACAGACGTAGCCCTTAATCCAATGAATATTATAAATCAATTCATCATTACTTTAACAAAATAATAAATGGTACCACGTCTTAAATAATTACACAGCTTATAAGAAAGACTTTTAAGTAAATAACTCGACTAGAGCATTTCAATATGGAGAAACTAATAATCAATTAATATTGATTACAAAAAAACGCTAAGCAAGGAAAATATGCTTAGCGTTTTCTTGTTTTACTTATGTATGACCCGTACGGGATTCGAACCCGTGTTACCGCCGTGAAAGGGCGGTGTCTTAACCACTTGACCAACGGGCCGTGGCGGAGAATGAGGGATTTGAACCCTCGCGCCGGTTACCCGACCTACACCCTTAGCAGGGGCGCCTCTTCAGCCTCTTGAGTAATTCCCCTTAAATAAATATGGCTCCGAAGGCAGGACTCGAACCTGCGACCTGCCGGTTAACAGCCGGATGCTCTACCAACTGAGCTACTTCGGAACGTTTTATATGGTGGGCCTAAATGGACTCGAACCATCGACCTCACGCTTATCAGGCGTGCGCTCTAACCAGCTGAGCTATAGGCCCTCTTAAAAACTGGAGCGGGTGATCGGAATCGAACCGACAACATCAGCTTGGAAGGCTGAGGTTTTACCACTAAACTACACCCGCATATGGTGGGTTTGGACGGAATCGAACCGCCGACACTTAGAGCTTCAATCTAATGCTCTACCAACTGAGCTACAAACCCATAAAAAATGGCGGTCCCGACCGGGATCGAACCGGCGATCTCCTGCGTGACAGGCAGGCATGTTAACCGCTACACCACGGGACCATTTGGTTGCGGGGACAGGACTTGAACCTGTGACCTTCGGGTTATGAGCCCGACGAGCTACCACTGCTCCACCCCGCGATAATAAAAAACTCAATTATTCAATTAAAATGGAGGAGGTAGAGGGATTCGAACCCCCGCGCGGTGTTACCCGCCTGTCGGTTTTCAAGACCGATCCCTTCAGCCAGACTTGGGTATACCTCCGAGTTAAATATGTGATTACTGGTGGACCTTACAGGACTCGAACCTGTGACCGGACGGTTATGAGCCGTCTGCTCTAACCAACTGAGCTAAAGGTCCTTAAGATGGCTACCGAGGGAGTCGAACCCACGACCTTTCGGGTATGAACCGAATGCTCTAGCCAGCTGAGCTAGGTAGCCAGGATCTTTATTTTGGTTGTCTTTTATGGTGGAGCCTAGCGGGATCGAACCGCTGACCTCCTGCGTGCAAGGCAGGCGCTCTCCCAGCTGAGCTAAGGCCCCATTATAATGGTCGGAATGACAGGATTCGAACCTACGACCCCTTGGTCCCAAACCAAGTGCTCTACCAAGCTGAGCTACATTCCGTAATCTGGCGCGCCCGACAGGAGTCGAACCCATAACCTTTTGATCCGTAGTCAAACGCTCTATCCAATTGAGCTACGGGCGCGCTATACATATTAAAATAAAATGGTGCCGAGGGCCGGAATCGAACCGGCACGGTGATCACTCACCGCAGGATTTTAAGTCCTGTGCGTCTGCCAGTTCCGCCACCCCGGCATTTTTTGGAGCGGAAGACGAGGTTCGAACTCGCGACCCCCACCTTGGCAAGGTGGTGTTCTACCACTGAACTACTTCCGCAAAATGCTTAAGATATTTTTTATCTGACAGTTATGAAATTAAATGGTGCGGGTGAAGGAGTCGAACCCCCACGCCTTGCGGCGCTAGATCCTAAGTCTAGTGCGTCTGCCAATTCCGCCACACCCGCTAAAGCAAATTACTGGTGAGCCATGAAGGACTCGAACCTTCGACCCTCTGATTAAAAGTCAGATGCTCTACCGACTGAGCTAATGGCTCTCTAAAATGGTGCCGGCGAAAGGAGTCGAACCCTCGACCTACTGATTACAAGTCAGTTGCTCTACCAACTGAGCTACACCGGCATTTTAGAAATGGTGGAGGATGACGGGCTCGAACCGCCGACCCCCTGCTTGTAAGGCAGGTGCTCTCCCAGCTGAGCTAATCCTCCTGGGTAATAACCTAGCGACGTCCTACTCTCACAGGGGGAAACCCCCAACTACCATCGGCGCTAAAGAGCTTAACTTCTGTGTTCGGTATGGGAACAGGTGTGACCTCTTTGCCATCATCACTAGATTAATTTGAAAGAATTATTCTTTCAAAACTGGATAAACGGTTCATTGATTTTCGTAAACATGTGGTTAAGTCCTCGACCGATTAGTATTCGTCAGCTACATGTGTCGCCACACTTCCACCTCGAACCTATCTACCTGATCGTCTTTCAGGGGTCTTACTTACTTGAGTAATGGGAAATCTCATCTTGAGGGGGCTTCATGCTTAGATGCTTTCAGCACTTATCCCGTCCACACATAGCTACCCAGCGATGCCTTTGGCAAGACAACTGGTACACCAGCGGTGTGTCCATCCCGGTCCTCTCGTACTAAGGACAGCTCCTCTCAAATTTCCTACGCCCACGACGGATAGGGACCGAACTGTCTCACGACGTTCTGAACCCAGCTCGCGTACCGCTTTAATGGGCGAACAGCCCAACCCTTGGGACCGACTACAGCCCCAGGATGCGATGAGCCGACATCGAGGTGCCAAACCTCCCCGTCGATGTGGACTCTTGGGGGAGATAAGCCTGTTATCCCCGGGGTAGCTTTTATCCGTTGAGCGATGGCCCTTCCATGCGGAACCACCGGATCACTAAGCCCGTCTTTCGACCCTGCTCGACTTGTAGGTCTCGCAGTCAAGCTCCCTTATGCCTTTACACTCTACGAATGATTTCCAACCATTCTGAGGGAACCTTTGGGCGCCTCCGTTACCTTTTAGGAGGCGACCGCCCCAGTCAAACTGTCCGCCTGACACTGTCTCCTACCCCGCTAAGGGGCATGGGTTAGAAGTTCAATACAACCAGGGTAGTATCCCACCGACGCCTCCTTCGAAGCTGGCGCTCCGAGATCTCTGGCTCCTACCTATCCTGTACAAGTTGTACCAAAATTCAATATCAAGCTACAGTAAAGCTCCACGGGGTCTTTCCGTCCTGTCGCGGGTAACCTGCATCTTCACAGGTACTATAATTTCACCGAGTCTCTCGTTGAGACAGTGCCCAGATCGTTACGCCTTTCGTGCGGGTCGGAACTTACCCGACAAGGAATTTCGCTACCTTAGGACCGTTATAGTTACGGCCGCCGTTTACTGGGGCTTCAATTCGCAGCTTCGCTTGCGCTAACCACTCCTCTTAACCTTCCAGCACCGGGCAGGCGTCAGCCCCTATACGTCACCTTACGGTTTTGCAGAGACCTGTGTTTTTGCTAAACAGTCGCCTGGGCCTATTCACTGCGGCTCTCTCGGGCTATACACCCTACCAGAGCACCCCTTCTCCCGAAGTTACGGGGTCATTTTGCCGAGTTCCTTAACGAGAGTTCTCTCGCACACCTTAGGATTCTCTCCTCGACTACCTGTGTCGGTTTGCGGTACGGGTACCTCCCACCTCGATAGAGGCTTTTCTTGGCAGTGTGAGATCAGGAACTTCCTCCATACGGAGTCGTCATCACAGCTCAATGTTAAAGTACGCGGATTTGCCTACGCACACACCTTACTGCTTGAACAGAGACAACCAACGCTCTGCTTACCCTACCCTACTGCGTCCCCCCATTTCTCAAACGGTGGGGAGGTAGTACAGGAATATCAACCTGTTATCCATCGCCTACGCCTATCGGCCTCGGCTTAGGTCCCGACTAACCCTGAGCGGACGAGCCTTCCTCAGGAAACCTTAGTCATACGGTGCATGGGATTCTCACCCATGTTTCGCTACTCATACCGGCATTCTCACTTCTAAGCGCTCCACCAGTCCTTCCGGTCTGACTTCAACGCCCTTAGAACGCTCTCCTACCACGCATACCAATGGTATGCATCCACAGCTTCGGTGAATCGTTTAGCCCCGATACATTTTCGGCGCAGCGTCACTCGACCAGTGAGCTATTACGCACTCTTTAAATGATGGCTGCTTCTAAGCCAACATCCTGGTTGTCTAAGCAACGCCACATCCTTTTCCACTTAACGATTACTTTGGGACCTTAGCTGGTGGTCTGGGCTGTTTCCCTTTTGACTACGGATCTTATCACTCGCAGTCTGACTCCCGTGTATAAATATCCGGCATTCGGAGTTTGTCTGAATTCGGTAAAGCGAGATGCCCCCTAGTCCAAACAGTGCTCTACCTCCGGTATTCTCAATCACGAGGCTAGCCCTAAAGCTATTTCGGAGAGAACCAGCTATCTCCAAGTTCGATTGGAATTTCTCCGCTACCCACACCTCATCCCCGCACTTTTCAACGTGCGTGGGTTCGGACCTCCAGTAAGTGTTACCTCACCTTCATCCTGGACATGGGTAGATCACCTGGTTTCGGGTCTACGACCACGTACTAATTCGCCCTATTCAGACTCGCTTTCGCTGCGGCTCCGTCTTCTCAACTTAACCTCGCACGTAATCGTAACTCGCCGGTTCATTCTACAAAAGGCACGCTATCACCCATTAACGGGCTCTAACTACTTGTAGGCACACGGTTTCAGGTTCTATTTCACTCCCCTTCCGGGGTGCTTTTCACCTTTCCCTCACGGTACTGGTTCACTATCGGTCACTAGGTAGTATTTAGCCTTGGGAGATGGTCCTCCCGGATTCCGACGGAATTTCACGTGTTCCGCCGTACTCAGGATCCACTCTGGAGAGAATGATTTTTTGGCTACAGGGCTTTTACCTTCTCTTGCGGACCTTTCCAAGTCGCTTCGCCTAAATCATTCTTTTGTAACTCCGTATAGAGTGTCCTACAACCCCAAAGAGCAAGCTCTTTGGTTTGGGCTCTTCCCGTTTCGCTCGCCGCTACTCAGGGAATCGAATTTTCTTTCTGTTCCTGCAGGTACTTAGATGTTTCAGTTCCCTGCGTCTGTCCTCATCACGCTATGTATTCACGTGTAGATACTATCCGATTAAAGATAGTGGGTTCCCCCATTCGGAAATCCCCGGATCAAAGCTTACTTACAGCTCCCCGAGGCATATCGGTGTTAGTGCCGTCCTTCATCGACTCCTAGTGCCAAGGCATCCACCGTGCGCCCTTATTAACTTAACCAAAAGTTAAACTTACTTAAAAAAGTAAGATTTTAAGGATATTGCACGATCAATTACTTGATCTATGTTTGTTTATTACTTATCAATGTCGTTTTATCCAGTTTTCAAAGAACAAGACAGCGAACTTCAATCACATCGTGACTAAGCTTCACTGAATTTGCTTCATGCAATCTTGCGACAAAAGCGCTAGCGGCAGGAGCA